>CAVTAV010000004.1:0-257684 GCA_963732795.1 uncultured Alphaproteobacteria bacterium | reverse complement strand
ATGTATCGCCGAAGACCAGCGGCTCGTTGGTGGTGCAGAGAATGCCCTTGAGCGGCTTGACCCGCGCGGCGGCCTTGATCGCGGCGTTGATCTCCTCCGCCGTGGTGTCGCGCTTGGCGATGAATTTGAGATCGACCACCGAGACATTCGGCGTCGGCACGCGGATCGCCGTGCCGTCGAGCTTGCCCTTGAGGACCGGGCAGCACCTCGCCGACCGCGCGGGCGGCGCCGGTCGAGGTCGGGATCATCGACATGCGCGGCGGCGCGGGCCCGGTGCAGATCCTTGTGCAGCGTGTCGAGGACCGGCTGATCCCCTGTATAGGAATGGATCGTGGTCATGAAGCCCTGCTGGATGCCGACGGCGTCGTGCAGAACCTTGGCGACCGGCGCGAGGCAGTTGGTGGTGCAGGAGGCGTTCGAGATGACCTTGTGCCGCTTGTTGAGCTTGTCGTGATTGACGCCGTAGACGACGGTCAGATCGACGTCCTTGCCCGGCGCGGAGATCACGACCTTCTTGGCGCCCGCGGTCAGATGGTGCGGCTGGCCTTGTCCCGCGACGGTAAAGAGGCCGGTGCATTCCAGAGCGACGTCGACGCCGAGCTCGCCCCAGGGCAGCTTGGCCGGATCGCGCTCGGCCGTGACCTTGATCGGCCCGCCGCCGATATCGATCGTGTCGCCCTTGGTCTTGACCTTGCCCGGAAACGCCCCGTGGACGGAATCGTGCCTCAAAAGATGGGCGTTGGTTTCGACGGGGCCCAGATCGTTGATGCCGACGACCTGGATATCCTTGCGGCCCGATTCGTATATCCCCCTCAGAACCAGCCGACCGATGCGACCAAATCCGTTGATCGCGACTCTCACTGCCATAGACGTTCTCCAGCCTTTCTCATGCCGCCGAGGTTGGCGGACTTTTCCACAGCGCGCCTAAGAATTGGTTGATGGTGTCTTTCACGACGTTGCGCTGACGCAAATCTTTTAAAGACGTCCCTTCGCGGCGGCCACGATCGCGGCCGGCGTGATGCCGAAATGCTCGTACAACGCCTTGGCCGGGGCCGAGGCGCCGAAGCTCTTCATGCCGATAAACCGCGCCGTTCTCGCCTATATAGTGATCCCAGCCGAGCCGTACAGCCGGCCTCGACGGCGATGCGCACGCGTGCCCTTGCCCAGAGACGTCGTCGCGATAGGCCTGGTCCTGGGCCTCGAAAAGCTCCATGCAGGGCATCGAGACGACGCGGGCCGGGATGCCGTCCGCTTGCAGCAGATCGCGGGCCGCGAGCGCGATCTCGACCTCGGAGCCGGTCGCGATCACGCGTCACCTTCGCCGCGCCGTCCGCCGCGCGGAGCTCATAGCCGCCGCGGGCCGAGAGGTTTTCGTCGGTGTGCTCGGTGCGCACCGTGGGCAGGCCCTGGCGGGAGAGCGCCAGGATCGACGGCGTGGACGTGGATTTGAGCGCAAGCTGCCAGCATTCGGCGGTCTCGACGCTGTCGGCCGGGCGGAACACGTTGATATTCGGCATGGCGCGCAGGCTTGCGAGATGCTCGACCGGCTGATGGGTCGGGCCGTCCTCGCCGAGGCCGATGGAATCATGGGTCATGACATAGATGACGCGCTGGCCCATCAGCGCCGACAGCCGGATCGCCGGGCGGCAGTAATCGGTGAACACCAGGAAGGTGCCGCCATAGGGAATGACGCCGCCATGGAGCGCGAGGCCGTTCATCGCCGCCGCCATGCCGAACTCGCGCACGCCGTAATGGATATAGCGCCCGCCGTAATTGTTGGCGCTCATGTCCTTGAGCTGGCTGGTCTGGTGTTGTTGCTGCCGGTCAAGTCCGCCGAGCCGCCGATGGTGATCTCGACGATCGCCGTTGATCACTTCGAGCGCGTTCTGGCTCGCGGCCCGGCGTCGCGACCTTGGGCTTGGCCGTCGCTGATCGATTTCTTGTGATGCGACGATCGCCTCGATCGAGCGCCGCCGGAAGCTCGCCGGCAAGCGCCGCGTCGAACGCGCTCCGCTGCGTGGCATCGAGGCCGTCATGCCGGCTCTTGCCAGGCTTTCGAGGCGGGCGCGCCGCGCCGGCCGGCCTTGTGCCACTCGGCCAGAATCTCGTCGGGAATCTCGAAGGCGGATAGGGCCAGCCGAGCTTCGCTCCGCGGCGCCCGCGACTTCTTCCTCGCCCAGGGGGCTGCCATGGGTCGAGGCGGTGCCGGCCTTCTTGGGCGCGCCGTAGCCGATGGTGGTGCGGCAGGCGATCATGGTCGGCCGGTCGCTCGTCTTCGCGCGCTTCGAGCGCGGCGTCGATCGCCATCCGGATCATGGCCGTCGATCCGGACCGCGTTCCAGCCATGGGCCTTGAAGCGCGCGATCTGATCGTCGGAGACCGAGATTTCGGTCGGCCCGTCGATCGAGATGTGATTGTCGTCGAACAGCACGATCAGCTTGTTGAGCTTCAGATGCCCGGCGAGCGAGATCGCCTCGTGGCTGATGCCTTCCATCAGGCAGCCGTCGCCCGCGATCACATAGGTGTGGTGATCGACCACGTCAGAGCCGAACCGGGCCGCGAGATGACGCTCGGCGATCGCCATGCCGACGGCCGTCGCGAGGCCCTGGCCGAGCGGGCCGGTGGTGGTCTCGATGGCGAGCGTCGCGCTCGAACTCGGGATGGCCCGCGGTATGGCTGCCGAGCTGACGGAAATTGCGGATTTGCTCGATCGTCATCTCCTCGTAGCCGGTGAGATAGAGGAGCGAATAGAGCAGCATCGAGCCGTGGCCGGCCGACAGCACGAAACGGTCGCGGTCCGGCCAATCGGGCCAGGCGGGATCGTATTTGAGATGGCGGGTGAACAGCACCGTGGCGACGTCGGCCATGCCCATCGGCATGCCGGGATGGCCCGAATTGGCCTTCTGGACGGCATCCATCGCGAGCGCGCGAATGGCGTTCGCCATCGCGTCGTGTCCGACCCGATCCGTCTTGAGCATTGTGGTCTCGTTCATGAGGACTCCCGGCCATCCCCAAACGCCTCGCCGAAGCGGCGCCACAATGACCGTAGGGCGGTAAGAGGTCAACCGGCTTTTTCCACAGGGAACACGTGCCGGATTGCGCCTGCGATCAAGTGGATTTCCGAAGGCCGGTCGACGGAGTGCAAGCAAAAGATTTCAAAAAACCGCCGAAGTTCGTGATATATTGCATATTTCTCCGGTTGACGGAATTTTCGCCGGGTGCCTATGCTTTGAAGGCTGGCGCAGTGCGGTGAGCCTGCGACGATACGGCACGGCATTCACGGCGAAAATGGGTCAGGACTTTGAGCGGGCCGCGGCCCAAATCGCGGCCGCAGCGGACCACGAATTGAGCGCAGTGGGAATGAGCGCATTGGATAGTGCGAGGCAGCAATTGGAGGCGGCGCTGACCAGGCTGGAGGCCGGGCTGGGCGCGCTTGCGAGCCGCGCGGCCGAGGCGCCTCAGGCCTCGGACGACGGTGGGCTGAACGAGGAGCTGGCGGCGTTGCGCGCCGAGCAGGAGAAACTCGCGGCCGAGGTCGCGGCGCTCCGGTCGCAGCGCGATACCCAGAAGCAGATCAACCGGTCGGTGATCGATGCGTTGGACAACGCGATCGGTCGGATCGACACGATCCTGGCGGAGTAGGGCGATGGCGGACGTCACGGTCACGATCAACGGTCACAACTATGTCGTCGCCTGCAAGGACGGCGAGGAGAAGCATCTCCACTTCCTGGCGGACTACGTTTCCAAGAAGGTGCAGAGCCTCGTGGTGTCGTTCGGCCAGATCGGCGAATCGCGGCTGTTGCTGATGTCGGCGCTGTTCATTGCCGACGAATTGTCGGAGGCCTTCGCCCAGCTCGGCGACCTCAAGGCCGATGTCGCCGAGCTCAAGGTCAAGCTGCAGCGGGCAGAGCGAGCGGCGGAAGGCGCCGGCGGCGGAGCGAGCGAAGAAGCGGTCGCCGCCATCCTCGGCGATGCCGCCAAGCGCATCGAAGCGCTCGCCGCCCGGATCGAGACGTCCTGACGGGATATTGCCGAACGGCCCGTGCGACCCTACTTTAGCGAAGCGGGTTCTGCCCGGCGCGTCGGGTATCTATTCCCTGGGGCCAATAACTTCTTCTCGGGAGCTGTCCCTGGTGAGACCGTGGTCTTATCACATGGCGCCCACCTGCTGAGTGCAGGCCACAGAGGATAACAGATCGCTGACGGCCATGGCGGTCCCGCACATTTTTTTCGAGAGGCTGCCCAGCCCTAAAGAGGTCGCCAAGACATCGTGGATATCGCCGAGGCCAAGAAGAAGCTGCGCGTCCGCGCGATGGAACGCCGCCGGGACGCTCATGAGGCGGCCGGGCCGGATGCCGGCGAAAAGCTCGCTCATAACGTTGTCGCGACCGGCCTGATCGGCCAGACGGACGTGGTTTCCGGCTTCTGGTCGATGGGCGACGAGATCGATCTCCTACCGCTCCTGACCAGCCTTTCGAAGAACGGCGTGGTGTGCGTTCTGCCGGTGCTGGAGACCAAAGCCGCGCCGCTCCTGTTTCGCGAATGGCATCCCGGCATCGAGATGCACCGCGCGAGTTTCGGGATGATGGAGCCGACAGAGAAATCGCCCCAGCGCATGCCGAGCGTGGTTCTGGCGCCGCTTCTCGCTTTCGATGCCGAGGGCTTTCGCATCGGCTATGGCGGGGGCTATTATGACCGGACGCTCGCGGCGCTTCGGGCGGCGGGGCCGGTCACGGTAATCGGCGTCGGCTACGAGGCGCAGGAAGTGGCCGAAGTGCCCCGCGACCATTTCGATCAGCCGCTCGACTGGATCGTGACCGAGATCGGGGCGCGGAAATTTGACCGGGCCGCGAATGCGGCCGGGAGTTCATCGTGAGATTGTTGTTTCTGGGAGATATCGTCGGTCGCGCCGGGCGCGACGCGATCGTCGCCCATCTGCCGGAGCTGAAGCGCGCCGCCGCCATCGACATGGTGGTGGCGAACGGCGAGAACGCCGCGAGCGGCTTCGGCATCACCGACAAGATCTGCCATACCCTGTTCGAGGCCGGCGTCGATGTGATCACGCTCGGCGATCACACCTGGGACCGGCCGGATGTCGCCAAATTCATCGACAAGGAGCCGCGCCTCCTGCGGCCGATCAATTATCCGAGCGGCTTGCCGGGCCGGGGCGCCCATATCTACGAGACCGCGACGGGAGCCAAGGTGCTGGTGATCAATCTCCTCGGCCAGGTCTTCATGGGCGAGTTCGACAACCCGTTCGAGGCGGTGGACAAAGCCTTGGGCGGCGTCACCCTCGGACGCACCGTCGACTGCATCTTCGTCGACATGCATTGCGAGGCGACCAGCGAGAAGATGGCCATGGGCCATTATGTGGACGGCCGGGCGAGCCTCGTTGCCGGCACCCATACCCATGTTCCGACCGCCGACTGTCAGATCCTGCCCGGCGGCACCGGCTTCCAAACGGATGCCGGCATGTGCGGCGACTACAATTCGGTCATCGGCATGGACAAAGCCGAGCCCCTGACCCGCTTCACCCGCAAGATCAAGACCGGCCGGTTCGAGCCGGCGCTCGGCGAGGGCACCATGTGCGGCGTGTTCGTAGAGACCGAACCCGCGACCGGCCTCGCCACGCTGATAGAACCCGTCCGCCTCGGCGGCCGCCTGTCCCAGGCCCTGCCGCTGGGCCTCGGCTCGCTCAGCGCGCCCGCGAAGGCTGCTGTCCTTTAAGTACTTCCGCCGTCATCCCGGCCATTAGCCGAGCCCGAAGCTCCGCTTCGGATGCGAGGCTTATGAGCCGGGATCCAGGTCATCCGCTCGAGCCTATGACAGTGGGTCCCGGACAGCTCGGTTTGCCGACGGCATCAAAGATGCCGGGCAAACCGGCTTCCGGGATGACAGGCAACTCTTATGGGGGTCTCTGAAAAAGCAGACCCCGCGAGCCTCAACTCTATGGGGGGGTGGAGAGGAATCGAGGCTCGCGGGGTAATCCCATGGGCTGGGATTTCGGGGTACCTGATACCGCAACGCCCGGAACATATAGCGTCACTGGTATAGTAGGTATGGATTAGATACAATTCTTATTAGAAAAGAGTAAAATAGCTCAGGCTTCGTAACGAAATTTCGAAGGCTACGCGAAGAGCCCGTTCCCCCTTCGCGGTATTGCCAGGACTTGGGCTTGGCGGTATCTCTAGCACGCGCCGCTGCTTAGGGCGGCGTCGGGGCCTTCCGACGCGTCGAATTCGACGTCAATTGGCCCGGAAAAGGTTGATTAGCAGGGCCGTATCGGCGGAACCGGTCCGTTTCCGGAGGCGGGATGGCTGGACATTCCCAGTTCAAGAACATCATGTATCGCAAGGGCGCTCAGGATGCGAAGCGCTCGAAAATCTTCAGCAAGCTGTCCCGGGAGATCACGGTCGCGGCCAAATCCGGCCTGCCCGATCCCGAGCATAATGCGGCGCTGCGGGCGGCCGTCATCGCGGCGCGCGCCCAGAACATGCCCAAGGACAATATCGAGCGGGCGATCAAGCGCGCTGCGGGCGGCGACGATGCGAATTATGAATCGATCCGTTATGAGGGCTTCGGCCCCGGCGGCGTGGCGATCATCATCGACGGCTTGACCGACAACCGGAACCGCACTGCGGGCGATATCCGCTCTGCGTTCCAGAAGCACGGCGGCAATCTCGGCGAGACCGGCAGCGTCTCCTACATGTTCGACCAGGTCGGCCGGATCGTCTATCCGACCTCGGCGGGCTCGTTCGAGAAGATCTTCGAGGCCGCGCTCGAAGCCGGCGCGAACGATGTCGAGACCGGCGAGGATGGCTACGAAATCCTTTGCGAGGCGGACGATTTCTCGGCCGTGCGCGACGCGCTCCAGGAGTCGCTCGGCGACGCCGCGTCCGCCCGGCTGGTCTGGCGGCCGCAGAATACGATCGAGATCGACGAGGACCAGGCCTCGACCCTGTTCAAGCTCCTCGACGTGCTCGAGGATCATGACGACGTCCAGAACGTGTTCTGCAATTTCGAGGTCTCCGACGCCGTGATGAAGAAGCTCAGTGCCTGAGGCCCGGGCGACCCCACGATGACGGCGCCGGCGCGCATTCTGGGGCTTGATCCCGGCTTGCGGCTGACCGGCTGGGGCGTCGTGGAGAGCGACGGCCGTCTTCTGCGCCATATCGCGAACGGCGTGGTGCGCTCCACCGATACGCTTTCCCTCGCCGAGCGCCTGAGGGAAATCCACGAAAGCCTGCAATCGGTCATCGAGACCTGGCGGCCCCATGAGGCGGCGATCGAGGAGACCTTCGTCAACAAGAACCCGCACTCGACCCTGAAGCTCGGCCAGGCCCGCGGCGTGGTGATGCTCGCGCCCGCGCTTGCCGGCGTGCCGGTCGCGGAATATGCGCCGAACGTCATCAAGAAGACCGTGGTCGGCGTAGGCCATGCGGGCAAGGAGCAGATCCACGCCATGGTCAAGGTGCTGCTGCCCGGTATCGTGATCGGCGGCGCGGACGCGGCCGACGCCCTGGCCGTCGCGATCTGCCACAGCCAGTTCGCGGTGTCGCGGCGCATCGAAAAGCGTGCCCCGAACACGGTCAGATTGTCGGTCGAGGGAACCGTAAGGTGATCGCCAAGCTGAAGGGGCTGCTCGATTCCGTCGGCGAGGACTGGGCGATCGTCGATGTCGGCGGGGTCGGCTACAAGGTTTCCTGCTCGTCGCGCACTCTGGCGTCGCTGCCGGCCATCGGACGGCCCGTCAGCCTTCATATCGAAACCCAGTTTCGCGAGGACGCGATCCGGCTGTTCGGCTTTCTCGAAGAGGAGGAGCGCGACTGGTTCGGAACCTTGCGCGGCGTGCAGGGCGTCGGGTCCCGGCTGGCGCTTGCTTTGCTGTCCGCTCTTTCGGCGGCCGAGATATCGCAGGCCGTCTCCGCCCAGGACAGCAAGCTTCTGACCCGCGCGAACGGCGTCGGCGCCAAGCTCGCCGCGCGCATCGTCAATGAGCTCAAGGATAAGGTCGGGGCCGTCAACGGCGCGACGGTCACGGCCTTGAGGATTGGCGCGGTCCCGCCGGGGCCGTCGTCGGATGCGGTTTCCGCGCTCGTCAATCTGGGATACCGTCAGGCCGAGGCCTATAGTGCCGTCGCCGCCGTCGCCAAGAAGCTCGGGCCCCGAAGCCGATGCTGCGACGCTGATCCGCGGCGGATTGCAGGAGCTTAGCCGGTGACGTCCAGCGCCGAGACCGAACGCCTCATCGACGGCAGCCCGAGCGAGACGGATGCCGCCGAAGCCAGCCTGCGGCCCTTGCGGCTCGTCGAGTTCATCGGCCAGCGCGCGATCCGCGACAATCTCACCGTGTTCATCGATGCCGCGAAAAGCCGGGGCGAGGTGCTGGACCATGTGCTTCTCGCCGGCCCGCCGGGCCTCGGCAAGACGACTCTGGCCCAGATCATTGCCCGCGAGCTCGGGGTCAATTTCCGCGCGACCTCCGGTCCGGTGATCACCAAGGCGGGCGATCTCGCCGGCGAGCTCACCAATCTCCAGCCCCATGATCTTCTGTTCATCGACGAGATCCACCGGCTCAATCCGGCGGTCGAGGAAATCCTCTATCCCGCCATGGAGGACCGCCAGCTCGACCTCATGATCGGCGAGGGGCCGGCCGCGCGCTCGATCCGGATCGACCTGCCGCCCTTTACGCTGGTCGGCGCGACCACGCGCTCGGGGCTCATTACCACGCCCTTACGCGACCGTTTCGGCATTCCGCTTCGCCTCAACTATTACGAAGTCGAGGATCTGGTGACGATCGTCACCCGCGGCGCCGGCGTGCTCGGCATCGGGCTCACCGCGGAAGGCGCCCACGAGATCGCGCGGCGCTCCCGCGGGACGCCCCGGGTCGCCGGACGCCTATTGCGCCGTGTGCGCGATTTCGCGGCGGTCGCCGGGATCGACCCGATCGACGCCGAGGCGGCCGATCAGGCCCTGACCCGGCTCGAGGTCGACAAACGCGGCCTCGACGCCATGGACCGGCGCTATCTCAATTGCATCGGCGTCGATTTCGGCGGCGGGCCGGTCGGCGTCGAGACCATCGCGGCGGCCCTTTCCGAGCCGCGCGACGCCATCGAGGACATCATCGAGCCCTATCTCATCCAACAGGGGTTCGTTCAGCGCACGCCGCGGGGCCGGCTCGTCACCGAAGCCGCCCTTCGTCATCTGGGTCTGCCCGCATCATCGAAGAAGAACGGCCAGATCGACTTGTTGGATAGTGAGGATGAGTGAGGCGCGGAGTCCCTCCAAGACAGAGACATCGCGAAAATCCAAGCGTTCCGGGCCATCCGCCGTGCCTCTGGCGGGCAGGATGGAAGGCTCGGTTCATGTCTTGTTAGTCCGGGTCTATTACGAAGATACGGACGCGCTCGGCCTCGTCTATTACGCCAATTATCTCAAATTCATGGAACGCGGCCGGACCGACATGTTGCGGCTCCTCGGAGTCGGCCGGCACGATCCGGTTGCGGGAGACGCGGAGGGACTGTTCGTGGTGCGGCACTGCTCGATCGATTTTCTAAGCCCCGCCCGTCTCGACGATATCCTGGAAATCCGGACCTCGGTCGCGGGCCTCGGCGGGGCCACGCTCGACCTCGATCAGGCGGTCCGGCGCGACGGAATCGACCTCGTAACCGGCCGCGTAAAGGCCGCTTGCATCGATAAATCAGGCAAAGCGCGCCGTATTTCGCCCAAAATTCGACAAAAACTGCAGCACTTATGCGTCACAAGATAGAACCGAAAGCGGATTAGGAATGCCCAACAACGCTGTACAGGCCACCGATCTCGGCGGCGTCCTCAACGATTTTACGATCTGGGGCCTGTTCACCCATGCCGACATCATCGTCCAGACGGTGATGATTATCCTGCTGGTCGCCTCGTTCTGGTGCTGGGCGATCATTTTCGACAAGGTCCGGCGCTTCAAGCGCATCCGGACCCAGGCGGATTCCTTCGAGGAAGTGTTCTGGTCGGGCCATTCGCTGGAAGAGCTCTACAACCGGATCAAGGACCGGCCGAACCATCCCATGGCGATGCTGTTCATCTCCGCCATGCGCGAATGGCGCCGGTCGTTCGAACGCCGTGGCGCGAGTTCGGGACCGAGCCTCGGGCTTCAGGACCGCATCCAGCGGGTGATGCGGGTGACCTTGAACCGCGAGATGGAAGGTTTGGAGCGCTATCTCGGCTTCCTCGCGACGGTAAGCTCGGCCGCGCCTTTCGTCGGACTGTTCGGCACGGTCTGGGGCATCATGCACAGCTTCACCTCGATCGCCGCGAGCCACGATACGAGCCTTGCCGTCGTGGCCCCGGGCATCGCGGAATCCCTGTTCGCGACCGCCATGGGACTGATCGCCGCGGTGCCGGCGCTGGTCGCCTATAATAAATTCGCAAACGACATGGCGAGCTACGCAAACCGGCTCGAAGGCTTCGCCGACGAGTTCCTGGCGATCCTGTCGCGCCAATTGGACGAAGGAGGGCATCACTGATGGCGGGTCCCGTCCAGATGCGTGGCGGAGGCCGCGGGCGGCGTTACACGCCGATGAGTCGAGATCAACGTGACGCCCTTCGTCGACGTGATGCTGGTGCTCCTGGTCGTGTTCATGGTGACGGCGCCGCTGCTTACCGTCGGCGTGCCGGTCGATCTCCCGCAATCCCAGGCGAAGCCCCTCCCGGCCGACGTCAAGCCGCTCGAGGTGACGGTCAATGCCGAGGGCAAGATCTTCCTGCAGCAGACCGAGATTTCGCTCGACGATCTGGTGCCCAAGCTCGAAGCGATCTCGAACAGCGCCAAGGACACGCGGATCTATGTCCGGGGCGACGAGCACATCAATTACGGCCTGGTGATGCAGGTGATGGGCACGATCAACGCCGCCGGCTACACCAAGGTCGCGCTGGTCGCTCAGCTGCCGAAACCCTCGGCGTCCAAGAAGCGTTGATGTCCCATGCGCAAAGAGATGCGGACAGGAATGGCGATCTCGTTCGGGCTCCATGCCGCGGTGCTGGTGCTCGTGCTGATCGGCCTGCCCGATCTCTTCAACACCAAGGACATGACGCCCCAGATCATCCCGGTCGATATCGTCCAGATCGACAAGCAGACGACCGTGAAGCCGCCCGAGCCGAAGCCCGAGGACAAGCCCAAGCCGAAGCCCGAGCCCCCCAAGCCGCAGCAGCCGCCCCCGCAGCAGGCGAAGGCGGATGCGGTTCCGCCGCCGCCCGAGATCACCGATCTGCCCAAGCGGCGGCCGAAGCCGGAGCCGATGAAGCCGCCCGAGCCGAAGCTCTCCGAGGTGCCGGTCAACGTCAAGCCGCGGGCCAAGCCGAAGCCGCCGAGCCGCTTCGATCCGAGCCGCATCGCCGCGCTTCTCGACAAGAGCAAGAAGGACGAGCCGGCGCCGGCCCAGCCCCAGCAGCAGTCGATCGACACGGCGCGGCTGACCGCCAGCCTGCAGGATGCGATCCGGAGCCAGGTCCAGCCCTGCTGGCTGTTCCCGGCGGGCGCGCCCAATGCCGAGGATCTCGACGTCCGGCTGCATATCTCGCTCAATCCCGACGGCAGCCTGAACGGTCCGCCGGTCATTCTGAACCAGAGCAAAGTCAACCAGTCGGACTATTATCGGGTGGCGGCGGAGAGCGCGCGCCGGGCAGTCCAGAAATGTGCGCCCTTGAAATTGCCGGTCGATTCCTATGACGTTTGGCGGGATATCGACATGAACTTCAATCCAAGAGACATGATAACGGGGTGACGATGCGATCGAAAATACAGGGACAGGCACGCGGGGCCTTAGTCGGCCGGGGGATTCCGGTCGGCGCTCTGCCTGCTCTTGGGATGCGTCGTGCTCGCGGGCCTCGGCTCCGGCGCGAAGGCGGCGCTGCAGGTCGATATCACCCAGGCCAACGTCAAGCCGCTGCCGATCGCGATCCCGGATTTCTTCGGGCCCGCGACCGAGGTCTCCAAGACCGGCTCGGCGAAGGATCTGGGCCAGATGATCGCCAAGGTCATTACCGACGATCTCGACCGGTCCGGGCTCTTCAAGTCGATCGATCCGCGCGCCTTCGTGCAGACGCCCGAAATCCATGAGCGTCCAGCCGCGCTTTGCCGACTGGCGGGTGATCAACGCCCAGGCGCTGGTGACCGGCAAGACCAATATCGCGCCGGACGGACGGCTCAAGGTCGAATTCCGGCTGTGGGACATCTTCGCCGAAACCCAGATGACCGGCCTCGCTTACACCACCCTGCCGGACAACTGGCGCCGCATCTCCCATATGATCGCCGACCAGATCTACAAGCGGCTGACCGGCGAGGAGGGCTATTTCGATTCCCGCATCGTCTATATTGCCGAAACGGGGAGCCCGCTCCACCGGATCAAGCGGCTCGCGATCATGGACCAGGACGGCGCGAACAACCGGTTCCTGACCAACGGCGATCATCTCGTGCTCACGCCCCGCTTTTCGCCGACCAATCAGGAGATCACCTATCTCTCCTATTTCAACAACCGGCCGCGGGTTTACCTCTACAACATCGATACCGGCCAGCAGGAAGTGCTCGGCGACTTCCCCGGCATGACCTTTGCCCCGCGTTTCTCGCCCGACGGCAACAAGGTCATCATGAGCATGGCGGTCAACGGCAATTCCGACATCTATGTCATGGACTTGCGCACCCGCCAGACGCGCCGGCTGACCAACAGCCCGGCCATCGACACCTCGCCCTGCTTCGCGCCGGACGGCAGCCAGGTCGTCTACAATTCGGACCAGGGCGGCACCCAGCAGCTCTATGTCATGGATTCCGACGGCGGCAACCCCAAGCGCATCAGCTTCGGCGATGGCCGTTACGCGACGCCGGTATGGTCGCCGCGCGGCGATCTGATCGCTTTCACGAAACTGAACGGAAACCGCTTCTATATTGGCGTGATGCGCCCCGACGGCAGCCAGGAGCGGATCCTGACCGAAAGCTATCTGGACGAAGGGCCGACTTGGTCGCCCAACGGACGCGTTATCATGTTCTTCCGCCAGGAGCCCGAGGATTCAAAGGGCGGCGGCGGGCGCACGCGACTCTATTCGGTCGATCTGACCGGATACAATCTGCGGGAAATCGTTACGCCGACCGATGCGTCGGATCCCGCATGGTCGCCTCTGCTGAATTAGAGGAGCGCCGATGGGATGGGTCCCACGGAGCCGGAATGTGCCGAATCGCAATGGACAAAATGCTTGACAGTCTCTAAGGTTAGCATCCGCCAGATTGGGATATGGCATTGATTCCAACAATAAAGCCAGTGACCTTCTAAGGGGTTCCGAAATGCTACGTCACTCGACTACAGTAAAAGTTTGGGGTGTGGCCGCGGCAATGTTGCTGCTGGCCGCATGTGCGACGAAATCGGGAGAGGAAACCGCCGGGCCGGCTCCGACAGCCACGGAAGCGCCCCAGAACAATCAGGCGGTGACCCAGGCGCCCGTCCAGAACGGGCCGGAACCCGGCAGCAAGCAGGATTTCGAAGTCGCCGCAGGGAATACGGTTTACTTCGGCTTCGACAAATATGACCTGAGCAGCGAAGCGCAGGCGACGCTCCGGCGTCAGGCCGAATGGCTGAACACCTATGGCAACACCACCGTTACGGTCGAGGGCCATTGCGACGAACGCGGCACGCGCGAATACAACCTCGCGCTCGGCGAGCGGCGCGCCAATTCGGTGAAGAACTATCTGGTCGCGCTGGGCGTTAGTGCGTCGAGGATCCAGACGATCAGCTACGGCAAGGAGCGTCCGGCGGTGCTCGGGTCCAACGAGGCGGCCTGGGCGAAGAACCGCCGCGCGGTGACGGTCATCAACTAGGCCTTCGCCTGCCGGCTTAAGGTATTTGAACCGCGCTCGCGGCCCTGGTGGCCTCGGTCGAGCGCGGTTTTCTTTTTGCGAGCGCCGCGCCGGGCGATGCTGCAAAGAAACTTCGAGGAGGGCATGCCATGAGGATCCCCTTGATCGCAAATCATGTCGTTCGAGCCGGATTGGTGCTCGGCCTTGTGGCGGGATGTCTCGCCGCATCCGGGCCGCCGGCCTTCGCCCAAAGCAAGAAAGAGCTCCAGGCCGAGATCGACCAGCTCAAGCGCGACCTCACGGATGTCGAGCGCCTGATCTATCGCGGTGGCGCTCCGGCGAGCGCCGGCGCAGGCGCGGCCACCGGGACGGACCGCACCAACCAGTTCGCCGATATCCAGGTGCATTTCAACTCACTCGAAGATCAGATTCGCAGCCTCACCGGCCAGCTCGAAAGCGCCAATCACCAGATCCAGGTTCTCTCCAACCGGCTGGACAAGCTGCAGCAGGATATCGAGTTCCGGCTCAAACGCTCTGAGCATGGCGGCCAGCCGGCCGGCGGCAGCGACGGCGCTCCCAACGTCGGCGCCCGACCAGTCCGGCCAGTTGACGCCGCCGCCCGGCGCGACCCCGACGCCGCCTCAGCAAACCACCGACGCCACACCATCCGAGCCGCTGCCGTCGGGCGGGCCGGAGGTGGTCTACGACCATGCCCTCGGCGCGCTTCGTGCCGGCGATTACGGCGAGGCCGAGCGCGGCTTCAAGGGCCTGATCGCCCGCAATCCCAAGGCCGACCTCGCGGCCAACGCGCAATACTGGCTCGGCGAGACCTATTACGTCCGCAAGATGTACAGCGACGCGGCCTCGGCCTTTCTCAAGGCCTATCAGGGTTATCCCAAGGGGCCGAAGCGGCCGGACAGCCTGTTGAAGCTCGGTATGAGCCTCAAAGGCATCGGCCAGAAGAATGCGGCCTGCGACAGCTTCTCCGAGCTGCTGTCGAAATACCCCATGGCGGCGAAGACCATTCGGGATCGCGCCAGAATCCGAGCAGAAGGACGCGGGCTGCTCCTGACCTCGCGTCGCGGTCCGGCACGACACATGGAAGCGGCGAAACCGGTCTCCAAGACGGAATTCGCCGCATTGATGGCCGCGCTCGGCCCGTTCGAACGGCCGCCGACGCTTGTCGTGGCGGTGTCGGGCGGCGCGGACAGCATGGCGCTAACCTTGCTCGCAGCGGAATGGGCGGCGGCGCGTCGCGGATCGATCGCTGCGCTCACCGTCGATCATCGCCTGCGCAAGGAGTCCCGGGCCGAGGCGAAACAGGTGGCCGCATGGCTCGGGGCGCGGGGTATCGAGCACAAGACCCTGGCCTGGACCGGCGAGAAGCCGACATCCGGCATCCAAGCCGCTGCCCGCGAAGAACGCTATGAGCTCCTCGAAGAGTGGTGCCGTCGCCAAGGCGTGCTTCATTTGCTGGTGGCGCACAATCTCGACGATCAGGCGGAAACGTTTCTCCTGCGCCTCGGCCGGGGGAGCGGGCTCTATGGCTTGTCGGGGATGGCCCCGGTCGAGTTCCGGCGGGGCCTCCGTGTCCTGCGCCCGCTTCTATCGGTATCCCATGAGCGCCTCGTCGCCACGCTGAAGGCGCGCGGGCAGGCCTGGCTCGACGATCCGAGCAACGAAAATGAGAGGTTCAGCCGCGTCCGGGCCCGGCGGATCCTGGCCGATCTCGCGCCCGACGGCCTGGAAGCCGCCCGCATCGCCGATGCCGCCGAGCGCCTGCGCCGCGCCCGCGAGGCGGTCGAGGCCCAGGTGACGGGGACGCTGGCCGGAGCCGTGACGATCCATCCCGAAGGCTATGTCCGGCTCGACCGCGGCGCGCTTATGGAGCCGGCCGAAGAAGTGTCGCTGCGCGCGCTGGCCCGGGTGTTGATGACGGTGTCGGGCGCGGTCTATCCGCCCCGCTTCGATCGCCTGCGCCACCTCCATGCCGCGCTTGCGGCCTCGCCCTTCCGCGCCCGGACCTTGCATGGCTGCCGGATCTCCCCTGCGACCGGAGAGTACCGCAAATCCCGGTTCGGTATCGTGATCTCGCGCGAGGTATCGGCGGTCGGCGAGCGACGTGACGCTCGCGCCGGGCCGAAGCGCGCTGTGGGACGGAAGGTTCCGGGTCACGCTCGCGGGACGAGCAGGAAAGCCGCTCCGCGTGACCGCTCTCGGCACGGACGGATGGACCGAAATCCGAGGCAAAATCGACCCCTCGACAGCCGACGCGATCCCGGCCGGTGCGCGCGTCACGCTGCCGGCCTTGTGCGACACAAGCGGCATTGTTGCAGTGCCGCATCTCGGCTTTCGCCGGAGCGGGGCGAAGATCGGCGCAATTTCTGCCGTGTTTAGCCCAAAAATCGGGCTTTCCGGATGACAAATTGGCCTTGTCTGCTTGCCACTTGGCCTTATTTACTAAAGTGTCAAAATGGGCTTGGTGATCTGTTGGTAACGCCTATAAAGTTACAGTCGGCGTGGGGCCGGCGCGGGACTGGTCCGGACTATTCCGACACGTCACTACCCGGGAGAAGGACCGAGTACGTGAACAACATTACCCGAAACGTGGCGCTTTGGCTGATCATCGCCATCCTTTTGGTGCTGCTCTACAACATCTTCCAAGGCTCGACCACGCGCGGTAGCCCGAACGAAGTGTCGTATTCCCAGTTTCTGAGCGAGGTCCAGCAGGGCAACGTTCAGGGCGTCGACATCCAGGGCCAGAACATCACCGGCACCTATACCGATAACCGTCACTTCAAGACCTATGCCCCGGACGATCCACAGCTCGTCGAGAAGCTGACCAAATCCGGCGTGACCATCAAGGCGGCTCCGCCGGACGACGGCGGCCTTCTCGGCCGACTGGTCGTGTCCTGGCTGCCGCTTCTCCTGATTTTCGGCTTATGGTTCTACTTCCTGCGCCAGATGCAAGGCGGCAGCGGCAAGGCCATGGGCTTCGGCAAGTCGAAGGCGCGCCTTCTCACCGAGCGCCATGGCCGCGTCACCTTCGAGGACGTCGCCGGAATCGACGAGGCCAAGGAGGAGCTCGAGGAAATCGTCGAGTTCCTGAAGGATCCGCAGAAATTCCAGCGGCTCGGCGGCCGCATCCCGAAGGGCGCGTTGCTGGTCGGCTCGCCCGGCACCGGTAAGACTCTCCTTGCGCGCGCCATCGCGGGCGAGGCGAATGTGCCGTTCTTCACGATCTCCGGCTCCGATTTCGTCGAGATGTTCGTCGGCGTCGGCGCGAGCCGGGTGCGCGACATGTTCGAGCAGGCCAAGAAGAACGCGCCCTGCATCATCTTCATCGACGAGATCGACGCGGTCGGCCGTCATCGCGGCGCCGGTCTCGGCGGCGGCAATGACGAGCGCGAGCAGACCCTGAACCAGCTTCTCGTCGAGATGGACGGCTTCGAGGCGAACGAAGGCGTGATCCTGATCGCTGCCACCAACCGGCCCGACGTTCTCGATCCGGCGCTGCTGCGTCCCGGCCGGTTCGACCGTCAGGTCGTGGTGCCGAACCCGGATATCCTCGGCCGCGAAAAAATCCTCAAGGTCCACATGCGCAAGATCGCGCTCGCGCCGGATGTCGATGCGCGGGTGATCGCGCGCGGCACGCCAGGCTTTTCGGGCGCCGACCTCGCCAATCTCGTCAATGAGGCCGCACTTCTCGCCGCGCGCAAGAATAAGCGCCTCGTCGCGATGGTCGATTTCGAGGAAGCCAAGGACAAGGTCATCATGGGCGCCGAGCGGCGTTCCGCGGTGATGACCGAGGACGAGAAGCGCTCGACCGCCTATCACGAATCGGGCCACGCGCTGGTGTCGCTCCTGGTGCCGAACAACGATCCGCTGCATAAGGTGACCATCATCCCGCGCGGCCGGTCCCTGGGCTCGACCTGGAACCTGCCGGAGCGCGACCGCTTCAGCATGAGCATGAAGCAGATGAAGGCACGGCTCGCGCTGTGCTTCGGCGGCCGCATCGCCGAGCAGCTCATCTACGGCGACGAAGAGCTCAATACCGGCGCGGCGAACGACATCCAGCAGGCCACCCGTATGGCCCACGCCATGGTCACCGAATACGGTATGAGCGAGAAGCTCGGCTGGCTGCGCTATCGCGACAACCAGGACGAGGTTTTCCTCGGTCATTCGGTCGCGCGGAACCAGAGCGTCTCCGAGGATACTGCCCGGCTGATCGACGAGGAGACCCGGAGCCTGATCGAGGAGGCGGAGACCACGGCCCGCGACGTGCTGACCAAGCATCTCGACGATCTCCATGTCCTCGCCAAGGCGCTTCTCGAATACGAGACCTTGTCCGGCGACGAGATCAACGCGCTTCTGCGCGGCGAGGAAATCCGGACCGATCTCGGCGATTCCAAGCCCACGCCGGGCGATCGCTCCTCCTCCACCGTGCCGCAGACCGGCCGTCCGCGCGGCGTCAAGCCGACGCTCGGGCCGGAGCCGCAACCGGAGACCTAAACCGTCCTGCCGCGAGACGCCGCGCCGCCCGCGATACCGCCCGGGGCAGAGATCGTTCTCTGCCCGAGGGGCATCGTTGGCGGCGAGGAAGCGCGCCGCGCCATCGACGCCGGCCTCGCGCTTCCGCTGACGGATGGGCCGTTCGCCTTCGCCGCCATCGACGTCTTCTGGCGCACCCGGCCGGCCGCGCGCCGGGCCTATCGCTTTTCGGTCGAAGGTTTCGAGGACTGGTGCCTGTCGCTGGACGGCGATGCGGGTGCGGCCGCCGCGCGCCAGTTCTCGGCCCTGCAAGCGCCCCGGCCGCTTCTCGATAAGCTCGCCAAGCCCGGCAAATCCCCGCTTGTTATGGGCGTCGTCAATGTCACCCCGGACAGTTTCTCCGACGGCGGCCAATTTCTCGATCCCGACCGAGCCATCGCCCATGGCTGGCAATTGGTCGAGGACGGCGCGGATATCCTCGATATCGGCGGGGAATCCACCCGGCCCGGCGCGACCCCGATCACCGTCGCGGAGGAGATCGGCCGCGTCGTGCCCGTGATCGAGGGCCTCAAGGGCTCTGGCCTGCCGATCTCGATCGATACCCGTCACGCAGAGGTGATGCGGGCCGCGCTCGCCTCGGGCGCCGCGATCCTGAACGACGTGAGCGCCCTCACCGGCGATCCCGAAAGCCTCGCCGTCGCGCGCGAAGCGGAAGCGCCGGTGGTGCTGATGCATATGAAGGGCGAGCCCGGAACCATGCAGGACGATCCGCGTTACGATGACGTGGTCATGGATGTCTTTGGTTATCTCGCCAACCGGATCGACGCCTGCGATGCCGCCGGCGTGTCCCGATCGCGGCTAATAGCGGATCCCGGCATCGGTTTCGGCCAGACCGTTTCTCATATCTTCGACGTGCTCGAAAGCCTGGGCGCTTTTCACGCGCTTGGCGTGCCGCTGCTCCTCGGCGTCTCGCGCAAGCGCTTCATCGGCTCGGTCGATCCTCAAGGCAAGCGCGGCGACCGGATCGGTGGCTCGCTCGCGGCGGCTCTTGCGGGCGTGGCTCGGGGCGCCCAGATATTGCGCGTTCACGACGTTAGAGAGACGGTTCAGGCGTTAACCGTGGCCAATGCAATCGTAAATGCCGCTCCGCGACCCTAAAATCACGAAAAAGCGAGGATTTTTCGAGTTATGCACGCTGTCCACAGGGTCAGGATCGGGTTAGAGTATGTTAAGCTTGGTAGTGGACAAATGCGTATTCATCTTAAATCAATCAGTGACATAGAGTTCGTTTGATGGCTCGACGGTATTTCGGCACCGATGGAATAAGGGGCACGGCCAACAACGATCCCATGACCGCGGATATCGCACTCCGCGTCGGGATGGCCGCGGGGAGGCAGTTTCAGCGGGGCGATCACCGCCACCGGGTGGTGATCGGCAAAGACACGCGATTGTCGGGCTACATGATCGAGCCGGCGCTCACTGCCGGCTTCATTTCCGTCGGCATGGACGTGATTATCGTCGGCCCGATGCCGACGCCGGCGCTCGCCATGCTAACCCGGTCTTTGCGGGCCGATCTCGGCGTCATGATCTCGGCGTCGCACAATCCCTATCACGATAACGGCATCAAGCTGTTCGGTCCGGACGGCTACAAGCTCTCCGACGACGTCGAGGCCGCGATCGAGCATTCCATGGACAACGGCCTTGCCGATCTTCGCGCCGCGCCGGATTCCCTCGGCCGCGCCCAGCGCCTCGAGGACGCCCAGGGCCGCTATATCGAATTCGCCAAGAACACCTTCCCGCGCGGGCTCACCCTCGACGGGCTCAAGATCGTCATCGATTGCGCCAACGGCGCGGCCTATCGTGTGGCGCCCACCGTGCTGTGGGAGCTCGGCGCGGACGTGATCCAGATCGGCGTCAGGCCGAACGGCTTCAACATCAACGACGGCTGCGGCTCGACCTCGACCAAGGCCATGCGCGACCTCGTGGTCGCCCATAACGCCGATATCGGCATCGCGCTTGACGGCGATGCGGATCGGCTCATCATTTGCGACGAGCACGGCCGGGTCGTGGACGGCGACCAGATCATGGCGCTGATCGCGCGCTACTGGGCCAAGAACGACCGGCTGACCGGCGAGGGCGTCGTGGCGACGGTCATGTCCAATCTCGGGCTGGAGAATTTCCTGCGCGGCATGGAACTGAATCTCATCCGCACCCAGGTCGGTGACCGCTATGTTTCCGAGCGGATGCGGGCGACCGGCTGCAATCTCGGCGGCGAGCAGTCCGGCCATATCATCTTGAGCGATTACACGACGACCGGCGACGGCCTGATCGCGGCGCTGCAGGTTCTGGCGGTGGTAGCCTCCGGCGACGTGCCGGTGAGCGAGGCCTGCCATCTGTTCGAGCCGATGCCGCAGGTTTTGAAGAATGTTCGCTATAACGGCGTCGATCCGCTGGCGAACGACAATGTCCAGAAGGTCATCCACGACAACGAGGCGCGGCTCGGGACCGCCGGCCGCCTCCTGATCCGGAAGTCCGGCACCGAGCCGCTGATCCGGGTCATGGCCGAAGGCGCGGACGAGTTGCTGGTGTCCAACGTCGTTGGCGATATCGTGGAGGCGCTCGACCGGGCCTGCCGTTAGCCGCGTGGCGGGCGGGAGGCCGCAGGGAAGGGTTCTCATCGCCGCAGGATCGGATTCGAGCGGCGGCGCCGGCATCCAGGCGGATATCAAGACGGTCACGGCTTTGGGCGGCTATGCCGCAACCGCCGTCACCGCCATCACCGTTCAGAACACGCTCGGCGTTTCCGATATTCACGATGTCCCGGCGGATATCGTCGAGCGCCAGATGCGCGCCGTTATCGAGGATATCGGCCTCGACGCCTTCAAGACCGGCATGCTGCAGAACCGCGAAATCATCGAAGCGGTCGAACGCGTGCTCGAGGATCTCGACGTGCCGCTTGTCATCGATCCGGTCATGGTCGCGACCTCCGGCGATGCGCTGACCAACGAGGACACCAAGCAGTCCCTGATCTCGCTCCTGTTCCCCCGCGCGGCGCTGGTCACCCCGAACGTCGAGGAAGCCGAGACGCTTGCCGGCATGGAAGTCTACTCGCTCGACGACATGCGCCACGCCGCCGGCGCGCTCCGCGATTTCGGCGCCGCCGCGGCGCTGATCACCGGCGGCGAGCTCGACAAGGGCCGAATAACCGATCTTCTCCTTACGGACGAAGGCGAGCAGCTTTTCGAAGCCGACCGCCTCGACACGCCGCCATACCCACGGCACCGGCTGCACGCTTGCTTCGGCCATCGCCACCGGCCTCGCCCAGGGCTTCCCGCTCAACGCCGCCGTCGCCCGCGCTCACAGCTTTGTCCAGGCCGCCATCCGCGCCGCGCCAGGCTTCGGCCAGGGCCAGGGCCCGCTAGGCCATACTCACGCGATTCCGCCCTATAAGGCGTGAATTTGCCGGCGTTTTCCGGCGCCCAGAAGCCGCATTGACATCAGGGGCCACCCTACTAATATCCCGGCCGGGTTAGGCTTTCTTGGGGGAAAGCACGTCTAGAAGGACCATCCGATGAAGCCCAACGTGCGCCCGCAAGCGCCCTTTTTTTCGTCTGGACCCTGCGCCAAGCGCCCGGGCTGGAGTCCCTCCGCCCTCGAAAATGCCCTGGTCGGCCGGTCTCATCGTTCCAAGCCCGGCAAGGCCCGGCTCCTGGATGCCATCGAGCGCACGCGGTCGATCCTCGGTGTGCCTGCGGATTACAAGATCGGCATCGTTCCCGCCTCCGATACCGGCGCGGTCGAGATGGCGATGTGGTCGCTTCTCGGCCCCCGCGGCGTCGATATCCTCGCTTGGGAGAGTTTCGGCCAGGGCTGGGTGACCGACGTCGTCAAGCAACTGAAACTGAAGGATGTCCGGCGTTTCGAGGCGGATTACGGCGCGATTCCCGATCTCTCCGAGGTCGATCCCGCGCGCGACGTGATTTTCACGTGGAACGGCACGACCTCGGGCGTGCGCGTGCCGAACGGCGACTGGATTTCGGACATGCGTGAGGGCCTCACCATCTGCGACGCTACGTCGGCCGCCTTCGCGATGGACCTGCCCTGGTCCAAGCTCGATGTGACGACCTTCTCCTGGCAGAAGGTGATGGGCGGCGAGGCAGCCCACGGCATGCTGATCCTGAGCCCGCGCGCCGTCGCCCGGCTTGAATCCTATTCCCCGCCCTGGCCGATGCCGAAGATCTTCCGCATGACCAAGGGCGGCAAGCTGAATGAAAGCATCTTCGAGGGCGCGACCATCAACACGCCCTCCATGCTCTGCGTCGAGGATTATCTCGACGCCTTGAAATGGGGCGAGAGCGTCGGCGGGCTCAAGGGTCTGATCGCACGGTCGCAAGCCAATCTCGGCGTGATCGCGGATTGGGTCGCCGCCTCGCCCTGGGCCGATTTCCTGGCCGAGGCGCCTGAGAATCCGCTCCAACACGTCCGTTTGCCTCAAGATTTCCGATCCCTGGTTCCTGGGCCTCACCGACGACGACAAGGCCGCCATCGCCAAGAAGATCGCCGGGATGCTGGACAAGGAGGACGTCGCCTATGACATCGGGGGCTACCGCGACGCGCCGCCGGGCATCCGCATTTGGGCCGGCGCGACCGTCGAAACCGGTGACCTGAAAGCGTTGCTGCCCTGGCTCGATTGGGCCTATGGTGAGGTCAAATCGACATTCGCCAAGGCTTCCTGACCTGCAATCCGGCGCGCGCCGGGGAGCTCGCGCCGCCCGTCCTGAACTGAAATCACCGCGTCTAGAGTGTGACCCTCGGGAGAATTCTGCATGAGTAAAGTCCTGATTTCCGACAAGTCTGAGCCCGCGGGCCGCGGAGATCTTTCGTGAGAACGGCGTCGAGGTCGACGAGAAGGTCGGCATGAAGCCCGAGGAGCTGATCGCCTGTATCGGCGAGTATGACGGCCTCGCGATCCGCTCGGCGACCAAGGTGACCGCCGAGGTGCTGGAGGCCGCCGAGAACCTGAAGGTGATCGGCCGCGCCGGCATCGGCGTCGACAATGTCGATATTCCGGCCGCGACCAAGCGCGGTGTGGTGGTGATGAACACGCCCTTCGGCAACACCATCACCACGGCCGAGCACGCGATCAGCCTGATGTTCGCGCTGGCGCGCCAGATTCCCGCCGCCGACGCTTCGACCAAGGCCGGAAAGTGGGAAAAATCCCGGTTCATGGGCGTCGAGATCACCGGCAAGACCCTCGGCGTCGTGGGCTGCGGCAATATCGGCTCGATCGTCGCCGACCGCGCGATTGGGCTCAAGATGAAGGTAATCGTGTTCGATCCGTTTCTGACGCCGGATCGCGCCGAGGATTTGGGTGTCGAGCGGGTCGATCTCGATACGCTGTTCAAGCGCGCCGATTTCATCACGCTCCACACGCCGCTGACCGACCAGACCCGCAACCTGGTCAATGCCGCGGCGATCGAGAAGATGAAGGACGGCGTGCGCATCATCAATTGCGCGCGCGGCGGCCTCGTCGTCGAGGAGGATCTCGCGGCGGCGCTCAAATCCGGCAAGGTCGCGGGGGCGGCGTTCGACGTCTTCGTCAAGGAGCCCGCCAGGGAAAACGTGCTGTTCGACTTCGAGCAGGTCGTCGCGACGCCCCATCTCGGAGCCTCCACCAGCGAGGCGCAGGAGAATGTCGCGCTACAGGTCGCCGAGCAGATGTCGGCCTATCTTGTCCAGGGCGCGGTCTCGAACGCGCTCAACATGCCGTCGATCAGCGCCGACGATGCGCCGAGGCTCAGGCCCTATCTCAAGCTCGCCGAGCAGATCGGCAGCTTCGCCGGCCAGATCACCGAATCCAGCCTCAACCGCGTCGATATCGAATATGAGGGTCATGCGGCCGAGCTCAACACCCGGCCCCTGAACGCCATCGTGCTCCAGGGCCTGCTCGCGCCGCTGCTCGATTCGTCGGTGAACATGGTCAACGCGCCGCTCATCGCCCGCGAGCGCGACATCCAGGTTTCCGAGATCAAGCACGACAAGGAAGGCGACTACCACACCCTGATGCGCCTGACGGTGCACACCGAGAACCGCAGCCGCTCGATCGCCGGCACCTTGTTCGCGGACCGCAACCCGCGCATCGTCGAGATCAACGGCATCAATGTCGAGGCCGAGGTCGCCCACAACATGCTGTTCGTCACCAATGACGACAAGCCCGGTTTCATCGGCGCGCTCGGCACCATCCTCGGCCAGGCGGGCGTCAATATCGCCACCTTCCATCTCGGCCGCTCGCCCTCGGGCGACGGCGCGCTGGCGCTTGTCTGCGTGGATCAGCGGCCGCCCCAGGGCGTGATGGAGAAAATCCGGGCGCTGCCGGATGTTCGCCAGGCGAAGGTCCTATCCTTCGACGGCGTGGCCTGAGGAGCGGGCCCTAATGTCCGACGACGCGCTCGCCGCCCTTTTGCCCGAGGGCCTGCATGATGAGCTCCCGCCTGAGGCGAGCCGGCGGGCGGGCGTCGTCAACGCGTTGATGGACCGTTTCCAGGCCTCGGGCTTCGAGCGAATCGAGCCTCCGCTGATCGAATTCGAGGAAAGCCTGCTGTCGGGCCCCGGGGCCAAGCAGGCCCAGGATACCTTCCGGATCATGGACCCGGTGTCCCACCGCATGATGGGGCTGAGGGCGGACATGACCATCCAGGCGGCCCGCATCGCCACGACCCGCCTCAAGGCGGTCGCCCGGCCGCTGCGACTTGCTTATGCCGGCGACGTGCTCCGCGTGCGCGGCAGCCAGCTTCGCCCCGAGCGCCAGTTCGCCCAGGCCGGCGTCGAGCTGATCGGCTCGCGCTCGCTCGAAGCCGATGTCGAGGTGATCCTGCTCGCCGCCGAGACGCTTTCCGATCTTGGCGTAAAGAGCCTCTCGGCGGACCTGACGCTGCCGAGCCTGGTGCCGACCTTGTGCGCCGAAGTCGGGCTCGACGACGATGTGGCGGCGGAAATCCGCGCGGCGCTGGACGGCAAGGATGTCGCCCATCTGTCGCATCTGAAGGACGGCATCGGCTCGCTTCTCGAAGGCCTGCTGCGCGCCGCCGGGCCGGCGGCGGACGCGATGAAGACCCTCGAAGCGCTGGATTTGCCGGAGGGCGCCGCGGCCATGGTCGCGACGCTGGCCAAGATGGTCGAGCGGGTGGCCGAGGAAGCGCCGGATCTGACCCTAACGGTCGATCCCGGCGAGTATCGCGGCTTCGAGTATCAGACCGGCGTCAGCTTCACCATGTTCGCGCGCGGTGTGAGAGGCGAGCTCGGCCGCGGGGGACGCTATGAGGCGGGCGTCGATCCGGACTCGAGCGAGCCGGCGACCGGCTTCTCGCTCTATGTCGATTCACTCCTCCCGGTGCTGCCCAAAGCGGCGGCCCAGGACAAGCTGTTCTTACCGCTCGGCACGTCGGAAGCCGAGGCCCGGCGGCTTCGCGGCGACGGGCATCGGACAATCCGGGGGCTGGAGGCTGCCGGCGACGACCAGGCCGAAGCCGGGCGGCTTGGCTGCAGCCATTATTGGGACGGCCGCGCGGTCAAACCGGTCCGCTGAGCGGCGCATGATGGGGAACTGACGTGGGAAATGTGGTCGTAGTCGGCGCCCAATGGGGCGACGAGGGCAAGGGCAAGATCGTCGATTGGCTGTCGGCGCGGGCCGATGTCGTGGTGCGGTTCCAGGGCGGCCACAATGCCGGCCATACCCTCGTCGTCGGCAATCAAACTTATAAGCTGAGCCTGCTCCCCTCCGGCATCGTGCGGCCGGGCAAGCTCTCGATCATCGGCAACGGCGTGGTGATCGATCCCTGGGCGCTGCTGGACGAGATCGAGCGCCTGCGCGGCCAGGGCGTCGAGGTGACGCCGAAGACCTTGCGCGTCGCCGACAATGCCGCGCTGATCCTGCCGATCCACCGCGAGCTCGACGGCATGCGCGAGGACGCCCTCGGCGACGGGCTGAAGATCGGCACCACCCGGCGCGGCATCGGCCCGGCTTACGAGGACAAGGTCGGCCGCCGGGCGATCCGGGTCTGCGACCTGACCGATCCCGATGCTGTCGAGCGCGGGCTCGAACGCCTGCTCGCCCATCACAATCCGCTGAGGGTCGGCCTCGGCTGCGACCCGATCGACAAGGACGCGCTGAAGACGCAGCTTGCCGAGGTCGCGCCGAAGATCCTGCCTTTCGCGGGGCCGATCTGGAACGATCTCGATGCCGTCCGGCGCGACGGGAAGCGTATTCTGTTCGAAGGCGCCCAGGCCGCCATGCTGGATATCGACCACGGCACCTATCCTTTCGTCACCTCCTCCAACACCATGGCCGGCCAGGCGGCGGCGGGCTCGGGCATCGGGCCGTCGGCGCTCAACTACGTGCTCGGGATCACCAAGGCCTATACGACCCGGGTCGGCGCCGGGCCGTTCCCGACCGAGCTCTCGGACGAGATCGGCCGCGGTCTCGGCGAGCGCGGCAACGAATTCGGCACGGTCACCGGGCGGCCGCGGCGCTGCGGCTGGTTCGATGCGGTCATGGTGCGCCAGGCCGTCAAGGTCAGCGGCATCCAGGGCATCGCGCTCACCAAGCTCGATATTCTGGACGGGATGGAGACGATCAAGGTCTGCGTCGCCTATGAGCTCGACGGCCAGCGGCTCAACCGCTTTCCGGCCGCGCTCAAGGACCAGATCCGGGTGATCCCGATCTATGAGGAAATGGAAGGCTGGCGGGAGAGCACCAAGGGCGCGCGAAGCTGGGCCCAGCTCCCGGCCACCGCGATCAAATATATCCGCCGCATCGAGGAGTTGATCGAAGCCCCGATCGCCATGCTGTCTACGAGCCCGGACCGCGAGGACACGGTCCTGGTGCGCGATCCGTTCCAGGATTGAGCGTCGGAAAAGACATCATCGCGAGACCGCGTAGCGGTCGTGGCGATCCAGGGAGGCCAGATTGCCGCGCCCCTACGGGGCTCGCAATGACAATGCGGACTTAGACGGTGGCGGCCTCGGCCGCTTCCGGGCCTGAAAGCTGGTGCTGGATGAAGGCGTTCTTGACCGCCTTCTGGACCTTCTCGAACGCGCGGACCTCGATCTGGCGCACCCGCTCGCGCGAGATGCCGTATTCCTTGCTGAGGTCCTCGAGCGTGGCCGGATCGTCGGTCAGCCGACGCTCCCGCAGGATGTGCCGTTCGCGCTCGTTCAGGGTCTCCATGGCGTTTTCGAGCAGTTCCTGACGGATCTCGAACTCGTCCTTGTCCACGAGGTGGGTTTCCTGATCGACGGCATCGTCGTCGACCAGCCAATCCTGCCACTCGCCGTCGCTGTCCGCCCGCAGGGGCGCATTGAGCGAATTGTCCGGCGAGGACATTCGGCGGTTCATCGAGATGACCTCTTCCTCGGGCACATTCAGCTTCTCGGCAATCTCGGAGACGTGCTCGGGGGTGAGATCGCCTTCCTCGATCGCCTTCAACTGGCCCTTCACCTTGCGCAGATTGAAGAACAGCTTCTTCTGTGCGGCGGTGGTGCCGAGCTTCACGAGCGACCAGGAGCGCAGGATGTATTCCTGGATGGCGGCGCGAATCCACCACATGGCGTACGTCGCGAGCCGAAAGCCCTTGTCGGGGTCGAAGCGCTTCACGGCCTGCATCATGCCGACATTGCCTTCGGCGATCAGCTCGCCGACCGGCAATCCGTAGCCGCGATAGCCCATCGCGATCTTCGCGACGAGCCGCAAATGGCTGGTCACCAGCTTGTGGGCAGCCTCGACGTCACCTGAATCGCGCCAGTTCTTCGCCAGCACGAATTCTTCATCCGCCGTGAGCATCGGAAACCGGCGGATTTCCTGGAGGTACCGCGACAGGCTGCCTTCGGGGGAGGGGGATGGCAGCTTCATCGTATTCATGGGCTAACTCCGTTTCTCGTGGGGCGGCGGTGTTGGGGGAGAGACCGCCGTCCCACGTCCCTTAAACTACCACGCTTGAAGCGGGAGTCAAGAATTCGTCGTTGTTTCAAGGTATTAGTTTTTTGTTTAGTAGAGTTCTAATTTTTCGATAGGCCCCTGTGGAGAACTCTTTTGAGATCCTGAATGTCAGATGGGCACTCACTTTCAAATTTCAAGTGTCTCCCGGTCACGGGGTGATCGAAGCCGATCACCCTTGCGTGAAGCGCCTGGCGGGGGAAGCCCGTGAGAGCCGCCGCCACCGGCGCCGGAAGCCCCGAAATCCGCCGCCGTCGCGACCGGCCATAGAGCGGATCGCCCACCAGCGGATGGCCGATTTGCGTCATATGGACGCGAATCTGATGGGTTCGGCCGGTTTCGAGCCGGCATTCGACTAAAGCGGCTATGTCGCCGAAGCGTTCCAGGGTGCGGTAATTGGTCACGGCGCTTTTGCCGCCGCGGGTCACGACCGCCATTTTCTTGCGATTCCGCGCGTCGCGGCCGATCGCACCCTCGATCCGGCCGGCGGGCGGGGTCGGCGCGCCCCAGACCACGGCCTCATAGGCGCGCTCGATCCGGCGCGCCGCGAAGGCCTCGGCCAGCCCGGCATGGGCTTCGTCGGTTTTGGCGACGACCATGAGCCCGCTCGTATCCTTGTCCAACCGATGGACGATCCCCGGCCGCTTCACGCCGCCGATGCCCGAGAGACTCTCGCCGCAATGAGCGATCAGCGCGTTCACAAGAGTACGGTCGGGGTTTCCGGGAGCAGGGTGGACGACCAGTCCCGCCGGCTTGTTGATCACGATCAAATGCTCGTCCTCATAGACGACATCAAGCGGGATTTCCTGACCCTCGGGCGTTGCGCTTTCGGGCTCGGGGATGGCAAGCGTGACCACGTCCCCGGCTCTGACCCGATGCGAGACGTCGATCACCGGTTCCTGGCACCGTTTCGAGATGCACGTGCCCGGCCTGGATCAGCGCCTGGAGTCGGCTCCGGCTGAGCGCCGGCAAAAGCACCGCGAGCGCCTTGTCGAGCCGGGTGCCGGAAAGCGTGTCGTCGATGACAAATCGGTGCTGCGCGGGCGCGGTCACGGTTTTGCCGCGCATCC
This sequence comes from uncultured Alphaproteobacteria bacterium, assembly GCA_963732795.1. Classification (GTDB taxonomy): domain Bacteria; phylum Pseudomonadota; class Alphaproteobacteria; order CAVTAV01; family CAVTAV01; genus CAVTAV01. Next base: position 228,298 of record CAVTAV010000004.1, on the reverse strand, counting down.
GGGGCCGAATTCGGCTAGACTTGGCCCCTGTATCGTCTGGCGGTCTTCGACAATCTTTCGAGAAAGGGGGCGTATCATGGGTCTCAGTCTGTTGTGGTTTCTGATCATCGGCCTCGTCGCCGGCTGGGCCGCGAGCAAGGTCATGAAGGGACGCAGTCAGGGCCTTGTCGTCAATCTCGCGGTAGGCGTGGTCGGCGCGGTTCTCGGCGGCTGGCTGTTCGGCCAACTCGGGATCATGACCCATAGTATCATCGGCGCGCTGATTGTGTCGTTTATCGGCGCGGTCATCCTTCTGTTTCTCATCAGCCTGGTCAAGAAGGCGTGACGCCCGGCTTGCGCTGCGGGTTTGGCCGCGCTACTCGATAGGCCATGACAGTCGCAACGCAGGAACCGGCGCCCAAGCATACCGGCCTCAAGATCCTCGTGGTCGTCCTCGGGGTGCTGCTGGTCGTCGGCTTTTTGGCCCTGATCGCGGCCTTCGTCTATCAGGTTTCCCACAAGGCCAAGAAGCCCGCCGAGCAGCCGGCGGCGACGGCGGGTGCCACGTTGCCGTCCTTCGGCGACGTCACCGTGCCGATCCGCCAAGGCGAGCGGATCGCGCGGATTCAGCCGGTGGGCAACCGGCTGTTCATCGAGCTGGCGACGGTCGAAGGGAATTCCCGGGTCATCGTGCTCGATCAGGCGACCGGCCAAGTCCTCGGCACGATCTCCTTTCCCCAAGAGCCGTGACCGACCCGGCGCGGCTCGGTATTTCTGCGTCGGATCTGGACCATATCGAGGCCCTTGCGCGCGCCGCGCTCCCCTATGAAACCTGCGGCCTTCTGGTCGGCAGGCCGGCGCGGGCCGGGGACCGAGCCGCCCGGGTGACGCGAGTGGTCGAAAGCGCGAATGTCGCCGCCCCCGCCACGTGCGACCGCTTCGAGATCGACCCTAAGCTACAGTTCTCCCTATTGCGGGAGTTGCGCGGCTCGCCGCAGGCGATCATCGGCGTCTACCATTCCCATCCCAACGGCCGGTCCGAGCCCTCGCCGCGCGATCTCGCCGACGCCAACGACCCCGGCCTCATCTGGTTGGTGACAGGCGTGCCCAATATCGGGCGCACAACCAGCCGCGCCTTCGTCCTCGCGCCCGACGCCGACCGGTTTCACGAAATCGCCATCGAAACCGCTTGATCACCAGGCGCTGCCGCTTTATCTCTGGCCCACCGGCCGCTGTCCCCTTCGTCTAGTGGCCCAGGACATCGCCCTCTCACGGCGAAAACAGGGGTTCGAGTCCCCTAGGGGACGCCATCTATCTTCTACGCAACCGGCGCGCTCATGACTCGGGCGAGGGCATCGTGCAACGGGCCCAGCCAAGCGTCGTAGGGCTTCCATGCATCCACGCCGGACCGGTTGATCGGCTGGCGGACCTGTTCCGAACTGGCGGTGCGCACCGCGCGTTCGGTGCGATGAAAATCGAGGCACGCCTGCTCGAAGGGCAGACCGAGGAAGTCAAGCATCCGCTGCACCTGGCCCTCTAGATCGTCGAGCACCTCTTCGTGTTGGATGCGCAGGATCTTGCCCGGCAGCACCGCATCCCAATGCCGCATGAGGTCGACGTAATCCGCGTAATAACGGCCGACCTCGGTCAGCCCGTAAGTGAATTCCTGCCCTTCGGCGAAAAGTTGCTTGAAGCACGAGAAGCAGCAGTCGAGCGGCGCGCGGCGCGCATCGATAATCTTTGCGTTCGGCAGAATCAGGCGGATGAGGCCGATATGCCGGAAATTGTTGGGCATCTTGTCAATGAAGAAGGGCGCTCCCTGGCGGTGAATGCGGGTCTTTTCGATATAGTCGCGCCCCATCTCTTCGAGCTGGTCTGCCGTCAGCCGATGCAGCACCTCGGGATAGAGCGACAGCCCGGCGCGCGGCCCGCGCAGGCGGTGGGCGAGCGCCAGGATGTTCGGCAGCTCCAAGGTCCCGTCAATCTGACTGTGCGAAGCGAGGATCTGCTCCAGAAGGGTCGAGCCGGCGCGCGGCAGCCCTAAGATGAAGATCGGGTCGGGCGCTTCGTAGCCTGCGTCCGCATGGCGCTCGAACAACTCGGGGGTGCACCACTCGGCTTGCGCCTGCAGCTCGGCGGTCATCTTGTCGGCGTCGTAGCGGGTCTGCCGGCGCTTGAGCGCGTTGCCGCGGTCATAGAAGCGGAACGATTCCTCATATTCACGCCGGTCTTCTAAAGCCTTGCCCAGGGCGAAGGAGAGGTGGACGCGGTCCATGAAGGCGATGTCGGGCCGTGCGGCCTGTTCGCGCATCGCCGCCAGCTCGGATTCGGTGAAGCGATAGGTCTTGAGATTGGCGAGCGCGTACCACGCATCTCCCTGGTCGGGCTTCGCCGCGCAGGCGGCGCGATAGGCGGCCACGGCGTCGTCCTGCCGGCCCGTCGTCTTGAGCGCGTGCCCCTTCGAGGTCAGGGTCGCCGGATCACCGGGGACTTTCTTGAGCACCGCGTCGAACAGACCGAACGCGCGGTCGTAATCGCCGGTCTGCATGCTCTCGATGGCGAGCTGCGATTGGAAACGGGGATTTTCCGGATCGCGCCCGTAAAGCGCCTCGGCCTCCTCGCACGCGCGCTCGAACTTCTGCCGTTTGCGCAGAATCTGAATGTAGTCGAGCCGCAACGGAATATTGTCCGGCTCGAACGCCACGGCGCTTTCGAGCAGGAATTCGGCATCGTCGAGTACGCCGAAGCGGCTGCCGATCTCGGCCAGCAGGCGCATTCCCTCGACGTTGCGCGGCTCTCTCTTCAGGAAATGGCGGCAGATTTCTTCGGCGCGCAGCAGGCGGCCTTCGTACAAATGGTTCCCGACGGCGACCAGCTCGACCGGCATCGATGCGACGCGCATGGCTTGCGCCTGGGTCGCCTCGGCTTCGGCTTGGCGTCCGGCAGCGGCGAGCAGGTCGGCTTGCGCGCGCCAGCTCGCCTCCAGCATCGGATTGAACCGGCAGGCCCGGCCGTAGGCGGCAATGGCGCCGTCGGCGTCTCCCTGCGCCCGGGCGAGATGCCCGGTTTCCTGCCAGGCCCGGCCGTATTCGGGCGACGCGGCATGCAGCCGGGCAAGATATGCGTGCGCGTCGTCATAGCGCGACAGGTAACGACAGGCGGCGGCTGCGACATAGAGGGCGTCGGCATCGCCGGGCTCGTCCTTCAGCAGCGTCTCGGCGCGCGCCAGACTCCCGGCGAAGTCGCCGGCCTGGAGCGCCTCCTGCGCCGCCCTGAGCGTGGCCGCGCGGTCTTCCTTGCTTTCGGCCATGTCTTGACCCGGGCAGATAGGACTGGCGGGAGGCCGGATCGCGCCGCCTCCCGGATCGTTCCGCTTCCCGACCTTAGTACCGCGCGGAGACCCGCAAGCCGACGGTCAGCGGACGGTTTATCATGACACGCGGCCGGTCGTAGTAGAAGTCGCCCGAAATCTGCGCTCGGGTGTCGGTCAGGTTGTCGCCATAGAGCTCGAGCGACCAGCGATCCTTTTCGATCCCCACGGCCATGCTGAAGGTTGTGTAGGATTTAAGCCTCAGCCGGTTAATGTTGATGATGTCGGTATATTTCGAGGCGGAGTGCACGATCTGCGGCATCACATGGGCGGTCAGACCGCCGCCGATGTCCCATTCGTAGCGCACACGCAGGTTACCCTGGAACTTCGGCGCGTAGGCGAGCGGCGAACCCACCTGCACGTCCTGGGTCGGAACGAGCACCTTCGTGACCTTGGTGTCGAGGAACGAGAATGCGCCGGTGACGGTTAGGCCCGGCACGCTTTGCGGGGCGACCGTGAAATCGCCTTCGACGCCGTAAATGCGGGCATCGGCGGCATTATCGGAGAAGAACAGGTTGGTGATGCTGGGGTCGAAGATCGTGGTCTGCAACCGGTTGATATCGACATAGAAGGCGCTGCCGTTGAATCGCAGTTGCCGATCGAACGTCTCGGTCTTCCAGCCCAGCTCGTAGTTGCGAACCGTGTCGGACTTGAGTTCGAACGGGACGGTATAGTTGTTCGGGCCCTGGGCGCCGCCGGGGCGGTTGAGCAGGCCCGGACGAAAGCCTTCCGAATAGGTGATGTAGAACATCACGGCATCGGTCGGCTTGTAGGTCAACGTACCCTTGAAGATGGCGCCCTTGGTGCGCGCCTTGTCGGGAGCGCTCAGCGCGTTGAAAACCTGCGTCGCCTGGGCTTGGGTGAGGCCGGCGGCCATGATGTCCGCGACACTCTGGCCTTTGGTGAATGTCTGGCGCAGCGCGTCGTTGCAGCTGCCGACGAAGGTGTACTGGCCGTCGCCGTCGTAAAGATCCGAGATATTGGTGCCGAAGGCGTTCTCGTCCACGCCGCTTGAATTGCAGAACGAGCTGTTGGCGGTGCCGGCGAAGCCCACCTTGACGTCGTAATAGCGCGTGCCGAACGTCGCCGTCAGCTTGTCGGGGACGATGTCGAACGACGCCTCTCCATAGAGGCCGAACTGATTGTCGGTGCGCCTTACGTCGTTTCGGAAGATCACGCCCGGCGGGAACGGTCCCGGGTCGCTTTGCCACGCGCCGGGAAAGGGATAGTTGGGCGGAAAGGATCCGCCGAACAGATCGATTTGCGTGCTGCCCGGATAAGCGTAGTCGTTACGCTCCTTGAGGACCGAATGCGAGTAGAACACGCCGCCGGTGGCGCGGAGGCGCTTGTATTCGGGCGTATTGGCGCGGAATTCCTGGGTCAGGACGCGCGCCTTCGAATGCGATGTCACATAGAGGTTCGGCGCCTGGCAGGTGCCGCTCGGCGCGGCCGCGCCCGGATAGGAGACGGACCCGTCGCAGATGTAATAGGGCAGGTACTGGCCGACGAACAGGTAGTCGGTATAGCCGACGCGCTGATCGGTGGTGCGATCGGTGTAGGCGCCCGTATAAACCAAATCCAGCGCCGCGAGCCGGCCTTCGACCGTCCAGGCCGTGTTGTTGAAGCGGTCGTCGTTCCGATCGTCTTCGAAGCGCTGTACCGAAGGGTTGTCGAGGCCGAGCGTCGGATCGGCGAAGAATACGCCGTCGGACTTCACGTCCTGGCGCGTATGCTCGACGGTCAGCTTCCAGTCCGGGGCGAATTCCCACAGGACCGACAGGCGCCCGCCGGCATACTCTGCGTCGTTGAAATTCTTCTGCACCAGTCCCGAATTATCCGCGGTGATAAAATTCACGCCGGACAAGTCGGCGGTCGACTGAAACCCGGCACGGATCGCGCTGACCGGCACGCCATTGTAGCGCACCGTCCCGGCCGGCCGGAAGCGCGCACTGCTGCGCGCCGTTCGCGTCCCATGGACATTGTCGATGTAACCGCCCTTGTGATCGTCGTAAATCACCGCGCGGAGCGCGAGATTGTCGGTCACCGGCAAGTTGATCATACCCTCGGCCCTGTAGCTCGCGGCACCGTGGTGGGTGAAGGAGGTCCCGCCCTTGAACGAGGCGTGGAAGCCGGAAAGATCGGGTTTGTTGGTGATCAACCGCACAACGCCGGCCTGCGAGCTGGCGCCGAACAGCGTGCCTTGCGGACCGGACAGGACCTCGATCCGGCTGAGATCGGCCGCATAGACGTCGAGATTGCGCCCTGGCTGCGAGATCGGCTGTTCGTCGAGGTAGAGCGAAACATTGGGAGCGAGGCCCGCGACGCCCGCAGTGGTCAGATTCGGCGTGGTCGAGGCGAGACCGCGGATATAGATCGTGTTCTGCCCCGGGCCGGTGCCGCCGGCGGTCACGTTGGGCAATTGCATGAGATAATCGTTGAAGTTCGTCACGCCGAGATTGGAGATCTGCTGCTCGCCGATCGCGGCCACGGGGACCGGCACGTCTTGCAGGTTCTCGGTCCGCTTGGTGGCGGTCACGATGACTTCGGGCATGCCCCGCGACGGCGAAGACGCCGGCTGGGCTTGTACCATTGCGGGGGCTGCCATGGCGACGGCCAACGCTCCAACGGACGCACTGCTGAGTAGCTTCAACATTTGGATTATCCCCTTGTCTGTTCATTGCAGAGTGCCGGGCGGGGGTGTGCCAAAAGGTCCGCCAACGCTTCAGCAGCCGCTGAAACGTCGACTTTGGCGAGAAAGATATGAATTAGTGGCTCTTTGCTACCAGAATCGATCTGGCATTACCAGATGTTAATGTGGCGGTGCTTGATCAATTCGCAGGGCTCGGACAACATTTCAATGTCCTTCAGGAACCGTTCTGTTAGATATCTTTGCGAGGAAATGCAGAATGTGTATTTAAAATAAAATCTGTAATTCTTCAAATAACTTATGTGTATCTAAATATGAGTGCGTATTTCTGAAATATAGGCCAATATATACATCGGTTTCATTGTATGGAGTTTTGGTGGAGACCGGGTCACGGTAACCCAAAGGGGGGCGCTCTAATGTGGACGGCTCGTGGAATCCGCCACGCTCCGGCGCCAGCACGGCTTCGATGCCCAGGTGAATCGCGGGAGCGGCCGGACCGAACTCTCAGTGCCGGGTCGAGCGGGTCCGCGATCGCCGATGGGTTTCGCCCGACGACGTCTTCAGCTTCATCAAGGTCTGGTCGATTGCGTCGCGTGCGCCCTTGACCGCACTCTCCGTCGAGGACCGGCGGGCGCCGCGATGGCGGTCCAGGGCTTCGAGATTGCGGGCGTAGATCGCCATCAGCTTGTCGACCTGCTCGATGATTTCGCCGCGGTCGCTGCTCTCCGTCGCCGGAATCATCGAGAGCCGGAGACAATCGAGAGCGGCCCTGTGGGTGACGACGAGCTGGCAGGCCAGCATGCCTTCGATCTCGTCCTTTGGATCGATGCTTTGAAGCGCATCGAAGGCTTCTACCACCCGGTCCTCGCATTTGGCGTCGCTGGTCCCGGTCGGAAACCACATCGTCTCCGCGATCTGGGAGATGAGACGCCGACAGAGCGGTGAGGTCCCGTCTTGCAATCCAGGTATCCCATCCGACGGAGACTTACCGCCAGGGTCCGGCCCGTCGCCATATTCGTGGGGGACCGTGTAGGCCGAAGTCTGCTCGCGACGCGGGACATTGGCCGGATTAGCGGAAGGCTTGGGCTTGTCGGCCATTGTGTCGGCGCCGGCTATCTCCAGCGCTTCTTCCTGCAGGAGACCGGCAATTCCTTGGCCGATCGTTTCAAGATCCGGGGCGGCGGCGCCATGGGGGCGTTTGGCCCCGGCTTTCGCCGATAGGCCTAAGGACAGGCCCGGAAGCGGCTCGTTCGGCCGTTCGGGTGCTGGGGAGACCGGCGGAACCGGGGGCAACGACGGCTCCTTCCGTTCGGGCATTTCGTTCGCGTTGGATCGTGGTCGCCGCTTCTTGGAAAACACACGTGACTCCCTCTACTGTTTTCCCTCCTGAAAAAAACCTATGAGGCACGCCGTCCGGTGAACCGACCCGGCTAGTCACCGAATCGGTCATTGGGGACGCGGATCATGCAACGCGGACGCGAGAGCGAGGGTTCGCCGGTTTCAGAAGCAATTTTTGCGCGCGAGATTTGCGCGGGCTATACTGCCGGCGTCGGATGGTAAAGATTCATCGTGCCGTGAAACGATGTCTCCCATTATGCGTTTGTTAGCCCATACGGTATGATAGTCCGAGGCGGGCCTTGGATGGGTGGAGGAGACGCCGGTCGTCATATAATTGCTTGATTTGAGCATACTATGGCCGGGTCCGACATCGAATCAGATAGCGACTTGGGGTCGGTTCGCCCGCGCCAGTGGTTTCGTGACCACGCGGCGCCGCATTGCGAAAAAGACGATTGAAGGGCTAGAGCTGCAGTGACCACGGCCGGCAAAACTCGGGTGTCTCCGCGGGTTTCGCAGGGATCGATCTCCCTGTCATTGGTGCTGGCTGTCCTCCCCCTGATCGATTTCCTTCTGATCGCCGGGAGCGGCTTGTTCTTCTACCTCACCTATGTCGGCTATCAGCACCTCGCAACCCGGCCCCTATATCCTCGCCATAGTCGGCGTGAGCCTCGGCAGCATCATCGCGCAGCGCTCCCGCGGGACCTACGGTACGACGCAGTTCATCGAGGCCTTCTGGCAGGCCAAGTCCATTCTGGGGGTCGTCACCGTCGCCTTCGGCGTCCTGCTGGTCGTCGCTTTCGCCCTTAAGGTGACCGAGGACTATTCGCGTATCTGGCTTTTCTCCTGGTATCTCTCGGTGGTCGGCCTGCTGTTCTGGCGGGTCGGGCTGACGCGGGTGCTGATCTTCCGGTTCTCGGCAAGCGGGCGGATCGGCCGCTCGATCGTCGTAGTCGGGGCCACCGACCAGGCCAACGCCTTTCTCGCCCAGCTGCGCAGCATCAATCATCCCTGGAATGTCGTCGCCGGCGTGTTTGACGACCGGCTCGAACGGGTCGGGCCCAATTTCGGGCCTTATCCGGTTCTCGGCACGACGCACGATCTGTTCGATTTCGTCCGCAACAACCGTGTCGATGAAATCGTCATCTGCATGCCGTGGAGCGCCGGACAAGCGCATCGCGGGCTTTCTCGACCGCTTCGCGAGCTTCCGGTCCATGTCCGGCTCGCGCCGGATCTCGCGGGCTACCTCACCGCGACGCCGAAGCTCACCCTCATTGGCCGCATCGCCTTGCTCGATATGCTGAACAAGCCGATCGACGGCTGGCGCCTGATCGCGAAGTCCGATCATCGACAAGATCTTCGGCTCTTGTCATCCTGATCGTGGCCCTGCCGGTGATGCTCGTGATCGCCATCGCGATCAAGCTCTCGAGCCCGGGGCCTGTCCTGTTCAAGCAAATCCGGTATGGCTTCAACAATCAGCCCTTCGAGCTTCTGAAGTTCCGAACGATGCGTGTCGAGCCGGTCGGACGACGCCAAAATTCCGCAGGCGACGCGCAACGATCCCGCGCATCACCGGCGTTAGGCCGGTTCCTGAGGCGCTGGAGCCTCGACGAACTGCCGCAACTCTTCAACGTTCTCGGCGGATCGATGTCCCTTGTCGGGCCGCGGCCCCATGCCGCGGTTCACAACGAGAGCTACGCTCAGCAGATCAATGCTTATTTCGCGCGGCACAGGGTCAAGCCCGGCATCACCGGGTGGGCCCAGGTCAATTACCTGCGGGGCGAGACCGAGTACGGTCGACAAGATGAAAGCGCGCGTCGCTTACGACCTCGACTATATCGAAAACTGGTCGCTGCTGTTCGACCTTCGTATCCTCGATACGCACGGTGATGGTCGTGCTGCGCGGAGAGAATGCGTATTGACCAGCCTAAGATTTTGGAAACCGTTGGTCCTGTAGCTATGGGTTGAGTTTCGAACGTGTCCCGCCCGCGAGCGGTCCTGGAGCCGGCGGGCTGAGCGCCGTCGACGGCAATCAAACGGAAAGCGAAGAAGATGACCAGAGAAACTCGTGCACTTGTTTCGAGCCAGCACAACGCGGCGGATGCTCGCGCTCGCCGTCGGCGTGGTCGGATTCGTCGTGGTGGGCTGCAGCTCGCCCGAGGAGAAGGCGGCGTCCTATGTGAAGGACGGCAAGGAACTTCTCGCGAAGGGCAATTATGTCCAGGCCGGCCTCCAGTTCCGCAATGCGCTCCAGATCAACAACAAGCTGACCGATGCCTGGCTTAACCTGGCCAAGGTCGATCTTCACGACCAAAAATGGAACGACGCGTTCCGCGACCTCAACCGGGTCGTTCAGCTCGATCCCAACAACACTGAAGCCCTCAGCGATCTCGGCGGGTTGCAGCTCAGCGCGAACCAGCTCGACGACGCGATGAAGACCAGCGACACGCTGCTCAAGGCCGCGCCCGAACGATGCCTCCGCCCATTCGCTGCGCGGCGCCGTGATGTACCGGCTGCAGAATCTCGACAAGGCGCTTGACGAGGCGAAGACGGCGCTCAAAATCGATCCCGGCCATGTCGATGCGATCCTGCTGGCGGCGCGGATCTATCAGGCCCAGGGCAATCCGGACATGGCCCTGTCGACCATCGAGGACGGCCTCGCCAAGAACAACGAACAATGTGCCGCTCCAACTGGTGAAGATCGATATCCTCGAGAGCCAGAACAAGACCGAAGACGCGGTCGATGCCTACCAGGCGCTGATCAAGCAGTATCCTAAGGAGCTGAGCTACCGGAATCTTCTGGCGAACCATTATCTCAAGCGCAATCAGCCCAACCAGCGCGGAGCAGGTGCTCGAACAGACCGCCGAGGACTTCCCCGACCGCAACGACGCCAAGATCGCGGTGATCCGGTTCGCGGAGCAAAGCTTGAGCCGCGCCAAGGCGATCGAGCTCGCGCGCGGCTATGCCGAGAAGGCGAGCGATTCGGTGCCGCTCAAATTCGAGCTCGCCCGCCTCCTGGTCGAGGACGGCCAGAAGGATGCCGGTCGGAAGATTCTATCTCGGGCTTATCGACAGCAAGGACAACGATACCGTCATCAAGGCGGAAACCAGCCTCGCTCGCCTGTCGGTCGCCGACGGCAATGCCGACGATGCCCAGGCCCGCATTTCCAAGGTGCTTTCGATCGACGCGCGCAATCACGACGCCCTGATGCTTAGGGCCGTCATCGCGATGCAGGCGGAGAAGCCCAACGACGCCGTCACCGACCTGAACACGGTTCTCGCGGACTCGCCCAATTCGGCGCAGGCTCTGATGCTGCTCGGCCAAGCCTATATGCTGCGGGGCCAGGTCGAGCTCGGCAAGGAACAGTATTACCGTGCGATCGAGGCCAACCCCGACAATGCGTCCATTCCGATCGCCTTCGCCAATATCCTGAGTGCAACGCAAGGAATACTCCCAGGCGGAGAGCGTGTTGGACCGCTATCTCGGCCGCAAACCAAATGATATCCAGGCGCTCCAGGCGATGGCAAAGGTCAGGCTGCTGCGGCAGGATTGGCTGGGCGCGCAGCAGATCGCCGAGAAGCTCCGCAATCTCAAAGGCGGTGACACCGTCTCTCAGCAGATCGAAGGCACCGTGCTGCAGGCGCAGCAGAAATTCGGCGCCAGCAATCAGGTGTTCCGGGACCTCTACACCAAGAATCCCAATCTCGATCAACCGATCATCGCGCTGGTCCAGAACTATTTGAATTCGGGCAAGCGGGATGACGCCAAGGCGTTTCTCGATCAGGTGCTCAAGGCCAATCCCTCGAATACGACGGCGAACATGCTGCTCGGCATGGTCTATGAGAGCGAAGGCGCCAAGGACAAGGCCGATACCGCGTTCCAGAATGCGATCTCGACCAACCCGAATTCATCCGAGGCGCGCCTGCGCTATGCGCAGATGCTCGTGGTCCGGGGCAATGACGGCGAGGCGCTCAAGACCCTCCAGGACGGTCTCTCCCGGAATCCGGATGATATCGTCCTGATGCTCGGTGTGGCGCTGGTCGATCAATATGTCGGTGATTACGACAAGGCGATCGACGAATACGACCGGATCCTGAAGCGGCAACCGCGTGTGGATGTCGCCGCGAACAACCTCGCGAGCCTGCTGACCGATCACCGCAAGGACAAGGCCAGCTATGAGCGCGCCCTCAATCTCGCGTTACGGTTCGCGGATTCGAACGTGCCCTATTTCCTCGATACCTTGGGTTGGGTCTACTACAAGCTCGATCAGGCGGATCAGAGTTTGCCGTTGTTGAAGAAGGCGGTCGACAACGCGCCGGACGCCGCGATTCTGCGCTATCACCTCGCTTTGGCGCAGATCAAGACCGGCAAGACCGAGGACGCCAAGAAGAATCTCGAAATGGTGGTGAAGTCGGCGGATTCGACCTTCCCGGACATGAAGCAAGCCAAAGCGACGCTCGATTCACTTTGATCGCCGGGCGCGGCGCCAGCGCCAGTAAAGCGCCAGGATCGCCATATCGTCGACGAGATAGCGCCGCCAGAGTCGTCCCGGCTCTTGCGATAGCCTGTGCAGCCATTCGAGTCCCAGCCGCTGCATCAATTTAGGCGCGCGCCGTGCCTTGCCGGTCAGGAAATCGATCGAGGCACCGACGCATAAACCGACACCGTGCGCCTCGCCGTCTTGCCAAATCCGATGTGCTAGCAACTCCTGCTGAGGCGATCCCAAAGCGAGGAAGATATACCGCGCCTGGTGGGCGGCAACGAAGCGTGCGGCCTCGTCCAGGGCGTCGGGCCTGGAGGCAAGCCCCATGGGCGGCTGGTGATGGGCGACACGCTGCAAACCATACCGCGCCTTAAGACGCTCGATCTGGCCGGGCTCGCCGCCGAGAACGGTGATCGCGTCGTCGGGCCGGACGACCGTGGCGAGGAAACGGGCGGTAAAGTCGCTACCCGGAACGGGCCGGAGCTTCAGCCCCGCAGATCGCGCCAGCAGGGATAGGACGCGGCTGTCGCAAACCGATGCCGCGGCATCCCGATAGAGCGGCGCCAGACGCTCGGGATTCCGGTCGCGCGAAACGACGTGATCCACATTCGGCGTGACGACATAGGCAAATGCTTCTCCCGGGTCCCGCGTCCCGGCCCAGTGCATCAACTCGCCCATGGTGAGCGTATCGAATTCCATACCGAGAAATTCGATGCGCGGCGGCGAGGCGGTCGTCGAATGCGCCGCCGCAGCGAGACTCGTCTCAGCGCCGGGCATTCTCGTTGCCCCTCTCGGTACGGACCCAGTCACGCTGCCGCCGGCGGAAGAAATCGAGATAGATCGGCAGTTTGCGCAGTGCATAGATCGGGCTCGACAGCAGTTCCCTACCCGAGAGCGTCCTACGCCCAAATCGGCTCCAGGCGACGATCAGGGCGACTGTGGCGGCGCCGATTGACAGAGCCATTATGATAACCGGAAAAGGGGTCCCGCCAAGGCTCGCCAGGATCGCCGCCGCCAGGCACACGATGGCCAGCAGCACCATCAGCAAAGACAAGGGCGGAATCGCCAAATCAACCGCAACACCAAGAAGCAATGGCCGACCGCGCCGGATCGCTGCCGCGAGGAGAGGCGGCGTCGCCGATGCAATCGTCGACAGATGGCCATGTTCCCAGCGGCGGCGTTGACCCATGCGGGCGTCTTCGCTTTCGGGAAAATCGCTGACGATCAGCGCACGATCCTCCAGCATAGGGGGATGCCCGGCCAGAGCGAGATCGAGGCCGAGCTTCATGTCCTCTACGATGTTTCCGCCGTCGAGTTTCGCGTCGTGCAGCACCGGCCACGGCAAGGCCATGCCTGTTCCGGTCAGGGGGCAAGGCAGGCCGAGGCGGCGCAGACCAAGCGGCCGGACCTGATTCTTGATCAGGAAGGCGAAGGCCGAAAGCTTCTGTCCCAATCCGGCGTCAGGCCCCGCGTCCATCAGATTCACGGCCTGAACCGGCCGGCGGGAGGATTCGGCGGATCGTGCGAGACGTTCGATCGAGCCGGACGCGACCCGGCAATCGGCGTCCAGCACGATCACGATATCGGGCGGGGCTTTGGCAAGATGGTCGAAGCCGAATTGCAGGGCGTATCCCTTGCCCCGCCGGGCGGGATCATGCCGCTCGATCACGGCGGCGCCGTGAGTTCGGGCGACCTCCGCCGTCGCGTCTGTGCAATTGTCGGCGACGACCAGGATCTGGTCGCGGCGACCGAGCTGTCCGACAAGACCGTCCAAGGTTGCCGCGATTTGGTGCTCTTCGTCATGGGCCGGAACGAGGATCACGGTGCCCGGCCGCTCATCGCTCTCGACCGGCCCAATCTCCGAGGAGGGTTTGCGTGCGGCGAGAAGCTCGACGGCCAGCATGACGGTGACGAGGCCAAGCACGGCGCTGGCGGCCGTCAGCACGATTCCGACAAGCGCCATCATTGCGGTCGCTCCGCGGGCTTGGCGGCGGCCACGATGGCGTCGCGCAGCTTGCCGGCTTCGGCCGCGATGTCGTGCCGTTTGATCACGGCGTCCCTTCCCTTGGTGCCCATGGCCGCAAGCGCTTCGACCGGCGCTTCGAGCACTTCGCTCATTGCCCGCGCCAGGGCCGTCACGTCGCCTGCGGGAACGAGCCAGCCCGTTGCGCCCGCCTCGACCAGTTCCGGAATGCCGGCGATATAGGTGGAAACGACCGGCCGCTCCAGAACCATGGCTTCCATGAGAACCACCGGCAACCCCTCGGCGAAGCTCGGCAGGATGAGCGCCCGCGACTTGACGATCTCCTCCCGCACGCGGGCGGCATCGACCCAGCCCGTGATGGAGATGCGCTCGGTCAGTTCATAACGCCGGATCATCGCCTCAAGTTCCCGGCGCAGAGGCCCGTCGCCCACGAGCACGAGCTCGAAATCGAGCCCCGCGAGAGAGAGCCGCCTTGCCGCCTGGATCAGCAGAATCAGTCCTTTCTGCTCGCTGAGGCGAGCAACGCAGACCAGCCGGGGCGCGGCGGGCGGTGCCGCGATGTCGCCGTCGTAGAAACCGGGCTCGATGCCGCAATGGACGACCCGGATCTTGTCCCAATCGCGCAAATCCGCCCATCGATAGAGCTGGACTCCGGCCGAACGAGCTTACCGCGACCACGAAGGCTGCCCGGCGGATTTTCTCGCCGAGCGCCAGGAATTCCGGCTTGTCGAACTCCTCGGGGCCATGGACGGTAAAGCTGTAGCGAACGCCGCTCATCTCGCGGGCCAGCATGGCGATGGCGGCGGAATTCGTTCCGAAATGGGCGTGGAGATGGCCAACGCCGGCATCGCGGCACCAGCCGGCGATCACGCATGCCTCGGCCAGATAGGCAATATGGCGCGCCAATCCCCGGTCGGACCGCCAGCCGATGCGGAGGGCCAGACCCGCCGCGCGCAAGAATCCTTTCGGATCGGCAACGATTTCCGCCAGCACGGCGCGGGCGATATCCAAGGGTTTCTGGTCGAGGACATAGCGGCAGCGGCCCTTCTCCTCACGGTCGGCCTCGTCGGCGAGATCGGGGTCGGCGTGCAGGGCATAGCGAGCGATTTCAAGGCCCGCCGCTTCATGGGCCCGGATCTCCCGCCGGATGAAGCTATGGCTGACCGAGGGATATCTGTTGATCAGATAGGCGACCTTCATGGCCGGATGTTACCACGCGGTCAGTCTTTGGTTTCCAAAAGAAACCAGTGCGTCCCGCTCTTCACGGGCAGGCTGAGATGGTAGACGCCGTCCTTGAAGGTAATCCCGGTCACCTTGTGCTTGTCGCCCTTGCCGTCGAGCGCATAGAGCGCGCCGCCCGGGGCGGCCTTGAAGGAGATCGTGCCGGAGACCGGTTCCGACAATATGCCGGACTTGTCCTGGACCACCTGCGCCACCGCCGTGATCAGGACGCGACGGGCGGAGTTGATCGGTGCATCGTCCAGGCTTGAGATATCGACGGCCGCATAGCAGGTGTCCAAGTCGAAGCGCGCATTGCCGAGTGCGATCGGCGCGCCGCAGACATGCCCGTTCACCGCCTGGCTGCGCGCCGTATCGATGGTCTGCAGCTCCTTCGCCCAGTCGTGCTTGAGCTGGCCCGTATCCGAGGCGGCGAATGTCTGGCCCGAGGGCAGGTAGTCGTGGTCGGTATCGCTGATGACGACGGCATCCGAGGGGATCTTGGTCGCCTTGAGCCAGGGATTCTCCTTCACGGCCGACAGAGCCAGCGAGATCTGGCTCTGCTCCAAAAGGGTGCGGACTGTGGTGAGGTTCGAGGTCTTGAGGGTGGTGTAGTAGGGCTTGCGCGGATCGAGCTTGAGAACATAGTGCTTCTTGCCCGGCTCGACATCGCCGCGCCGATAGATCAGGGCGGCCGCCGGCATCAGACCGGTATAGGCGAGGTCGGAATAGGTCGACCACTTGTCGAGTCGCGATTTCGTGGAGAACCCGCCCTGGGAATAATTGTAGATCATCATCGCGTCCCAGCCCTGGAAGGCGGCAAGGCTGGCGACATAGAGCGGCGCGAGGAAACGATCCCTTGCGGGGTAGGGGACATTCCATTCGGTGACTGCGAGAGGCTTGTCGGCCAGTTGGCCCATTGCGAAGGAGTCGAGGAAGTTCGCCACGTAACGCGGATTCCGCTTCAGGAAACCTTCCGTATCGTAGTGATTTACCGTGATAACGTCGCCGGTCGTTAGGGACGGTAGGGCGAAAAGAGCAGGATCGCCGAACATCTGGGTGGTCGCGATCATCGACTTCAAGCCAAGCGACCGAAGATGGGCGCTCATGCGTATGTCCCATTGGGCTTCGCGGTCGGCAAGAAACAGCTTACTCGGTCCGGGAACCCAGGTCCGCCAGGTCGGGTCGTTGGGCAGGCCATGCTCCGAGGCGTATGCCTTCACGGCCTTGTTGAAGATGGCATTGTGATAGGGGTTCTTTTTGTCCGGCAGCATGAGGTTGCCGTAATGAACCGGCAGGTCGTCCTCGTTGGTCAGCAGCACGGCCAGGACGGCTGGATCGTCCTTGTAGGCCTTGCCAGTGTATTTGTTTACATGGCCGAGATATTTGGCGTTCATGTCCCGCATCAGCTCCTCGATGCGAGGATTGAAATAGTCGTACCCCTTCAGGGGCGCGCCTTTGGGATTGTCCTTGTTATGCGCCCAAATCTCGGTGAAGCCGGGGACATCGTCTCCCGATTTCAGCAGCCGGCCGACATGGAGATCGAGCCAGACATAGACGCCGTGCTCCTTGAGGCACTTTGTCCAGTAGTCGAGGTGCTCCATGAAGTCTTCGTCAAGATGCTGCGAATTGTCGCGCTTCTGGTCGATAACGGTATGGGGGACCCAGCTCACGGAGTTCTTGGTGATGAATGCGGATCAGGTTGTAGCCGAGCGCGGCGATCCGTTTGCATTGTTTGTCGATGACGTCGTGATCCTGGTAAAGCGCATAGGCCGCGAGCGTGCCGCCCCAGAACCGTGCGGGCGTGCCGTCCGCAAAGACGATGCGGTCGCCCTTCGCCATGGCGAAGCCATGCGAGCCGGCGGGGCCGTCGTTCAGGAAGCTCAAATCCACCGGGCTCGCCATCATGTCGAGCGCGTTGCGATACCAGCCGGACGTGTCGGCGGTATACATCGGTGGCGCCGCTGAGACCGTGGCATCCTCGGGCAAGCTCACCGTCATTATATAGCTTTGCCGGCCGGGCCGAAGCGTCTTGCTGATCAGGAAGGCACGGATGTTATAGGGATTGTGCTGTTCGAAATAGACCGTCGGCAGCGCCGGATCGAACTCGACCCGTATGGTCTGTCCGTTCCCCAGGTTCCATTTCCAGCCATGGTTATCGGGCAACAGCTCGGGCTTGGTCGTCAGGCCCAGATTTGCCGCCAGGGTCCCGTCTATGACGAAATTGAGGCCGCCGCCGGTCAGCTCGTCATAGGCTTTGCTCGCATCCAGGACCCAGCGATAGACCAGCCGGTGGCCGGTCTCTGCGACCACCTCGCCCGAGACATCGACCCCAAGACGCCGAAGGTTGCCGCTGAGCGCCGACCGCGTCGCGCTTTTGGGCTCCAGACGAATCCGGGAACCGACCCATTGGAAGTTGTGCTCCCAGACTGGAAACCCCGTCTTGAGCACCGGAGTCTGGTCGATGGCAATCGCGAGCCCGCCATCGGCCGTCGCATGGGCCTCGATATCGAAATGGCGTGGATTCTTGAGATCGAGCTCGACCGACATCGTCGGCCCGGCCAGAGCGGTGGCCAGGATGCCGGCCATTACGGCGATTTTGGCGATGCGAAGGATTGTCAGTGCCCTTTCGGCGGCGACGGTCGGTCCGAGAAACGTCCCTTGTATTCGATTAGTTCCGGATTTCGATTGTGTAAACGCCCGCTCCAATAGCGCAAAATCCCGGTTAATTCGGCGAATTTTGCGATCACCGTGAAAAAAGCGTAGAGCGCGGCGTCGCTGGGCGTGTTGCCGCGCGCCAGCCGGTGCCCCCGAATCCGCCAGAACAGC
This sequence comes from uncultured Alphaproteobacteria bacterium, assembly GCA_963732795.1. Classification (GTDB taxonomy): domain Bacteria; phylum Pseudomonadota; class Alphaproteobacteria; order CAVTAV01; family CAVTAV01; genus CAVTAV01. The sequence goes on along the minus strand of CAVTAV010000004.1, from coordinate 210,451 downwards.
ACCGGGTAGCCGAGCAGCAGGAGCAATGCCCAGGGCGTCGCGATCAGAGCGAGAAGAATCGAGACGATGGGCAGCGCCGCGCCCCAGAACAGGATCGACCGGACCGTGCGGCGATTGAACCGTTCAGGCGAGTCGCCGTGAAGGGCGTATCCCTCGGCGGCGGCGTGGCCCGATCGTTTCGCACGCTGCCACCATTGGCCAAATCGCGTCATGGCCGCATCGTGGAGGGTCATGTCGCGGTCGAGACGGATCACCCGGCCGCCGGCCGCCCGAAGGCGAAAGCAAAGCTCGGGCTCCTCCCCGGCGATCAGGCTCTCGCGAAAGCCGCCCGCCGAAACAAAGGCGGCCGCGCGCATCATGGAATCGCCACCGCAGGCCGGCCGCCTCTCCGACCGGGGTGTTCCATTCCATATCGCAGAGCCGGTTATAGACCGACCGCTCGGGATAACACTCCCGCCGCCTTCCGCAGACGACGGCGACCGAAGGGTCGTCCGCCAGTGCGTTTACCGCGGTTTCCAGCCAGCCAGGCTCGACCATGCAATCGCCGTCGACGAACTGGACGGCATCGAGATCGGGCACCCTCTCGCGCAACCGCGCAAACCCTTCATTGCGGGCTCGCGCCGCGGTGAACGGCCGCGCCGGATCGAGCTCGACGACATCGCAGCCGAAATTTCGCGCCATGGCAACGCTGTCATCGCTCGAACCGGAATCGACATAGACGATAGGTAGACTCGCGTCGCTAAGAGACTCGAGACAGCCGCGCAGCCGCTCCCCTTCATTGCGCCCGATCACGACGATGCCGATGGCCTGGCTCATCCGGCTAGTTCCCGCCGCCTGAGATAGTTTCGACGGCCTTGGGCGACCACGCCGGCATGACGTTCTTCGCGACCTGCTTGAACGTCGCAGAGGTAAGCTGGAGTCCGAGCCACGGCCCCAGGACAGCGAGATCTTCGTCGAAGATCCTACGAACTCTGGCCTCGGTCGCAGGCGAGAGCCCCGGGCGTCCCTCGACGCGCCAGCGGCTCTTCATGCGCTCCCGCATCCCTTCGGGAATCAACGTGCGCCGGAGCACCGCGGAGCCAGGGAAGTTCATGAGAAAGGCCATGAACGGCGAGATCCTCATTCGTTGTGCCGAGGGATTTGTCCGGGCATAGGATTCATGCCAGACCGGCCGTCCCTCATAGCCGAGGAACGCGCCAATTCGCGCGAGCTCGGCCTGCGGTTCCGCAACGAGATGCTCGAAGAAGACTGGGAGGATTCGCGCCGGCCCGAAGGTTTCTAGATAAGGGTGAAGCTGAAAGGCGTAGCGGCCGTAATCGAGGAGCTCGGGGTGCTGATCGATGGCTGAATCGAGCGAGTCGTCAATAGCGCCCTGCGACCAGTCGTGAATCCAATGGGAGATCAGGCGGTCTATGGGATCGCGCATGACGTAGATGAATTTCGTATCCGCGCCCAAGGCAGCCTTGATCCGGGGGACGGCCTCCGGATAGGTCGGCAGCATCGTATAATGAGTGCTGGATTCGCCCTTTAGGTCGTGTGGGCCGGCCCCGGCGAAAAGCGCGCGATACCAGTCGATGCCCTTCGCCCAGATGTCCGGATCGCTGAAGAAGTTCGGCTCCTTCGGCGTGGTCATGAAGATCGCGGGTTGGCGTGCGAGCTGCTCGTGCAGGGTGCTGGTCGCGCATTTCATCGCGCCGATGATCACGAAATCGGGAAGGCCGCTCATGGCGTCTCGCCTTGATCAGGCCGGAATCGGCGCAAGGGCTGCGCGAAGAACATCCAGTTGTCGAGGGCTTGGCGATCGACGGTCTGGGCCGTGCGGTTGCCGGTCACATGGCGGAGCAGCGAGACCGCCGCGGCCCGACATCCACATCAGATTGGCGAAGACAATGCCGGCGCGGCCGCCGTGAAACTTCGCGAAATAGCGGGCACGCGAGGCGTAGTGATAACGCGGCAGGCGCCGCCTCTCGCGCATCGCCGTCTTGAGCGATGCCGTGCCGCCCCTCAGATGAACCACGTGCGCCGAGGGATCGGTGACGACCTTCCAGCCGGCGGCTCGGGCGCGGCGGCAATAATCGATGTCCTCGAAGTAGAGGAAATAGTCCTCGTCCATCGGGCCGATCGCCTCGATCACCGAGCGGCGGACCATCACGCAGGCGAAGCTGACCCATTCCGCCTCAAGGAGGTAATCGTGAACCCCGAGCGAAATCCGATGGCGCGCGAGCAGCCGGTCGATCGGGCCCGTGGCGGCCGAGGTCATCAACTCGGTGACCGGCGTGAGGTTGCGGAAGCTGCTGTCCTGGGGCGTGCCGTCCTCGCCTTCGAGGCGTGGGCCGATCATAGCCGGCGTCCGGCAGGCTCGCCATGGCGTCGAGCAACCGGTCGACGGCGCCCGGACGCACCCGTGCGTCGCTGTTCAGGAGGAGATAGAAATCCGCCGTCATGGCCCGGATCCCGATATTGTTTCCGGCCGAGAAGCCGTCATTCGCTGGCGATCGGATGAGGCGCGCCCAATCCTGCCACTGATTTTCGGCGATGGCGTTTTCGATCTCCTCGGCCGAGCCGTCGCCGGACGCATTGTCGACCACTACGGCGCAGCGATCGGCCCGGCCGGCCATATCGACGGCGAGCGATCTTAGCGCTTCGACCGTCAGGCCGCCCGTGCGATAATTGACGATGACGACGGCAAGATTGAACACTCGGGATGTCACGCTCGGCTCTCGATGATGATGGCGCCCGGTCGTGTGTCAGGGTCGGCGATTATTCCTGAGCTTTCAGTATCATCATGATGTTTCAAGGCTATTTCCAGCACCTTTACGTCGTGAACCTGCCGTCGCGGACCGACCGCCGACGCGAGATGACCCGCGAATTGGCCCAGGTCGGGGTGCCGCCCCACGAGGCCGAGGCCTGCTTCTTCCCTGCGATCCGGCCCGACGACGCCGGTCCGTTCCCGAGCATCGGCGCGCGCGGCTGCTTCCTGAGCCATCTGGGCATTCTGAAACAGGCTCAGGCCCAGGGTTTCTCGCGAATCATGCTCGCCGAAGACGATCTTACCTTCGCCGGGGACTTCAACGCGCGGATCGGCCCGATGGTTGCGGCCCTCGAATCACGTCGGTGGGACATTTTCTATGGCGGCCACCGGCTCATGCAAGAACCAGCTTCGGTGGACGGCGACGGCCTTACGGAGCTTGCCGCCGATCGGGGCATCCAGACGACTCACCTGCTCGCGTTCCAGGGCCCCGTTATCGGTCGGCTGATTACATTCCTGGAGACCCTACTATCACGTCCGCCGGGCGATCCCAAAGGCGGGCCCATGCATGTCGACGGCGCGTATACGACCTTCCGGCTTCAGAACCCGGATGTCGTCACGCTCGCCGCCATCCCTGCCCTCGGCTTCCAGCGCTCCTCGCGGTCGGACATTTACCGAAACGCGTGGTATGATCGAACGCCGATCGTCCGTCAGATGGCGGCCCTGGCGCGCCGGGCACTGAACTGGTAACCCGCTCACATATACCGGTCACGCAGCTTGCCGATCAGGGTTCCGTCGAAGTTCAGATTGTCCTTATCCATGGTCGGGTCCCGGCGCAGGATCTCGTTCCAGAGATGAACGCCATAGCTCCCCTCGATGGCCTTCTCGGCATCCGGGCTCGGCCGGAAGATGTCTGCCCGGCGCGACCAGTGAATCGGATAGAACCAATGGGCGGGCTTGGCATAGGGCGTGAGCTCGTAATAGCGCACGAATTTGTCGAGATAGGCCGCGCCGCCCGGCTCGCCATGTCGCGTATAGACTCGGCTCCTGTCCTTGCCGAAGATCGCCTTGCGCAGGATCTTCTTGACCACCGTCTTGGTCGTGTCGATCGGCTGGAACAGATTCACATCGTCGCAGGCCTTCGCCATTCCGGCGGTCATCGGGTGGCCGGCGGGGAAACCCAGGACCGCGCCGTTGATCCGGTCGGGCGCTTCGTAGCCGAACACGATCTCGTCGGTAAAATCGAAGGGCCGAAGACAGACCATGTCCAGATCGACCCAGATGCCGCCAACCGCCTTCAGAAGGCTCCAGCGAAAGAAATCCGAATAGGACCCGAGCCCGCCGCCATCGGATCGGTAGATCCGGTCCTTCGGCAGGATGGCGTTGGCGTCTTTGACGGTGGTCCCGTCCGGAACGTTCCGCACGGGGTCATAGACATAGAGATGGAAGTCGTGGCCGTGATGCAGGAACGAGCGGATCGATAGCACCTCGATGAATGAGAGCGCCTCGCCGACCCAGAGACCCTGAACCGTGCGGGGCATCTAGAGATACTGCTCCGCCCACCGGCCGATCAGCGTGCCGGCGAGTCTCGGGCTGTCCTTATAGGTCGCCGGCTCGCGGCGCAGCGCATTGTTCCAGAGGTGAACGGCATAGGCCTCGCCCAGCATCGCTTCGACGCCGGTATTCGGCTCGAACGCCTCGCGCCAGCGGACATAGGGGATCGGATAGAACCACTCGACCGGCTTGGCGTCGCCGGATAGGCCGTAATAGTCGACGAACTTCGTGAAATAGGCGGGGCCGCCCGGCTCCATGAAGCGGGTATATCGCCGGCTCGCCTCCCGGCCGAAGACGGCGCGCCGGAGGACCTTCTTAATCGCGGTTCTCGGCGTATCGATCGGCTGGAACCGGTTCACGTCCTCGCAGGCCTTGCGCATGACGGTCGTCATGAAGTGGCCGGGCGGAAACCCCAGGATGGCCGTGCCGATCCGAAAGCCCGACTCCCAGCCGAATACGGCAACGTCCGGAAAGTCGAAGGGCCGGAGGCAGATCATGTCCATGTCGACCCAGACTCCGCCGTGCGCCTCCAGCAGAACCCAGCGAAAGTAGTTTGCGAAAGAGCCGTAGCCGCCATTTTTCTTCCGATAGACCTTGTCGCCCGGAAGAATTTGGTTCGCGTCTCGAACGACGGCGCCGTCGGGAACGTTCTTAAGAGGATTGTAGGCATAGAGGTGAAACTCGTGCCCATGAAACAAGAACGATCGGATGCAGAGTTGTTCAACAAAAGATAGCTTGGTCCCGATCCACAGAGCATGAATGATATGATTCACTGTGCGTCAACCTCGCCTGGCGAGTTGCCGAATCGCGCAGTAGCGCTTTGGTGTATCCAAAGTACGTTCGTGCTGTGGACGTCGCGGCCCTTTATCGGCGAGAGCATGAAACGGTATCGGAACGGCGCACGAGCAACCATGATGTCGAATCCGACATAACCGAGGTCCTCCATGATCGCGAATAGAGTGTCGGGGTCTGCTCCGGCACGGCGCAAGTGTGTAGGCACGAACTCAGTCAGTATATAGGGGTGGTGCCGATCGATCGTGATCCTCATTCCGGCCAGGGCATAGGGTTCATAACCTTCGACATCGATCTTCACGAACACTCGGCCCTTCAAGTCTGTCGGCAGAATGTTATCCGCGGCCACAGTCCTGATCCTGTCGATATCGGTGACATTCGAGGAGAGAGGAATATCCGCCAGCGTCCCAACGCCGTCATGGCTTCCAACAACTTTAAGTGTCTGTTCGCCCTCCAGTCTGGATAACGCGACATCGTATATCTCGACGTTTTCGATGCCGTTCAACTCGACATGCCGTTTGAGTCGGGCCCGAGCATTGGGGTTCGGCTCGAAGCTCAACACGCGGCCTGTGGGACCGACCAGCCGGGAAGCGAGAAGCGTGATCATGCCTATATTTGCGCCAACATCGATGACCGTGTCGCCCGGCTTGACCAGGCCGCGCATGACGAGCTGCGTGTCCAGCTCGTAGTACCGCCCAAGGAACCAAGTGCAGCTCTGCGCCCAGTTCGCGAGATCGAGGGTCATGAGATAGCCGTGCCATTTGCCACGGATCGTCTTTGCCGGCAAGCCTCGCCAGGCCAAATCCGCTTCCTCACTGTTATCGAAGACGCCGAGTGCTTCGGCCAGATAGCCCCAACCCGGAGATTCGAGGCGCGTGAACGGCAGGACGAGATGCGCCATTAGATAGCGGAAACGCGCAGAGCGGAAAGGATGCTTGTTGACGGAAGTCGTCTCTGCCTCTGCGGCCATGTCAGGAATTCATCAAATCGATGGTTCGGAGCAGGTCGTCCGCATAGAGCTCAAACGCGTCGCCTGCCGGATCGCCCACACCAAAGGCATGAAAGCGCCGTTTCGGCCGAAGAATCGTGCTGGCATAAGATTGCCCGAATTCCCGTTTCGCGCGCCGCGCAATTCTGGGGAACATTCGTACACCGGAAGGGCGATGTACGTCCCGGAAATGGACTGGTGGCAATACGTTCTTCATGGGCAACAGCGGAAACACTTTGCGATTGGGTTTGGTTCCGGCCGCACGGCGCCGGTTCCAATACGGAGTCGGCGCCCCTCGGTAAGCATCTGAAATTGCAAGCGAACTAGAGACGTGAGGAGGAAGTCTGCAGCCAACAATAGCGATAAACGGCCCGGAAATAAATCGATGGCTATACGTTCTTCAGGGGAACGGTCGGGTACGCCTGTGATAAGGTTTGCTCCCAGCCGGAAAGCGATAGTGCCAACGCCCCGTGGGAGCCGCCTTTGAGGGCCGTAAATTTCCCTGTGTTCTCGTCCTATCTGAAACGACCGGTCATCCGCGCCTCGCTCTGGACCTTCGGCGGCTACGGCGTCGGCCAGGTCATCCGGCTGATCAGCAACCTGATTCTGACGCGTCTCCTGTTCCCCGAGGCGTTCGGCCTCATGGCGCTGGTGACGACGTTTCTCGTCGGGCTTGCGATGTTCAGCGATGTCGGAACCCGGGCCGCCATCATCCAGAACGAGCGCGGCGAGGATCCGGCCTTTCTCAATACCGCCTGGACGATTCATATCCTGCGCGGGTTTCGGGCTTTGGGCGGTCGCCTGCATCATCGCCTGGCCGGTCTCGAAGATATACGGCCAGCCGCTTCTGTTTCCGATGCTCTGCGTTGCCGGATCGTCCGCCGCGATCTCCGGCTTCCAGTCGATGGCCATCGCGACCGCGAACCGCAAGCTCTGGCTCGGCCGGATCACGATAGTCGGCATTGCCAACCAGGTGGCGACCACGGCGGTCACGATCCTGCTCGCGTGGATTTTCAGTTCCGTCTGGGCGCTGGTCGCCGGCAGCGTGATCGGCGTGCTGGTCGGCACCATTCTCGGGCACATTGCGCTCCCCTGGCATCGCCACGCCTTCCACATCGAGCGCAAGGCCTTGGGCTCGCTCTATCGGTTCGGCCGCTGGATCTTCCTGACGACGATTGTCTCTTATGTCGGCGGCAAAGGCATTCAGGCGATTCAGGGCGCGCTCGTCCCCGTCCAGACCCTCGGATATCTCTCTATCGCGGGCATGTTTGCGTCCGCCATGGTCGATCTCAGTTCTCGGTTTTCCAGTTCCGTGGCCTTCCCGAAGCTGTCTATGACGAGCCGAGAGCAGTGGCAACAGTTTCGACGCACGCTCAACCGGCTGCGTATTCGCATACTGATACTGATCCTGCCGGTCTTTGTGGGACTTTCGCTGTTCGCCCTGCCTTTAATCAACTTGCTCTACGACTCGAGATACGCAGAAGCCGGCCCTTATCTCGCCATTATGGCGATCGATAGTGCCATCCGCATTGTGCCGATGTTGTATGGAAGTGGCTTCGCGGCAATGGGAAACGCCAGGATGCTCTTCCTTTTGAGCGGAACCTCAATGGTTCTGCGAATTACAGGACTTTCTGCGGGATACTATTTTGGATACGTCCAAGGAATGCTGATCGGTACCGCGGTCGGAAATCTCTGCGCCTACGCGATTGCCGCAGTTGCAGCCAGGCGCAGTCAGATGTTGTCGCCCTGGACGGACATCCTTGCCGTCGGTTTTATCGCAGTTGGCGGGTGCGCTACCTATTTCTTGAACTTTTGAAGTATTTGGGGAGTTTTTCCAATGCACACTTCATTTGGGCCAAAGTTCAATACATTGAAAAGACGTACAAAGGCCGCTCTAAAGGCGATCTTGCCGCCAATTCTTGTGTGGAGCGTAAAACGTATCCTGGGTGGCGCTAGACGAACGAGCGCCAGAAAATCTATAACGATTTCCAAGAGGAAGCCAGATAGGCTTCTTATTAACGACAGTCTCTGGTTCTATCATCGAGACGTTGGCGCAGATCTGGGTGTAATCCAACAGATCCTCATAAATGAGGACTATTCTTTGAAATGGATGGCTAGATTTCCGGAAATTCAACGCACCTATGAAGCCTGTCGCGAACCGCTCATCATCGATTGTGGCGCCAACATAGGCGCCTCGGTTGGGTGGTTTAAATTGAACTACCCACGCTCGCGCGTCATCGCGGTTGAGCCCGAGGCAAATAATTTTGAGTTGCTCGAAAAGAACGCTCAAGCATTGGACAACGTAACGCTTATTCGTGGGGCGATCGCTGGTGAGGCGGGGTCGGTGCCTTTGCTCGATCATGGCACGGGAGAATGGGGCTACCGGGCGGACCGGAAGGCCACGGGCGAAGCAATCGATCATATACGTGGGTACACGATTTAAGACCTCGTGAATCTTCAAGAGGGAACGCCATTTATTCTTAAGTTAGACATAGAAGGCGCTGAAACGGAGGCGTTTCAATCTTGGCACGCCACGTTCGACCGTTTTCCACTGATTATCGTCGAGCTTCATGATTGGAAGTACCCCAAAGAAGCCACCAGCCGGTCTTTTCTACAATGGCATTCGCAAGTCGATCGAGACTTCCTGTATAGAGGCGAGAATATTTTTTCTATTTCCAACAAAATTTGAGATCAGCTTGAAGACATCATTGTAGTCTTCGTCGAGGGCATAGTGACGTGAACGCTCAATTCGACGACAGTGCCAGACCATTCGTGTCGGTGCTAATGCCCGTATGCAATGGAGAGCCCTATGTAAGTGAAGCCATCGACAGCATCTTGGCGCAGACCTACGACGAATTTGAGCTCTTGGTGCTAGACGACGGCAGTACCGACCGTTCACCTGAAATTCTCAGAAGCTACGAAGTGCGGGATCGGCGCGTTCGCGTCATAACTCGTGAGAACCGCGGCATCGTTCCCTCTCTCAACGAGATGATTGCACTATCCGGAGGAGAGTATATCGCGCGTATGGACGCCGACGATATATCCCATCCAACACGGTTCGAAAAACAGGTCGCGTATCTGGCAGCGCACCCCGAGTGCGTTGCCGTGGGCACCAACGCTATGCTCATCGATCCCGAAGGCTGGCCGATCGCGGAATACGTAACTAACTTCACCCACGAGAAAATCGACGCCGCCCACCTTCTAGGTCGGGGCGGCAGCATTTGTCACCCGTCGGTTATGATGCGCAAATCCGTTCTAGAACGGGTGGGCGGTTACAATGAAGAGTTCCCGCATGCCCAAGATTTGGATCTTTTCCTTCGTCTGGCCGAGGTCGGAAGGCTGGCAAACCTGACGGAGGTTCTCTTGGACTACAGACGGCACTTCGGAACGGCCGGCGTCAGGCGTCTAGGACTGCAATTTCAATTGGCGACCAGGGCGGTTCAGAACGCTCGGCATCGCCGCGGGTTAGAGCCCTTGCTTGCGCGCGAGATGCCACGACCGATCTCTCGGACCGACCTCCACCGCGTCGTGGGTTGGAGAGCGCTCGGCGCCGGCTATGTGCGGACTGCGCGAAAACATGCCTGGCAAGCTCTTTCGCGCGCGCCCTTCTCGCTCGAAAACTGGAGGTTAGCAGCCTGTGTGCTGCGCGGTCACTAACCCCATGGGGCATGGCGCCATGTGCGCTTAGTCGGTCCCGGATCCCGTGATGAAGATTACCTTCCTCCTGATCAACCACAATCTCTCCGGCGGCAACAAGGTCATTGCGATCTATGCGGATCGGCTGGCGCGGCGAAGGCATGAGGTCACGGTGGTTACGGGCCGGCAGCCCCGTCCTCCGTTGACAGCCAAGTTGCGCTCCTTGCTGAGGGGGCGGGGCTGGCCGCAGGTTCGCGAGGACGATACGCATTTCAGGAATAGCGCCGCCCAGCGTCGTTCAGATCGAACGGCACCGGCCGGTGGTGGATGCCGACGTGCCTGATGGCGACGTGGTCGTTGCGACTTGGTGGATGACGGCGGAATGGGCGAGCGGGCTTGGTCCCTCCAAGGGACGCAAGGTCTATTTCGTGCAAGGTCATGAGGTCGGGCCGCATCTAGACCGGTCGCGCGTCGAGGCGACGTATCGCCTGCCATTTCCAAAGATTGTGGTGTCGAGTTGGCTGCAGGAGACGATGGCAGATCTCGATGGCGATTTAAATGTCATGGTCGTGCATAACGGTGTCGACATGGCGCAATTCAGCGCTCCGCCGCGAAAAAAGAATGTGCGCCCGACTATTGGGCTTCTGTATTCGGCGACGTCGGCGAAGCGGCTTGCCGACGGGCTGGCCGTTATCGAGAAAGTTCAGCAGTCGATCCCGGATCTTCGCGTCCTGATATTCGGCGCGACGGGGCCGACCCGCGACCTGCCCGTGCCACCCTACGCCGAATTCCATCTCCGGCCCGCGCAGGACCGGATCAAAGACATCTATGCTCAATGCGATGTCTGGCTCTGCACGAGCTCTCCGGAGGGCTTTTATCTGCCGTTTCTCGAGGCCATGGCCTGCCGGTGTCCGGTGGTCTCGACGAGGATCGGCGGACCGGCCGATATCATCGCCGAGGGACGGAACGGATTTCTGCTTGGCGTCGGCGATGTCGATGGCCTCGCGGCGCGCGCCCAGGAGGTTCTGCAAATGCCGCCCGAGCGCTGGCGCGCGATGTCGGATGCCGCCTATGAAACGGCGGCACGCTGCACCTGGGATGAGGCTACGGCAGCATTCGAACGCGTGTTGCAGGATTTGGCAGGCCGCGACCCATAGAGACATCCGGCTCTTCCGCCGCCGCCTCGGCCTTGTCCCGGCGAACCTGTCGCACCGTTGCCTGGGCCAGCCTGAGCGTGCCGACCGACAGCCCCAGGAAGATATAGATGTAGTGCTCGATCAACGAGACGGTGCTGATCGTGCCGAGGAAGGCCATGTAGCCGAGCAGGATCGAAACCATGAGGTAGCAGAGGTTCTCCTCGTCGCGCGCCCTGAGCCGCTTCAGCCTCTTTGCTGTCTTGAGAAGGCCCCTCATGGTCACGGCGAACATCGACACGTAGATGGCCGCCGTTACCAGACCGTATTGCAGCGCGATGCCGAGATAGGCGTTCACGACGTCGATGATTCCCTGGCCCTGACGGCTGGCCTGGAGGGCCTCGTTGTTCAGATAGGTCGACGAGCCGAATATCGGGTTCTGGGAGATGGCGTCGAACGAGTTGAAGATCAGGTCGACGCGGTATTTGAAGGTCCCGCGGGGGTCGAGAAAATAGAGATTGCCGTGATTTAGGAGCGCGAAGGCGAGGAAGCCCGAAATGAAGATAATGCCGGCCCAGGCAATCGCCGTGAGCGCGCGGTTTCGCGTCGTCAGGACGCCGTAAGCCAGGACGGCCACCAGGGCGCCGAGCCAGCCGCCGCGTCCCGTTGTGGCGATCGTGCCGACGAGCAATAGGAGTTGGGCGACGCGCACGCTTCTCGTCCTCATCCTCAGCGGAATCCGCATGTACTCGAGAAACAGTGCGGCGGCGGTGAAGACGAAGGCCATCAGTTGCGGATTGAGCGTTACATCCGCCCGCATCAAAGGACCCATGAAAGCGTTGCCAGCGCCGGTATGCCGAACCGCGAAGGGCTGGCGTCCAGAATTTGGGCAGCCGAATGTGTAGAAATCCCATCGCTTGAAGTTGGACCATGAAGAGGATAAAACACAGGATCACGGACAAAACGACGAACGCCTTCATGATCTCGATGAGGCCGGCCTTGTTCGCAATCGTCCGGCTGAAGGCGAGATACGGCAGTATCATCACCAGCAACGCGTAGAACCCGCTGCGCAATGCATCCGTGAACGACGTCCCGCGAAAGCCGAGAAGGACGACGATGGCAAACAGGAGGAAGACGAGGCGGTCTGTCGCAATGCCTCGGTTTCCGCGTACCCGTGGCGATCCCAGCGTGGCGATCGACGCCGGCGCCAGCAGCGCGATGATCGCCAAGCGCGCGTAATTCAGGATCAAGAGGTAGTTCAGTCCAGGGAAGGGTATCATCATCCCCATGGTCGGGGGGACGGCGGGGAAAATCGCCGTAAACAGCGAAACTGAATTCCGGTGATGAATGACCGCGCCCGCGATGATCGCAGTCACTAGAAACAGGAACACGACGGGGTTGTGAACGAAGAAGATGCAGATCGCGAACGCGCCCCAGCAGACGAAATAGACCGTGGTTCTGCCGCGAAAGAGCATGAACCGACAGACGAGGAACGCGCAGCCGATGCTGAAAAGGGCGAATATCGCTCCGGAAACGTCGGGGGCCATTCGAACTCTACCCGGTCTTGCCTATCGGCGCGTGCCGTTGGTCGAGAACTGTCTCGATAGAAGTCCACGGTCCGTCTGGGCCACTGTCGATGGGATCGAAGCGGCGTCCGGCAATCTTCCCAGCCGGCGCGCCCAAGTCTGGACGCCAGCTCCGGTTGATCCAACAGAAGCTGCACCTTTGCATGTCGAGCTCGTCGAGCTCGTCGGGCTCGCAAGCAAGCCGTTTTCGTCGTCGCGAACGATTTCCGGGATCGCCGCCCGACATTGGTGGCGACCAGTGGCGAGCCCTGGCGCAAGGCCTCCATGCAGACGTCGCCGAAATTCTCGTATCGGGAGAAAACGAGAGTAACGAAGCATTGCGGCGCCGGAGCGGCGCGATCTTGCTTAGACGGAAGCGGGCCATAAAATCGGATACGCTCGCGCGCTTCAGGCGACGTTTCCGTCGAGAACAATCGTCCTCAAGAGCATGGTTGTCTCCCTCTCGTCCTGGAAGCCGCTGTTGGGGCCGACGAAATGCAATGTCAGCTTGTTGTTCTCGCGAACAAGACGGTCGAACGCCCGAATGACCAGGTCGCCGCCCTTCCGCCAATTCGCCCAGCCGACGAATAGAATTCGTTGCGGTTACACGTCTCGAGTGGACCATATGTCGGCCTCATTCGCCGGCGGTGACCGGATTTGGAATGGCCGCTTGGTGGATGTCCGGACAGGCCGAAATAGTCGGAACGCAACGTCCAGCATATGCTCGCGACGGGGCGGCAATGGCGCCAGGCCGCCCTGAGGCCGAGCCCTTCGCGCTTGTTTCTGGACGCATTGTGGACGTCGACCCGCGGGTCGATCATATTGGCCTTCATGAAGTATGGTCCATGCATCCTCACGACCACGGGCACGGGGACATCGCTTATCACCTTTCGGCACCATCCGTAGGTTTCTTCCATTTCGATGATGTCGATGCCTTCCCGTTCGACGAGCGTCTTGAAGGCGGCCGACATTGGGCCGGCGCCGGCCCGGTAAACCGCGTAGCTCCGGTCCCAACGATTTAGCGCACGGCTCCAAATGCCGGCCAAAAGGGCCATTAGCGCCGGTTCGTTCGACTCGAAACACCTGGCAGCCATCGGTCGGACCGGCGACGTTTGCCGTTACGACGAAGACCTCATGCCCCAGCGCCTGGACCGCCGGCACGAGTTCCGCCAAGATAGGAGACGATGCCGTTCGGCGCATGTGTGGTCGGTCCCTCGGGGGGCCAGTAGGGTGCCTTGTAGGCGATCTTCATGCGATCTGATCCGACATCTGGCGACCGTGTGCCCCTTATTTGCCGTTCGTCTTCCGCGTCGCCCGCCGCAGCTTCCCGGCCGCCCGACGCCACAGGCGATAGAGCGCCGGCGGCACCCAATCCTGGCCGAGATGCGCGAGGCGGACGGTCCAATCGGTCTCGTCCTTCGTCCCCGGGCGGGCGCGGAAGACGGTCGTTCGCGGCGTCACCTTGGCCAGGCCCTCTTCGGGGCTCGTGTAATAATAGAGGGCGACCGAGCGGCGCGAGCGGTCCTCCGGGCAATTCAGGGGATCGGGATGGCCGTGCAGGCTGTTCAGGTCGGTGTTGAAGATCACGGCGCGATTGAACACCGGCGAGACCTTCACTTCGCATCGGCGCATCGATTTGTCCCAGAGCTCGAGGTCGCCGCCGTATTCCGGCGCCCAGTCCTTGTTGAGATAGATCAGCAGATTGAGTCGGCGGACCAGCTTGAGCTGGGGGTTGATGTTGAAATCGCTGTGAACGTCGAGCTTGCCGCCGCGCTGGATTTCGTGAAAGCCGCCGCCGACGAAATAGGGGTCCGGCAGCAGCCCCTCGATCCCGGTCATTTCCTCCAGAAAGCGCAGGAAATTCGCGCCGTTCAGCTCGGCGAAAAAGGTGCGGACGAAGGGGCTCGTGCTTTCGATCGGCGCGATCTGCGTCTTGAAGCGCTCCTGGGCGCGGTCGAAGCTCTTCGAGTTCAGCGCCCGATGGGCGTCGAATTCGTCGAGCAGGCGGTCGAGCGCTTTGGGATCGATGAAGCGGTCGATGACGATGTGAGGGAACGGCCGGTTCGCGCGGTAGACCGCCGCGCGTTCGGCGCCCGCGCGCCGCGCCGCGCCGCCTTCGATCATGAAGCTGTCTCCCTGCCAGGCGCAGGGGATGGCGGCATCTTCGTGAGACGGCATCGTTTTTTCGATCGCGGTCATTTCGGCATGAACTTCGACAATTGCGGGTTCAGGACGGTTATGAAATTGACCAGTCTTTCGTGGGCCGCCTGCAGGGTCTCGCCGGCCGGCATGGGCGTGACCAGGCGGACGAGGGCGCCGTCGGAGCGGTTCTTGATGATCGAGTCGGCGAGCAGGCGGAACTTCTTGTAGAACTCGTCGGCCATCGCATGGCCGCGTTCGAGATACCAGTAGATCACGAATTGACGCGCGCCGTCCTTTTCGATCAGGGCGCTGATCACCGGCATCGACATGCCGTCGATCTGGAGTTTCTCCGTCCGCAGATTGGTGATCTCCCAGCCGCCGCCCGGCATGCAGACGCGCGGCGAATGGGGCGAGGATCCTTGGCGCTGCGAGGCATAATAGGCGATGAACAGATTGATCGGCGGCTCGCTGCCGTCGGCATAGTCCGCAAGCAGGGTGTCGTCCGCCTTGAGCACCGTGGCGTCGATCGAATTCACCGGCGACAGCTGGCCATGCCATTGGCCGAGTTCCCGGGGGAACGACGCAAGCGGCGTGTGATCGGGAATGATCTCCTGGCGATTGGGCAGATAGAGGATCGCCGCCGCGGCGAGAGCAAGGGTGGCGATCGAGGCGATCAACGGTCCCGAAATCAAGGCGCCGGGATTGGAGATTCGCTCGCCGGCCTCGCCCGAGACCGGCGCCAACAAGCCGGTCCAGCCTCCGGCCGACCGGCTGACCCGGCTGAACAGCCAGACCTCAAGAAGCAGGATCGCCGTGCAGGCCATGAAGATGATCCAGCCCTCGAAGGCATGGATGAATCCCTCGGCCGCCTCGGTCCCGAAATGCTGCACCAGGATGCCGGCGATGCCGATGCGTACGCTGTTCATCAGGATCGTGATCGGAACGGCGGACAGGAAAACGACGACCCGCTGCCAAATCGGCGCCCGGAACATATAGGCGACGATGAAGGAGAGGCTCAGAAGCGGGAACATGTAGCGCAGCCCGCTGCACGCCTCGGCGACTTGCAGCTTGAAGGTCCCGAGATCGATCACATTGCCTTCGAGAAAGACCGGCACGCCGGCCAGCCGGATCAGCCAGACGCCGAGCTGCGACGAGATGATCTGCAGCCGCCAGGTCAGGAGCGCGTCGATGAAATAGGGCAGCGGCACGGCCAGCGCCAGGATCAGGATGGGGACGAAGGTGACCTTCGCCATCTGCTTCCCGCCCGAAGCAAGGATCAGCCCCCAAAGGGCGAGGACGATCGGCAATTGCGCGAGCAGGAACAGCGCGCTGAGTTGGCCGAGAATCGCACACAGCATCGCGATCGCCACCAGCGCCCAGCCGTACCAGCTCGGCGCCACCTCCGACCGGGCAATCGCCTCACGGCGCTGCCACAGCAGGAAGGCGCTTACGACCGGGATCAGGAATCCGTGCTGATATTGCTCTTCGACGGTCCAGCGATGGATCAGATTCGCGATCCCGCCGCCGAACACCACGCCCAGGAGAGCAACCGCCACAGCAGATGCGAGCCAGACTCCGGCCCAGGACAGAGGGAATCCTGTCGCCGACCGGATACGGCTACCTTTGGCGTCGTCGATTGCCATTCTCTCGTCTCTCTCTACGAGCCGTTATAGGGCCCCGGGGTTAACGCGCTTCCACACGCTCCCCATCCCCCTCGCCGTCAGGCATCTGCCCGGGCGGCTTTCTCTCCACGCAGGGTTCTTCAGGCCCCGCTTCTCAGCTTGTTCTCGGCCGCCGCGCGGTCCGAGATCGGGATGACGCCGACCGCCTGGCGATCACGGACCACCGACCACACGATATCCGGCGTGATGACTTGGCGCTGCTCGGCAAATCCGTAAACCAGCGACAGGTCGCACAGCGTGTTGACGAGTCGCGGAATGCCGCCGCTATGAGCATGGACGATGTCGCAGGACTCGAGCGTCGAAGATCTCCTGCTTGGCGCCGACCGTGCGCAGCCGATGCCATATATAATCCCGGGTCTCGTCGCGGGTGAGCGGGCCCAGATAGCAATCGATCGAGACGCGCTGGGCGAGCTGCACGAGGTCCGGCGATCGAAGCTTGTCCAGGAGCTCGGGCTGGCCGACCAGCACCACCTGTAAAGCGGGGTGCTGCTCCAGATTGACGTTCGACAACATTCGCACGCCTTCAAGCGCGCGAAAGCTCAAGGTCTGGGCCTCGTCGATCACGAGAAGCGTGCGCCGGCCCGACGCGTGGCCCCGCGCCAGCGCCTTGACGATGTCCTGAAACACCGCCACGCCGTCCCGCCCTTCGAACTCGATGCCGAGATTGGAGGCGATCCAGCTCAACAACTCCCCGAAGGTCTGGGGCGTGTGGGCGATCAACACAGCGCGGATATCCGGCGGCAGCTGGCTGATCATGTAGCGCAGCACGGTCGTCTTGCCGCAACCGATATCGCCCGCGATCACGGCGATGGGCGCATCGGTTGTAATGCCGTATTCGACCGCGGTCAGGGCCGAGCGATGGGTCTTGCTCACATAAAAGAAGTTCGGATCCGGTCTCAAAGAGAACGGACGCTCGAGCATTCCAAAGTGAGCTTCATACATGGCAAACGGTCTCGAACGCGGTGATCAGGTATTATAGGCGTATTTCGGCGGAGAATCCGTGCTCTTATTCAGAACGACTCCGAGAATGTTATGATCCTGCAAAAGGTGCCGCGACTGAAGGACTTCGTCCTTGCTGGACTGGCCATCGCCGACCACGAGAACCACACTGTCGGCATACGGCAGACAGACAAGGGCATCGTCGCCCACCAGAAGAGGCGGCAGGTCGTAAACGATGACCCGATCCGAATAACGCGCCTTCAATTCCTCCGCCAGTTGCTGCATCCGGGGACCGGAAAGAAGCTCCGAGGCATTGGCGTAGTTGCCCTTGCTCGGGAGCACCACGAGGCGCTCCATGCCGGGATTGACCAGAATGTCGCGCAACGGGACGTTCTTTTCGAGATAGTCGCCGAGGCCGTGTTCGATCGAGACGCCGAGGAGGTCGGCGACGACCGGCCGGCGGAGATCCGCATCGACCAGAAGGACGGTCTGATTGAACTCCATCGACATGCTGATGGCGAGATTGGCGGCGATTACCGACTTGCCCTCTCCCGCCTTGCTCGACGTGACCGCGATCGAGCGCCAGCCGTTGTGCCGCAATGCCTTGAGAACTTGAGCGCGCAGAACCTGGAAGGCGATGGAACGCTGATCCTTTCGAAACGGCGCGACGATTCGTTTGCCCTTCAGAACGTGGTCGTCGGGCTTGATTTGACGCGTCGCGACATAGTCGTATTGGGTCCGTCCGTCGGGACCGTGTTTGGGCGGCTGCCGGCGCTTTGGCGCTTCGCGCGTGATCTCGGGCGCCGTCGGCGCGATCACATCCGATTCGCTGGCCCTGTCGAGGGCCTTTCGGATCATGTCTAAAGGTGCGCCCATTATCCCTTACCCACCGAAACGTTGAACCAGCTTCCCCCAAACCACGTCGAGCGGCATGTAGAGGAAGTGAATGGCCAGCAAGGCCACGATCGCGCCGGCAACGAGCACCATAAAAAGAAACCGGCGGCGTTTCCGACGCGCTAAGGCCTCCTCGTCGGTCCAGATCATCGGCACCGTGCCGAGCAACGGTGTGCCGAGGACTCGCTCGAGAGTCCGGCGACCGCGAATGCCGCTGTCCAGGCTTTCTGCCAGCGTACCGAATCCAATGCCCCCGCCGAAAGCAAGAACGACGCCGAGCGCCAGGATTTTGCCGCGGTTGGGCTTGGTCGGATGGTCCGGTGCCAGCGGCCGCTCCAACAAGGTGAAACGTTCGGCGTTCTGCGACTCTTCCAAATTCTGGGCGACCTGGGCTTCGAGCTCCTTCGATTTGATCTCGCGATACTTGCTGAGGGCGTTTTCATAGTCGCGCTGCATCTGAAGCAGGCCTTGCTCGACCTCCGGCGTCCGCTCGACCCGCCGCTTCAGGTCGGCGATCCTGTCGTTCAGCTGAGCCTCGGTGTTCTTCAGATCTTCGAGCTGGGCCGTGTTAGAGGCAAGCTGGGCCGCCAAGCGGATCGCATCGGGATTGCCGGTGGCGGCGAGCGACTTGATTTCGTCGTCGGTGGGTTGGGTCGCCTTCTGCGCCGGCGCGGCGCGCTCGGCCTCGATCGCGGCGATCCGTTTCTTCAGCGCGACCACGTCGGGATGGGCAGGCCCATATACGCCTTGGAGGCTGGAAAGCTTGGCCTTGAGCGTGACGAGATCGGAGGAATCGCCCGAGCCTGTTCCACTGGAAGCCAGGGATTGCGAGCCGAGACGCAGATAGGTGTTCTGCTGCCTAAGCGAGCGTTCGGTATTCTGCGCGGCCGTCAGCGCATTCTGGGCTTCCTCCAAGCTCGACCGGTTGAGAGCGAGATTCTCCGGCAGGCTGTCCCGGTACTGGGCCTTGTAGGCGGCGATCTTCTTCTCGGTTTCGGTGACCTGCTTGTCGAAATCCTTCGCCTGATCGCTGAGGAAGATCGTCGTGTCCGCGGCCCGCTGTGTCCGGGTGGTCACATTCTTGTTGAGGAAGAGGTTGACCAGATCCTGGGTGACCTGCTGGGCGGTCTGCGGGCTCTCGTCTTCATAGGAGATCGAGAATGCGATGGCAGACTTGTTCTTCGACCGTCCGCCGCCCGAAAGCGTGGTGTTGACCTGCTGGACGGTGACGCGGCCGCGCAGCTTATCGACCAGATCGGTCGGTGACGACTGCTCGCCCTTCTTGGCGAAGAGATGATACTTCTTGACGATATCCAGCAGATTGTCGCGGGTCATGACCTGCTGGCGCAGGACCTCGATACGTTCCTCGGCATAGCCGGTGATAGTCGATTTCACGAGATCGGACGGAATTTGCTGCGATTCGACTAGAATTGTCGCAGTCGAATTCGTAAAGTGGCGGCAAGGCTATGGCGACGATCGCGCCGATCGCGAAGATGACGGCCGCCACCGCCGCCATGAACGGCAAGCGCCGCTTGGCCACCTCCAGATAGTAGGAGAGCGGGGCCTCGTCCTGTTCGAATTCGGTTTCGATCTGCACTGGACGGATCCTACTCGCTTGGCTCGCTGTGGATGGTCAACGTTCCGCCGATCCGGTTCTCGTCGGCCCACAAACTCCCTCCGACAAGGCGTTGGCGCAGATGCCGGTAATCCACGCTGAGCGAGAAGTAACGCGCAAATTGCCATCTCAGGGATGCGTTTCCTGAATAATACTTGCGGTTCAGCGCAAAAGAAACGCTTCCTTTGGTTTTATCGAAGCGAATATCGCCGCTGGCATCGACATAAAGGTGCTCCGCCAGTTGCTCGCTCACCGAGAGGGTGACGCTGGTGTTCCGGACGAACGATCCGACGCCGCTCGGCGACAGTCCGCGGCTGACATCGAGCGAGACGGTGGTGAATTCGGATCGGGTGCTGGCATGCGCGTCGGCGGCAAAGCCGTATTGCCCGCTGAACGGCCCGGCCAAATCGTAATAATAAGCTCCCGCATTGGCGCCGATGCTGGCCACTTCCGAGAGCGCGTAGTCGAAGCCGACGGTACCCTGGACGAAACGCGAGCGGCCGATCGAAGCGGTGTTCTGAGGGCTCTCGATCCCGCCGGAGACGGTGGTGACGAGGCTGACCCTTTCGCTCAGCCTCTTTTGCCAGCTGACATTCGTTTGGTAGCTCCGATAACTGGTCAGCAAGGCATTATTGTAGCGGCTGTCACTGAACGATCCGTTCAGGGAGATCTGATTCGTCTCGTCGAGCGCATAGCCGATATTGGCGCCCGCCGTGATCGCGCGGCGGTGGTAGCCCGGCAGAATGAGGCCCGTGTCCAGGATTTCGGAGCTCAGCAGCGATTGGCGGCTAAAGCCGGCGTTCACGCCCAAGGTCGTCCGCTCGGAGGCTTGATAGCTGTCGCTCATCGAGACGCCGTAATCGTTGAAGTCACGCGTGCTGATGCCGTCGTAGCGCAGGATGTTGCCGGTGCCGGTCAGATTCAACGTGTTCTGGTCGCTCGTCGCCGACAGGGTCGCTTGCGGCGAGACCTCGTAGCGCGTCGCCGACTTCTTGCCGGTATTGTTGAGATAGATATTGTCGTCGTATTGGACGGAGGTGCCGAGCTGGGCTTTGAGCTTCAAGGTGACGGCGGCGGCGTGCCCCGTCATTCCGATTGTAAGCGTGGCGGCAAGAGCCGGGCCAAGCAGTGCATGCGGTCGGTGGGTCGCGACGGCGGATCGGGGCATGTTCGATACTGCCGCTAAGGGACGACGATCACGTCGCCGGGACGCAGCAGGATATTGGTCTCCCGGTCATGGCCATTCATGAACTTGCCATAGTCGAACCTGTACTCTTTCGAGCTGTTCCCAACGCGCCGCAAGATTCGTATCTCCCCTTCCTTGGCGAATGTCGCGAGCCCGCCCGCTACGGCGAGGCCCTTGATCACGTCCAAATTGTGCGTGAGCTCGAACGATCCCGGTCTGGCGACCTTGCCGATGACGTAGAAAAGGTTTGCGCCGAGCTGCTGAACGGAGACGGTAACGTTGGGATCCTCGATTAGGTTCCGGGCCACGAGCGATTGGCAGATCGTCGACTCGACGTCCTCGACGGATTTGTCGAGCACGGCGACGATTCCAAGCAGGGGCAACGAGATCGTGCCGTCCGGCAGGACCAGAACCTGCCGCTGAAGGCTCGGATCCTGGCGGACGAAGACTTCAAGGTGGTCGCCCGGCTGAATCCGGTA
Source organism: uncultured Alphaproteobacteria bacterium (assembly GCA_963732795.1). Classification (GTDB taxonomy): domain Bacteria; phylum Pseudomonadota; class Alphaproteobacteria; order CAVTAV01; family CAVTAV01; genus CAVTAV01. The sequence goes on along the minus strand of CAVTAV010000004.1, from coordinate 189,097 downwards.
GCCGTTCTTCTCGATGTCGGACTTGCGGGCGACGTCCTGTGCGACGCAACTGGGGGACTGCGTGCTCGAGGCGGCCGTTCCGGCGGCGGCCGCCGTTCCTATTCCGGTTCCGGTGAGAGCCGCGACAACGGCGACGACTTGAAACGCACGGCCAGCCTTCATGATCGATTTACCCCGACGTTCAGACGCGACGGTCGTCCTCGCGTTTGCGGGATGCCCGCCGATGTGGGCTTGGACGTTACAGGACTCGCTGGCGGGAACCAACCGTGCAGTGTGGATGAAGCTATAACGCAGGAGATCGCGGACCGTTCCTGAAAATAACCATCGCAACTGTACTTCCTCAACGGCAAGGCAAGTCGGCCGGTCCGCCGCCAAGCGCCTGGCCTAGAAAGAGTCGGGCCGCCAGCCTCGGTCGAGGGGCGGCCCGTCTGTGCCCTGGGCGTACTGTGCCCGTACTGTGTGGACACCAAACGCTGAACTATAGATCGAACTGCGATACCTATACCCGCTTCCGATCAAGTTGATCGTACTGAACTTCACAGTTAAATTCAAATATTTATAGAATTTATATCAGATTTAAATTCCCAATATAAAGAAATCTTTTCGATATTTAATACTATATATAGGAGAACAGCAAAAGCATGGACAATATTTAAGGTTAACAGGCATGGTAAACCGTTTGCCGACACTCAGACGTCGAGTCCAGTGTCGTCAAATTTTCTTGTTGTGATCTCTGGGCTATTTGGTGGGGTCGTCCTTTGGGGTCGGCTTGCGGCTCATGAACCGGTGACCCCAACCCAATGCAGCCAATCCGGAACCGAACAGAATCGCGCTTGCCGGGATAGGGGTGATGGGTTGCTTTTCGGGATGTTCGCTGTGGTCCCGATGATGATGGTGATGCTTGTGATGGTGCTCGTCGTCGTGTTTCTCGTCCCACGTCATTTCGTGGCACACTGAATATTCACGGCACCCATCTTCGTCATGGTGGTCGTCGGAATCCCAATCGTCCGAGTCGTCCTTCCAGTCAGAATCCGATTTGTCGTCCCATGATTTATCCTCGTCGTGGTTCGACGAATACTTCTTGAACTTTTCCTTCTCCGACTGCGATGTGCCTTTTTTTTCGTGGTTATCCGACTCGTCGTCCTTCCAGCTCGAAGAACTGTGCGACCAGTCCGACTCGGACACTTGCTTCCATGATTCGTTTGGCCACTTGTCAACGGTGGAGCCGTGAGCGGCCCCGATCGCGACGCCACACGCGACGAAACCCGTAGCAAGAACCATCGAGAATTTTATTGCTCGCCGTGTCATGGTTAACGGAGTTTCGCTCCCTTTTTCGCGATCGTCTACTCGGTCGACAGCCGGCATCACGCTTCGATTCCAGCGTATTTTGTTATAGCTGAATACTATCGAACCACATGTTGTGGTTCAATGGCTGTGGAAATAAATCTTTGCGGCGATTTGCCGGTATTTCGCCGGTATATAGTATAAAACGTCGGATGTCTGTTGAGAGGGTCCAAGTTTCTTTTATTTTTGAAGAGGTTGTGGCAAACAGTATTTGGCCGAACGAGAGGCTGGCGGGCGAAAGACCCTCTCGGGCGCATAATCGTTAACCATTTTTGTTAACTGTACTTGCTCGATTCGATTCGGGGCCCGCTCATCGACTCGGGCGTACAGCGGGTCTTACGGCCGTCATGTCGTCCAGGTGGCGAATTGGCTACGCTAACACCGAAGACACCGTCCAGCGGCCAACCGAGGGCTTTATGGGGAGCGCCAGACCCGTCAGCGAGCGGGAGCTGTGGGAATTTGTCGATGGCGGCCTCGTTCCCGAGCGCCGTCGTCAGATCGAGCAACTCCTGGAGGCAAACGCGACATTGGCCGCCGACGTTGCCGCCATGCGTCGGCAGAACGACTTGCTGAAGGCGGTCGGCGGCGCCGCGATGGAAGCCCCGATCCCTGACCGGCTGCGCGATGTTCTTCGAGAGAAGGAACCGCACCACAAGGGCGTCAAGGGCCGGCGCCGGAAGCATTGACCTTGCGACTGCGCGCACCTCGTAAGGACGGGGCGCCGGGTAGACTTTGCTCGGCGTGGACGTGCACGGCAAAACTCGGTCCCGGACGCTGGGGCCGGAGCGGATCTCGAACCAAGGCGGAACCGGCTGATCCTGCAGACGTTTAGCCGGCACCGGGCTAGATAAAGTGCTGGATTCCGGCGCGCCCGCCTTCTACCTTTGCGCCTTCGGGTTGAACGGACAAGCGGACCAGGCGTTGAGTTCGAACTGCAGGGGCATCATTTTGGCGGGCGGCAGCACCTGATGCCCATCGACCGCAAATCAGGCACACAGTGACGACGTGGCTGTTCCCATGAGGGTGCTGATCACCGGCGGGGCGGGACAGGTGGCGCGGGAGCTTCGTCGTTCGGCGCCCGTCGGCATGGATGTGCTGGCGCCCGATCGCGGCGAATTGAACATCGCCGATGCCGCGGCGGTACGGGATGTGATGGCGCGCCGCAAGCCCGAGGTCGTGATCAACGCTGCCGCCTACACTGCCGTCGATGCCGCGGAGCGCGAGACCGAGATCGCCGAAAAAATCAATTGCGACGGTGCCCGGCTTCTGGCGGAAGCGGCCCGCGCTGCCGATGCGCGTTTCGTGCATATCTCGACGGACTATATCTTCGGCGCTGGCGCCGTCTTTCACCGGGTGAACGAGCCGCCTGCGCCGCTCAACGCCTACGGGATGACCAAATGGCGCGGTGAACAGGCCGTGCGGGAGGCGAACCCCGATGCCGTGATCGTCCGGACGTCCTGGGTCTATTCGATGTTCGGGACCAACTTCGTGAAGACTATCCTCAATCTGACGAAGAGCCGCGATAGCCTGACCATCGTCTCCGATCAGGTCGGCGCGCCGACATGGGCCTTCGGCCTGGCCGGCGCGATCTGGCGCATTGTCGAGCGCGGCATGAAGGCGACGACCCTGCATTGGAGCGATTCGGGCGTGGCGAGCTGGTATGATTTCGCCGTCGCGATTCAGGAGATCGCCGTGGAGATCGGCCTTCTCGCCCGCACGATCCCGATCGATCCGATCCTGACCGCCGACTATCCGACCCCGGCCCAACGGCCGCCTTTCAGTGCGCTGGACCTCTCGGAGACCTGGCCGATCCTCGGCCGCGCGCCCCATTGGCGGGCCAACTTGCGCGCCATGCTGGAAGAGATGGAGAAGAAGGGCCAAGCCTAGGCGTAACTGCCGCAGTCCTGGTGCAGACGATGCGTCGGCACCTTGATCACGAACCGTGATGGCGCACAGCGGTCTCGAAATCCCCGCGTTAAGACCTCGTCAACAGATTCAATACATCTTTAATAAAACACGTCATTTGGCTCGGGGTGGAGCCATCGTACAGGGTAGCTGCTCGACAGAAATCGAGTTGGTTGCGTAACGGAGCACTCGGGTACCCCTCGGGGGCTCGGTCGAACGGCTGACGATGGGAAGTATCAGTAGGCCTCTTGGAAAGCTGGCCGCAGCGGTGGTTTGCCTGATCGCGGTCGCGGGCGAAAGTCCCGCACGCGCGGCCATTGTCGATTACACCGCCATCGGTGTCGTGACCCCGGTGACGTCCGGCCTGTCGTCGGACCCCGTGCGGCTCGATTTCACCTTCCCCGGCACGTTCGATTATGTCCAATCCATCTCGATCGGCGGGACGTTCGCACCGACGGTCTCGAACGCGCTGTGGAATGCCTTTGACAGGATCACATTCACAGTTGGTCTGAATGGGCCGAGCGGCCTGGTCTATTCCACGGGAAACATATCAAACAAATCGACCTTTAACCTTCCGATGTATCCCGCCCCAAGCGACGGGACCGTCGTAGGGGACACGCTCGTCAGGACTTCGACCTATTCCGACCCTAACGCCTTCATCAACCTCGTCCTTGCTGATCTCTCGACGACCGGTAAGGTCAGTATCTACTTCACGCCGCTAACCCGGACGGGAAACAGCGGCTATTCGCAATTTCAACTAAATTCGGCGACTTTGTATGTCACCGGGATTGATACGTCCATTCCGACTAACAGTGCGCCCGTCCCCGCGGGCGGATTGCTGTTCTTTTCCGGGGCGATCCTGGTGTGGTACTCCGGCCGTCGCGGCAGGCCGAAAAGCTGACCGGTGGTGTCGGCGCGCCCCGCCGCGCTATATAGTTCAGCACGACCGATAACGCCCCGCTGATTCGATCGGAGAGACCATGCGATCCACGCTTCTCTTCGCGGCCGCCGCCACGCTGCTGCTCGCCGTGGCCGCCGCCCCGAAATATGCCGCCGCCGCCGATGCCGCCTATTTCAACGCCGACGAGGCCGCCAGCATCGCCAATCTGGCCCCTGTCGGGGTGGTGAAATCCGTGACCATCACCGGCAAAGGCTCGGTCGACAAGGTGATCAATTTCGATGAGGTCCAGGCCTTGGCAGCCAAGGAAGCGCGCGCGGATATTCCCGGCGTCCGGTTCCTGGGCTGCGGTGCGACGCAATGCCGGCAAGAACCCCGCGGGCAATGCCGCGCCAATCGACTGCGACACGCGGGTCGAGGACGAGATGGATATCTCGTTCCGGGTGTGGACCGTCGGCGACAAGCATTACCCGATCGCCTATCACCTCAGGGCCGAGGTCACCATGACGCCGGTCGGCACCGGCAAGAAACCGCGAGCTGGTCGTCGGCGAGGAAAAGCTCGGCTATACCAAGAGCAATCGGGTGCAGGGCATCGTCGAGGACTATATCAAGGACTTCCTCAATCACTTCGGCCTGCAACTGGCACTCGCCAAGAAAGGCGTATCGCCGGTGCAATGAGCCGGGCCAGTCAGCCCGTCCTGCGCCGCGCGGGCTCCGATCCCGACGCTTGCGAGAGAATCCAGTCGGCCGCTTCGGCGAGATCCTCCGCGACAAAGGTCGGTGCCGGCGAAATCGTCTTCTCGTTGCCCGGCCGGTATTTGCCCGTCTTGACCAGGATACCCGCCATTCCGGCGGCCATCCCGCCGCCGACATCCGCCTCCACGTCGTCGCCGATCATCACCGCTTCCTCGGGGCCGCATCCCATGCTTTCGAGCGCCGCGGCGAAGAAGGCCTCGGACGGCTTGCCGAACACCGTCGCTTCGCGCTCCGTCGCATATTCGAGCGCGGTGACGAAGGCGCCCGCATCGAGGCTCAACTCGTTGTCTTCGTCGCGGAAGCTTCGATTTTTGGCGAGCGCCAGGAATTCCGCGCCGGTGTTGAGAACGCGAAACGCCTTGTTGAGAGCCTGATAGGTAAAGCCCTCGCCGGCATCGCCGATCACCACGGCATCGGGCTCGGCTTCCGGCAGACCGGCGAAGTCCTCCAGAAGATTGGGATGGACCAGGAGATGCGCCGCGAGCCCTTCCGCTTCGAGACGCTGGCGCACGGCGCTTGCCGGCATGAAAAGCTCGTCCGCGCCGATGGAAAGCTCCATGCCGCGCAGCTTGTCGAGCAGCATGCGCTTAGAGGATCGCGTCGTGTTGGTGAGAAACCGGAGGGACAGCCCGCGCGCCCTCAGGCGTTCGATGGCATCGACGGCGCCGGGAAGCGGGTCCCTGCCGACATAGACGACACCTCCGAGATCGAGCAGTACGGCCTTCAGCATTGCGAGACGTCCTCGCCAAGGCCCCCCGATCGCGATAGTCCCTATCGTCTGTTGTTCTTCGCTACTCTAACTGTGCATTCGGCGCCGTTAAGTCAATATTACCAGACCCTGCGCCGCTCCGCCTAACGCTTTGACGGATTTTGTGCTAATCCTTCGTCCAACACCGAGGCCTTCCGTCACCAGAAAAGGGAACCCGTCATGGTCCGCTCCGCCGCCGCCGACCGGACGACCGCCCGAGACGTCGCTGCTCGCGATCGTCAGCCTGGTCGCGGGCGTTCTGGGCGTGTTCGGGTCGTTCTTCGCGCCGCTTCTGGCCTCGATCGTGGCGATCATTTGCGGCCACATCTCCGCGCAGCCGCATCGCCCGGGAGCCCGACCGTCTCACGGGCAACGGCATCGCGCTGGTCGGACTGATCCTCGGCTATATCGGGATCGCGATATCGGTCGTCGGGCTGATCTTTTGGGGTGCGGTGTTCGGGATCGGCTTACGTTTTATGTATGAAATTTTCCAGCAGATGGAGGCCGACACGGCGGCCAGCTGACCGAAAGCCTCAGGCTTCTCCAAGCTGTCGTCTGATCGCGCCTGTAAGCGTGGCGAGATCGGCCTCGCCGATCATGAAGGCCGGCGTCAGATAGAGAATGTCTCGGAACGGGCGCAGGAACACCCCGTTCTCCTGGAACTTGGCCGACAGCGCGACGGTATCGACCGGCCGGTCCATCTGCACCGCGCCGATTGCACCTTTGACCCTGATGTCGCGCACGCCCGGGCGGCCCCGGCATGGCTCCAACCCTTCGCGTAGGGCGGCCTCGATCCGCGCCACCTGCTCTCGACGGGGCTCCGTCTCGAACAGGTCGAGCGAGGCGTTCGCCGCCGCGCAAGCGAGCGGATTGGCCATGAAGGTCGGTCCGTGCATCAGGGCCTTGGCCGGATCGTCCGACAGGAAGGCGTCGTAGATCTCGTCCGTCGCGACGGTCGCGGCGAGGGGCAGGGCGCCGCCGGCGATGGCTTTGCCGAGGCAGATGATATCGGGCACGATCTCGGCGGCTTCCGAGGCGAACATGGGGCCGGTGCGGCCGAAACCGGTGAAGATTTCATCGGCGATGAACAGCACGCCATGCCGTCTGCGCCGCCTCGCGAATGCCGGCAAGAATCTCAGGCGAATGCATCTTCATGCCGCCCGCCGCCTGCACCAGCGGTTCCATGATGACGGCAGCCAATTCCTCGCGATGGTCCGCGAGCAAGCGGTCGAACGCAGCGAAGTCGGCAGCGCTTGCCGGGACATTTCGCGACGACCGGCTCGGGCAGCACGCCGCGAAAGGCCGCATGGAACGGATTCTCGGGATCGGTGACCGCCATCGTCGCCATGGTGTCGCCGTGATAGCCGCCGCGAAAGCAGAGGAACCGAGTGCGGCCCGGTGAAGCCCTTGTTGCGCCAGTATTGAAGCGCGATTTTGAGGGCGACCTCGACCGAGACCGAGCCCGATTCCGAAAAGAAGACGTGGTTCAGATCGCCGGGCAACAGCGCGGCCAGCCGCGACGCCAGCCGATAGGCCGGCTCATGGGCGAGGCCGGCGAACATGACATGCTGCATCGCCCGGTTCTGGGATTCGACAGCCGCGACGATATGGGGGTGGTTATAGCCGTGACAGGCGGTCCACCAGGACGCGATGCCGTCCACCAGCCGCCGTCCGTCGGCGAGCGTCAGATGCACGCCGTCGGCATGGGTGACCACCGGCAGGGCCGGGGCGTTCTGCATTTGGGTGTAGGGGAGCCAGACATTCGCCCGGGCGTCCCGGTACCAGTCCGGGGCTGCGTTGTGGCCGAGATTTCCGTTTGCGGCGCCGGGTCCGGCCTGGGCCGGGCCGTCCTTGCCCGCCATCAGGCCTCGCGCCTGTCCGGCTCGATGCCGAGGCGCGTGAGGAGGGCGAGATCGGAGTTGTGCTCGCGATTGGGCGTGGTCAGCAGTTTCTCGCCATAGAAGATCGAGTTGGCCCCGGCGAGATAGCACAAGGCCTGCAGCTCCTCGCTCATGGACTCGCGCCCCGCCGACAGCCGGACATAGGAGCGCGGCATCATGATCCGGGCCGCCGCGATCGTGCGTACGAAATCGAGCCCGTCGAGCTTCGCCGTGCCATCGAGCGCCGTGCCTTCGATCTGCACCAGCATGTTGATCGGCACGCTTTCGGGATGGACCGGCAGGTTGGCGAGGGTGCGCAACATGCTGGCCCGGTCGCGCGTGGATTCACCCATGCCGATAATCCCGCCGCAGCACACTTTCATGCCGGCATCGCGAACATTGGCAAGCGTCTCCAGCCGGTCGTCGAAGGTGCGGGTGGTGATGATCTCGCCATAGAACTCGGGTGAGGTGTCGATATTATGGTTGTAATAGTCGAGCCCGGCCTCCGCGAGTTCCTGCGACTGCTCAGGCGTTAACATGCCGAGCGTCATGCAGGTTTCGAGCCCCAAGGCCTTCACGGCGCGCAGGATCTCGACGATCTTCGGCATGTCGCGGTCTTTGGGCGAGCGCCAGGCCGCGCCCATGCAATAGCGCGACGCGCCGGCCTCTTTGGCCCGCTCCGCATCCGCTACGATCTCCTCGACCGCCATCAGCTTTCCGGCCACGAGCCCCGTCGAATGATGGGACGACTGTGAACAGTATTTGCAGTCCTCCGGACAGCCGCCGGTCTTGATCGACAACAGGGTCGACATCTGGACCCGATTGGGGTCGAAATTTGCGCGATGGACCGTTTGGGCGCGGAAGATCAAGTCCGAGAAAGGCAGGGCCAGAAGCGCCTCGGCCTCGGCCTGCGACCAGTCGTGCCGCAACCCGTCGCCGGGCTCGATTTTTTGATGGGTGTTCATGGGTTTGGACACTTCCCGGTTTGCCGGGGGCTGTCAAGCCATCTGATTGACAGGTTCCGACAAATGGCAAAGATGCCCGGCAGTTCCACAGGAGACCGTCCTTGTCCAGCCTGGATGCCTTTGCAACCGAGACGCTCGAAGCCTTGGAAAGGGCCACCTTGCGACGCCGGGTCGTCGTCTCGCGGCGCAAGGCGGACGGCTCCGTCGAGCGCGAGGGGCGCACGCTTCTTTCATTCTGTTGCAACGACTATCTCGGCCTGTCGCAGCATCCCATGGTAATCGCGGCCGCCAAGCGGGCGCTGGACGAATACGGGGCAGGTGCCGGTAGCGCGCCCCTGGTGACCGGCACCCATTCGCTCTATCGGGAATTGGAGGAAAAGCTTGCGGCGTTCAAAGGCACTGACGCAGCGGCGATTTTCGGCAGCGGCTATCTCGCCAATATCGGGATCATCCCGGCGCTGGTCGGCACGGGAGATCTGATCCTCGCCGACGAGCTGAGCCATATCTGTCTGTTGTCCGGCACCTGGCTCAGCCGCGCCGACTTCGTGCGCTTCCGGCATAACGATCTGGATCACGTCCGGGCGCTTCTGGCGGAGCGTCGGGGTAGTGTCCGTCATTGTCTGATCGTCACCGAAAGCGTGTTCAGCATGGACGGCGATCAGGCGCCGCTGGAGGAACTCTCTGCCCTCGCCGCGGCGAACGACGTCTGGCTCATGGTCGACGATGCCCACGGCCTCGGCGTGATCAACGGCGGTAAAGGCGGCGGCTACCGGGCGGACGGCTCGGCGATTCCGATCGATCTTCGCATGGGGACTTTGTCGAAGGCGATCGGCGGCTATGGCGGCTATGTCTGCGCCAGCGCGCCCGTCATCGACCTGATCAAGAACCGCGCACGGAGCTTCATCTACACGACCTGTCTGCCGCCGAGCGTCGTCGCCGGCGATATCGCGGCGCTCGACATCATCGCGAGCGACAAGACGCTGTGCGCCCGACCGATGATGCTGGCGCGGCTGTTCAGTGACGCGGTCGGCTTACCCGAGCCGCAAAGCGTGATCGTCCCGATCGTCGTCGGCGACGAGACCCGGGCACTGGCCGCCGCGGAGACGCTTGCCGACCAAGGTTTTCAGATCACCGCCATGCGCCCGCCTACCGTGCCGAAGGGAACCTCCCGCCTCCGCATCACCTTCACCGCCATGCACCGGGAGGAGGATGTGTTGCGCCTTGCCGAGGCGATGAAGGCACTCGGGATCGCCGTCTCGTGAAGACAGTCTTCATCACCTCCACGGGCACGGAGATCGGTAAGACCTTCGTCACCTGTGCGCTCGCTTGGCGGCTTAGGACCCGAGGCGAGACGGTCAAGGTCGTCAAGCCGGTGATCACCGGCTTCGATCCTGACGACGCCGAGAGCGACACGCGGCGGATTCTCGATTGTCTGGGCGAGCGGGCCACCTTCGAGGCGGTGGACGCGGTCTCGCCCTGGCGGTTCGCCGAGCCGATCTCGCCCGATATGGCGGCCGCGCGCGAGGAACGGGCGATCGATTTCGACGCGCTTGTCGGCTTCTGCCGGGAGGCCGCGCAGGGAGAGGGAACGCTCCTGATCGAGGGCATCGGTGGGGCCTTCGTGCCGCTCACCGCGCCGGCACCTGGTTGCCGATTGGATCGCCGCGCTGGATGCCCGGACGATCGTGGTGACCGGGAGCTATCTCGGCACCTTGAGCCATACGATCGCGACCGTGCAGGGCCTGCGGCACCGTGGGGTCCGTGTCACATCGCTGATCGTCAGCGAATCCGAAACCAGCCCTGTAAGCCTCGACGAGACGGTCGACGCCTTCCGCCATTGGCTTGGCGGCGCGCGCGTCTATGGTCTGGAGCGTCAGCCCGAGGGCCTGGCGCCCTGGGAAGCTGCGCCGGATTTGACCGTCGCGCTCTGATTGCTATTCGGAGTCCTTCGGGCCCGACATAGAACTGCGGGAATTGCTCCTTCACCGCGGGGCCGTCGTCGCCCAGGCGTGGCAGCCGTCGAGGAAAGGCGGCTTGCGGGTCATCTTATGGGTGTCGGAGATCAGGCGGCCTTCTTCCGGATTCTGGGCCCGTCGGCGGTTCTTCTCGACGCTGATGGTCTGGAAGGCGACCGTGGCGATGGGACCCAAGAGCTCGGTCAGATGGGTGCAGCCCTGCCGGCCGCCGAGGATCTCCTTGACCTTGCGGTTCCAGCCCGGCCCGACCCGCAGGCCTTTGAGCTTTTTGTATTCCGGCGTGATCGCGGAGCAGATGTTGAGCGGCGTGTGGTCGGAAACCGCCTCGGCATCGACCACCGTGTAGTCGTCGTCGAGGGTCAGCCGTAGCCACATCTCGTGAAGCGGAATGTCCGGCGTCACCTTGCCGCGCCAGTTGTTGTTGAAGGTATAGGTCTTGTTGTCCGTCATATGGCCTTCGATCTCCCACAGCCCATCGTCACGGGCATAGCCTTGCACCGTGATACGGCGGGTGTGCAGGTGCTTGCGCGGCGCGGCCTCGGAAAGCGGCATGGGCTCGGTCCTCTCGAATTGTGGCGGATCGCCGGATCCGCGAGCCTTATCTAAGGGCTTTCGCCGGGCTTGACTACCTCACCGCTGCGCTCGGGGTTGGGGGGGCGGTGCGGCAATTCTTGCCGGAAGGCGAGCGAACCATGGCCCGCCAGCGCAATTCCTGCCCGGTATGCGCCAAAATGATTTTGTATAACCCAATGAAATAAAAGAGTTTTTCAAAAGGACTCGGCTGGCGCGAGCCTTGCTTGGAGACTTTTCCAGATACACCAGGCGAGGACACGATCCATGACGATCCGATACGACTTCGACACCACCCCCTATTTCGCACGGGTCGCCGCGGCCCTGCTCCGCCACCACGGCGACGACGCCTTTGCGCTCGCCGATCAGGCGATAAGAAAGCTCAAGGCGAACGGCGATCCCGAAGGCATCTTTCTGTGGGAAGGGGTTCGCTCGGCCATGTACGACACGGTCGTCGACGCCATGGGCGGACAAAACCCCATTCCTGCCGGTCAAGAGGCGGTCACTAGCGGTCTATGTCATTGATCTGATTGACGCGCGCTAAGGGCGGTCGCCGTTCGGCGCGCCGTTATTCTAAACCGCTTATTAACAATGATGAACGACACTCCGGGAGCGTCAGCAATCGAGTGCGTCAATTGAAGGTAGTCAGACGGGGCCGGAATCCGTGAGCAGTAAACCGATGATGTTCGGCCGCCGGGACGGCCGTTCGATTTCCGATTCGCTTGCGCGGACGCGGCCCGTTCGTGCCGCCTCGTTCGGGAACACCATCGAGTTTCCTCACGAAGGTGGCGCACTCGAGCCGGTCGCCAACCCGCAGACCGAGCCGGATCAATCTAACGGCAAAGGCCGCCAGGTCTCGACCATGGGGTCGAAGACGAAATCGAGCGCAACCGCCCATTCCCTGAAAGGCGATACGCTCTCCACACTCAGCGCGATCAAGGACCAGGTCATCCCGCGGCTGATGGAGCGGATCGACATGGAGGCCGCCGCGGAGCTGCCGCGCGAGAATCTGTGGCACGAGATCGCGCCGATCATCTCGGAGATCCTGACTGAGCTCAGGCTCAACCTGAACAAGCTCGAACAAACCGAAGTCGAGGACATGGTGCTCGACGAGATGCTCGGGCTCGGTCCCTTAGAGCGTCTGCTTCAACGACGACTCCGTCACCGACATCATGGTCAATGGCGCCCAGCAGGTCTATGTCGAGCGCAAAGGCAAGCTGGAGATGACCGACGTCAAGTTCCGCGACGACGACCATGTGATGAACATCGCCCAGCGTATCGTCGCCAAGGTCGGCCGCCGGATCGACCAGACCCAGCCGCTGGTGGATGCGCGGCTCGAGGACGGCAGCCGCGTCAATATTATCGTTCCACCGCTGGCGATCCGTGGCCCCACCATCTCGATCCGTAAGTTTTCCAAGAAGCCGATCACGCTCGACGTGATGGCGAAGCAGGGCAACCTGTCGGACAAAATGGCGACCTTGCTGAAGATCGCCGCCGCGAGCCGGCTCAATATCGTCATTTCGGGCGGCACGGGCTCCGGTAAGACGACCCTGCTGAACGCGCTCTCCCAGCTCGTCGATCATTCCGAGCGTATCGTGACGATCGAAGACGCCGCCGAGCTTCAGTTGCAGCAGCCCCATGTGGTGCCGCTCGAGACGCGGCCGATGAATCTCGAAGGCGCAGGGCGAGATCACCTTCCGCGATCTCGTGAAGAATGCCCTCCGCATGCGGCCCGACCGTATCATCCTCGGCGAAATTCGCGGACCGGAAGCCATCGACATGCTGCAGGCGATGAATACCGGCCATGACGGCTCGATGTGCACGCTCCATGCGAACCGGCCCCGCGAGGCGCTGACCCGTCTGGAGAACATGGTCAGCATGGCCAATCTCAACCTGCCGCCCGAGGCGGTGCGCCGGCAGATCGCCGATGCCATCGATCTCATCGTCCAGGTCGAACGCATGCGCGACGGCAAGCGCCGGATCGTGACGATCGCCGAGGTCTGCGGCATTTCCGACAACGTGATCACGCTTGCAGGATCTGCATCAGTACGAATTCGAGGGCGAAAATTCGGACGGCAGCCTGCGCGGCGAGTTCAAATCGAGCGGCCTGCGGCCCTATTTCATCGAGAAGGCAGCCTATTTCGGCCTCGACCGCGCCCTGATGGATACGGTCTGACGGGCATAGCGGGTGCTCGAGCGGGAGAACTAAAGGATGGAAGCGATGGACCAGTCGATGGTGCAAGTTCAGGAGCAGGTGAGCTCGCTGATCCGCACGAAGATCAATGTCGATGTAGAGCTCATCCTCGTCGACGGCACGACCGTGACCGGCAAAGTGTTCATTGAGACGAAGCAGCGGGTTCTCGATCTATTGAACACGCCGGAAGCGTTCTTCCCGATGCGGCTCGAAAATCAGGACATCGTTCTCGTGGCCAAAGCGGCCATTGCGTTCTGCAAGCCGCTCGAAGAGGGCAGATAAGCTCTTTCCAGTCTCAGGAGGCCTTGGCGTCGCGATAGAATTTGTGGCGGCCCACCACCTTGGTCGGCGCCAGTTCATTCGCCCAAAACGGATGGGAATAGACCGCGTGGTAATGGGTCGAATCGCCCACCACGTTCTTCGATAGGCCGTTCATCGCCAGACTCGCGATATATTGCGCGCGCATCCAGGCTTTGCCGTTGCGCGGCCGGTCCGACTTGCCGTCGCAGGCGAAGGAGAACTGGCAGCGGAACCGGCGCGTTTCGTTTTGGAACACCACGCCGCAGATCGTCCTGGGGTAGCGGCGGTCGGCCAGCCGGTTCATGACCACCTGGGCCACCGCGATCTGTCCGTCGATGGATTCGCCCCGGGCCTCGAAATAGATGGCCTGGGCAAGGCATTTGAACTGATGCGGTTCGGTCTTGTCCCGGTGCGGGACATCGGGGTCCAATCTGATGACGACGGCGGTCTCGCGGCCTTTATGGGGCACGAAATCCCGGTCGCCGAGCATGGCCAAAGTCGGGGCTTCGGCGATCGTGGGCTTTGTCACTGAGACAGAAACCATCAGTATAACAATGATATAGGTCAACATGACGTGTCATCGTTCAATTCCTGGTCTGGTCAAGATCGTTCTTGTCCGGCCGATACGTTGGCCCCCCCGTCGCAAGGGGCATGCCAAGCTCGGCGCGGTAGGGTTAATGAGGACGAGACCGGAAATGAAAAGGGCCGGTCCCTGGGGAACCGGCCCGAAACCCTTTGAGTGGGTCCGTCAGACGTTCAGTTGCTGCTGACCTCTACTGGAATAGAGGCCGAGCGACACCAGCGATTCGGCGAGACTCTTCGCAGACGTCCTTGGGATCGCTCTGGAACTGGAGGCCGAGATCGGCGTTCCGCGCCCAGGCGATCTCGCAGGGCACGCTGCCGAACCGGTCGATATTGAGAATCACGCCGTTGTCGAAGTCGACATGATGCTTGAGCGTGATCCGCGCGCCGCCGCGCGAAATGTTCCAGACCGTGCAATCGACCTTGAGGCCGTCATTGACGATATGGCCGCGCCACAGAACCGGCCGGCGCGGGAACCGGCGCTTCTCTTCCGCGCCCTGGAGAACCCGGTAGTAATTCTTGAGGAACTGCGCGGCCTTGGCCGAATTCTGCGGGAATTCGATGGCCAGGATGTCGCCGTCCTGCCAGGCGGTCAGTTCCGCGCGATGGCTGCCGACCGAGTTCGACCACGAGCTGGACCGGGCCGTCGCTTTGCAGCGCCAGCGCCAGCTTCAGCCGGGCGCCGGCCGCGCTGATGCTCAGAATCTCGCATTCGACGACGAATTTCTCGGAATGAACCCGGCCCTTCGGGCCCTTCGTCAACCGGTCGTCCGATTTGCCTGGCTTGGCGGCGCGACCTGCGCCGCCGTTGGTCCGGGTGGGACGGCTCAAATGTGCCATTTGTAACCCCGGTCTGCCTTATAACTGCTTGTTCGAATTATTTGTTTAAAATCCTTCCAATTCGTTAACGCGGTCTGCGCCGCCCGAACTCGTGTCCTTTAACGGACCACGAGGCGCGTCCACAGCGTTATCCCCAGACTTATTAACCATTCGGCCGTCCCAGATGGGAGCCACTGGGCGACCGCTGCCCAGCTTCCGGGACGCAATTCCTCGCCGCCACCATCGGCAGGGCAGAACCGCCCGCGCGAACCGCGGCCTGACGGGAGTCTGGAAAACGGAGACCGATCGGTCGGCTGATTGCTGGAATCCTGCCGTTGATTTCGTCGGAATACGGATTGATCGGGTGCCGGATGAGGATATATGTCGGAGAAGATAGTTCCCTTTGGAAGCGGTCCTCGGGAAATGGCTATCTGAAGGACCAGTTGCTTTGCTTTACATGTCGCATGAACAAAACAGGTCTCTATCCGGGCGCGTCGGCCATTTGTTTCGGCGGATGTCCGGCCGGTCCGCGAGCCAGGATCGGACGGTTGCAGTGGGCGAACGCTTTTTCCGGGTCAGCCAGACGGCCCCGATTTGGGTGGTGCGCCGGGTTTTTACGCCCGAAGGCCATACGATTCGCCACGTGGTTATCGAGAAGCTCGATCAACCCGCCGATCAGAACCTGATCGCCATTGACCGGCTCTTGGACGAGAGCGACTATCGGCCAGACCGCCGCGCCCACCGATCGAGAAACACCACAAGCCAGACGCGCCGTCGCCGCGACGATCCCAAGCAGCTCTTCTTCCGTTGAGGTCGCCCCGCTAGCGGGCAAGAGGTCCGAGAAGCCGGCCGCGGTCCGTAATCCGAATTTCGTGGACGCCATTGTCCTGGGTCCATTCGATCCAGCCGGCCGTCAGGCAGTCGTCGAGCGTCCGTTTGAGGATCGAATCGTCGCGGATCTCGGTCAGTCGAAGGCCTTCGCCGCCCGCCAGGATTTCCAGAAGCATCCGTTCATGCGGCAGGGACTGGGTGCGGCCGTTCTTGACCAGGAGGTCGAGGCGCTGGACGACCCGGTCCCGCTTGACCTGTGTCGTGCTGAAGGAAACCGCGCAGCCGGTCTCCGTCCGGCGCACGACCTGGGCACGGACCCGGCCCATATCGTCGAAATAGAGAATGACCGATTCGCCGTTTTCCGGGGCCGCGTCGGTGCGGAGAGCCGCACCGCCTTCGGAAACGTCGATGACCTCACAAGGGAACTCGCGGCCGCGATAGATCATGCGGCAGAACTGCTCGATCTTGATGCGGCGATACGTGCGGCGGTCGTCGTGCGCGACGGGCCGAGGACCGGAATGGGGTGTGATGGCGACCATGGTGCCATTTTCGATTAGCAAGGGTTAATCATTGCCAAACGCGTCCGGGTCTGCGAAACGAAATCCGCCCGAAGGCGCGGTTTTTCCGGGTTTGCGGTGCATGAACTCTTAACTTGCGTTCACTACGGTCCTCCCCGCATTTGGCTAATCGAAGAGGAAAGACCTAATGACGGTTCTGGTAACCGGAGCTGCCGGATTCATTGGGATGCATGTGTCCAAGCGCTTGCTGGAGCGCGGTGAGTTGGTGATCGGGATCGACAATCTGAACGACTATTACGACGTTTCGCTCAAAGAGGCGCGGCTGGCGACGCTCCGGGATTACGACGGCTTCGAATTCCGCAAGGTCGATTTCTCCGACATGGATGCCCTGCAAACGGCGCTTTCGGGCAAGTCCGTCCAGCGCGTCGTGCATCTCGGCGCGCAGGCGGGCGTGCGCTATTCGATCGAGCATCCCTTCACCTATGTCCGCGCCAATCTGGTGGGCCATATGTGCCTGCTGGAGCTTTGCCGGCACCGGTCCGATATCGACCATCTGGTCTATGCGAGCTCGAGCTCGGTCTATGGCGGCAACAAGACCATGCCGTTCTCCGAGACCGACCGGGTGGACAATCCGGTCTCGCTCTATGCCGCGACCAAGAAGTCAGACGAGCTGATGAGCCAGTGCTACAGCCATCTCTACCGAATGCCGCAGACCGGGCTCCGGTTCTTCACGGTTTACGGACCGTGGGGCCGGCCCGACATGGCGCTCTGGATCTTCACCAAGGCGATCTATGCCGGCGAGCCGATCCGGGTGTTCAATCGCGGCGAGATGCGGCGCGACTTCACCTATATCGACGACATCGTCACCGGCGTCGTCGCGGTGCTCGACAATCCGCCGAAGGACGACGGCGAGATCAAGGCCAATGGCTCGGACGCGCCCCACCGGGTCTACAATATCGGTAACCACCGCTCCGAGGAGCTGACCCATATGATCGAGGTGCTGGAGCGCGCCATCGGCAAGACGGCGGAAAAGCTCTACGAGCCGATGCAGCCGGGCGACGTCAAGGAGACCTATGCCGATATCGAGGCGCTCCAACGCGATGTCGGCTTCCAGCCGACCACTTCGATTGATGTCGGCATCCCGAACTTCGTCGACTGGTATCGGGACTATCACCGACTCTGACGGTACGTCATGGGTCCGATTTCTCACGTTCTTTTTTGGTTCTTTCGGCCATCGAACCTATTGGCGCTTGTCGTCGTGGTGGGCGTGGTCGGCAGTCTGACGCGACGGCGTTGGGCCAATCGGCTGCTGGTGCTGGCAACTGTGGCCGTCATCGTTATCACCCTGTTTCCGGTGGGCACGTGGATGCTGGTGCCGCTCGAGAACCGGTTTCCTGCGCCGTCCCCGATGCCCGGTCACGTCGACGGAATCATCGTGTTGGGCGGCGCTGTCCGATCCGAACTGACGGCCATCCACCGCCAGCCAAACCTCAACGAGCACGCCGAGCGGATGACCCAAGCTCTCGTTCTGGCGCGTCGTTATCCGGATGTACCACTCGTCTTTACCGGCGGGAACAGGTCGGAGATCACCGAATCCGATGTCGCCAGGATGTTCTTTCAGGAACAGGGCATCGACATGTCTCGGGTCGTGCTTGAGGACAAGTCACACAGCACCTACGACAACGCGGTCTTCACGAAGGAGTTGTTGAAGCCACGATCGGATCAGGTGTGGCTGCTGGTGACGTCGGCCTACCACATGCCACGCTCGGTCGGGGCCTTCCGCAAGGCGGGCTGGCGTGTCGTGCCGTATCCGGTCGATTATCTGACAGTCGGCCACGTCAGCGCGGCGGGCGAACCCGATTTCGGCCGAAACCTCCATCGTTTCGACGACGCCACGCGAGCATGGCTCGCCCTCATCGCGTATTACGTGACGGGCAAGAGCGATGCTCTTCTGCCGGGACCGCGTTGATGGCGTAAGGCGTGATTAGGGCTGCCAGCGGCGGATTTTCGGCGGCAGCTCGACTTGACGCCACATGCCCTTGATATCTGCCACCAAACCGCCCGGCTTGATCAGGGAATTGAGGCCAGATCTAGGGAATTCCCGGTAAGCCTTGTGAGCCACCGCGCAGACCACGCAGTCATACCGGTTGTCACCGCGCGCCTTACGTTTTTCCGGCTCATGCTTGCCGTCTTCACCGGTGATGTCGCTGAGCCGTCGCAGGAGCGTTACGCCGTATTCATGCTTGGCCTCGTCGAAATCGGCGAGCGGATCATGGACGTCGACCTTGAAGCCGCGTTTCTCCAGCCCGCGGATGACGTCGATCACCTTGGAATTGCGCAAGTCCGGCACGTCTTCCTTGAAGGTCAGGCCGAGCACCAGGATCCGCGCGCCGGGATCGAGAAGGTCGGCGACCCGTTCGGCGACGAAATCGCCGAAACTGTCGTTGATGCGCCGGCCGGCCAGGATCACTTCCGGATTGTGGCCGATCTCGAGCGCCCGATGGGCGAGGTAGAACGGATCGACGCCGATGCAATGGCCACCCACGAGGCCCGGCGAGAATTTGAGGAAGTTCCATTTGCTGCCGGCCGCGTCGAGCACGTCGAAAACCGAGATGCCGAGCTTCTGGAAGATCATGGTGATCTCGTTGACGAAGGCGATATTGATGTCGCGCTGCGAATTTTCGATCACCTTGGCGGCCTCGGCCGTCTTGATGTTGCGCGCGCGGAACACGCCGCCGGTTGTCACCGAGCCATAGAGCGCAGCCAGTTTCTCGGTCACTTCGGGCGTCTGGCCCGCGATTACCTTGGTAATCCGGTCGACGGTGTGCTCCCGGTCACCGGGATTGATGCGCTCGGGCGAATAACCGAGGAAGAAGTCCGTGCCGCATTTGAGGCCCGAAGCTTCCTCCAGAATAGGGCCGCAGATATCCTCGGTGACGCCCGGATAGACGGTGCTCTCGAAAACGACGATCGATCCTTTCGAGAGATATTTGCCGACCGATTTGCAGGCCGATTTGACCGGGCCGAGGTCGGGTACGTTCTTCTCGTCCACCGGCGTCGGCACAGTGACGATGAAGATCTCGATGCCGTCGAGCTTGGCGGTATCGGCGGTCAGATGGGCCGTGCTGCTCTTAAGCGCCGCGCCGGTCGCCTCCCCGGTGTGATCGACGCCTTCATTCAGCTCCGCGACACGCTTGTCGTTGATATCGAAGCCGACCACGTCGAAATGCCGGGCCACGGCAAGCGCAAGCGGCAGGCCGACATAGCCGAGGCCGATGACCGCGACGCGCGTGTCGGCCGAAAGACCGGCGGACGGCGCGGTCTCTTCCTGCGCGAAATTGTGACTTGCTTCCATGTCTGACAACCAGCCTTTCCTAGACCCCAGCCTCGACCGTTCGACGAACCAATCGCCGGTGCCCGCAGAGACGCCGCGCCCATCCGGAAATCGGTGAGCAAGGGCCGGTGATCTTTGGCATTTCGGTCACGGATGGCCGGTGCGCGATGCGTTCGGGAGTGGCGACAACAGGTCGAGATTTGACGACGATGAACATTATCGGCAGGTTCTTTCTCAACCCTTAATCAATCATGTTCCGGCGTCGCTACATAGCACCGGAAGGAGCGGGTGAGAATGGCCTTACGCCAAGCCGGCCATGAGCTTGCCGTCAAGACCGGCGGCCGCGGGCTGGTGGAGATCACGCGCGAGATCGAGATTCTGGCTTGGCGGGGAGGCCATGGAAAACGGCCTTCTGACCGTCTTCATCCGCCATACCTCGGCCTCGCTGCTTATCCAGGAAAATGCCGATCCCGATGTCCGGGGCGATCTCGACCGCTTCCTGACGCGACTCGTGCCGGACGGCGACTCGCTGTTCCGCCACACGGCGGAAGGGCCGGACGACATGCCGTCCCATGTCCGGGCCGCGCTGACCCAGACGAGTCTCTCGGTTCCGGTGGAGGGCGGGCGGTTGGGGCTCGGCACCTGGCAAGGGATATACGTCTTCGAGCACCGTCGGCAGCCGCAGCGCCGCACGGTCGCGCTCCACCTGATCGGAGAGTGAGAGGCCGGGTCAGGCGGGTGCGCCGGTCTCGGTGTTCAGGAAGGTGACGAGGCGGGCCGCCGCCGCGTCGATGGCCGTAGCGCCGGGCTCGCGCGTGTCGATCGTGAGAGCGACCTCGGGAACCGGCGCGTCGCCTTCGTAGCGGGCGAGCCGTTCGGCGATCTCGTCGGGCTGCTCGCGATTGCGCTGCTTGAGCCGCGCCGCGACGATGTCTTTGGGCGCGGTGACATGCACGACCGAGACCCGCGGCGCCTTGGCCCGCGCCTCCGCGATGACCGCGCGCGACGCGTTCACGACCACCGTCCGGCCTAGGTCGAGATGTTTCCCAATATCCGCCGGCAGGCCGTAGCCATGGCCATGGGCCTTCCATGACAGGAAGAACGCCCCCGATCTCCGCATCTGCTCGAAGCCAAATTCGGTGACCTCGACATGTTGCTCGCCGCCGCTTTCGGCATGGCGGGTGATCATCCGGGTCGGGAACATGAAGCGGGGGTCGTTGCCGACCAGCCCGCGCGCCACCTGGATCAGGCTGTCCTTGCCGGCCCCGCTCGGGCCGACGACAAGGACAAGGCAGCCTTCGGCCGTCTTGGGCTCTTGCTCAGCCGGGTTCGCGCTCATCGCAAAGTCGCTTTCGATCCGGGCTTCGCCGTGCTATCCGGGCGAAGTCGTTGAAATCATTCGATCAGATCCGATGTAGGCGAAGAAAGTTAACGGGTTCCTAACGATGAGGCCGTCCGATCCATGACGCTGACCGTGACATTGATCCTGCTCGGCAGTGCGCTCGCCGTGTGCGTCATCATGAATATTCTGGGCCGGCGGCCGGCGCCGTTCGGCAAGGTCCGGCTGTTTCCGTATTTGGGCGTCCAATTCATCGCATTCGCACTGGCGATGTATCTCGCCGCCCATCTTCTGACGTTACTAAAAGGATAGTAACGCTGCCGATCACAGGCATTCAATTTGACATGTCAAAATTTACGCCTAGTATTTCCTTCGCGCTCGCCTTGCGATAAATTGCTGTGGCTAAACGCATTTTGGCGCGTTACGGATTTTTGTTAACGGGGGACGGCGTTGGACGCCTCGCTTCGTTCGACCGGATCGACCGATCTCGACCTGCTCAACCGGCAGGCCGAGCGGATCCGCGCGAGTGGGGCGCTGGGCCGGTCCAAGCTGACCCGGCGGCTGTTCGATTTTCTGGTCGACTGCTCACAGCGTGACGTCGTTCCGCGGGAGATCGACATCGCGGTCGATGTCTTCGGCCGCACCGACGAGGTGGACATCTCGCAGGATGCCTCGGTGCGCGTCTATGTGCATCGCCTGCGCCGCAAGCTCGACGAATTCTATGCCGATCACGGCCGCGATGAACTGGCGCGGCTCACCATCCCGAAGGGGGAGTATCGCATCGAGGCGCACCCGCTCGACCCGGATGCGGGGGACGTCCCCGATGAGCCCGCGCGGCGCCGGTCATGGGCACGGTGGGGCTGGGCCGTCGCGGCGGGCCTTGTGTGCGTCGTCGTGGCCAATGTTCTGGTCTGGAAGATGCTGTGGCCCACCCCGCCCAAGGACGCTTTCGAGCCGGTGCGGAACACCACGATCTGGTCCGACATCCTGAGCGACGACCGGCCGATCATCGTCGCGGTCGGCGACTATTACATCTTCGGCGAGACCGACCAGACCATGAACGTGCATCGTCTGGTCCGCGAGTTTTCGATCAATTCGCGCGAAGATCTCTACGAATTCCTGATGAACAACCCGAAACAGATGGACAATTACGTCGATATCGGGCTGCGCTACCTGCCGATCTCGGTCGCCTATGCCCTCGACGACGTGCTGCCGGTGTTGAACGCCCCCGGCGAGGCACGCTCGCGCATCCGCATCATTCTCGCCTCCCAGGTCACGCCGGAAATGATGAAGACCGATCACATCATCTATATCGGCTATTTGAGCGGTTTGGGCATGCTGCAGGACGCGGTTTTCGCCGGCTCGCGCTATTCGATCGGCGATTCTTACGACGAGATCGTCGACAACAAGACCGACAAGAAATATTTCAGCCAGGTCAATTACTTCCAAGAGGAGCAGGACCAGGGCAAGGGCACCAGCCGCGATTACGGCTACGCCTCGACCTTCCTGGGACCGACCGGCAACCGCTTCGTCATCATCGCCGGCACGCGTGACGTCGCGGTCCGTCAGGTCGCCGACGAATTCACCTCGCGCCTGGTTCTGACCGAACTTGCCAAGCGCACGGACAACGCCAAGGCCTATGAGGCGCTCTATGTCGTCGAGGCGATGAAGCAGATGAATATGGAAGCGCGGCTGTTGCAGGTTTCGCCGCTCGATTCCGACAAGATCTGGAACTCGCCCGAGCTCCAGAAGTTTCCCGCTCAGTAACGCCGCCGCAGAAACAGAAAGCGGAACCCCATATAGACCCCGGTGAGGCAGACCGCCGACACACCGGCCATAAGCGTCAGCATAACGACGTCCCAAACCCCGCGGGTCCTGAGCGCCGCCGAGAAATCCCACCGGTGAACCGCGTCGAACAACCAGCGATAGAGCCGGTCGTTGCTGTCGGTCTTCTGAAGGATCCCGCCGGTGGACGGGTCGAGATAATAGCGGGTAGCCTCCGAATTGCCCAGAATCACGCGATAGGCGGGCAGCGGCGGCTTTCCGTGGGCCGCGAAGTAATAGGCATCAGGCGTGTCGATCAGGCCTTGCTCTTGGATTGGAACGTCGAGTTGCAGGCGTGCCGCCAGTCGGCCCAGATCCTCGGGCTCGAGCGGCGCCGGCTCGAGAGTCGTGGCGTCGAGGCGGCGCGCGCCTTCGTCCGTCGTCTCGATCAGATAGAGCTTGCCGTCGAGTGGCGCGGCTGCGATTCGCTTGATGCCGTGATCCAGCGATATGGCTTCCAGGCGGTGGACCACGGCGAGCGCATCGTCCGACAACAGATCGACATTGCGTAACCGGGCCGCCTCCGCACCGGCACCTCGGCCTTCCAGGAATCCCCAGGGATTGACCGAGAGAAAGCCGCTGCCGACCCACGCGAGGGTCAGCAGGCCGAAGACGAGCCCGACCAAATGATGCCAAAAGCGCAGGCCGTGATAGGGCGACCAGCGGGCGGTCTTACCGAAGCGTATCTGGAGGACACCGTAATACAGGCCGGTGATCGTCAGGAAAACGCCAAGAAGCGAGGTGACGATGATGACATTGGTCCAGATTCCGGGGTTCTGCCGGAGCTCGGTGAAATAGAGCCAGTGCAGGACCGAGCCGACCCAGTTCCAGCCGCGTTGCCATCGGGAGGTCTCCTGGACCACCTTGCCGGTGCTGCTGGAGACGTAAATCTCGGTTCCCGCCGGATCGCCGCGGTCCACTCGGAACAACGGCCGATCGACATCGAATTCGCCGGAAACCGTCCATTGGTCGCGCCCGAGCGACGTGACGGCGAGGCTGCCGGCGGCTTGGGGCGGCAGGCCGAAGAAGCTCGCGGCGATATTCTGCGAATCAGCGGCCGATATCTCTGTCAGCACACGGCCCGTCACCAGATTCACGATCGCGACCGGCCCGAAGCTGTCATAAAGCCGCAAGACAGGGTCGCCCTTCAACATCTCGATCTCGAAGGAGTTGATAGGAATGCCCGTGAGGCTCGTTTTTGCGGGGTCGATCGTCCGCCCATCGCTGAACGACAACGGCTCAAGAGCGGCAATGCGGTCGGCCGGTGCAAGGGCCGGATAGCCCATATACATCATCACGACGCCCGACAGGCACCAGGCCGCCATCAGAAGACCCATGACGAGGCCGACATATCTGTGGACAAGAAACAGCGCGCGCTTCATGGCGGGCTATCGTAGCGGTCGGTTCGTCCCGCCGCATCCGGCAATTTGGCAAGCTTCGGGCGGGCGGTCATAATTTAGCCGCCAAGGCTTGAACAAGGTCTTGGGATCGTGTCTTGTCTGGCGAATTTGAGAATAAGAACAGGTAGAGGTCGTCATCATCCGCCGTACATTCCCTAAGCAAGCTGTGCGCCGCGGGCTCGCCGTATTCGGCCTCGGCGCGGCGGTTGTTATTGGCTCGTGGACCGGCGGCGCTTTCGCCGCCGAGCCGGCGGTCAAATACACCTTGCGGATCGAGGGTGTGAAAGGCGACCTGCACGACCTTCTCGAATCCGTCTCCCGGCTCAAGACCTTCGAGAACAAGCCGCCGCCGACCGTGGCCGGCGTGGACCGGCGGGCCAGGAACGACATCGAGCAACTGATCGAAGCCTTACGCTCCGAGGGCTACTACGACGGCCGGGTGTCCTATGAGCTCGACCGCGATCAGACGCCAGTCAGGGTGACGCTCAAGGTCGAGCCTGGGATGGAATATGTCCTCAGCGACTTCACGGTGCGCTATGTTGGGGCGGACGGCCAGCCCAAGCCCGCGCCGGAGGGCGCCGTGGCGCCGAAGGTGCCGGTTGGGATGCGGGCGCGCGCGCCGCTCATTGTGGCGGATGAGAACGGGGTCATCACCGATTTCACCCGGCACGGCTATCCCTACGCCAAGGCCATCGACCGCAAGGTCGTGGTCGATCACCGCTCCCATACCGTGAGTGTCCGGGCCGATATCGATCCCGGCCCCCTGAGTCGGTTCGGCGACGTGACGGTCAAGGGGCTCACCAAGCTCAAGGAGAAGTTCATCCACCGGCGCGTCCCGTGGAAGCGCGGCGACGTTTACGACGCCGACCTGCTCGACAAGTTCCGGACAAAGCTCGCGGGTCTCGGCCTGTTCCAGTCCGTCACCATCGAGAAGGCCGCCAGCCCAACGGCGGACGGGCATGTCCCCATCACGATCACGGCCACGGAGGCCAAGCGCCGTTCGATCGGCGGCACCGCCGGCTATTCCACCAGCGAGGGCTTCGACGGCAGCGTGTTCTGGGAGAACCGCGATCTCCTCGGCAACGGCGAGCGGCTCAGGATCACCGCCGAGGCCGCCGAGCTCCGCCAGGGCGTGACCGGCGATTTCCAGATTCCGGACTTTCTCCGGTTCGACCAGAACCTTGAAGCCAAGGCCTCCGCTCTGCACGAAGACACCGATGCCTATGAAAGCCTCGGACTGACCGGTCTACTCGCTCTCGATCGCCGTCTTGCGAAGAATGTCCGGGGCTCCCTCGGAGTCGGACCCGAGTTCACCGAGATCAAGGACGATACCGGCAAGACCTTCTTCACCCTGCTCGGCGTGCCCGCCACGCTTCGATACGATTCACGCGACGACGTGCTCAATCCGACCAAAGGCTTTCGAGCGGCCTTGTCGCTCACGCCTTATTTGAGCTTCGGCAAAGGCCAGGACGTGTTTCTGGTGAGTGAGCTCAACAGCTCGGTCTATTTCCCATTCGACAAGAAGCGCGTGATCCTGGCGTTCCGGACCCGGCTCGGCTCGATCACCGGATCGTCGACAGCCCATATCCCGGCGAGCAAGCGGCTCTATGCCGGCGGCGGCGGATCGATCCGCGGCTACAATTATCAAAGAGTTGGTCCGCTCGACGCCGACGGCAATCCGACCGGCGGACGGTCGGTGGCCGAGTTCAGCGCGGAGATTCGCACCCGGATCACCAAGTCGATCGGCCTGGTGCCCTTCGTGGATGCCGGCAATGTGTTCGACGCATCCTATCCGGATTTTTCCAAGAGCCTCCGCTGGGCGGCGGGCCTCGGGCTGCGCTATCACACCGCGGCCGGGCCGCTGCGGTTCGATGTCGCCTTCCCGATCAATCGCCGGCCCGGCATCGACAATCATTTCGAGGTCTATATCAGCATCGGGCAGGCGTTCTGAGATGGCGATGTCGCGGACAACACGGCGGGTTCTCATCGCCCTTGGCGGGGTGATCGGGCTCGTCGTTATCCTCGTGGGCGTGGCCTATGGCGTGCTGCAAACTTCCTGGGCCCATGCTCGGATCGCGGCCGCCATCGAGCGAGCTCTGAGCAGCGATTCGATGCAAGTGAAGGTCGGGGCCGTCGAAGGCGCGCTACCCCAATCCGTCACGCTGCACAATGTCGTCGCGTCGGACGATGTCGGCGTCTTCGCCCGGATCGGCACGCTGAAGCTTGCCTGGCATCCCTGGCGGCTGTTGTTCAAGTCGGTCGATATCGAAAACGTGACGGTGACCGACGCCACGCTCGATCGCCTGCCGCACACTGCGCCGTCGAGCGAGCCGCAGGCCCCGTCTCAACCGATCAGCCTGCCGAGCTTCGGCATCACCGTCTCGTCGATCTCGCTCGACATGGCGCTCGGGCCCGAGCTTACCGACGGCATGCCGGAACGCCTCAAAGCCAATGGCTCGGCGCGCTACGGCATGGGCGACGGCATTCACTTGAATCTCGACGCCAGTCAGGGCGACACGGCCGGCTCGCGGCTTACCGCCCGCATCCACGCCAATCCCGAAGACGAGACATTGGAACTCGACCTCCACGCCCACGAAGCGAAGGGCGGGCTGGCCTCGCGTCTGATCGGCGTCGAGGACGACGGCCCCTTTGACATCGATGTCACTGGGGACGGCACGCTCGCGGACTGGAACGGTACCGCCAAGGCCTCGCTCGGGCCGAATGGCCGGCTCGAAGCCACGATCAGGGCTTTTGGCGAAGCGACGCACAATGTCCGGATCAAGGGCACGGCAATGACGCCGGCGCCGCTCACCGGGCGGCTGGAGCCCGTCGCCGCGCCGCCTTATGATTTCGACATCAATTTCGCGGTTGCAAGCGGCGGCAAGCTCACCTTTACCGGCACATCGGTCAAGACCGCCGGCGCCAGCCTCGTTGCGAATGGAACGGTCGATCTCTCCGACGGCTCGGTGGATATGGCTGTCGGACTCGAGCCCGCCGATGCTTCGGTGGCGGATGCGCTGACCGCGCCGGTCAAGGTGCCGGATTTGGCGCTCAACGCGCATCTTCGCGGCTACCTACCGAAACCCTTCGTCGAGATTTCCTCGACGGTGGCGAGCGTGACCGGCGACGGATTCTCCGCCGGGCAGTCGAGCCTGACCGCCGAGCTCGATTTCGACACCGGCGATCCCGACACGCTGTTCACTTTCGACGCCTCGGCGAAGCTCGCCAAACTGGCCTTCGCTCGCAAAGAGGAATCCGCGGAGCCGCCCTCCGACGTCGTGCTGAGAACCAAAGGCGCCTATCGCGGCAAGATCGAGCGCATTTCGTTCGGCGATCTAATGGTGCGATCGGATTGGGCGTCGGTGGATTTTGCGGGCGGCATCGATCTTAGCGGCAATGCCGCCACCATGCTGAACGGCCGCCTCAATGCGGAACTGCGCGGATTGCCGATGGGCGGGCCCGCGCTCGCCTCATTCTTCAAGGAGCCGGCGCGACTGCAGTCGGCGGTGGTCTATATGCCGGAAGGCGAGCGGCTGAAGTTCGCCGATCTGAAGCTCACTCATCCCAAGATCAGCGCGGAAGGCGATGTCGAAATCGGCTTCATGCCGCAGCTTCTCCGCGGCGGCCTCAAGGCCCGGATCGCCAATCCGGCGGCGTTCTCGAAGCTTGTCGGCATCGACCTCGCGGGCGGTCCGATCAATATCTCGCTCGCGACCGGCCCCGCCGGCACGGCCGTCAACTCGACCGTGACCGCGACGGCCGACACGCTGACGATCTCGGGCACTCGCCTCAAGGCGATCAAAGCCGCGCTCACGCTCAAGGACGTCGAAACCCAATCGGGATCGCTCGACATCGCGTTCACGGGACCAGCCGGCGCGGTCAAGGCCACGACCGATATCGCGCGCTCGAAGAACCCGGACCGAGTCGCGCTGAACGGCTTGAAGCTGACGGCCGCCGGCGGCGAGCTTCACGGCAATCTCACCGTTCCCTTGGCCGGGGGAGCCGCGAGCGGCGCTCTGGATGGCCAGTTCGCTTCGCTCGACGCAGTCTCGGCGCTGGTCGGCAGGAATCTCCATGGCTCCGCGACCTTCTCGGTCTCATTCAGCGATATCGACGGGCAGCAGGGGGTCACCGGCAACCTGACCGCCGATCAGTTCTCCGCCGACCTTGGTCCCGACAGCAAGGTCGCGATCAAGCACATCATGGTCGCGACCAGCGGCGACATCACCCAGCTGAGGCAAGGCGTGCCGTTCTCCCTCCAGGCTCAGGGCGTCCGCAGCGGCGACGTCAGGCTCGATACCCTCGCCATGAGCGGGACGACGAATTTTCACAAGGCCGAATACAAGATCGATGTCGCGGGCGCCTATCGCGGCATGATGACATTGAGCGCCGCCGGATCGGCCGACTGGGATTCGCCGGACACGGTGATCCGGATCGACAGCCTGAGTGGGATGCACGCCAAGACCGCGATCCAGCTCGTCAAGCCTGCATCGCTGACGTTGAAGGAAAATGGCCTCGATCTCGAACAGACGACTCTCGAAATCGGCGACGGCCGCGTCGACTCTCGGCGCGAAGCGCGGGGCCGATACGCTCAATGGGCATCTGACATTGGACAAGCTTCCGTTCGCGGCCATTCACGCCTTCGTGCCGGACGGGCCCGCGGCCGGTACTCTCTCGGGCACGGCCGATATCGATGTTGCCGCCGACCGCCAATCGGGCCGCGCCAAGCTGCAGATGACGGACTTGGCGCTCACGCCCGACGAAAAAGCGCCCGAGCGCCTCGACGGGACGATCGACGCGACATGGCGGGACGCCGGGCTCGACCTCAAGGGCCAGTTCAGCGGCCAGGGCGGCGCCATGATCTCGGCATCCGCCATGATGCCGCTCCAATACGAGGCGGGGTCGTTCCGTGTGCCCGGCGACGGCAGGCTGCGCGGGCAAGTCGACTGGAATGCCGATGTCGGCCCGTTCTGGAACGCCTTCGGCACCGACAGCGAAACCCTCGACGGCCGGATGGAAGCCTCGCTCAAGCTCGGCGGCCCGGTGTCGGATCCGACCGCGACCGGCGACGTCGCGCTTCACGACGGCCGGTTCGTCGATCTCGAAATGGGCACGGTGCTCGAGAAGCTGAGCCTGCAACTCGAAGCCGACCGCCAGCAGATCCGCCTGATCGAGGCGAGCGCGACCGATGGCGGCTCGGGCAAGGTCACGGCGAAGGGGCGGGTCGGTCTCGATCCCGATGACAAGTTCCCGATCCAGCTCGACGTCACCGCCGACAAGGCCAAGCTCGTTCGCCGCACGGACGTCACCGCGACCTTGAGCGGGACCCTGTCCTTCGAAAAGACCGGCAAGTCCTCGACGCTCAAGGGGATGATCACCGCCAATGAGATCGAGGCCATCCTGGTCGACCTGTCGAGCCCGGATGTGGTCAAGCTCGATGTCACGGAGATCGGGTCCAACGGCCAGGTCATGGCGCCGCCGCAAGGGCAGGAGGCCGCAAGCCGGGCAGAAGGCGACGCAGCTCGATGTTGCCGTCAATGTGCCCGGCCAGGCCTTCATTCGCGGCCGGGGCCTCGATTCCGAATGGAAGGGAAACCTCAAGGTCACGGGCCCATTGGCCGATCCACATATTGTCGGCGCCTTGAACGTGGTGCGCGGGAATTTTAAGTTCGCCGGCCGCACGTTCGGCTTGGATCGCGGCCAGATCTCGTTCCAAGGCGGCAGCAAGATCGATCCCGAGCTCAATCTCCAGGCGACCTATTCGGTGACCGACCTGAAGGCGATGGTGAATGTCACCGGTCCCAGTTCGTCACCCAATGTGAAGCTGTCCTCGACACCCGGCCTGCCCCAGGACGAGATCCTCTCGCGCATTCTGTTCGGCTCGTCGGTCGCCGATCTCTCGCCGCTGCAGGCGGTGCAGCTTGCCGATGCCGTCCGGGGACTCGGCAAGCCCGGCGGCGGGCTTCTGGGCTCGGCGCGCTCGGTGATCGGCCTGGATGTGCTTCAGATCGGGTCCTCGTCTCAGGCGGGGAGCGGGCTCGAGGCGACGACCATCACCGGCGGCAAATATATCGCCAAGAACGTCTATCTAGAGGTCGAGACGGCCGCCGAACGGTGGCCAGGAAAAGGTCGGCGTCGATCTCGGACTGACCAAGAATCTCTCGGTCGAGAGCAATGTCAGCCCGCAACAGGGCAGCCGGGTCGGCCTCAAATGGAAGCACGACTACTGACGCGGGTCGGCCTGACGCAGATTTCCATTGCGGGAAATATTTTATCATAATATCTTGTAAATTAAATTATATTACAATGTAATTCTGTAAATAAGATTCGCGGTCCCCCATGATGTCCAGCGTATCGAGCGTCCTGGCGGATAGCCAAACCTGGCTGTTCGCCCTAATCGGCGTCGTCGCGCAGCTGTTCGATGGGATTCTGGGCATGGGGTTCGGCGTCATCTCCTCGACCTGCCTCACCCTGCTCGGCTTCCCGCGCATGTCGGTGAGCGCGGCGGTCAATGGCGCGAAGATCTTCACCGGCATCGCTTCCGGCCTGTCCCATGCCTGGTACCGGAATGTCTCCTGGCGGCTGCTCGCGATCCTCGGGACCGGAGGCCTTGTCGGCGGCGTGCTCGGCAGCCTGCTCTTGAGCCACGGCGCCGGGCCCTATGTCGGCCCGGTGAGCAGCGCTTATCTCGTGGTGGTCGGGCTCTATATCATCTGGCGCGCGATCAGAGAGAAGGCGCACGCCATAACGACCGCCCGCACGGCCGTCATAGCCCTTGCAGGCGGCGCGCTGGAGGCGATGTCGGGCGTTTGGGGGCCGCTCGTGACCAGCAGCCTGGTCGCCATGGGGGTCGGGCCGCGCTATGCCATCGGGACCGGCAACCTTGCCGAGACGATCGTCGCGGTAACGGTTTTCACCATGCTCGCCGGCCATGTCGGTCTGGAGACGGCATCCCATGCGGTTATCGGATTGGTGATCGGCGCCATCGTCGCCTCGCCGATTGCGGCAAAGCTGACCCACCGCGTGCCGCGCAAGCAGCTCATGGTCGGGGTCGGAATTCTGGTGATCGCATCGAGCCTCGTTCGGCTGATGCGGGACGCCGGATGGCTCGGCTGAGACGGGGTTAGGCCCGGCGCTTCAGCTTCTGGCGATTATCGGATTCGTCGTCCGGCTCGTCCTCCGTCGCAGCAATGGCGGCGTCATCGGAGATCCGGTGCGAAGCCCGGTTGATCAGGCCGATTGCGGAAGCGGCCTGCTCGATCTTGCCGAAGCATTCGTAGAGCACCCGGCGCTCGCGCTTGGTGAGCACGGTCAGCAGGCTGGCCTGATGCCGGCGGGCGATCGGGATGATTTCCTTGTACAGCGCCTCGCCTTCATCGGTGATCGACAGGACATGCCGGCGGCCATGGCTTGGATCGGGCGTGCGCTTGATCAGCCCGCGCTTCTCCAACACATCGCAGACCCGGCTGATCTGGCCCTTGTCCATCCAGGAGCGCTTGTTGACCTCGCGGAGCGAAACCGTCTTCTGGCTGCCCACGAAGCACAGCACGCGCCACTCAGGCAGACCCAATCCGTAGGGCTCCAGGTAGTAGCGGGTGAGATTTTTTTGAACCAGACCCGATAGACAGGTCAACCAAAAGGCAGGGAATTGATCCACGTTCAGGGATTTTTCAACCGACGCCAGATCGTCCCAAGGATACCGTTCGTCCGTTTCCATTTTCCGCTCAATCCAACTCAGAAAAGGCTTCGCTTTTTCAAACGATCCCAATCGAAATTCGATGGGGAAACGCCCCAAAAGTCAATGGTTCAATTGATAAAAATTAGTGAATTCATGCGAGAAATCGAACCAGGTTCTCCCCGCTAAATCCTCGCCGGCATACACGCCCCAAGCACTCGATCCTCAGGCTTCCAACCGATTGGGGCCGGCGACTCCCCGAAAGGCGAAGTTTCAAGCGAATCCGAGACTTGGCGTTTTGGCGCACGAAGAGAATGGCCTCGACCGCGCCAGCGATCCAGCGTCTCAAGCGTGAAACCCGAGCATCGCGTTATTACACCACAATATAATCCGAACCGCTATTCCAAATTGTGCGGTACGGTAAAATGCCGCGGAGACCGGCTATCCGCCTTAGTCTTCGGGCCCCCGGAAATTTGCGAGATCAACCGCTTTTTAGCCGTCAAACAACCGAATCACTGCGATTCAAGCTTCATCGACGACCGGATTCACCAGGGTTCCGACGCCGCTGATCCGCACCTCGACGACATCGCCGTCATGCAGGAAGCGCGGCGGCTTTCGGGCGAAACCGACGCCAGAGGGCGTACCGGTCACCAAAACGTCGCCCGGATGCCAGGGCAGGGCCTCCGAGACATAGCTGATCAGCCGGGGCACGTCGAAGGCGAGATCCTTCAAGTGCCCGAGCTGCAGGCGCTCGCCGCTGACATAGGTTTCGAGAGTAAGTTCGCGGTAATCCGGGATTTCGTCGGCGGTCGTCATCCAGGGGCCGAAGCCGCCGGTCGCGAGGAAATTCTTCCCCATGCCGTATTGATTGGTGTGGAATTGCCAGTCGCGGATGCTCGAATCGTTGAAGCAGGCATAGCCGGCGACATAATCCATCGCCTTCTCGGCCGGGATATGGCGGCCGGTCCGGCCCATGATCACGGCGAGCTCGCCCTCGTAATCGTGTTTGTCCGAGACCTTGGGACGGATCAGCGGCTCGCTATGGCCGGTCATGGACTCCGGATAGCGATGAAAGATCACCGGATGGGCCCCGACCTTGAGGCTCGCCTCGGCCGCATGGTCGAGATAGTTGAGGCCGACGCAGATGATCTTGGAGGGCGCCGGGATCACCGGCAGGAACCGGGTCGCATCCAAGCCGAAGTCCGCCTTGCGCCCGTCGGCATAGGCCTGGGCCTTGGATACGTCGTCCATTTCCAGAAGCTCGGCGAGGGTTGCAGCGCCGTCGATCCGGCCCGTGAGGTCGACAATGCCCTCCTCGGTAACCGCGCCGAAGCCCGCCTTGCCGTCCCGCGTGAACGAGGCCAGCCGCATCAGGAGGGAATCCGCGTCGGTTCGGGCACTTCCTCGCTCTCACTCGCGCTCTTGCCCATGCCGATCGGAGTGGTGACGAAGAACACGATGAGATGGAGGAACTGGATCGTCGCGCCGCCGGCGAGGAACAACGCGGTAACCGCCGTCGCCGGCACGTTCACGACCGCGGCCAGGGTGATGCCGAGGCCGAGCAGCATCGAGATCCTTGTTCGGCAACAGCGGCACGCGCGTGAGCAGCATCTGCGCCGCCGTGAAGGTGAGCCATGCGCTCAGCGGCACGAAAGGCAGCACCACCATCCAATACATGACCTGCAGGCTTTCCGCCGCCAGCAG
The DNA here is from genome assembly GCA_963732795.1 of uncultured Alphaproteobacteria bacterium. Lineage (GTDB taxonomy): Bacteria > Pseudomonadota > Alphaproteobacteria > CAVTAV01 > CAVTAV01 > CAVTAV01. The sequence goes on along the minus strand of CAVTAV010000004.1, from coordinate 155,535 downwards.
CCTCAGGAAATGGATGACCAACACCTTGCCGACCGTCGGGCGGGGCAGGGCGATCAGGCGCTTGCGGAACCTGTAGACCACCGGGATCCACAGCCCGCTCACCGCCAACATCCCGACAAGCATCCATTTGTTGGAGAGGTCGCCGCCGGTCACGTCGTGGAGCTTGCCCGAGAGCATGAATCCGAAGAACAGGATCAGCGCGGCCGAGGTCGAGACCACGGCGGAGAGGATGTTGTTGTCCTTTACGGTCGAAAGGATGCTTGTTGCCGGGGAGATCGGTGTGGCGATGGGCCCAGAGGCAGAGATAGGCCTCGCCCGAATAGCCCATCACCCCTTCGTTCAGCACCCGCTTGCGGAACAGCACCGGCAGCCGCTTCCACATCGGAATGCCCCAGATCTTCTCATAGACGAAGACCTCGGCGACCGGCAGGGTCACATAGGCGCAGACGATCAGGATGTAGAACCAGGGCGTGCGGGGCAAGGCGCTCCAGATTTCATCCCAGCCGATATCGGCGAGATGCTTGGTGATGAGCGCCAGAACGCCGAAGAAAATGACGACCTGCACCACGCGGGTGGCGCGCCGCACGAGCTTCGACTGAAAAAAGGTCCGCCAACTCGCCGCTGAACCCAAGACGTCGTGTCCTTTTGCTGTTCGACCCGAGATATTCGTCAGGCGTTGACGGTAAGCATGGTTAAGCCCCCATGGCCTCACGGATTTATCATACCGATCCCGGCGGGATCGCACCAGGAAACCCCCGTGCCGCCATTCGTCGACATAGATGTTCCGATTTGCGGTTCCGTTAACGCAAGTAGTAGTGCCGGGGGATGAAGTCAACGTGACGGGACGCCGCTTTGCTCGCGAATCACGATCCGCGGCGTGCGCGCCGGTTGACGGCGTCGGGCGCGGAATCGACAATGCGGTCGGTCATTCGGTCGTTTGAAACAGGGAGGAATCCACGCTGTGGAAAAGAGAAAACTGGGGAAATCGGGTCTTGAGACGGGAAAACTGGTGCTCGGCGGCAATGTTTTCGGCTGGACCCTGAAGGAGCCCTTGGCGTCGAAGCTTCTGGACGCCTTCCTCGATTCCGGCCTCAACATGATCGACACGGCCGATGTCTATTCGAAATGGATTCCCGGCAACAAGGGCGGCGATTCCGAGGAAGTGCTCGGCGGCTGGCTCAAGAAATCCGGCACGCGCAACAGGTCCTGATCGCGACCAAATGCGGCATCGAGATGGATCCGGGCGATGGCGGCCTGTCGCGCGCCTATATCATAAAGGCCGTGGATCGCTCCCTCAAACGGCTCCAGACCGACTATATCGATCTCTATCAGGCTCACCGCGACGACGAGAACACGCCCTTGGAGGAAACCCTCAGCGCCTATGCCGAGCTCATCAAGCAGGGCAAGGTCCGTGCGATCGGCGGCTCGAACTACACGGCCAAGCGTCTTGCCGAGGTTCTCAAAGTCGCCAAGGACAACGACCTGCCGCGCTACGAGACAATGCAGCCCTGGTACAACATGTATGACCGCAAGGATTTCGAAGGGCGAGCTGCAGGAACTCTGCGTCAAGGAGGATATCGGCGTCATCCCCTATTTCGCGCTCGCCAGCGGCTTCCTTTCCGGCAAATACCGCAAGCCCGAGGACGCCGAAGGCAAGCCGCGCGGCTATCGCATCGAAGGACATGATTAACGAGCGCGGCCTGAAGATCCTTGGCGCGCTCGACAAAGTCGCCGCCGAGACGAAGTCGAACCCGGCCCAGGTCGCGCTGGCCTGGCTGATGGCCCAGCCGAGCATCACCGCTCCGATCGCCAGCGCGACGAGCCTCGATCAACTCAAGGATCTCGGTCGCTGCGACGACGCTGGAATTGAGCCCGGCCCAGATCAAGGACCTATCGGACGCCAGCGCGTATTAGCAGGTCGTCATCGCGAGGCCCGCAGGGCCGTGGCGATGCCAGGAATTCCTGGATTGCTTCACCCTTTCAGGGTTTGCAATGACAAATGCCGGGAGCCGTCAGCGCTACCGCGACATCAGCATCCCGACTTCGGGCGGGATGGGCTTCAGGTCGATCTCGACATTGATGCAGCAAGGCTTGCCGCTGGCGAAGGCTTCCTTGATCGTCGGCGCCGAGGGCCTTGATGTCGGTGACGTGATAGCCGTTCGCGCCGAAGGCTTCGGCGACGTCGTGATAGCGGGCGTCGCGAAGCTGCGTGCCGGTGACGCGGTTCGCGCCCGAGACGATCTCCTGGAAATGCTGTGACGCGCCCCAGCTTCGGTTGTTCATGATCAGGACCACGATCGGCAGCTCGTGATGGGTCATGGTGTCGAATTCGGTGATGGTGAACCCGACCGCGCCGTCGCCTTCGAGGCACAGCACGCGGCGGTCGGGATTGGCGATCTGTGCGCCGAGGCCGAGGCCGAGCCCCATGCCGACCGTGCCGAGAAAGCCGTGGGTGATGTAGCTGCCGCCGCGCTCCTGCCGGATCACCTCGTTCAGCCAGTGATAGGCCTCCGCGCCGTCGCCGATGATGACCGTGTCCTTCGGGATGCTCTCGACGATGGCGGAGACCGCCTGGATCGGATGGATCGGCGGCCCGGGCTTCTTCATGCGCTTCGTCGAATTGGGCGAAGCGCTTGCGCCGAGCCTCACGGATCGTCCGCACGAAATCGCCCCGGTCGGGCCAGATTTGATCTTCGCCGGCGGCGGCGTTCAGCGCCTTCAGCATCTCGCGGGAATCGGCGACGACCGGCACGGTCACGTCACGCAACAGCCCGATTTCCTTGGGATCGACCTCGACATGAATGAGCTTCGCCGAGTGCGGCACGAGGCGCTCGGAGCCGCCAAGCGTGAAAAGGCCGAAGCGCACACCGAGGGCCAGCACGGCATCCGGCTGGGCGTCGAGCGCCCGGAGATCGTCCATCTTGTGGAACGTGCCGCCATAGCGCGGGTCGCTGCTCGGCAGCATTCCATGGGCCTGGAAGTCGGAGAAGACCGGGATGCCGGTCGTCTCGACGAAGGTCTTCAATTCGTCGCCGCAACCGGAGCGCCAGGCCCCCGCGCCGAGCATGATCGCCGGGCGTTTGGCCGCTTGCAGGATGTCGAGGGTCTGCCTGACGGCGGCAGCGGTCGGCGCGGCGGGCGAGTCGAGCACGATCGTCTCGGGGATCGGGGCCGTTCTCCTCGTCGACCTGAGCGCCGAGGACGTCGCTTGGCATGTCGAGCAGCACCGGCCCGCTCGGCGCCGAAGTCGCGATGCGGACCGCCTCGGCGACGAGGCGCGGGATTTGCTCCGGCACGGTGATGCGGATCGTCCATTTGGTGATCGGCTTGGCGACGGCGAACTGGTCGAAACCGGCCTGGAGCGTGTTGGTCTCGGCCTGGGCGAGGCCGGACGAACCGGCGATATAGAGCACCGGCGTGCGGTCGAGATAGGCGTTGGTGATCGAGGTGACGCAGTTCGTGAAGCCCGGCCCGGCCGTGACCATGGCGACGCCGAGCGTGTTGGTCGCCCTGGCATAGGCCTCGGCGGCATGGCCGGCCGCGACCTCGTGGCGCGTGTCGAGGATCGGGATATCGTGATCGAGGCAGGCCTGGAACAGGGTTTCGAGATGCGCGCCGTGAAGCCCGAACATTTGCTTGACGCCCGCCTTGATCAGGGTGCGCACCAACAACTCGCCGCCGGAAACTTTCGCCATGGGCAATCCTTTATTCTATGGTTCTGGCGTGGTGCCGGCGCGTAATCCGCCGGAGGCTTGCCACCCGCGGCATGACGCCGCCGGGCTTCCTCCACGGTTTCCATCTTGTGTGCCAGCGCGGCCTTGCGGTCGATCGGGAAGGGACCGTCCGTCACCGGCGGCGGCATGACGCTGGCGGGATAATGCGCCATCTTCTGTTTGGCCGGATCGACCTTGCGCTTCGGGATCGATCTCACGGCGATTTATCCGCTTCGGGGTGACGGCAATCCCATCCTTCATTTCGAGATCGAGCCACCATTTCTTGATCTTGTTGATCCGGCCGTGGCCCAGCATATCGTCGAGCTTGACGGCGATCGGCACGAGAAACGGCTTGAGCCACATCGCATTGACGCCGCACCAGCTCGCGACCCGCGTGAGGATCGGGCCGTCGCGATCGACCACCTTGTTCAGCGGGCAGGTCTTCATGCACCGACCGCAGGCCGCGCCGCCGGCATTCGTCAGGCGATAGCTCGTGCAGCGCTCGACGTCCGGCTTCCAGATTTCGTAGCCGTTGAACATCACCTTGTCGCCGAAAGGGATGGCGTCGCACGGGCATTCGCGGGCGCATTTGAAGCAGTTCGAGCAGAAATACTGGAGCTTGAAGTCGATCGGCTTGTCGATCTCGAGAGGCATATCGGTGGTGAAGACGACCGATTTGAAACGCGGCCCGACAAAGGGATTGAGCACCAGCTCGCCGATCCGGCTCAACTCGCCGAGCCCGGCCCAAAGCACCAGCGGAATATGCAGCACGTCGGAATCGATATTGGTATGGGACCGCGAGGAAAAGCCGAGGCCGCGCAGATGGTCCGCCATCATGCCGGCGATCTCCGCGCCGCGCATATAGGCGCGCATGGACTGAACGCCGGAGATCCAGTCGTCGCCCGACGCGCCTTCCATGGTGTCGAAGCCCTGATCGATCAGCATCACGACGGCATAGCGATGATAGGGCACGACCTCGGATCCGTCGTCCCGGTGCGAATACCACGCGTAAGTCGGCACTTCGCAGATGCCGGTCAGATCCGCGCCGAGGAAATAGGCCAGCGACTTGATGGCCCGCGCATTGGCGGCGGGATCGGTGTAATGCGACGGGATCGCGTTCCGCGACCGGGCCGTCCTGGATACGGCACCATGGAAGCCAGCGGCCCCGTGAAGCCGGCGGCCAAGGGATGCTTGAGGGCGAAGCGCTTCACCTCCCGCTGCGCCTTGGGTCCCAGGTCGCCATGCGCTGCCCGGCGGAAGAACAGGGCGCGTTTCGGCACGCGGGGCACTTCGTCGTCGAGAATCAAGGTCGTCGGCCGATCGACCCGCGTCACCTGCTCCATCGGATATTGGCTGAGATGGGAGGCGCGCTTCTCGCGCCGCCGGCGTTCCAGGCCGGACACCGCGCCGGATAGACCAAAGCGATAGCGAAACCCCTTGGCGTCGTTCATCGCGCCGGGCGCAAGCGGCACGTCTTCTCCGATCGTATAATCCATTGTGACGACCGCGAGAGCGAAGTCCCGGCCGAGATAGGGGCTGGCGATGCCGTTGCCGTCGCGCACCGCCACACCGGCAAGGACGGCCAAGCGGTCCAAATCGACGTCCGTCTCACCGGCCCAATGCGCCTTGGCGGCGATGCCCATCGCGCGAAGCTCGCCGGCCAGGCAGACGGCAATTTCGACGGCGCGGGTCAGAAAGACGGATCCTGGGTTTCCGAAACCCAGTCACGGGCGAGATTACCCGCATCCGGGAGCCGGCCGTACTCGACCAGAAGAACGGCGGCATGGCTATGTGCGGGTTTGGGCGCGCCCGCGATCCAGGCGTTCTCGGGAATCGCACATGTCCCGACATGGCTTGCATCCAGGAAATAAGCCGTGCCCTTGACCGCCTTGGTCCGCTCCTCGATGTCGTCCGGCACCGGCGCCTTTGCCTTGGCGATCTCGCCGTCGCGAAACGCTCCGAAATAGCCGAGGTAGCGCTCGGCCGTCTCGCCGAAGGGCTTGCCGGGCGTCGGCCCCGAAGGCGCCTGGGTTAGCGGCGCTCTCGATGCTTCGGCTTCGCCGATAGCGGGATCATGCGGAAGCTCTTCCAAGGGGTAAGGGCCCCAATGGAACGGGCGATGCTCGGGCTGACGAATATGGAAGAATTCGGCGATCGTCATCTCATCCCCCTCGGAGCCGGACGCCTATTTCGGGATCTCGTTCCGGGACCATTCCGTACCGTCCGCGAAGCGGATCTTCAGCATATACAGGTAATGCGGGTTGGTGCGGTCCGGCCAGCCCTCGATGGAGATCGTATCGCCGACCTTCACCGAATCCGGTCGCCAGCCATAGCGCAGCAAGGCGACCTTGCTTGTCGCGAAGACCTTGTACTTCTCGGCGCGCCGCTCGCCCTTGACGTCGATATCGAAATAGGAATGCGGGTTGGTGAAGCTGACATAGGCGACGACGCCCGTGATCTGGGACCTCTTGTCCTGGTCGAAATTCGACACCGAATGATGCGCGAGGGCGGGGCCGACCAAGGCCAGAACGAGCACGACGGCGAGATGGCGCGCCGCGATACGGAGGGAATGTCTGCGAAATCTGATCATGAGTTCGATCCGTCCTCAGCGCCACGGAATGTCGGTATCTTTGCCGGAAAGATTCTGGTGCCAGAGATCCTCGCTGCAGAAATACTCCCCGACCTCCAGGCCCGGATGCTGGCGGAAATAATTCTTCACCGTGAACGGCCGGCTATAGGTGCCCGGAGTCGTCGATGGTCATCTCGTCGACGAGCATCGGCTTGCCCTCGCTGTCCATGATGCGGTGGATACGCTCCGCGATCACCAACTTCGGGCCATGGGGCCGGGTGATGGAGCCGTCGCGCACGGCCTTTGTGGTGATTGCAAGGGTGTCGCCGTCCCAATTGCCGGTCGAATAGCCGAACCAGGTCGGGCGCAGGCCTGAGGGAATCGCGCGGCCGTCCGTATAGATCCGGCGCACATCGTTGTGGAGCTCGAAAATCATCGTCACCCGGCCCTTGGTCTGGATGATCTCGAAGGGATATTGGGCGACCAGGAGCATCTGGTATGGCATGCCATAGGGCAGGCAGTCGCGCTCCTCGTCGAAATCCTCGGGGTCGGCTTTCGCTCTGACGCGGTGCTCGTCATAGGCCTTCTTGACCGGGGGCAGGAATGGCGGGTTGCGCGGCCAGCTCCGGTTGGACTTGCCGTCCGGCCCGATCGCCGTCGGCATCCACACACCGCTGAAATCGGGATGACCGGATTTCTCGGCCGAGGCGGATGATGACGCCAAGGCGAGCGCGCAGAGGCCGAGGACGGGGGCGAGATATCGGCCGATCATGGCCCGTCTCCTTCACCGCCGCTTTCGTCCGAGACATCGGCGCGGACGGCCAGCGTCTTGTTGCGCGCCTGGAGGCGTTGGCGCCATTGATCCAACAGGCAGAGCCCCGACCCTTCGGATAGACGCGCGTCGTTCGCTTGGCGGAAATACCGCGTGACCTTGATCGGCGCGGCATACATGGCGGGATCGGTGATGGTGATCTCGTCCTTCAGCACCTTCCCGCCGTCCCGCTCGATGACGCTCATCCGTTCCCGCAAGGTCATGTCGTCGCTATGGGGCAAGCCGTCGTCGGTCAGGATGCTTTCCGAGGTCATCGCCACGGTGTCGACGACCAGGGTATCGCCCTCCCAATGGCCCAGCGAATTGCCGAGCCAGGTCGGCCAGACGTTCTTCGCCCGCTTGCGGCCGTCGAGGTATATCCGGCGGACATCGCCCAAACGGTCGAAAATGATGGTCAGCCGCTCCGGCCGCTGCAGGATCTCGATCGGATAGGGCGCGGTCGAGAGCGTGTTGCGCGGCGTGCCGTAGGGCATGCAGAACCGGGTGGAATCCTTGTGTCTGGGGTCGAAGGTCGCAAGCGCGGCCTTCGCCTTGGGCGTCACCGGCGCGGAGTCGCCGCTGAGCGGTGCGTCGAGGTCGCCCGCGGGCATCCAGACGCCGGAGAAATCGGCGGCCGTCGCCGCGCCGGCACCGCAGGCCAAACCGGCCGCGACAGCCAACGCCCCTATGGCCCTACCGATTGTCCGAGTGTCGTAAGAACGCTGCTTGAGCGGCATTGTCCGTTCCCCCAATCACGGCTCGCCTCGATCCCATGTTAGGCGGAACGGCGAGGAGAGGTAAAGACGCCTCGCCGTGGGTTGGACGACGGGTTCTTTCTCCGGTCGGCTTGCTCTAGGATGACCGTCCGCACTATCCCAAGAAACGGAGACGAGCATGAAAACACGCGCTGCGGTTGCCGTCGGACCGAACAAGCCTCTCGAAATCCACGAAGTCGATCTGGCCGGACCCAAGGCCGGCGAGGTTCTGGTCGAGAATCATGGCGACCGGCATCTGCCATACCGACGCCTATACGCTCGAAGGCAAGGATTCGGAAGGCCTGTTCCCCTCGATCCTGGGTCATGAAGGGGCGGGGATCGTGCGCGACGTCGGCGAAGGCGTCACCAGCGTCAAGCCGGGCGACCACGTGATCCCGCTCTACACGCCGGAATGCCGCCAGTGCAAAACCTGCACGAGCCACAAGTCCAACCTCTGCACGGCGATCCGCGCGACCCAGGGCAAAGGCGTCATGCCGGACGGCACGTCGCGGTTCTCGATGGGCGGCGAGATGCTCTACCACTATATGGGCTGCTCGACCTTCTCGAACTTCACGGTGCTGCCCGAGATCGCCATCGCCAAGATCCGCGAGGACGCGCCGTTCGACAAGGTCTGCTATATCGGCTGCGGCGTGACAACCGGCATCGGCGCGGTGATCTTCACGGCCAAAGTCGAGCCAGGCGCGAATGTCGCGGTGTTCGGGCTCGGCGGCATCGGGCTGAACGTGATCCAGGGCGCGCGGATGGTCGGCGCCGACAAGATCATCGGCATCGACACCAATCCGGCGAAGCGCGCCATGGCCGAGAAGTTCGGCATGACCCATTTCGTCAACCCCAACGAGGTCGGCGCGGACAAGGTCGTCCAGGCCATCGTCGATCTGACCGACGGCGGCGCGGATTATTCCTTCGAATGCATCGGCAATGTGAAGGTGATGCGCCAGGCCCTGGAATGCTGCCATCGCGGCTGGGGCCAGTCGATCATCATCGGCGTGGCGGAGGCCGGCCAGGAGATCGCGACCCGCCCGTTCCAGCTCGTCACCGGCCGGGTCTGGAAAGGCACGGCCTTCGGCGGCGCAAGGGGCCGCACCGACGTGCCCCGCATCGTCGACTGGTACATGGACGGCAAGATCAATATCGACGACCTGATCACCCACACCATGCCGCTGGACAAAATCAACGACGCCTTCGACCTGATGCATGAAGGCAAATCGATCCGGTCCGTGGTGGTTTACTGAGCCACGATTTCCGTTCGGGCTGAGCTCTTGTCGAAGCCCGCTGCCTGAGCCCGGCCACACGCCCTTCGACAAGCTCAGGACGAACGGGTGCTTTGGCTATTCCGGCTTATATGGCCGTCCGTGGCGGTTGCCGGAGAGAACCAGCAGGGCGACCACGGCGATCGCGATCAGGATGCCGCAGCCATAGAGATTGGTGGTCGGCGCGAAGCCCGCGGCGCGGACGAAGCCGATGATGATCGGCGCGGCGATCGCGGTGACCCGGCCGATCGCGACCGCCCAGCCGACGCCGGTGCCGCGGATCGAGGTCGGATAGATGCTCGCGACCAATCCGTACATCCCCGAGATGCCGCCATTCATCGCCGCCCCGTAAAGGAAGCCGACGACGAGGCTTGGGGCCCCCAGCATCTGGACCATGACGATAAGGAACAGGATCGCGAGGAGATGGACCGGGATCAGCACCCGGTAGGGCCCGACACGGTCCATCAGCAGGCCGATGATCGGCGCGCCGAAGATGCCGCCGGTCGCCGCGGCCGTTGTCATCTTGATGGCGGCGGCCTGGGTCTGGCCGGCATCGACCAACAGGCTCGGCAGCCAGAAGGCGATGATGACCACGACGCCGCCGGTCATGGTCAGGGTCAGCCAGAGCAGGAGGGTGGCGCCGGCCCGCCCGCCGGTGAACAGCTCGCCGAGCGGTACCCGCTTCAGCGTCTCGCCCTTGAGAAAGAATTTGGCGTCGGGCGCGATGGCGGAAACATCGGTGATATGAGCGAGCAAAACGCGAATTTTGGCCTCGTTTCCGTCGCGAAGCGCCAAGAACCGGATGGATTCGGGCAAACTCACCGTCATAATCGCCGCGAGAACCATCGGAATCGCGCCGCCGATATAGAATACGATCTGCCAGCCATGGCTCGGCACCAGCTGCCCCGCGACGAAGCCGGCGGTCGACGCGCCGATCCCGACGCCTGCATAAAGGATCACCACCGAAAGCGAGCGATGCCGCGCTGGCGCATATTCGGCCGAAAGCGAGATGATATTGGGAACGACGATGCCGAGCGCGAGGCCGGTGGCGAAACGCCAAAAGATAAAGACCTCGGCATTCGTAGAGGTGGTGCTCAATAGCACGACCGCCCCGAACAGCCCTGTGCCGATCAGGACCAGCAGCCGCCGTCCGATCCGGTCCGCCAGCGAGCCGCCGAACAGATAGCCGAGCGCCGCGCCGACCAGCACCGCGCTCAGCAGCACGCCCAGCCGTTCCGAGGGGATGCCCCAGAGCGCCGAAAGCGCCGGCCCGACATAGCTCACGCCGTAGATGTCGTAGCCTTCGAGGATCATCGCGAGGAGACAGAGCGTGGTGACCAGGATCTGCCGGCCCCCGAGCCGCGAGTTATCGATGATGGCGTTGATATCGACGCGGTCGGCGTCGCCGGCTGCAGCCATGGTCTCCCCTCCCCAATGTCCGCCGACTATACCCGCAGGGACGCCGCGCCGCCATGGATTTGTGCCCCGCCGGGAGGCGCGCGCGTGTCTTCAAACGCTATTGCAACCCATTGATCCGGCTTGGTTTTGCGGGATCGCCCGGTGGCCGGAGGTTGGGGTAACTATCGAGTAATTAATTTGGACTACTAGTCAATTGATCGTACTCGATGCGTCCAGGCCGATTTCGAAGCATTTATGGACGCGTGGCGAGTCGGGCTGGAGCCACACCGATGTTGAGGCCCGTACGATGAGCCAGCAAGCGAGTATGCCAGCGATGGGCATTGCCCCGCGTATTTGGAGCGGTGTCCACTGGAGGCGGGACCGACCTGTGATTCGCGTCACGGTCCCGCCTCCGTCAGCGGGTCCGAGTTCCCGTGCCGATAGCTCCATCGCCTCCACATGCTCCATCGCGAAAGCGCGTCCCGTCTCCAGTTCCCGCTCTCGTCCCCTTGTCCGTCCCGTGACCCTTTGATCCGGCGCGCGACATTCGGTGCCCGGCGGGGCTCTTGTCGTCGAGCCGACCCAATCATGATCTCGCTCCTCGCCTACACGAAGGGGTTCGGGACCAGCATCTCGTTCGAGATGTAGGTCTGCCGCAGGCCACAACCGTCGCCGCGCGATGCCTCTGGCGGGGTCCGAGGCGATGGCGTAAAAAGCGCAACGCTCATCATGGGGCCGCCGTCGTGCGGATGAGCATGGATCAAGGGGGAGGACGATGAATGGTCCAGGCCATGACGGCGGAACAGCGCGCGCTGATTCTCGATATCATTTCGCAAAACGAGTTCGCTGACCTTGGCCACCGTCCGCCCGGACGGATTTCCCCAGGCGACGATCGTGACCTATGTCAACGACGGGCTCACCCTCTATGTCGGGACATGGGAGAGCATGCAGAAGGTCGAGAACATTTCGACCTGCAACAAGGTTTCCGCCACGATCGGAAAATACGAGGCGGATTGGGCCAGGATCCGGCGCTTTCCCTCGGCGGAACCGCCGAACTCGTCCGGGATGCCGGCGAGATGGTCCGGCTCTACGGCCTGATGGCCGCGAAATATCCCCAGACCAGCGACTATCCGATGCCGGACATCAAGTCCGCCAGCGTGGTCATCCGCATCAAGCCGTTCGTTGTTTCTCTAATCGATTACTCCAAGGGATTTCATCATAACGAGTTGGTGAGCGTTTAGCGGCGCCGCGGACGGACCTTGATCTCGGCGCACTGTCTCTTGTTGAAGGCATGATCGAGCGGCAATCGATATCTGTCGGTAGCACTGCAAGGCGTGCATTCGCCGAAAGCCGCCCCTATATTCCCCTCCATGAAATGAAGGACAGGAAAAGGACGATAGCCCCATGAAAGGTCACAAATATCGCGTCACCGTCGAGCATGTCGCCACGCCGAAGGGCGAGGCGGTGGAGCGGGAGCCGCTCGTGTTCGAGGCGGTGAACCATGACGACATCATCGCCATCGCGGAGCGCATGGCCGAGAGCGGCAAATGGGGCGACAAGAATGTCACGGCGCAGCTTCTGATCGGATTGAAGTTTTTCTCCGAGGTGGCGCTGTGGAACCGGGACGATCCGCTCTTCGCGGCGGTCCGGCCGGCGCTATCCGAATTCGTCGGCGGGCTGAAGGGCCGCAATCGCGCCGAGGCGGCCGAGTAGCCCGTTTGCGCCTCAAGCTCGGCTTTCTCGCCTCCCATAACGGTTCGAGCATGCGGGCGATCGTGGACGGCGATCGCCGGAGGCAGCTCGACGGCGAGGCCCGCGTCGTGATCAGCAACAACGCCGATTCCCCCGCGCTCGCCTTTGCGCGCGAGCAGGGGATCGCGGCCGAGCATATCAGCGGCAAGAAGCTCGGCGGCGAGTTCGAATGCGACCGCGCCATCGCGGATTGCCTGCGGAAGCACGGTGTCGAGCTCGTTGTGCTCTCGGGCTATATGCGCAAGCTCGGGCAGGAGACGCTCTCCCGCTATCGCGGCCGAATCCTCAATATCCATCCGGGCCCTTTGCCGAAATATGGCGGCCAGGGCATGTATGGCCGGCATGTCCACGAAGCGGTGATCGGGGCGGGCGAACAGGCTGAGCGCCATCACCATCCATCTGGTCGACGAGCAATATGACCAGGGCCCGGTGATCGCGCGGCGCGAAGTGCCTGTCGAGAAAGGCGATTCGGCCGAATCGCTTGGGCCGGAAGAGTGCAATCCCTGGAGCCGGATTTCTTTGTGGCAACGCTGCAACAGATCGCGTCCGGCGCTCTGGAATTGCCCCAAATCTGATTGACTTCGCCCGGGACCGACCCTATATCCACCGCGCAATCGCGATTTTGGCTTGCCTTGACTACGGTGTGACACCGCCTACGGCGAATGAGACCATCCCAAGACACCCCCAGAACCTGAGATTGTTTCCGGCTTGCGCGGTGGTCGCGCGGCCAACCCCGCACTATGCGTGCAGACTTTGAGGATAGACGATTATGACGACCGGTACCGTTAAGTGGTTCAATGCGCAAAAGGGCTTTGGCTTCATCGCCCCGGCCGACGGCAGCAAGGACGTGTTCGTCCATGTGACGGCGGTGCAGCAGGCAGGCATGCAGACCCTGACCGAAGGCCAGCAGGTGAATTTCGAGGTTGAGATGGAGCGCGGCAAGCCCGCTGCCACCAATCTCAGCGCCGCTTAACACCAGGCGACAACTCGGGGGAAACCCCGGCGAGAAACCCCGGCGCTGTGCCGGGGTTTTTTGTTGCCCTGGAATGACGCCGGCTCGCGGCCTAACATCGGCTCCCGTCGGATCGAGCAAGGAGGGGCGAGCCATGGCGTCCATGGGCATGACCAAGGACAAGTTCCGCGACTATATCGAAAGCTTCAACCGCGACGACTATGAGGGCTTCGGGAAATACTACGCCGACGACGTGCTTTTCGATCTCGGCGGGCGGCTGCAGATCCTGGGCCGCGAAGGGATTCTGAATTTCTACCGCGACGTAAAGAAGCGCGTCCGCGAGACCCTGGTCATCAACAACGTGCTGATCGACGGCAACATCCTCGCCGCGGAGATCGCGACCGAATTCTACGGCCTCGAAGACTGGCCCGATTTCATCGCCGGCCCGCTGATGAAGGGCGATGCGATCAACATGATCAGCTTCATCTTCTACACGATGAACGACGCCGGGCAGTACCAGCTCATTCGGACGGCGCGGTATAAGGTCTTCTAAGCGAGGACGGGCGCGGGTCGATGCTCCGCAAATACAAATATCTCCTGGCCTTGGCGAAGGAGCGGCATTTCGGGCGGGCGGCGGCGGCATGCGGGATTTCGCAGCCGACCTTGTCCAACGCCGTGCGCCAGATCGAGCGCGAATACGGCGTGCTCATCGTCGAGCGCGGCCAGCGCTTCCAGGGCTTTACGGAGCAGGGCCTCCGGGTCGTCGCCCATGCCCGGCGGATCGTCGCCGACGAGGACGCGCTTTTACAGGAGCTGCACGCGCCGGCGGCGGATCTCGAAGGGCGCTTGAGGCTCGGCGCGATCCCGACGGCGCTCCCCGTGATCGCCCAGCTCGTCGGCCCGTTCGAGGAGCGCTATCCCAAGGTCCAGGTCTCGGTCCTCTCCATGAGCTCGCGCGAGATCCAGAAGGGGCTCGACGATTACGAGCTCGACGCCGGGGTCACTTATCTCGACAACGAGCCCCTGTCGAATGTCCGGATGGTTCCCCTCTATACCGAGCGCTATTTCTTCCTGACGAGGCGCAGCGAGGCGGTAGACGGCCGCGAGAGCATGACCTGGGGCGAGGCTGCCGACTTCAATCTCTGCCTGCTGACGCCCGACATGCAGAACCGCCGCATCACCGAGGCCGTGTTCCGCATCGCCGACCGCGCCGTCGCACCGACCCTGGAGACCAATTCGCTGCTCAACCTCTTCACCAGCGTGCGCTTCGGCTCGTGGTCCAGCGTCGTGCCGGGGCACTTGCTCGCCTTCATGTCGCCGATGCCCGAGCTGCTGGCCTTGCCGCTGATCGAGCCCGAAGCGGCCCATCTCGTCGGCGCCGTCTATGCCGACCGCAGCCCGCCGGTGCCGCTCGCCGACGCCTTCGCCGTTCTCTGCACCGACAAGAAGGTCGTCGCCGAGATCGAGCGCTTTACGGCGAGTGCCTTGACGCAAATCGCCTCATGATGCCTGGGCGGGTCATTGCGAGCGCAGCGAAGCAATCCAGCTAAGCCTTTGAAACGGAGCAGATTTCTGGATTGCCACGCGGCCTTCGGCCGCTCGCAATGACGAGGCTCTATGATAGAATTTCGCTATCACGACATAGCCTTCCTCGATTTGACGATAGTCCAGTCTTTATATAGTGTTAGCTCTCGTCGGGCTATTTTCGCGCGGCGCGGCCTCCGGTCGGGCCCGCTTGCGCTTACCCGGATCCGAAGTTTCGATCGCCAAGGAGCTTGAATGTATCGGCGAGAGCCATGGGCGGAAGATCGCGCCCGCGCCATTATCGCGGCGCATAAAGGATTGCGCGGCGCATTGTTGCCGATGCTGCACGCGCTTCAGGAAGAATTCGGCTACATCCACCAGGACGCGATTCAGCTTCTCGCGAATGAGCTGAACATCACCCGCGCCGAGGTTCACGGTGTGGCGTCGTTCTATCACGACTTCCGGCGCGAGATGCCCGGCCGTCACATCATCAAGGTGTGCCGCGCCGAATCCTGCCAGGCGATGGGCGCGGACGATCTGGTCGAGCATGCCAAGGCGCGGCTCGGCGTCGATATGGGCGGCACGACGGACGACAAGAGCTTCACCCTCGAAGCTGTCTATTGCCTCGGGAACTGCGCGCTCTCGCCCGCCGTCCTGATCGACGAGACCTTGCATGGCCGGGTCAGCAACGATCGTTTCGACGAACTGGTCAGCCAGCCGGAGGCCGCCGAATGAGCGCCGCGAAGATTTTCGTCCCCAAGGACGCGGCCGCGCTGTCGGTCGGCGCCGATCAGGTCGCCGCCGCGATCGAGGCGGAAGCCAAGACGCGCGGCGTCGAGATCGAGATCGTCCGCAACGGCTCCCGCGGCATGTTCTGGCTGGAGCCTCTGGTCGAGGTCGTGCAGCCCCAGGGCCGCGTCGCCTACGGGCCGGTGACGGTCGAGGACGTCCCGACCCTGTTCGAGGCCGGCTTCCTCGACGGCAATGTCCACGCGCTGTTCCGCGGGCTGACCGAGGAAATCCCCTATCTCAAGGAGCAGGAGCGGCTCACCTTCGCCCGCTGCGGCATCGTCGATCCGATGTCGCCCGAGGAGTACGAGGCCCATGGCGGCAATGCGGGCCTGAAGAAAGCCCTCAAGATGTCCGGCGAGGAGATTCTGCAAGGCCGTCACCGACAGCGGCCTCCGCGGCCGCGGCGGCGCGGGCTTCCCGACCGGCATCAAATGGAAGACCGTCCACGACACGCCGGCCGACGAGAAGTTCATCGCCTGTAACGCCGACGAGGGCGACAGCGGCACCTTTGCCGACCGGATGATCATGGAAGGCGATCCCTTCGTCCTGATCGAAGGCATGACCATCGCGGGCATCGCTGTGGGCGCCGAGACCGGCATGATCTATATCCGCTCGGAATATCCCCATGCCATCCGCGCCATGCAGGCGGCGATCGATCTCGCCAAATCCAAGGGCTGGCTCGGCGACAATGTGATGGGGAGCGGCAAGAGCTTCGATCTCGAAATCCGGGTCGGCGCGGGCGCCTATATTTGCGGCGAGGAAACCTCGATGCTGGAAAGCCTCGAGGGCCGCCGCGGCCAAATCCGCGCCAAGCCGCCGCTGCCCGCGATCAAGGGCCTGTTCGGCAAGCCGACGGTCGTGAACAACCTGATCTCGCTCGCCTCGGTCCCGGTGATCCTGGATAAGGGCGCGGAGTTCTACAAGAATTATCGGCATGGGCCGGTCGCGCGGCACCCAGCCGTTCCAGCTCGCCGGCAACATCAAGCAGGGCGGTCTGGTCGAGAAAGCCTTTGGAATCACGCTGCACGACCTAATTTATAAGTATGGCGGCGGAACCGCGACGGGCCGTCCGGCGCGCGCCGTCCAGGTCGGCGGACCGCTCGGCGCCTATCTGCCGGAGAGCCTGTTCAATCTGGAGATGGATTACGAGGCCTTCGCCGCCGAGCAGGCGATGGTCGGCCATGGCGGCATCGTCGTGTTCGACGAGACCGTCGATATGGCCAAGCAGGCCCGCTTCGCCATGGAGTTCTGCGCCATCGAAAGCTGCGGCAAATGCACGCCCTGCCGGATCGGCAGCGTGCGCGGCGTTGAGGTGATCGATCGAATTATGACCGGCGAGAATGTCGACGACAACCTGACCCTCCTCGATGATCTCTGCGAGGTGATGATCGACGGCTCGCTCTGCGCCATGGGCGGCTTGACCCCCATGCCGGTCAAGAGCGCTTTGAAACATTTCCCGGACGACTTCCATCGCGCCCGCCGGGCCGAAGCGGCCGAGTAAGAACTAAAGGAGTTCCCCCATGCCCCTCCTCAAAGAAACCGATTACGGCACGCCGAAGAAGACTTCGGAGAAGGAAGTCACGCTGACCATCGACGGCTTCGAGGTCACGGTGCCGGAAGGCACGTCGGTGATGCGCGCCGCGGTCGACGCGGGCGTCTCCATCCCCAAGCTCTGCGCCACCGACAGTATCGAGGCCTTCGGCTCCTGCCGGCTTTGCCTCGTGGAGATCGAGGGCCGCAAGGGCACGCCGGCCTCCTGCACGACGCCGGTGGCCGACGGCATGGTGGTCTCGACCGCAACCGATCGGCTCCACAAGATCCGCAAGGGCGTGATGGAGCTCTATATCTCCGACCATCCCTTGGATTGCCTGACCTGCTCGGCGAACGGCAACTGCGAGCTTCAGGACATGGCGGGCGTCGTCGGGCTGCGCGACGTGCGATACGGCTTCGACGGCGAGAACCATCTGGATTCGGAGAAGGACGAGTCGAACCCCTATTTCACCTTCGATCCCTCGAAATGCATCGTCTGCTCGCGCTGCGTCAGAGCCTGCGAGGAAACCCAGGGCACGTTCGCGCTGACCATCGACGGGCGCGGCTTCGGCTCGGTCGTCTCCGCCGGCGCCGCCGAGGATTTCCTCGACTCCGAATGCGTGTCCTGCGGCGCCTGCGTCCAGGCCTGCCCGACCGCGACCCTGATGGAGAAGTCGGTCATCGAAAAGGGCCAGGGCGAGCACACCGTGCTCACCACCTGCGCCTATTGCGGTGTCGGCTGCTCGTTCAAGGCCGAGATGCAGGGCGAAACCGTCGTCAACATGGTGCCCTATAAGGACGGCGGCGCGAACGAAGGCCATTCCTGCGTCAAAGGCCGCTTCGCCTTCGGTTACGCCACGCACAAGGACCGCATCACCGTCCCGATGATCCGCGACAAGATCACCGATCCTTGGCACGAAGTCTCTTGGGACGAGGCGATCCAGTACACGGCCAAGCGGTTCAAGGAAATCCAGGCCAAATACGGTAAGGGCTCAATTGGCGGTATCACGTCCTCGCGCTGCACCAACGAGGAAGTTTATGTCGTGCAGAAGATGGTCCGCGCGGCTTTCGGCAACAACAATGTCGATACCTGCGCCCGGGTCTGCCATTCGCCGACCGGATACGGCCTCAAATCCACCCTCGGCACCTCCGCCGGGACCCAGCGCTTCTCCAGCGTCGATCAGGCCGACGTCATCCTGATCATCGGCGCCAATCCGACCGACGCCCACCCCGTCTTCGCCTCGCGTATGAAGAAGCGCGTGCGCGCCGGCGCCAAGGTCATCGTGGTCGATCCGCGGCGGACCGACATGGTTCACAGCCCGCATATCGACGCGAGCTACCATCTCCAGCTTCAGCCCGGCGGCAACGTTGCGATCGTCAACGCGTTAGCCCACACCATCGTGACCGAGGGCCTGGAGGATAAGGAATTCGTCGCCGAGCGCTGCGAGACAGAAGCCTATGAGCGCTGGAAGCAGTTTATCAGCGATCCGAAGAACAGCCCGGAGGCGCTGGAATTCGCGACCGGCGTTCCGGCCGATCAGGTTCGCGGCGCGGCGCGGCTTTATGCCTCGGCCCCGAACGGCGCGATCTATTACGGCCTCGGCGTCACCGAGCACAGCCAGGGCTCGACCATGGTCATCGGCATGGCCAATCTCGCCATGCTGACCGGCAATTTCGGCCGCGAAGGCGTCGGCGTCAGCCCGCTCCGCGGTCAGAACAACGTCCAGGGCTCCTGCGACATGGGCTCGTTCCCGCACGAGTTCCCGGGCTATCGCCACGTCTCGATGGATGACGTCCGCGACATCTTCGAGAAGGAATGGGGTCTCGGCCTCACCAACGAGCCGGGCCTTCGTATCCCGAACATGCTGGACGCGGCGGTCGACGGCACCTTCCGCGGGTTGTTCGTCCAGGGCGAGGACATCGCCCAGTCCGACCCGAACACCAAGCATGTGACGGCGGGGCTCGAATCCATGGAGTGCGTCGTCGTGCAGGATCTGTTCCTGAACGAGACCGCGGCCTACGCCCATGTCTTCCTGCCGGGTACGTCGTTCCTCGAAAAGGACGGCACCTTCATCAATGCCGAGCGGCGCATCAACCGCGTGCGGCCGGTGATGAGGGAGAAGAACGGCAAAAGCGAGTGGCTGACGGTCTGCGAGATCGCGAACGCGATGGGCTATCCGATGTCCTATAACTCGGCCGCCGAGATCATGGACGAGATCGCCCGCACGACCCCGACGTTCAAGGGTGTCAGCTTCGCGCTGCTCGATACCGGCAAGCAACATCCAGTGGCCGTGCAACGACGCCGCGCCAGAGGGCACGCCGACCATGCATGTCGGCAAGTTCGCCCGGGGCCTCGGCAAGTTCCTGATCACCGAGTTCGTGCCGACCGAGGAGCGGACCTCGCGGTACTATCCGCTGATCCTGACCACGGGCCGTATCCTCTCGCAATACAATGTGGGCGCTCAGACCCGGCGCACCCACAACAATGTATGGCACAAGGAGGATCTCCTGGAGATCCATCCCCACGACGCCGAGCAGCGCGGCATCAACGACGGCGATTTCGTCTCGCTGGCGAGCCGCAAGGGCGCGGTGACGCTCCGCGCGGACATTACCGACCGCGTGCCCCAAGGCGTGGTCTACACCACCTTCCACCATCCGGTGAGCGGCACCAACGTGATCACCACCGAGTTCTCCGACTGGGCAACGAACTGCCCTGAATACAAGGTGACGGCGGTGCAGGTGTCGCGATCGAATCAGCCCTCCGAATGGCAGAAGGAATTCATCGCCAACGAGCGCGAGCGGAAGCGCATCGGCGGAGAAGCGGAGGTCGCGGCGGCCGAATGACGCAAACCGAACTAAAGCCCGAACCGGCCCGTCCGAAGCGGGTCCAGTCGCCCCATTGCTCCGTGCCCGTGCGCGGGACGATCGCGACGGCGAACGGGGAGGACGTGCCGATCCTCTGGCAGGTGCCGGAGGAGGTGCCGATCGGTTTCGTCTACAACAAGCGGCCTCATGCCGTGATGATGGCGACGCCGGCGGATCTCGAGGACTTCGCGGTCGGTTTCTCCGTCGCGGAAGATGTGATCGAGGATGCTTCGGCGATCCTTTCCTTGAAGGTCGAGGAGCTCGAGGAAGGCATCAAGCTCTGCATCGCCGCCGATCCCACGCGCATGAGCAAAGGCCGCAAGGCCAAGCGCACCATCGAAGGCCGGTCCGGTTGCGGACTTTGCGGCGTCGAGCAGCTTCAGAATGCCGTGCGCACGCCCCGGCCGGTGAGCGACGTGGGCCAATCGATCGACTCGAAGGCCATTGCGTCGGCCTTTGGCGCGCTTGCGCGATCACCAGCCGATGAACCGGGTCAACAAATCGGTCCATGCCGCGGCGTTCTGCGATCGAGACGGCAAGATCCTGTTCGCCCGCGAGGATGTCGGCCGCCATAATGCGCTCGACAAGCTAATCGGCGCGATCCTGCGCCAGAAGCTCGATCCGACCGCCGGCTTCGTGATCATGTCGAGCCGGTGCAGCTTCGAGCTCGTCTCCAAGGCGGCGTCGATCGGCGTTCCGTTGCTCGCGACCATTTCGGCGCCGACCGCTTTGGCGCTCGATCTCGCGCGGCAGGCGGGTATGCGTCTCGGCGCGATGACGCCCGAC
This sequence comes from uncultured Alphaproteobacteria bacterium, assembly GCA_963732795.1. GTDB lineage: Bacteria > Pseudomonadota > Alphaproteobacteria > CAVTAV01 > CAVTAV01 > CAVTAV01. The sequence continues at coordinate 134,817 of CAVTAV010000004.1, read as the reverse complement.
GGCGTCGCGATCTTCCAATAAGGCACCGCGAAAAATGAAAAACGAAGATATGATCCGCATGGCGAACCAGATCGCCGCCTATTTCAACGCTTATGGCGACGAGGAGGGGATTGCCGGTACGGCCGACCACATCAAGATGTTCTGGGAGCCGCGGATGCGCGAGCAGCTCTTCCGCTATCTCGACGAGACCGGCGGCAAGAACCTCGTGCCCATGGCGCTCGAAGCCGCCAAGAAACTCAAAAAGGCTTATCAGCCGGCCTGAGGCGGGGCCTTATCGATCCTTCAGGCCCTGATCCCCGTCAGATCCTCGATATTGGTCTGGAAGAACTTCTTCTTCACGGCCGGAGTCATGTCGAAATTGTCCGACATGGTGACCTCTTCCGCACGGAATTCGTAAGGGTAGTCCATCGCGTAGATGACGCGATCGACGCCGAGAAGGTCCTGGGAAAACTTCAGCGCCGGTCCCCAAGGTACGCCGCTCGAGGTGATCCAGAGATTGCGCTGCATATAGTCGCTCGGATTCATCTTCAGCTTCGGCCACCACCGGGCCCCCATATACTCGTGGGTGTAATCGAGGCGGTACATCCAGTAAGGCAGGCCCTCTCCGGCATGGCCGATCATGAGCTTGAGATTGGGGAACTGGTCGAGCGCGCCCTTCACCACGATATCCATGATATGGAAGGCGACCTCGACGCCGAATCCCATGAACGCGCTCTGCATGCCGCGTTCCACGAACGGTTTGGCCATGTCCTGCGACGGCGTGCGGGGGTGTATGTAGAGCGGCTTGCCGCTGGCCTCGATGGCTTCGAGGATCGGCCAGAATTTCTTGTCGCCCAGATATTCGTTCTTGGTGTGCGAATTGATGACCACGCCATTGAAGCCGAGCTTGCCGATGGAGCGCTCCACTTCCTTGGCAGCGGCGGCCGGGTCCTGCGGCGCGACCGCAGCAAAGCCCGCGAAGCGCTTGGGATGCCGCGTGATGGCCTCCTTGAGCTGGTCGTTGCTGTCTGCGGCGAACGCGACGGCGGTATCCTTGTCGAAGACCTGGACACCCGGCGAGGTCAGCAGCAGGACCTGCATGTCGATGCCGCAGGAATCCATATCCTTCAGGCGGCCGGCGTCCATGTCGCTCAGGCGCTTGACGAGGAGGCTGCGTTGGGCGCCCTCCAGGCCGTGCGTGAAGACCCGGCCCCAGCTGGAAAGGAAGCCGAGCTCGTCGGCGGGCTTGCTCTCGACGACCTTCGCGTAGCCCTTCACGATTTCGGGCGTGACCCAGGCTTCTTCAGTGGCGATCCGCTTATAGGGCGCCTTCGCGACCTTGTGTGGATGATCGGGATCCAACGGCCCCGGAATTTCCACGGGCTTCACCTCGGGTTCCAGCGTCACAGCTGAGTTCGCTTGCCTAGCGGTAAGCGCGCCCGGCGCGGCGGCCGCCGCCGCCAGCGAATATTTCATAAAGGATCGCCGATCGGTTCCCATCTCAAGTCTCCATCGGATAAGGTCTGGTCCGGCGCGGGGCCGGACCAAACGGCGCTGATCAAATGATAGCAAATGGTCGGGAGAGCGGGAATGAAGGATTTCGAAGGCAAGGTTGCGGTCGTGACCGGCGGGGCGAGCGGAATCGGGCTCGGCATGGCGAAAGCGTTCGCCGGCGCGGGCATGCGGGTGGTGATCGCCGATATCCGCCAGGACCATCTCGACGGCGCGGTCGCCGCATTCCAGGCGGTCGGCCAGCGCGTGCATCCCATCCGGCTCGATGTCAGCGACCGCGCCGCCTTCGCGGCGGCGGCCGAGGAGGCGGTGAAGGTCCACGGCAAGGTGCATGTCCTCTGCAACAATGCCGGGGTCAATATCATCGGCACGATCGAGGACGCCCGCTTCGAGGATTTCGACTGGCTCGTCGGCGTCAATCTCGGCGGCATGTTCAACGGCGTGAAGGCCTTCCTGCCGCACCTCAAGGCCCACGGCGAGGGCGGCCATATCGTCAACACTTCCTCCATCGCCGGCATCGTCGCCGGGCCGGGCACGGGCCTCTATTCGGCGACCAAATTCGCCATCCGGGGCCTCTCGGAATCGCTCCGCTACGAACTTGCGCCTTATGGAATCGGCGTGTCGGTGCTCTGCCCCGGGACGGTCGCGACGAATTTGAACGAAAGCGAATCCATCCGCCCCGCAACGCTTCGACACCGACGACGAGGCGCTCAAGGCGAAGCGGGGCGAAGGCGGCGCGCTCCTGGCTCGGGTGCTGCCTGCCGGCATGAGCCCGGACGAGGTCGGCCGGAAGGTGCTTCGGGGCATCGAGGAGAACGCCTTCCACATCCTGCCCCACCCCGAATTCCGCGAAGAGTTCAAAGAGGCCTTCGACGAGATCCTCGCCGCTCTCCCCGACGAGCCGGTCGATCCGGAGCGCGAAAAATTCGAGGAAATGCGCCGCGAGCGGCGGCGCGAGGCGAAACGGGTTGCCGACGAGCTTTCCTGATCGGAGTCAGGCCTGAACAGTGGGCTTCGACAAGCACTCAGCCCGAACGGATCATTGGTCGGCTGTCATTGCGAGCGACCGAAGAGAGCGTGGCAATCCAGGCTGCCTGGATCGCCGCGGCGCTGACGCGCTCAAATCCTCCGATCGCCCTGAGCCTGTCTAAGGGCGTAAGGCCACGCCCGGGCTCTCGTCTTTAGACCGTCATTCCCCCGTCGCAATTGACGATTGCGCCGGTGACGTAGCCGCCGGTGGGGCCGGCGAGGTAGGAGGCCAGGCCGGCGATCTCGTCGACCGTGCCGTGGCGCTTAAGCACGGTCATCGAGGCGAGGAGCTTGCCGAAATCGCTGGTCGGGTCGTTCATGTCGGTATGGATCGGCCCCGGCTGGATGCAATTGACGGTGATGTTGCGGCTCGCGAGATCCTGCGACCAGGCCTTGGTCAGGCCCATCATGGCGGATTTGCTCATCGCATAGAGGTCGAGGCCGGGTACGGGCGTGTGCTGGCTGAAGACGCTGCCGATCGAGATGATCCGGCCGCCCTTGGCCATATGGCTCGCGGCTTCCTGGATCGCGAAGAACAGGCCTTTGATGTTCACCTGGACGGCCCGGTCGAAAACCTCCTCGCTGACCTCGGCAATCGGGCCGCGGCCGATCGAGACCGGGTTGAACACCATGATGTCGAGCCGGCCCAGCGTCTTGACCGCCTTTTGGATCGCCTTGCGGGTGGCGACAACGTCGCCGGCATCCGCCTTGATCGCCAGCCCCTTGCGGCCGGCCTTCTCGCAATCTCTGACGACAGCCTTTGCGGCCTTGGTATTCGACAGATAGGTGATCGCGACCGACGCGCCGTCCGCGGCCAGTCGTCTTGCGATCGCGCCGCCCATCCCGCGGCTTCCGCCGACAACGAACGCAACCTTGCGTGAAAGCGGTTTGGTCGACCTGGCCATGATATCCCCCTCTGTCTGTTGAATGCGTCGGCGCGAATCGCGCGGTGCGCGATGATGCGGGATTTTCGGGGGGATTGTCGAGACCGGTCGTCGGGTTTCGCTACTCGGCGGCTTGCGGCGCGGCGGTTTCGGCCCGTCCTTTAAGGCTCAGCCGGAAGCCCGGCTTATCGACCGTGATCTCGCCGACATTCTTCCGCGTGGCGAGCTCCTTGACCAGCGAGACGACCGTGCGGCTGTCGGGATTGTAATGCGGGCTCGCCGGGCCGGTCGCCATCATGGCGTCGACCTGTTCGGCCGGCATGACGGCGCGCAGCAGAAATTCCTCATCCGGCATATCGGCGGGGAATTTGCGCCGTAGCTCCTTGAGGCCCGGCGGCGGCGGTTCGGCGGCGAGCTCCTTGGCGCGCGGGCTGCTCAGGATCTTGTCCTTGATGTCGGGATCGACGGGCGCGGTCGGCCGGCCGAATTTCTCCAGCACGTAGCGAATCACCTGGTCGGAGATATTGGCGTAGCGCGCCGTGCCGATGATGTTGGCAAGCGCCTGGCCGACCACCATCTGCGGGAATGGCGTCACCATGATGGGATAGCCGAGCTCGGCCCGAACCTGCTCCACCTCCTCGATGAGGGCGGTGAACCGGTCTTCGAGGTTGAGCTCCTTCAACTGGCGCCGGGTGGTGGTCATGACGCCGCCCGGCACCTGATGGCGCAGGAACGCCGCGTCGTATTCCTGCGGCGTGCCCTTGGGCAGGGTCTCGGCATCGGCAAGACGCTCGAAATAATCCGAGACCCGCGCCAGAGCTTCCTCGTCGACATCGACCTCATGGCCGTGCTCGCGGAGATTGGCGATCATCCGGGTGGCCGACGGGAGCGAGGTGCCGTTCGACAAGGGCCCGATCGCGACATGGACCACCTCCACGCCGAGCTCCGCGCCGATCATACAGACGAGCGGCGACAGACCGATCGTGCAATGGGAGTGAAGTTCAAGCGGCATCGTGCCGATCCGCGACTTGACCTCCTTGATCAGCGTACGCGCCCGATCGGGCGTCAACATGCCGGCCGGATCCTTGATATAGACCCGATCGAAATAGCGGCGACTTCGCCATCTCCGCCGCGAGGTCGCCATAGAACTTGTCGTCATGCACGGCGCTGATCGTGTAGGTCAGCGCGCCCATCACCTCGCCGCCTTCCTCCTTCATCGTCTTTGCGCCTCGGATCAGCGCCTCGAGATCGTGCATCGGGTCGAGCATGATGAAGCGGCGCATTCCGGCCTTCACGAGGCAACGATAGACGAGCCGCATGAATTCGTTGTCGGAGGCCTCCCAGGAAATGAAGCGCATCCCCGTGGTGATGTATTGCAAGGGCGTGTTCGGCGCGCGGCGGTGCATGCCCCGGATCAGCTCCCAGGGGTTCTGCTTATGGGTCCTGACCGCGATGCCCATATGGGTGCTGGAGGTGAAATCCAGCGCATAGAAGCCGACCCGGTCCAGGGTCGGCGCGATCTGCAGAATCTGCCCGGTATTGAGCCCCGTGGCGCCCCACAGGCTCTGATTCCCGTCGCGGATCGAAACGTCTACCAGCTTGATCTTGGCCATGATCTCTCCTCACCCCCAAAATGGGGCTTGTGTCCGCGAATGGCAACGGCGCTCGACCACTGCATAGGCGGTTAGGCCTTCAAAATGCCATAGAAATTCCTAGTATGGGGGCGCCAAAACAAAAGGATGTGACATGAAGCTGTATCTTGGATTAGGCGTGCTTGCCGCCGTTGGAATCGTCGCTTTTTCGGCCGGCCATGGGGTCGAGGCGAAAGGCGAGGCGGCGACGACCTTTTTCAGCGCCGACCAGGTCAAGCGTGGCGAGGACGAATACATCACCAATTGCGTGATGTGCCACGGCTACAATCTCAACGACGGCGAATTCGCGCCGCCGATCAAAGGCAGCTTCTTCCAGAACATGTGGGTCGGCAAGTCGCTCGGCGAGCTCTACACCAAGACCGTCATGACCATGCCGCAGTCCAATCCCGGCAGCCTCGATCCCGGCACCTATGCCGACGTGCTCGCCTATATCCTTCAGCAGAACGGCATCGAAGCGGGCAAAGACGACATGCCGACGGACACCGACAAGCTCGATAAAATCCAACTTCCCTGGTAGGCCGCCCCGCTTGCCTTGACCGCTCCGCGTTTGGGCTTTATCCGGTGCCCTGCAGACAGGATTCATGTGACGGAGGCGAGGATGCGCGACTATCTGAAGTTCTATATCGGCGGCGAGTGGGTCGATCCGGCGAGCCCGAAGACCCTCGATGTGATCGATCCCGCGACCGAGGCTGTCGCCGGGCATATCAGCATCGGGTCCGCGGCCGATGTGGACCGCGCCGTCGCCGCCGCGCAGAAGGCCTTCCCGGCCTGGTCGGTCACCACCCGGGAAGAGCGCCTCGAGGTTCTGGAGCGCATCGTCGCCGAGTTCCAGAAGCGGGTGATCGATCTCGCCACCGCCATCACCGAGGAGATGGGCGCGCCGAAATGGCTGTCGGAGGGCGTCCAGGCCGCGATCGGCATCAAGCATTTCGAGACCGCGATCGGCGTGCTGAAAGACTTCAGCTTCGAGGAAGACCGGGGCACCGCCCGCATCGTCAAGGAGCCGGTCGGCATCTGCGGCTTCATCACGCCGTGGAACTGGCCGATCCATCAGATCTGCGCCAAGGTCGCGCCGGCCCTGGCGATCGGCTGCTGCATCATCCTGAAACCCTCCGAGATCGCGCCGTTCTCCGGCCAGATCTTCGCCGAAATCCTTGAAGCGGCGGGCGTGCCGGCGGGCGTGTTCAATCTCGTCCAGGGCGAGGGGCCGACAGTCGGCGCGGCGATCGCGGCTCATCCCGGCATCGACATGGTGTCGATCACAGGCTCGACCCGCGCCGGCATCGAAGTCGCCCGGGCCGCCGCCGCGACCGTCAAGCGCGTCCATCAGGAATTGGGCGGCAAAAGCCCGAACATCGTGCTCGACGACGCCGACATGGTCCCGGCCATCACCGGCAGCATCAACGCCATCATGCAGAATTCCGGCCAGTCCTGCCGCGCGCCGACCCGCCTGTTGGCGCCGAAGGGCCGTGTCGACGAAATCTGCAAGATCGCCAAGGAAGTCGCCGAAACCTGGGAGCCGGGCGATCCCAAGGGCAACAGCCGCATGGGGCCGGTCGTCTCCGAAACGCAATGGAACAAGGTCCAGCGCCTGATCGACAGCGGCCTCAAGGACGGCGCCAAGCTGGTGACCGGCGGCCCCGGCCGTCCCGACGGGCTGGACAAGGGCTATTACGTCAAACCCACCGTGTTCCGCGACGTCACCAACGACATGGAGATCGCCCGCGAAGAAATCTTCGGCCCCGTGCTCGTGATCCTGAGCTATGATTCCGAGGACGAGGCGATCCGCATCGGCAACGACACGGAATACGGCCTCGCTGGCTATGTCCACAGCAAGGACCTCGACCACGCCCGTAAGGTGGCGGCCAAGATCCGCGCGGGCTATGTCAGCCTCAACAATGCCGGCCTCAATCTCGACGTGCCGTTCGGCGGCTACAAGCGCTCCGGCAACGGCCGCGAATTCACCGACTACGCCTTCGACGAATTCCTCGAAGCCAAGTCGATCCTCGGCTACAACCCCCAAGCGGCCTAGGAGACTGCATCCTAAAACGCATCGCCGTCTCTCCGAGATTGATTGGTCAACGCTATCGGGCTTCTATAAGCTGACGCCAACCGGCCTCGGCCGGTTGGCCTGATAGGGAAGGCTTCAAAACACACAAGGAGAGACGAGATGCGCAAACTGGTGGGTCCTCCCATTATTGCCGGGGCGATCCTCGGCGGTTCGATGATCATCGCGACGTTCGCCGGTGCGGCGGGTAATGGCAGCAGCTATGCCGAAGACCGGGCGGAGATTCAGAATCTCCAGGCCCGCTACCTCTTCGCGCTCGACTGGGGCGATGCGGACACCTATGCCGGAACCTTCGCGCCGGATGGCGTGCTGGATTACGCGGGCGGGGTCGAAAAGGGCCGCAAGGAAATCCACAACTCGATCCAGAAGTTCCATGACGACGCGATGAAGGCCTCCGCCAAAGCGAATCCCGGTCTGCGCCCATCCGCGAGACGCCACAATATCACCAACATGGTGATCAAGATCGACGGCAACCACGCGACCGGCCGAGCCTATTGGGTCGAGTTCAACGACAACAACAAGGACCGCAAGGCCGAGCTCGGCGCCTATGGCCATTATGAGGACACGATGGAGAAGATCGACGGCAAGTGGTATTTCACCAGCCGCAAGATCCTCAACGAGCAACTCCCTGAAAGGGCCGCCGGGCCGAAGAATCCGGCCTGGTAAAGGCGTACCGGCCACCGTCATCGCGAGGCGCGCTAGCGCCGTGGCGAACCAGGCAGCCTGGATTGCCGCGCGGTCTTGCGACCGCTCGCAATGACGACGTCAACAAACAAAACATCAAGGAGAGACCGTCATGCGTAAACTGTATGTTCCTCTCGTTGTGGGTGGTGCGATTTTGGGTGGCGCGCTTGCGGGCGCGGGTTTCGCCGGCGCGGCGGGCAGCAAGGCCAGCTATGCCGAGGACCGCGTGGAGATCCAAAATCTTCAGGCGCGCTACATGTTCGCGATGGATTTCCGCGATGCCGACACCTATGCCGGGACCTTCGCGCCCGACGGCGTGCTAGACTATGCGGGCGGCGTGGAGCACGGCCGGGCCGAGATCGCAGGCATGATCAACGGTATGAAGAAACGGGCGGCCGAAGCGGCGGCCAAGGACACCTCAGGCCTGCGTCCCGCGCGGATGCGCCACAACATTACGAACATGGTGCTCAAGATCGACGGCGATCGTGCCACCGGCCGGGCCTATTGGGTCGCGTTCAACGACAACAATCCCGACCGCAAAGCGGAAATCGCCGGTTACGGCCATTACGAGGACGAAATGCAGAAGATCGACGGCCAGTGGTATTTTACCAAGCGCAAGATCTACAACGAGCAATTCGCCCCGCGCGCGGCAGGAGACCAGAACCCGGCCTGGTAATCGTCTTGGCGGTCATCGCGAGACGCGAAGCGCCGCGCGATCTTGCGACCGCTCGCGATGACATACGGTTGCGGCTAGTGCCCGCTGTGTAGCCGCGGGCGGCGGTGGGGGCCGATTGTTTTTCGCCTAAATCGCGTTGGGTGCTATGTTTCGCGCCTCAAGGGTAAGGGCGGATGAGCAATCTCTTCAACGAGCTCAAGCGGCGGCATGTCTTCCGGATCGGCATCGCCTATCTGGTGGTGGCGTGGCTGTTGACGCAGGTCGTCGGCGTTATCTCGCCGATATTCGACCTGCCGCCGTGGTTTCCGCGCGCGGCCATTATTCTGCTCGCAATCGGCTTCCCCATCGCCCTCGTTATCGCCTGGGCGTTCGAGATGACGCCTGAGGGCGTCAAGCGCACCGACGAGTTGGATGACGCCGAACCAAGGCGGCGCACGGCCCCGACCGGCCGGAAGCTGGACTTCATCATCATCGGCGCTTTGGTGATCGCGGTCGGCTTCCTGCTCTGGCGGCAATATTTCAGCGCGCCTACGCAAACGGCACAGACCGCACCCGCCTCCGCGCCCATCGTCGCGAAGCCAGCGTCCGACGTCCTCCCCAATTCCGTCGCCGTCCTCCCGTTCGAGAACCTGAGCCCCAAGCCGGACGATGCCTATTTCGCGTCGGGGCTGCACGAGGAGGTCATCAATCAACTGAGCAAGATCCACTCGATGAGTGTGATCGCGCGGGCCTCGGTGATGCAGTATGCCAAGGAGACCAAACCGATCCCGGAAATCGCCCACGAGCTTCATGTCGGAAGCGTGATGGAGGGAAGCGTCCAGTTCGCCAACGACCGCGTGAAGCTGACGGCGCAGCTGGTCGATGGGGTTACGGGCACGAATTTGTGGTCGGAGTCCTATGAGCGGCCTCTGGGCGACGTGTTCAAGATCGAGGCCGACATCGCCATGAACGTCGCCAATGCGCTCAAGGCCAAATTCACGCCACAAGAACGGGCCCGCATCGAGAAGCCACCGACCAAGTCTCCAGAGGCTTACGCCTTGTACCTTCAGTTCAACGCTGCGTATCTGGCGGGGGATATGGCAAGGACGGTGTCTTTGCTCCGGCGGGCAATCGAGATCGATCCAAACTTCGCGTCGGCTTATGGCCTCCTGGCGGAAATGCAGGCGATTACCCTAGTCAATGACCGCGGGGGCAACGCGGCGCCGGCCGCTAAGCGCGCCGAACAAGAGGCGCTATCGCGAAAGAACGCCAAGCGGGCCATCGAACTCGATCCAGACGTACCATTTGCCCACACCGCGCTAGCCGAGCCGGCCCTCGTGCATTGGCATTGGGCCGAGGCCGGCAAGGGCTTCGCCCGCGCGCTTGAGGTGGCGCCAAATGACAACGGTGCCCGAACGCTTTATGGCTTTCTCCTGTCCTGGATGGGCCGGCATGACGAAGCTATCGCCATCGCGAAGCGCGCCGTCGAGCTTAATCCCGACCAACCGAATGCGGGGAATTACGGCATACAGCTCGCCTATGCCGGACGGTACGCCGCGGCGGCCGACGTGCTTGAACGCGGGATTGCTGTCCAGCCGACGGACCTGCTTGCCCGGGATTGGCTTGCGACGGTGGAAATCGCGCGCGACGATCCTGCCGACGCGACCAAGCAGCTCGAATTGTCGGAGCAAATAGCGGGCGCCAGCCCGACTGTGGCGTTCCTGGCCGACTGGGCCTACTCCTATGGACGGGTTGGCCGCCAAGCTGATGCCGAGCGCCTGTTCCAGAAGATCAAAGACGCCTCCGGTAAGGGGGCGGAGCCGGGCGCGGGCGGCTGGGCCCTGGCGTATCTTGCCATCGGCGACGAAAAACACGCGCTCGAATGGCTGGAGAAGGCCGCTGCAAAAGCCGCCAATCATGAGCCCGATGAGGGCCTCTATGCGCTCATGAACTTGAAGCTGAACGTCACCAACGATCCCGTCTTGAAGAAGACAGAATTCGCCGACGTGCTGAGCCAGATCGAAGGGGATTGAGCGGATCATGAACCTGTTCACCGAGCTCAAGCGGCGGCACGTCTTCCGGATCGGCATCGCCTATCTGGTGGTGGCGTGGCTGTTGACGCAGGTCGTGGGCGTTATCTCGCCGATATTCGACCTGCCGCCGTGGTTTCCGCGCGCGGTAATCATTCTGCTCGGCATCGGGTTCCCGGTCGCTTTGATCCTCGCCTGGGCGTTCGAGATCACTCCCGCGGGCGTCCAACGCACGGAGACGGGGGATGGGGCTGCGCCCGCGCGCTCGACCACGTCGATCGGCCGCACGCTCAATGTCGTCATCATCGGCGCGCTGACGCTCGCCGTCGTCTTCCTGGTCTGGCGCCAGTATTACGGTGCGCCGTCGCAGACCGCCACGCAGTCGGTGACTGCGACCGTCGGTGCCATGCCCTCGCTCGCCGTGCTGCCCTTCGCCGATTTCAGCCCGAACAAGGACCAGGGCTATCTCGCCGATGGCTTGTCCGACGAGCTGATGGACAAGCTCGCGCAGCTCAAGGGGCTTGCACTTACCGGACGAACCTCGGCCTTCGCCTTCAAGGGCAAGAATGAGGATCTGCGGACCATCGGTGAGAAGCTTGGGGTGGAGAACGTCCTGGAAGGGTCCTTGCGCAAGGACGGCGACCAAATTCGGGTCACCGCGCAGCTCATCAATGCCCGAACCGGCTATCACCTTTGGTCCGAGACCTACCAACGCAAGTTCGAAGACATTTTCGCAATCCAGGACGACATCTCGAAATCTGTCGCGAACGCGTTGCAAGTCGCCCTCGGCGTCGGCGACGTCTTCAACGTCCCCGGCATGACCCACAATGTCCCGGCCTATGACGAATTCGCCCACGTCCCGACCGGATTTGACCCATTGGCGTCGCCGGAGCAGGTTCGTGCCTATGTCGACCATCTGGAACGGGCCGTCGCGCTCGATCCCAACTTCGCGAATGCCTGGGCCACCCTGTCGGCTTTGTATAGAACGGCGGCAATCGGTGGCAATGGACTCACCATCGAGGGCGCTGCCGAAAAGGCCCAGCAAGCCTTCGACCGGGCGCGCAAGCTGGCGCCGGATTCCCCGGCGGTGCTTCGAATGGAAGCCAACCTAGCCTTAATCCAGGGCCACTGGCTCGACGCCGACCGTCTGTTCCACCGCCTTCTTGACCAAACCGCCGATACGGCTGGCGCTTCCGACGCCATCGTCAGCTACTCTGACTTTCTGTCTCGGGTGGGGCGGATGAAGGAAGCCGTGGGCTATCTCGAACAGGCCCGGGCGCTCGATCCTCTTTCCATCGACGTCGCATTCGCACTCGTGCTTGCCTATCCAGAGGCTCGAAATTACGCGGCCGCCACGGCCGAGGCCGAGCGCGGGCTGAAGCTGGACGGGGACCACGCCGCTCTGATTACCGGGATGTTGATCGCGGCAATGGCGGAAGGCGGCAAGGCGGAGGTCGAGAAATGGGGCAAGCTCGACGTTGCGGCATTGCAGGGCGGGTATGAGGCCAACATAAAATTCACCAGGAAGATGGTGTCGCTGCTTGACGACCCCTCGGCGGCGCGGGAGCAATTGCGGCGTGACGCGGCAGACCCTGCTAATCAGGGCGCCGTCGCGGGCGGCATATCGACTTGGGCGGCCTATTACGGCGATCCGCAACTCTCTCTTGACAGGTTTCGCAAAAGGCCGATCGGCGGAACCGCCTTCATATGGCGCGTCGGATTTCGCGACATGCGCAAGCTGCCGGGCTTCAAGGATCTCGTGCGCGACGCCGGCCTCGTCGATTACTGGCGCAAGTCCGGCCAGTGGAACGACTTCTGCCATCCGGTTGGCGACAACGACTTCGAGTGTGAGTGACGGCACTCAAATCCGTCATCGCGAGGCGCGAAGCGCGCCTTGGCGATCCAGCCGCTCTGGATGGCCGCGCGGTCTTTCGACCACTCGCAATGACTTTTGAGACCGTCTACTTCGCCAGCCCCAACAGCTTCGCCGCGTTGTCCTTCATGATCGGCGCGTGCGTCTCCGGGCGGAAGTCCTGCTTTTCGAACGCAGCGATCCAGCGATCGGGCGTAATCAGCGGGAAGTCCGAGCCGAACAGCATCTTGTGGGAAAGCTGCGTGTTGGCGTAGCGCATGATCTGGGGCGGGAAGTATTTCGGCGACCAGCCCGACAGGTCGATATAGACATTTTCCTTGTGAAGCGCCATCGAGAGCGCCTCGTCGGTCCACGGCCAGGACGGGTGCGCCAGGATGATGTTCATGTCCGGGAAGTCGACCGCGACGTCGTCCAGGAGCATCGGCTGGCCCCACTTCAAGCGGATGCCGCCGCCGCCCTTCATGCCGGTGCCCATGCCGGAATGGCCGGTATGGAAGATCGCCGGTAGATTATATTCCGCGATTACCTCGTAGATCGGCCATGCCATGCGGTCATAGGGGTGGAAGTTCTGGATCGGCGGGTGGAACTTGAAGCCCTTGACGCCGTAATCCTCGACCATCCGCCGGGCCTCGAGCGCCCCGAATTTCGATTTGTGCGGGTCGATCGAGGCGAAGGCCATCATAATGTCCGAGTTCTTCTGGGCGAATTCGGCGATTTCCTCGTTGGAGATGCGCTTGATGCCGGTGCCCGCCTCCATGTCCACCGTGAACATGACGAAGCCGATGTTCCGCTCGCGGTACATGTCGATGGTTTCCTGGATGGTCGGCCGCTTGCCCGAGGTCTTGAAATAGACCGACGCGGCCGCCTGGAACTCCTCCATGATCGGATCGGGAGGCTGCTGGCACGAAACTTCGGCGTGCACGTGGATGTCGATCGCGCTGATTTTCTCCAGATCCATTTCAGGGATTCTCCTCGAATGCGGACGGCGGCGCCAGAATAACGCAGCCCTGGGTTAGCGCCACCCCTTTTGTGGTGTCAATGACGGGAGCCGGAAAATCGAGGGATCAGGCGTCGGGGCTAAGCTTTTTCTCGACCTTGCGGAGCAGGTCGCGGACGTCGCCGCGCCGGCCCTCGTCGGCGACGGCGTGATCGGGCCGCACAGGCAAGTCGAGGCTGTGCTTGAGGACTTTCCGCGCCTGGGCGTAGTGGCCCTTCTGGGTCAGGAAATCGGCATAAAAATAATTCGTGTCGATATCATCGGGCGCGATGGCGAGCGACTGCTCGATATAGGCCCGCGCCTTCTTGTCGCTGCCGAAGCCGATCGGGAAGCCCGGAACCTGGTAATAGAGGAAGCCCAGATTGGCGAGGGCGACCGCGTTCTTCGGGTCGATCGCCAGGGCCCGCTCGAACAGGTCCTTCGCTTCCTTCACCAGCCCGAAGCCCTTCAATCCGCGCACATAGGACGCGACGGAACATTTGACGATCCCGTCCCAGACCAGGGGCTCGGCCGATTTCGGATGGGCCCGGGCCAGTTCCTCGGCCTTCGTCGCCAGGGCCTTCATCTCCGTCTCTTCCCGGGCGACGTCGTGGGTCTGATAGGTGATCGTGGCCCAGCGTTTAGCGAGGCTTGCGACGGCGGACTCCAGGCCGCTGCCGTCGGCCGCCGAAGCCGATCCGGACAGAAAAACCGTCAAAACAAACAAAACTGCGCAGAACGTTCTCATTTCTCGAATCTATGATGCCAAATTCTGGCGTCAATATGTCCAGCCGAATCGGAGCCCGATGGTCCGCGGACGGGGCGGCGTTTTCTGAAAGAAGCCGAATTGGGACCGCGTGGCGTCCCGTGCGCTGAACGGATTGCCGAACGGGAAGACGTTGGCCCTGTCGTTGGTGACGTTGTCGACATAGAGCGAAGCATGCCAGTGCTCGCGCGACAGCGAAAATCTCACGTTTCCGATCCTATGTCGCCGTGCGACCAAGGGATTCATGCTGTGCTCGAAGATAAGCTGCGAATGGCCGGTCCAATTGAAATCGCCGGAAAATGCGCCGAGCCAGCCATTGCCGAAATCGTGGCTATAGGCCGCCGAAAGCCCGAACGAGATCGCCGGCGCACCCGGCAGCCGGCCGTCGGTCGGCGACCCGACGGAGGATACCGAGGCTCGAGAGATCGGCCCCGTTCAGAAATAGACTGGCATGCAACTCGAGAGAGTCTATCGGGCGGGCGGTGACATCGAGCTCCAAGCCGTAATCGACCGCGTCGCCGGCATTGGTCGTATAGATGAAGCCCGTCGGCCGGATCTGATCGGACTGAATATTGTTCCAGATCGTGTAATAAATCGCGCCGTTCGCGACCAAACGATGGTTGAACCAGGCGGTTTTGGCGCCAAGCTCGAAGTTATAGAGCGTATCCGAGGCGAAATTGGAGACCGTGGCGCCATGCTCGTCCGGCTCGCCGGAGCCCGTGCTGATCGGGCTGTCGACATTGACGCCGCCCAGCCGAAAGCCCTTGGATGCCAGGGCATAGATCAGCACGTCCGGCTTGGGCTTGAAGCTGATCACGGCCTTGGGCGTCACGCCGTTCTTGCGGTTGATGCCGTTCACCGACGCCGGCTGGCCGTTCGCGGTGCCGTCGGTCTGGGAGGTGACGCCGAGCGTCCAATGAAATGAGCGCAGGCCGGCGGTCACCGACCACTTGTCGGTCAGGTCGTAGGTGGCCTCGCCGAACAGGGCGAATTCGTCGCCATTATCGGTTCGGCGCTCCGAATAGGCCGATTCGAGCCCGCCGCCGGCCTCCGGAAGGCCGAGATTGGTGTCGTATTCGTCGTCGCGATGGGAGATGAACCCGCCCAAGAGCCAATGGAACCGCTTGCCGGGCGCCGAGGTAAGCCGGGTTTCGTGATCGATCGTCCGGTACAGAGAATATTCGTCGAACGGGCTCGGGGTAACGGGGAGGCCCAGGATCGCCGGAATTGCCAGCGAGGCGTCATACCGGCTATGGACCGATTGCCGGACATAGGCCGTGGAGGAGACGAGCGTCGCCCAGGGCAGCTCCGCGTTGATCAGGATCGAGGTGTCGAAGAAATCGTTGTCATGGGGCTCGGCGACGTAATTCGCCCGGGTCAGGGGGGCGAGGCTCGCATCGTAATATTGCGTATCCTTGGCGACGATCGACTGATAGGTCGTGGCGCTTTGCACGCTCCATCTGGATCCTAGGTCCCAGCGGGCGGTCACCCGCGCGCCCGCGATGTTCGTGCGGTTGATGTTCTTCGTGCCGAGCCGGATGTCGTCGATATAGCCGCCATTGTGGCGGCCGTAGCCGACGATGCGCAGGCCCAGCGTGTCGGTCACGAGCGGCACGTTGACCATGGCCTGGGCCGCTGCCGACGGGCCGCCGCTCTGGGTCATCGCAAGCTCGCCCGAGGCGAAGGCCTGAAACGAGTCGAGCACCGGCTTGTTGGTGATGATCCGGATGAGGCCGCCGAGCGAGCCGGCGCCGTAAAGCGTGCCCTGCGGCCCGCGAACCACCTCGATCCGGTCGATATCGACGAGCTGCAGTCCCGGATCCGGCGCGTTGAAGGTCACTCGGGTTTCGTCGAGATAGAGCCCGACGGTCGATTGCGTGTGGCCGGAGAAGGAGCTGTCCGACAGGCCTCGGATCGAGAATTTGTCGCGGCCGACGCCGACATTGGTCGCGGTGACGCCGGCGACCATGGTGGTGAGGGCATGGGTCGTCGAGGCGCCGGCCCGGGTGAGGTCGTCCCCGGTGATCGCGACCGCGGAATAGGGGATGGTCTGAAGCTCCTCGGGCCGTCTCGTCACTGTAACCAGGACCTCGTCGATCCACTCCCGGGTGTCGGATTTCAGCGGCTGCGGCGCGGTGATCTTGACGGGCGCCGGCGCCGGGCCGCGTTTGGTGATCCGGATCGTCTCGGCGTCGATGACCTGGAAGGTGAAGTCGGAGTCCTTGAGGATCCGGCGCAAGGCGCTTTGCGGCGTGTCGTAGCCGACCAGCGCGCGGCTTTTCTGGCCGTGGAAATCGAGATTGCCGTAGCCGATCGAGAGGTCGGCCTGGAGTCCGTATTGGATCAACGCCTTGGCGAGCGGCTGCGAGGGAATGTTGAACCACTGGGCGGAATCGGCGGCCCGCGCCCCTCCCGGCCACAGGATGGCGGACCACACGACAATCGCCAGGATCGGCCCCGCCGTGCGCCAGAACCCGCGTATATCCCGCTCGCGATGATCCACGCTCAGGCCGCCCCGTTCGTCATGTCGACCACGAAAGGCCTCTATATACAATATTGAGTCGAAGAAGCGCAGTATCGCCCTCTACGCGCCTCAGGAACTGAAATTGCCGAGCACCGCATCCGCGATACGGCGCTTCGAGACAATGCCCTTGATGTCCTCGGGCTTCGGCACGCCCTCCTTGTCGACCACCAGGGCGCGCTCGGCATTGTGGCGTCCCATGCTGCGGAACAGATCGAACATGCTGTCGTCCGGCCGGGCCAGGACATAGCTCGCATCGGCCAGTTCGCCGAGCGTGCCGGTCCCGCGTACCTCTTCGAGCGCCAGAAGCGGATGGGATATCGGCACGACGCCGCGCACATGCCCTTCGTGGGAGACGATGATATGGCTGCCACGGTGGCTTCGCCGCGCAAGGTTCGAAGCGCTTCGTGCAAGGTCAGCGACGACGGCATCACCACGAGGTCCTTGACCATGACCTCGGAGACGTGGCGGACCAGGAACATGTTGCTGTGCCGGTCCTTGGGGATGTAATGGCCGCGCCAGGCGAGCTTGATGGTGTAGATGTTCTCGGCGGACAGAACGCGGCGGACGCCGATCGCGAGCGACACCGCCAGAATCATCGGCATGATGATGTTATAGTCGCGGGTCATCTCGAAAATCATGAAGATCGCGGTCATCGCCGCGCCGGTCGCGCCGCCTACCATGCTGGCCATGCCGACCACCGCGAAGTCGGAGACGGCAAAGTCCGTGACTCGGCATCCAGGGCAGCAACAGCGCGCCGAACGCGCCGCCCAGTGTCGCGCCGAGGAACAGAGACGGCGAGAATACGCCGCCCGACGAGCCGGAGCCGAGACTGAGCGTGGTCCCCAGCAGCTTGGCGAGGAACAGCAGGGCCAGAAGGCTCAGGCTCGTCATATTGCCGTCCAGGATCGACTGGATCGTGCCGTAGCCGACGCTGTCGATGTAGTAGTGACCGAAGGCGAGATACAGCCCGTACATCATCGTGCCGAAGACCAACATGCCGAGGACGTGGGAGATATAGGGCCGGCTCCTCCAATAGGGCCGCTCGAAGAAGAATTCCAGGGCCGTCAAGAGCCGGACGAACGCCCAGGCGCCGACACCGCTCAGCACGCCGAGCGCGACGAAGCCTAGAAGCGTCGAGAATTCAATGGCATGGAGCGGCGAATTCACGGCCGCCACCGTAAAGGCCGGATTCAGGCCGAAGCTGAGACGCCCGATATAGGTCGCCGTGCCGGTCGCCATCACCACCGGCAGGAAGGTCCGCGTGCTGACCTCCGGCATCATCAGTTCGACCGCGAACATCACGCCGCCCAAGGGCGTGTTGAAGGTCGCGGCGATGCCGGCCCCCGCGCCGGCCGCGACCAGCGTGATGCGCTGCCAAGGGGTGATGCGGAAGATCTGCGCGAGGGTCGAGCCGAAGGACGAGCCGATCTGGATAATCGGTCCTTCCCGGCCGACCGCCGCCCCGCTGCCGATCGAAAGCGCCGAGGCAAGCGATTTTACGAGAGCCACGATCGGGCGGATTCTGCCCTCCCGGTAATAGATCGCGTCCATCACTTCGGGCACGCCGTGGCCCTTGGCCTCGGGGGCGAAGGTCTTCACGAGATAGACGACGCCAAGGCCGCCGACGACCGGCACGAGGATGACGAAAGGCCCCCACGTGCTGGGCGGCGTAAGTATGTTGGAGTCGTAGCTGAAGCTGAAATTGCCGTAGAACAGCACGTTCTGGACCAGCGAGATCAGCGCCCGGAAGATCACCGCGCCATAGCCGGCGACGATTCCGACCAGAATCCCGAAGCCGCCCATGACCCATAGACTGACTCGGCGGTCTTCCAGTTGCTTTGTTTGTTCCATCGTGTCGTCCGCAACAGCTACGCCCTGGACCGCGACACTTGTCTCGGTCCGGTCGTGCCGGGAGGGGAGGGGCTCGGCCCGGCCGTCTTGAATGGCGCCGTTCGGTGGCCGCCGCGGCAGATCGCCAAGCCTTGCGCGGGGCCATGCTTAACCCAGGCTCCGCGATCGTGCAAGTCCACCCACTTGGCAGTCCGAGCCAGTTAATCGGTGACACGAGGCCGCACCGGGGCTAGCATCCGGCAAACGTCGAAAAAGTCGTGGTCACAATGGAGGGGGTCGTGAAAACCAAGACATTTTTGACCGTCGCCGCCTGCATCCTCGTGCCGGCATTTCTGTCCAGTCCCGCGCTTTCCGCCGATCAGCTTCTCGGTGGCGAGCGGCCCGCCACGGTAAAGGCCATCCCGGGCGTCGTCTCGGGTGATGCCGACTGGCAGCTCGTCTGGGCGAGCTTCATGACGGCGGACGGTATCGTCGGCAGCCCGGACGGCGGGCTTCTGTTCGCGCAGGAACAGTCCAACAGCGTCCGCAAGCTCGATCAGAACGACAAGGAATCGGTCTATATCGACCATGTCCGTGGCGTCGGCTCGGTCTCGCTCGACAAGGAAGGTCGGCTGTTCGCGGATTTGCGGACCTGTACCGATCCGGGGCTCCACAATCCGAATTGCGACGACCCGACCAATGTCAGCATCCTGATGCCCAAACGGAAGATGCTCGCCAAGTCCTTCGCCGACGGCAAGGGCCTCGGCCGGCTGAACGACATCATCGCAGACGGCAAGGGCGGCGCCTATTTTACCACCGGAACCTTCCAGTCGGGCGGCGCCTATTACGTCAATGCCTCGGGCAAGGTGCTGATCTGCGAGGACCAGAACCTGCACTCGAACGGGATCATGCTGAGCCCGGACGGCAAGACGCTCTATGTCACCAACAACACCAACGTGGTGGCGTTCGACGTCCAACCCGACGGCTCGTGCAAGAATCGGCGCGATTTCGCCTCGCTCGGCGACGATCACGGCGCCGACGGCATGGCGGTGGACGGCGACGGCCGGCTCTATGTGACGGCGGCAGGCGGCATTCATGTCTACAGCCCGGAGGGCAAGCAGCTCGGCCTCATCGAGACCCACCGCTATCCGATCTCGCTGGCTTTTTCGGGTCCGGACAAGAAGACGCTCTATGTCGCCTCTATGGGCGCGGTCGGCCCGGACGGCAAAGCGTTCGAGACGCCGAAAGGGGTCAGGAACACGTCCATGACGATCTATAAGCTCGACATGGAGGCGCAGGGCTATAAGGGGCGCCCGAAATAGGCCGGGCGAATTTGGAGAGGACCATGAAGCGAGTGCTTATCGGCGCTGCCGTCGCGCTGTTTCCGGCGACGGCGTTCGCGGCGGATTTCTCGGGCGACTGGACGATCAATTTCAGCGTCAACAACAATCCGGCGACGGTGAATTGCACGATCGCTCAATCGGGTAATACGCTATCCGGTCATTGCCTGCCGAAAATGCCCAATGCCCAGCCAAGCGACCTCAAGGGCATGGTGGACGGCTCGACCGCCAAATGGAGCTATGACGTGGTGTTCAACGGCAATCCCGGACATGTCGGCTACGAGGCCAAGATGACCTCGCCCACCGCCATGTCCGGAACATTGTCGCTGGCCGGCACCCCGACAGAGTTTACCGGCACCAAGCAGTAAGCCTAAAGCCGAAGCGGCCCCGCAATCACCCCCATCCAAACCTTCCCCCATCGAGGGGGAAGGCTCTCTATGGAGCACTCCATCGGTCCCTCCCCCTTGATGGGGGAGGCCGGGAGGGGGTGATGCCTCAGCCGCTTCTGTGCTGGCCGGAATTGCCCTATTCGTGCGGCTTGAGCTCCATCTCGACGTCGGAGGCGTCTTTCTGCGCCTTGGCGAGGTCGTCGGTGGCCAGGCCCATCTTAGCGGTGCTAACGGCCTTCATCCATTTGTCCTTCATGGCCGAGTCGCTCGAATCCGCGATGGCGCCGTTGCCGATCGCCGCGCAAGGGTTGGCGTTCGTCTTGTCGAAGTCTTCGCCATTGGGGCCTTCGAGGCAGTTGATGGCGTGATGCAGATGCATATGGACCTGCTTGATGTTGGCGGCCTTCGAGGCGAAGCCGGCATGGGTGGCGGCGGTCATCGCTTCCTTCATGGAGTCGGCGGCAAAGGCCGGATTGGCGAGGGCGAAGAACGCCGTCGCGCCGATGACCGTCAGAGGGAGCCGAAAAGATTTTCTAATCATGTCACATCTCCCGATCGTTCTTGTGAAAGGGCCGGGGCGGAATGCCACGGCGCGGATTTGATCGAAGGCCCGGATCTTACGAGCAAGAAGCGGGCCCCGCGATAGGGTTAATGTGATCTAAACGCCTGACAGTTGCAAATTGTTGCAGGTGGAATTTAGTCGACAGCCTCGGCCAACTGCTCGTTGAGGCTGATTTCCGCGTCAAGATAACGGCCCGACATCGCGTCGTAATTACCCGACAGAAGCTCGACGCAGACCCGGCCGCAATTTTCAAGCACCGGCCCAGGGTCCGAACTCGGCTTTCCATTGCCTGAGGATCTCGAGCATCTGCGGCATCCATTTCTGGGCGTCGGGGTCGGCGAGGGTCGAATCCGCGAGATCGGTTGCGGCGTCGCCCGGCTGGAGCGCGAAGACGTGGATGCCGTATTTCCGGTTTTCCTCGTCGACATGGGCCGTGAGGTTGATCGTGGTCGCCTTGCCGATCGAATAGGACGAAAGGTTCGGTTCCTTCCGCATCCCCGCTTTGGACGAGATGTTGATGATATGGCCGCCGCCCGCCGCGCGCATGTCCGGGATCACGCCCGCCATGAAGAGAAGCGGCGCGCGGACGTGAATCTCCTGGGCGTGCCACCAGCGCATGGCATCGACATCGCCGATCGGGCCATAGGGGCCCGCCTGCCCGGCGTTGTTGACGAGAAGCCGGATGGGGCCAAATTTCGCGCGGACCGTCTTGATCGCGGCGTCGATCTGGCCCGGATCGCCGACATCGGTCGGGACCGCCGAGCGCCTTGCCGCCCGCCGCCTCGATCTCCTCGCGCACCGCGTCGAGCTGAGCCTGGGTCCGCCCGAGCAATCCGACCGAGGCGCCGGCGCCCGCCACGGCCAGCGCTATCGCCCGGCCGAACCCGCGGCTTGCGCCCGTTACGATGGCGACCTGACCGGCCAACGGCTGTTTCATCATTCCCCTCCCTTCAGCGCTTGAAAATTACCGTACGCGGGTACCGCTCTTTTCGTCCCAATGCAACGGCTTGTCCGATTTGGGGAGCGGCGCATCATGGTCGCCGACCTTCACGCCGTATTTCCAGTCGCTCGGGCAGATCGCGACATAGCGCGCATAGCCGCCGGTGCCGCCCTTGAATTTCGGATAGCCGATCGCGACGAGGCAGCCCTTCTCCGGCACCTTGTCGAGATGGGCGACGCCTTCCGCCTGGGTGTAGCCGTGATGCATGAGCCAGGCCTCGCCTTCGAGATCCGGCGTGGTGTCGGTGTCCAGAGGCTCGTGGCCGTGCATCAGGATATGCCGCTGCTCATGCAGGAATTTCAGGGCGTCCAAGGTTACGCCCGGGAATTTCGTCAATGTCGCGAGTTTCGGATCCGGCCAGGTCTTGGACCAATCCGAGCGGATGAAGACGACCGAGCCCTCCGGGATTTTGCCGTTGCGCTTCTCCCAGTCACGGATGTCGGCAACCTTCATCTGATAGCCGAAGTCCTTCTTCACCTGATCGACGATCGAGATGACCACCAGAGGCCGGATCGCGTAGCTCGCCGGCAATTCGTCGATCGAGGGATATTCCGGCGCCCAGTGGGCCGGCGGGTCAAGCTGGGTGCCGAGTTGGTCGGTCGAGAGATCGTAATGGGTCGC
Organism: uncultured Alphaproteobacteria bacterium; assembly: GCA_963732795.1. Lineage (GTDB taxonomy): Bacteria > Pseudomonadota > Alphaproteobacteria > CAVTAV01 > CAVTAV01 > CAVTAV01. The sequence continues at coordinate 112,443 of CAVTAV010000004.1, read as the reverse complement.
CTCGAAGCCGTCCTTGTCATAAGTGTAGGCCTTGCCGGTCTTGGGATCGATCGCCGGCGAGAATTTCGACGGGCCGAAGCCGTACCAGACCGGAATATCCGGCGCGATCGTATGGGTGAGGTCGACATATTTCGCGCCTCGGAAATAGTCGTCATAGACCTTCCAGAGCCCGCTATCCGCGGCATGCAAGGCGGGAATGGCGGCGAAACTCAGGGCAAATCCGACAAGTGAAGCGCGGGCAATCCGGTTCATGGCGCATCCTCCTCCGGCGGTTCGGGCGAGGATCTTAATGCCGATGGGAAGCGGCCGCTAGCGCGTGGCTGTCAGATAGGCGGCATAGCCGCGATAGAGCGACTGTTGCTCGAGGATGGTGCCGCCGGCTTGTTCGATCATCGTTCCGACGTCCGCCCAATCCGCAACAGGCTCGACATGAAAGCGGGCAAGCCAGGCATAAAGGATTTGCCGCCAAAGCTGGGGCAGCTTCACTTGCCGTCCGATCAGGCCGCGCGACTCCCAGTAGCGTAACGTCTCGCCGTCGAGATTGGGCCGATCGGGCATGGCTACAAACACAGGACCATCATTGCGGTTCACTCCAAGGCGTGTTCAGGACGGTTTGATGACGACCGGAACGGCGCGGAACATGCCAGAAGCCTTTTCTTTCCAAGGTTTAACGCGCCAGAACCCCTTTCTTTCCAAGGTTTAATGTTTCAATTGCGAATGGACCGGCTATTTTGGGCCGCGAACCCACTCCCGCAATGCGAGGATCCGCGAGAGATGACCACCCATGCTCACGACGCCGCCCGCCACGGAATGATGCGACTGGCTTCGAGACTTTTGGCGATTGCGGTCGTTGCGGCAGGCCTGTCGGCCGCGCTGGCGCCGGCCAGGGCAGCGGACTCGGACGTCCTGCGCGCGACCCTCGACAACGGGATGCGGGTCATCCTGGTGCGCAATACCTTGGCGCCGGTGGTGTCGACCTCGATGAACTATCTGGTCGGCTCGGACGAGGCGCCCGACGGCTTCCCCGGTACGGCGCACGCCCTGGAACATATGATGTTCCGCGGCAGTCCGGGCCTTTCGGCCGACCAGCTCGCCGATATCGGCAGCCTGATGGGCGGCAATTTCAACGCCGATACGCGCGAGAGCGTGACCCAATATCTGTTCACGGTTCCCTCGGAAGATCTGGACGTCGCGCTTCATATCGAGGCGGCCCGCATGAACGGCGCGCTCAATACCAAGGAGGACTGGGACAAGGAGCGCGGCGCGATCGAGCAGGAAGTCGCGGGCGACCTCTCCAATCCGAGCTATCTGCTCTATTCCAAGCTGCGCGCCGCCATGTTCGCCGGCACGCCTTACGACCATGACGCGCTTGGCACGCGGCCGTCCTTCGACAAGACGACGGCCAAGATGCTGAGGAAGTTCCACGACACGTGGTACGCGCCCAACAACGCGATCCTGATCGTCGCCGGCGACCTCGATCTCGACAAGACCATGGCCGAGGTCAAGACGCTGTTCTCCGGCTTCAAGCGCAAGAAACTGCCGCCGCGGCCCAAAGTCGAGCTGCAGCCGGTCAAGGCGACCTCGACCGAAATGAAGACCGACCGGCCGGTCGGCACCCAGATGATCGCCATGCGCGTTCCCGGCCTCGATAGCGACGATTTCCCGGCGCTCGAGGTTCTCTCGGACGTGCTGGACAGCCAGCGCGGCGATCTCTATGCGCTGGTGCCGCAAGGCAAGGCGCTGGGCGTCGGCTTCGGTCTCGATCCCCTGCCGAAGGCGGGTCTCGCCTATGTCCAGGCGTCGTTCCCGCAAGGCGCCGATCCCAAGGCTCTCGAAGGCGAGATCCGCGCGATCCTGAAAAAGACGATCGAGCAGGGCGTGCCGCCCGAGCTGGTCGAGGCCGCGAAGCGCCAGGAGAAGCGGCAGGCGGAGTTCCAGAAGAATTCGATCTCGGGCCTCGCCTCGATCTGGGCCGAAGCGGTCGCGGTCTATGGCCTCGATACGCCGGATGAGGATCTGGAGCGGATCGAGAAGGTCACGGTCGCCGACGTGAACCGGGTCGCCCGGAAATATCTCGATCTCGACCATGCCTATTCGGCCGTGATGCTGCCGGAAGGCGCCGGCAAGCCGACCGCGCCGCCTTCCGGCTTCGGCGGCCAGGAGAACATCGCGCTCGGTGAGGCGAAGCCGACAAAGCTACCGGAGTGGGCGGAGAAGGCGCTCGGCAAGATGATCGTGCCCGCCTCGACCTTGCATCCTGTGGTGAGCGAGCTTCCGAACGGCATCACCCTGATCGTTCAGCCCGAGGATGTGAGCGACACGATCAGCGTCTACGGCCATATCAAGAACCGCTCGGTGGTCCAGGAGCCCAAGGGCAAGGATGGCGTCGGCCAGATTCTCGATGCGCATGTTCTCCTTCGGCTCGAAGAACCTCGACCGGATCGCGTTCCAGACCGCGCTCGACGACATCGGCGCGAACGAATATGCCGGCACCAGTTTCGGCGTAAACGTGCTCTCGGAGGATTTCGACCGCGGCGTCGCGTTGCTCGCCGACAACGAATTTCATCCGGCATTGCCCGAGCGGGCCTTCAAGGTCTTCCAGCGCCAGTTGTCGCAGGTCGCGGCGGCGCGGCTGAAGAGCCCAAGCTATCTGACTCAGCGCGCGCTCATCGAGGCGCTGTTTCCGATGGACGATCCGAGCCAGCGCCAGACCACGCCCGAGACGGTCAACAGCCTCACCATGGACGACATCCACGCCTATTACCAAAGCGCGTTCCGCCCGGATCTCACCACGATCGTCGTGATCGGTAAGGTCACGCCGGAGATGGCCAAGTCCGTCATCGAGAAATATTTCGGCGGCTGGACCCGGAGCGGCCCGACGCCGAACACCGAGCTGCCGCCGGCCCCGGCGAACAAGGCCGACATAGCGGCCGTCCCGGATGCCCGGCGCGTCCAGGACAGCGTCAGTCTCGCCGAAGTGATGCCCTTCACCCGGTCGAACCCGGACTATTATGCATTGCAGCTCGGCAATGCCGTGCTGGGCGGCTCGTTCTATTCGACCCGGCTGACCATCGACCTCCGGAAGAACAGCGGCCTCGTCTATTCGGTCGGCTCCAATCTCCAGGCCGGCAAGACGCGCAGCATCTATTTCGTGAGCTATGCCTGCGATCCCGAGAACGTCACCAAGGCCGCCGATGCCGTCATCCAGGAGCTGAAGAACATGCAAACGGCGCCGGTCGGCGACGGCGAGCTCGAACGGGTCAAGGCGCTGATGCTGCGCCAGCTTCCGCTCGGCGAATCCAGCATCTCCTCGATCGCGCTCGGGATGATCGGCCGCCACACCGCCGATCTGCCGCTCGACGAGCCGACCATCGCGGCGCGCCACTATATCGAGATCGGCCCCGCCGACATCCAGGCGGCGTTCAAGAAATGGATTCGTCCGGACGATCTGGTCCGTGTCTCCCGGGGCCCGACGCCGGGATAGGTCGACCACCCGATCAGTGGAACGAAGAAACAAAAGGCCCGCCGGAGACATCTCCGACGGGCCTGATGTTTAGAAACGAGATCGTCGGGCGGCGGCTTACCGGAACATGTTGTTCGAGTCGTGATTGCCGCCGAGCCAGCGCTTGAGGTCGTCGTGAGACGAGGCGCGCCGGACCTTGTCGATCTTCTTGGCGTCCTTGTGGTCGACCGTGAATTCCAGGATCAGCCCGTTCGGGTCCACCACATAGAGCGAGCGGCAATAGCCGTGCTCCAGGATGTACATGTTGGGCTCCTTGTAGCCCGCCTTCTTCAGCCGTTCATGGATCGCGTCCTGGTTCCGCTTGTCGGACTTGAGCGCGATGTGAATGAAGGGCGAGCTCGCAATCTCCGGCCCGAATTCCTTCTGGTCCGACGGGTTCGCGAACTGGAAGAACGCCAGCGCGCTGCCGTCGCCGAGCCCGTAGAACGTGTGGCAGTAGACCCGTTCCTTGCCGAACAGAACGTCCGCCTCGGTCCAGGTCGCGACCAGCGGCAGCCCGATCAGGTCTTCGTAGAACTTGCGGTTGGCTTCCTGATCTTTCGTCACATAGGCGTTGTGGTGCAGCCGTTGCGGCAGACCGCCCTTCAGCAGCTTCGGCGCTTTTGGCTTCGCCGATGTCGCCTTCCGACGGCGCGCCGGTGCGGCCTTCGCCTTCACCGTCCGCGGCTTGTTCGCTTTCGCGACGGTTTTCGGCTTGGCGGCCTTCGCTTTGGTCGCCTTCGCCTTCGATTTACGTGCTGCTGTTGCCATTATCCTCGCTTCCTATTTTGCCGTTCCCGATCAATCTATTTGCTGTTGAACGGGACGCCCAGGATGCTATGACCTTCGATATACGGTGTCAATTTCGCTCGTTGAAATTGCATCGCATTTCGACCCCACTGACCCGGCCGTCTGCGCGGTCGTATTATGATGAATAAAGTTCGACGGGGAGATGACAGTTGAAAGGCAGCACGGAAAGAATCCTGACCACCCATGTCGGCAGCCTGCCGCGTTCGAAGGCGGTGTCCGACATCCTGTTCGCGCTCGACAATGGTACGCTTGAGGAGACGGTGGAAACCCGCAAGGTGATCGCCGACGGCGTGCGCGAGGTCGTGCGGCGCCAGGTCGAGGCCGGGATCGACGTGGTCAGCGACGGCGAGCAAAGCAAGATCAGCTACGCGACCTATATCAAGGACCGCATCACCGGCTTTGCCGGCGACACGCCCCGCGAGCCGGGCCTGGATTTGATCGAATTTCCCAATCTGCTGAAGAAGCTCGCCAATACGGGCGCAACGGCGAAATACAAGCGGCCCCGCTGCGTCGGCGAGATCAAGGTGAAGAATCTCGAGCCGGCCCGCACCGACATCGCCAATCTCAAATCCGCGATCGCGGAATCGAAGCCGACGGAAGCCTTCATCAATGCCGCCTCACCCGGCGTGATCGCGCTCTTTCAGCCGAACGACTTTTACAAGACCCAGGACGAGTATCTCGAAGCCGTCGCCGAGGCCATGCGCGCCGAATACGAGGAGATCACCAAGGCCGGCATCCTGGTCCAGATCGACGCGCCCGATCTCGGCATGGGCCGCCACACCATGTACAAGACGCGGAGCGAGGAGGAGTACTTGAAGCTTGCCGCGCGCCATGTCGAGGTGCTGAACCATGCGCTGCGCAACGTGCCGCCCGAAAGCATCCGGCTGCATATGTGCTGGGGCAATTACGAGGGCCCGCATCACCACGACATCGCGATGGACAAGCTCTTCCCTGTCGTCGCCAAGGTGAAGGCCCAGGGCATCCTGTTCGAGGCGGCGAATGCCCGTCATGCCCATGAATGGGCGGCGTTCAAGACCATGGCCATCCCGGAGGACAAAATCCTCATTCCCGGCGTGATCAGCTCGACCTCGAACTATGTCGAGCATCCGCAACTGGTCGCCGAGCGGCTCTGCCGTTTCGCTGATATCGTCGGCCGCGAGCGCATCATGGCCGGCTCGGATTGCGGCTTCAGCACCTTTGCCGGTTTCGGCCCGATCGATCCCGACATCGTCTATATGAAGCTCGCCGCCATGGCGGAAGGGGCGCGGATCGCCAGCGACCGGCTGTGGGGAGCCCGAAAGAGCGCCTAGAAAAACAACCGAGACGTGCATATGGTGCTTGCTTCGGCGGGCATAACAAGGGGGAGCTAGAACCAAGCCATGAAGCGCAGCGAAGACAGAATCCTGACCACCCATGTCGGCAGCCTGGTCCGGCCGGACGACCTGGTCGAGGCCGGCGGCACGTTCCGAGAGCCGGCCAACAGGGACCCCAAGCGCTTCAAGGAGCTGCTGGTCGGGGCGGTGGCCGATGTGGTCAAGAAGCAGGCCGAGGTCGGGATCGACATCGTCAGCGACGGCGAGTTCGGCAAGTCGAGCTGGGCGAACTACATCCTCGCCCGGATCACCGGCTTCGAGGTTCGGCCGGACGACACGCGTCAGGTTCGTTGGCTCGGCCGCGATCTCGTGCGCTTCCACGACGCGATCGCTCAGGATATGCCCTATATCGTTGAGGGCGTACCGGTCGAAGCTTGCGTTGGGCCGATCAAGTATGTCGATCATGAGTCGATCCAGGACGTGATCTCGACTTTCAAGGCTGCGCTCAAGAACGTGAAGGTCGAGGAAGCCTTCCTCACGGCGGTCGCGCCCGCCAGCACGGCCTTCGAAGCGATCAACGAATATTACGACAACGAGCACGACTTCGTGTTCGCGATCGCCGATGCGCTGCGCGAGGAATATCTGGCGATCCACAAATCGGGCCTTCTGGTGCAGGTCGACGACGCCGTCCTGGCGAATATGTACGACAATCTGATTCAGCAGAGTCCGGAGCGCTATCACGAATGGGCGGACCTAAGGGTCGCAGGCGACCAACCGCGCGCTTGAAGGGATCCCTGAGGATCGCATCCGCTATCACATCTGTTTCGGCAGTTGGCATGTCCCCCATGTCGCCGACGCGCCACTCGATGCTCTCATCCCGCACATTCTTTCGGTTCGCGCCGGCGCTTATTCGATCGAGGCGGCCAATCCGCGCCATGAGCACGAGTGGCGGGTTTGGGAGACGACCAAATTGCCCGCCGGCAAGATCCTGATCCCGGGCGTCATCACCCACCACACGGTGACGGTCGAGCATCCGCGTCTGGTCGCCGACCGGATCGTGCGATTCGCCAAGCTGGTCGGTCGCGAAAACGTGATCGCCGGGACGGACTGTGGTTTCGCTCAGGGGTCCGGGCTTCAGCGGGTCCACCCAAGCGTGATGTGGGCGAAATTCGAGTCGCTCGTCGAAGGCGCCCGGATCGCGACCAAGGAACTCTGGTCCTAATTTTTTCGCGCAGATCTCCCGTTTTGCCGCCTTCGCGGCCGATTTCGGCTGCCCGCGCCGAATTTCGTTGCATTTATAAATTATTCCGTGTAGAATTAAATGTTGGTACCCTCAATGATAGAAGTAGCGGTTAACTAGTCGGCACGCCGACGCCCCCGCATAATTCCCCGCGATCCGCGTCAGAGCGCACTTCCGAATAAATGGATGCGGACGAACTGGAATCGGCCTTCGCATTCCCAATCGCGAGGGCTGGCAGTAATTGGGGGAAACCACATGAAATTTCCGAATATCGGACACCAGTCGCGTGTCCTTGCGTGTTCCGTCATCGCCCTTGCGGCGGCGTCGGGTATGGCGTCGGCGGCCGAGCAAACAGCCGAATTGTCGAATTCCGTGCTTCCGGAAGTCATCATCACGTCTCAGTTCCGCGCCGAGAACGTGCAGGCCACGCCGATCGCCGTCACGGCCGTCAATGCCGCGATGATCGAGGCGCGTGGTCAGACGAACATCTATCAGCTTGCTAACCAAGCGCCGAACGTGACCTTGACGCCCCAGCCGCAAGGCAACGGAATCGGCCTCGTCGCCTTTATCCGCGGCATCGGCCAGACCGACTTCAACTATGCCTTGGAACCGGGCGTCGGCATCTATGTCGATGACGTCTACATCCCGACCCTTTCCAGTTCGCTCCTGGAGCTGATGGACCTGGATCGCGTGGAAATTCTGCGCGGCCCGCAGGGTACACTGGCGGGTAAGAACTCCATCGGCGGCGCCATCAAGGTCTTCTCGGCCAAGCCGAAAGGAGATGGATCGGGATCGGTCCAGGCGACCTACGGTTCCTTCCGTCGGATCGGCGTTCGCGGCGTTGCCGACTTCGCCATCACGGACGATCTGTTCGCCCGTGTCTCCGGCATGACCAAGAGCCATAACGGGTATGTGACCGTGCTGGATTACGGCCTGACCCACCCGGGCTCAAACGTGCCGAGCAACAACGCCTCCGGCAAGAACCCCGGCATTCTCGCCACGCTGGGCGGCGAAAGCATCTCGGCCGCGCGAATGGCTCTGCGCTGGCTTCCGAACGACAAGTTGGAAGTCAATTTCAGCGCCGACTACACCCGCGAGAGGAATGACTCCGGTGCTGAAGTGCTGTTGGCGGGCGTGGACGCACTGCCGTCGACATCGACGATTGCAGCCAACGTCAAGGCGGGTACGAATGCCAATGGCGGTGCCTGGCTTCAAGGCTTGAACGGCAATCCGATTCCCATCGATTGCCGCTTCGTGCCTTTTGGCCCCAACAGCTGCGACACGACGCCGGCTGGTTATAATGCGAAGTTCATCAACTATTCGAACTTCCTCGATGCCATGACACCGACGCAACAGGCCCCGTACAAGCCCTATGCGGCTATCCCGGGCAACGATTACGACGGCTATGGCTTTATGGCCAACGTCCAGTACAACTTCACGGACTCGCTGCAGTTGACCTGGATTTCGTCCCTCCGCCATTACATCTCCACCTGGGGTATGGATCAGGACGACTCGCCGGTCCCTGAGGCGCAGTTGAACCAGACCTTGCACCACCATGCCTGGAGCCAGGAAGTCCGGCTGAACGGCGACTTCTTCGACAACAAGTTTGAGTACACCTTGGGCGGCTTCTGGTTCGAGCAGGGTGGTACTCTGAATGCGCGTGTGGACCTCAACTATGCCGGCATCGACTTCATCCACGGGCCGGATACCACACCTTCCACGTCCAAGGCGGCCTTCTTGAATACCACCTTCCACATTACGGACCGCTGGAGCATCAGCGGTGGTGTCCGTTATTCGAGGGATAAGAAGACCTACACCTACTACCGGTCGAACCCGGATGGCACGGTGCCGTTCAGAGAGGCCGACAATCTCTTTGTTCCCGGCGTCCCGGCCTGCGAATTCTTCCTGGGTGCCCCGACGGCTGGCCCGACCGGCGTCGGCAACACGCCGAACTGCTTGTTGACCGGCCTCTATGGAATCTCGGATACCTTCAAAGGCAGCCGGTGGGATTGGCGTGCGGTCACCAACTATCAGTTTACGGACGCCATCATGGCCTACGCCTCGGTTTCGACCGGTTACAAAGGCGGTGGCGTGAACCCGCGTCCGTTCTTCGGTCCTTCGGCTGGCCCGTGCCCGCCGGTGCAGGTGGACTCCAGCGGGAACGTGATCCCGTCGGCTCCCTGTAACCAGCTGAGGTCATTCGATCCGGAGACGCTGACGACTTATGAGGTTGGTTTCAAGTCCGATCTTTTCGACCGACGCCTGCGACTTAACGGCGCACTGTTCTACAACGTCTATAGCAACATCATCCTGACGTTGTCGGCCTGTCCGTCGTCGCCTTGCATCCAGCCGAGAAATATCGGTAAGGCGCATGTGAAGGGTGCTGAATTCGAGACGACGTTCTATCCGACCGACAACTTCTCGATCGATGGATCGATCAGCCTTCTCGACTTCCAGTACAAGGACACGGGCGCTTCGGGTCTGTCTCTGTCTGCGATCACGCCGTTCACGCCGGAACTCACCTACAGCTTCGGCGCCCAGTACGACGTGCCCATCATGGACAAGGGTAAGGTCAGCTTCCGCTTCGATGGATCCTACCAGTCCCATATCTACACAGAAGCGTTCAATACGCCCGAGAGCCGGACCGCTGGCCACTTCCTGGGCAATGCCCGGATCACCTACAATGGGCCTGACGACAAGTGGCAGATGGCGCTTGAAGTCGAAAACGTCTTCAACAAGTACTACTATCTGACCAAGTCCGACGTCACCAAGTCTCTTGGCCTGATCACCGCTCAGCCCGGCATGCCGCGCACCTGGGCCGTGACCGTGAAGCGCAACTTCTAAGGTACCTCCCTAGGAGGGGCAGCCCCCCTCCTAGCATTCTCGTGTGGGACTGCGGCTTCGGCCTCAGTCCCACTTTTTTTGCCCCAAGGGTAGCGGGTGAATTTTAGCTGCACATATCATTGTTAAATCAATCATTCTATTAGTAACAATAATATGAGAAATGGTTAGCTGGCTGTCGGCCCAGAGCCTTCGCATAATCGCGTCCGATCCGCGCCAATAGCGTCTTCGAATAATGGGCGCGGCAAGCTGGAATCAGCCTTCGCAAAAGGGTTGCGATGGCTGGCTATAACCGGGGGAAACCACATGAAATTTCCTAAGATCGGACACCAGTCCCGAGTCCTTGCGTGCTCCGTCACCGCCCTCGTGGTAGCGTCGGGCTTAGCGTCGGCGGCCGAGCAGACAACCGCGTCTAAGTCTTCGAACTCTGCGCTTCCTGAAGTGACGGTCACGGCAGAGTTCCGTAGCGAAAATGTTCAAAACACACCGATCGCCATCACGGCCGTGAACGCCGCAATGATCGAGAAGCGCGGTGACACAAGCATCTACCAGCTTGCGGCCCAGGCGCCGAACGTGACGTTGAAGCCGCAGCCGCAGAACGGCGGCGCGGGCCTCGTCGCCTTCATTCGCGGCGTCGGCCAGACCGACTTCGACTACGCGCTCGACCCGGGCGTCGGCGTCTATGTCGACGACGTCTACATCCCGACCCTTTCGAGTTCGCTCTTGGAGCTGATGGACCTCGATCGCGTCGAAATCCTGCGCGGTCCGCAAGGCACACTGGCCGGCAAGAACGCAATCGGCGGGGCTATCAAGCTGTTTTCGCAGAAGCCCAGGGGCGACGGTTCCGGTTCGCTCAGCTTTGGTTATGGTTCCTACAACGGTCTCGATGTCCGCGGCATGGCTGACGTCGGACTATCCGACACTCTCGCCGTTCGCGTTTCGGGCATGTCGCGCAGCCACGACGGTTATGTGACGGTTCTCGACTATGGCAACACTCATCCCAACTCCAACGTGCTCGCCAGCAATGGCCGAGGCTGGAGCGACATTAACGAGGGATACCAGAAGCAGGGCAGCCAGAACGACATGGGAGCCCGCCTCGCGCTTGACTGGAACCCGAACAGCAAGCTGGAAGTCTATTTTACCGGCGATTACAGCCGCCAGCGTGCGGATTCTCTCCCCGTCGTAGTGATCGCGGCGGGCCAGCCGGCCCAGCCGTTCGATCCCTCCGTTCCCTATCCGGCTGTCGACGTTTTCGGCAACCCGATGTTGGCAGGAAAGGACGGGAACCCGATCCCGCTCGACTGTCACTTCGTCCCTGCCGGGCCGTATGGTTGCGACACGGGCCGGACGCTTCCGGCGGGGATCGATCCGCGTTTCGTCAGCTATTCCACCTTCCAAGATGGGATGACGCCGACCGTCCAAGCGCCTTTCAAGCCGTATTTCGCGCTGCCGATAACCGATTTCAACGGTTGGGGCATTCAGGGCCACATCGACTACACGATAAATGACAGCTTCAAACTGACTTATATCGGTTCGTACCGCGCCTACACTTCGAAATTCGGGCAGGACCAGGACGGCACGCCGATTCCTGTGGCGCAACTGGACAACCGGCTTTCGCACACTGCCTGGACGCATGAACTCCGCCTCAATTTCAATTCCGCCAGTGGCCTGATTGAGGGCACTGTGGGCGGTTTCTACATGCACCAAGACGGTGAATATAATGCACGCGTCGACCTGAACTATGTCGTTCCCGCGATCGACTTCATCCACGGGCCGGATACGACGCCCAGCACAACCAAGGCCGTTTATGGCACCGTGACATTGCACCCGACCATGAAGCTCAGCCTGACCGGCGGCTTGCGATGGACGAGCGACTCGAAGACCTACACGTACTACCGGTCCAATCCCGATGGCACGATCCCCGACGGCTATAGTTGTTTCGTCGACCCGAGTGGTGGAATTTTGTCGCAGCCGAACTGCGCTCTTGCCGGCCTGTTCGGTATTGCGTCCACCTACTCGGGCAATCGCGTGGACTACCGTGGTGTCGTGAACTACCAATGGACCGACCAGTTTATGACCTACGCCTCCATTTCGACCGGCTTCAAGGCCGGCGGCGTGAACCCGCGTCCGTTCGTGGCGGACCAGCGCCACGCCTTCGATCCGGAGACGCTTAGGACCTACGAGGTCGGCTTCAAGGCCGACCTGTTCGACCGGGTCATGCGGGTGAACGGCGCTGCCTTCTACAATCAGTACAAGGACATCGTTCTGACCAAGCTGGTGTGTCCGGATTCATCCCTGCCGTTCCCGTGCTTGCGGCCGGAGAATATCGGTTCAGCCCATGTGAAGGGCGTGGAACTCGAGACGTCGATCTACCCGACCGACGGCCTGTCGATCGACGGTACCGTCAGCTATCTCGACTTCAAATATACCAGCCCGTCGACGGGCGGCTTCCTCAACGGCAGCTCGATCCCGGCCAGCGGCATCACGCCGTACACACCGAAACTGACCTACTCGATCGGTGTCCAGTACGACTACGACATCAAGCCCGGCACGATTTCGGCCCGGTTCGACGGCTCCTACCAGGGCAAGCTCTACACCACGTCGGAGAATACGTCCTGGTCGATCGTTCCGGCCTATTTTATCGGAAATGCGCGGCTGTCGTTTAAGACGACGAACGACGATTGGGAGGCCTCGCTTGAGCTTAAGAACCTGTTCGACAAGTTCTACTGGCAGTCGGTGAGCGATGCCTCCGCGTCCGTTGGCGTCGTTACGGGCGTGCCAGGCATGCCGCGTACTTGGATGGTCACCGTGAAGCGGAACTTCTAAGAGAGAGGCATACCTGAGAGGCATAGGCCTCCTTGACACTGACGTGGGACTGTGGCCTCGGCCTCAGTCCCACTTTTCTTTTTGATCAGTGGCGTGAGCGTTTCGGCGCGTGACCGGTATCTGCTGGCCGGGTCTCAGACGGATTGGCGCGCGGGACGGCCCTTGGCGCCGCCGTCCCGGAGCTTGTCGAGCTTGGCCTCGCTCTCGGCGTCGCCCGGAATGAAGATCACGACCCGGAGCGTCGGGTGGCCCTCCGGCACGTAAGAGGTGTGCTCGAAGGAGAGCCGACCGAGCTTGGCATGACGCACGATATTGATGCCGTGGGAGTGGCCCATGACCTCCGGGCTCTTCCAGGCCCGCCGGAACATGGGTGAGACTTCGTTCAGCTCCTCGATCAGCGCCTCGAATTCGGGATCGGCACTCGATTTGCTGTAATCGACCCTGAGCTTGGCGACGACCCGGCGGGCCATTTCCAGATATTCCTCCGGATCAACCTGATACTGCGGGTTCGTGAACAGGATGCGCAGGAGATTGCGCTGCTCGGGCGGCCGCGCTTCGTAATCCCGGAACACTTTAGTGACCAGGGCATTCCATGCCAGCACGTCCCATCGCATGTTCATCGTGATCGCTGGCACGTCGAGCGCGTCGATCATGCGTTGAACCGCGGGCGTGACATCCGCCGTGCGGCCCGGCGTCAGCGGCGGCGGCCGGTTCTGTGCGAGGGTGAAAAGATAGTCCCGTTCTTCGTCGGAGAGGCGCAGCGTGGCGCTGATGCGCTCCAAGACATTGGCCGAGACGTGAACGTCGCGGCCTTGCTCGAGCCACGTATACCAGGTGACGCTTACGCCGGCGAGGGCAGCGACATCCTCCCGGCGCAACCCCGATGTCCGGCGCCGGTCAGGTTCCGGCAGCCCGACATCGGTGGGAAGCACGCGTGCGCGGCAGTTCTTCAGGAACTTCGAAAGTTCTGCCCGCTGCGACGTCAGAGTCATGTTTCCCCACCCTATTATGGAGAACACTATAACTCATACTAACGGGAGATGCTATTTCCGATATACCTTCCGTGCGACCTCGGCATAAGGAACCGGGCTGACGATCGCCTTGATTTCGAACTGGGCGTGATTTTCCACCGTCGATTTCTTGGTTCCGCCGCGTTCCTCGCCCCAGACGAAGGTCACTTCGGTGCCGGGCTCGGCATGTTGGGCGTCCAGGATCGCCAGGGTCAGCATCCGGCGCTCGTTCGAGCTGTAGCCGACCCAGGTCGAAAGACCGACCGTCTTGCCCTTCACCGTCACCTTGTCATAGGGGTGCATGGAATAGACCGCCGACGGGAACTCCATGAATTTGGCCCGCTTGCCCTTCTTAAGCTGGCTGCCGATCGCCTTGAGGACATCGTCGGTCTCGAGGGCGAGCGTCACTTTCTGACGGTGCGGCTTCTTGGCCATTTTCTCCAGGGCGTCGCGGCCGATAAAGTCGTGGTCGAACTTCACGATCGGGCCGTAGCCGACATCCCATGGGCTCAGGTAGTAGTCCTCGATTTTGTCGGAGACCAGGCTGCCGCCGATCGAGGCGTTGGCCTCATAGCCGTTTTCAGGGAGCCATTGGCGATAGGCCTTCATCTTCCGGCCGGTATAGATCGCCGGGAGCGGGGAGGGAATCCAGCCCGACTCCAGCGTGTTGGACGAATAGGCGCGGCCGCCGACCTGATGCAGGCCGAACTTCTTGCCGGCCGCGACCAGGGCCTCACGCACGATCTCGCCTTCGCCGTAAGGGCCGAAAAGCTCGAAACCGGGCTGGCCGGCCATACCGTGACGCAGCGCGCGTACATTGCGGCCCGCGATCTTCATCCAGCACATGTTGAAGAATTTGAGATCCGGCGGGGCTTTGCCGAGAACCTTCTCCATGACCTTCATCGCGTTCGGGCCCTGGATCTGGAACCGGTAGTTGGTCCGGTTGAACGGATCGGGCCGCGCGGCCGAGCGCTGGTCCAGGGTCAGCTTCACATTGTACTTGCCGGTCTCGGCGTGGAACGCCACCCAGTTCATCACCGGGATACGGCCTACGAGATTGAAGCTGTTCGGCGCGAGGTAAAACAGGATGACGTCGCCGATGATGTAGCCGTCATAGCTCGCGGGGACGAACTGCTTGGCCTTGTCGACCGCGAAATTCTTGAATGAGTTGATGCCGAGCTTGGTCAGAAGCTTAAGGGCATCGGGGCCTTCGACCAGAAGCTCCGCCATGTGATAGGACTGGTTGAACAGCACGCAGGTCTCTTGCCAGGCCTGCTGCTCGTCCCGCCAGTTGGTGAATTCGGGAGGAACGCCGGGATAGACATTCGGTCCGGTCTGCAGGTTGCGCAAATATTTCACTGGATTGCCGACCTTGTTCAGCAAATCCTCCAGGCTGCGGTGGCTCATCACCTCTCCTCTCAACGAAAATTCAGACAAATGCCCCACGTTTCGCCCGCATTTTTCTGGTCGATCGTCACGCCTGCGACGGACGCCATCGGCGCGGGAAGCCGTGAAACGCCGCTTTGCAGGGGTGCTTCTATCAGGACTCGAAAGACCGCGAACAGACGAAACTTAGTAATGGTATTGCTACTAACAGATCAGGCCTGAAACCGCCCGAAAGCCGCCTCCTCCGGCGCTTCGCGCGGCCTGACGCCTACCCATGCTGGTCCGGGTATTGGTGCTGCCCGAATAATGGCATTATAGCCCATTCGGCCGATTGTCTCCACCGCCCTTCGCGGTGCGACGTTGCGACGTCAGCCGAACAGTTTCTGCGCCGTCCGCGCGACGAGCTCGCCTTGATGCCGCGCGCCGTCGAGCTCGTTCTGGGTCGGCTGGCGCGAGCCGTCGCTCGCCGTGATGGTGGTCGCGCCGTAGGGGCTGCCGCCGGCGACCTCGTCGAGCACCAACTGGCCGCGGAAGCTATAGGGCAGGCCGACCACCACCATGCCGAAGTGCAACAGGTTGGTGATCATCGAAAACAGCGTCGTCTCCTGGCCGCCATGCTGGCTCGCACTGGCGGTGAAGGCCGCCCCGACCTTGCCGTTCAAGGCCCCGCGCATCCACAAACCGCCCGCCTGGTCGAGAAAGCTCGCCATCTGGGACGAAATCCGGCCGAACCGCGTGCCCGTGCCGATGACGATGGCGTCGTAATCCGCGAGATCGTCGATCTTGGCGACCGGGGCCTTCTGGTCGAGCTTGAAGAACGCGGCCTTGGCGACCTCTTCCGGCGCCGTCTCGGGCACACGCTTGATATCGACCGTTGCGCCGGCCGACCGCGCACCCTCCGCAACCGCCTCGGCCATCGTCTCGATATGACCGTAGCTCGAATAATACAAAACCAGGACTTTCGGCATCTCAAACCTTTCGAAAAGAGCGGAAGAATCGCAAAACGCTGTGTATAGCGCTCAACGACTCCGAAATCGACGCTTGAGACTTATGCAAACCGCTCGGCGAGGGCCGGCATGACGAGAAGGTTGAGGATGGTCGAGCTGACCAGGCCGCCGAGCACGGTGATCGCCATCGGGCCCTCGATTTCGTAGCCGGCATGCCCAAGCCCCACGATCAGCGGCGCGAGGCCGAGCCCGGTCACGAGTGCGGTCATCAGAATGGGGACCAGCCGCTCGCGCGCGCCCCTCAGCACAGTCTCATGCGTCCAGCTTTCGCCCTCGACGTCGGTGAGATGTTCGTAATGGGCAAAGAGAAGGATGGCGTTTCGCGAGCTGATGCCGAACACGGTCACCAAGCCCACCAATGTCCCGATCGAGAGGCCGATGCCGGTCAGTCCCACCGCCAGAATGCTGCCGATCATGCTGAACGGCAGATTGGCGAGGACAAGCAAGGGATAGGCGCGCCGCCGGAAGCACATGAATAGAATCAGGATCACGGAGACCAGCGCGATGGAGGAATAGACCGTCATCTCAAGCTGCGCCTCGTGCTGGGCCTCCGCGACGCCGGCGAACCGGACGAATGTGCCGCCCGGCAGGGTGCCGAGTGCGTCGATCCGTTTCTGGGCGTCCGAGACGACATCCTGAATGTTCCGGCCGGAGACGTTGAAGGTAATGACGGCGCGCCGTTGGCCGTCGAGATGCCGCACGGTCGAGCGCCCCACGGCCGGCACGATTTGGGCGACTTGGGAGAGCGGAACAGGGCCGCTTGCGCTATCCACCGTCAATCGGCCGATTGTTTCAGGCCTATTGCGCTCGTTCGCTGGCAAAATCAGCACAACATCGACCGTTCTCTTGCCTTCGAAGCTCTGTCCGACCGTCATTCCAGCGAAGCTCGTCTGCACCACGTCGAGCAGATCGCCGCGCTTTACGCCGTATTCCGCCATCGCCGAGGGGATCGGCCGGATCATGATCTGAGGCGACGCGGCCTGATGCTCGTATTGCAGATCCACGACGCCGGGGACCTTGCCGAGGACCGAGGCTACGCGGGCGCCGGTCCGGTCCAGCGTGTCGAGGTCGTCGCCGAAGACGTTGACCACGACATCGGCGGTCTCGCCGGTCAGGCTCTCGCTGAAGCGGTCGCCGAGGAAGGTCACGACTTCCGTATGAAGGCCGGGATAGGAATCGACGATATTGCGGATCGCATCCTCCGCGGCTTTCTGATTGATCACCGCGTCAGGCTTGAGTTCGACATGAAATTCGCTGCGGTTCGGGCCCCAGGTGTCCTCGCCGAGCTCGGCCCGTCCAACTTGCTGCTCGGCGGTCTTAACGTATGGCAGCGCGAGCAATTCTTTGCTGATCCGTTCGCCGAGCGCCATCATCTCGTCGAATGAGGTTCCCGGAACCGCGCTGGAGGTCTGAACGACGAAATGACCCTCGCGGAAGTCCGGCATGAATTGTCCGCCGAGCGAGGGCAACCAGACCAATGCTCCTATAAAGGCGGCGCCCAGAACCAGGCCCACCGGCACCAGCCTTCCCGCGATCGCGTTGATCACCCCCGTCTGAAATCGCTTCAATCCGACAATCCAACGGGAATCCGCATGGGTGTCGCGTTTCGACAGCAGCAGCGCGCACAGCGCCGGGGTTACCGTCAGAGCGACGATCAGCGAGGCAACGACCGCGAGCATGAAAGAGAGCGCCAACGGGCCGATGAACCGGCCTTGAATCCCGGACATCAGGTAAACCGGGATAAAGGCGACAATAACCGCAAGGGTCGCAAACAGGACGGGCGACCGAATCTCCAGTGAGGCCCGTCGTACGACTTCGAGTCGGGGCAGAGGCTCGGGCGAAGCCGCGTTCAAGCTCAGACGGCGCATGATGTTTTCGATGTCGATGATCGCGTCGTCCACGAGCACGCCGATCGCGACCGCGAGGCCGCCGATGGTCATCATGTTCAGCGTGTGTCCGAGATGCTTCATTACCACGACGGCGGCGAGCAACGACAAAGGAATGGTGATGAAGGAGATGAATGCCGAACGGAGATCCCGAAGGAAGGCGAGAAGGATAAGGATGATTAGGATCGCCGCCACCGCCAGAGCGTCGCGCAAGTCGCTGAGGGCCCGCTCGATGAAGTTCGCCGGCCGGTGCATCGCCGGATAGACCGTGATGCCTTCTGCTTCGAGGCGCGGGAAGATTTGGTGCAGGGCCGTTTCCAGCCGCCGCGTCGTGTCCATGGTGTTGGCGCCGTACTGGCTTGAGATGGTAAGCAGAATGCCGGGCTTGCCCATGATGACGGAGTCGCCCGATTTGAGGGCGGGGCCGACCTTCACGGTCGCGAGATCGCTTACTTTGATCGGCACATTGTTCCGAACAGTCACGACCGCGTCGCCGATCGTCTTCGGATCGGGCTTCGGCACGGGGGATTCGATCAATATGCGTTGAGCCTTAAAGTCGATGAATCCGCCACCGCGCAGGGCCGTCGCCGATCGCACGGCATCGCCGAGCTCGGTGAGGGTCAGTCCATAGGCCGAAAGCACATCCAGCTTGGGGATGACGTGTATTTGACGTACTTCTCCCCCAAACACGTTCACTCGCGCCACGCCCGGCACGCCGAGGATCAAAGGCTTTAAGGTCCAGTCGGCGAGATCCCGCATTTCATAGGGCGAGAGCTTGTCGGAGACGAGGCCGATTTTCAAAAGGTCCATCGTGCTCGAGACGAGTGGCGATAGCTGAGGCGCATGGACGCCTTGAGGAAGATCTCCCGCCACGCGTTGGAGCCGTTCGGCGATATCCTGATGGGCGCGATTCGGGTCGGTTCCGTCGGAAAAGAACATGGTGACGACGGACAGGCCCGGGATCGACTCTGATTGCATCCGGTCCAGCGCGGGCGCGCCGTTCACTGCGGCTTCTATCCGCCGGGTGACGAGCTGCTCGACCTGGCTCGGGGTGAAACCCGGTGCCTCGGTCTGGATGGAGACCTGGGGGGGAACGAAATCCGGGAATACGTCAAGCGGCGTGTCCCGCGCATCCCAAATGCCGACGGCAAGCAGGATCGCCGCTAGAGCGGCAACGACGCCACGACGGCGAACACAAAGCGATACGAGCCATTCCATAGCGGCTTAGTCTTCTTCTTCGCCGCCGCCGGTCTCGCGAGCGAGAAGCAGGCCGGCGCCGTTGACAACGATCGAGGTTCCGGATTTGAGGTCCGCCGAGTTCTGGAAATAGCCGCCGCCCTCGGGTCGGTTCATATCGACAGGCACCCGCGTGAAGTGATCGCCGTCTGCGACCGAGTAGCACCATGACTGACCGCCGGCGATCACCACGGCAGAGGCCGGAACGACCACGCCGTTTTCCGGCGCGCCCGCGGCGATCGACGCGATCACATGGTCGCCCCTAGCGAGGCCCCTGGCGTCTTGGACATAGCCGAACAAGGTCGGCCCGGGAACCGAGGGGTCCGCTGGGCCGGCCCAAACATCGGTCGCCTGCCGCGACGAGCCCGTCACCGGCTCGCCCACTTTACGGATCGCAACGGTCGACGGTGTGCCACCGGACAGACCAGACGGAAAACTCGCCTGAACGATGACCGATGCACCTGAGGTCAGGCGTTTCATGATCGCCGATCGACGTTTCGATTTGAGCCAAGGCGCTTCCGAACCATAGGCGATCGATGCCTTTGTCTTGGCGAGAGCGAGGCTCGCCTCGTCCGCGACCGACTGACGACGGGCCGCTTCGAGAGTTTCCTTGGAGATCGATGTGTCGGCTTTGAACAGGCCCGCGGCTCGCTTGAGAGCCGCCTCGCTCGCCGTGACGGCCGCTTCTGCCGTTGTAAGATCGGCGATGGACTGGGCGATGGCCTGGATATCGACCACCGTTCCCTGGCCGTCGATTGTTTGTTGGTACTGCGCGGCTTGGACCGGTGCAACCGTGACGCCGAGCTTAGACTGCTGGTCGGCATCGAGGATGACGCCGATTGCTTCGGCCTGGTCGCCGCCGTCGGCGGCCTGGTCGGGCGACGCGGCCTCTTCCTTGCCGCAACCGGCAAGCGTGAGGATGCAGGCAAAAACGATCAGCTTGTGAAGAGCATGGCGAGTCACGGCTTGGACTTTCCGGTCGAGTCAGCGGCTGCGCCGACGGGTTGCAGAGAGGAAGCGGGAAAGATCGGTCGTTCGACACCGTTTTCCATCGCGGTTATCGCATCGAGCACGGCACGGCGGGCATCGAGCGCATTTCGCTGCCGCGTCACGAGGTCGATCTGGGCGGTGAGTAAGCTGCCTTTGTCGCCGCCGCCCGCATTCATGAGGCGCTGAGCGGCGTCGGCGTTTCGTTGAGCTTCTTTTTCCGCATTCGTCGCCGCGGCGAGGGCCCTAAGCGTGGCCTTGTACCGGGCGTAGCTCGAATCGACGGCGGCGAGAGCGCTTGCCTGGATTTCGTCGAATTTTGCCGCGGCGACCTTCCGAGCGGCGATCGCCGCATCGATTGCCGCGCTCCCGTTGTCGAAAAGAGGTACGGGAATATCGACGTTGAGCGTGATCTTGTGCTCCCCCTGGTCGAACAAATAGCCGGGCCCAAAGCCGATGTTCGGATATTGCTTCGCTACGGCAGCCTTCAGATCCTGCTCCGCGACGTCATATTCCGCGAGTGCCCGCCGGACATCCGCTCGATTAACGACCGCCGCTTCCTTCGCGGCGGCCAGATCAGGAAGATGGGCGGCCGATATCTGCTCGATCGCCGGGTAGACAGGCATGACACCTTCTATTGTGTTGGATCCTACGCCCAAGGCCGCCGCAAGATCCGCCGACGCAGCGGCGAGATCGGCCTGATCGCGCCCCAGGCGACTTTGGACATCGGCGAGGGATTGATTGGCGAGCAATCGATCCTGTGTGGTCGCCGCCCCGAACTTGATCCTCGTATCGATCCAGTTGCGATAGTCGGAGCGGAGCGACGCCTCTTTGCCGTCGAGATCCACCGCTCGTGCGGCGAAATCCCGGACCAGCAGCGCGTTTCGGACGTTCGCCCGTACCGTCCAGAGGGTCTGGCCAAGTTGCCATTCGGCGGCAAGTTCCGATGCGACCGCGCGTTGCCGGCGAATCTGCCGTTTGCCGGCTGTTTCGATCGGAAACGCCATCGCGGTGGCAAGGACCCAAGGGTTAACCCCGCCCGCACCGCTGAATACGCGCTCGGGGCCGAGGGATAATGTCGGATTGGGCCGCTTGCCCTGCACCGCGATGTTCGCCGTCGCAGCCGCGACCTCGGACCGGGCGACGGCGACGGCGGGTCTGAGGGCCCAAGCCGCGACCGTCAGTTGATCGAGCGACCATGTCCCGTCCTCCGGGTTCGACAGGCCGTAAGATGCAAGAGCTTGCGCCACCGACGGATCGTCGAGCGATCGCGCCTCAAGACGCTGGGCATTCCTGGCCGGATCGATGGGCGCCGACGGCACGTGACGGCACGAAGAGACCGTCATGATGGCGCAGGCGAGCCCTATATACGCAATCTTAGAACGCAAGACAGCGATCCCCTGATGACTGGTGTCGCGGTAGGAAGAGGCTGCTTCGGCGCAGGAAATAGAATGGGCCCCCACAGCCATTACGACATCCGGAATACGGCAAGGCCTAGAACGCCAAACTTAAATGGACCTTAAGGCCACGCATCGAATTGATCTCGGATTTAAGCCATGCTTAAGATTCGCAACTATCATCGCGGACAATAGGCCCTTGGAATCCCTCTATTTGGGAGCAGAGAGTGCGTCTCCTGATTGTTGAAGACGATCCGCTGATCGGCGACGGGTTGGTCGCCGGATTGACGCGCGAGGGATACAGCGCCGATTGGGTGGAGGATGGTCAGTCCGCCATCCATGCTGTCGAGGTCAACGACTATGACCTGGCCATTCTCGATCTGGGCTTGCCGGACTTAACGGGTCTCGATGTGCTGGCCGGATTGCGCCGGACCGGCAAACCCACGGCGGTGTTGATTCTGACGGCGCGGGACGGAATCGACGATAGGGTCGTAGGGCTCGACAGCGGGGCCGACGACTATCTCGTTAAGCCCTTCGACATGGAAGAACTGAAAGCGCGGCTGCGGTCTTTGCAGCGCCGGCTCCATGGCCGCAAGGAAGCAAGGATCAATATCGGGGATGTCGTTCTCGAGCCGGCATCAAGCCGGGTTACGCTTAAGGAAAAGCCCGTGCAGCTTTCGGCAAAGGAATTCGCGCTTCTGCTGCATTTGATGGAGAATGCCGGACGCGTGCAGTCCAAGCGTCAGCTCGAAGACACTTTGTATGGTTGGGCGGATGGCGTGGAAAGCAATACGTTGGAAGTCTATATCTATCAGCTTCGTCGCAAGCTCGGATCGGACTTCATCCGCACGATTCGAGGGCTTGGCTATGTCGTGGAGAAATCGTGATGCTTAACTCGCTCCGCTCCCGGCTGGTCGTCGCCATCGGTGCCGTCCAGGTGTTGACCTGGGTCGCGATCTTCTCTGTTGGCGGCGTGCATCTTCGCCACGAGATCGAGGAAGGTTACGAAGTCGAGCTTGCCCAGTTTGCTATCTCCGTCGGTTCTCTTGTTGATTCGATCGAGCGAAACTCCGACCAATCGTTAAAATCGCTTCCGGCCGTTCACACGCCGGAGACAATCGACAAGCGTGACCTCCCCAGGGGAATTTCGCCTCATGACTTCGAGGACCATCTCGTGCAGGTCACGCACAATCAAACCGTAGTCTTCCGATCCTCCACGGCGCCGGCAGCCCCGCTTGCCGTCCGGGAGGGAATCCACAACGTCATGATCGGTAATGATCGCTGGAAAGCCCTGAGCAAAATCGACTCGAAGGATGGCGACCAAATTATCGTTGGAATACGGCGGCACGAAGTCAATTCGACGATTGGCGCGACCCTGAAAAGCGTCATGGTCCCGTTGGCCGGCGCCGCCGCGCTTGGCACGATTCTGACATTCATTTTCGTGTCGCGTCTGTTGAAGCCGCTCGAAACATGGGCCCGTAAGATAGGTGAGTTGTCGCCCTATAGTGCGGCGTCCATCGATGATGACGCAGCTTTGAGCGAGGTTCGGCCGGTTCTCACCGCGGTAAACCGAATGCTTGATCGGGTGAGAGCGTCAGTTGCTTTTGAGCGCCGCTTCGTTCGTGATGCCGCTCATGAGCTGCGTACGCCGTTGACGGCCATTCGGACGCAGATCGATGCGGGGGATTGGGCGGGCCTATCGGAACAGGACCAGAAACGGATGGCGAATGTCCGCTTCGGCCTGACGAGGGCGACCCGGCTCGTGAATCAGCTCATGGATTTGGCGCGTGCGGAGGAGCCACGCGCGCCGACCGGCGAACGTCGGATCGAGATCGGTGCGTTCGTAAGCGAGAAATTGATGGATCTCATCAACAGCGGCTCGATCGGCGAGCCCGAGCGTCTATCGCTGACCCCGCTTGAGGGCGACGCCTGGCTCATAGCGTCGCCTCACGATCTCGAAATCATGCTGACCAACGTCGTCGACAATGCGGTCAAATATGCCGGCGAAATGGCGTTGATCGGGATATCGCTGGTCCGTGACGGCAACAGATTGGCTCTTATCGTAGAAGACAGCGGGCCCGGAATTCCGGCAGGAAAACGGGCAGACGTTCTGGATCGTTTCGTTCGTCTGGCGCCCGCCTCCGTCTGCGGGTCGGGTCTGGGGCTTTCCCTTGTCAAGGAGATCGCCACCAAGCTCGGCGGAGATGTGGCCCTCGATCAAAGCCGGGCCCTGGGCGGCCTGAAGGTCACCATCACCTTGCCGATCGAGGCCGAGCCGCGGACGGAGCAGATCGACCGTCCAGAATTCCGTGTCCGCGCCGCCGTTTGAGACCGCAGAACCGAATACTCGCCGGCGGCTAGGACGATGTTGTGCTCGATCTCACCCACCGGGCCATTGGACCAGGCGAGGAGCTTTAAATCGTCGCAAAGGAAAGTCCCCAATTCTCGATATCGCCCGAGGTTATCTCGCGCGGGGCTGGTCGGTCGTTCCCATGGCCGCGGGCCAGAAACGGCCGATCGTCAAATGGGAGGAATTCCAGGATCGGCTGCCCACGGATAGCGAGGTCGAGGAATGGTTTTCGGCCAAGCGCGACCTGAATATCGCGATTGTCACCGGCAAGGTCTCGAACCTCGTGGTGATCGATATCGACCCGGCCCATGGCGGCGATGACAGCCTGTCGACCCTCGAAGGAGATTACCATCCCTTGCCGCCGACCACGACCGCGATCACCGGCGGCGGCGGGCGGCATCTCTATTTTCGCCATCCGGGGCCTGTGATGCACAACCGTGTCGGCATCCGGCCCGGTCTCGATCTCCGGGGCGACGGCGGCGTGATCGTCGCCCCGCCGTCGCGCCATCCCTCGGGGCGGCTCTATGAATGGGCGCCGGGCGCGAACCCCGACGAGCAGCCGCCTGCGGCGCTGCCGACCTGGCTTCGTTTCGTGCTCGACGAGCCGGAGGGCCGCGGCCACCCGATCGCCTATTGGCGCGGCGTAGCCCGAGGCGGCGTCGAGGAAGGCGCGCGCAACAACACGATCGCGGCCTTCACGGGACATCTTCTGTTCCACGGCGTCGATCTCGAGGTCGTGCGCGAATTGCTGCTCGCCTGGAATCGGGACCGCTGCCGGCCGCCGCTTTCGGACGACGAGGTGATCCGCACGGTTGACAGCATCGCCCGTCTGCATCAAGGGCAATCGTCGGCCTGAGCTTGATCTCGGTCAACGCACAGCAACAATGATCCTCGATACTTGGCGGACTCGCGCAGCAAAAAAGCGATCCGCCGATATGGACTACGCCGTTATCGAGAAGGCGAGGGGGGCGTCGCAGCCGGCGCCGAACCTCATGGATTACGATTCCGCCCGCCGGTCCTTCCATTGGGACGCCATCGAAAAGGAATTCGAGGGACTGCCGGAAGGCCGAGGCCTGAACATCGCGCATGAGGCGGTCGACCGTCATGCCGCCGGTCCGCTCGCCGACAAGGAAGCGATCCGTTGGCTTGCCGCCGACGGGGAAGCCGTCTCCCTCACTTATGCCAAGCTTCGCGAGCTGACCAACCGGTTTGCGAACGCACTCCAAAGCCTCGGTGTCGGCAAGGGCGACCGGGTCTATGTGCTCATGCACCGGATCCCCGAGCTTTATGTCGCCGCGCTCGGCACCTTGAAGAACGGCAGCGTGTTCTGCCCGCTGTTTTCGGCCTTCGGGCCGGAGCCCATTCGCTCACGCATGGAGATCGGTGCGGGCAAGGTGCTGGTCACGACAGAGCGGCTTTATGCCCGCAAGGTCGTGCCCATGCGCGAATCGCTGAAGACTCTGGAGCATGTCATCGTCATCGGCGGTGGGGCGAGCGGGAAAGACGTCCACGATTTTCAAAGCCTCCTTGTCGCACAGTCGCCGGACTTCACGATCCCGCCGACCGATCCCGAGGACATGGCGCTCCTCCATTTCACCAGCGGCACGACCGGCAGGCCCAAAGGCGCGATGCATGTCCATAAGGCGGCGGTGGCGCATCTCGCCACGGCCCGCTTCGCCCTCGATCTGAAGCCGGACGACGTCTTCTGGTGCACCGCCGATCCCGGCTGGGTGACCGGCACGTCCTACGGCATCATCGCGCCCCTCCTTGTCGGCGCGACCATGGTGGTGGACGAAGCCGAGTTCGACGCCGAGCGCTGGTACCGCATTCTGCAGGACCAAGGCATCACCAACTGGTACACCGCGCCGACCGCCATCCGCATGTTGATGAAGGCCGGCAACGATCTGTCGAAGAAATACGATCTCTCGAAAATCCGCATCGGCTGCAGCGTCGGCGAGCCCTTGAATCCGGAAGCCGTGGTCTGGGGCAACGAGGTCCTCGGCCTGCCGTTCCACGACAATTGGTGGCAGACCGAAACCGGCGGAATCATGATCGCGAATTATGCCGCGATGGCGATCAAGCCCGGCTCCATGGGCCGTCCTCTGCCGGGAATCGAGGCTGCGATCGTCGAGCATGGCGAGGACGGCGCCAAGGAAATCACGACGCCCAATGCGGTCGGCGAATTGGCGCTCCGTCCCGGCTGGCCCTCGATGTTCCGCGGCTATCTCCATGAGGAAGCGCGCTACAGGAAGTGTTTCGCGGACGGCTGGTATCTGACCGGCGATATGGCGATGCGCGACGGCGACGGCTATTTCTGGTTCGTCGGCCGCGCCGATGACGTGATCAAGACGTCCGGCCATCTGATCGGCCCCTTCGAGGTCGAAAGCACGCTGCTGGAGCATCCGGCGGTCGCCGAAGCCGCCGTAATCGGCGTGCCCGATCCGATGGCGGGCGAAGTGATCAAGGCCTATGTCGCCCTGAAGCCCGGCAATGAGCCGACCGAGCACCTGAACCATCAGATCATGGCTCATGCCCGCAAGAAGCTCGGCCCGGCCGTCGCGCCCCGTGAGATCGTGTTCAAGGACGATCTGCCCAAGACGCGCTCCGGCAAGATCATGCGGCGATTGCTCAAGGCCCGCGAGTTGGGCCTGCCCGAAGGCGATACATCGACGCTTGAGGGCAACAAATGAAGCCGGGCAAGCCGCATCTCGACCGCGAGCATGTCCTGACGCTTCTCGGGACCATGTTGAGGATCCGCCGCTTCGAGGAGAAAGCCGCGGAGCTTTACAGCGGCGGCAAGATTCGCGGCTTCCTCCATCTCTATATCGGCGAGGAAGCCAACGCGACGGGCCTATCCCAGGCCCTCGACCCGGACGACGCCCTGATCGCCACCTATCGCGAGCATGGCCATGCGCTCGCCCGCGGCGTGCCGATGCGGAACGTCATGGCCGAGATGTATGGCAAGGTCGAGGGCTGCAGCCGGGGACGCGGCGGCTCGATGCATCTGTTCGATGCCGAGCATCGCCTCTATGGCGGCAATGCCATCGTGGCGGGCGGATTGCCGCTCGCCGTCGGCATTGCGCTTGCCGACAAGATGCAGGGCAAGAACCGGGTGACGGTCTGCTGCTTCGGCGAAGGCGCGGCGGCGGAGGGCGAGTTTCACGAATCGCTCAATCTCGCGGCGCTCGTGGAAACTGCCCGTGCTGTTCCTCTGCGAGAACAATCTCTATGCGATGGGGACCGCGCTCGCGCGCTCCGAGTCCGAGCCGGACATTCATCGCCATGCCGAGAGCTACCGCATTCCCGCCGAGGCGGTCGACGGGATGGACGTCGTCGCCGTCGAGGTGGCCCTGAGAGCCGCGGCCAACCGGGTGCGCGAGACCGGCGAGCCCTACTTCGTCGAGTCCCACACCTATCGCTATCGCGCCCATTCCATGTTCGACGCTGAGCTCTATCGCGACAAGGCCGAGGTCGAGGAATGGAAGAAGAAGGATCCGATCGACCGCTTCATGGCTTGGGCGAAATCCGCCGGCCTCATCCATGACGACGACCTGGCCGCGATCGAAAAGAGTGTCGCCGACGAAATCGCCGATGCGGTCGACTTCGCCGAAGCCGGGCATTGGGAGCCCGTCGAGGATTTGACGCGCGACGTCTACACCCCGCACGAAGCGGCGGAGTAACGCCATGGCGACCACCACCTATCGCGAAGCGATCCGCGCCGCCATGCATGAGGCTTTAACCCAGGACCCGCGTGTCTTCCTCATGGGCGAGGATGTCGGCAAATACGGCGGCTGCTATGCGTGCAGCAAGGGCTTCATCGAGGAGTTCGGACCGGAGCGTATCCGGGACACCCCGCTCTCCGAATCCGGTTTCACCGGCGCCGGGATCGGCGCGGCGTTGGGCGGGATGCGGCCGATCGTCGAGATCATGACGGTCAATTTCAGCCTGTTGGCGCTCGACCAGATCATGAACAATGCCGCGACGATCCGGCATATGTCGGGCGGGCAGTTCTCGATTCCCGTGGTGATCCGCATGGCGACCGGCGCGGGCCGCCAGCTCGCCGCGCAGCATTCCCACAGCCTCGAAGTCTGGTACGCCCATATCCCCGGCATCCGGGTCGTCGCCCCCGCGACGATCCCGGACGCGCGCGGCATGCTGGCGGCCGCGCTCGCCGATCCCGATCCGGTGGTGATGTTCGAGCACGCGACACTCTATGGCGTGGAAGGCGAACTGCCGGATAAGCCCGAGCCGGTCGATCTCGATCGCGCCGCCATCCGGCGGCCCGGCAAGGACATCAGCCTCGTCACTTATGGCGGCAGCCTGTCGAAGACCTTGGCCGCCGCCGAAGAGTTGAGCAACACCGGGATCGATGCCGAGGTGATCGATCTTCGCACGCTCCGGCCCTTGGACGACGAGACGATCATGACGTCGGTGTCCAAGACGCGCCGCGCGATCATCGTCGATGAAGGCTGGCGAACCTGCAGCCTCGCGGCCGAGATCAGCGCCCGCATTACCGAGCAGGTGTTCTACGACCTTGATGCGCCGGTCGGCCGCGTGTGCAGCGTCGAGGTGCCGATTCCCTATCCGCGCCATCTCGAAATGGCCGCCACGCCCCAGCCCGAGACCATCGTCGCGGCGGTTCGCAATCTGGTCGGGGGCCAATGAGTGATTTCCTCATGCCCTCCCTCGGCGCCGATATGGACGCCGGGACCTTGGTCGAATGGCTGATCAAGCCGGGCGATAAGGTGAAGCATGGCGACATCGTCGCCGTGGTCGAGACCGACAAGGGCGCGATCGAGATCGAGATCTTCCATGACGGCACGGTCCGGTCGCTCGAAGTCCCCGTCGGCAAGAAGGTCCCGGTGGGGACCGTTCTGGCAAAGATCGATGGAGCCGGCGAAGAGAAGGCCCCGATCGAGAAACCCGCGCCGGCCGCCCCGCCGCCTGCCGCTCGCGAACCGAAGCCGACTCCCGCGCCTCGGCCGGCGACCGGCGTTCGGGCCTCGCCCGCCGCCCGTAAACGCGCCGAGGAACTCGGGATCGATCTTGCAAGCCTCGAAGGCACGGGTCCCGGCGGCGCCGTCACCCTCGAAGACGTCGAGGGAGGTAAGCCTCCGGCGAAGGTTACGCGCGCGGCCGGCATCAAGCCGACCGAGATGCGCAAGGCGATCGCGGCGGCGATGGCGCGCTCGAACCGGGAGATCCCGCATTATTACGTATCGCTCGATATCGAGCTTGCCGCGCTGACGGACTGGCTGGCGGAAGAAAACGCGAAGCGCTCCGTCGTCGACCGCCTGCTGATTATCGCGCCGATCCTCAAATCCGTAGCGCTTGCCCTCAAGCAGGTCCCGGAGCTGAACGGCCAATGGCAGGCCGATCAATTCGCGCCGTCCTCCGCCGTCCATATGGGCGTTGCCATTGCGCTTCGGGAAGGCGGGTTGATCGCGCCGGCGATCCATGAGGCCGACAGCCTCGATCTCGGCAGTTTGATGGCGAATTTGCGCGATCTCACCAACCGGACGCGCAGGGGCGGCCTCCGGTCTTCCGAGCTTTCCGACCCCACCTTTACGGTCACCAGCCTCGGCGAGGACAGCGCCGACAGCGTCTCGCCGATCATCTATCCGCCCCAGGGCGCGATCCTCGGCCTTGGGGCCATTCGCCGCCGGCCCTGGGCCCATGAAGACGGGCTCGTCGTGCGTCCTATCGTCACCGCAACGCTCGGGGCGGATCACCGGGTCAGCGACGGCCGAACCGGCGGGCGTTTTCTGCGTCTGCTCGCCGACCTTTTGCAGGAGCCAGCGAAATTATGATTGCCGACGATCTTATGGAAACGGTTCGCCACGCGCTCTTCGACGTGGCCCCCGAGCTCGAGGACGAAACCCTCGATCCCGACCGCCCGCTGCGCGACCAGACCGAGCTCGACTCCATGGATTTCCTGAACCTCGCGATCGCCATCCATGACGCGACGGGGATCGATATCCCCGAAGCGGACTACCCGAAGCTCCAATCGCTGAGGGATATCGTCACCTACCTGGCCGACCACGCGCACTGACAGTAACAGGCCCGACGGCGGCCGGCGCTGTCATTCGCATCTCGCTTCACGCGCGGGGGGGGGGACGAGGCGTCGACTCCGGGATACGCGCGTTCTCAGACTTGCGGGCCTTGGGCGGCCTGCACGAAAACCAGCTTCGTTCATGCCGACCGTATCCAGACGATAGATGGCGAACAGTCCGCGGAATTTCATCGCGATCGTTTCCTAGATCAACGGCGGCCGGCTGCTCCAATTGCCGCCCGCCGTGAGCTTGAGGGGTGGGGCATCGGGATCGAAGCAGAGGTTTTTCGGGTCCTCGCCGAGCAGGCGAATCTGATGCCGGGTCGAAGTGGCGTCGCGGCTGAGACCAACCACCTGCCGGTACCGCCGCATCAATTCTCCCAACCGTGTGCCCCGGCCGACATCGGTCAACTCGGAGCGATGCGTCGGCGCGCGAAAGGACTAGGCCGTGGTATCGTCTTTATCTCGAACTCTCGGTCATGACTTGGCCCCCATGGCGGCCTATTCGCGAAGCTGTTCGCCAAGGGCGACGCCGGTTACCTTTTCGGAAGCCGATGGCGGCCATCCGGCCTCGTCCGAGACAGGCGACGACCCATCGACGATCGTATTTTCAAGCCGTCCGAGTCCGTCCACCTCGACAACGACCTGATCGCCGGGATTGACGGGGCGCGAATTCGCCGGCGTGCCTGACAGAATGAGATCGCCGGGGACAAGCGTGATAATCCGCGCCAGATCGGTCACGAGATAGGCCATGTCCCAGATCATGCCTTTGACGGTCGATTCCTGGACCACTTTGCCGTTGACGAGCGTGCGGATGCTCTGGTCGTCCGGCACCCAGCCGCGCACCAGCCCTGGGCCGACGACGCCCAAGGTGTCTGCTCCCTTGACCCGCAGCATGGCTCCGCGATCCGCGTCGCGGAAGTCGTGCAGCGCGAAGTCGTTGGCCAACGTATAGCCGGCGACATAGTCGTAGGCCTCGGCCATCTTGATGTTCCGCGCCGTGCGGCCGATGACGATCGCGATCTCGCCTTCGTAGTTGAGGAACTGGCAGCCCAAAGGCCGCACGACGGCGCCTTTATGCGCGTTCAGGCAGGAGATCGGCTTGTGGAAGAAATGGGGGTGCGGCGGGCATTCGGTCTTCAGCTCTTCGAGCCGGTTCCAGTAGTTGAGATGGGCGCAGATGATCTTGGTCGGCTCTACCGGCGGCAAGTGAACCGCCTCCTCGCAGGAAACCGTGCGGCCGTCCTGGGCAATCAGCATGTCGCCGTCGCGGCGAACCTCGACGATCGATCCATCGAGCAGAATGCGCCGCGTTTCGGTAATCGCCATGTGTCAGTCGGGTTTCGAGAGCGGATAGCCGCGCCCGGCATAGTCGAAGCCGCCGAGCTCGAGCGCTTTCAGGTTGGGATCCTGGGGTGAGGCGTAATAGGCCCGAATTTCCTCGATCAGCCCGCGTTCCGAGAAGATGTACCACTCGTCCCCGCGCAACATCGTACCTTGCTTCGGCTTGAAATGCGTCCACTCGATCACGGCGCGCCGGGAGGCGGGATCGCAAATGACCTGGTCCACGGTCCAATAAGACCCGAGCTTCTCGACAGCCTGGTGCCATCGCTCGCCAATGGTCTTCCCGCCGCGGAACGGCCCGCCATACATGCCCGGCGGAAAGTAATGAATGCCATCAGGCTCGAAATTGGCGGCGATGCGGTCGACGTCCCCGGAATTACAGTCGTCGAAATATTTGCGGATCCGGGCTTCCATCGAGTCCCATGTCAAACCGCCGTTCTTCGACGCATCGGAGGACATCAGGAGGCCCCCATGGAGGTTGCCATCACGTCGCTCTTGCCTTTGACGGGCGGTGTGGGCAGCCAGGACTCGCCTCGTTCAAGGACGAGGGTGTGATCCATGCTGTACCACGGGTCCCGTGACGTCGCTATCCGGCGCGGGTTCGTTCTCGTGTCGGACATAATGCCCGATGGAATTCCGCGTGACGCCGAACTGGACATCGGACTCCAGGATCTCGTCGTCATCGCCGTAAACCTGGGCTGTAATCGTTTTGAAGCCGTCCTTGTAGATCATCGAATGGAGATGGGCCGGCCGGAAGGGATGGCGGTGCTGCACCTCCAGCAAGACTTCGGTCGGCCCGCCCGCCGGCACGGGATAGCCCGAGGGCTTGATGGTGCGGTACCTGAATTCTCCCTTGTCGTCCGTGATGAACCGGCCCCGCAGGTTCCAATCGGCCTGGGAGGGGTCCTGGTTCTCGTAGAGCCCCTTAGTCGAGGCGTGCCAGACATCGACATTGGCGCCCGCTATGGGCTTGCCGTCCGTGTCGATGACGTGACCGGTGAAGAATAAAGGCAGGCCGGCCGTCGGAGACCTCACGATCGACCCGCCATTCTCGACGAACGGCGCGCCCTGCCGCCAGAACGGCCCCAAAAGATTGGCCGTCGATTTGTCGTTGTTCATCATGCAGACGAGGGTGGAAAGCCCGAGCGAGCCGGCGATCAATCTCGTTTCGTTGTGAGCGTCGGTGGTGAGCTGGCCGAGCTTGGTCACGTAATTGATGGCGGCGTTGAATTCCTTTTCCGTCAGCCGGACGTCCTTCGCGAAGCCGTGCAGGTGCCGGATGAGCGACTGGATGATCTCTTTCGTGCGCGGATCGTCGATCCGCTGCGTCTCGCTCAAGACGGCTTCGGTAACCTGGTCTTCCGTTTCTATGATCATGGCCTGTGTCCTCGCGCGGATGTTTCTGCGCGTATCCAAAATCGGAACTTGCCAAACGTCCGGCAAAAGGTAGAAACTCGCCCAGTTCTTGTCAACCTGCTGAAAGCTGTTCAATATGCTGAACAAAGGTGACCATGAACCCGGAGATGACACGCGCGCCGCGCTGCCCGGCGGCCGGCTCGACGGCAGAGTTGCGGTCGTCACCGGCGGGGCGGGCGGCATCGGCGTCGCGATCGCGCGGCGCTTCGGGGCCAACGGGGCGCGAGTTGTTCTTGCCGACATCAATAAGGATGCGGCCGAGAAGGCGGCGGCCCTGCTTGTTGCGGAAGGCCACACCGTCTCCGCGCTCCCTTCGGACGTAAGCACCGCCGCCGGCATGCGCTCGAACTCGTGAACGATGTCGTCGAGCAGTACGAGCGCGTCGACATTCTGGTCAATAACGCCGGCTATATGGGAAAGCTCGCGCCGATCTGGGAGCAGACGGACGCGGATTGGCAGAACGTGCTCGATGTCGATCTGTCCAGCGTTTTCTATCTGAGCCGCGCGGTTATTCCCGGCATGCGCGCGCGCCACAGCGGCTGCATCGTGAACATCGCCTCTATTGCCGGAAAAGAGGGCACGCCGAACCTCATTCCGTATTCCGTGGCCAAGGCCGGCATCATCGCTTTGACCAAGGCATTGGGCAAAGAAGTCGTCGGGGACGGTATTCGGGTGAATTGCGTGGCCCCGGGTGTCATCGAGACCCCTTTGCTGGATCAGCTCACCCGGGAATCGGTGGACCGGATGCGAAGCAAATCGCCGATGGGCCGTTTCGGAACGGCCGACGAGGTGGCGGCCGTCGTTCATTTTCTGGCGTCGGACAGCGCGAGCTTCATCACCGCGCAGTGTTACGACGTGAGCGGGGGCAGGGCGACCTACTGAAGGGCACGTATACGCATCGATGAATGGACCTGACCTGAAAGTGCTCGCGGGAAATGCCGGTGACGGTGCGCGTTCGCTCGTGCCCGCAGTGGACCGTGCCATTCGAATTCTGACCCTCCTTGAAGCCCAACCCAACCAGCCGATGACGGTCAGCGACATCGCCCGCGCCCTTGATATCCCGAAATCCACGACATTCAACATCTGCAGCGCGCTCGTCGGCGGCCAGCTCTTGCGGCGGTCTCGCGACGGGTTTCAGCTCGGCCGCCTGCTGGTCCAGCTCGGCTCGGCCTATGTGTCGAGCATCAATCTGGTTCGCGAGTTCTATGAAGTCGCCGTGACAGCGCCCGCGGACCTTCAGGCGACGATCCAGCTCGGCGTACTCGACGAAAAATTCAACGTGGTCTTTCTGGCGTACCAGGATTGCGACAGTGGTCTGAGACTAGGTCTCGGCGGGGCCGTCGGCCGCCTCGTGCCCGCGAATTGCTCGGCCTGCGGAAAGGCGCTGCTTGCGCTCCTGCCGGAGGGAGAGTTTCAGAACCGTCTTGCCGCTGTCCCGCAACTCGTGAGATTGACGCGTCACTCGATCACGTCTCCGACCCGGTTGATCGAGGAGGTCGACGAAATCAGACGGCGGGGATATTCGTCGGATGACGAGGAGACGCTTGCGGGCCTTAAGTGCCTCGCGATGGCGTTTCCCACGAGCTATGCCGATTACGGCCTGGTTGCCGTCAGCATCAGTGCCGACAAGAACACGCTTACCAAGAAGCGTCAGATCTTCGATTCGAGATGTTCTTCGAGACGTCGTCGAGGCTTTGCAGCGGCGCGTTTAGGAGCGGCCATTGGAAGGGGGGCAGCAATGATCGTACGGCGTGTTGCAACGGGCCATGTCGACGGCAAGGCGACCGTCATATTCGACGGCAAGACGCCGCGAAGCCATGATTTTGTTCACTTGCCGGGAATGTCCACGGCGTTGGTCTGGTCGACGGCCGCGAATCCGACGGTTCCCTGTGACAACCAGGACCCGATTACCGAGGCGAGCTCATTTCTCCCGGCGCCAGGCGAGACCCGATTCCTGATCGTGGCCTTTCCGCCGGACTCGGTCGCGATGAGCCCCGGCTTCGATGCCGAGGCGGCGGGCCGGGAAAACCTGGAGCACACGCCGGATATCGCCGCGCTGATCGAGCCGGATAATCCCGGCATGCATACCACCGATACGGTGGATTACGGAATCGTGCTTGAAGGCGAGGTTTGGCTTGAGCTCGACGATGGCGAGCAAGTCCAACTGAAACCCCATGATGTCGTCATTCAAAACGGCACCCGCCACGCTTGGCGCAACAAGAGCGACAAGCCGGCCAACATAGCCTTCGTCATGGTTGGCGCCAGACGGGAGGCGTGAGCCGGCCATGGTGAAGAATCCCAAATCGACTTCACGGCTCAAACGCGACCAGGCGACGATGCGGGTCGCCCGGATGCATAAGGTCGGCGAGCCTCTGTCGATCGACCGCGTTCCGAGGCCGGAGCCGCGCCCCACCGACATTCTCGTCCAAGTGAAGGCGTGCGGCATCGTGCCGAACCTCGGCAATGTTTTGAACAATATCGGCAAATGGTTCCCGCATCTTAGCTTGCCGAAGCTGCCCGCCATATTCGGGCTCGATGCAGCCGGCATCGTCGCCGCGACCGGCTCCCAGGTGCATGGAATCGAGGTCGGCGACCGCGTTTACATCAACCCGGCGCGCTATTGCGGCGGCTGTCATGCGTGCCGTACCGGCGATACGACGGCCTGCCGCTATTACGCCTTCAACGGATATTTCGGCTTCAGTCCCGACTCTCAGAAGATGTTCGAGGATTATCCCTATGGCGGCCTCGGCGAATATATGACCGCGCCCCAATACAGCGTCGTCACGCTACCCGACGCCGTGAGCTTCGAGACGGCCGCCCGGTGGGGCTATCTCGGGACGGGCTACAGTGCCCTGAAGCGCTCCGGCGCGAACATGTCGACAAGCGTGTTGATCAACGGCATCAGCGGAACGCTCGGCATCGGCGTCGCTCTCTTCGCGCTGGCGATGGGGTGCCCGACCATCATGGGGACGGGCCGTGACACGCGACTTCTGAAAAAGGTCAAAGCGATCGCCCCCGACCGTATCCATGTCCGATCCCTCGAAGCTCGGGGCTCGCTTGCCGACTGGGCAAAGTCCCTTACGGGTGGCGAAGGACCGCATATCGTGATCGATGCCCTCGGGCCCGGCGCGCCGCAATCCTCGATGCTTGCCGCCTTCGCCGCGGTCCGGCGCGGCGGCCGCTTGGTGGATATCGGCGCGGTCGGCGGGGCCGTGCCGATCGATCTCCATAAGTTGATGGATAACAATCAGCGCATCATCGGATCCGCGTGGTTCACCACCGCCGAAGGGCAGGAGATGGCGGATATGGCTGCGACCGGCGCGGTCGATCTCGATGTCTTCGAGCACGAGGTGTTCAAGCTGAAGGACGTCAACAAGGCGCTTGCGATCTTCAAGAACCGCAACGGCGGGTTCAGCAATTACGTGATCTGTCCATGATCGATCGAATTCTCATCAAAAAGGGGAGTGCATGATGTCGGAGGCCGAGACCGTCGAATTCAATATCGAAGATCAAATTGCCTGGGTGTGGTTCGCTCGCCCGGAAAAACGCAACGCCATGAACCCGGCGCTGAACCGCCGCATGATGCAGGTCCTCAATGAGTTGGAGTTTCGCGACGATTTCGGAGTCCTGGTGCTCGGCGGCAAGGGGGACTCCTGGTCGGCCGGCATGGACTTGCGGGAGTATTTCCGCGAAACCGAGGGCGGCGGGATCGGGAGCGTGCGCAAGGCGCAACGCGAGAGCTACGGCTGGTTTCGCCGGTTGCGCTGGTATCAGAAGCCGACCATCGCGATGGTGAACGGCTGGTGTTTCGGC
Source organism: uncultured Alphaproteobacteria bacterium (assembly GCA_963732795.1). GTDB lineage: Bacteria > Pseudomonadota > Alphaproteobacteria > CAVTAV01 > CAVTAV01 > CAVTAV01. The sequence goes on along the minus strand of CAVTAV010000004.1, from coordinate 76,027 downwards.
GGTGCCTTCGGCCCGCTCTTTGCCTGCGATCTCGCGGTTGCCTCGGATGACGCGAGATTCGGCCTATCCGAGGTCAACTGGGGAATCATCCCGGCCGGCGGTGTGGTGAAGGTCGTCGCCGATCTGCTGCCGCTTCGCGACGCGATGCATCTGGCACTGACCGCCGAGGCCATCGACGGACGGAAAGCCGCCGCCATGCGCCTCGTCAACGAGAGTGTCCCCGCCGACAAGCTCGAGGCACGGGTCCGCGAGCTGGCGGGTATCCTTCTCAAGAAGAGCCCGACTGCGCTCAAGGCCACCAAGGACGCGCTACGCCGAACCGTCAACATGACTTATGACGACGCCGAGGACTACCTGGTGCATATGCAGGAAGCCCTGGGCTTTCTCGACAAAGACGAAAGCAAGAAAGAGGGCCTGCGCCAGTTTCTCGACGAAAAGACCTACAGGCCGGGCCTGGAACCCTATGATCGAGAAAAACACAAGTGACGAATTCGGATTAGGAAGTGGACAGACGCTCCGCAACGACGGTATCGATTGGCGCACAAGTCCTGTAACCCCGAGCTTGGAAACCGCCGGCGGATGCCCGCGATCCAATAGTGAGATTCCATGGCACAGAACAACACCATCACGCTCTACGACCTTCAACTGGCCTCAGGTTGCACGATCAGCCCTTTCGTTTGGGCCACGAAGTACGCCTTGAAGCACAAAGGCTTCGACCTCGACATCGTGCCCGGCGGATTCACCGGCATCATGGAGCGCACCGGTGGGCGGTCCGAGCGCTTGCCGGCGATCGTCGATGACGGGCATTGGGTGCTCGACAGTTGGCTGATCGCCGAATATCTGGATGAAAAATACCCCGACCGGCCGACCCTGATTCCGCATGCGAGCGTGAAGACGCTGACCGAGTTTCTGGAAGCCTGGTTGTGGCGGACGGCCGTCGGCCCTTGGTTCCGCTGTTACATCAAGGATTACCGCGATCTTTCGCTGCCCCAGGACCACGAATACGTCACCAAGACGCGCGAGAACATGCTTGAAGGCCGCAAGCTCGAGGACGTGCAGGCCGGGCGCGAGGACCGATTGCCCCTGGTTCCGCCGACACTCGAGCCGTTCCGGCTCCTGGTGACGCAGCACAAATGGCTGGGTGGCGACACGCCGACCTATGCCGACTACCGGGCGCTCGCCGTCTTTCTCTGGACGGCCTCGGTCGCCACCACCCCGCCGCTGACGGAAGACGATCCCCTTCGCGCCTGGCTCGACCGCGGTTTCGACCTTTTCGACGGCCTCGGCCGCCATCCGGGCATGCATAGCCTGTTCGGCCTCAAGCTACGTCCGGGCGATCCCGAACCGTTCAACAAGGCTGGGCCGATGGGGGGCTTGCAGACCCGCAACACCGGTCCTGCGGCCACCCGCGCCGAAACCGAACGCATGACCAGCGGCCCCACGACACGGCCGTCGAACTGATATCACGCGCCGGAGAGCGGACCTTTGTGCTTGTTCGGTGCAATCATGGCGGAGCGGAGGGAACTGAGGCCGAACATTCTCTGAGTGTGTCCCGCCGTGTCGCCGTCGAACATCATTCGCAGTCACCTGACCGAAAATGCTGCCGTCCCTGTTACGGTCAGTGTTGCGGATTTGAGATCGACAGAGCTATCACCCGCCATGATGTCGAATTGACCCGGTTCGACAACCTGTTTCATGTCCGCGTCCCATAGCGCCAGACTCTTCGGTGCCAGCGTGAAGGTGATCGTCTTCGATTCGCCGGGTTCGAGGGTCACGCGCTTGAAGTCCACAAGCCGCTTGATCGGAGTCGTCACCGAACTCACGAGGTCGTGGACGTAAAGCTGCACCACCTCGTCGCCCTCGCGCGAGCCGGTGTTCTTTACCGTCACTTCGACCTTCGCCGGTTGGCCAGCCGCGATGGTCGCGGCGTCGAGATGCGGCGCGCCGATCTCGAAGGTCGTGTAGCTGAGGCCGTAGCCGAAGGGAACAGCGGCTCGACCGAGGTGAACAGATAACCGCGCCGGGCGCTCGGCTTGGCATCGTAGAACTGAGGCAACTGGTCCGCCGAGCGCGGGATCGTGATCGGCAGCTTGCCGCCCGGATTGGCGTCGCCGAAAAGGATGTCCGCCATCGCCGTCCCGCCGTTCTCGCCCAAATACCAGCCTTCGACCAGTGCGTTGGCTTCCGCCGCGATCTTCGGCGTGGACAACGGCCGACCGTTCAGGAGCACGACCACGATCGACTTGCCGAGTGCCTTCATGGCATTGAAAAGGTCATTCTGCTGGCCGACCAACCCCAGATCGGATCGATCGCCGAGATGATTGGGCGCCCAGCCCTCGCGGCTGGTCTCCGGGTTGCCGCCCAGCACCAGCACGATCTCGTCCGCGCCGCGCGCAACCGCGACGGCTTCGACGATCTTCCGCGCGTTCTCCTGCGGATCGGCGAGCTCGATCTTGTTCTTGTACCAGTTGTTGCTCTTGGTGATCTGAACACCCTGGGAATAGACTACCTTCACGCTCTTGCCGGCCTTCGCCTTGATGCCTTCGAGCACATTCACCGTCTTCACCGGCACGCCGGAATAGCCGCCCAGCAAAGCCACATCGGCATTGGGGCCGATCACCGCGAGCGTGCGCACGCGGTTCTTGTCGAGCGGCAGCACGCCGTCGTTCTTAAGGAGCACCACCGCTTCACGCGCCGCCTTGGTCGCGAGGGCCTGAGCCTGCGGCGTGTTGGTCTCAGCTTCGGCCGCCTTCGCATCCGTAAAGGGATGCTCGAACAACCCGGCGAGGAACTTGATGCGCAACACATCACGGACCGCCTGGTCGATCACGGCCATCGAAAGCTTGCCGTCCTTCACCGACTGCTCGATCGTCGTGAAGGCCTTGCCGTCGGGCAGGTCCATGGTCACGCCGGAATCGAGCGCCCGGATCGCGGACGATGCCATGTCGGGCTCGACGTGATGCAGGGTCTCTAGCTGCTCGATGCCGTAATAGTCGCTCACCACCGCGCCCTTGAAGCCCCATTCGTGGCGCAACAGGTCGGTCAGCAGCCATTTATTGGCATGGGACGGCACGCCGTCGATCTCGTTATAGGACGCCATGACGAGCTGGGCGTTGGCCTCGTGGATCGCGGCCTCGAAGGGCGGCAGGAAGAAGGTCCGCAAGGTTCGCTCGCCGATATTGGCGGGGCCGACATTGGTGCCGTTCTCGGGCCAGCCATGGCCGGTCATATGCTTCAAGGTGGCGAAGACATGGTCTTTCGCGAGCGGCAAGCTCGGTCCCTGGAGGCCGCGCACCGCCGCGACGGCCATCCGGCTCACCAAATAAGGATCCTCGCCGAACGTCTCTTCGGTGCGTCCCCAGCGCGGATCGCGCACGATATCGACGACGGGCGAGAGCACCTCATAGATGCCGCGCGCCCGCGCCTCGCGTCCCGCCGCCGCGTCCATCTGCTCGACCAGCGCCGGATCCCAGGTGCTGGCCTGGGCGATCGCCTGGGGAAAGCTCGTCGCGTTGCGCGCGACATAGCCGTGCAGCGCTTCCTCATGAAACAGGATGGGGATGCCGAGCCGCGTCTTCTCGACCGCCCAATGCTGCATGGCGTTGATCAGATTGACCGTGTCGCTCACCGCCCGGCCGGCCCGCTGATCGGAAGGCGTCGCCGAACCGGCCCAATCGGATGGGCGCGCGAGGCCGCCGAAGCCATCCGGGAAGACCTCCTGGGCCTTGGAAGGATCGAACTTGCCGTCCTTGTCCATGAGCTTGGTCTTGTCGTCCCAAATGACACGAAGCTGAGCGACCTTCTCTGCAAGCGTCATCCGCTTCAGAAGATCCTCCACGCGGGCATCGACAGAAGCTTTCGGATCCTTATAGATGTCCGCCGCCTGCGCCGTCGCACCGAGCGCCGCGAGAACCGTCGCGGCGATGAAAAAACGCTGCCAATTCTTCGTCACGGACCTTCCCCTTTTGTCAGGCGATGATGCTCTGCGCCTTGGCTCTCTTCGGCCTCGGGCTCCGGCGCCCAGAGATGCTCGATGGCCTCGAGGGCATGGCGTTTAGTCTCCGGCACGTAACGCAGCACGAACAGCGCCGAAAGCAGGCTCATTCCGCCATAGAGCCAGTAGGCGAAGCCGTGGTTGAAGGCGTTGTTGAGCGCCGAATTCCCATCCAGAACCTTGAACGACCACGACACGAACAGATTGGCAATCCATTGCGCCGCGACCGCGATCGCCATCGCCTTGGCCTTGATCGAGTTCGGGAAGATCTCGGCCAAGAGCACCCAGACGACCGGCCCCCACGAGAGCGAGAAGCCGGCGATATAGACAACCACCGTCAAAAGCGCCCATAGGCCGACGGCATGGCCGTTGAACAGGAATCCGAGCAAGGTCATGGACGCCGCCATGATCAAGCCGCCGGTGACCAGGAGCGGCCTGCGGCCCCAATGATCGACGGTCGCGAGCGCCACCAGGGTGAAGCCGGTCATGGCGATGCCGACGATGATGGTTTGCAGGAACGAGCTGTCGGTCGAAGCGCCGAGATTTTTGAACATCAGCGGCGCGTAATAGAGTACGGCGTTGATGCCGACGAATTGCTGGAACACGGACAAGAGAATCCCGACGACGAGGACTTTGCTTCCGAAGCTGAGCAGCGGCCGAGTTTTCTCGATCAGCGTCTCGCGGATGCCTTCGAGGGTCTCCCGCGCCTCGTCTTCATGGGACAGGCGCAGCAGCAGCTTCATCGCGTCCTCGTCGCGGTTGCGCATCACGAACCAGCGCGGGCTGTCGGGCGCGCCGAACAACAGCAGGAAGAACAGCAGCGCGGGCACCGCCTCGGAGGCCAGCATCCAGCGCCAGCCCGTCTCCAACACCCATTGATCGTTCCCCTGGAGCGCGATGGCCCAGTTGATGAAATAGACGATGGTGATGCCGGTCACGATGGCAATCTGCTGGAACACCACGAGCCGGCCACGCATATGGGGCGGCGCGATCTCGGCGATATAAAGTGGCGACAGCATAGAGGCGACGCCCACGCCGATGCCGCCGATGATGCGGTAGATGATGAACGGAGTCAGGGCCCAGGGACCAACCGAACCGATCGGTCCGAGTCCAAGCTCCGGCACCGCCGATCCAATGGATCCGACGAAGAAGAGCGCCGCCGAGACCAGCAGTCCGCCTTTTCGGCCGATAACAGTCGCCATGGGGCCCGCAATCGCTGCGCCTAGCACACAGCCGAACAGCGCGGAAGAAACGGCCCAGCCGGAAAGGCTGCCCGCGGCCGCCTCCGAAAGATGCTGTGGAGTTATGAAATTGTAGTCTATGGAAGCCACGGCGCCTGAAATCACCGCGGTATCGTAGCCGAATAGAAAGCCCCCCAGCGACGCAATCAGCGCGAGGCCGACTACTAGACGTAGATTTCTCTGACCCATAGTCCCGGTCCCCCAATCCGCCCGTCCCCGGCACGCGGGGCCAAGCCGTCAGTACGTGCCGGCGCGCCTCTTTTCGGGCGCTTCAAGGGCACAAGATATGACGAGATTTGCCGCGAAAATCGCGTGCAAGACCGCCTCGTGCGTTTCTCCCTCTCGTATGGAGCATCGCGCCGACTCGCCGGAATGAACCGCTCAAACATGCGCAACCTCATATTGCGGCAAGCCCGGCACGTCGCTCCGGAAGGAGAATAGCCCACCGGCCAGCGGCTGCGACGCCAGATCCCGCTCGCTTAGCCCCATCCGGGCCGTTGTGGCATAGACGGTGCGACTGTCGCCACCGCCGAACGCGACCTTGGTCACATTGGCGCAGGGAAAGTCGATCGTCCGCAATAGCGTGCCATCGGGAGCATAACGCCGCACGGCCCAGCCGCCGAACAGGCCGGTCCAAACGCAACCTTCGCTGTCTACCGCAGGTCCGTCGGGGTATCCGGCGCCCTCTTCGATCCGGACGAAGGCTCGCTTGTTCGAGACGTGGCCATCGGCGGCAAGATCGAACGCATAGATCACGCGGCCAAACGTATCCGTGTGGTAGAGCGTCCGGCCGTCCGGGCATATCGCGGGACCATTCGTAACCACGTAACCGGGGTCGACGCAGGCCAGCCCCTGTCGGTCGAAGCGGTAAAGAGCGCCGCTCGGCTCGACTTCGCCATCATCCATGGTACCGAACCACAATCGCCCGAACCGGTCGACGGCGGCGTCGTTCAACCGGTTGCCCGGCTTGTCCGGCTCGACTTCGAGCAACGGCGTGCAATCACCGTTTCCCGGATCGAAGCGATGCAATCCCGATTTGAGGCCGATGACGAACCCGCCTGAAGTGCAGGGGACGAGAAAGCTCGGGGCGTCTCCAACCCCAAAGGTGCGATGCTCTCCGTCCGAAGGATCGAAGCGATGGACATGCGCCTTCTTGATGTCGACAAACCAGAGCGCGTTGTCCGCTGGCCGACCAGATCGGCCCTTCTCCGAGCGTGGCCGCCACCGGCCAGACACATTCGGGTTTGGCGCGCGCACTCATCTCCAACCCGCATCCACCCAATAAGGATGACCCGTGCACATCCGCGCGTCGTCGGACGCCAGGAACAGCACCAGCGAGGCCACGTCCGAAGGCTGAATTCGGCCCTTGATGGCCTGCGCGGCGACGATTTCCGCTTCGGCTTCCGGCGTGTACCAACGCTGCTGCCGCGGCGTCTGCACATTACCGGGCACCACCGCCACGACCCGAATGCCGTCCGGGCCCAGTTCACGGGCCAGAGCCCGTGTCATGCCCTCGATGCCCGCTTTGGCGGTCTCGTAAAGCACGAGGTCCGAGAGCCCGAGATGCCAGGAGATGGACCCGAGGTTTATGATCACGCCTCCGCCGCGTTCGCGCATACCACCCACGACGGACTTGGCACAAAAGAGCATGTGACGCAGATTCACTGCCATCCGGTCTTCCCAATAGGCCGGGGTGATATCCTCGAGCCTATGGCGATCATCGCTCGCCGCGTTGTTGACCAATATGTCTACGGCAGCGGTCGACTGAAAGAGTTCGTCACCTCTTCTAGATTCTTCGAGGTCACAGCGCCGAAAGACCGGCGGCACGGTCGCGTCGGCAAGTGATTTCGCCAAGGAGCGGCCTTCGGATTCAAGGATATCGAGAAAGGTGACCGTCGCACCCTGTTGTGCGAAGGCCGCGACCAATGCGGCGCCTATCCCGCTGGCACCGCCGGTGACGATGACGTGCTTGCCCGTCAGGCTTGGATAGATCGCCGCTGTCATAACCGCCCGATTTCCGCCTCAGGAGAGCAAGATGCGTCGTGGTGCACCCTCCGGGTCCTCTTTCATCTCGGAGTTATTGTCGAATACCATGGTCTGGCATTTGACCGGGTCGCTGGCCGTCCATTCCAGCCCCGGCTGGCTTGGGTTGCCGGTGCGGGCGAAATTGGCCCAGGCCCTCGCCATCTTCGTCGCCAGCGCCCGGGCTTCGGGCGTATCGCCCGTGCCTTGTTCGCAGCGTCTGGTGTTGTCGAAGCAGAAGGCGAGTTCGGCCGTGTGCCAGGCGCCCGCGACACCATCGAGCTGCGGCGACTGCCATTGGAAAGAAGTACTGATAGACCGGCGCGCCGTGCTGGTCGTATTTCAGCTTGACCATGTGCTGCACGTTGTTGCGCTGAGCCAGTCCGCCCACGCCATAGGAGAGCGTGCGGATCGCCTTTTCGGGATGCGCGCTTCTTCATCGCAGTGATCAGCGCATTGCGCCTTGCCGGCGCCGAGCAGCTCTGTGACAGCCGCTCGCGCCATTCGGCCTCGGTCGGATTTTGGCTGAACTGCATGCCTTCCTCGCTGACATTGCCGATCATCACCGGCACGTCCTTGGAGACGTCCGGGCCCGACATCGCTGGAACGAGCGCGACCGTGATCAAGCGGCCGTCCACCGTCGGCGTCCAGCCCGACGCGCGTGGTCACCGAATCCGAGGCTCATAGGCCATCATGTCGAATCTGAACGGGCCGTTGATGCGCTCGCCGACCGGTTGCCGGCGTCGAACAGCGTCCTGCCACTCCATCTTCTGCAGCGCGGCGATGTCCGGATTGCCCAACTCCTTGATGAGCTGACGCGAGAAGTCGCGCGATTGCTCGGCGCTGGGCTGAGTGCCGCCGCCGCCCGATTGGACGATGGCGCGATGAATGAGGCCTTTGGCCGACGGCATGCCCAAGAGCGTCGTCACCTTCGAGCCGCCGCCGGACTGGCCGTAGATCAGGATCTTGTCGGGGTCGCCGCCGAAATTCTGGATGTTCTCGCGTCACCCAGCGCAGCGCGGCGACCAGATCCGTCATGCTAGACATTGACCGAATCCTCGTAGGCCTGACCCGCCGACCTCGGTGAGGTCGAAGAAGCCCAGCACGTTGAGGCGGTGGTTCACCGAAACCTGCACCACGTCGTGATTGCGCGCCATCTGCGCGCCGTCATGCGAGGCGAGTTCGTAGGAGGACCCGAAGCTGAATCCGCCGCCGTGGAAATAGACCATCACCGGCCGATTGCCGGAAAGCGAAGGCGTCCAGATGTTCAGCTTCAGCATGTCCTCGCCGAGGAAGCCGTCGTCCCATTGCTGCAGGAACGTGTGCTCGATGTTGCGGAAATCGTGCAGGTCTTGCGGGCAATTCGCGCCATAGGCGAGCGCCGGATATTCGTCGTCCCAAGGCTTGGGCGGCTTGGCGGGCAGCCAGCGATTTTCGCCGCCCGTATCGTCGCCATAAGGGATGCCCTTGAAGGTGAAGACATCGCCGGCGACGAAGCCGCGCACCTTGCCGTACCGGGTTTTGGCCACGGCCGAACGTGGTGTGCTGCAGCCGCGCGGACCATCGCGGTCGCCGTTTTGCACGGGGTAGGCCCGCGCATGTTCTCCGCCGGCCAGTATGGCCCCCACGCCCGCCATCGCCGACCCTTTCAGCAGGCCCCGGCGATTAATGAATGCCCCCTCGCGTGAATTGTGCCCCATCTTCGCTTTCCTTTCGGTCAGTCCATTGAAACCCTTGTTCCCTCGACACCCGCACGGTCCATTTGTCCGGACTTCAGCCACGAGCCTTCTGTTCCGTCCCAGGCTCACCGCTCAATTTGTCATACAAATTCCCGTGGTTCGTAGAAAGTTTCTACCTGTATGTTCACACCTCGGTCGCTTCGGCGCCTTCGTTTAGTGGTCCTGCCGGCATCGCCAAATTATCGCCCCCGCTCCAATGCGTTTGGCCAGTGGATCACGCGGCGTGAAAGCCCGCCGCAATGGCGGGACAAACAGTGAATTCGGCTTGCTTCCTGGATTCCGCTGATCTACCGTCCCTAGCGATTAGTATGAGTAATGCGGCGAAGAAACGCAATTCGATCCTGGAGGAGTTTGCTAGGGGGCATCGCCGACTCCAGGGCGCAGACTCTTTTTGCGGAAGTATGGCTCGGGGATTGGCGAAGCGCGTGACTCGCAGCGGGCCAGCCACTGCTCGCCATCGCGTTCGAGGGGAGATTTCGGTGCAGGGCTTTTACGATGGGCGCGTCTTTCACGCGTTGGCACCGCTTTCTATTGGAAGCCGTCTTAGCGCTGGCCGCAGAACGCGTATAGCCGAATTCCTCCTGACGCTCCGACCTTGCGAACTCAATGATTCGATTGGATGCGAAGCCGTGGATGATCCGCGCCGCTCGGGCAACCGCGGCTGCGCCGACGCAAAATGACTGGATGAGCTACCGATGACCTTTACAGCGCTGGATTGGATCGTTCTAGGCCTCTTCATGCTCGCCCTTCTCGGCATCGTGGTATGGGTGACGATGCAGAGAGAGGAGGATACGGAGGACTATTTCCTCGCGGGCCGCGACGCGGGGTGGCTGGTCATCGGTGCCTCGATCTTCGCCTCGAATATCGGTTCGGAACATCTTGTGGGACTCGCCTCGGCAGGCGCGGAAAACGGGATGGCGATGGCGCACTGGGAGCTTCAATCCTGGCTTCTGCTTGTCCTGGCATGGATTTTCGTCCCCTTCTTCTGGCGTTCCCGGATCTTCACGACACCCGAATTCCTGGAGCGGCGCTACTCGCCCCGCACGCGGACGTTTTTTTCATTCATTTCGCTGGTCAGTTACGTCCTTACGAAAGTGTCGGTTACGGTTTATGCCGGCGGCTTGGCAATCCAGGAGATCTTCGGAATCAAGACCCTGTTCGGCATCGATTTCTTCTGGATCGCGGCCATAGGCCTCATAGTGGTCACGGGACTCTATACTGTCGCCGGTGGCATGAAGGCGGTGCTGTGGACGTCGGTCCTTCAGACCCCGGTCCTGCTTCTGGGCTCGATCATCATTCTCTTCGTCGGCTTGACGCAATTGGGCGGCGGCGAGGGTCTCCTCAAGGGCGCCGCGGTCATGACCGAGGTCAACGGTGCGAACGTTCATCTCTTCCGCGCCTTCAACGATCCCGATTTTCCCTGGCCGGCGGTGGTCGGAGGCTCGGTCATCATCGGTGCCTGGTACTGGTGCACCGATCAATACATCGTTCAGCGCGTGCTCTCGGCCCGAAGCCTCACTCAAGCGCGGCGCGGCGCCATCTTCGGGGGCTATTTGAAACTCACGCCCGTTTTCATCTTTCTCATTCCCGGGATGATTGCCTTCGCCTTGGCTCAGCGCGGCATGTTGGATCTTTCAGCAGGACCCAACTCGGCGTTTCCTGTTCTCGTGCGCGAGCTGCTGCCGGCCGGTCTGAAGGGTGTCGTGCTGGGCGGTGCGATCGCCGCGCTGATGAGCTCGTTGGCGTCGCTGTTCAACTCATCCGCGACTTTGTTCACGGTTGATTTCTATGAGCGTCTCCGCCCTGGGCGAACGGAATCGCATTATGTGGCCGTCGGCCGGATCGCCACGACCGTCGTCGTCCTGCTCGGTATCGCGTGGGTGCCGGTCATCCCATTGCTTGGAGACAGCCTCTACGAGGCTTTGCAAAAGGTGCAGAGCCTGATCGCTCCGGCAATCGTGGCGGTCTTCTTCCTCGGAATCTTTTCGCGCCGCGTGACGCCTACGGCAGGCTTCGTCGGACTGGTTGTCGGCTTCGCGGCCGGCATGTTCCGTCTTATCCTCGACCTCTCGCCGACGCTCGCAGGATCGAACTCCGTCTTTGCGGCGCTCGAGGGGCTGAACTGGCTCTATTACTGCTGCGCCCTTCTCCTGTTTACGATCGCGATCATGATCGTCGTAAGCCTGACGACCGCGCCCAAGAACGCCTCGGATCTGGTGGGAATCACATTCAGATCGGTGACTCGGGAGCAAAATCGCGAGGTCCGCGCAAGCTGGAATGGCTGGGACATATTTCATAGCGCGGTGATCTTGGCGATCCTAGCGGTGGTCTATATCGTCTTCTGGTAACAAGACTCCACTGCGCTCGTTTCCCCACGGATGGCGGCGGCACGCGCAGAAACCAAGCGACGGGACGTCGAGCCATGCTTGTGTTCGATACCGACAAGTATATGCCCGAGGACTGGCGGGCGGGAACCTTCGCCGGGCGCATAGACCGCGGCGCCGGACCGACGCCGATCCTCATTCGTAACGGCCATGTTTTCGATGTGTCGGACAGCGCGGCGACAACCTCGGATTTATTCGAAATGCGGCCGCTCCCAAGGTCCGGTGAAGATCTCGGACCGTTGGACGAGATTGCCTTGTCCGCGGCGCCCGATGCCGGGCTCCGGCTCCTGAGCCCGATAGACCTGCAATGTGTCAAAGCGGCGGGGGTGACGTTCGCGGTCTCCGCTCTTGAGCGCGTTATCGAGGAACGAGCGCGTGGGGATAGCGGCGCGGCGGCCGATATCCGCACTCGCCTCGAAGCCGCGATCGGAATGAACGTGCGGGCCGTAACGCCCGGATCTTCGGAGGCCGCGGCGCTCAAGGGCGCTTTGATACACGACGGCATGTGGTCGCAATATCTCGAAGTCGCGATAGGGCCGGACGCCGAGATTTTCACCAAGGCACCCGTTCTTTCCACGGTCGGTTGGGGCTCGGAGGTCGGCGTGCGATCCGACTCCGATTGGAACAATCCCGAACCCGAGATCGTGTTGGTGATGAACTCAGCCGGAACCCCCATCGGCGCGATGCTCGGCAATGACGTCAACTTGCGCGATTTCGAGGGCCGCTCGGCGCTCCTCCTTGGGAAAGCCAAGGATAACAACGCGTCATGCGCTCTGGGCCCATTCGTACGACTGTTCGACCATGGCTTTACGCTCGACGACGTGCGTCGTGCCGAAGTTCATTTGGAAATCGAAGGCACTGATGAGTTCACGCTATCGGCCGTTAGCTCAATGGGCCTCATCAGCCGCGATCCACTTACCTTGATAGATCAAACTCTTAGTGAGCACCAGTATCCGGACGGATTCGTGCTTTTTCTCGGCACGATGTTCGCGCCCACGGAAGACCGCGGCGGCACAGGGCGCGGCTTTACCCACAAGCTTGGCGACAGGGTAACCGTGTCGAGTTCGAGGCTCGGTGCGCTGGTCAACGAAGTGACGACTTCCAAGGCGGCGGCACCGTGGGAGTTTGGGGTCCGTGCCCTCATGGCGAATTTGGCAGAGCGAAGGCTTCTCGCGCCGAGCGCCTAAACAGTGTCGTTCCGCGCGGCAATTGGACGATGGCAGCCGTTTAATTCAGTTTGAGAACCACCACGGATTTGGGCGGTAGGTCGACATCGAGCTTGCCGCTTTTGAGCTTTGCGCCGCCAAAGGCCACCGGATGGACCTGATCGGGTTGGTCAAACGTATTGTGCGCATCCATCGTGGAGCCGGTCAGGACGAGCCCGCTTACCCTCTTGGCCTTGGCGCCTTCGACCGTCGTCGACACCTTGACCGCCCGTTTCGGATTCCGGTTGACGAGGGAATAAATAATGTCACCCGCCGCGTCGCGCGCCGCCATAACGCTGATCGCCGGCACGGATAGTCCGTCATCCGCGTAATCCGGTGCTTCGACATCCGAGGGCAGGCTCGTGGCGCCCTGGAATGGTATCATCATGTGGAAGACATGATACGTCGGGGTCAGCACCATCTTCGGTCCGTCCGTCAGTACCATGGCCTGCAGCACGTTGATGGTCTGCGCGATGTTGGCCATGCGGATCCGGTCCGCGTGGCTCATGAAGATGTGAAGCTCGGACGCCGCCACGACGGCGTCGCGGACAGTGTTCTGCTGATAGAGAAAGCCGGGATTGCGGCCGGGTTCCGGATCGTACCAGGTGCCCCATTCGTCGACGAACAAAGCCACCTTTTTGTCGGGATCGAGCTCGTCCATGATTTTGATGTTGTCCGCGATGTGATCGCCGATCTGGAGCGCATTCACCATCGTCGAGATCCACTCGCTTTCCGGAAAACCGATCGCATTGCCTTTGTGCTGCCAGTCATGGGTGCGCGAGGGAATCGTGTAGTAGTGATACGTGATGGCGCCGACGTTCTGACCGCCCTTTTCGAGGATCGTCCGGGTCCAGATCGGGCCGATATCGTCATGGCCGCCGCTCGCGATAATGAGCGGCCGGGCGCCCGGTGGAGCCTTGAGAAAGGTCGAATACCGGCGGAACAGATCGACATAGTAATCGGGCGTCATGTTGCCGCCGCAGCCCCAGGTCTCGTTGCCGATCGCCCAGAACGGCACTTTGTAAGGATCCTTATGTCCATTGGCCGTGCGCATGCGAACCAGCGTCGTGTCCTGATCGGCAGTCAGGTATTTAAGCCAGTCCGCCATTTCCGCAGGCGAACCGGTACCGACATTGCCGTTGACATATGCCTTGGCGCCGATCATCTCGACGAATTTCATGAATTCGTCGGTGCCGAAGGTATTAGGCTCCGGCACGCCGCCCCAGTTAGTGTTGACCGTCACTGGGCGCTTATCCGCTGGGCCGATACCGTCGCGCCAATGATATTCATCGGCGAAGCAGCCGCCAGGCCAACGCACGACTGGAACATGGAGGTCTTTCAGCGCGGCGATGACGTCGTTCCGGAAACCGTCCGTATTCGGAATATTGGAATCCTTGCCGACCCAGAGCCCGTCGTAGATGCCGTGCCCGAGATGTTCCGAAAACTGGCCGAAAATGTCCGGATCAATCTTCGCGCCAGGCTTGTCGGCCTCGATCGTCACATTCGCCGACAACGGCGCCTGTGCCGTTGCCGCTGGCATTGCGATAAACATCGCCAAGAAAGTGAGAGCCGCCCCTTGGCGCCGCCTTGAGTGCCTCTGCAAATTCGCCTCCCTGTTGCCGCCCATCCGTGTTGTCGGCCCGGCGGGAATCCCCATGAAACGGATTTACTCAGACAATTTATAGGGGACTTCAGATCGGGTTACAATCTACCGCGATCGAGCAGAGTTGCTTTCGCCGCTCGACAGAGCTTCGTTCGCACCGCATCGCATGCGTTGACGCGGAAACGCCCCGCCCTATGATGTATGAGTTTTCGAGTTTGCGCTTGGACCGCTTTTTCGCACGGTTTTTCTGCATGTCTTCTCCTTCCAGGAAGCAGCCCAAGGAATGTCCGTGCGCTTGATTCAGTACCGCTCAACAGAGGGCGGTCGTGCGGTTGCCATGCTCGACTCCGGGAGCCGGGCGGTTCGCCTCGACGGTTTTTCCACGACCTATGATCTCGCCCGCGCGGCTATCGCCGCGGGACAGAACCTCGCGGGCTTTGCGGCGGCGCTCAGGTCCAAGGAAGAGATCGACCTTGAGGCTCTTGCCCGTGACAACCGGCTGATGGCCCCCATCGACCATCCCGATCCCGCGCATCTGTTTCTGACGGGCACGGGCCTCACCCATCTTGGTTCGGCGGAAAGCCGGGACACGATGCACAAGGCGGCGACGGCCGAAGCCCTGACGGATTCCATGCGCATGTTCAATATGGGCCTCGAGGGCGGCAAGCCGGAGCCCGGCGAAAAGGGCGTGCAGCCCGAATGGTTCTACAAGGGCGACGGCAGCGTGATCGTGGCGACCGGTGCGCCGTTGCCTATGTCCGGCCTTTGCCGAGGACGGCGGAGAAGAGCCGGAAATTGCCGGAATCTACATCATCGACGATGCCGGAAACCCGTTTCGCCTCGGGCTTCTGCCTCGCCAATGAATTTTCCGATCATGTGATCGAACGCGGCAATTACTTGTGGCTTGCCCATTCGAAGCTGCGTTCGGCCGCCCTTGGCGCAGAATTGCTGACCGGCGACCTGCCGAAGGACGTCCGTGGCATGAGCCGGATCTGGCGCGGAGGCAAATTGCTATGGGAAAAGCCGTTCCTCACCGGCGAGGAAAACATGTCCCATTCAATCGCCAATCTTGAACGGCACCATTTCAAATACCGTCTGTTCCGCCGGCCAGGAGACGCGCACATTCATTTCTTCGGCACGGCGACGCTGTCCTTCTCGGACGGCATCAAGACCGGGCCGGGCGACGTATTCGAGATCTCGGCAAACGGCTTCTCGGTGCCCCTTCGAAACCCGATCGTGGCCGAGGAAGCGGGAGAGGTGAACGTCACCGTGCTCTGACGGGCGGCGACTACTTCGCCGTCGAGAAATGGTATTCGATCTTGTTGACGTACGTCTCGCCGGGGCGAAGCGTGACCGGTGCGAAATTCGGCTGGTTGGGCGCATCCGGAAAATGCTGGGGCTCCATCGCAATTCCATCGGTCTGGCGATAGACATGGTCGCTCGTTCCGGCGACCGAGCCATCGAGGAAATTGCCGGTATAGACCTGTAGGCCGGGTTGATCGGTATAAAGCTCCATGACCCGGCCGGAGTGCGAATCCGCCAGCCGGGCGGCACGTCGCACTGCGCCAGCGGACGCGCCGTTCAATACGAAATTGTGGTCGTAGCCCTTGGCGATCAGAAGCTGCTCGGACTTGCCGTCGCGGATGTCCTTCCCAATAGCCTTGCCTTTGCGGAAGTCGAACGGCGTCCCGTCGACCTTCTGGATTTCGCCGGTTGGAATCAACTTCGCGTCAACCGGAGTAATCGCGTCGGCGTCGATAGTCAGATTGTCGTCCATCACGTCGTGGGCACTCGCCTCTCCGCGCAAATTCCAGAAACTGTGGTTTGAAATATTGACAATGGTGGGCGCGTCGGTCGTCGCCGTATAGGTCACCGACAACACATTATCGTCGTTCAACGCATAAGTCGCTGAAACGTCGAGGTTTCCGGGATAGCCGCCTGAGCCATCCGGGCTCCTGTAGGCCAGTGTGACGCTTGCCGTCTTGCCGGATGTCACCGATTTGATCGTCCAGACCTGCTTGTCGAACCCCTTGAAGCCGCCGTGGAGCGAGTTGCCGCCATCATTCGCCTCCAGATGATAGGTCTTGCCGTCCAGCGTGAACGTCGCCCCGGCGACACGGTTCGCGAAACGGCCGACCGTTGCACCGAAATAGTTCGGCACATCCAGATATTTTTGCGGCGTGGCGTAGCCGAGCACGACGTTTGCGCTCTTGCCGTCTCGATCGGGGACGTCAAGCGACTGGAGGCTGGCGCCCAGCGTCATGACGCGCGCTTTCATACTTTTACCATTTGTCAAAATGACGGACTCGATCTTGGTGCCGTCGGTCAGCTTGCCGAAGACAGCTTTCGTAGCGGTCGCCGCAGACACCGGCGCCGATAAGCCTACAACTGCTGTTGCCATAGCCGCCCCCGCAGCGATTAACCCCGCGCGATTCGCATCCGCCCTTTTGCCGCTCGACGCCATCTGGTCTTCCCCCTCGAGAAACGGCCGCCGTCAACGGGCGGACCCCTATCGTCCATTATTACTCATACAATATGGGATCGGCCGGCATCGGTCAAAGGCGCCGCGAGAGGCGATGTTCGCATCCGGCTCATTCGATGAACGGGGCGACCTCGCGCCACTCCGCGATGAGAAAAGCATCGGCTACCAGCCGTAACGGCTCCGCATGAACATCGCTTTGTCCCGCCGCGATTAGCTCGGCAAAGCGTCGGTAAATCGCCGGGTATTCGCCTTCCAGCGCATCCAGCGGCACGTCGCTGCTGTCCGAGATGCGGTGTCCCCCGATGGAGAGCACAATTTCGGCTCCGTCGGCGGCCGACACCGTAATATCCCATGTCTGGGGACCGGTCTCGCGCCAGTCGAACTCGGCTTCGATTCTTGCCTCGCCGGCGGTGCTCAGATCGAGTTTTGCCGCGATCGGTGCGGCACGGTTTTCCGGAACCTCCACGCTTGCCCGGGTGACGAAGAGCGGCTCGCCCAGAATGTCGGTCAGAATCGACAAGGCGTTGATCCCCGGATCGAAAACGCCGAGCCCGCCGGGCTCCCAGATCCATT
This sequence comes from uncultured Alphaproteobacteria bacterium, assembly GCA_963732795.1. Taxonomy (GTDB): domain Bacteria; phylum Pseudomonadota; class Alphaproteobacteria; order CAVTAV01; family CAVTAV01; genus CAVTAV01. The sequence continues at coordinate 58,784 of CAVTAV010000004.1, read as the reverse complement.
GCTGCCCTTCATGCCAGCGCCTCACGTCCTCGCGCCAGGTCACCTTGATGAAGCGCGGACGGTGCGCGGCGATCCAATGCCGTGCGGCGGGAACGGCGGGCGCGAAGCGAGAGTGCCATGCGGTGAAGAGCGTGACACCTGCGGCCTTTGCGTGACGCGCCAGGTTCTCCAACTCGCCGACCGTCGCGACAGGAGGCTTTTCGAGCAGAACGTGCCTTCCGGCGTCGAGTGCGGTGCGCGCGATGGAATATCGGACCTGAGGTGGGGTGCAAATTGAGACCGCCACGGGATCCGCGGCCTTCAACATGTCCGACAAAGAGGAATAGCTCTCGACACCGGGGACCCGCGCCATGGGGTCGACAACGCCTACGAGCTCGAAGGCGTCACCGGCCGCGATGGCCGGCACATGCTGCTCCAGTGCGATCTTGCCGGCCCCCACCAGGCCAATTCGCAGCCTAGCCAAACGCCCTCCCATTTCTTAGATATTTCTCGTACAAATAGACATCGGCGGCGAAAGCTGTCAAACGAGTTAAGAGCCAACACTGAGGCAATGGGTATGGCTGACCATCGCGACGACGCTTATTCGTCCGCACCGCGCCGGTTGAGATCGCGGGCTTGGTTCGACAACCCGGACAATCCGTCGATGACCTCGCTCTATCTCGAACGCTACCTGAATTTCGGCCTGACCCGCGAAGAACTGCAGTCCGGAAAGCCAATCATCGGTATAGCCCAGACCGGCTCCGACCTCTCGCCCTGCAACCGTCATCACATAGTGCTGGCCGACCGGATCCGCGAGGGCATCCGTGAGGCCGGTGGCATCGCTATCGAGTTTCCGGTGCATCCGATCCAGGAGACCGGCAAGCGTCCCACCGCGAGCCTTGACCGTAATCTCGCCTATCTCGGTCTCGTCGAGTTGCTCTACGGCTACCCGCTCGACGGCGTGGTGCTGACAATCGGCTGTGACAAAACAACGCCTGCTTGCCTCATGGCAGCGGCGACGGTGAACATTCCCGCGATCGCGCTCTCTGTCGGAACGATGCTGAATGGCTGGCATCGCGGCGAACGTACGGGATCCGGCACCGTCGTGTGGAAGGCGCGTGAAATGATGGCGGCGGGCGAGCTCGATTACGCGGAATTCATTGAGCTTGTCGCGAGTTCGGCGCCGTCTACCGGCTACTGCAACACGATGGGCACCGCGACGACTATGAATTCGCTCGCCGAGGTGCTGGGAATGCAATTGCCGGGCTCGGCTTCAATTCCGGCTCCTTACCGCGAACGCCAGCAGATGGCCTATCTCACCGGCAAGCGTATCGTCGGCATGGTAGAGGAAGATCTGAAACCCTCGGACATCCTGACGCCGGAAGCATTCCGAAATGCAATCGTGGCAAATTCGGCGATCGGCGGTTCAACCAACGCGCCGATCCACATCTCGGCAATTGCGCGCCATATCGGCGTAGATTTACCGCTGACGGATTGGCAGACCTACGGGCGAAAGGTTCCGCTCCTCGTAAATCTGCAGCCGGCCGGCGAATATCTTGGCGAGGACTATCATCACGCAGGCGGGGTGCCGGTGGTGGTGAACGAGTTGATGAAGCACGGTCTCATTGCGGAAGGTGCGAAGACAGCCAACGGCAAGACCATCGGTGAAAATTGCCGTGGTCACGAGATCATGGATGAGAGGGTTATTCGCCCCTTCGACACTCCCATGCGCGCGGACGCCGGCTTTATCGTGTTGAGCGGCAACCTCTTCGACAATGCCATTATGAAGACGAGTGTGATCAGCGAAGAGTTTCGCCAGCGCTTTCTCTCCAACGCAAAGGATCCGGATGCCTTCGAAGGGCGGGCCGTCGTGTTCGACGGTCCCGAGGATTATCACTCCCGTATCGAGGATCCGGCACTCGGCGTCGACGAGCACTCCGTCCTCTTCATCCGGGGAACGGGGCCGATCGGATATCCCGGGGCTGCGGAGGTCGTAAACATGCAACCGCCGGCCGCGCTCATCAAACGCGGCATCAAGGCGCTGCCCTGCGTCGGCGACGGCCGGCAATCCGGCACATCCGGTTCGCCGTCAATTTTGAACGCTTCGCCGGAGGCGGCGATCGGCGGCGGTCTGGCGCTTCTCCAGAGTGGCGACAACGTGCGCATCGACCTCCGGCGCTGTGCGGCGAATATCCTGATCTCCGACGAAGAACTCTCGCGCCGGCGGGCCGATCTCGAGGCGCGCGGGGGTTATCCGTATCCGGCGTCGCAAACGCCCTGGCAGGAAATTCAGCGCGGGCTCGTCGGACAGTTGGGCGACGGCATGGTGCTCGAAATGGCGCTGAAGTACCAAGATATTGCGCGTAAGTTCGGGCCGCCACGCGACAATCATTGACCTCGCTCATGGCTGGCGACGAGCGCAGCGCAAAAAGCATTTTCTTGCGAAAGACAACGGATTGCGGTAGGCGGCGGGGTGCCTGAACCGGGAACCGTACCGTTGCGTTTTCCCGGTGCAGCGTCGCCCGTCGTGAAGGAAGGCATTGCATGCCGCGCAACTCGATTGCAAGAAAACGGCTCCGCCTGCATGGCGAAATAGCCAGAAATATCGGCGTCAAAATCATCTCGGGCAAATACAAGCCCGGCCAACTCCTCGAGGGCGAGGTTTCGGCTAGCGAGGCGCTGCACGTTTCACGAACGGTCTATCGGGAGGCCGTCCGCATATTGGCTGCCAAGGGCCTTGTCGTCTCCCGGCCGAAAATAGGTACGCGGATCAGCCCTCAATCGACCTGGCATCTCCTCGATCCCGACGTGCTGTCCTGGGTGTTCGAGTTCGAGCCGGACGAATCTTTCCTCAATAACTTGTTCGAGCTCCGGCGCATGATCGAGCCGTCCGCCGCGGCGCTCGCCGCCGAGCGCCGCACGGACCAAGATCTCAGGGAACTGGAGCGTGCGCTCGAAGGAATGGCGAAGGATACGCTTGCCACACCGTCCGGGCGGGAAGCCGATCTCGCCTTCCACACGGCGATCCTTCGGGCCACCGGCAACGTCTTTCTGGTGTCGCTCGCCAGCGGCGTCGGCGCGGCGATCTCGTGGACTACGATCTTCAAGCAGCGCGACAACCCGCTGCCGCGCGATCCCGTTCCCGACCATCGCCGGGTCTTCGACGCCATCGCCGCCGCAAACGCCAATGCGGCCTATGCGGCGATGTCGAATCTCGTCGACCTCGCCCTTTCGGACACGATGAATGCGCGCGGCGATCGCAAGAAGGGGCGAAAGAGGTCTCGCTGAACTCGGTCTTCGCGGGGCCTCCCGCGCAACCACCAGGCTATTTGAACAGTAGCTGGGCGAAGTCATGGAGATAATGCCGCCAGACGCGCCAGTGATGCTTTCCCTCCGTCTGGACGAACGTATGGTCAATTCCGGCTTTGGTGAGAGCATCCGAAAGAGCCTTGGCACCCTGCATCGCGGGGTCCTGCTTGCCGCAAGCGATCCACAGCAGGTCGATCAGCTTGTTGCTCTCAGCCCGGTGTTCACCACCCAGTGACGCCACGAGCTTGTCGGTGGGCCCCTGAGCGAAACCTGGGACAATCCCCGCGCTCATTACACCGATCTGGCTGAACGTATCGAGATTGCTCAGGCCGAAAAGAGTGGACTGCCCCCCACCCATCGAGAAGCCGGCGATCGCTCTGTGCTTCCTGTCGGCGATCGTGCGGTACTTCCGGTCGATCAGCGGGATGATGTCTTCCAGAATGTCGCGCTCATAGAGCGAAAAATCTCCGCCGAACCGGCCGGCGTTTTCAGGCGGTATTCCGTTGTCGTCGCCGTTCACACGCGCTCCCCCATAGCCGAGCGGCATGACGACCAGGAATGGCTTGATCTTTCCCTGTGCCAGGAGGTTGTCGAGGATGTCATCGGCACGGCCATAGCGGTGCCAAGAATTCTGATCGTTGGCGTAGCCATGCAGGAGATAGAGCACCGGATAGCGCTTGTCAGGATGATCGTCGTATCCCGGTGGAACGTAAACGGTAAGCTGGCGGATAACGCCGTTAGACCGCGACTTGTATAGAATGCTGCGGATCTCGCCGTGAGGGACGTCCTGCACGGCGTAAAATGCCGGCTCTTTTGTGGGCACCGTAAGTAGACTGGTCGTGGTGCTTGTTACATAGCCGATCTTCACCTGCGGATTGCTCGGATCAAGCAGCCGTACACCACCCATCGTGAAATAATAGACGTACATTTCCGGCGACAGCGGTCCAACTGTCACGCTCCAGACGCCGTCGTCACCCTTGGTCATGGCGGCATCATCACCGAAATCGCCCGATACCGTTACGGATTTGGCGTCGGGAGCCTTCAAGCGGAACGTCACGCGGCCATCGGGAGCGACGGACGGAGACTTGATATCCGTTGTGCCTCGCATGCCGACTTCCTGTGCGAAGACGGGCTTCGCAAGGAAGGCGGACCCATATGACGCCGCCAATGCCGCGATCATTGCGATTGCGGTGAAGGTTCTTTTCATTCCCTACCTCCAACAGCAGGTTATCGAAACCAGTCCCAAGAATGGCCGCTGTGGCGGGGCACATCAACTATTTTGTAGGAGTAATTGGCGGCGACTGAAGGCGGTTGCGCCGACAATTGCATGGAGCCGCTCCGGAACCCAATTATCCGAATAAAGAAATTTGCCACGTCGGATGGTGTTGCGTCGTATTCATGTCCCTTCGACGGCGATCAACTTGTATGAGTAATCCAGATCGAATAGGCTCTGCCAAGGTGGCCTAGCGCCGCTGTGAGAACACGGAAGGCATCGCCATGCCGTCATGCGGCGACTAGAAACCGATGGTCGAGGTGCAGATCGAGTAATCTCCCGAAAAAAGCATACGCGAACGCGCGTGCCCGTCTCCGGCGGCCCGCTCCACCCTCTGACATTTAACGAGACGCCGCAGACGTGACCATGGCAATCGCTGTCGAAACTGAAGAGCGTCTATACAAGAAGGTCACTTGGCGCCTCCTGCCATTTCTCGGCGCCTGCTATCTGATTGCCTATCTGGACCGGGTGAATGTCGGCTTTGCGAAGCTGCACATGCTGTCCGACCTCCACCTCTCGGAGACGGCTTACGGCTTCGGGGCGGGTGTCTTCTTCATCGGTTACTTCCTTTTCGAAGTCCCCAGCAATCTGATCCTGCACCGCGTTGGCGCGCGGACCTGGATGGCGCGCATCATGGTGACATGGGGCATCATCTCGGGCGCGATGGCATTGACGGAGCCGCTTTCACGGGCGACGGGCCTGGGCGTCGATACCGTCTTTTACGGCCTGCGCTTTCTGCTGGGGGTCGCCGAAGCGGGTTTTTATCCCGGTGTCATCCTTTATCTGAACTATTGGTACCCGTCCCATCGGCAAAGCCGTGCCGTCGCCCTCTTGCTGACCGCCCAGCCACTCTCCTATGTCATCGGCGGCCCGATCTCCGGCGGAATTATGGACGGCTTCAACGGAATCGGCGGGCTCTATGACTGGCAGTGGCTCTATCTGATCGAGGCTGCGCCGGCTCTCGTGTTCGGCGTCTGGATCGTCTTCTATCTCAAGAACAAGATCGATGACGCGGCCTGGCTCCGTCCGGACGAAAAGCAACTGCTGAAGGAGCGGCTCGTACGCGACGCCAGGACGAAGCGCGACTATTCGTTGAGCGCGCTTTTCGCCGTCAGGGAACTCTGGCTGTTTACCGGCATTTTCCTGCTGATCGTGATGGGCGTATACGGCATCAATTTCTGGCTGCCGTCGATCATTCAGGCAACCGGCGTGCAGTCCGTGTTCTATATCGGCCTGATCACGGCAGCTTCCTACCTGGTTGGCGCCGTCATAGCGCTAATCAGCACCCGCCATGCGGAGCGGCACAACGAGAAGCGTTGGCATGCAGCAGCGGCAGCCATCATCGGCGGCGGCAGCCTGGCCGCAAGCGTGGTCTTCGTCGACAACACTTTTCTGACTGTCGCCTTCATCACGCTGGCGAGCGCGGGCGGTCTGATTTCCTCGGCGCTGTTCTGGAGCTTTCCCGGCTCTGTCCTGATGGGCGCCGGGGTTGCGGCGGGCCTGGCGATCATCAACTCGATCGGCAATCTTGGCGGCTTCTTCGGTCCCTACCTGCTGGGAGCGCTGACCGATCTTTTGGGCAGCCCTTCGGCGGGGATCGTCATTCTCGGCGGTCTGATGATTACCGCAGGCATCCTGATTGCGGTCGCGTGCAAGGAGTTCGGCATAGAGGCAGCTGTCAAATCGGACCCCATTGGCCAAGAAAGAGGTGCCGCCCGTTCGTAGGTCGGTCATGGAATGAGGAGAAGAAAGCATGTTAAGAAGCAACGCCGCCATACTCACTGTCTTGTGTTCTCTTTGCGTGTCCTCCGGGGCGATCGCGCAGGCCGTCACCGAAACGCCGGATGTCGTTCCCGGCGCCAAGCCCGTGACGGTTGAGCACGTCAAAATTCATGGCAAATCATTGGAGGGGAACCTCGAAGGCAACGCGGTGGACCGCCCCGCTCTGGTCATGCTACCGCCGAGTTATAAGTCCGAGCCGGGTCGCCGCTATCCCGTCATATACGCCCTGCACGGCTATTCGATCGGCGCCGAGCAATGGGCCAAGGAAATCCATGTTCCACAAACCATCGAGGGGGCGTTCGCCAAGGGCGCGCGCGAGATGATCGTCGTGATGCTGGATTCCAAGACCGCCTATAACGGCTCGATGTATTCCAGCTCGCCGACCACCGGCGATTTCGAGGATTATGTCGCCGAGGACGCCGTCGCCTATATCGACTCGCATTATCGCACAATCCCCGACCGGAACAGCCGCGGCCTGGTGGGCCATTCCATGGGCGGCTATGGCGCCGCGCGCATCGGCATGAAGCGGTCGGACGTCTTCGGCGGTCTCTACATCATGAGCCCGTGCTGCATGTCACCGCGTGGGGCGGGGGTCCCGGGCAACGATCCCAAAGCCACCTATGCGGCGATTGCCGACCTGAAGAGCCCCGCTGACGCCGAGAAACTCGGCTTCGGCCTCAAGGCGCAGTTGGCCGTAGCCTCGGCCTGGTCGCCCGATCCCAAGAACCCACCGCTCTATCTCGATCTGCCAGTCGGCGAAAAGAAGGACGAGGTGCTCGCGAAATGGGCCGCCAATGCGCCACTGGCCTTCGTGGACCAGTACATCCATAACCTATGTGAATATCGGGGGATCGGTATCGACGTCGGCGACATGGATGGGTTGAAAGCCGATACCACCAAGCTCCACGACATTTTGGACAGCTACGGAATCAAGAACCAGTTCGAGGTCTACCATGGCACCCATACGAGCCGGGTCGCGTTCCGCATTCAGGACCACGTGCTGCCGTTTTTCAGCAAGACGCTATCGTTCAAGCAGCCCAAGCATTAACACGTCGGGGGCAATGCCGGCTCCAACCCAAACCAGGCGAGGATCGCGCCGGTGCTCGATCCACGGTTCAGCGACCGGGGCGAGGATATAGTCGCCAGGTTGGGTCGGGTATGTGACCGGATCGGCTACCCGAAGTCGATCCGGTTGGATCAGGGCTCCGAGTTCATCTCGCGGGATATGGACCTCTGGGCCTATCGGCATGGCGTCCCCCTCGACTTCTCGAGACCGGGCAAGCCGCCCGACAATGTGTTTATCGATGCATTCAATGGTTGGCTGCGGGCCGACTGTTCGAATGCCCACTGGTTCCTGAGCCTTGCGGATGCAGTCGAAGAGTCGGAGGCTTGGCGTAGAGACCACAACGAACGACGACCTCACAGCGCCATCGGGAACAAGGTCACGGCAGCGCTCATTGAAATAACTGGCGGAGCGGGTGTCCGCATCCGCCAAATTCGTCGACATCCGATGATATCCGAAATCTCCAGAAATCCCTTAGTCTCCGCGGTTTCTATCGTCTAATGTCGTTCGGCGATGACCGACACTATCCGGTACCTATTCGGGGGCTGGAATGGGGGCTGGCCTGGGAGGAAAATGTGCCGCGTAAGCGACTAAACGGATTGAGGGCGCTCAAGGTCATCGGCTGGGGCTGGTTCTATATGTCGACCATCCTTGATGACTTCTCCCGCTACATCGTCGCCTGGAAGCTCTGCATCACCATGCGTGCAGGCGACGTCACCGAAACGCTCAGGATGGCCCTCAAGGCCTCGGGCTGCGACCGGGTCGGGATCGTTCACAGACCGAGGCTGCTCAGCGACAACGGCTCTTCCTATATCGCAGGCGATCTTGCGGAATGGCTGAAAGACCAGGGCATGGATCACGTCCGTGGGGCACCCAACCATCCCCAGACCCAGGGCAAGATCGAGCGCTGGCATCAGACGCTCAAGAACCGCATCCTGCTGGAGAACTACTTCTTGCCGGGCGACTTAGAGGCCGGTATCGGCACCTTCATCGAGCACTACAACCACCGTCGATACCACGAAAGCGTCGGTAACCTCACGCCCGCCGACGTCTACTTCGGGCGCGATCTCGCCATCATCGGGAGAAGGAGAAAGATCAAAGACCTGACCATCAAAAACGCCGCCTGGCCCATCAGCGCCAAGCCGCTTAACATCAAACCAGAAGGAGCCAGAGCCTCCGTTATAAAATACGCTCAGTTGGCCCATTCATCCTGACGACGGACAGCCAGTTCCTTCCGCGCGCACAAGCCCAACCTCGCCAAGGCGAATGCCACTCTTACGGCGACTAAAAAGCCATTATTGCCGCTCTTCTAGATATATACATCATTCTGAAAACGGGACTGTGCAGCGAGCCTCACTGCAGCATTCGCGGCACCATATCCGTCGTAGCCGCGGCGCTCCACGATCTCGAAGAAGAAGCGTTTCGCGAAGGCGCGGGTATAGATCTGGAAGTACTCGGCCACATGATCCTGATCGTAGAGAATGTTAAGGCGTTTCAAGTGATTGACGAAGTCAGACTTCAGGCCAAACCGGGCCTGCAGATCATCATAATAGGGTTCCGGAATCTTGCAGCATCTCTACTCCGGCCTTCGCCAGTTGGCCTGCAGCGGCATAGATGTCATGGGTGGAGAAGGCGACATGCTGCACGCCAGCGCCGAGATAGCTGCTGAGAAAACGGGAGGCGAGAGTATCCCGAGCAGCAGATGCATTGATCGTGACCCGAAGGCTTCTCTCCGCGTTGGCGACAGCCTGGCTTTGTACCAGGCCCAGGGGATCGGGGATTTCGAGAGGCTCCGTCGGCTCGACCTCGATCAACGATGTATAGAAGAGCAGCCAGGACTGCATCTGTTCAAACGGAACGGACTGGGCAATGTGATCGACACGCTGCAATGGCCCAGCGGGTGCGTTGACGCCCGTGCTCGCGAATTCTGTGTGCCAGATGCTGTCTCGTCGTGTTTCATCGACAAAATAGATCAGGCTGCCACCCACGCTGCGTACGGCGGGAATTTCGAATTCGCCGGGAGCGACCGGTTGGGCGAAACTGGTGATCCTTAAGGCCTGTGCTCTTTGCAGCACATCTTGTGAGGCGTCGGTGCGCAGGCCCATGGCGCATACTGAGCAGCCATGCAGCAGATCATGGGCATGGGCGAACCCTTCCTTCTCGCAATTGACCACGATCCGGATATCCCCCTGCCCCCAAAGTGAGACGGCCTTACGTTTGTGCTGCGCGACGTGCCGGAAACCGATGCCGGCCAGCAGATCCTTGAGTGGCTGGGCTTCCTCCTCTCCTGCCGTGAATTCCAGGAATTCAACGCCATGGCACTGTGCCCTTGCCGGCAGAGTGCCATCGCCACGCCGTTGTGCGACCTTGTCCTCCAGGAAAATCAGCGACCGACGGCCATCCTCGGCGATTTGGGAGGCGGAGGCGGCACGGAAGCGGTCATTAAAGATTTCCAGACTGAGCGGCCCTTGATATCGGATATCAGCGAGCGCGCCCACAAAATCGACCAGAGGAAACTCCCCCTGGCCAGGCATGCAGCGGAAATGCCGGCTCCAGGACAGTTCGTCCATCTGCACGTAGGGGGCATCGGCGATCTGCACGAGCGCGATCCTGTCAGGATCGATGTCGAGGATGGAATCGCAGGGAATGCGTCGCGCCAGACTGTGAAAGCTGTCGAGGATCAGGCGGACGTTTGAACGATCCACCGCCTTGATGATGCTCCATGCGTCCCGATGGTCAAATATATGCTTTCCCCATGACAGAGCTTCGTAGCCAACCTGCATGCCGCGCTTCGCCGCGCGCTCTCCCGCCTCGGAAAGGTCGTCGACGATGCGCTGGCGGTGGCCGGTCGAGACATTCGAGACGTTGGAGCAGATAAAGAGCAGAATCTGTTCCCAATTCCTGTGCGACATCGAATTTGCGCTCCAGCCGGTCGAATGTCCGCTGCCTCAGGTCGCCGGGCATGCCCTCGAAATCCCGGAACGGCTGGAAGGTCGTGCAGGTCATCCCCAGATCGGCAACCATCCTCCCGACTTCCCGCGCGGAACCGGGGAAGGTCAGGAGATCGCTCTCGAGGATCTCAACCCCCGCGAAACCGCTATTGGCGATGACACGAAGCTTTTCTTCCAGCGTGCCACTGATCGAAACCGTGGCGATGGAATGCAACATGGTCCGGGATCCTTACTGCGCAAATGTTGCCGTCACTCTGCCTTGTCGAGTCTCGGTTCGGTCACTCTGGAAACGAGCAGCGCGGCCACCAGCGCGATCCCCGCATAGAAGGCAAATGTCAGCGCCATGCTGGCGCCCGCGCCGATGAGGACGCCGCCGACAATGGGGCCAAGTACGGCACCGATACGGCCCACTCCAAGCGCCCAGCCAATGCCCGTGGCCCGTACCTCGGGCGGATAGATCTTGGCGGCCAGCGCCCAGAAGCCGTTGAAGCCCCCCTGGACGGTAATGCCCACCAGGGCGGCGGCCAGCAAAGTGAGCAATACCGGCATTTTGACGCCACCGAAGATGACGAGCATCGCCGCCGCACAGACGAACAGCGTCAGGACGACACCCTTGACCCTGAACCGGATGGCCAGCCAACCCATAAAGGCCGTACCAAGAAACGCACCAAAATTGTATGTGGCACCGGCGAATATCGCCTTGTCCACCGGCAGTCCGGCTTGAGCGACGAGGGTCGGAATCCAGGAAATGACGAAATAGAGGACGAAATAGCCAAACGCTACCGCTGTCCAAAGATATATTGTCGTCATGAGGCCTTGGCCGGTGAACAGATCCCGCAATTTTGCCGGTGGGGCGGCGACGTTCGCCGCCTTGGCGAACTGACCAATATCAGTGACCCCCAACCGGGCGGCGATATGGCCGATTGCGGGAGATTGGGGCTTCCTGCGCAACAGGAAGCTCAGGGATTCCGGCAGAAACACGAAAATGGCGAGCAGCAGACCGAAGCTGCCAGCGGCAATGCCGATGAACAGGGGGCGCCAGCCAGCTGTTTCAATAAGACGGGCTGCCGCAAAGGCCGTGATGACCGAGCCCATGGGCCACCCCGCCTGAACCAGACCAGCGGCAAAGCTGGAATGTTTCGATGGGGCGTATTCCGCGGCCATGGCCGTCATGGTGACACCAACGGTGCCGACCCCCACGCCCACCAGAAGGCGCAGCACCATCAATTGCATGACGCTGGTGACAAAACCCGACGCCAGCATGCTCACCGTAACTAGGGAGAGGGCAGCCACCATGAGCTTGCGTCGTCCGAAGCGGTCCGACAGGGGGGCTACGAAGAGGCAGCCTACAGCCATGCCTGCCAGGCTGGCACTGAACAAGACGCCAAGCCGTTCGGCGCTGATGTTCCACTCGGTCGAGAGGACGGGTGCGACGAACGACATGATGAGGAGATCTGCGCCGTCGAGCATGTTCAGGATGAAACACAGGGCGACGACCAGAATACGCAGGGGCCGCCAGTCTTCGTCACTGCCGTTAATCGCGGACACTCGTTGATCGGCGGTTGTGGTGTTTGATGTGGTCATCGTGAACCCTATCCTAACGCTCTGAGACAGTGTCTATAAGCGCCTCGACACCCGCTCGGGCGTTGGGGTTGTCGAAGCGGGGATCCCCGTGCGCGTAACCTTCGAAGACCCCCAGTGTTACAGGCACGCCCGCGTCCACGTAAGACCGGTCGCCTTGTACGCCGATCATAATGCCGGCATTTCCACCAGGGTTATCCGAGGCCTCCACCTGAACAAGGTTGCCTTCCAGCCGAATACCCTCGAAGGTCTTTTGTTGGTGATGAAGTTGATAACGCCTGCAATGGCCTCAGACCCGTAAAGGGCGGATGCACCATCTTTCACGACTTCGACCCGCTGCAGCATCACTTGGGGCACCATGCCGTTGACGTCCGTCGCCGTGCGCAGGGATGGCTGGCGCGTGCCGTTCAGCAGGATAAGTGTTGCGTCGGTGCCCAGGTTGCGCAGGTTGACGACCGCCGAGACTTCATTGGCCTGGTCATCCGAATCCTGCGAGACGAAGTTGCCGTTCGTCGCGGGCAAGCGGTCCAGAATATCGACAACCGAGTTGGCCGAGCTATTTGCAATGTCCTCCGAGCCGAGCACCGTCATGGGGATCGACTCATTTTCGGCGCGCCGAATGTACGAACCGGATACAAATATGGTGTCGATGGCTTCCGGCTCGGCTTGGCTCGCCGGCTCCTGAGCCACCGAAGGCTGCGCGACGGTGAGGACGGCGAGTGATGCCGATGCCAATAAGACATTTCGATACTTCATTTTTTCGTCTTCATTATATTTCGGACCGGCACTTGGCCGATACGGCGCCCCCCAACATCCTGACGGTGACCGACCTTAGTGATATTTGGCCAGAAGAAGCGTCCGTTGACACACGTTTATGTACTATGTAGTACACTGATGCGATTTTCGATGTCAACAACACAGTGTATATTGAAGAAGGTCGCTATTTTGTGACGCAGTTTTTTTAACCAGACTGTACACTTAAGAGAATCCGAGAGGTTGATGTGTATGATTGAAGGCGAGATTTCCCCCAATGCCGTGTCGGGCTGCTGTTCCGCAGCCTCTGGCAAGACCGGTCGCAAACAGAACATCGTCCTCGGATTGGTTGGCCGCGGTATACAGGGGTCAGGCTCTCCGGCAATGCATGAGAGAGAGGCGGACGCACAACAGATGCGGCTGATCTACCGCCTGTATGATTTCGATCAGATGGGGTGGCCCGACAGCACCTTGGAGCGGGTTCTGGATGCCGCGCGGCTGCTCGGTGTGGACGGTCTCAACGTCACCTTTCCTTTTAAGCAGAAAGTGATGCCGCTTCTGGATCATATTGACCAACGAGCGGCCGTGATCGGCGCTGTGAACACCATTGTCTTCAGGGACGGTAAGGCAACGGGCCACAATACCGATCTGTATGGCTTCACGGAGAATTTCCGCCGGCAACTCGGCGGAGAACCGATCCATTCGGTTGTGTTGCTCGGGGCCGGGGGGGCCGGCGCCGCTGCCGCTATTTCTATGGCACAGCAGGGATGCAGCGATTTGCGCATTGTCGATACGGATGGGAGCCGGGCGGCGGACTTGGCCCGCTCTGTTTCCTCCCGTTTCGGTGATATCAAAGTCTCAGCTTTCGATCATGCGGATGAGGCCATGCCCGGCAGCAACGGCCTCATCAATGCGACGCCCATCGGCATGCATCATCACCCCGGGTCTCCCGCTTCCAGAGACATCTTGTCTGCCGTCCTTTGGGTGGCTGACATCGTCTATGTGCCCAGAGATACGGCGCTGTTGCAGATGGCGCGCGAAATGGGGTGCAAGACTGCCGATGGCGCCGGCATGGCTGTTTATCAGGCCGCGGCCGCCTTCGATCTGTTTACTGGTTTGACGGCGGATCGCCAGCGTATGCTGAAGGGCTTTCTGGTATGACGTGTTGACCTTCGGGGCATAGCGGTCAGGATGTGCGCTCTTCAATGCGTCGTATCTTCGGCGGTGATGCGCAACAGGTGAGGCACGGGTCAGGACAAGTGTATGAAGGTGGGCAAGGCTAGCAAAAAGCCGGCTGGCGTGAAGTCACGCGCCGAGAGTTCGGAGAAGGTGAGAGAGAACATTCTGGGTGTGGCTTTGCAGGAATTCTCTTCCAAAGGGCTGAGCGGTGCGCGCGTCGACGAGATTGCGGAAAAGACGCAAACCAGCAAGCGCATGATTTACTATCATTTCGAAAGCAAGGAAGGCCTCTACAAGGCCGTTCTCGAGCGCGCCTACTCCAGCATCCGCAGCCTTGAATCACAGATGGATCTGGAAGCCGAAGAGCCTGAAGCTGCCCTGCGCCGCATTTGTGAGTTCACCTTCGACTATCATTCACAACACCCGCAGTTCATCCGTATGGTCATGAACGAGAACATTCTTTGCGGCGAGTATATCGGGCAACTCGACAGCGTCCGGCCCCGTAATAGGGCCATCGTCAAGCTATTGGGGCGTATATTGGACCGGGGCGTCGATCGCGGCGTGTTCCGGCATGAAATCGACCCGATCAATCTGCACATGTCGATTAGCGCCCTATGTTTCTTCAACGTCTCAAACAAGTATACCTTTTCCAAGATATTCGCCTGGGATATGGACTCCCCGGACGCTCAAGCGGAACGGCGGGAAATCGTTGCCGACACGATTCTGCGATGGTGTGCCGCATAGTCGGTTTTTCCCGCAGGGCACGCCTCTATGGGCCGCTCTGCGGATATGGGCGGCTAGGCCCCGCTACCTCATTGCAAAAGACATACATCAATGGATTTGACAGCCCCGTTGACAGGCAACAGGCCGTCATCTGGCAAGATTGCATGGACTCGGAACCAAAGGAATCCCCACCTTTCAGCACTCTCCAACACCAGCCGGACGGCCCTAATTGGGACTCAAAATCTGGTTCCCGCAAGGGAGTGTCCGTTCGATTCGGTCCGGGGGCCTCGGTGCAATCGCCGAGACCTCTTGCCGTCAAATACGGAGCCTTTCAAAATTTCACGACCTTGACGATTCAATTGAACAACAGAAACATGGATTCGCTTCGATGGGGGCACTGCCTCTCACCCAGAGGCGGTTGACCACCGGCAAATCATCGGTGCCAAGGCCGCTGGCTACAACGTAGCAGCTGGCTACGTTTTGCGACGGGAGGGAATATGGTCAGTGCCGCAAACCACATCGCAAAGGAGACTTGCTTGAGCGTCGCAATTAACGCGATTCTAAGTTTGGTCTTCTTCCTTCTCGTGTTTGGGCTTAGGGAACCAGCTCCGGTTTGGGGCGTCGGCAATTTCGCCTTCGATTTCTTACCACAGAGCTTCATGATCGCCTTCATGTCTGCTCTGGTACCGGGTGCGCTGGCCTTGAGGAAACTGCGCACAGGTCAGATCAACGTGTGGCAGGGCAAGTCCCGCCTTCCCAAAACCCAACTGGCCCGGGCCCTCTTCCTCGCGGTCATTTCCGCGGCTCTTGGCGTCGCCGCGGCTGCAACTTTACTCGGCCTGTCGGGGCGAGAGATGGTTGCCTGGGGGGCGGCCTTAGCCATCAAGATTGCTTATGGCGCATTGCTCGCAGCCGTCGTGACCCCGATTGGCCTCCGGGCCACCTTATGCAGTTTTCGCTCGCCCTAGCGCCGTCAGATCTTCGCAAGACGCAGGATCCAGCTCATCCACCCAGATCGAACAACACTCCCGTGATCATCACGGAGCGTCATTGACGGGCGTCAGCAAAGCCTCTCCTGCAAAGTAGCGTCGGACGTTTTCGCGCAACTGGGCGATCAGATCGGCGCCGCCTTCGCGGGTGAAACCAGCGACATGCGGACTGAGCAGCACATTCGACAAGTCGGCCCAAAGAGCGCCATCGGTTGGTTCGGAATCGAACACGTCCAGCGCGGCGCCCGCGATGGCGCCGTTCTGCAAGGCCGAAATGAGCGCGGTTTCGTCCATAAGGAATCCACGCGAGATGTTCACGATCACCCCTTGCGGACCAAGTGTCTTAAGAACATCGGCATTTATCTGGTGTTCGTTCGCCGGAACGGCCCGGGTGGCGATAAAGAGGACGTCGCTCCACCGCGCAAGCTCCATCAGGCTTTCCGCGCGTTCGAGCCCTGCGTCCGGCTTGTCTCTTGGCCCCCACCAGCGCACCTTCATCTCGTGGCTTTGCAAGCGATGCGCGATCGCCATGCCAATGCGGCCGAGGCCAACTACACCGGCGTGACGCCCGCGCAACGATGGCCGGGGCGCGATCTTTTCCCGCCAACCGCCGCTTCGTATCAGTCGATCACCCGTGGGAATGCTATGCCACCAGCCCAGGAACAATGCGATCGCGTGATCCGCGACGTCGTGCGCATTTACGCCGGCACCGTTGGTGAGCTGGACGCCCCGCTTTCGCAAATGTGAGAGATCGATGCCGGCGTAGCCGGTGGAGAAGCACGCCACAAGTTTCAGGCGCGGCAGGAGATCGACCAAGTCGTTAGGAAGGTCGCCGCCGCAAACGACAACCTCGACGCTGGCGGCGATCTCCCGTGGAACGTCGTGTGGAGGGCTGTCGAAGACGTGCAGTTGATAATCCGGCCCCCAATCGGCCTGCCGTTGGGCGAGATATCGGCCAATCACCAAGATATCTGGTTTTGTCAAAGATCAACTCTTCAGTCGAAAACGCTTGCGTGCTTCCTCGACAGAAGCAGGCTTTGCTCCGTAGAGCGCCGCAATCTGTGCTGCCGCCTTCACCATTTCGCTATTGTCTTTGGCCACGTTGCCATCCGGCAAGTGAATGCCGTCCTCGAATCCGACGCGGACGAGATCGCAACCCATAGCAAGCCCCAACGTCGCGATCCTAAACATATCCCGGCCGGTCGCCGTGACACCCCAGATGGCCTTCGGGAACAACCTGAGACCTTCGTCTATATTGAAGATTATATTGCGGGCGATTGGCGGCGTCGCACCGAAGCCCCCACCGTGGAGCAGCCAGACATTGTCGCGGTCCCGATCGAACAGGCCTTCGTCGGCGTATCGAAGTATCCGGTGCAGCGAGCTCGCCTCGACCACTTCATACTCAAGCGCCGATCCCTTTTCGTAGACTGCCTTGATCGTGCTGCGTACCAGTTCCGGTGAATTTACATAGGGTGTCTCGCCGGGGTAGCCACCCTCGGGATTATAGAAGTCGGCCGAACCACCCGCGATCCCGAAGAGGTCCTGTTGCGGTTCAATTTCAAGCAGGCCGAGACGCTCCTTGTCCGACGGCCAATGGAGCTGCCCTGTCGCAGGATCCCGACGCACGCCGATGCCATTGGTCGTCTGAATGAGAATCGGCGAACGTGCGCGGATCTCCCGAATGATCTCCGCATAAATCGCCTTGTCACCGCTATTCTTCCCGTCGCGGTCACGGGCGTGGACATGTACGACGGACGCGCCCGCTTCGTAGCAGCGGGCAGCAGCTTCCCCGATTTCGCGTGGCTGTTTGGGTATGATCGCACCTTCGCGATCCTGCTGCATGCCGCCGTTCAAAGCGACCGTAATCATAACCTTGTTACCGGCAAGCATAGGCGCCCTCCCTATCAATAATAGCCCAGAAATGTCTCTTCCGGCGCGGTGCGTCTGTCCTCTCGTGGTGGGACAAAAAAATCGAGCCACCGCCTGCGATCCGATTACGACGAGACAGTAACAATCCAATCCTTATTCGAACTTACGCCAATTGTCCTTCTTCGAGAGGACGCCGCCGTTCCTTCCGATCTTCTTTTTGCTCGGCAGGCCTACTCTCCTCTCCTTCTAACCCTTTTGACTGCACAGGTGTTATTGTTGCACCGCCGCAAAGCCTGTGACAGGTTTGTGATTATTCTGGCACTAGCATTCACAACGTGGTTTGCAAAATGTTTGCAAATCAGGACATGTTCGCGCTTCGTGCTTTGCGCACGAACGATCAGGCTACCAGCTAACTAGTTGAAATCATGGCGGAGCGGAAGGAACTGGGATCGAACATTCTCTGAGGGGGTATACTTAAACGTAAGCATCGCTCCCATTCGCAGACTGTCTCTTGCCAAGTTTCGCCGAAACTGCTGGCAGGGCTTGCCCAAGCCTTACCGGAACATGAAAGAGGGCCGAGACCGTCTCCACCGCACGGTCCCGGCCCACATCGTCCCAGTGCCGGTGTTTCTTTAGAAGTTCACCCTGCCGGTTAGATACCATTCACGCGGCCGGTTGTAGGTGCCGTAGGTCAGGCCACCCGCAACCTGGTTCTGGCCCGTCGTCAGATAGCGGTCATTCGTGAGATTGGTGGCGCCGAGCACTATCGACCACCTCGCCTCGGGTTCACGATAAGTGATGGAGGCGTTGAACATGTCCGCCGCCGGACGCTTGAGGAGTAAGGTGTTTTCGGTGTCGTTAAACAGCGAGCTCGTATGGGTATAGTCCGCGTTCAGCAGAAGCGTGCCATGACCGCTCAGATCGATGTCGTATTGCGGTCCAAAGCTGAATTTCCACTCCGGCGTCTTGGGCAGGCGCGAATTCAGCGTGACGCCCGTGACGAACGGCGACAACGAGGTATAGCGCGCATGGGCATAGCCCACATTTGCCGCAAGCGTGAGGGCCTGTGTCGGACGTGCCTGGAATTCGATCTCGAACCCATAGATTTCGGCGTTGCCCGCATTCTGAAGCGTCGGAGACGTTCCCACCTGGAAGTTCAGCTGGATGCCGTTGTAGCGGGTATAGAAGCCCGACATGTTCAGCAGCGCCCTGTGATCGGCCAGCTCGGACTTCATGCCTACTTCATAGGTACTCGCCTTTTCCGGTCCGAACGTCGGTGCGCTCGTTCCGGCCGGCTGCGGCGTGGTCAGACGCGTCGTCCAGCCGCCGGTCTTGTATCCCCTGGAGAACGAGGCATACAACAATATGTCGGCGTTCGCCTTGTATTCGAGCCCGATCTTCGGCGAAAAATTATTGAAGTTCTGCACGAACCCTCCCGCCGGCGCGACCGGGTAAACCTGGTAGATATTCGCCGGGTTGGGATAGCAGAAGAGCCCGGCCGGAATGCCCTGTAGCGACGGGACCGCCGCGCCGGAATTGCAAAGCGCCTGACGCGATGCTTCGTTCGGCACGGGGTAGCCGTTCAACTTATAGAAGATGCCGTTGGGGTCGGATTGCAGACCTGTGAAGTGCTTGTTCTCATGTGTATAGCGGCCGCCGAGTGTGATGCTCAACCGATCAGTCACTTTGTAATTGAGATGCGCGTAACCGGCGTAGTTCCTCGTCGAAAGATAATTTTGGCCGTCGATCTGTAGCAGGCCCGCCGGGAATGTCACGAGGTCGTGCAGGTTGCCGCCTTCGTCGAAGTAATACAGCCCCAACACGTAGCTCAGCCGATCGTCGAGCACCGCACCGGTCAGTTGCAGTTCCTGGCTGAACTGGTGCTGGTTCTCATCGAACGAGGTCTGCAAGATCGGTAGCGGAGAGCCGTCCTCGTCCTCAGCCGACTGCCAGTGGAGTTCACGGTAGGCCGTGATCGACTTGAGCGTCGCGCTGCCTATGTTCCAATCGACCGTCATCGACCCGCCATAGTCCCGCAGCCGTGAAAAGCTGTTTCCGGTGGCGTAGGTCTGGTCGATCGAGGGAGGGATGAACTGGTCGGTATACAGCAGCGTCGGACTGACGGCGATGAGACCACCGAGGTTCGTGCCATTGAGGATATTGTTGCAGACGTCGGAAATCGCAAAAGCAGGAAGAGCTCCTGCGATGCAACCGTTGTACAACGGCCCAAATACGGCCGCCGGGTTGGCGGGATCGCCATAAGTCTTTAGGACGGTCGTCGCGACGCCGTTATTGTCCTGGCGAAGGTAGTCTGCCGACAACGTAACGGTCATGTCGGACGTGGCTTCCCACAGGACCTTGCCGCGAAAATTGTATTGATTCTCACCCCCGAAATGATTGGGGTGTCCCGAACCGAAATAGGGGAACGCGTCGGCGATCACACCCTGCGCAAAACCGGGAAAGGGGATTTGCTTTTGATAGCCACGGTTATGCTTCGTCGAGAAACTGAACGAGGAATATAGACCGTCAACGATCGGAACATTGACCGTCCCCTTGACGTCCATCCGGCTGAACCGCCCGGTGGTTACCTCGAGTTCTCCACCGAAATCCTTTGATGGCGGCTTGGTCACGATCGATATGGCGCCGCCGATGGTGTTACGACCGAAGAGCGTGCCTTGCGGCCCCTTAAGAATCTCCACTCGCTCGATGTCGAGCAGGTCCTGGTTCGCGCCGACGGACCGCGCCAGATAGACGCCGTCCAGATAGATGCCCACGCCGGGATCAAGATTGAAGGCGAAATCATTCTGGCCAATGCCACGAATATAGGCGGACAGAACCGCCGAAGATCCGGAGAACGGGGTTCCGGCATCGAGCGTCACGTTGGGAGCAAGGTTTCCCATAGAGGCGACGTCAGTAATCCCTTTCGCCTGCAGCATGTTCGACGTGAACGCCGAGATCGAAATCGGAACGTCCTGGGCGTTTTCTGCTCGCTTCTGCGCGGTTACGATGACCTCTTGAAGCGTGAGCCCGTCGCTTCCCTTGCGCTGGGCCTGCTGGTCCTGCGCCAGCGCTGCACTTGCCTGGACGGCAATCGCAGAAACGCCCGCTATCAAAGCCGCCTTTCGCAGACGCGCGACCCGCATACTGTTCATATGATCTCTCTCCCCATTGAGCGGTTTCGAGCACCGCGTTACCCCGTCTAGCGGGACGATTTATGAAGCCTCTCCGGCTGAAACCAGGTGATCAGGGAAGACAAGTCGGCGGCGACACAGGTATGACCCATCATTCGCACTGCCCGATTATTCAGCCCGCCGTCACCGTAAGTTATTCGATCGTATAGCTAATCGCGTCCCTGTTATCTGCTCGTTCCGATCTTCATGCGCCGCCGCTTTGGGTGCTGTAGCCGCTGGCAAGGCGATCGCCGAAAAGCAAGTCAGAATTCAGAGCACATCATGCCGAAGCAGGCGCACCTCAGGATGCTGTATAGGAGATCGGGGAGATTTCCGCTTGTCCCTGCGCGCACTATCGCTTTCCTTAGAGCGCACAATGGGCAGAAAAAGTGTCTTCAGGATCGAAAGACACTGGGCGAACAGCTGAAAACGTCCTTAAAGGCGCGACTGAAGTGCGCGTGGCTTTTGAAGCCTACCGCATAGGCAATTTCACTGATGGAATGGTTCTTGTAGCGGCTGCATTCCAGCAGCTTCCTGCCCTCTTCCAAACGCCGCTGGTTGATGTAATGCATGATCGTATAGCCACGTGACGCAAATCTGATCTGCAGGTGGCGTAGAGAAACGCCCAGATGGTCAGCGATGGATTGTGGCGTGATCGTCTCATCGCGAAAGCTGCTCTCGATATACTGGCAACATCTCTCGAACAGCCCATGCCCATGCGAAGGGCGGGTTTCTTCGCAACGGCCATCTGTCAGTGAGAGGATAATCAATTCCAGATAAGAGGCAGCGATGCGGCGTTTGGCATACTCGCTGACAGAATCGGGGCCACAGTTCCACAAGCTTTCCAGATAGGCAGACGCGATTTTCTTGAAGGGGTTGTCGGCACGTGGCTTAACGAAGGATACAGCCTTGGGAAACGGCGTGAACTTGTTCAAAAAGCTCGTCGAAACTGGGATACAGACGATCGTGTGCTCGTCGTCAAATTCGATGGAATGCGCTCTGTCATCATCGCAAATGATGTAGTCGCCCTCGTAGAGTTCCAGCCGGGCGTTATCGCAGAACAGCCGGGACCTACCCCGAACCTGAAGTCTTGATGAGAAAGCGCTGGCTGTCGTTGCTGCTTTTCTGCCGAATGCTGTGAAACACGCGCGAGGGGCTCGCGGTGCAACGATAGAGACTGATATCGCCGACTGTCTGGCTCCGAATGTCGGCAATAAGGTCGGACCCGCGCTTGATGTCAGCGTGGATTGCGCCAAAAGCCTGACCGAGGACCTGATTCCATTTCTTTATGCCTCGGATATGGCTTATTTGCAGCGTGCTGGTAGGCCCGACGTTCCCAGCAGAAACCTCCAGAACATCATCCATGGCCGCCTGCCGATAGCCTTCCTTGTCTCAGGGGGACATCAAGAGAACGAGCGCTTTTCTCCCGCTCAGGTCGGCACTCCCCGGCCGAACGACTGATAAGAACGGTTTTACCCCCAAAGCAAGTATTCTCCACCTCCCAAAATCAACCGTCAACCATAACGAGATTCTGATGCCAAGAAGTTTATGCATTCATCTAACCCTATAACCCCATGCGAATTTTTCGATTTCCGTTTGAGCGTCCTAGGCTCAGGACCTATTAAATTTCTTGCGAAGATGGTGGTGGATTGATTTGATGGCGGGGCAAGGAGACGCTGCCATGAGTGATCTGATCTGGTTGTCTGAGGCGCAGATGCGCCGGATTGAGCCGTATTTTCCGCTGTCGCATGGGGTTCCCCGGGTTGATGATCGCTGGGTGATCAGCGGGATCACCTTCGTGATCCGGAACGGCGTGCGCTGGCGCGACGCGCCCAAAGCGTATGGCCCGCACAAGACGATCTATAACCGCTTCATCCGCTGGAGCCGGCTCGGCGTGTTCAACCGGATCTTCGCCGAGTTGGCCGCCAAGGGCGGCAAGTCCGACCAATTAATGATCGACGCGACCTACCTCAAGGCCCACCGCACGGCAGCCAGTCTGCTCAAAAAAAGGGGATGTTCCCCGACGTATCGGGCGCACCAAAGGCGGCTTGAACTCAAAGCTCCATGCCGTGTGCGATGGCTCTAATCAAGAGCTTCGGAGAAAGTTGGCTTGGAGAGGGTTTCTCGAGTACATGTTGGCCCGGTCAGGTACGGAACCAGCTAGCCCAACCTGCACAGAGGCTGGGGTCCAAACGGGCCCTCTAAGAAATCGGAGAAGTACTTTTCTTGAAGAGTGGCGGAGAGGGTGGGATTCGAACCCACGGTACCCAAAGGGTACAACGGTTTTCGAGTTCGAAGACGGGCGTGTCAGCTAATGCTGACAAGTGTTACAGCGTCAAGGTTTCCGCCAAATTCGTGCGTTGACGGTCCGAACGGTATCAGCCGATTTCAGTGCGTTATGATCGATGCGTTTGCAAAATGTTTGCAATCCGTACAACAGATACGCTTCGTGCCGTACGAGGATGACAAACGATCAAATCGTCATCCGACGTCCTGGAATGAAAGAGTGACGTGCACGTCAAAGTGGAATCGATGACACGTCATCCCAGACGCCGGCGAAATAGCCAGCTTGCGCTGGAAAGGGTCACCACGGCGATTACGGCCATCGGCCATAACAGGTTATAAACCAGTGTGGTCGGAAGACCTTCCAGGAAGATCCCTCGCACGATGATCAGAAAATAGCGCATAGGGTTGGCGAGCGTCAGATATTGGATGGCCTTCGGCATGTTCGCTATCGGCGTTGCGAAGCCGGAAAGAATTACGGCGGGCACGACAAACAGGAACGTGCCAAGAATCGCCTGTTGCTGGGTCCGCGAGATCGAGGAAATCATCAGCCCTACACCGATCACGGCCAGGATGTAGAGCAGGAGGCCTGCATAAAGCAGGAGCAACTCCCCGCGTAGCGGTACGCCAAACCAGAACACGCCGAACAAGATGATAATAGTACCCTCGATGAACCCGATTATCATGGCCGGAACGGACTTGCCGATCATGATCTCGAAGGGCCGAAACGGTGTCACCAGGAGCTGTTCGAACGTTCCGACCTCTCGTTCACGAGCCACGCTGAGCGCCGTGACCACGGTTGTGACGACCAACGTCAGCAACGCCACGATTCCTGGCACGATAAACCACTGGCTATCGAGATTGGGATTGAACCACGAGCGCACAATGAGATGAGCGGGAGGTAATGGCTTGCCGTTCTTCTTGAGCCACTCGTTATTGAATTCGGCAACGATCCGGCTCGCGTAACCAAGAATGATCAGCGCCGTGTTGGACTCCCTGCCATCGACAATGAACTGGACCTTGGCCGGTTGGTGCGCAATCAGATCCCGGGAGAAGGTTTGGCCGATATGGATAACGAGACTGGCTTTCTTCGGATCGATGACCTTGCGAATATCGTCCTCGCGTGAAAGATGTGACACGACGTCAAAGGACGGCGATCCCTCGAAGCGGGCGATCAACTGGCGCGACGCCAGCCCCACATCCTCATTATAGATCGCCGTCGCAACGTGATTGACGTCGAAGGTTGCCGCATAGCCGAAAACCAAGAGCTGGATCAGCGGCGGACCGATAATGACTGTTCGGCTCTTCTTGTCCTTCCAGACCGCTAGAAACTCCTTCACGATCAGCGCTCGAATACGGCCCCACAAAGTCGCCCCCTATTCCAAAGACTTGTGAGTTTTCCGCATCGTCAGGCCAAGAAAGATCGTGGCCATCAATGCCAGCGCACCGGCGTTCGCGAGAATGATCGGCCAGATGTCTCCAGCCAGAAACAACGTCTGCAGTGACGAGACGAAGTAGCGCGCCGGAATGACATGCGTGAGGACCTGAATTACGACAGGCATACTCGAAATATCGAAGACGAAGCCCGAAAGGATGAATGCCGGCAGAAAGGCGACGATGATGGCGATCTGGCCGGCAACGAATTGGGTTCGCGCCACGGTCGATATCAGCAGGCCCATGCCGAGCGCGGTGAGCATGAATAGGCCGAGACCGCGGTCAGGACGGCAAAACGAACCGCGAAACGGAATGTGAACATCCACACGGCCATCACGGTCGCCATCGCCATTCCGCCCATGCCGAGCAGAAAATAAGGAATCAGCTTTCCGAGCAGAATTTCTCCGATACGAACGGGCGTGACGAGGAGCGCCTCCATGGTGCCGCGCTCCCATTCCCGCGCAACGACCATCGCCGTCAGCAACGCGCCGATCAGGGTCATGATGATGGCGATCAGGCCCGGCACCAGGAAGTTCCGGCTGCGAACCTCAGCGTTGAACCAGACACGTTGCTCTGCCACCACGGGCGGCGTGAGAGTCTTCCCTTCTCGAGTGCCCGCTGGTTCAGCCAGTTCTGCCAGGCGCCATCGAGATAGCCGCTAATGATCCGCGCCGTGTTGGCGTCGGTACCGTTGACGATCGTCTGAATCGGCGCACCGGCAGAAGACCAAAGCCGCCGGGAGAAATCGCTCCGCAGCACGACGATCGCGTTGACCGCGCCGGCGACAAGCGCGTCTTCAGCGACACGCTGATCCGGTTCCATGATGACCGAGAAATACCGAGAGTCCCTGAGCGACGACACGAAGCTCGCCGTATCAGTGGTCGGATTTTCGACCACGACCGAAACGGGAACGTGTTCGGTATCGAGAGAAACACCATAACCGAACAGGATCAGCAGGATAATCGGCAGCACGAAAGCGATCGAGATGCTGCTTGGATCGCGCAGAATTTGCAGCGCCTCTTTGTAGATTAAGCCCTGCAAGCGTAGCCATGAAGCGGCCTTGGCTCCTCCTTGGTTTTCCGTGGTCATGCCGCCTGCTCTTGGTCGTAATGCTCAATCAGATCGACGAAGGCGTCTTCCAGCGTGGGATCGGGAATCTTACTACTGCGATGTTGTCGTTTCAGATCTTCGGGCGTGCCGGTGGCGATGAGGCGCCCCCGATAAATGATCCCGATCCGATCGCAATATTCGGCTTCCTCAAGAAAGTGGGTTGTGACCATCACGGTCACCCCGGCAGCGGCCATCGCGTTAATTCGGGACCAGAATTCCCGCCGGACCATCGGGTCTACCCCGGATGTCGGTTCGTCGAGGAACAGGATCCCGGGCTCGTGCATGATGGCGCTGGCAAGCGCGAGCCGCTGCTTGTACCCGAGCGGCAAGGTCTCGCTCATGGTATCCGCATAGGGATCGAGGCCGAAATCGCGTAGCTCTGCCTTCACCTTGCTGTCCCGGTCTTTACCCGCAAGCCCGTAAGCGCTGGCGAAGAACTGAAGATTCTGCAGCACGGTCATGTTTCCGTAGAGCGAAAATTTCTGAGCCATATAGCCGATGCGGCTGCGGGCCGTGGCCGCCGCCCGCAGAAGATCAATATCGAGCACCAAGGCTTTTCCGCCGCTCGGCGGCAGCAGGCCGCAAAGCATCTTGAACGTCGTCGATTTACCTGCCCCGTTCGGCCCCAGCAGCCCGAAGATCTCACCGCGCGTGACCTTGAAATCGATGTTGTCGACGGCCATGAAGTCACCGAATTTGCGCATCAGGCCAGCGACTTCAATGACGACGCGATCTGTGTCCGGTCCCTCACTGGTCGCCGGCGCTGCCGGACTTATCGGACCGGGACGAAGGACGGTCGCGGGTTCTTCCGGTTCATCTACCGCACCTTGCGGCTCCTTGAGCAAGGATATGAACGCGTCCTCGAAAACGGGCGCGACGGCGCTGACCTCAGCCGCCGCTGTTTTCAATTCTTTGCAGCAGCGCGAGAGGTGGTCTTGATCCGCCTTCCGGGAGACGAGTACGCGAATGTCCCGGCCCTTGATAATTGCGTCGATCACATGGGGAAGCGCGAGGATCTCGTTCAGAACCGCGCGTCGCACCTCGGCTTCCACCCGCACCGCAAATGTCCGCCCGTGGAGACGATCGGAGAAGGTTTTCGGCGGTCCCGAATCCAGCAGCCGCCCTTCGCTCAACAGCAGTAAGTCATCGCAGCGTTCTGCTTCGTCGAGATAGGCGGTCGCCCATAGGACGCTGATGCCGTCGGCGACCAGAGAGCGCACGATCTCCCAGAGCTCCCGGCGCGATACTGGATCGACACCGACACTCGGTTCGTCGAGTAGCATCAGCCGCGGCGGACGAACCAGAGTACAGGCGAGTCCAAGTTTCTGTTTCATGCCGCCCGAGAGTTGGCCGGCGAGGCGCGACCGGAACGGCCCCAACCCCGTAAAGTCCATCAGATAGTCGAAGCGGGTTCGCCGTTCGGCGGCGGCGAGGCCCTGAAGGTCGGCGTATAGCGTCAGATTTTCGAGAACGCTCAGATCCTCATAAAGGCCGAACCGTTGCGGCATATAGCCGACACGTGCCTGGATCTCCTGCGGATCGGCGATCGTATCGAGGCCCAGAGCTTGGATCGAGCCAGAGTCCGGCTTGATCAGACCAGTCAAGAGCCGCATGAGCGTCGTCTTGCCAGCCCCGTCGGGCCCAACGAGCCCGGTGAGCTTAGCCGATTCAATCGAGACCGAGAGGCCGGACAGCGCGGTAATCGTGCGCCCGCCGGAGCTAAAGGACTTGGTCACGTCCGTCAATTCTATGACCGACGTTCTCACGGATATCTCCCGAACGGTAACGTCATTGTGACGCGGGTTGGCCGGCCTCGTTGCCCCCGGATCCCGGTTTCACTCGCACGGTCACAGGCATGCCTTGGCGCAGACTACTATCGGGGTCGTCTACGTAGACCCTCACCCGATAGACAAGGCTAGTTCGAACGGCGGAAGTCTCGACTGCTTTCGGTGTGAATTCAGCGACTGGGGACATGAAGCCGACCCATCCCTCATGAACACGGCCGGGCTCCGAATCCGTGTAGACGAGTGCTTTCATGCCTGGACGGATCTTGCCCATATCGGGTTCCGGAATATAGGTGCGGATCCAGATGGGGTTGGAAAGAGCCAAGGTATAAACTGGCTCAGGCGCCTGCACGACGGCGCCCGGTTCGACGATCCTGGTCTTGATAACGCCACCATCCGGTGCGAACAGCTTGGTGTAGCCCAACTGACTGGTCGCGAGGGACAGTTGCGCTTCCTGGGCGGCCAGCATGGCCCGGGCCTGAGCAATGTCTTCCTTGCGGGGCCCCTGGATCGCCAAGCGTCAGCCGCTGCTGGGCGGCTGTTAATTGGGCTTGAAGACTTTTGGCGCTCGCCCGGTTCTGGTCGAGCTTTTGCTGCGCGGCGACTTGGGTCCTCAACAGTTCTTCGGTTCGCTTCAGATTGATCTTGGCGTCTTCGAGGTTTGCTTGGATGGCTTGGACATTGGCTCGGGCTTCCTTGATTTCTTCAGGCCGACTGCCCGCGAGGAGACGATCGAGCGCCGCCTTGTGGGCTTCGACGCTGGCCTTGGCCGCATTGACCTGGGCCTGATAGGTTTCGGGCTCAATCGTCGCAAGAAGCTGCCCCTTCGTGACCCTGTCGCCCTCCTCGACCTCCATAGTCTTAATGCGCCCGCCGACATTGAAGGCGAGATCGGCCTCGCGAATATCGACATTGCCAAAGAGAACGATCTCGCTATTGGCTGCTCGTTCGTCGCGCCAATGGTCGAAAATGGCATAGGCCCCAGTGGCCGCCACTACGATGACCACTAAACCGATTATCTGTTTCTTTCGACTGAGCATCCAAGGCGATCCGTGACACGTGCTGACGCGTGCTTCGTGTTAATGAAATGGCCGGTAACAAACTGGATTTGAAATTGACAAGTCGACCCGAGATAATGCGACTTGCCACCTCTCGAATATTGCAGCCGCGCCGGGGTAAATTTGAAACCAGAAAGCAGGCTGAGCATTGACCTTGATCATCAAACTCTCGCAAGAGCACCGATTTGGGTGTGATTACCAGCTAACCGCTATGGGGTACGAGGTCTTTATCTGACTTATCAGGATTTGCGACCAATTAGAGGTCTTTGGGATTGTGTCCACCGGCGCTTCTGTATGTCCGAGTGCATGGGGTTCTCCAAGGATATAACAACGCGCGCGTTTTTTGACGAAAACATACAGCCAATTCACTTCATGGTGAGTAGCGTGACAAGTAGAACGATCGGTAGATTTGAGACTAGATTTTGGGTTCCGGCGGGGTAGACCTGACCTAAGACCCGATTCCCCTCCGGCTTGAAGGAGAGTCTCAGGTTTCGTTTCTCACCTTATGCGGCCTGGTTTTCCAGCACCATTTTCATGGCGAACTCGGCCTGGGTGATGTTGCCCAAGGCCGAATGCGGTCTGCGCCGGTTATAGTCCTCCTTCCATGCGTTGATGTGGGTTCGTGCTTTGGGGAGAGATGCGAATAGGTTTCGTTCAGGCACTCGTCCCGAAAGCGGCCGTAGACGTTCTCATTAAAGCCGTTCTCCCATGCGCAGTTCCGTGCTGCAAGAATAACGCGGACCATCAGACTACGAGAACATATTGTGGAACGCAGAGAGTGCGTAAATTCTGCTGACCATACGCTAAGAGACACGTCCCATGCCAAATCGCCTCATCCCGGTTGATCGTGTCGAAGGTCTGCTCGAAGCAGATCGCGGTTTGACGACCGTAGACGTTTTAGCTCGTCGCGCTCGCTTTGGCTTCAACGACATCGTCGTTGCCCCGCCTTCGACTTGGAAAGATTTGGTTCGCGACACGGCGCGCGATCCGATGATTTGGTTCCTTGTCGGCGTTAGCGCTCTTTTTACGTTACTCGGTAGCTACACTGAGGCGGCGATTTTGGCGGTCGCGCTTATTCCACTTGTTGGTATGGATGCCTATCTCCATCGCCGCACGCAGGCCTCGACACAAGGACTTGCGGGTCGCCTCGCTGCAAATGCCAGAGTTGTCAGAGACGGGGCGCCTATCACAGTTCCCGCTCGTGAGGTCGTGCCGGGCGATCTCATCGAGGTCGCCTCGGGAGAGCCCTTTCCCGCCGACGGCGTGATCGTTTCCGGCACCAACCTTCAGGTCGACGAATCGTCGCTGACGGGCGAGTCCTATCCGGTCCGAAAACACGCAATCGATAACACATCCGAAATCCTCCACTCAGCTGACATATCTCAATGGGCCTCCGCCGGAACGCGGCTGCTGACCGGACAGGCAAGAATGCGTGTCATCAATACAGGCGGCGAGACGCTCTACGGCGAAATCGTTCGCTCGGCCCTTCTCGGGAATCATGCCCGAACGCCGCTTCAGATCGCAGTCGGCCGGTTGGTCACTATTATGCTCATCGCCGCGCTAGCTTTGTGCATCGCGTTGGCAGTGATCCGTCTCGCACAGGGACACGGTCTCGTCGATGCCTTTCTGAGCGCGGTAACGCTCGCCGTCGCTGCGCTCCCCGAAGAATTTCCAGTCGTCTTTACATTCTTTCTTGGCGTTGGCGTTTACCGCCTTGCTCATCGCCAAGCGCTGGTAAGGCGCGCCGTTGCGGTCGAGAACATTGGGCGCGTGACCTGCATCTGCTCCGACAAGACCGGAACGCTTACTGAGGGAAAGCTGGCAATTTCGCATTTCGTCCTGATGGATAACACCTCATCCGACGAACTGCTCCAGTTAGCCGCGATCGCCGCTCGGACCGATAGCGGAGATCCACTCGATCTTGCCGTGATCTCTGCGGCGCCAGCTATTGCGCCCTTCGAGCGGCTCGCCAGCTTTCCTTTTACCGAGGATCGTCGCCGAGAGACGGCAATCGTCAGATTGGCGGACGGTTCGTGCTTGGCCTTGGTAAAAGGGGCACCAGAGACGGTCTTCGGCATGTGCGCCGACGCATCAACATCGCTCGACAAGTGGCGCGAGTTCGGTCACCGACTACGCCTCCACGGGCCACAAAGTCATCGCCGTCGCCACCAAGACTTTGGATGTTGCCGCCATGTCGGACGCAGAGCCAGAACGCGGCTATGCACTGAGAGGACTCCTTGCGCTCGAGGATCCGATCCGTGAGGGGGTGCGCGACGCGGTAGCATCCTGCTTGCGGGCAGGAATCCGGGTCATCATGATCACCGGCGACCATCCGGCTACGGCGGAGGCAATCGCACGCGATGTCGGCCTGCGGGGCGGGCACCCTGTTGTCGCGTTGGCGGAGACGTTGGACGGTGAGAACGGACCCAGCGTGGAGGCTCTCCGTAAGATCGACGCGGTGGCACGCTCTACCCCCTCTCAGAAACTGAAGCTTGTTCGCGCGCTTCAGAAATCGGGCGAGATCGTCGCCGTTACTGGCGACGGCGTGAACGATGTTCCAGCCCTGCAAACCGCCGATATTGGCATTGCGATGGGCGAGCGCGGCACTCAGAGCGCGCGGGAAGTCGCTGCGATCGTACTGCTCGATGACAATTTTCGCACCATCGTTCGGGCCATTGCCGAAGGCCGACAATTGTTCCGGAACCTTCAACTCGCCTTTACATACCTGTTGATGGTCCATATCCCGCTTGTCGTCAGCGCGGCCGCCGTCCCTCTGGCGGACAATCCGTTGCTCTATTTGCCGATCCATATCGTGTGGCTGGAGCTGATCATCCACCCAACGGCCTTGCTGGTCTTCCAGGATTTGCCGACGTCGGATCGCCTGATGTCCACGGAGAGGGATGGTCAAGCCCGTTTCTTCTCGTTGCAGGCCTGGATTGTGATCTGCCTTTCCGGCCTGCTGCTCGCGGCGATCATATCGATCGGCTTTGAATACGCTCTCGGTGCCGCCAACGATGTCGAGCATGCCCGGTCCATGGCACTCGGAGCGCTCATTGGCGCGAGCGCTGCCATAACAGCTGCGCTTGGGGGATTGAGAAACTGGACCGGAAGGGTCGTCGTTGCCGGCAGCCTCGCAAGCCTTCTACTCCTTGTACAGATCCCGTTCCTTGCGGAACTGGTCCATCTTAGGCCGCTGCATCTCCTTGATTGGGGAGTGGTGGCCACTGCGGGAACCGTGGCAGGATTTTTGGCCTTGATGGTAAGGATGTCTATGCGCAAACCTCAACGTTCAACGATCAGCTGACGAGCGGTTTGTCCCGTTGTCGGGTTCCGAGAGGGGAAAGGAAGTCCATGTTCAGATCGATCCTTGTACCGATTGATTTAGCGCAGGAAAGCAGTTGGAAATTTGCCGTACCCCAAGCGCTCGAACTCGCGCAAGTCGGTCAGAGTAAACTGACGGTCATCACCGTGGTCCGCGAGATAAAGGCGATGTTCGAAGGGGTCTACTTCGCCTATCAGTTAAAACGGATGATCGACGACGCTCGCCGCAAACTGACAACTATCGTGCACCAGTTTCAAGGGGAAGCGATCGAGATTGATGTGGAGGCGCGCTTCGGAAGCATCGGACACGAAATTCTTGCCGCCGCCAAAGATTTGGACGTCGATCTCATCATCATGGCTTCGCATCGTCCGGCAATGCGTGACTATTTAATCGGCCCGAACGCCGCCCACGTCGCTCAGCACGCCACATGCTCGGTTCTTGTTCTGCGTCGGCAGGCGGAAACCTGACGCCGGGTCTCTGTTATCGGACTAACTTGCCTTGCTTTGATTGGCGGCCTGAAACCAGTCGATCGTTCAAGGCCCATTCTTTAGGGCGAAGTCAATTAGGGATTTGGCCGTGGCGTGGTCGCGACACTTGGCGGCAGAATCGGATAAGTCACCTTCGGTTGCACGCCAGTCAGACTATCAAGGAAAGCGGTGATCTTATCGACTTCATCACTAGTAAGCTGGGCGCCAAGTTGGCTCGTTCCCATGACTGCCACTGCTTGGCCCAAGTCCCAGGCCTTCCCGGTATGAAAGTAGGGAGCTGTGAGCGCGATGTTCCTTAATGTTGGAACCTTGAACACGTACTCGTCGCTCGGAGTCTTGGTGACCATGAAGCGACCTTTATCGGTTGGAGGAAGGAAGTCGGCCCCAGGTTTCTCCACCACGCCGAACGGCGCATACATGCCACCCCCAATGTTGATGCCGTTGTGACAACTAGAGCACCCTTTGTCCATGAACAGGGCTAAACCTTCCTTCTGTTTTTTGGAGAGCGCATTCGCGTTGCCTTTAAGATACCGATCGAATGGCGCATTGGGCGTGATTAGAGTCGCCTCGAATACCGCAATTGCCTTTTGCGCGTTAGGAAGGGTGATGGGATCCGCCTGACCTGGAAATGCCTTAGCGAATACATCGCGATAACCCGGAATACCTTTCAGCTGCTCGGCCACATGCGCCGCTGGCGACGCCATCTCAAGTGGATTGACCATTGGCCCGCCAGCCTGCTCCTCGAGGTCTTTCGCCCGACCGTCCCAGAATTGGGCACTATTAAATACGGCATTGAAAACTGTTGGCGAATTTCGCCCGCCATGCTGCCAACGATGGCCAATGGACGTAGACTCCGCATCAGCACCACCGAGGCCAAGATCGTGACAGGAGTTACAGCTGATGGCGTGACTAGCGGAGAGACGTCGATCAAAGAATAGCATCTTCCCGAGGTCGACCTTCGCGGGCGTCGACGCGTTGCCTGGAAGATTGGTCGGAGTCGCTGGAATTGGCTGAAACTCCTGCTTCGCGCGCGCCATTAGATCATCTTGGGCCAGAGCCGGAGACGCCATGACAAAACTGAACGCAAGCAGAGCAAAGGCTGGACATCTAACCATAGCGGACTCCCTCAATGGTACGTCCTGCTGGAATTAAGGAAGGCCGTCGTGCTGGACGGGACAGATATCCGTCCAAATCGCAACTCAACCTTATACGCAGCGAGAACTGATGAACGTCGGCGGAAATCTTTCGCGTACTGCAGAGCGATTTTGTGGGAATTCTAGATCCGCGCCTCTCCATAGTGTTGATGTAGGTCAAAACCTTCGAGATCGAGGGTATTTCTCGGGCAGTGTGCGGTCCCACAACGGAGACCGGGAGCAATTGATCAATTCGGTTAATCCGATATCGCTCCCGGCAACTCGGACCACTTGAGGCCGAGTTCCTCGCAAACGCGGCGCACATCGCGGAGATCGAGGTCTTGACTTGACCCGACAAGCGGCAGTTCCGCAGTTTGTCCTTCGCGGTGGATCGTCACAGACCCATGACCTTCTCCGCGCTTTTCACCTTGCGTATCGAAGCGGCACCCATGTTTGGCCAGCCACTTCCGGAATGTTGCGTGTTCCATCGAACCAGTCCGACATTTGTCCTGAGAAGGGAACCCAGCAGAGAGTTGGCTTTACAAGTCGGAAAGAACCGTCACCAGACGTTATCGATCTCGTCGAGGATGTAACCATCAGAAAGATCGACCAGCAACACGTCGTTGCTTACCCAAACCCAAGCACAGCCATAGGGCGGCGGCGGTAGACCGTAGTCCCGATAATCGTTTACCTCGTATCTCAGGAAATAGCTTGGCAGGAATGCCCCAGTGGCCCAGCGCTGGCCCCAATACGCCTGCGGCACGCGGTAGTAGCCATAGCCAGGCGCAAAGAAAAAGTAAGGTCGCGGACCAGTGTAACCCCTAAAGACCGGGCGCGCGCGCCACCAGTTCCGGTCACGCTGCCAAACCGTGTTTCGGTTCCAGTCCGCATGGCCGGAATGCCATTGATTTCTCTGCTCGACGTGCCGAGTTGCATTGGCTGATCTATTTTGGGAGGTTTGGCCGCTTCGTGATTTGCCTTGATCCTGAGATCTGGCCTGGCTCTGCTGTGTGCCTTGCCCTGGTGATCTGCGTTGGTCTTGAGATCTGGCTTGGCCCGGCGGTCTGGCTCGGTCTTGCTGCGTGCCTTGCCCTGGTGATTTGCCTTGATCCTGAGATCTGGCCTGGCTCTGCTGTACGCCTTGCCCTGATGATCTGAGTCGGTCTTGAGATCTAGCCTGACTCGGCTGCACGGCTTGCTCTGGTGATCTGCGTTGGTCTTGAGATCTGGGCTGGTTATGCTGCGTGCCTTGCTCTTGCGATCGGGCTTGGCCCTGCGGTCTGGCTCGGTCTTGTTGCGTGCCTTGGGTATCTCTGCCTTGATCCTGTTGCCGCCCACTCTTTTGTTCGGACTCAGCAGAATTGTTCTGGTTTTCCTGGGCAAGACTGATGGCCGGAAGGGCGAGAAAAAAGACCGCCGTGGCCGCAAGCCGCGCGCGTTTGGAACTCATGTCCGTGGCTTTCTGAGATCGTGGTAAGTGCGAGCTGGCGACGCAAATAAAATCCAGCAATGGTCAGCATGATATCGTCATGTGGTATTTGGTCCACATTCGGAAAGTACTCAGTCGCTGATCGACGGTGAGGGATTTGGTGATGCGCCGCTAGTAGATGACGGACGTCGACGGTGGCCAGTAAGCCGAAGTGTTCATGGTGTAGTCGCCTGGGGAACAATTTCTTGACGGTGATTCAGGAGAAACCGAAGACGGGCGCGGGGAGCTGAGGGGAAAGTGCATGCGAACAGGTTGGGACGGCGGCAGCTTCTCTGCGCTCATCCGCCCGCAGCGGCGCTCACGGTCTCGAAAAATGCGGGAATCGGCCACGAAACGGCCGAACTAGCTTTTTTCTCACCATCCTCTGAGACATATGCCCCAATCAGACCATGACGTTGGCGCACGAATAACGGCGTAGTGCGAGCCGAATCTCGGGATCATCGTGAAAGCAGTCGTCGCTGCGGCAAAGAAAGCGCGCGTCACGATTCGATAAGTCGCTGTCCTTTGCCATAGTCGAATTCTGCTGCTGGCGGTATTCGGCACGCAACTGGTGGCGACTCTGATTGCGGTTTATGGACTGTTTATGACACCGCTTGGCTGGGGTTGGGCTCTATTCGTTTGGGGCTATGCTCTGGTCTGGTTCCTCGTGAATGACCGTGTGAAGCTGCTAATGTATCGGGTGCTCGACCCAATTACTGTGCCCCTATTGGCCAAGGATCCCACGGATGTGACACCGGAGATCGCGAAGCGGGCCTATGAGCTCTATGAGAACCGTGGCCGTCGCGAAGGTCACTCGGTTCAGGATTGGCTGCAGGCGGAGCGGGAGATTCGGAACGAAGAGACCCTCAGGTAAACCGGCTCGAACCCATAGTGCGAAACGCCGAAAGGATGAAGATGAAAGTAGATTCAGCGGACTTTCGCGTGCGGGAGGGAGATGAGGTCAATTTAAGAAAATGGCCGACGACCGTGAAGCCCGTGTACAAGTCGAAGGAGCAATACCAAAAGCTCCTAGAAGAGCACGTCGCGAAACTGAGTTCGCTACAGCATCTTCACTATGCATCCAACCGCTATGCTGTCCTGCTGATCTTCCAGGCGATGGATGCAGCTGGAAAAGACGGCGCCATCAGGCATGTGATGTCCGGGGTCAACCCGCAGGGCTGTCAGGTGTTCAGCTTCAAGCATCCAAGTGCCGCCGAATTGGAACATGATTTTCTCTGGCGCACCACGCGTGATCTCCCCGAGCGAGGGCGGATCGGCATCTTCAATCGATCCTATTACGAGGAAGTCCTGATCGTTCGAGTGCATCCCGAGATTCTTCTGAACGAAGGAATTCCGGACACGCCACACGACGAAAAGAAGATTTGGCATGATAGGTATCGATCAATCACGAATCTGGAGAGGCATCTTCACAAAAACGGAACACGCATCGTGAAGTTTTACCTCCATCTCTCGAAGGAGGAGCAACGAAAGCGTTTCCTCGAACGTATCGATGATCCGGAGAAGAACTGGAAATTCAGCACGGCCGACATTGAGGAAAGAAAGTATTGGAAGCAGTACATGAAGGCGTATGAGGAATGCCTTGGTGCGACCAGCACCGGCGACTCGCCCTGGTATGTCGTCCCGGCCGATGACAAGGAGAACGCCCGGCTCATTGTTTCACAAATTGTCCTCGATACGTTCGAAGGACTCAAAATGAGTTACCCCAAGACGAGTGCGAAGCGCAGGCAGGAACTGCAGTCGATCCGCAAGCAGCTTGCGAAGTGAGATCTTGACTAGGTCGGCGCAAGAACGCCAATAACGCGGCAGGCACAGCAAAGAGCGCGGGCGGTCTAAGTCATGGGATGCGCCGCTATCTCTGCCGGTCAATCGATGAACTGACGTCTGTGTAGGGGATTCAATGTTCATTCCCAAGAAATACAAGGCTGTTCATTTCGCGGTGCGGATAAACGTGATTGCCAAGTATCTCGGGCAAGTCATGACGGCGTTTGCTGCGCTTAACGGCGTTCCTTTGCTGGTTTCTCTCGCTTGGGGTCGTTATGACGTATCGCTGCGTTATGGGATCATCATTCTGATCTTATTACTGGTGGGCGTGCCTTTTGCCCGGATGCGGGCGGGTGGCGACCTTCAAAGGAATGAGGCACTCGCGATCTCGGGGCTCGCTTTCTTCCTACCGCCATTCCTGCTCGCTCTTCCTCTCATGGGCTATGGCCTCGACTATGGAGATGCTGTCTTCGAGGCAGTCTCGGGAATCACGACAACCGGCTTGAGCGCGGTCGCTTCGGTGGAAAACATGCCTTTTCCGTTCCACTTCGCCCGGGCATGGATGCAGTGGGTTGGAGGGCTTGGAGTCGTGATCCTGAGCGTGGCTTTCCTGCTTGAGGCCGGGACCGCAACCAAGCATCTTGGGTTCGACCGTAGGGAGGTCGATGATCTCGTCGGTGGAATGCGCACGCACGCACGCAAAGTGCTAGTGACCTACAGCGCCGTTACGGCGGGGGGCGTCGCCCTGCTTCTGGTGTCGGGAATGAGCGCCGAAGACGCGGTGCTGCACGCGTTGGCCGCTGTGTCCACCGGCGGCTTTTCTAACCATGACGACAGCCTCGCTGCGTTGCCCTTCTTTGCTTCGCGCGCAACGGTCATCGCCCTGTGCTTCGCCGGGGCGGTGCCGTTCTACCTTTACTACAGCGGTGGTCCGCGCCGCTGGCGCCGGCTGTTCGCCGACATACAGCTGAGGGGCCTAGTGATCATTGCGACCACGATCACGCTTTTGGTATTCGGGTTGATGTGGGCTTCGAATCCGGGAAGCCCGATCGTAAGTCTAAAAGCCGCGGCACTCACAGCAATCTCCGCCCAGACCACGGCTGGGTTCTCTGTGGTGCCGTTCCACTCGCTGAACGACGCTGTCGTCGCCGTACTCATTGCCGCCATGATCGTCGGCGGCGGTTTTGGATCCACCGCAGGCGGCATCAAGGTGCTGCGCCTAATCATCCTGATGCGGCTTCTTCAGCTCCTCGTGCTTCGCAGCTCGATCTCCAAAGCGGCCCACATCTCGAGGTCCCTCGGCGGAAAGGCACTGAATCAGCTTGAGGTTGAAGCGGCCATGGCCGTCATCTTCGGCTACGTCGGTGTCGTCTTCCTTTCCTTCGTCGTATTCCTTGCTTACGGTCAGCCGCCGATGGCTTCACTGTTCGAGGTCGTCTCCGCGGTTGGCACTGTCGGCCTGAGCAGTGGACTTTCCGGCCCCCATTTGGCGGGCCCGCTAAAGGTCGTTTTGTGCATAGACATGCTGATGGGCCGCGTCGAAATGATCGCGTTCATTGTCCTGCTGTTTCCGGGCACATGGATTGGAAGGAGGCGCAAGTCATGAGAATCGTCCTGATCGGAGCAGGCTCCCTAACCATCGCGACGGCACGGCTCTTGATCGAACACGGTCATGAGGTCGTCATCATCGAGAAGGACGACGAGAAAGTCGAACAGTTGGGCGAACAGCTCGATTGCAGCGTTGTTGTCGGAGACGGCAGCCGTCCGGCCGTTCTCAAAGACGTTGGCCCCAAAAATACGGACTTCCTGTTTTGCCTCACTGAGAATGACCAGGACAACATCATCGCCTCCCTGGTCGGGCGGAGCCTCGGCTTCGGGTCTGTGGTCACGAGCATCAAGGACACAGATTACGAGCCGATCTGCTCTGAGCTGGGACTGGAGAATACTATTTTCCTCGACCGGACCATCGCCCGCGATTTGTCAGACAAGGTGCAGGGGATCGAGAGGGCCAGCCTTTCCGCGGCACTGAAAGGCGGCCTGCGGTTCTTCGCGTTCAGGATAGCCGAGGACCATGCAAAGAATCTGTCTGAGCTCGACCTCCCCAAAGGCACGAGAGTGGTCGCCCTGACACGCGACGGGAAGTCCAACATCGCGCAGGACGGCGCGAAGTTGCAGACAGGTGACGAGGTCCTGGTGATCATCAGCGCGGATCAGATTGACGAGCTCCGCGAAAAGTTCGCGTCGCATGAACACCAATCGTAAAGTTATCTGCAGTTTCGGCGGCTTCGTCGGTCGCTTGACGTCTGGTTCCTGCGACATAGACGCGATCAAGCACGTTCAGACTATTTATCCGAATTAGGAGACTGCGAAACCAACAAGGACGGTACCGAAAATTGGCTGTTTACGGCGTTTCGAGTAGGCCAATTGGGTAGGAGAAGGGTGTAGAAGACCAGTAGAATCGACACTAGATTCTGAGTAGATCGAGGGTAGATTTCCACTACAAGATACGAGAGTCTTTGTGCGCTTTCTCGCCAATGTAGGCACTAAGGGGAGCACTCTTCGGTCACTCGGGATCCACTCTACAAGGGTAACCGGCCACAGCCTTACGCGCGTGGTAGAGATTGCGATCCTGAAATATGCAGAGCAGATAAAGGGCAAGGATCGGACTTGGGCCTCGTTCTGGCACATCTCGGAAGGCGTGCGAGAGCTGAGGTTCCTCTTCCTTGCGAAGTCGTTCGTGACCTACGAGGACGAGGTGCTGAAGGATTACATTTCGAAGCGGTTCAACACTGCGGGCCACTTATGTTGCTGACCTTCCCCCCGAAAAGTGGTCCGTGTTGAGAGTTAGAGTTCCGGCTATTTTACGCTTGGAAGGAGCGAGGAATGGCACGGAAGAGATACACGCCGGAACAGATTATCGGGATGCTGCGTGAGGCTGAGGTTCGGCTGAGCCAGGGAGAGAAGACCGGCTCGATCTGCCGGACGTTGGGCATATCGGAGCAGAGTTATTACCGCTGGCGGCGCGAGTATGGCGGGTTGAAGGTGACACAGGCGCGCCGGCTGAAGGACCTGGAGAAGGAGAATGCGCGGCTCAGGAAGGCGGTGTCCAACCTGACGCTGGATGCGTTGATCCTGAAAGAGGTGATCGAGGGAAAGTACTGAGCCCCTCGCGACGCCGTGCTAGCGTCGATCATGCCTGTGCGGCGCTCGGTGTATCCGAGCGCCGTGGCTGCCGGGTGATCGGCCAGCACCGCTCGACCCAGAGGAAGCCGGCACGGCCGCGATCCGACGAGAATCCGCTGACCGCCGAGATCATCCGCCTGGCATCGGACTATGGTCGCTATGGCTATCGTCGGATCGCGGCCTTGCTACGGAATGATGGCTGGGCAGTAAACGCCAAGCGGGTCGAGCGGATCTGGCGTCGCGAGGGGCTGAAGGTACCGAAGGGGCAACCGAAGCGTGGCCGGTTATGGCTGAACGACGGATCATGCATCCGGCTCCGGCCGTACTATCGCGGTCATGTCTGGAGTTATGACTTCGTCGCCGACCGCACCCATGACGGCAAGGCGTTCCGGATGCTCACGGTGATCGACGAGCACAGTCGAGAGTGTCTTGCGATCCATGTGCAGCGTCAGATCAAGAGCGATGATGTGCTGGCGGTGCTCACGGAACTGTTCGAAAAGCACGGGCCGCCGGCCCATATCCGCTCGGACAACGGTGCCGAATTTACCGCTATCGCGGTGCGTGATTGGCTTGGCAGGATCGGCGTGAAGACACTCTACATCGAGCCGGGATCGCCATGGGAGAACGGCTATAATGAGAGCTTTAACGGCAAGCTCAGGGACGAGCTCTTGAACGGAGAGATCTTCTATACGCTGAAGGAAGCCGCCATCCTGATCGAGCAATGGCGAAAGCACTACAATACTGTCAGACCGCACAGCTCGCTCGGATACAAACCACCAGCGCCGGAAGCCACCTTGCCTCGCCCTGTCGGCCTGCCCTACGCTACGCTCCGGGCCTCCCAACAGGGCGGCCATAACCACCGGACTCTAACTTAACCGGTGGACCACCCAAATGGGGCAGGTCACTTGCGCGACAGCACAATCGAAGCGGAAAGGTGAGCGAAAGTATGGGTCGCCGCAGGATCCGTGAAATCGTCTGCGGGGATGTAAACGGCCTGGATTGACGTAATCGATCCCGACGCGGTACTGGAAATCCGCTCCTCCAGCGCAGCGATCTCAGTCCCCAAGGTCGGCTGGTATCCGACCCGGGACGGGATTCGCCCCAGCAACCCGGATACTTCCGAGCCGGCCTGCACGAATCGGAAGATATTGTCGATTAGAAGCAGCACGTCCTTGTGCTGGTCGTCCCGGAAATATTCCGCGATGGTCATGGCGGCGTGGCCGACCCGGAACCGGACTCCCGGCGACTCATTCATCTGACCGAAGACCATCACGGTCTTATCGAGGACGCCCGCCTCTTTCATCTCGCGATAAAGTTCTTCGGCCTCCCGGCACCGTTCACCGATGCCGCAAAAAAGGCTGACACCCTCGTGCTCGCCGACCATGTTGCGAATCATTTCGGTGATGAGCACTGTTTTGCCGACGCCCGCGCCTCCGAACAAGCCGGTCTTGCCGCCTCGTTCCAACGGGCTCAAAAGGTCAATCACCTTGATGCCGGTCTGGAAGATTTCCGATTCTACACGGCGGCGCGAGAAAGGCACCGGAAGGGAATGAATGGATCGGAGCATTACCTCCCTCAGAGGCGGTCCGTCATCGATCGGTTCGCCGAACATATTGAGCATTCGCCCGAGCACGGCCTCACCCACCGGCACGTGAATAGGGCCGCCCGTATCACTAACGCTCATTTCGAGTGCCAGGTCATGATCTGCGTTGAAAGCAAGGCATCGGACCGTCTTGGGGTCCAGAAGCGCGGCCGTTTCCATGATGACCTGGCCCTTGCGGCCGCTGCGCAGCATGTGACTGATGGGCGGGAGATCCCTCTCAAAGTGAACATCGACCACCGACCCCTGAATCGAGACGATGGTGCCTGTTCGGATATTGGGATCGCTCGCCGATATGGACACTCGGTCATCCTTGAATGCGATAATCAGGAGTCCGAATTCTTGGAGGATGCCCCAGTCCGAATAACTCCTGCATTCTCACCGCTCAACCATACGAGATCTGGCAAGACATCGTCGAACGAAAGCATATTGATGTTGAATTCTATCATATTGAAAAGTCTCCGGTTTGAGCCGGATCAAAAGTTTGTGGAGAAATGACCGAGGCGATTCCCGTTAGCGACCATGAAGCGAGCCGTTCATCTGTCGTGAAAAACGCTCTGACGACGCCCCTCGAACAGGTGGCTGCTACCCAGTAATCTCTCTTTCAGCCCCCAACAAGACTTCGGTCAGATTATTGATCTACATCAAGTCCCGAATCTGTCAGCGGGTGGATATTGAAGGTTACATCCAATGGGTACTCATCTTTGGGTCAGGTGGTTGGGGTCGTGGATTGAACGATCGTGCTACACAGCGCCCAAGAGCGACGGTAGATCTGTAGCGTCAGTCTGTTTCCGTCAGGACTTGTTCCTCAGAGCCCTGACCTGTTTTTAAGAACGACGAATCACAACTCATTAGGAGCAGATCGTGTCCGAACCTGAACTGCTTGAGTATCACAAAGTACAGCCCGAGACGTCTCGCCGACAGGCTGGACGTCCTATCTTTCGCCATGTCCTGGCTTGTGTTGATATGTCTCCTTCTTCACAAGCCGCATTGGCGCATGCTGCAGCAATAGCCTTGGCTGCTGACGCACGACTGACCGTGATACACGTTCTCGAGCCATCGGCAGGCCAGGGGCCAACGGACCCTGTCGAGTGGAGGCTGCACCACCGCGACATCGAGGCAATACTCCGAGAGCGCGGATCGCATCTCGGCGACCTTCGCCCCGATGTGGTTGTAATCGATGGACCGGCCGCGGAACGCATCTGCGCTTGGGCGCGCGACAACGAAGTCGATCTGACCGTACTGGGCGCAGGTGGCGACGGCAACTCGCCCTTCGCCGGGTTGGGCAGTATTTCGCGTCGCGTCGCGGAGTCCGCCGATGCTTCGGTGCTTCTCGTTCCGCCGATGGAGGTCGGTGATGAGCCCGCGCACTATAGTCGGGTGATGACGCCGCTCGACGGCTCGTGTCGGTCGGAATGCGCTTTGCCAATCGCCCTCGGGATCGCCGCCGTTCACGAGGCCGAGTTCATACTCGTCCACGCGGCACCGAACATCGATCTCACCGAGACCGGCCCACTCGAAGCGGAGGCTATCACCTTGCGCGATCGACTCCGTCATCGAAACGAGCGCGTTGCCGAGCAGTATCTGAAGAAAGTGCGAGCCCGCTTGCCGAGCGCAGG
This sequence comes from uncultured Alphaproteobacteria bacterium, assembly GCA_963732795.1. Lineage (GTDB taxonomy): Bacteria > Pseudomonadota > Alphaproteobacteria > CAVTAV01 > CAVTAV01 > CAVTAV01. The sequence goes on along the minus strand of CAVTAV010000004.1, from coordinate 15,899 downwards.
AATCTCGATGCGAATGCGGGTATTGGCCAGCGGAGATCCCCGTCACGCGCTCGCTCGCGCAGTCGTGGATGAGAAATCGGACATCGTCGTCCTCTCCTCTACCGGTCTAAGCGGACACCCGGACTTGTCGGTAGGCAGCGTAGCTGAGTATCTGATCAATCATGCCGAAAAGCCCATCCTCCTCGTGCGGGGTCCAGATGGGAACGCGCCACGGGCTCGTCTGCTTGGCGAGGATGCGCTACCGGTAAGACTGCCGAGCCGAGCGATAATGTGACAACCCTCGGCGGCGCGCCAGACGGAGCCACCGCCGCGCCAGACAGCGCTCTGGTTCGTGCCGTCGCTGCATTCCGAGCGCGCCACGACATAGGGCAGGGCCGGCCTGAGCCGGTACCGGCATGGCGCAGACTGTCCGAGGTTGTACCGTGGCTGGATCGGGCCCGCCGGTCCTGCGTCGAGCCGCCACACCATGCCGCGAAAGCTTCCGAGTGGCTCCTCGACAATGAGTTTCATGTCCGGCGCGCTGTCCGCCAAGTGCGTGAAGACATGCCCCCCACCTTCTACCGCCGCCTTCCGTGCCTTGCTGCTCCCGAATATCGGCGCATCCCGCGAATCATGGCAGTAGCACACTGCATGCTCGACGCCGCGCACATGCATATTGGCCTTCCGGGCGCCGCAGATTTCGTCAAAGCCTATCAACAAGACGGATCGCTGACGATCGCCGAGCTTTGGGCGTTTCCAGCGATGCTTCGCCTCGCCTGTCTTGAGAGGCTGGTTCTCGCCTTTTCGGAACTCTTGCCCGATCTCGCCCCGCCGTTCGAGCCGACCCCCGGATTGGCCCCGCACGAGGCGCTTGACCCGACCGAAGGCATATCTCGCGCGATTTCGGCGCTCATGGCGGTGTCGAATACGTCGTGGAAGGCATTCTTCGAGCAGGTCAGTCGGGTCGAATCGATCCTACAGGCCGACCCCGCCAACGTGTACCCGGAGATGGACTTCGACACGCGCGACCTATATCGCAAGGCGGTCGAGGAGATTGCTGATGGCGCGGGCGTGGCCGAACCGGATATCGCCGAAGCCGCGCTGAAACTTGCACGCGACAACGCTGGCGCCCGGCGCGCCGGGCATGTCGGATGCTGGCTGGTCGCCGAAGGCCGGTCAACACTCGAACGGGCGGTCGGCTTTCGGGCCAAGCCCGCCACCGCGTTGCGCCGCTGGGTGATCGACCACCCTGGCGCCAGCTATGCCAGCACGCTGGCAGGGTTCGGCATCGCCGCACTCGCAGCGCCGGCGCTGCTGCTCGCGTCACTCCATGCAGGCGTCGTAACCTGGGCGGGCGGGCTCGCGTTGTCGCTCATGCCCGCAATGATCATCAGCATCACGCTTACACACTGGATCGTCACCCAATTCGTTCCGCTCCGCGTGCTGCCGAAGCTTGACGTCGAGCGCGGCCTCGCCGCGGGCTGCGAGGCCGCGCTCGTGATGCCTGTGATACTTCGCGACGAGACCGAGATAGGGCTACTGATTGAGCGGCTGGAGACACACTGGCTGTCGAATCCTGACCCGCTAATCCACATGGCGCTGCTGAGCGACCTCGCCGATGCCGACACAGAGCGTACGCCCAAGGACGCTTCGATCGAGGGCGCGCTGGTCGCGGGCGTGCGGCGCCTGAACAAACGCTATCCAGAACATTCCCCATTCGTGTTGCTCCACCGGGCACGCCGTTGGAACGCCGCCGAAGGGTGCTGGATGGGGTGGGAGCGCAAACGCGGCAAGCTCGAAGAGTTCACGGCCTTCGTTCTCGGCCACATGCCCGAGGCCTTTACCTTACGTGAGGGCGACGTCGACGCGCTCCACCGAGCGCATTTCGTCGTTACCCTCGACGCCGACACGACGGCGTCGCCGGGCGCGATCAACCGGCTACTCGGCGCGTTAGCCCATCCGCTCAACCGCGTTGAATTCGACGCCGAGACAGGAAGACCGCTCCGGGGCTATACCTTTGTCCAGCCGAGGGTCGAGATCTCACCCGGCGCCGGCGGGCGCTCGCTGTTTACCCGCCTCTTTACGGGCGACACGGCGATTGATATCTACAGCCGCGCCGTTTCCGACGTATATCAGGACCTTTTCGGCGAAGGAATTTTCACCGGTAAGGGCGCCTACGATGCCGCGCCCTTCCATCAATGCATGCAAGGGCGCTCGCCGGAGAATGCGATTGTCAGCCACGACCTGTTCGAGGGCTTGCACGGACGCGCGGCGCTGGCCAGCGACATCGTTTTCTATGAGGACTTCCCAGCGAACTATCTTGCCTATGCCCGCCGGGCGCACCGCTGGATCCGCGGCGACTGGCAACTTCTGCCCTGGCTCGCTGGGTTGGCGCCGGTCCACGGCGGAGGTACGGCTCCCAACCTGTTGTCCGCACTCGATCGATGGAAGATCCTCGATAATCTGCGTCGCAGCCTTATCCCGCCGGCACTAGTCGCGTTCGCGGTGATGGGATGGCTGGCGCTGCCGGGGCAAGCCCTGATCTGGACGGCGCTGACGGTGGCCGCACCGGGCGCCTACCTGTTCACCGACCTCGTGACCAGTCTGGCGCGTGGGCGCCGCCGAGGCACCACGCGGAGCACGTTGCGTCAATTGGCCAATCACGGTGGGCGCTGGCTGCTCGCAATCGTCTTCATGGCATATGAGGCTGCAGCGGCGGCGGACGCGATCGCGCGGGCCCTATGGCGCGTCTATATCTCGCGGCGCTGGATGCTGGAATGGACATCGGCGGCACATTCTGCGGCGCAGGTCGCGGAAGGGCGAATCGGAACTTGGGCCGAGATGGCAGCCGCGCCTGTGCTCGCCACCGCACTCATGCTCGTCCTCGCCTTCGTCGAAGCTGCCAGCTTGCCTGAGGCCGCGCCGCTTCTCCTGTTGTGGTTCGCCTCGCCCGAGATCGCCCGCTTCATAAGCAGGCCGAGACGACTCGTAGCGGAGACGTTAGGGACTGAGGACCGGACCTACCTGCGCAAAGTCGCTCGGCGGACTTGGCTCTTCTTCGAAACGTTCGCGGGGCCCGACGAAAATTGGCTGCCGCCTGACAACTATCAGGCGAACCCCCATGAAGAGATAGCTCACCGCACCTCTCCCACGAACGTCGGCATGCTGTTCCTTTCGTCCATGACGGCGTGGGACTTCGGTCACATTGGCCTGCGGGACCTTGCCGCGCGGATGACCTGTGCGCTGGACTCGCTCGATCAAATGGAGACCTACGCCGGTCACACGCTCAACTGGTTCGATACGAAGACTCTCAGACCCCTCGAACCGCGCTATGTCTCCACGGTCGACAGCGGCAACTTAGCCGTGAGCTTACTCACACTGCGGGAAGGCTGTCGCGAGGCCGCCCGAGCGCCGGCGATGTCTCCGGCTCTATGGAATGGCCTCGCGGACGCGCTTCACTTGCTGCGCGATGCAGTAGCCGCGCTCACAGAGCCGCATCGCCAAGCGATCATAGGCCACCTTGATACGATGCTCGACAGGCTCCCAGAGATTTGTAACGAGCCAAGGACTTGGCGCGTAGCACTGATCGAGATCGGTGCGGGCGACTGGCGGGAGGTTCAGACACTTGTCCCGCAAGCGATCGACAAGGCCGCCAAGACCGACGCGCACGAGATCTATCTCTGGCTGGAGCGTACCGACCACCACCTTATGAACATGCGGCGCGATCTTGACGCGCTGGAGCCTTGGCGCGCCCTGACCGACGCGCCGCCGCCCGCTCTTGGCATGGTGCAAGAGTTTATCGACGCATTGCCCGACCCGACATCACGCCTTGACGAGAGTGCCGAAAAGATCGGGCGCGTGCGTGCTGCGCTTTCGGAACTGGTTCCAGCCGATGTCGCAGAAAGGCGTTGGGTCAGAGAAACGACAACGGCACTCGACCACGGAGCGGCAGCCTGCATTGAACTGCGCGAGAGCCTGGAGACCATAGCGCGACGCGCGGGTTCGCGGGCGTTCGCCATGGACTTCCGCCCGCTCTATGACACGGAGACCCGAACCTTTTTCATCGGCTATAACCTCAACTCGGACAGACTCGACCAACACCGATACGATCTGCTCGCGAGCGAGGCGCGGTTGGCAAGCTATTTTGCGATCGCCAAGCGCGACGTGCCTGTCGAACACTGGTTCCATCTCGGACGACCCATCACTCAAGCCGGCGGCGCGATGACGATTTTGTCCTGGAATGGGTCGATGTTTGAATACCTCATGCCGGCGCTACTGTTGCCGAGCGATGCAGGGCGTCTTCTAGGGCAGAGCGAACGCACCGCCGTTTCGGTGCAACGACGCTATGGTGAGAAGCTCGGCTTGCCCTGGGGCGTGTCGGAGTTTGGTTTCGCCGCACGCGATGCGGCGCAACGTTACCAGTATCAGGCCTTCGGCGTACCGGGCCTCGGCCTGAAGCGCGGGCTTTCAGAGGACTATGTGGTCGCGCCCTATGCCAGCGCGCTGGCGCTGGCTGTCGCGCCGATTGCGGCCGTCGCCAATCTCCGATGGCTGGAGAAGCTGGGGCTGCGCTCCCGATATGGCTTTCTCGAAGCGGCTGATTTCACCCCTGACCGACGGCCTGCGAATGGCGGCTTCACCCCGGTAAGAGCCTACATGGCGCACCATCAGGGCATGATCGCTGCGGCCATCGGTAACGCGCTGAACGATAATATACTTGTGAGGCGCTTCGGTCGGGAGCCGCACATGCGCGCGACTGAACTACTGTTGCAGGAGCGCGTGCCCTGGGAGTTTCCGCCCGAGCAGGCAACGGAGGCCGAGACCACCGCGCCCGACCTCACCCGTACGCCGACCCCGACATTGCACGGTTGGGGTTCCCCGAAGGAGCCGAGCCCCCAAGTTCACCTTGTCGGCAACGGAAGCCTCGCTTCTTGGATCACCGATGCTGGAGGCGGCGCGCTCTGGTGGCGGGGCCAGGCGTTGACGCGCTGGACGGGAGACGCCGTTTGCCGGGGTGGCGACGCCCGGATTTATCTTAGCGAGCGGGCAAGCGGGGCGGTCTGGTCGCTTGGCGGCCGGGGGCCTGATCAGTCGACAGAGGCAAGCTTTCACGCGCACAAGGCTGAGTTCCATGAGCGTGCGGACGGCCTTTCGACGAGCCTCGAAATAGTGATTGCGCCGGGCGACGATGTGGAAATCCGTCGCGTCACTCTCTTCAACGATAGCCGCCGGACGCGCACGATCGATTTGACGACCTATGCCGAAGTGGTGCTTGCGCCTGCGATCGCCCATGAGCGGCACCCGGCGTTCAGCAAGCTCTTTGTCCATAGCGAGCGGCTCGCCGCTCAAGACGCGCTCCTCTTCACGCGTCGCCCGAGGCGACCCGACGATCGGCCTCCGGTTCTCTTCCACAGCCTTCTGTCAAACGATGCCGCCGTGACTTCTGCGGGCTTCGAGACCGACCGCCGGAGGTTTCTCGGCCGACATGGCGACGCCGAGCGGCCGCTTGGCGCAATCGGGGCGCTGGAAGGCGTTGCCGGGTGGACGCTCGATCCGGTCATGGCGTTGCGTGCACGGGTTGTCCTAGCCCCCAGAGCGCGGGCTCAAGTCGCCTTCCTGACGGTTGCCGCCGGTTCGCGTGAGACGGCGATCGAGATCGCCGAGCGCTACGCGACCGCGCCGGCTCTCGATTGGGCGACGGAAGACGCTCTTCGATCGGCGGCGATCGAGGCACGGCGCCTAGGCCTCGATTCACGGGCGCTGGCCGAGTCGCAGGCCTTGAGTTGCGATCTCGTCTTTCCGCGCCCTCCGGTCCAGGGATTGTCCGCTGCGGCGGGGACCGGCCTCCCCTCTCAGCCAGAGCTCTGGAGCATGGGTCTCTCCGGCGATCTACCAATAGTTCTTGTGCGGGTGGCGGATGACTTGCACGCGCAGCTTTTGCCTGCTGTGATCCGGGCGCATCAGTGGTGGCTGCGACGAGGCCTTCGCGCAGACTTGGTCATCTTGCGCGAAGGCGCTTCCGGCTACCAGGAGCCGATCCGCGATCTGCTTGTCGACACTTTTCGCGATCTGGGGGTCCCTGCGGGTCTCGGCGTTCCGGGGGGTGTTCATCTCCTGGCGGCGGACCGATTTGGAGTAACGGAGCGGCGGACTCTCGAGGCTTCGGCGCGACTTTCGCTCGATGGCGCGGCGGACTCGCTCTCAGATGCGTTTGTCGCACCGCACCCAACGCGCAGCGCTCCGCCACCTTTTCAGCCAGTGGGGCCGCCGCCGACTGAGCCGATACCAGCACCAGCACCAGCACTTGTGCGTCCGTCGGACAGCGCCTTCGACAACTCGTATGGCGGGTTCGCGCCGGACGTCGGGGACTACGTGATCCATCTTGAGGGGGGACGCCGGACACCCGCGCCCTGGTGCAACGTCCTGGCAAATGAGAGCTTCGGATCGATCGTATCGGAAGCAGGGCTTGGCTTCACCTGGGGCGTCAACAGCGGCGAGCATCGACTCACACCGTGGTCGAATGATCCGCTCGTCGATCCACAGGCAGAAGCACTCTACCTGCGGGACGAGGAGACCGCCAAAATCTGGACGCCGACCCCACTCCCCGCCGGCGGAGACTTACCCTGCCAGATCCGCCATGGCGCCGGTGTTACGACTTGGCTACGCGATGGGGAGGGCCTCGAGCAGCGTCTCACCGTCTTCGTCCCTCCCGACGCCCCGGTAAAGCTGATACTTCTCAGCCTTTCCAACCCCGGCAGGCACGGTCGCAGGTTCACGGCTACCTACTATGCCGAATGGCTACTCGGCGGGCTGGCCAGCATGGCGCGGCCGCATCTGGTCTGCGGCTATGATGCCGAGAGCCGGACCTTGATCGCCCGCAACGGCTGGAATCCCGAGTTCGGCAATCGGACGGCGTTTATGACCGCGAGCCGTCCACCCCATAGCCTGACCTGTGATCGCGCAGCGTTTCTCGGCCGGCACTGTAATCTGGCCCGTCCGGCTGGACTCAAGGCATGGAGTCTGGACGGGGCACTCGACGGCATCGCCGATCCTTGCGCGGCATTCCAGGTTCATATCGACCTCGCGCCCGGGGCGGTTGAGGAGGTGGTTTTCGTGCTTGGAGAGGGGAGCGATCCCGCGGAGGTGGCCGGTCTCGCCGCGCATTGGGCTGATGTCGATCGGGCCAAGACGGCGCTGGCTGCAAACGAGGCGGTCTGGGAACGGCGGCTTGGCGTGGTCACGGTCACAACGCCCGACCCAGCGTTCGACCTTCTGGTTAACCGGTGGCTCGTCAACCAAACCTATGCCTCGCGCGTGCTCGCCCGAGCCGGCTTCCAGCAGGCCAGCGGTGCTTTCGGTTTCCGGGATCAGCTTCAAGACATGATGGCGCTTCTGTTCATTGAGCCGCAGCGAGTGCGCGCGCATATTCTCGACTGTGCGGCACGGCAGTTCGAGGATGGAGACGTCCTGCACTGGTGGCACCCGCCCTTGGGGCGCGGTGTGCGAACGCGCTGCTCGGATGATCTGCTATGGCTCGTCTATGCGACCGGCCGTTATGTCGTCGCCTCCGGCGACGTTTCTATTCTCGCCGAGCAGGTTCCGTTTCTTTCCGCCCCGCCGCTCGGGGACGATGAGGAAGACCGCTACGCGCTGTTCGAAGCGAGCGCCGCGCGCGCGACGCTGTTCGAGCATTGCCGGCGGGCACTGGAGCACGGCGTCACCGCAGGCGCGCATGGCCTGCCATTGATTGGCACGGGCGACTGGAACGACGGCATGGACCGGGTCGGGAACGAGGGAAGGGGCGAAAGCGTCTGGCTAGCTTGGTTCGCCGCAGTCTGCGCCGACTTGTTCGCCGGCCTTGCCGAAGACTTCGAGCACGACGGTCTTGCTGGGCTCTGGAGATCGCGCGCTGACGATCTCCGCCAAGCTGCCGATGCTGCCGGGTGGGACGGCGCATGGTATGCGCGAGCCTTCGCGGATGACGGTCTACCCTGGGGCTCGAAGGACTCCGACGAATGCCAGATCGACAGCATATCCCAATCCTGGGCTGCGCTGGCCGGCGGACTCTCGCCGGCACGGACTGCAGCGGCCGTCGCTGCAGCGACCGAGCGGCTCGTCGATCCCGAAGCGCGACTGGTGCGTCTGCTCACGCCGCCATTCGACCGAACACCGCGCGATCCTGGTTATATCCGCGCCTATCCGCCAGGCGTACGCGAAAACGGAGGCCAGTATACTCATGCGGCGGCTTGGCTGGGGCTGGCCCACGCGCGAATAGGCGATGGCGACCGCGCCTACGAGATTTTCGATCTTATCAACCCGATTCGTCGCGCGGCCAGCCCCGCCGGCGCGGAGCTTTACCGTGCCGAGCCCTATGTCCTGGCGGGCGACATCCGTGGCGCCGATCCCGGGATGGGCGAGGCCGGCTGGACATGGTACACGGGTGCCGCCGGCTGGACATGGCAGCTTGCCATAGAGGGCATCCTCGGTCTGAGCCTCCAACGCGGCACTATCAAAATTTCCCCGCGAATCCCAAAGAATTGGGGTGGTGCGGAAGTCCGGATCAAGTGTCCCGACGGGTCGTTGATCATTACCATCGAGAACCCCGAACGGCTCGGCACCGGGCGCGTCGACCTTGCAATTGATGGCCACCCTGTAAATGGCAATTGCATTGCCTTCCCAACAGGCGACAGGACACACCTCGTCACCGCTCGCCTGCGCCCGGTCAAGGCGGCCATACCGGCAACGCGATAAAACTGGCTCTTCGTCCTGACTGTGAATAAGTGCCGAACCGTGACCTCGCCCCTGAGATCCCTTAAACCGGAATTGTCAAGTTAATCAACAGGCGCACGTAACGGCCGATCATCTGAGACGCTCATCCGTTTGGTGTGTGAGGTGCGATTGTCGGACCGGGCACTGTGAGAGCAACTTGGCTTGAGCCAGGTTGCGACGTCCTGTGGCTTCCAGAGATGCCCAATACCTTCCGCTAATTCAACAGTTCGCCTGAGGTGCTCCGCCTCGCCGCGAAGATCAGGAAGCGCCGGGATCACTAGGCCGCGCTGAAGTTCCTGAAGTGTACGAAGAAGGGCTGTGGCCGCCCGAAGTTACTGGGTAACTGACCGCCCTTGCTCTTACGGCGCTGCGATGAAGGTCGTTGGGATCGTCAATCGTCAGATCTGCCGACAATGGCTCGATAACCGGGCCAAAAACTCGTATCGGTCATTTCGTCGACGAGAGGGGGTAATGGCGCGGACCCTGCAGAAATTCGCCGCGGTCTATGCCTCGATCCACCACCACTTCAATCACGACCGTCACCTCAACCGCGGAGACATTTTCAAACAGAACCGCGCTACCGCGCTCGCCGAATGGCGCGAACTCGCCGCGTGAGAGCCCTGACCGCAGCTGATCTTTCAGGCCCAGCTCGTTTAGTCTGATGAAGCCGTTGATGGAGATCAGGCCGAAGCCCGAGAATATGCAACGATGGAAGCGGCTCTATCTTAGGTAACTAGGGATGGTGCCTCTCTTTCCAGTCGAGCCGGAATTTCAGCGATCTCCCGCGAAACAGCGGCCAGTTCCGCGAGGACGGTTTGTGGCTCCTCCCCCTGACGGGCAGCATCCGGCTCGTAATGCTCAAGATAAATCCGCAGCGTCGCTCCGCCGGTTCCGGTCCCCGACAACCGGTAGACTATGCGCGACTGTTCGCCGAAAAAGACGCGAATGCCCTGATGGGGTGTTACGCTAAGATCGACCGGATCGGCGTAACTGAAGTCATCTGCATGTGTGACAGATGAACGCCCAAATGACCATCCGGCAAGATCGGCGACCCGCCCGCGCAGTGCTTGCATGAGATCCTGCGCCGCCGACAAATCGAGATCTTCGTAATCGTGGCGCGAGTAGAAATCTCGTCCATAGCGCCGCCAGTGATCCTGAACAATACTGGTCACCGATTGCCGTCGTGCTGCCAAGATGTCGAGCCACAGCAGAACCGCCCAGAGCCCGTCTTTCTCGCGGACATGGCGGGAGCCCGTTCCGAAACTCTCCTCGCCGCAAAGATCGATCTTTCCGGCATCCAGCAGGTTGCCGAAGAACTTCCAGCCGGTCGGGGTTTCGAAACAGGGAATGTCGAGATCCTTGGCAACGCGATCCACGGCCCGGCTCGTCGGCATGGACCGCGCGACGCCAGCCAGCCCGTCGCAATAGCCGGGTGCGAGATGGGCATTGGCCGCCAGCAGGGCGAGGCTGTCGCTTGGCGTCACAAAGACGCGACGGCCGAGGATCATGTTTCGGTCGCCATCACCATCCGATGCGGCCGCGAAATCGGGCGCATCGCTGTGATTCATAAGGGCAACCAGGTCATGGGCATGAACCAGGTTTGGATCGGGGTGGCCTCCGCCGAAATCCGGCAGCGGTGTACCGTTGATCACGGTTCCGACAGGCGCTCCGAGACGATCTTCCAGTAAAGCATGGGCATAGGGCCCCGTGATCGCATGCATGGCGTCGAACCGCATTCTGAAATCGCCGCGCGTCAGGAGATCGTGAAGCCGATCGAAATCGAACAGTGTCTCCATGAGCGCCGCATAGTCCGCGATCGGATCGATGACCTCTATAATTGTCTCGCCCAGTTGAGTTTTGCCGAGCCGATCGATTTCGACGTCTTGTGCCTCGAAGATACGATAAGCTTGGATCTTCCCGGTCCGAGCGTAGATCGCTTCAGTGAGCGATTCCGGAGCCGGTCCGCCATTGGTCGCATTGTATTTGATGCCAAAGTCGCCATTGGGCCCGGCGGGATTATGGCTCGCCGACAGGATGATGCCGCCGAATGCGCCGTGCTTGCGGATCACGGCGGAGGCGGCCGGCGTGGACAAAAGGCCGTCACGGCCGACAAGGATGCGACCGAATCCGTTGGCCGCTGCCATTTTAAGGATCGTCTGGATGGCCTCACGATTGTGGAACCGGCCATCTCCCCCGACGATCAAAACACTGCCCTTATATCCCTGCAGCGTGTCGAAGATGGATTGCACGAAATTCTCTAGATAATGGGGTTGCCGGAAGACGGACACCTTCTTGCGCAGTCCCGATGTGCCGGGGCGCTGATCCGAAAACGGGCGGGTATCGACGGTCTTGATGGTCATTGGTCTTCCGAACTAGGGCGCGCAAGAAGTCTAAGCGTATGAAGAGAGTTCGATTTGATTGGCGTCAACGTCTACGCAGGACCCGGAGGCGACTATCCGACGAATCTTCGATTAAGATCCCGATCGGACGGCGTCATATTCCGCATGCGTGATGACCGTTCGGCCACCGACAATCCCGGGTATGCGCGTGAGCAAGGCAGTCTTGGCTATCAATGCTGGCTCTTCCAGCCTGAAATTCGCCGCCTTTGCCGTCGCCAAAGGCGGCCAACTTACTTTACGTCTGCGCGGTGAAATCGAGCGGATTGGAGAGGCGGGCCGGTTCCTTGCGCGAAACGCGGACGGCTCCGTACTGGCCGATGAACCCGTGCAAACTACCGGCCGACAGGACGCTCTTTCCCATCTGCTCAGTCGGCTCGATCAACATGCTGCCGGCCTCGACTTCGTGGCGGTTGGCCATCGTGTCGTTCACGGCGGTGCGTCGTTCCTCAAACCTGTGATCGTCGACGACATGGTGCAGCAACGTTTGGGCGAGCTTATCCCGCTCGCACCTTTGCATCAGCCTTTCAATCTTGACGGGATCGCGGCCTTTCGAACGCTCAAACCGGATCTGATCCAGGTCGCATCGTTCGATACCGCTTTCCACGCCACTATGCCGGAAGTGGAACGCGCCTTCGCCCTGCCCCGTGACCTGACGGAGCAGGGCGTGCGGCGATACGGTTTCCATGGACTGTCCTATGACTATATCGCCGGCGTCCTGCCCAACTATCTCGGAGCGAAAGCGGCGGACCGCATCATTGTCGCGCATCTCGGTCACGGCGCCAGCCTTTGTGCGATGATTGGTCGCAAAAGCGTCGCGACCACCATGAGTTTTACACCGCTCGATGGCCTTCCGATGGCAACACGATCCGGATCGATCGACCCCGCGATCGTCCTCTATCTCATGAGGGCGAAGGCAATGGATGCGGACAGCGTATCGGATCTCTTGCATCACCGCTCAGGGCTTCTCGGCGTTTCCGGCGTCAGCGGCGACATGCGCGATCTCTTGGCCAGCGATGATCCTCGGGCGGAACAGGCGATCGAGATGTTCGTCCATCGGGTCAATCGCGAGATCGGCTCGCTTGCTGCCGTTCTGGGCGGTCTCGATGCTCTGGTCTTTACAGGTGGTATAGGGGAGCGGGCCGTGGAGATCCGCGCGCGGATATGCCGTGGGACGGCTTGGCTCGGCATTGCGCTGAACCACGCCGCCAACGCCGAGAACGAAGAACGGATCAGCGACGCGGCAAGTCCGGTTTCTGCGTGGGTGATCCCGACGAATGAAGAACTGGTGATCGCTCGGCAGGCTCATGCGCTGGCCTGCGAAAGAGACGCTGGATGATGCCACCACATAGGTGGAGGGAGAAAGACCGATGACACCTGAAGTCGAACAGGCGAGGCCTCTGACGGCCGAAGACCTTGGCAAGCTCGATGCCTATTGGCGCGCAGCGAATTATCTTTCGGTGGGCCAGATCTATCTCTTGGACAATCCCCTCCTGCGCGAGCCTCTTCGGCTGGAACACATCAAGCCGCGGCTCTTGGGCCACTGGGGTACGACGCCCGGGCTCAATTTCATTTACGCACATATGAACCGTATGATCAGGCAGCGCGACCTGAATGCGATTTTCATCACCGGGCCAGGCCATGGCGGCCCGGGCATCGTCGCAAACACCTATCTCGAAGGCACCTACAGCGAAATCTATCCCGACGTCTCCGAGGACGAGCGCGGAATGAAGCGCCTGTTCCGCCAGTTCTCGTTTCCGGGTGGAATTCCGAGCCATTGCGCGCCTGAGACGCCGGGCTCGATCCATGAAGGCGGTGAGCTTGGCTATTCGATCTCTCATGCCTACGGCGCCGTCTTCGACAATCCGGATCTCGTCGCGGTTTGTGTGGTCGGAGACGGTGAGGCTGAAACCGGGCCGCTCGCAACGGCTTGGCACTCGAACAAGTTTCTCAACCCGGCGAGCGACGGCGCTGTGCTGCCGATCCTGCATCTCAATGGCTACAAGATCGCCAATCCGACCGTGCTCGCCCGTATTCCTCATGACGAGTTGGAGCAGTTGCTTACAGGCTATGGGTACAACCCGTATTTCGTCGAGGGCTCGAGTCCTGCGGCCATGCACCAGAAGATGGCGGCAGCACTCGATGACGCCTTTGCCAAGATCAAAGCGATCAAGACGGCGGCGCGCAATGGATATGTCGGCGCCCGCCCGCGCTGGCCGATGATCGTCCTCAGAAGCCCGAAAGGATGGACCGGACCTAAGGAGGTCGACGGCTTGAAGGTGGAAGGGTATTGGCGCTCGCATCAAGTGCCTTTCGCCGAGATGGCGAGCAAGCCGGGGCACATCAAGCTTCTCGAGAACTGGATGAAGAGCTACCGGCCGGACGAGTTATTCGATGAGACCGGGAAACTTTTGCCCGAACTCGCTGAGCTACCGCCAAAAGGCGAGAGACGCATGAGCGCCAATCCCCACGCGAATGGAGGGATTCTCCTCAAGAATCTCAGGCTCCCGGATTTTCGCGACTATGCCCTGACCGTCGCCAAGCCGGGTGTCAGTTTCGGCGAGGCGACGCGCGTCATGGGCATTTTCCTGCGCGACGTGATGAAGCTAAACGAAAGCTCTCGGAACTTCCGCGTCATGGGCCCCGATGAGACCAAGTCCAATCGGCTCGGCGCGCTGTTCGAGGTGACCAACCGCGCTTGGATGGCCGAAACCCTGCCCGAGGATGATCACCTGGCGCCGGACGGCCGGGTGATGGAGATCCTTAGCGAGCATACCTGCCAGGGTTGGCTTGAAGGCTATCTGCTCACCGGGCGTCACGGGCTGATGTCGTGCTACGAGGCCTTCATTCACATCGTGGATTCGATGTTCAACCAGCATGCGAAATGGTTGAAGGTCAGCAAGGAGATCCCTTGGCGGCGGCCGATCGCGTCGCTCAATTACCTGCTGACCTCCCATGTCTGGCGGCAGGATCACAACGGCTTTTCGCATCAGGACCCGGGCTTCATCGACCACGTGGTGAACAAGAAGGCGAGCATCATCCGGGTCTATCTGCCGCCAGATGCGAATTGCCTGCTCTATGTCGCCGACAAATGCTTGCGGAGCCGGGATTTCGTGAATGTGATCGTCGCCGGGAAACAGCCCTCGCCGCAATGGCTCGACATGGAATCCGCCATCCGGCATTGCACCGCCGGCATCGGGATCTGGTCATGGGCCAGCAATGATCAGGGCGCGGAGCCGGATGTCGTGATGGCCTGTTGCGGCGACGTGCCGACGCTCGAAACCCTGGCGGCCGTCTCCCTGCTCAGAGAGCATCTGCCGGATCTGAAAGTCCGCGTGGTCAATGTCATGGACCTGATGACTCTGCAGCCGCAGAAGGAACATCCCGACGGCCTGTCGGACCGGGATTTCGACGATCTCTTCACCACCGACAAGCCGATCGTCTTCGCCTTCCATGGCTATCCATGGCTCATCCATCGCCTGACTTATCGGCGCACCAACCACGACAACATGCATGTGCGCGGATACAAGGAGGAAGGCACGACGACGACACCTTTCGACATGGTCGTGCTCAATGATCTGGACCGATTCCATCTGGTCAGTGACGTGATCGATCGCGTGCCGGGCCTTGGCTATAAGGCGGCCTATCTCAAGCAATTCGTCCGCGACAAGCTGATCGAGCACCGAGAATATATCGCACGCCACGGCGAGGATATGCCGGATATCAGAAACTGGCGCTGGCCATACGGCGACATGCCGGCTTCTGGCGGCGACTGAGGTCCACAACATGATGGCGCGGCTTGAAAGCGCGAGGGCTTGCTTACCCCCCTCCTTAATTTAGCCCATGTAGAAATTTGGCGGACGGGCCGGTCGTCGGGTCGAGAACTTCAGAGATTTGACCCGCCCCCCCCGGCGTCGCTTCCTAGCTTGCGATCAGAGGTCTGCAGCTGTTTGGGCGGGGAGGCGGCAGCTAAATAGGGAAACGTCATTTAGCTCCGTCGCCCGCCAGTTCCATGGCACCGCCACCCTTGGCCGCGGCGTCTTAGTCTTGGTCGTCTTCATCCAACGACCCTTCATCGTCTCGCTTTCCAAATCTCTCCTTCAATTCAGGAATCAGTTCAGTCGCCTTCGGTTCGTGCACCATGCCTTGGTTTACAAATCTTTCCCTGAACTCGGGTGTCAGTTCACCGGCTGGCGGCGGTGTAAAGGGTCGGATTCGCTGCACCTTACTGCCAAGCCCATTATCAGGGTCGGCTCTTCGGGGTGTCGTTCGATTCACACAATATGTATTCCTTAATGAGAGTTCTAAATGAGAGTTGGCTGCACTGTGGTTCAGGTTTTTGGACGCTGTAGTGCAGGTTTTCTGCGGCGCGATCTGTCCGCCGTTTTTCGTGCTGCCATCCGGCAGAGATGCACCCTTTGCCGGCCGCGATATAGGATCTGAGCTGGGTTGCTTGTCCCTGTGAAAGATATCCCTGATTTCGTGGAAGCGTGCGAGGGCGGCCTCATGCTCAAAGTTCACGTAGTATCGGGTGGCGCGTCCGCGACCTCTCGGAATTTTCGTTTGGATAGGGGAACCGGCCAATCGGCCTCCAGAGAAAAGCGGTCGTGGATGCGCTCATAGCCGCCCAAATTGGCTCTCTCGGTTGCATTTCCTCTGAGCGCTTGCACGCTAAAGCCCTAGAATAGCGGCACAATTTTCACCTTGCCAGAGAGGCAATTAATCCTTCTAAAACAATGAATTAAGTGTGGCGGT
>CAVTAV010000003.1:0-274383 GCA_963732795.1 uncultured Alphaproteobacteria bacterium | reverse complement strand
GTAAGCTTTTCGAAAGTGGACCGTGATAACGAGACCATACAACTCTCCCTATGTGCCCGCCCCGGCGGAGGTTCAGATGACTGGTCAACCCCTCGGTCGACTTGAACGAGTTGAGCTTCGCGATATCTGGGTCAGTGAAGCTGCCGACTTCACACCTTGGCTTGCGAGGGCCGAAAACCTTGCGATTCTCGGCGAAACACTCGGTATCGATCTCGAAATGGAGGCCCAGGAAAAGGCCGTCGGCCCGTTTCGCGCCGATATCCTTTGTAAAGACATCGGAACAGATGCCTGGGTGCTCGTTGAAAATCAGTTGGAGCGTACAGACCATAACCACTTAGGCCAGCTACTTACCTACGCATCCGGTCTACAGGCCGTCACTATCGTTTGGATCGCGGCGCGCTTTACGGAAGAACATCGTTCCACGCTGGATTGGCTGAACAAGATCACCGACGACAGCTTCCGATTTTTCGGCCTGGAGGTCGAGTTATGGAAGATTGGGGACTCACTGGCAGCACCGAAGTTTAATGTCGTATCGAAGCCAAACGACTGGTCCCGTTCCGTATCGCAAGCTGCTCGCACTATTGACGAAGGAGAGCTGTCAGAAATCCGCGTCATGCAGCGTGATTACTGGACGGATTTCCAGAAGGTTTTGGATAAACTGGCCGGACCAGTATCGGGCAATAGGAAGCCGCAGCCGCAATCCTGGATGTCCTACAGCGTCGGTCGCAGTGAATTCCACCTAAGTGCCACCATGGTCCGCCCGAAGAACCGGGTTCAAGCTGAACTCTATATCTCCGGAGACAAAGCGAAGGCGTTCTTCGGACTGTTGGAGAGAGAAAAGGAAGCGATCGAACAGGAACTTGGCTATCCGCTGAATTGGGAAGAGCTACCCGCTCGACGCGATTGCCGGATTTCGAGTTACCTTAACGACGTTGATCCAGAGAATAGGTCAGACTGGCCCCAACAGCACGAGTGGCTAGCTCAACGGCTGAACGAGTTCCATCGGATCTTCGCGCCTCGCGTCAGAGAATTGAACGCGGATGATTGGGATGGTGACCCGGCAGTCCAGTTTCACGGGCGGGCCGCCGAATAGGGAACCGACCTGATTTGCCAACACTGGAAGCAGGACGAGCCGAGCGAGGAAGCCAGTTCTGGCTTCAGACGCTGGTCAAAGACGATCCTGACGCCTTGAACGAAGCAATCCTAGCTGAGGCATCGGATCTGTCTGGCCAAACCATCGCATGGGTGTCGCCTTTGGCCGCGGAAGACTACCGCGAGTATCAGGACCAAGCTTTTCTGGCCAAGCTCGGGCTCAGCCCAAACAGGCGGCCGCTAGAGGATTTCTGGCCCAAGGGTGGCCCCGTATGGGACGGTCTGGCTCGAACCAGCGGCGGTAAGGCTGAGGTCTTGTTGGTCGAAGCGAAGTCGCATATCCGCGAAGCGGTCTCGCCCCCTTCCCGTGCCTCCGCACAGTCGCTGGCCAAGATCCGGACCAGCCTCGATGAGACGAAGAAGTACCTAAACGGCAACCCCGATGCCGACTGGGCGGGCACCTTCTACCAAGTCACCAACCGGCTAGCACATCTCTATTTCCTGCGGGTTCTAAACAAAATCCCAGCGCATCTCGTGTTCCTCTATTTCGTGGGGGATACGGAGATGAACGGGCCGGAGACCGTCGACGAATGGCGGGGCGCCGTTAAGGCAATCGAGACGTATTTGGGCGTCGAACGGAACAAACTCTCGCGCTTCGTCCACCACGTCTATTTCGATGTCAGAAGCCTCTGATGTACGACCTTATCGGGGATATCCATGGCCATGCTCGGGAGCTTGAAGCATTACTCGACAGGCTGGGATATACGCGGAAGGGCGACGTCTATTCGTGTCCGAACCGAAAGGCGATCTTTCTTGGCGACTTTATCGACCGGGGGCCCGAACAAAGAGAAGTCATCGATTTAGTCCGCCCCATGATCGAGCAAGAACGCGCTCGCGGTCATGGGCAACCACGAATACAACGCGATCGCGTATTTTACGCCAAAGGAAGCGGCCGACGGATACCTCCGGGACCGGGACGATAAGAACAGGCGACAGCACCGAGCCTTTCTGGATGTCTATGAGCGAGAACCGCTCGATTGGGCCGACACCATCGAATGGTTTAAGACGTTGCCTCTCTGGCTGGATCTTGATGGTCTAAGGGTCGTTCATGCCTGTTGGGACCGAGAGATTATCGCGAAAGTCGAGGAATTTCAGGACGGAAGTAACCTCCTGGGGGAAAAACTCCTCCATGCCTCCGCCGATCGGAATTCCTGGCAGTTTCACGCCATCGAGACCTTGCTCAAGGGTAAGGAAGCCCCCCTCCCGAATGGTGCTCATTTTCTCGATCCAGATGGCCACATGCGCCATCACATTAGGGTCCGTTGGTGGGCGAATGCCAAAACTTATCGCGATGCGTTTTTAGGGCCGGAAAGCGCGCTCACCCACATCCCGGACGACATCATCGACGGTGATCACCTCATCGAATACGGCGTCAACGAAAAGCCAGTCTTTATCGGCCATTACTGGTTTGAAGGCGTGCCCCGCCCGTTGGCGCCCAATATCGCCTGCCTCGACTACAGCGTCGCCAAGCCGGGTGGAAAGCTGGTCGCCTATAGATGGGATGGGGAAGCCGACTTAGACCGCGCCAAGTTTGTCGCGGTGGACCGCTTCATTTGACTTCAACGACACCCGATGGGCGGACCCGAAGTTTGCGAACAAGCGCGGCACAGCGGTTCATATCGATGACAAAATGACGAGAAACTGCAATACTGTGCCGTAGTAGAGTGGATGTCGGCCCATGAGTTCTAACTGGCTTGAGGCCTATCTTGCAGAATCCGTACGCAAGAAGGTCTGCACAAAAATTTACTGCACGACTTGTGGGGCCAGGAGAGTTTCGCCAGGGCGTACTTTCGGCGTTAGCGGATGCCACAGGTCAGCCACAGCGACTCAGCATGGACCGCCAAAGCGCTATCCAGATCGCTGAGGCGCTCGGTAAAGTCAATCCCGCAACGACACCTCAGGTCGTTCTCAGCACCAGCCCTACGATGCCGTATCGCCCCTAGAACGTGCAGTTCGTTGCATACTGTTCGATCTCTATTGTGGCGTTCCGATGGTAGGTCGAGACATCGAGTTCCGCTTGGCGGGCACTTGGGCCGGAGGCGTCCTTCAGGCCATGCAGGAACATCACGAAGCCTTGGAGGCGGAACGCCGCGCCCGCGCCGAATATGACGCACCAGCCAGTGTTCAAAAAAGGCGCGAAGATAAGAAGAGACTGAAGCAGGACGCGCACTCAAGGCGATTGGCGCTAAAGAAGGAGCGGGATCGGCTTTGGTACGAAAAGAACGGAAAGTATAATTCAGGACTCCGGATTTTTATTTTGATGACATTGAATGACCTGCTCAACGCTAATCAATCTCTTGGCTTTAGGTTTTGAGCCTCGTCCCGCTCAATACACTATGGAGACGGTAGGATTTCGCTTTCGATTTTGCGATCTGACGGCATCAAACGGTCTCAGCGGCAAATCTTTTCGGAATGTCGTGATGGTTGGTGGTGTGCTGCATACCGGTCGCGTAGCGGCATTGATCGAAGAGGAATTGCCGGAAGATCTAGAGACGCCCGAAGCCACTGCCGCATGGATGAGCTACGTTCTTGACCTCCATCGCAAGGAACTCAAGCCACTACCCGACTGGATGTTGCTAGGGCAGCGTAACTGGGATTTGATTCCTTGGGTGCGGGCGCAGCGGCAACGGGAACGTTTGTATGAAGCGCGGCCACGCTGCTACATCAATCGCGACTATGCCCGCGTGTTTCGCAGACATCTCCTACGTACAATCGCTGAGCTCAAGAAGAGAGCGTTATGCAGATGAGTTTCGACGGAGCCATTGAGGAGCCGATCTGAACGGCCAAAATCATCAAGTTGTGGCCGAAGGCAAGTGTTGGGCGAAGCCAATAGAAATTATCGTATCGCCTGAAACGCGTCTGCCGCCACGTTTTACCCAACCTATTGTTGAGGTCAGCTACTTCGACGGGTTCTTGTACCTTGCGGATCGCGGATACAAGGCCGAGGAAGCCACCGGCTGACGCGCTCGCCAGCCCCATGTTCCACCTGCCAGCTCGACCTGCCGCGAAACTTACGGTCTGCTACTTGTCGCAACAAGAGGTAGGTAAGATTGACCAGCCAACCAGTTTCGCTCTTTTTGCGTGCTGGACCGCCTACGCCACCGAGCGTGCCCGAGCTGCATGGCGGCCAATGAGCGGGCTCTGCCTTCGGTAGTTTTGGGACCAGTCGATCGACCCCCATGAAGCCTGCACCGGTTCTTTCCAGGTTCAACGGTCGCTAGGCACGGGATTCCCTTCCTGGTTCTTGCGCCACAGCAAACCTTGTCGATCAACGCCATAGTTTCATCGTACCCCATGACGCGCGTGCGCGTGCGCGTGCGCGTATCTGTCCAGAAACCTTACCTGAGCCGAGCTTTACGCAGCTCTCTGCAAACGCTGTTCGGTTAAGCCCTCCCCAGGGCACGGTCCTAGAGCTCGCTATCAAACACTCGGAAACTACTCCTTCTGTCAGGAAATAGCCTGTCTAAGGTTCGCGACCAGGATCTTGTATTTCTCGTGATGGGTCTTGGTGTTGGTGGTAGAGCTTGCTGCACTTGCTGCAGCTCACTCCGAACTCCTTGCCGATTATTCGAAGAACTTGGTTCTCGAGAGCCGGTTTCGGATTCGCCATTCGAAGCTCGGCAATACGCTGTCGGATACGGAATGCCGGGAGAACGTTTTCCTCAACCTTCCCTAAGCGGGTACCCTTCTTGGAAGGACGTCGGAAACGCCTCGTCCAGGACTTCAGCCTACCCCAATGAACGTCTCTGGTCCTTTTGATGACCTGGGTAGCCGCCAATCGGGCATCGGGAGATCGCTCATCGCGCAAACTTCAATAGCTTGCATCAAGACATACTCGCGGCCTTCGTCGAAGTCTCGCTCAAGGTCTTCCAGAACGTGCAAAGCGATCCACTGGTGCATGGCTCCACCTCGACCGCGGCGGGCGCCCCGTATTGGATCAACTCGATCATGTTGGCTTTAAAGGCCTGCTCGCCGTCCAGTTCTTGTCGACCACGAACCTCACGCCTCCTTTTCCGGTCGCTGCATGTTTGCTTCAGCCCTCAGGACATCAAGGTAATCCGCCCACTGTTGCATCATGTCGACCCGCTCAGTCCAGAATTCGGTTCGAGCATAAGCTCGCCGGACCTTGTTCTGATCCTCATGCGCAAGCTGCCGCTCGATGGCATCTGGCGGCCACCGGTTCATCTCGTTGAGCCGCGTCGCGGCCATAGCTCGAAAGCCATGCGGAGTTACGTATCACCCCGTAGCCCATTCGCGCAACGCGGCCGTCATGGTGTTGTCGCTCATGGGGCGTGATGTCGTTCGGATCGAGGGGAACAAGAAAATCGACCGCGCCCAGTCAGCGGCTAAGTTCGCCAAGCGTGTCAAGTGCCTGCACGGACAACGGCACCTTGTGCGGCCGCCGCATCTTCATCTTGTAGGTCGGCACCTCCCGACGGCGCGTTGACGTCAGAATTCCACCCATTCCGCAAACCGCAGTTCGCCTGGCCGTACGAAAGTGAGCGCCAACAGACGTAGCGCAAGCCGCGTCTCGGGCTGGCCGTCGTATCCCTCGATTACCCGCATCAAAGCCCCAATATCTTCCGGCTTGGTAATTGCCGCGCGGTGCCTTGGCGTCGGGGCAATCAGTGCGCCTCGCAAATCTGCCGAAGGGTCACGACCGGCCCTGCCCGTCGCAATCGCATATCGAAATACCTGGCCGCATGTCGCCCGCAGGCGCTTGGCCGTCTCATACCGACCTTTCGCTTCGACCTTTCGCAGGACGGCCAGGAGCTCCGGTGCCTCGATCTCGGCTATAGGGCGCGAGCCAAGCAGCGGAAAGGCTTTCCTGACCAGCCTGCGCGCCCTGATCATTGTACCTTCGGCCCGACCTTCGCGCGCGACCTTGGCTAGCCATTCCTCAGCGATAACTTGGAAGGTGTTCTCAGCCAATTTCGCTTCGGCCATCTTGTCGAGCTTGCGGCGGACGGCGGGATCGATCCCCTGGTCGAGCATCTTGCGCGCAGCCGCAGCGGCTTCCCTCGCGTCCTTCAAACCAATCTTCGGATAGACGCCGAGCCAGCGCCTTTTCGCTTCGGTCCTTCCAGTACCGCAGCCGCCAATATTTGCGTCCGTCGGCGTAAACCCACAGATAGAGACCTTCGCGATCCGCATACTTGCGGATCTTTACTTCTCCGCTCGTCGCCTGTCGGCATTTCGTATCGGTCAGCTTTATCCGAACCTGGTCTGGATGCGAACCGTGGTATCTGCGAAACTCGAATTCGGCTTACCACGGTATATTACCACGGTTGCCGTGCGAATAGCCGAGAACGGCAACGGACCAACTGGAACTAGAATACCGCAGAATTCCGCCGCTTACAAAACCAAAAGGGAACTGTCGCGAACCAGCGCGGAGAAGCCTTTGGTAGCGGGAGAGGGACTTGAACCCCCGACACGCGGATTATGATTCCGCTGCTCTACCGACTGAGCTATCCCGCCTCGCCAAAGCGCGAAGGGTTATACTAACAGCGGCGCGGGCTTGCAAGAACCCGGGTCAGCGCTTGATCCAGCCGCCGCCGAGCACCCGGTCGCCGTCATAGAGGACGCAGGCCTGGCCGGGGGCGACGCCTTCCTCGGGCTCGTCGAAGACGACCTCGGCCACGCCCTCGCCGACGCCGGATAGACGCGCGCCGGGCTGCCGGGGCGGGTCGAGCGGACCTTGGCGGCGACCGCCCTGCCCTCTTCCGGGATTTCCGCAGCGTCGAGCCAGTTCATCTCGCCGACCCGGATGCGCTCGCACGCGCCAGCGCCTCGCGCGGGCCGACGATCGACGCGGCGGGCCTCGGCGTCGAGCCGGACGACATAGAGCGGCGTCGCCGCCGCCGATGCCGAGGCCGCGGCGCTGGCCGATGGTGTAATGGATGATGCCGTCGTGCCGGCCGAGCACGCGGCCGTCGAGATCGACGATGTCGCCGGGCTCGGCCGCCCCGGGGCGCAGCTTCTCGATCGACGCGCGGCATAATTGCCGCTCGGCACGAAGCAGATGTCCTGGCTGTCGGGCTTGTCGGCGACCGGCGAGGCCGTGGCGCTCGGCGAGCTGCCGGGTCTCGTCCTTGCGCAGGCCGCCCAAGCGGGAAGCGCAGAAAATCGAGCTGGTCGCGCGTGGTCGCGAACAGGAAATAGCTCTGGTCCTTGGCGGGATCGGCGGCGCGATGCAGCTCGGCGCCGTCCGGGCCGGCGACGCGGCGCACGTAATGGCCGGTCGCCAGCGCAGTCCGCGCCGAGATCGCGGGCGGTCGCGAGCAGATCGCGGAACTTGACCGTCTGGTTGCAGCGCACGCAGGGGATCGGCGTCTCGCCGGCGAGATAGGTGTCGGCGAAGTCCTCCATGACCTCCGCGCGGAAGCGGTCCTCATAATCGAGCACGTAATGGGGAATGCCGAGCCGGTCGGCGACCCGCCTGGCGTCGTGGATGTCCTGGCCGGCGCAGCAGGCGCCGGGGCGCGCGGCCGCGGCGCCGTGGTCGTAGAGCTGGAGCGTGATCCCGACGACGTCATAGCCGCGCTCGGCCAGCAGCGCCGCCGTGACCGAGCTGAATCGACGCCGCCCGACATGGCGACGACGACCCGCGTGTCGGCCGGGCGGCCCGGCAGGTCCAGGGCCCCGTCGATCTCCGACGGGGAAACGGCGGTGAAGTCCATATGGTTCATGGGCCGGGACTATACGCGCAAATCGGCCGGCGGCAACCGGTGTTGGGATCAGGTACGGACCGTCATGCGCGGACTTGTTCCGCGTATCCACGTCTTGGGCAGGGAAGGAAGACGTGGATGACCGGACCAAGCCCGGTCATGACGGTTTACGGGCGGACTTACAGGAAATTCAGCAAGCTCAACCGCGACAGGGTCGCCATCGCCTTATAGGAGGCCTGGAGGGCCGTCTGGTCGTTGTTGAGGTTGGTCACGGCCTTGGCGATGTCAACGTCCTCGATATCGGAAATCATCCCGGTCACGACGACGCTGGTGGAGTCGTGCTGGGTCAGGATGTTGTCGAGGCTCTTCTGGCGCACGCCGTTGGCGACCTGGGCGTTGAGGATGGACTGCCGGGCGCTGTCGAGATTGGCGAGCTGGGTCTGGATGAACGCGGTCTGGGTCGCGTTCAGCTTGCCGTCGAGCGGGCCGTTGGGGCCGGCGTTGAAATCGGCGAAAGCCTTGAGCACCGACATAAGCGGCTCGGAGACGTCGTTGGCCAGAATGCCGTATTGCATGCTGACGCCGTCATCGACCTGGATGACCGCTTTCTGGTCGTTGTTCTGATAAGCGTCCGACGCGGCGGCGAGCGACTGCAGGTCGCTCTGGCTCTGGACGGTGACGGGCGGCGTGTCGGTCCGCGTGCCGCCGAAGATGTATTTGCCGCCGACCTCCGTGTTCATCGCGGTCACGGTCGAATTCAATGTCTGAGAGAGGAGCTCATTCAATCCATAGACTTCGCCGTTTCCGAGAGCCTGCTGCAGGGTCTGCTTCAGATCGCTCGCGACGGTGTCGAGAACGCCGATGCTGTTGTCGTAAATATCGAGCGTATTCTGAACCTGCTTGCCGGCCGCCATGTACTGATCGACCCGCGACTTGAGCGACTTGGCGCCGAGCAGGGTGGAGGTCTGGGCGGCGAGCCCCTTATAGTCGTTCGCCACCTTACCGGTCGTGACCTGCTGCTGGTCGGCCAACATGTTCGACTGATTGCGCAGCAGTTCGGAAAGCAGCGTCTGATTGTTGCCGAAGGTGGATATGCGTGTCATGTCCGAAACTCCCGTTCAGGCGGCGGTCAGATGATCTGCAACAGGGTGTCGTAGACATCCTGCGCGACCTTGATCACGCGGCCCGCCGCCGCATAGGCATTCTGGTAGACGATCATGTTGGACAGCTCTTCGTCCAAATTGACGCCCGAGGTGTCGGCCTGCTTCTGATCGACCGCCGATTTGAGGGCGTTGGCGTCCTGCGAAAGCTGGCTGACCTGCGAAGCCTGGATGCCGGTATTGGCCAGAACCGTCGCGGCATATTGGCCGAGCGTGCTGTTGATCGATTTGAGTGTGCCGTAATCGGCGAAATCGATGGTCTTGGTCGCGACATTGGCTGAGCCTGATGGCGCCTCGATTATCGCCCGCGGTCAGCACCGGCTGACCGGCGGCGACCGAGGTGTCGAGCTGGCCGAGCGCCAGCTTGGACTGGTCCGTCATGATGGCCGGGTTGACCGCGATGCCGGTCGCGGCGTCGGCCACGTAGTTGTCGCCGATGCCGAAAAGCTGAGACATCGACGTGTTGGTCGAGCCGCGCGCGGTCGAATCCGAAATGACCCTGATCTTGTAGTTCTCGAAGCCAGAAGCCGGCGTCGTCACCAGGGCGCCGTTCGAATCCAGCGAGAAATTGACATAGGAGCCCATATTGGTGTTGAGGTCGTTCAGAATGTCGCCGAAGGTCGAACCGCCGACGGTCAACGTGTAATTGGTCGCCACCGCGCCGTTCGGCCCGACGAGTTGCAGCGCCATCGTGCCGCCGGGCGTAAAGCCATGGGCGTCCGTGGTCGTGAAGCCCGTGTCGAAATTGGACGGCACGTTCGACTGAACGAGGTCGTTGAGCCCGAAGAATTGCGAGAAGCCATGGCCGCCGCGGCTGCTTTCGTCGCCGCTGACCTGGCCGACGGCGACACCGTTCGTGGCGCTCGCCGCCTGGAAGCTCAATACGCCGTTGTTGAAGGTCATGGTCCCGGCGCCGCCGAGACCGGTATTCACGGCCGTGACCACGTCCTGGATCGTCGAGCCGGGGGCCAACGCATCGAAATCGACCGTCGTCGAGGCGACGAGCTGGCCGGTTTTATCGACGACGGCGAACTCCGCCTGGCCGGTGAACCCCTGGAGATCGGTCGAGAGCAGCCCGGTATCTTTGCCGGTCAGGGTATTCGGCGGCGGGAAGGCCGTGTTCTGGTTGTGGGCCGCATTCAGCGCATCGACGAATTGCGAGGACAGCTCGCCGATCTGATCGGCGAGATCCGGCAGGACGTGGTCGCGCATATCGAGAAGACCCTTGAGCTCGCCCGATTTGAGATTTGAGTTGAGTTCGCGCGTCGCGCTGGTCGGCTGGCCGGTGGTCGGGTCGAGCCGCGTGACCATGATCGGCGAGAACTGGGTCTCGGAGGCGACCGTGCCCGGCGCGTCGTAGGAGACCTGATAGAGCGCACCGTCCAAAAGGCTGATGCCCGAGGTCGTCGAGATATTGACCGAGCCGTTCTGGAGCGTCTGAACCTGCACGTCGACGAGATTCGAGAGCTGGTTGATCGCGTTCGATCGGGCTTCCTCGAGCGCGCTCGAATTGCCGCCGATCTGCTTCTGGCGCACGATCAGGGGGTTGAGCTTGAAGATCTGCTCGAGGGAGGCGTTGATGGTCGAGACGTCCTGGGTGATCTTGTTGCTGGCGTCGAGCCGGAGATCCTGGACCTGCTTCGACACGCGGTCGGCCTCGGCGCCGAAATCGGCGATCGCGGAGAGCACGGCCTGACGTCGCACCGCGGTCGAGGGATCGAGTTCGGCATCTGAGATCGACGAGAACACCGCGTCGATCTTGCCGGAGAACGAGGTGTTGTCGCTCGGCGAGCCCAGAAGCGCTTGCAGCCGGCCCTGAATATCATCCATGGCGGTGTAGCGTCCGGCGTCGGCATTGGCGGCATAGGAAGCCTTCTGCAGGAACGCATCGACGATGCGCTGGATGCCGGCGATCTCGACGCCGGCCGAGCTGCTGCCCGCGATGCGGTTCTGGAAATCGACGACCTTGCGGACATAGCCCTGGGTGTTGACGTTGGCGACGTTGTCCGAGGTGATCCTCAGCGCCGTCTGGTTCGCCATGAGGCCGCTGATGCCGTTGTTCAGAATTCCGTTGAGGGACATTGCGATGGTCCTGTTCGTACCGTTAGTCGACGCCGATATCGTCGCACGCGCTCGGGCAATTTCTGCCGTTCGGCACCGGGCGCGCGATCGCCGGCGGCATTAACTGCCCAGCCGAAGCGAGCGGCGGCTTAGCCGCGCGCGACGCGCCTAAACTCGCGTAAGCTATTGCCGCACATGGATTCTTGGCGTCGTGGATCAAGCTCTTCTCACCCGTTTCGTCATGGCCTCGCGGCCGGGACACTCCCTGATACTGCAAGGTTGGGGCCAGATGGATCGGAGGCCGCATCAAGGCGGAATCTCCCCGATATGGCATGCGGAAAAAGCCGACCAGCGGGGCGGAAAAAACTTCCCGAACGGGCAGGTTCTGACCAGGGCCCGGAGTCGGGCTCTCTCGAGAAATACGAGCCTTTCTAAGGGTTTAACGGGTTGACCCAAACTGGCCCGGTCCTTGCTTCCTTAGGCGCGAGTGAAATTTGCGACGAGTGTCATGAGCATCGACCCGAACATAATGCCCCTTCCGGTTCCGACCCTGCCCCCGAGCGGCGCGGGCACGGCCGGCGCCGCTGCGTCCGGCGCGGCTACTTCCAGCACGGGGGGCAAGCCGTCGGTCGATCAATCAGGCAAGTCGTTCGGTGACCACCTCGCGGACCAGAGCGCCTCCAAGAGCAAGAGCGCCGACGCATCGAAGACATCCCAGAAGTCAGTCCGACACCAAAGCGTCCGACGCGTCGAAGAGCGATGCCGATAAGAACGCCGCCGAAGCGTCCTCCAAGAAGGATGATGCGACGAAGACGGGCAAGACCGACGCCAAGGACAATAAAGACGGCAAGTCGGGCGGCATCGACACGGCGCAGAACGCAAGCGATCAGAAGTCCGCGGTCGCGACATATGTTCTCTCGTCAAAAGGCACCGAGACGCCGGCGAATGGCGACAAGGCCCCGGCCTCGTCCGGCAACGACGTCGCCGCAATTGCTTCTCAAGGGAAGTCCAAGGTGCCGGCGGGCGGCCGAGACAAAGCCGCGCCCGCGCGCGACGACGACTCTATAAAGACATCGACGCAGGGTGCGACGGATCAGGCCAAGGATGCCAAGAAGGCCGCGCCGGCACCGCAGGCCGTGATCGGCAAAGGCGAGAAGAGCACGAAAGCTCACGCCGCCGCGCCGACGGTCAAGACCGCCGACGGCCAGAGCAAAGCTACTCCCACATCATCGAAGGCGGCCGACGCCGTTCCCGCGCAGAACCAGGCCAAAACCGCCTCGGCGGACGCGGCCAAGAATTCCGCCGCTCCGGTGACCGACTCCAAGGCCGCCGAAGCGATCCCGGGCACGTCCAAGGAAGCCAAGGCGATCAAGCTGGACAGCAGTGCGCCGACAGACCAGGCCGCGCCGGCCAAGGGCGACGCGGCGAAGGGTAAGGTGACCGCAGCCGCCGGCGGCGACAAGACGGGCAAGGGCCAGACCTCCGACGCGAAGACCCAGGGCCAGGCCCAGGCGACTCAGGCCGCTCATCAACAGCTCGCCGACGGCGCCAAGGCCCAGAACGCCGCGCCGCGTACCGATGGGCCCGCGACGTCCAAGCCCGACGCCCCGGCCAATACCAATATGACCCAGCCGAACACCTCGAACCTGACCGATCCGTCGGCCGCTCAAGCGCAGGCCCAGGCTCAGCAAGCTCAAGCCGCCCCGCCGGCCACTGGCGCCAAGATGGTCGCGAGCGCCTACGGCCTGCCTCAAGGCGTTGGCGACCAGGTTGCGGTGCAACTCACCCGCGCGGCGCTCGACGGCTTGAACCGTTTCTCGATCCAGCTCCATCCTGCCGATCTCGGCCGGGTCGATGTGCGGCTGGATTCTGTCTCACGACGGCCACGTCACGGCGATGGTGACGGCGGACCGCCACGACACGCTTAACCTCTTGCAGCGGGATGCGCGGACCCTGGAGCGGTCCCTGCAGGATCTCGGCTTCAAGATGGATTCGGGCGGAATGCAGTTCTCCTTGAAGAATCAGGATCAGGCCTTCAGCCAATCGTCGCAGCCGGGCTATGGCGGCGTGGACAGCGATCTTTCGGTGTCCGAGCCGAGCGTGAGCTCAGCCGCCATCGCGGCCGCGACGAGCTCGGCCATGAGCAATCGAATGCTCGATATTCGCGTGTAACCGACCGGATCAGAGAATTCGGCGTTCAAGGACAAGGACAATGACCGTAACACCAGCCGCCAGCACGACGACGCCCCAGACGAGCTCGAATTCGAGCTCGGCCGCGAGCTCCCAGGTCAGCCTGTCAGGCAATTTCGACACGTTCCTGAAGCTGCTGACCACCCAGATGCAGCACCAGGACCCGCTGAACCCGATGGACTCGACCCAGTTCACCAATCAGCTCGTCCAGTTCTCCGGCGTCGAGCAGGCGATCAAGACCAACAAGAATCTCGAGGATCTGATCAGCCTGACAAGCGCCAACAGCCTGAACAACGCCATGGGCTATCTCGGCAAGAACGTCGAGGTCGACAGCGCCGACACCTCGCTGAAGAACGGCAGCGCGACCTGGCATTATTCGCTGAGCGCCCCCTCGGACAAGACCGACCTGACGGTCAAGGATTCCAAGGGCCGGATCGTCTACAAGGGCCCCGGCGATCTCGAGGCCGGCGACCACACCTTCGCCTGGAACGGCAAGGACGCGAACGGCAACCAGCTGCCCGACGGCGTCTACACGTTGAGCATCGACGCCAAAACCGCCGCGGGCACGGCCGTCGATTCCCCAATCACCCTCATGGGTCCCGTGACGGATGTGAACGTCGTCGGCGGCTCGCCGCAGCTTTCCGTCGACGGGGTGACGATCGACCCAGCCAAGATCAAGGCGATCCACGAGGCCGCGAGCTCGACCTAGATCGCATGAGACAAACAAGCGCGCCAGAACGCCGCGGATCAAAACATTGCCTCATGGCTCAAGGCCTGGAGGCGGCAGCAACGAGAAAGAAGTGAGGAACAAAAAATGAGTTCTATACGGCGCGCTTTTCTCCGGTGTTTCCGGGATGACGGCAAACAGCAATGCCATGGGCATGATCTCGGACAACATCACCAACCTGAACACCGTCGGTTACAAGGGCACCGACGCGCAGTTCGTCTCGCTGGTGACCTCGCAGGGCGGCAGCGATAGTTATGCTCCGGGCGGCGTTAAATCGACGCCACGAAGCCTGATCAACAAGCCGGGTCTATTGCAGACGTCGGATTCGGCGACCGACCTCAGCATCGAGGGCGCGGGCTTCTTCGTGGTCAAGAACGGCACCAGCGCGACCGACTCGAACGGCACGATCGAGTTCACGCGGGCCGGCTCGTTCACACCGGACGCCGATGGCTTCCTGCGCAATACCGCCGGGCTTTACCTGCAAGGCTACAAACTTGCCTCGGACGGCACGATCCCGGGCAATCTCGGCGACCTGTCAAATCTCCAGACGATCAATACGTCGGGCTTGACGGGTACGGCGGAAGCGACGACCAAGGTCACGCTCCGCGCCAACCTGCAGTCGACCCATGCCATCAATCCGGCCGAGGCGACGTATAATGCCGGCACGTCGGCGAACAACATGGCGTCGGGAGCGATCACGCCCGACTTCACCCGCGACGTCCTGGTCTATGACGCTCAGGGCGGCAGCAAGAACCTGACCATGTCGTTTTTGAAGAGCTCGACACCGAACCAATGGCATGTCGAGATTTACGCCAACCCGTCTTCGGAAGTGACGACGTCCGGCTCCAACGTGGATGGTCAGGTCGCGAGCGGTACGCTCGCCTTCAATCAGGACGGCACCTTGGATCTCAGCAACACCAGTTCCTCTCTGCAAAGTTCAATCGGGATCAACTGGACCGGCGGAGTCTCCCCGAGCTCGATCGATCTCAATCTCGGCACCGACGGCACGGCCAACGGCATGACCCAGTTCGCCAGCGACTCGGCCCTGATTTCCTCGTCGGTTGACGGCGCCGTGTTCGGCAACGTTATCGGCGTTCAGGTCGGTGACGACGGCGTCGTTACCGCGCTGTTCGATAACGGCCTGGCGAAGGCCGTCTATCAGCTGCCGATCGCCACGTTCCAGAACCCGAATGGGCTGACCCGAGCCAACGGCAACGGCTATACCGTGTCGGATCAGTCGGGCACCTTTGCCATTCAAGTGCCCGGTACCGGCGGCGCAGGCACGATCGCGCCCTCTACACTCGAATCCTCGAACATCGACCTCGGCGCCGAGTTCGTGAAGCTGATCACCACTCAGCGCGCGTTCTCCGCCTCGTCCAAGATCATCCAGACCGCGGACGAGATGCTGACCGAGCTGAACCAGGTGAAGAGATAGCGTCGCGAACGACCAAAACTAGCGGTCGAATAGGGTGAGCGCGGCCCGGCGGAACGATCCCCGCCGGGCCGCATTTTTCCCAATCGAATCCGGTAGTTAAAATCTTACGGGTCCTTCAGCCGAGTTTAACTTTTTTCCTTAGCTGTTTTTTAAAACCCGATTGCTAACTTGCGTCTTCGAGTGTGACAGCAAAGCGATCCTAGTAATGCAAGAGTACCGGTCCACCCGTCCCAATCGCGTGATTGGCCCGCACGGTGAAACGCTCACCAAGGAGGATCTTCCTCCTCCCAATACTAAGCGTTGGGTCATTCGCCGTAAGGCCGAAGTTGTCGCTGCCGTTCGGGGCGGCCTGCTGTCACTCGAAGAGGCCTGCGCGCGCTACCAGCTCTCGGTCGAGGAATATCTCTCGTGGCAGCAGGCGATCGAGCGCAACGGCATCGCCGGACTTCGCGCCACGCGGCTTCAGCACTACCGCGCCAAGACTTCGAACGACAACTGACGCCTTCGCCTTGAGTGGCGGAAACGGCGGGGTGCCGCGGGGCGGCGCCCCGTTTTGCGTTATACACTATTGAGTCATGCATTCCAGCAGGTGGGCAAATTTTGCCCGCTCATTAACGGCTTATTCACGGCAATCCGCGTAAGGTCACCTCCGCAACGAAGGCAGCCCCCTTGGTTGTGCGAGTAAGCTTTAGTCAGTGCGTTTGTACAGGTTGACGAGTGAACGGATTTCTCGGTTTTCTTCGTAGCCTTGGGGTCGGCCGGATTATTGCCTTAGGCGGTGTTGCCGCCGCCCTCCTCGGCTTCTTCTTCTTTCTGATCAGCCGCGTCACGACGCCCGCCATGTCCCTCCTCTATTCGGGACTGGATCCGTCGGACTCGGGCGCGGTGGTCGCCCAGCTGGACAGCATGCAGGTGCCCTACCGCCTGGTCGGCGACGGCGGCACGATCATGGTGCCCGAGGACGAGGCGCTCAAGCTGCGCATGTCCCTGGCCCAGCAGGGCCTGCCGTCGGGCGGCGCGGTCGGCTATGAGATCTTCGATCGCGGCAACTCGCTCGGTACCACGAGCTTCGAGCAGAATATCAACCGGCTGCGGGCTCTCGAAGGCGAGCTCGCCCGCACGATCCGTTCGCTCAACCAGGTCTCGGCCGCGCGCGTCCATCTGGTACTGCCCCAGCGCGAGCTGTTCAGCAAGGACGAGACCAAGGCGAGCGCCGCGATCATCCTACGCACCCGTGGCACACTGACCGGCGCCGAGGTGCAGGCCATCCAGCATCTCGTGGCCTCCTCCGTGCCGAATCTGAAGCCGGACGAGATATCCATCGTCGACCAGAATTCGACCCTGTTGGCCCCGGGGAACGGCGCGCCCACGGATCAGGCCGGCATGTCGACCCAGGCCGAGCAGCGCCGCATTGACTACGAGAACCGCCTGAAGGGCGAGATCGAGAAGCTGATCGGGAGCGTCGTCGGCCCCGGTCACGTGCGCGCCGAGGTGTCTGCCGATATCGATTTCGACCGCACGACCGTCAATGCCGAGATTTACGATCCCGACAGCCAGGTCGTGGCCTCAAGCGAGACGACCAAGCAGAATTCGGCCTCGAACGAGCAGACCCCCCAATCGACCGACGTCTCGGTCTCGTCGAATCTCCCCGGCTCCCAGCAGAGCCAGACTGCCAGCGGCGGCGGCCGGACGAGCAACGACTCGAAGAGCACGGAATCGGTCGTCTATTCGATCTCCAAAACGATCCGGAACGAGATCCACGAGGCCGGCGCGGTCAAGCGGCTCTCCGTGGCGGTGCTGGTCGACGGCACCTACACGACGGCCGACGACGGCACCAAGACCTACGCGCCGCGCTCGGCCGACCAGCTTACCCAGATCTCGAACCTCGTGAAGTCGGCGATCGGCTTTGACCAGAAGCGCGGCGACACGGTTCAGGTCTCGAATCTCCAGTTCAACGAGCCCGCCATCCCCGATGCGACGGAAGAGAGCCCGGGCCTGCTCGATTTCAGCGATCTCGACATGGTCCGTCTGATCGAGCTCGCCGCCTTATGCGTGGTCTCGATCCTGGTGATCTTCCTGGTCATCCGGCCGCTCATCAAAGGTATCCTCAACGCCTCCGCCAATGGCGAAAACACGGGCATGCCGCAGATCGCGGGCCAGCCCGGCGCCCCGGCCCTCGCCGGTCCGGGCGCCGCGCAAGCCGGCGGGCATCCCCAGATCGCCTACAACGCCGGGCCGGCTCAGAACACGCAGATGATCGGCCAGGCCTCCCATGACGGTGAGGCGGTCGCATCGCAGCTTGCCCATCAGGCGCAGCAACTCGCCATAGCGGGCGGCCAGCCGCAGGACGAGATCGAAGTCCATGATCGACATCGCCAATGTCGAGGGCCGCGTGAAGGAATCCGCGCTGAAGAAGGTCGGCACCTTGGTCGATCGTCACCCGGACGAAGCGGTCGCGGTGATGCGCAACTGGCTCTATAGCGATTGAGAGTAGCGATGGCCGGACGCGACGAACTGAAGAGAATGCCGGGACCTGAAAAGACGGCCATCATGCTGCTCGCGCTCGGCGAGGAATACGGCAAGCGGCTGTGGGAGCTCTTCGACGACGAGGAGATGCGCGAGATCTCCTCGGCCATGTCGTCGCTTGGGCTCCGTCGACGCGAAGATGGTCGAAAAGCTGTTTATCGAGTTCGCTTCCCAGATTTCCCGCGTCGGCTCGCTGATGGGCAGCTACGATAACACCGAGCGGCTTCTGAAGAAGATGCTGCCTGAAGAACGCGTCGGCACGATTATGGAGGAAATCCGTGGTCCGGCCGGCCGCACGATGTGGGACAAGCTCGGCAACGTCAACGAGACGGTGCTCGCGGCCTATCTCAAGAACGAATATCCGCAGACCGTCGCCGTGGTGCTCTCGAAGATCCGCCCTGAGCACGCCGCCCGAGTGCTCACCTGCCTGCCCGAAGACTTCGCCATGGAAGTCGTCATGCGGATGCTGCGCATGGAGGCGGTGCAGAAGGACATTCTGGACAAGGTCGAGAACACGCTTCGCATCGAGTTCATGAGCAATCTCGCCCGCACCAACCGGCGCGACAGCCATGAGGTCATTGCCGACATCTTCAACAGCCTGGACCGCCAGTCGGAGACCCGGTTCCTGACCGCGCTCGAGGAGCGCAGCCGCGATTCCGCCGAGCGCATCCGTGCGCTGATGTTCACCTTCGACGACCTCGCCAAGCTCGATCCCGGCGGCGTCCAGACGCTGCTGCGCAATGTCGACAAGAACAAGCTCGGCCTCGCGCTCAAGGGCGCGTCCGACGTGCTGCGGGACATGTTCTTCTCCAACATGTCGGAACGCGCGGCGAAGATCCTCAAGGAAGACATGGAAGCCATGGGCCCGGTCCGGCTGCGCGACGTGGACGAGGCCCAGATGGAGCTGGTGCAGACGGCCAAGGGCCTGGCCGAGACCGGCGAGATCGTGCTGTCCGACAACAAGGGCGACGACGAGCTGATTTATTGATCGCGGGCGGCCGCCTCATTGCAGCGCGGCGCCCGAAGCAGGAACCATGACGAAGCCGACAAAGTTCACGTTCGACAACGTCTTCGATATCCGGGACAGCGCCAGCAAGCGCGGCGTCGCGGCTTCGGTGGCGCGTCCGCGCAACTTCGACGAGGACGCTTTGGCGGCCGCCTTCGCCCAGGGCCGGTCCGAGGGCGCGCGCGAGGCCTATGCCGAGATCGAAGCGCGGATCGCGAACGCGCTCGAGATGGCGGTCAACCAGATCGCAGCGCTTTTGGAGCGCCAGGCCCAGATGACCGGCCGGATGAAGCAGGAGGCCGCCATCCTGGCCGAGGTGATCTCCAAGCACCTCGCCCCTGCCCTCACCCGGCAGATGCCGACGGCCGAGTTCGAGGCGCTGGTCGAGGACTGCTTCGCCGAGCTTCACGATGAGCCGCGCGTGATCGTCCGGGTCGCCCCGGCGCTTGCCGAGCAGATGCAGGAGAAAGTCGCGGCGCTGGCGTCGCGGCTCGATCCGTCGAGCGACGTGTCGGTGATGGGCGATCCGCATCTGACCGAGATGGATTGCCGCATCGAATGGTCCGACGGCGGCATGGAACGCGACTACGGCCGCCTCGAATCCATGATCTCGGAAGCAGTCGCCCGTTATGTCGGCCAAAACGGCGGCCACGACGTCACGACGGTCCAGGGCGAGATCGATACCGAGCCCTGGACGACCGATTAATCGAGACCAGGGGCCATCGCCGCGACGCGCGAAAGCCCGGAAGGAAGTGCCATGAGTGACGAATTGGAAAATCAGCCCGAACCCGAGGATACGGTGGACGATCCGGGGCGGGCGCCGAAGAGGCGAACCAGTCGATGAGTGAGAATGAAGAGGATGCCGCCGTGGCCGCACCGCAGGTCGATCTGAAGGATCTGTCGGAGCAGCAGGCCGCCTCTGGCGATGGCGAGGAAGATAATATCGAGCGCACGGGCGGCGAGCTGGAGGCGGTGTTCGACATTCCGGTCAACGTCTCGGCCGTGCTCGGCAAATCCCACTTGCAGGTGAGCCAGCTCCTGAAGCTTGGCCGCGGCGCGATCGTCGAGCTCGACCGCAAGGTCGGCGAGGCGATCGACATCTATGTCAACGACCGCCTGGTCGCGCGCGGCGAGGTCGTCCTCGTCGACGACCGGCTGGGCGTGACCATGACCGAAATCGTGAAGGGAGAAGGGTGAGCCGGATCGCCATAGGCGGATCGCGACGCTCTCGCAGGATAGGTATTTATGCGGGCAATGGATTTCTCCACGCTGGTCGGATTGAGCGTCGGCATTCTGCTGATCGCACTGGCCGCGATTCTGGGCGGCTCACCGGCGGCCTTCTTCGACGTTCCCGCATTGCTGATCGTCATTGGCGGCACGGCGGCCGTGACCGCCGTCAGCTTCACGCTGGACGAACTGAAAAACGCCTGGCGCTCGGTGGTCCGCACCTTCTCCAAACCCAAGATCGGTCCGCGCGAAGCCGCCTTATGGTGATGAGGCTCGCCGAGCGCTCCCGCAAGAACAGCGTGCTGGCGCTGCAGGGCAAATTGCCGGAACTGCAGGGCGAGCCTTTCCTCCAGAAAGCTGTGACCCTTGTGCGCGACGGCACGGATGTGGACCAGATCGAGAAGCTCTTGACCAGCGAGCTAAACGCCATGGTGGACCGGCACCGCAAGAGCGCGGCGGTTCTGCGCCGGGCGGCCGAGGTTTCGCCAGCCATGGGTCTGATCGGCACGCTGGTCGGCCTCGTCCAGATGCTCGGGCGGCTGAACGATCCGGCGACGATCGGCCCGGCCATGGCCGTGGCCCTGCTCACCACCTTTTGGGGCGCGGTGCTGGCCAACATGGTCTTCGCGCCGCTCGCCAACAAGATGGAGCGGAACTCGAACGAGGAGGCGCTGGTCAATTCCGTTTACACCCTCGGCGCCGCCTCGATCGGCCGTCAGGAGAACCCGCGTCACTTGGAGGCGCTGATCAACACCCTGCTGCCGCCGGCGCACCGAATTCAGTACTTCGATTAAGTCCCTAGGAGCCTAAGAAAATGCGTTTACTCATCGTCGGAACCCTCAGTGGGCAAATGGGCGCCGCCTCGAAGATTGCCATGGGCAGAGGCGCCAAGGTTGCTCACGCGGTGAGTATCGACCAGGCGCTGCATGCGCTCAGATCCGGCCATGGCGCCGATCTCGTGATGATCGACGTCGAGTGCAACATCCGCGAATTCATCGCCCGCACGGAAGCCGAACACATCCATGTCCCGGTCGTCGCCTGCGGCATCGGCTCGGACGCGCGCTCGGCCGTGGAGGCGATCCGCGCCGGGGCAAAGGAATATGTTCCTTTGCCGCCCGATCCCGAGCTTATCGCCGCGGTCTTGGAAGCGGTCGCGGAGGACAGCACCGATCTGATGTTCGCCGATTCCCGCATGGCGGAGGTCGTGCGACTGGCCGACCAGGTCGCCCCGAGCGAAGCGAACATTCTGATCACCGGCGAGTCCGGAACCGGCAAGGAGGTGCTGGCCCGTCACGTCCATGGCAAGAGCCGGCGCGCCGACAAGCAATATGTTTCGGTCAATTGCGCGGCGATTCCGGAGAATCTGCTCGAATCCGAGCTGTTCGGCCATGAAAAGGGCGCGTTCACCGGCGCGGTCGCCCGGCGCATCGGTAAGTTCGAGGAAGCGAACGGCGGCACGCTCCTCCTCGACGAAATTTCCGAGATGGATATCCGGCTCCAGGCCAAGCTGCTGCGCGCGATCCAGGAGCGCGAGATCGACCGGGTCGGCGGCAACAAGCCGGTCAAGGTAGATCTGCGCATCATCGCGACCTCGAACCGCGATCTCGCCGAGGAAGTCCGCAAGGGCAATTTCCGCGAGGACCTGCTGTACCGCTTGAATGTCGTCAACCTGAAGGTCCCGCCCCTCCGGGAGCGCCCGGCCGACATCAAGCTGCTGTCGGAGCATTTCGCGGGCAAATATGCCGAGATCAACGGCGTGCCGCGGCGCAAGATCTCCGAAGAAGCGATGCGGGATTTGTCCAAGCGCTATTGGAGGGGCAATGTCCGCGAGCTCGAGAACACAATGCATCGCGCGGTGCTGCTCGCGACCGGAGACGAGATCGGCCCGGAGGCGATCATGGCGCCGGATGCCGGCATGGGCGGCGGCGAAGAGGGGCACGGCGTTGCGACCGAGGCCGCCGCGACGGCGACCCAGACGGCGGCTGGCCTCGTCGGCCGGACGGTCGCCGATGTCGAGCGCGATCTCATTATCGACACGCTTCGCCATTGCCTCGGCAACCGGACTCATGCCGCCAATATTCTCGGCATCTCGATCCGCACGCTCAGGAACAAGCTGAAGCAATACAGCGAGGAAGGCGCCGACATTCCGGTGCCCGGCGAAGGCAGCAGCGAACCCCGGCGGGTGGCGCTCTAAACGCGTCCCCTAACACCCAGCCCCTTTCCTAGGGCACCGCGAGAGGCATGAGCGACATCGGAACCAACCAGGCCACCGGAGCGGCCGGAGCGTTAAGCCGCCTCGGCGAGAGTATGCGCCGGGGCGACGTCGCGCTTGCCCTCGGCGTCGTCTTTATCCTCGTTGCCTTGATCCTGCCGATGCCGAAATGGCTGCTGGACATCTGTCTCGCCGTTTCGATCACGTTCTCCGTCCTGGTGCTGATGACCTGCCTCTTTATCTCGCGGCCCCTGGACTTCAGCGCGTTCCCGACCGTGCTGCTGATCGCGACCATGTTGCGATTGTCGCTCAACTTGGCTTCGACACGGCTGATCCTCGCTCATGGGCACGAGGGAACGGGCGCGGCCGGCCATGTCATCGAGGCCTTCGGCGGCTTCGTGATGAACGGCAATTTCGTGATCGGCATTATCGTGTTTGCGATTCTGGTGATCGTGAACTTCGTGGTCATCACGAAAGGTTCCGGCCGTATCGCCGAGGTGGCCGCCCGGTTCAGCCTGGACGCCATGCCCGGCAAGCAGATGGCGATCGACGCCGATTTGTCCGCCGGCCTGATCGACGAAACCTCCGCGCGTGCCCGGCGCAAGGACCTCGAAGACGAAAGCTCGTTCTTCGGCGCGATGGACGGCGCGGCGAAATTCGTGCGCGGCGATGCGATCGCCGGCCTGTTGATCACCTTCATCAACATTATCGGCGGCATCATCGTCGGCGTCGGCCAAATGGGGCTTTCGTTCTCCCAGGCCTCGCAGTCCTATACGATTCTGACGGTGGGCGACGGCCTCGTGAGCCAGATCCCGGCGCTGATCGTCTCCACGGCGGCGGGCTTGCTGGTCTCGAAGGCGGGTGCCATCGGCACGACGGACAAGGCGATCTTCGGCCAGCTCGGCGGCTATCCCCGCGCAATGGCGCTGAGCTCGTTTCTGATGTTCGCATTGGCGCTCTTGCCCGGCATTCCGATGCTGCCGTTCATCAGCCTGTCGGCACTTACCGGCTTCGGCGCATGGCAGATCTTCAAGCGCCAGGCCAAGGCGGAAGAGGATATCGAGCTCAAGGAGCAGGAGGCGCTCCAGGCCGCGCCCGCCGAAGAGCCGATCTCCACCGCATTGGCCCTCGATCAGCTCCGCCTCGAGCTCGGCTATGGGCTCCTGCCGCTGATCAACGACAACGAGCAGTACAAGCTGACCGACCAGATCAAGGCCCTGCGGCGACAGCTCGCCAGCGAACTGGGCTTTGTGATGCCGTCGGTTCGGATCCTCGACAACATGCAGCTTCCCGCCAACAACTACTGCATCCGGGTCAAGGAATCCGATGCCGGCCGGGGCGACCTCCGGCCCGGCCAGCTGCTGGTGATGGATCCGCGCGGCGAGCCGGTGACCCTGCCCGGCGAGGAGACCCGCGAGCCAACCTTCGGCCTGCCGGCGAGTTGGATCGACCGCACCATGCGCGAGGAAGCCATGTTCCGCGGCTATACCGTGGTCGATCCCGCAACGGTGATCACGACGCATCTGACCGAGGTCATCCGCGACAACATGGCGGACCTCCTATCCTATGCCGAGACACAGAAGCTCCTGGACGACCTGCCCAAGGAGCAGCAGAAGCTGATCGCCGACGTCGTGCCGAACCAGATCTCGGTGAACGGCATCCAGCGGGTCCTGCAGACCCTGCTCGCGGAGCGCATCTCGATCCGCGACCTGCCGACCATCCTCGAAGGCATCGCCGAGGGCACCGGCTACACCCAGAATATCGTGCTGATCTCCGAGCATGTGCGCACGCGCCTCGCCCGCCAGATCTCCTCGGCCAATACGTCGCCCGAAGGCTTCATCCCGATCATCGCGCTCTCGCCCGACTGGGAGATGGAGTTTGCCGAGGCGCTGGCCGGCCAGGGCGAGGAGAAGCAGCTCGCCATGGCCCCTGCCAAGCTTCAGAAATTCATCATGGCCGTGCGCATGATTTTCGAGCAGAAGGCCAACGAGGGCTATCTGCCGGTCCTGCTCACAAGCCCGACGTCTAGGCCCTATGTCCGTTCGATCATCGAGCGTTTCCGGCCGTCGACCGTCGTGATGTCCCAGAACGAAGTCCACCCCAAGGCCAGGCTCAAATCGCTCGGCCAGGTGAACATGGAATAGCGGTATGCGGCTGAGGACCTTTCATGCCCCGACCATGGGCGAGGCGATGAGCCAGCTTCGGAAGGAGTTGGGGCCCGATGCCGTGATCGTCTCGAACCAGTCGGGCCGGGGCGGCGTGCGGATTACGGCGGCGGTGGAGCAAGGCCCGCCCGCGCCGGTCGCCGAGCCGGAGCAGCCCGTCAAGCGCAAGCCGCGCGCCAAATCCGTCGGCAGCAGTTCGACCGGCTGGAAGCCCGAGACCGCCACTGTCATCCGCCACCACCGCCTCCCCGAGACGCTGCATTTCCGGCTCGAAAAGGCACTCAAATCCTTCGACGGCGGGAACATCGAAGAGGCGCTCGCCGACGCTCTGGAGACGCTCTACCGCTTCGTACCGCTGAGCGCCGTATCCAATCGTCCCTTGATGCTCGTAGGACCGCCGGGCGCCGGAAAGACCGTGTCGATCGCCAAGCTCGCGACCCAAGCCGTCATCGAAGGCCGCAAGGTCGCGGTCGTCACCACCGACACGGTTCGCGCCGGCGGCATCGACCAACTCGAAGCCTTCACCCGCATTCTCGACATTCCGCTGGCGACAGCGGAATCGCCCGCCGGCCTCACCCGCGTGGTCGGCCGGCTTCGCGACAAGAGCGACCAGACCGCGATCCTGATCGATACGCCGGGCCTCAATCCGTTCAACCGTGCCGAGATCGCCGATATGCGACGCTTCATTGACGGCGTGGAGGCTGCCACCGTGCTCGTCCTGCCGGCCGGCGGCGACGCCGACGAGGCGATCGAGATCGCCACCGCCTGCACCGCGATCGGCGCGCGCCAGCTCGTCTGCACCCGGATCGACGCGGCGCGGCGCTTCGGCGGCCTGCTGGCGGCGGCCGATGCCGGCGCCCTCGCCTTCTCGGAGATTAGCGTTTCCCCCTATGTCTCCGACGGCCTGATCCGGCTCGAATTCACTCGCCCTCTCGAAGCTCCTGATGCACGGACCTTCGGGCGCCCTGTCCCCACCCACCATGGAAATGTTGACGCAATGAATACGACGGCAAAACTCCGACCCCAAGCGACGGTCCATGCGCTGGGCCGCAATATCGTGACGGTCGCATCGGGCAAGGGCGGAGTGGGTAAGACATGGTTCGCCATCAGCCTGTCCCACGCGATGGCGAAAGCCGGCAAGCGCGTCTTGTTGTTCGACGGCGACCTGGGCCTCGCGAATGTCGATGTCCAGCTCGGCCTGATGCCGGAGCGCGACCTGGCGACGGTGGTGAGCGGCAAGATCACCCTGTTCGAAGCGATCCTGCCGGTCGAGGAAGCGGGCTTCGATCTGATCGGCGGGCGTTCGGGCAGCGGCGCTCTGGCCCGACTGAGCCAATCGGCGCTCGAGGAAATGCAGCGCAACCTGATCGGCGTCGGCCAGCATTATGATTGCGTTATCCTCGATCTCGGCGCGGGCGTGGACACCGGCGTGACCACCCTTGCGCGGCACAACGGCGTCCTCCTCGTCGTCATCACCGACGAGCCGACCGCGCTGACAGACGCCTATGCCTTCATCAAGCTGATGATCGCCAAGAATCCGCGCGCCGACATCCGCATCGTGGTCAACATGGCCCAAAGCCGCGCCCAGGGACAGCGGACCTACGACACCTTGAAGCGCGCCTGCGAGGGCTTCCTCCATATGACGCCGAAGCTCGCCGGCATCATCCGCCGCGACACCAAGGTGCCCGACGCGATCCGCCATCAGGCCCCGCTCCTCACGCGTCATCCCGTCTCGAACGCCGCCAGCGACGTCGAGGCCATCGCCAAGGCCTTGAGGCCGTGAGATGAGCGACGTCAGCGCCACCACCGGCACCGCCCGCAATCCGACAGCGGATTCGGGCCGTGTGAGCCGCGGCGGCGCATCGACGGACACTCGCCACGATCAAAACGCACCCACCCAACCGGCATCGCAAGAGCCGGAAGCGCCGACATCCGGTCCCGCCCATAGCGACCCGGCCGTCATTCTGTCGAGCACGCTGACCCATCTGCAAGCCGGTCAGCGTTTTGCGGTGACGATCATCGGGCAGATGGCCGACGGGCGGCTGGTGATGGATTCCGCGCGAGGCGTGTTCGTGGTCGATCTCAAGACATCGCTGACGCTCGGGCCGCTTGCGGCCAAGACCAGCATCCTCTTGCAGGTCGTCAATGTCGGCGAGGATATCGAGGCGGCGGTCGTGGCCATGAACGGCGTCCATGTCCATCCGCCACGTCCGGTCCTGCTGACCTTGGCCGACATCCACGGCAACCCGGCCCCGGCCGAGGCGGCTCCAACACCGCCGACGCCGCTCAAGCCGGCCCTGCCCCAGACGACCGTTGCCGAAGAGCCGGCCGCCGAAATTCCGGTAGCGCCGCAAGCCAAGACGTTACCGCCGGTCGCCAAGCCCGACGCCCCGGAAACCGTGGCCGTGCCGACGACCGCCCCCGCCGCAAAGCCGAGCCATATCGGTCAGGTTCTCGAGGTCGAGCCGGCCACTGCCACGGCGGGAGTCGCATTGAAAGCAGGAACGAAGCTCAAGCTCACGATCGTCTCAGTGGAACAAAGCCCCGAGCCGGCGCCACGGCCTGCGTCTGCGGAGCCCGTAGCCGCATCGAAGCTCCCTCCCCTGTCTTCATTGCTGCAGCGCGCGCCGTCATCCGCCGCGGCCCCGTCCGCACCGCCACCGAAGATCGGGACGACAGTTCAGGCGACTGTCGTAGCGCGCGCCGCGACCGCGCCCCAGCCGGTGAGCACGCCACCGGCCACCCAAGCCGCGCCGACGGAGTCCGACCTTCTTCAGACACCCTTCGGCCTCGTCCGCGTGACGCAAGGTCCGAAGCTCCCGGCAGGCACCAAGGTGACGATCCAGGTTTCCGAAGTCCGCTCGCCGCAGCCGCCGGTTCCAACCCGGCGTCCGCCTTTTGACGACGCAGGCCTTGCGGTGACCGATTTGACGCGCGATTGGAGCGACCTCAAGCAGGCGCTCAAGGTCGCCGAGTTCAATCCGCCGCCTGCCATGCAGGGCCATGTCGTCGCCCCGGCCCTAGCGGCCAGTCCTCCACCAACGCCGGCGGGAAGCCTGTTGTTCCTGCTGGCGGCGCTCCGCTTTGGCGATGTGAAGGGCTGGCTCGGCCAGGTCGTCGCGGACCAAATCCAACAAGGCCTCACGCCCGCTGCCTTGACCCAGCTCGGCGACCAGTTCTCGAGCCTTTCTCGCGCCGCCCATGGTGGTGGCGGCTCGGAATGGCGGCCTTTCGTGCTGCCCATCCATGACGGCTCGGGCATTCAGCCCGTCGCCTGGTTCATCCGCCGGCCCTACGACGCGCCGGACGAAGCGGGCCATGGCGGCGACGGCGAGCAAAGCCGGAGCGATCAAGGCACCCGCTTCGTGATCGAGCTCGACCACCGCAGCCTCGGCGAATTGCAGCTCGACGGCCTCGTCCACACCAAGCGTTTCGACCTGGTCGTGCGCAGCCATCAGCCGCTGTCTCAGACGATCCGCCAGGATATCGCCGGCCTGTTCAAGACGGCGCTCGAAACCAGCGGCTTCGACGGCGAAGTCATGTTCCACGCCGGCCGCCAGTTCCCGGTCTCCCTCCGCGCCGACATGGCCCACCGCGCCTTCGAGGCGCGGCCGCATCCGGAACGGGTTTAAGTCCGTCGAACCGTGGTGCGGCCTATTTCGGCTTGTCGGGCGTGAAGGTGAGATGGGCCAGGACGTTGGTGCGGGCGACTTCCTTGCCTTCCTTGACTTGCGGCTTGTAGCGCCACTTCTCGACGCAATCGAGCGCCGCGTCGCCAAATCCCCAGCCTTCCGGATCTTCGGCGACGACCTTCGCATCGGCCGTCTTGCCATCCGCCGTGATCGTATAGGACACATCTGCGGTCCCGGCCTTGCCTTCCTTTTTGGCCCGCTCCGGGTAGTCGAGCTTGGCCGGCCGCACGAGGAGATACATTATGTTCTGCTCGATCGGAACGACTTTGGAATCGACGCCGTTTTTCCCTTGGCACTCCGATAGGGCCGAGAGGATGGACTGCTTCGCGCCAGGAATCGGGAAGACCAGATTGAGCGACTTCCCTTCCTCATCCGTGACCCCAAAGAAGAGCTTGAAGCCCTGCATCAGCGTCTTGATCAATTCCTGCGGGGCA
Organism: uncultured Alphaproteobacteria bacterium; assembly: GCA_963732795.1. Lineage (GTDB taxonomy): Bacteria > Pseudomonadota > Alphaproteobacteria > CAVTAV01 > CAVTAV01 > CAVTAV01. The sequence goes on along the minus strand of CAVTAV010000003.1, from coordinate 245,728 downwards.
TCGGCAAAAACGGTCTTGTCAGAGCCCTGGAGCACCGTCCACGGCTCGTTCGAGTGTTGCTTGCCTCGATCGGCCTTCCAGGTCACATCCGTTGCACCGGTCTTGAAGTGGTGGCTGGTCGATTGGAACGACACGGCCACTTTGCCGGCGGTACAGGAGACGCCAAGGGTATAGAGGTCGGCATCACTCGTCCCCTTTATGACGACCTCAGCCTTTGCGGCCGAGGCCTTCGTCGCGGGATCGACGCCCGCGTCGAAGCGCCAATCCGACCACGTCTCGGCGGACGCTGCCGACGACATCACGAATGCCGACAGCACGAGAGCAGCGCCGGCAAAACGCCCCCAATTCTCTTTGCATACAGTCATGAACGAGCTTCCCCTTCGCGTGTCGCCAAAAGTAGCGAACCGTCGCCTCCTTGTCATCCTCTCCCCAAAGGAAAGACGAGCGGAACGGGAGCTCACGAACGCCTTGTTTCTCTATAGGAAAATAGAATCAGCCGGCTTTGCGGCGGTGGGCGTTTAGGGCGATCTCGTCGAGGACGATCTGCTCTTTGCGCTCGGCCTCGAGGCGCTCGCGTTCGAGCTGGTTCTCGAGCGCGGTTTCGTATTTCTTGAGCTCCTTGAAGGCGGCCGAGACCCGCTCCTCGGCCTCGCCGATGCTCCCGTCGAGCTCGTCGATCTTCTTGTTGATCTGCTCCACGCGGAACTGCGCGGCATCGGCGTAGGGCGGGAAGGCAAAAGACCATTCAAGATTTTCGGTGGCGTTCTTGCGCTCGCGTGCAACGCCGCTGCGGACGGTTTTTATCTGGCTTTCCAGCTCGTGGCGGGCGGCAAGCAGCCGCGCCAAAATCTTGCGCTCCTCTTCGAGCTGCCAGCGATGGAGCCGGACGAGGCTCGGTAATCCCTTCATCGTCTACCCTGAGACCCGCCCTCGGGCGCCGGCCGATTGGCTAGGATCGCTTCGAGCCGGGCATAGCCGTCCTCGAGCGTGGTGTGGTCGTTACGGTCCTGGGCCAGGAAGGCTTCGAGCGCGGGATGGTAATGGATCGCCTCGTCGATCGCGGCGTCGGAGCCTTTGCGGTAGGCCCCGAGCCGGATCATCTCCTCCATGGAGTCGTAATTCGCGAGATGGCGGCGGGCCGCCTGGACCAGTTCGTTCTCCTGGGGCGAGTTGCAGTTCGGCATGGTCCGCGAGACGCTGCGGAGAATATTGATCGCGGGGAAGCGCCCCCGCTCGGCGATCCGGCGCTCCAACACGATATGGCCGTCCAGAATGCCGCGCACGGCGTCGGCGATCGGCTCGTTGTGATCGTCGCCTTCGACCAGGACCGTGAAGAAGCCGGTGATCGAACCGTCGCCGCTGGACGGACCGGCGCGTTCGAGAAGCTTCGGCAATTCGCTGAAGACGGTCGGCGTGTAGCCTTTGCTGGCCGGCGGCTCGCCGCCCGAGAGACCGATCTCGCGCTGGGCCATGGCGAAGCGAGTCACGCTGTCCATCACGCAAAGCACAGAGCAGCCCTGATCGCGGAAGAATTCGGCGGCGGTCAGGGTCATATAGGCGGCCTGGCGGCGCATCAGGGCGGATTCGTCCGAGGTCGCGACCACCACGACGCTCCGGGCAAGGCCCTCCGGCCCCAAACTATCCTGAATGAATTCCTGCACCTCGCGGCCGCGCTCGCCGATCAGGCCGATCACCGCGACGTCGGAGGCGGTGAACCGCGCCAGCATCGACATCAGGATCGACTTGCCGACGCCGGAGCCGGAAAAGATGCCCATGCGCTGGCCCTTGCAGGTCGTGAGGAACGTATTTAGGGCCCTCACACCGAGATCGAGCTTCTCGCCGACCCGGCGGCGGGTATGAGCCATGGGCGGCGTGTTCGCGGAGGGCATAGGCTTCGGGCCCGCGCGGGATCGGCCCCTTGCCGTCGATCGGGTCACCCATCGCGTTGACCACGCGGCCAAGCCATCCGGCGGAGGGATAAACGTAAGGATCTTCCTCCGCGATATAGGTCTTGGAGCCGATCCCGATTCCTTCCAAAGACTTAAAGGGCATCAGCAGCGCGTGTCCGCCCCGATAACCGACGACTTCGGCCGGCACATCCGCCCCGTCGCGCGAGACGATCCGCACCCGCGCGCCGACGCTGGAGAGTCGGTCGATTCCCGTGGCCTCGATCAGGAGGCCCTGCACACCGGAGACCCGGCCGAAGCGCAATCGGGTCGGCAATCGGGAAATTTCGGAAAGGATGGCGTCCAATTCAGAACTCGGACCACTAAAGGGCTTGACGCGAAGCCTCTGGAATGTCTACTAGATTCGACGCAGCGCCGTTTGACGCTATGGTGACCGAAAGCGCTTAAGGTTCTGTAAAGCCGTGCGTAAATCCCGCCCGATAAAACTTTTCTTTGGTCACGGAAAATTAACGAAATACCTTCTAAAAATTAATGGTCATTAACCAAGCGCTTCCTATAATCCGCCGGTACCTGGTGAACGTGAGGGAAACTTTCCAATGAGGGTTCTGTTGATTGAAGACGATTCGGCGACAGCCAAGAGCATCGAGCTCATGCTGGCTGCCGAAGGCTTCAATATCTATTGTACGGATCTCGGTGAAGAAGGCCTGGATCTTGGTAAGCTGTATGATTACGACATCATTATTCTTGATCTGAACCTGCCCGACATGCACGGGTACGACGTTCTCAAGAAGCTTCGTCTTTCCAAGGTCGACACGCCCACTCTGATCCTGTCAGGCATGAGTCAGCTCGACAACAAAGTGAAGGGGCTGGGCTTCGGCGCCGACGATTATCTGACCAAGCCGTTCCACAAGGACGAGCTGGTCGCGCGCATCCACGCCATCATCCGCCGCTCGAAGGGTCATTCCCAATCGGTGATCCGGACCGGCAAGCTGAGCGTCAATCTCGACACCAAGACAGTCGAGGTCGAAGGGCAGCGGGTCCATCTCACCGGCAAGGAATACGGGATGCTGGAGCTCCTCTCCTTGCGCAAGGGCACGACCCTCACCAAGGAAATGTTCCTCAACCATCTCTATGGGGGCATGGACGAGCCGGAACTCAAAATCATCGACGTTTTTATCTGCAAATTACGCAAGAAGCTCGCCGCGGCGACCAACGGTCAGAACTATATCGAGACCGTCTGGGGCCGCGGTTATGTTTTGCGCGACCCGGTCGAAGAGACCCAGAGCCAGCCGAAAGCATCAAGCGCGGCTGCCTGAGCCCTCGATAGCGTCGCCTGAAGCGGGGTCCGGTGGCTGCAACCCCAGCCCCCCGATCGGAGCGGACGAAACAGAAAGGCCATCCCGCGGGATGGCCTTTTTCTTTTAATCTGGCGGGCCGTCGTCCCCGCGAAGGCGGGGACCCCTGGATTCCCGCTTTCGCGGGAATGACGTGAGATGCGTTATTCGAAAAACGCCAACGAGCGGCATTCGATGCTGGCGCGGGTTTTGGAGTTCGGGAAGCTCATGTCCCAGAAGGCCGTGTGGGGCGTGCGCCAGGCGACGGTGTGGTCGGAATCGTGGAACTTGATCAGGATGGCCTCGTCGCGGGTCATGTTGGAGAAGTACCACCAGCGGTGATCGGGATTGTAACGGAAGATTGCGGCGGCCGGCTGGTCGGCGTCGGGCATGGGGGCGAACATTTCGTCGCCCTCCGGGATCTTGTCGACGATATAGAGCACGTTCGGCACGCCCTCGTCGTCGCCGACGCTGCGGTGGTCGCAGACGGCGAGCGGGCAGTCCTGGGGCGGCTCGGAGAAGCAGCGCCAGAAGCTCGAATAGATGAAGCGCTTGTAGCCGGGGCCGTCCGGCCGGAACTTCTCGTATAGGGCACGGGCCTGGCGGTCGGCGCGGCTCGGCTCGGTGTCGATATGGGCCTCGCCCGCCGGAGGCTGGACGCCGCCGGCATGGGTATAGGGCCCCTCCTGCTTATTCTGATATTTCGAGATATCGCCTGAATTGCGCACCATCCAGCCCATCGGCACGACGAAATCCGCGCCGGTCAGCGTCTTCACGCCGGCGGCAACCTCGTCCATATAGAGGCGATCCACCTCATCCTTGTCGTAGAAGTCCGTCACGGCGCTCGGGATGTCGGCGAGCACGAAGCCGTGGGTATCGAGCGTGAAATGCCGCTTGATCGCCCGGCCATCGCGGATCTTGACCTTGAAGGGACCGTAACTGCCGGTGTTCACCTCGACCCCGGCGCTGACGAAACGGCGGTTGATCTCGGGACCCGGCAGAAGATAGTTGATCTCCGCCTCGATCGTCCGGACGCTATCCTCAATGTCCTCGGCCATGACGCTCATATGGGTCCCCCGGTCAACGCACTCAACGGCGAATTGACGAATAACCCACGGCCCCGGCGGTGACAAGCCGCGGGGCGGCTAGTGCTTGGTCGGCTGGGCCAGCGCGTAGACGCCGCGTTGGTTGGGGACCGGCTTGAACTTGTCGGAGACGCCGATCACGGTCTCCGCCGCGCCGAGGATCAGGCGGCCGTCGGACGGCATGACCTGGGCGACCCTTTCGAGCACGCTGTTCTTGGTCTCCTGGTCGAAATAGATCAGCACGTTGCGGCACATGATCAGGTCGAACATGCCGAGCCGCGAGAAATCGTCCATCAGATTGAGCTCGCGGAAGCTCACCATGGAGCGGATCGATTCGTCGATCTGCCACAGCTCACCGACCTGCTTGAAGTATTTGACGAGATGGGTGATCGGCAGGCCGCGTTGGACCTCGAACTGGGAGTAAAGCCCGACCTTGGCCTTTTCCAAAACCTCGCTCGACAGATCGGTCGCGATGATCTCGATGCGCCAGCCGTTCAGCTTGGCGGCCGCTTCCTTCAGGATCATGCAGAGCGAATAAGGCTCCTGCCCCGTCGAGGCGGCGGCGCACCAGATACGGATCGTCTTGCGCTGCTCCCGGGCCTGAATGAGGTGGGGCAGGATGTCGTCGCGGAAGGTGTCGAACGGCTTGTTGTCGCGGTAGAAGAAGGTCTCGTTCGTGGTCATCGCCTCGGTGATGTCACGGAACAGGGGCTCTTCCTTCTTGGTGCGCACCTCCTCGACCAGCGCCTCGACGTTCTCCAGGCCCCGTTTGCGCGCGACCGGCATCAGGCGCGTTTCCAGGAGATAGACCTTGTCCTTCGAGAGCACGAGGCCCGACCGGGACCGGAGCATGCCGCTCAACAGCTCGAAATCCGCCGGCTTCATAGCTTCGCTCCCGCAGCGACGCGCGCGATCGCGGGCGCCATTTCTTCGATATTGAGGATGGCGCAGCAGAGATGCGCATTAGCGACGGAGCCGGGCATCCCCCAGACGACGCTCGATGCCTCGTCCTGGGCGATCAGATTGCCGCCGGCGTTCACCAGGGTCTCGCCGCCCTTCAGCCCGTCATTGCCCATCCCGGTGAGGATGACGCCGAGCGCGGCCGGGCCATAGACCGCCGCAATGCTGCGCAGCATCGGATCGACCGCCGGCCGGCAGAAATTCTCCAGCGGCCCGTCGTCGAGCCGAATGGCGACGCCGGCACCATGCTTCTCGACCACCAAGTGATGGCCGCCCCGCGCGACATAGACATGGCCGTTAGTGACGGCCTCGCCGCCCGCGACTTCGTGGCACGGCCGTCCGCAGGCGCGGCCGAGATGATCGGCCAGGATGGCGGTGAAGGTCGCCGGCATGTGCTGGGTGATCAGCACCGGCAGATCGAAGCTCGTCGGCAGCGCCGTCAGAACCTTGAACAACGCCTGGGGGCCGCCCGTCGAGCTGCCGATCGCAACGACGTTCGGCCGGATCGGCGATACCGCCCGCAAGGGAGTCTTGGCTTTCCCGGGGATCGCAGGGGCCGGCGCAGCGACCGGAGCGGCGGTCGGCTTGCGCTCGAGTCGCGCGGTCTGGCTGGCCCGCGCCCGACGGCGCGCCTCGCCCAGCGACCTTGACCTTGGTCAGGACTTCGCGGCGGAATTCGGGCGCGCCCGAGACGTCGCGGATGGCCTGGGGCTTCGGGATATAGTCGGCCGCGCCGCGTGAGAGCGCGGTCAGGCTGATTTCGGCGTTGCGGACGGTCAAGGTCGAGGCGATCAGGACCTTGACGCCCGGCGCCGCCTTCAGCAGCAGCGGCAGGGCGGCCATGCCGTCCATGATCGGCATCTCGATATCGAGGATGACCACCTCGGCGCCGCTTTCCACGACATTGGCCACGGCCGTCTTGCCGTTGGCCGCCGTGAAGACGACCTCGATGTCGGGATCGGCTTCGAGCCATTGCCGGACCAGCCCCCGGATGACCGCCGAATCGTCGACGACCATCACTCTTATCGGGCCGGTGTCCGGTAACGCTTCCCCTTTGAGAACGCGTTGTTAGAGGACATCTACATCAGTCCGACTTGCGTGAACTTCGCCTCTATGATGTCGCGATCGAAGGGCTTCATAATGTATTCGTTCGCGCCGGCCTCAAGCGCGGCCCGAATATGCGCGATGTCGTTCTCGGTGGTGCAGAAGACGACGATGGGCGCTTCCCCGCCGTCGGTGCCCCTGAGCCGCCGGAGGAATGACAGGCCGTCCATGACCGGCATGTTCCAGTCCAGGAGCACGACGTCCGGCATGCGCTCCTTGCAGCGGTTCAGCGCCTGCTGACCGTCCTCAGCCTCGACGATGTCGAAGTTGAGCTCTTCGAGGATTCGGCGAGCGACTTTTCTTATGACTTTGGAATCGTCAACAACGAGACATGACTTCATGACTTGAACTCCGAACCTCGGCACAACATCCGACAAACTCCGATCACGTGATCCACCCGCGCGCTCATGCCGCAAGCTCCGTGCCCAATTCCAAAAGCCGATCGACCTCGAGCACCACGAGAAGCTGGTCGTCGAGCCTGAAGATTCCGTCCGACACGGCGCGCCAACGCGGATCGAGGGTCGGCGGATTGCGCTCCAACCGATCCTCGGGAATGCTCAGACACCTCGCCCACCGTGTCGATGATCAGGCTGTAGGGCTCGCCGTCATGCTCGACGACGACGCTCATCGCCGGGTCCTCGTCCGCGCGATCCTCGAGACCGAGCCTCTTGCGCACATCCACCGCAGTCACGATCCGGCCGCGGAGATTGAGCGCGCCGGCCACCGAGTCCGGGGCAAGCGGTATGCTCGTCAGCTTTTGAGGCCCGAGCACGTCATGCACGGCCGAGACCGGTATGCCCAGCAACTGGTTGGCGATGGTCATCGTCACCAGGGTTCGCGCCGTGGCGTCGCCATCCGCCCCTTTTTGGTTCGCTTCGTTATGCTGGGCCGCAAAACTCATGCTGCTTCCTCATGTCTGGACAACACACGGGAGAGGCACACCATCAGGGCCTCCCTATCGAATTTCGGGACGTAATCGCTGTAACCGACCGACTTTCCGCGCGCGAGGTCGGGCTCCGCGGAATAGGAGGAGAGCGCGACCATCGGCGTCGATTGCCAGCGCGAGTCGCCCTTGACCCGGCTGGCGAAATCGAAGCCATCCATGCCCGGCATCTCGATATCGCTGACGATGAGATCGAAGCTCTCGCCACTTTCGAGAACGTCCAGGGCCTCCTCGGCATTCGCAACGGCCGTGACCTCGTAGCCGGCGCGAGAGAGCAGCGGCTCCAGGAGACCGCGGAAGAACGAGCTGTCGTCGACGACCAGAAGCTTGGCGCCCTTGCCCGAGCGTCCGCTCGCCCTGCTCTGCTTGCGGAACCAGTTCGGGTAGGCCCTCGCAAGGAAATGGGAGACGTCGATCACCTCGGTGGCGTGGCCGCCGATCACCGCCGTACCGAGCACGCCCGGGACGCGAGGACGCCATCTCGATGGAAAGGGACTGCTCGACGACGTCGATGATCTCGTCGACCGCAAGTCCCATGGTCTGATCCTCGTCGGAAAAGACCAGAACCGGCTGCAGCCCTTCGGTCTTGAGGCTCGCATTGTCGCTGTAGCGCAGAATGGGCATCAGGCCGCCGCGATACTGCACGAAGTCGCCGGTCTCGGTGTGCTCGATCGTCGTGACGTCGACATTCTCGAGCCGGGCAACGAGAGCGAGCGGCACGGCCTTGGGCGCCTGCTCGGCGACCTTGAACACCAGGAGCGACATCGCGTCGTGATGCGAGGACCGCTTGGCGACCGCGTCGTCGCCGGTATCCCGACTGCCGATTTGAATATCGCCCGTCTTGGCGGCAATCCCGTTCGGGTCGAGGATCATGATGACGCTGCCGTCGCCGAGGATCGTGTTGCCGGAATAGATCGAGAGATTCCGCAGGATCCGCGCGACCGGCTTCACCACGATCTCCTCGGTGTCGTAGACCTGATCGACCACGATGCCATAGGTGAAGTTGCCGACCTGGGTGACGACCACATAGTCCTCGTTGCCGCCCTTGCGGCGCTGACGGCCGCCGGTGACCACCCCGTTATTCGCCGCTTCGGCGGGCTCGACGGCTTGGCTCTCGGCCGGCTTGGGCGGTAGGCCGAGAACGTCGCGCAGATGCACCAGCGGCAGAAGCTGATCGCGGAGCCGCAGAACCGGCGTCTTGTTGACATGCTCGATCTTGTTGCCCGACGTGCCGCCGGCGCGGACGAGCTCGACCACGCTGAGCTGCGGGATCGCGAAGCGCTCACCGCCGCTCTGGACGATCAAGGCCGAGACGATCGCGAGCGTCAGCGGAATCTTGATCATGAATTTGGTGCCCTTGCCGCGCTCGGACTTGAGATCGATCGTGCCGCCGATCTTCTCGATATTGGTCCGGACGACATCCATGCCGACGCCGCGGCCGGAAACATTGGTCACAGCCTCGGCCGTCGAGAGGCCCGCGTGGAAAATGTAGCGCTGGACCTGCTGGTCCGACATCGCCTGGGCCTCGGCCTCGCCGACAAGCCCGTTGGCGATGATCTTCTTCTTGATCCGGTCGATATCGAGGCCGCGGCCGTCGTCGGAGATCTCGATGATGATATGGCCACCCTCGTGGAATGCGTTGAGCTGGATATAGCCCATCTCGGACTTGCCGGCCTCCAGGCGACCCTCGACCGTCTCCAACCCGTGATCGGCGGAGTTGCGGACCATATGGGTCAGCGGATCCTTGATCAACTCAAGGACCTGGCGGTCGAGCTCGGTCTCGGCGCCGCGCATCTTCAGCTCGATCTTCTTGCCGAGATCGCGGCCGAGGTCGCGGACGATCCGGGGCAGCTTGGCCCAGGCATTGCCGATCGGTTGCATGCGGGTCTTCATGACCGCTTCCTGCAGCTCGGTGGTGCATTGGTTGAGACGCTGCAGCGGGCCGTTGAATTCGCTGTCGTCGAGCCGGCGGACCATCTGCATAAGCTGGTTCCGCGTCAGCACCATCTCGCTGACCATGGTCATGAGGTCTTCGAGAACGTCGACGTTCACGCGGATCGTCTGATTGGCGACCGAGGATTCCGACGTCGCCGTTTCCTGATGGACGGGCGGATCGGCCGGCTTCGACGCTGGCGCATTCGGCTGGGATTCCGTCGGCGCCGCGGCTTCGATCTTCGCCGGCTTCGGCTTGGGCGCAGTCGTCGTCGACGAGCCGAGAACATCCTCGCGGGTTGAGGCGACGACCGTCACGACGGAATTCGCAACGTCCTCAGGGATTTCGAAATCGTCCATGGCCTGGCGGAGATAGTCCAGGAACGCCTCCATATGGCCGGCGAGAACGCCCCCCGCGCGCACGCCTTCATGGGCTTTGGCCAGGGATTTGCCCGTATAGCGCTGCGGACCTCCCAAGGCAGCCGTCAGATAGGACGCATATTTGAGCTTTAGAGCCGCGATATCGACCTTGCCGTAAAACGGCCGGAACACCGGATCGCCGACCAGCCGCTCGAACAGAAGATCGACCACGGCGTCGATGCCGAGGGGGCCGCCGATCTGCTTGAACAGACTCTCGCCGTCTTCGGTCGAAGCGACGGGAACCTGAACGGGCGCCTGCTCCTCGACCGTCTCGCTTTCGAAAATCTCGACCTCTTCGACCGCTTCGGGAGCGGCCGACACGCGCTCGCCTTTCGCGATCTGGTCGAGTTGGGCGATCAAATCCTCGTCGTCGCCGTCGGGCTCGGACGAGGTCCGCTCGAGATGGTCGACGATGGCACGGATGCGGTCGAGGCATTCCAGGACAAGCGTTACGGCGTCCTGGGTGACTTCGAGCTTCCCGTCGCGGAACAGGCCGAGCACGTTCTCGCCGGCATGGGCGATCGCTTGAAGGCGCGGCAGCCCGAGGAACCCGCAGGTTCCCTTGATGGTGTGGACCAGACGGAAGATATTGCTCAGGGTGTCGTGGTCGTTCGGGTCGCGCTCCAGCTTGACGAGCTCGACATTCGCCACGTCGAGGCTCTCGACGGTCTCGGTGACGAATTCGCTTAGAAGATCATCCATGGCGGCTGTGTATCGGGGTTCGGGGCAAAAGACTGGCCAGCGACACGGTGCGAGGATCGGCACCAGGGAAGGCCCGATCGAATGCCGGTTAAAAGTCGCGTAAATATATTAAGAAGCTGTAAAGCGTAACGCCGCGAAGTCCGTGGAATCGCTCAGGAAACTGCCGTTTGCGGCAGCCCGGCCTTGATGACCAGCTCCCGGTTGGGGCCCCGTTCCCAGGCAATGCGTCCGCCGATTTCCTCGGCCAGCATCACCGCCAGGAGGGCCGGCACCGAGCGGGCATCGATCGCGTCGTCGCCGGCGGTGCCATCGAAGATCGCCGCGATATCGTCGGACACCATGATCCGGTCGCCCGATGCGGTCGCTGCGAGAAGCACGCCGTCCGGCTGAATTGCGGCATGAACAGTCAGGGTTCCCGCCCTGATGATGCATTCGGTGGCGACCAGAGCCATGTTAAGCAACAGCTTCATGGCCTGCTTGGGCAGGGCTTCGACCCCCGCCTGCCAGTCGAGCGAGACCTTGGTCGTCGTCAGATATTCCTTGAGCGCGGTTTCCGCGTCGCCAAGCCCGATCATGCCGCCGAGCGAGGTCGAGCCGCCAAAGGCCAGCCGCAGGAGCTGCAATCGTCCCGTCGCTTCTGTCGCGCTGTGGGCGAGAAGCGCGATCGTCTGGTCGCGCATGTCGTCGTCGCATTCCTCGGACAGGATTTCGATCCCATTCGACAAAGCGCCGACCGGACTGATCAGATCGTGGCAAATGCGCGAGGACAACAGCGAGGCGAGATCGATTCTGGCTTTAAGATCAAGCATTCCTGGACATTCGGGCTGGAAAGGACAGCGGCGGTTTGATGAACGCGTTCGCGGCCTCTATTGTAAAGGAAGGCATTGAGGCGCGATAGAGTTAAGGAAGGGTTATGGCGCTTCTGATCAAACCCGGCGATTTCGTCCGTCACCCGACGGAGGAGGATTGGGGCATCGGCCAAATCCAGACGATCATCGGCGATCGCGTGACGGTCAATTTCGAGAACGCCGGCAAGAGGCTCATAAACGCCCAGGTGATCGACCTGATCCCGGTCCGGATCGATCGCCGGGAGGACTGATTGCAGCGGCGCGTCCGGCCGCCCCTACACATCGGGGCCACCTTGCCGATATGATCGGCCCGCGAGTCCCTGTCCACGCGTGAGTACAACCACACCATCATGGCCAAGACCAAGAAGCCGTCTCTCCTGACCGACAAGCTGGTAGCCCGGAAGGATCCCCATAAGCCGGTCAAAACCTTCTCCAACACCGAGGAAGGAGTCCGCAGCTTCATCCAGACCCGCACGGCCTATGACTCGCGCGGCATCGAATCGGTCGCCAGGGACGAGAGCGAGGACGGCGTCTGGCACGTGGCGTTCAAAGGACGCCGGGTGCTCCGCGTCTTCGTGGGCAATCATTCGCGCGCGGCGGATTTCGATATCGAGGAAGTTTGATCTTTGGGGGATTATGTCCTCGGCCGGGCTCCCACCGACGAAGCGGACCGGCGGCACCGGATCGGCTCCTGCATCATACTACTACTCGCTACGAGGACGAGGGCGTTTGTAGCGGTCCCGAGTAAAGATTTGATTAGTGCTGGGAAACCTTTCGGCCATCGGGCATCGTCCCCTCGGCTCCCGCGCCGAATCCGACCCGCTTGAAGGCCTTCCGCAGCAAGTGCCGCGCCAGCAGCATCGGCGGCATCTTCAGCCAGTGCGACCGAATATAGAGAAGAAGCGCCGCAAACGAGGTCAGCCGGCTCGGATAGTCTGCATTACGAGGCATGATCACCCTGGGCACCAGACGGTCCATCGCGAAGAGCGCAAGAGCGGACGGCGCGCTTGGGGCGAGACGCTCGGTCACGCTTGACGGAACCGGCGTGCCGAGAAGCGCCGCGCAGTATCTGAGCGTATAGAACAGCGGCCGTGTCAGATTGAGAATGTCGGCGCGGCGCACAAGGGCATCCCAGAAGCCGGGCCGCTCGCCGAAATGCGCGAGCAGTCGGTCGAGGTCGTAAAGGTCACGCAGCCTGCGATCGAAGTCGCCGTCATAGAACAGATGGGCCGCGGCGTGGAGAACGATGTCCTTCGGCGCGAGAACATGCAGCCGCCCGCCCTCGATCGGGACCATCTCTCCGAGCAGCAGCGCCGGATCGGGATGCAGACGGCTCGTTACCGGCAGGATCGTGTGATGGATATCGATGACGGTGTTGCTGTCGCGATGGCGGAGCGGCGGCAATTCGTGCATCCAGGCGCGATAATAATAGTCGTCGTAATCATCCTCCCCCTTCATCGGCACCCAGCCCGCGAGCTTCACGGCCGCTTCGGCGGCGTCGAGGTCGCGGTGGGCGACGAGAACATCGATGTCGGAGGACAGCCGGTCACGGGACATGTCGAGCCCGGACCAGACATAGGCCGCACCCTTCAGCAGGGCGAAGGGAACGTCGGCATGGGCGAGCGTATCGGCGATCCTTGCAACCTCGAAGCGGATCATCCGCTGATTGTCGCGGGAGATGACGGCGGCGGAGTCGAAATGCTGCCGGGCTTTTTCCGGGATACGCTCCCATATCCCGGCCTCGCGGGCGAGATAGCCCAGCCGGGCGACCAGCGCGGTCTGCCGGGCGAAGCGGAGCACGTCGTTCCATTCGACGGGCTTCAGACGCTCCATTGTCTCGGGCCGAGTGAGGGCGTCCAGAAAGACGTCGAGACCCGGAACCGGGGGCCGGCGGATGGTCATCGCTCAGGCCTCCGTTCCGACCGTGTCCTCGACGAAGCCGATGGCGTCGTCGAGGCTGGAATAGGTAACCGTCCGGATGGTGCACCGGTCGACGAGGTCGGCGAGCGCCTCAAAGCCGGCGCGGCCGAGCAGCGTGTAATTGACCGAATAGAGGGCGATGCGCCCGAGCCCCGCCGCCTTTGGCCATTCGTCGGATCTGAGGGACGCGCCACTTTCATAGGTCGGAAAGATGACGGCGCGCGGCATCACGGCGACCTGATCGTTCTCGATCGCGGAAGACGGCGCGGCGAGATAGGCGATCGTGCCCTTGGGCGTGTCGGTGAACGGGCCGACGAAGGTGCCGTCGGGAAACATCGCCTTCATTCGCTCGATCGATTCATTCTTGAGCGAGATCGGCCTGGGATAGGGCACCAAGGCTCCATCGGAGATACGGATCAAGGCGAACTCGTCGGAGAGAAGCCGCCACCCATTCGCCACCAGCGCCGCGGCGAGCGTGCTCTTGCCCGAGCCGGACTGGCCCGGGAGGATCACCGCCCTGCCGTTCTTTTCGACCACGGCGGAGTGCAACAGCAGCATCGAGCGGACGCGCGAGGCGACGCACCAGTTCATCGCCGTCTCGAGCATCAGCAACGTCATCTTGGACGGCAGAGGAATGAACGGCCCCGGCCCTTCCACATCCGCCATCACCTGCGGCCGCAAGATGCTGCGGGTTCGGGACGGCGCATAAAGGTTCAGGAAGAAGTCGGTGATCTCGCTGTCCCGGGTATCTACCTCGCAGGCGCCATAGAGGCGGCGGAAGTCGGTCGCCATCGCCGGATAGACCGAGCGAACGCGCGTCGTGAAGGCCCCGAGCCTGAAATAGAGCCCGTCTGACCTTAACCGATGCTGGATGTCGTCTTCGGAGAGATCCTGCACTCTCACGCGGCGATTACCTCAATGATTCCGAGGTGCTCTAATTCGCCCAATAAGGTGTGCAATTGGTTACGCAGAGGGGCATCCGGCGCGCCGCCCGTGGTTTCGGCTACGCGCTCGGCGAGCTCCCGGACGGACGCGGGCGCCTCTCCGAGCTCGACGACCACGAGCCGCCCGACCAGATCGAGGATGTGGGTTTGTCCGGAACGAGTGTCATAGACGGCGGAACCGTCATCCCAGTCGCGCCAGACGAGCGCCTCGCCATCGCAAGCCGCCCACTTAACCGCCGATTCGGCCATGATTGTCGAACCCGGTGCGACCGATCAGGTATTGGTCATGATCGACGCGACGCAGGAATAGCCCGGCATGCCATTCATGGTCTGATCGTGCTGCAGCGCGTTGATATAGCCGACATGCTTCGGATCGTGACTGTTATAAGGGACCAACGGTCCTTCGGAATTCCGGTAAGGCGTCGTGATGTCTTCCGGCACCTTAAGATTCTGAAGACAGGTCATGGACGCCGCCCAGGCGGAATTGCTTTGCAGCGTCACCACCACCGGCGCACCGATCAATCCGGCCTTGAGAATGCGACGCCGAAGCGCCCGCTTGGTCTCCTCCGCGCTGGCCCCGGCATTCTCGTCTGACTGCGGAGGAAGCTGACCGTTACCGTTCATCGAACTCTTCCGTACTAATAAACCCACTCGGACACGATTCAATATAGCAATTATATTGATAACTTGTCACCGTTTCCTTTTACACGGGGCGACGAATGACGCTTTGATTTGAAGCAAGAGGCACACCAACTGAAAAAACTTGGCCAAAACGCCCAGCTTTCCTTATAAATTATGGTTAATTTCTTCTTTCCGCCCGTTGTCGGCGTACCAAATCGGGACACATTTTCCAGCTTGCGGGACGCCACGGGGCAGTTAGTTTACTGGTCATGTCCCATCTTCGCTCAATCTTGATCGGTCTCTTCGCGGTTCAAGTGCTTGTGCTCATTCTCGGCGCCGCGGGTGGTCTCGCATACGGTTGGGTGGCCACGATCATTATTGTTTCCAGTCTTGGCGCCGTCACTGCGGGCTGGCTCAACACGGCCTCCAGACCCGCTATGCCCGCCGCCGTCACAACGACGATCACGACGGATACCGGCGACGAATCACCGGTTTTCAGCACCGCCCTTCTCAATGGCCTGACGGACCCGTTCCTTCTCCTCGATTCGAATCGACGCATCATCTTCGCCAACTCGGCTGCGGAGTCCTTCCTCGGGCGGCCGGTCACCGGAGATGACATTGCCCTGCATTTGCGCCAGCCCGCTGCTTTGGCTGCCATCGACGTGCTGGATGCAGGAGGGCCGGAGCAATCCACGGAAATCAACGTGCCGGGGGCAGTGGTTAGAACCTATCTGCTTCGCGCGACCAGATTGTTGGACCCGCGTATGCCGGCGCCGCCACGCATTCTCACGCGCAACCGCCTGACCACGGCGATCGCACTCCATGACATTACCCATATTCGACACGCCGAGCAGATGCGGGCGGATTTCGTCGCCAATGTCAGCCATGAGCTGCGTACGCCCCTTGCGAGCCTGGTCGGCTTCATCGAGACGCTACAGGGGCCGGCCAGCAAGGATGAGGCGGCCCGCACGCGATTTCTCGCCATCATGCAGCGCGAATCGGCCCGAATGACCCGCCTAATCGGAGATCTGCTGTCGCTTTCACGGATCGAGCTCGACGAATATACGCCGCCGAGCACGCCGATCGATCTCGCGGGCGGTCCTCAGGGGAGTCAAGGAAACGATCCAACCTCGCGCCGTCGGCCGCCAAGCCACCGTCACTCTTAAAATCGAGGAAGGTCTGCCGAAGATCCTTGGCGACCGGGACCAATTGATCGAGGTTTTTCAAAACCTTATCGACAATGCCGTGAAATACGGCCGGCCCGGCGGCACGGTGGAGGTTTCGGCCCGGCCAGCGGAATCGGCACCGCAGATCGTGGGACCCGCCGTTATCGTTGCGGTCAAGGACGATGGCCCCGGGATCGCCCAGGAGCATATCCCCCGACTCACGGAACGGTTTTACCGCGTGGAATTCGGCGCGGTCGCGCGAACTGGGCGGAACCGGCCTCGGCCTCGCGATCGTCAAACACATCGTAAACCGTCACCGGGGCGCTCTGTCGGTCACGAGCAAGGAAGGCGTCGGATCGACATTTTCCGTTATATTTCCGATACCTAAATCGGAATCCGCGCGCGTCTGACGAGTCTAAATCACAGCCTCTCCAGCGGCTTTGCGATCGCCACCATCATAAAACTGCAACATAATTATCGTATTTCAGTCATCGCGCGACACTACCGTCACCGCGATCAAACCTCGCAGTCCATACGGTGGTGACGTGCTGCCGATGCGCGAGGCGGTCGTACTGACAAAACCAACGTTGGGAGAAGCAAGGTGAAAGCCAAATCGACTATCGTCGGGCTCCTAGGCGCACTTGTCATAGGTGCATTCACGGTCGGCTCGTCGACCGCGATGGCGGAAAACATTTCCGGCGCAGGCGCGACGTTCCCGTATCCGTCTATTCGAAATGGGCCGCCGCGTATAAAGACTAAGACCGGAATTGGCCTGAACTATCAGTCCATCGGTTCCGGCGGCGGCATCAAGCAGATCAAGCCAAGACCGTCACGTTCGGCGCTTCCGATATGCCTTGATGCCGGAAAAGCTGAATGCAGCCGGCCTCATCCAATGGCCGATGGTCATCGGCGGCGTTATTCCGGTCGTGAACATCTGCCGGGCATCAAGCCGGGCGAACTTACCATCGACGGCCCGACGCTGGCCGCCATCTATCTCGGCGACATCAAGAAGTGGAACGACCCGGCGATCCAGGCACTGAACCCCGGTGTGAAGCTGCCGGACATTGCGATCGCTCCGGTCCATCGCGCGGAAGGCTCGGGCACGACGTTCCTGTTCACACCTATCTCAGCAACTCAGCCCGGATGGGCCGAGACGGTCGGCGCCAACGCCTCCGTCCAGTGGCCCGCCGGCATCGGTGCGAAGGGCAACGAAGGCGTCGCCAACATGACGGCCCGCACCCGCGGCGCAATCGGCTATGTCGAGTATGCCTATGTGATGCAGAACCACCTGACCTACATGAAGATGATCAACAAGGACGGTCAGACTGTGGTGCCCAAGACCACCGCGTTCCAGGCCGCGGCCGCCAATGCCGACTGGGCCAACGCTCCCGGCTACTATCTCATCCTGACCAACCAGCCCGGCGCCACCAGTTGGCCGATCGTGGGTGCGAGCTTCATCCTAATGTATAAGGACCCGGCCGATCCGAAAGCGGCGCAGACCGCGTTGGACTTCTTCAAGTGGGCTTACGAGAACGGCGACGAAATGGCCGAATCGCTGGACTATGTCCCGATCCCGGACAGCGTCGTGAAACTGGTCGAGGACAAGTGGTCGATGATCAAGAGATAAGAGCCTACCCACTGACCATCGACATTATCGAATGACGATATAGGCCAAAAGGAAGGGCCGCGAGAAACCTCCCGGTCCTTCCGCTACTCTTTTCGAAAAGAATCCGGTGTCCACGGCAACAGACATTCCCCCACAGCTCATCGCGCGACGCTCGGGCAGCGGAGCAACCGGCGACAAGATTTTTGGCTTCCTCGCGCGTGCGGCCGGCTGGGGCGTTCTGCTGATCCTGGGTGGCGTCATCGTCTCCCTGACGCTCGGCGCGATGCCCGCCATCAAGGCGTTCGGGCTCGATTTCTTCGCTGACCGAGGCGTGGAACCCTGTCACCGAGAAATTCGGGCGGCCTCGCGCCGATTTACGGCACACTTGTTACATCGGTCATCGCCATGATCGTGGCAGTACCGGTCAGCTTCGGCATCGCGATCTTCCTGACCGAACTTTGCCCCGGCTGGCTGAAGCGGCCGCTCGGCATCGCGATCGAGCTCTTGGCCGGCATTCCCAGCATCATTTACGGCATCTGGGGCCTGTTCTCCTTCGCCCCGTTCCTGCAGATTTATGTTCAGCCATTCCTGATCGACACAATCGGCAACGTGCCAATCATCGGCGCGCTGTTCCAGGGCCCGCCCTACGGCATCGGCATCCTGACCGCCGGACTGATACTGTCGATCATGATCCTGCCCTTCATCACCTCGGTCATGCGCGACGTCTTCGAGACCGTTCCTGCCATGCTTCGCGAATCCGCCTATGGCGTCGGCGCGACAACCTGGGAAGTGGTCTGGAAGGTCGTGCTGCCGTTCTGCAGCACCGGTGTTGTCGGCGGCGTCATGCTCGGTCTCGGCCGCGCTCTCGGCGAGACGATGGCGGTCACCTTCGTGATCGGCAACGCGCATCATATCAGTGCGTCGATCCTGGCGCCCGGCACCACGATCTCCGCCACCATCGCCAACGAATTCACGGAGGCCATCGGCGACCTCTATACGGCGTCGCTGATCGAGCTGGGCCTGTTCCTGTTCGTCATCACCTTCGTCGTGCTCGCCATCGCACGGCTGATGCTGGTGCGGCTCGAGAAGAAGGCAGGTGGATGATGAACAACGTACGCTATCACACTCGCAAGGTACGGAACGTCGTAGCGTTGTCGCTATCATTGTTCGCGACCGTCTACCGGCCTTTTCATTCTCACGCTTATCCTCGCGACCCTCTTCATCAATGGCTTCGATGCAATCAAGCCGTCGATCTTCACTGAGATGACACCACCCCCCGGCGAAGCCGGCGGACTGCTTAACGCGATCTATGGCAGCATCATGCTGACACTGGTGGGCATCGTCACCGGCACGCCACTCGGGATCATGGCCGGCACCTATCTGGCCGAATACGGCAGGTCGGAAAGGATCGCTCAGATCGTGCGCTTCATAAACGACATCCTGCTGAGCGCCCCGTCGATCGCCGTCGGCATATTCATTTACGAGATCATGGTCGCGCCGATGGGCCATTTCTCGGCGTGGGCCGGCGGATGGCGCTGGCCGTCATCGTGGTTCCCGTCGTGGTCCGGACGACCGAAGACATGCTGAATCTCGTGCCCAACACGCTGCGGGAGTCGGCATCTGCTCTGGGGACACCGAAGTGGCGCGTGATTTCCTCGGTCTGCTATCGAGCCGCCCGCAACGGCATGATCACGGGCGTGCTGCTAGCGCTGGCGCGGATTTCCGGCGAGACGGCCCCGCTGCTGTTCACCGCCTTGAACAACCAGTTCTTCAGTACCAACATGAATGCGCCAATGGCCAATCTTCCGGTGGTCATCTACCAGATGGCCTTGAGTCCCTATGACGACTGGCAGGAATTGGCCTGGGGCGGCGCCTTGATCATCACTATCGGAATCCTGGCGCTAAACATCGTTGCTCGCTATCTGGCGTCGCTGGGCGGCGAGAGGAGATAGCCCATGTCGGGAGCGGAGCGCATTAACCTCGGAGTCGAAGCCGACCTGGCCATGAGCGGAATTTCGTCGGCGGCTCGCGACAAAACGGAGGCGAGAAGCGTGAAGATTTCGGTCAAAGACCTGAATTTCTATTACAACACCCATCATGCCTTGAAAGACGTGTCGCTGCCGATCCACGAAAAGCAAGTAACGGCGTTCATCGGTCCGTCTGGCTGCGGCAAATCTACTTTGCTGCGGGTCTTCAATCGCATGTACGACCTCTATCCCAAGCAGCGGGCCGAGGGCGAAGTACTGTTCGACGGTGTGAACATACTTACACCGAATATCGATCTCAATCTGTTGCGGGCCCGGATCGGCATGGTGTTCCAGAAGCCAACGCCCTTCCCGATGTCGATCTACGACAATATCGCGTTCGGCGTGAAGCTCTATGAGCGCCTCTCAAGCTCGGAAATGGCCGACCGGGTGGAGCACTCGCTGCGCCGGGCGGCCCTGTGGGACGAGGTAAAGGACAAGCTGAAGCAGAGCGGCCTCAGCCTCTCCGGCGGTCAGCAACAACGCCTTTGCATCGCGCGTGCCGTGGCGGTCGAGCCCGAGGTTCTTCTGCTCGACGAGCCGGCCTCCGCGCTCGACCCGATTTCGACGGCGAAGATCGAGGAACTGATCGACGAACTGAAGACCGACTACACCATCGCCATCGTCACCCACAACATGCAGCAGGCCGCCCGCGTGTCCGATTTCACGGCCTTCATGTATCTCGGGGAGTTGATCGAATTCGACCGCACCTCGACGGTGTTCACCAGCCCGGCGCTGAAACAGACTCAGGACTACATCACCGGCCGCTTCGGTTAGACCGGCCCGGATCCCATCATCGGAGACACCTATGCCCCGACACACAATCACGGCGTTTGAAGACGAGCTCAACCAGCTCAAGTCTCTGGTGTCCCGCATGGGCGGGCTTGCCGAGTCCGCGCTCGCTTCGGCGATCGACGCGTTGGTCAAGCGCGACAACGCCGTCGCCCTGCGACTCCTCGAAGAGGACGTCAAGATCGACGATTTGGAGCGCGAAATCGAATCCCAAGCGATCGAGATTCTGGCCCGGCGGCAACCGGTGGCCGACGATCTCCGGGAGATCGTCTCGACCCTGAAGATTTCGAGCGACCTCGAGCGCATCGGAGACTACGCGAAAAATATCGGCAAGCGCGCGACGGTCATTAATCAGTCATCGCCTCTGAAGCCGATCAGCGTGATCCCGGAAATGTCGCGGATCGCACGTCGGATGATCAATGAGGTCCTCGACGCCTTTATCGAGCGCGACGCCGCAAAGGCTCTTGCCGTCTGGCAGCGCGACGAACAGATCGATGAGCTCTACAACAGCCTGTTCCGCGAGCTCCTGACCTACATGATGGAGAGCCCGAGCGCGATTACGCCCTGCACGCATCTTCTGTTCGTGGCAAAGAATATCGAGCGGATCGGCGATCACGTCACCAATATCGCAGAGATCGTCCATTACGTGGCTCGCGGCGAGATGATCGATGCCGCCCGGCCGAAGAGCGACAATACGGCCTTTGCAGTCGCTGGTGCCCCGGCGAAGGGAGCCTGACCAAGCGCCGCGAAGCTATGCCCGATCGTTAAGGAGCGTTGAGCCGAGAATGAATCCCACGATTCTTGTTATCGAAGACGACGCCAGCATGGCGGAGTTGCTGCGCTACAACCTGGAGCATGAAGGGTTCAAGGTGGCCTACGCCGCGGACGGTGAGGAAGGCCTGATGAGGGCGCAGGAAGAGCCTCCTGATCTCGTGCTCTTGGACTGGATGCTGCCGATGGTGAGCGGCATCGAGGTCTGCAGGCGCCTGCGCCGCCAGCCCGAGACCCGCAACACGCCGATCATCATGCTGACGGCGCGCGGCGAAGAAGCCGATCGCATCCGCGGCCTCGACACCGGCGCCGACGATTACATCACCAAACCCTTCTCGCCGTCCGAGCTGTCTGGCCCGGGTCCATGCCGTTTTGCGGCGGGTGCGCCCCGCCCTCGCCGGCGGCGTTCTCGAATTCGGCGGCATCCGGATGGATACCGCGAGCCACAAGGTCACCCGCGATGGTAAACTGGTCCATCTCGGGCCGACCGAGTTCCGGCTCCTGAAGCATTTCCTCGAGCACCCGACCCGCGTGTTCTCCCGCGAGCAGCTCCTGAACGCGGTCTGGGGAAACGAGGTCTATGTCGAGATGCGCACGGTCGACGCGCATATCCGGCGGCTCCGCAAGGCGATCAACGTGAACGGCGCCGACGACCTGATTCGCACCGTGCGCTCCGCCGGCTACGCGCTCGACGAGCAGACTGCCACGGCCTAACCCCCTCCCGTTCAATCGCTTTTTGACGTCTCCGCGCGGCTCGGCTAATGTTGGTTAAGCGACTTGGTTAACCGGGCTTTGCCGAAGTTGTACACAGGCACAAAAGTTCCGTGACCGCCACCACATATTGTGGTTAAATTCAATCTGAAATCACAGATGTGGTAGGCATTGTCGATAAGCGCGTCAATGCCGGAGGGTGGTTGTGACGAGCCGGCGAGGCCAATGCGGACCGGTCGTACCTTCGGCGGAGCTGTCCCGAGTAACGATTGGCTCGGAAAGCTCCAGGACGTGACTGCGGGAGAACCGTCACATGGTCCGTAAACTCGATCCGGAACCTCAGCTTCAAATCTTTACGCTGCGGCGCTCGATCTTTATCTGGTTCTGCGGCGGCGTGATCGGCTGGGCCGCGGCAATTCTGCTGGTCTACAACGTATTCCAGGGCAGCGCGCCTCAAGTGGCCGACAGCCAAAGCGACCCAACGTCGCTAAACGGCATCGCTCCGGCTTCCAACGGCGTAAGCCAAACCGACAACACGCATTAGGCGTCGCTCAAGCTCGATCCATGCCCCACCTCACGGTCAACGGTTGGGCGACGTATTACGAACTCGACGACTTCACCCCGCCCTGGGAAACCAGGACGGCCGTCTTCATTCAGCACGGCATGGGCCGCAATGCGCAGTTCTGGCGGCACTGGCCGCCTTCGCTGGCGACACAATGGCCCGTGATCCGGCGCGATCTTCCGGGTCATGGCGGCTCGGACGATCCCGGGCCCGACTATCCCTGGACCATGGATGCACTCGTGGACGATCTCGCGGCGTTCCTCGACGCGCTTGACGTGCCCAAGATCCATTTCCTCGGCGAATTCGACAGGCGGGATGCTGGGCATCGCTTTCGCCGCGCGCCACCCCGAGCTTCTTCATTCCCTCACCTTATGCGCCTCGCCGACCACCATCGGTCCGGCGGGGCAACGGTTCTTCGCGATGGGTTATGCCGATTGGCAGACCGCGATCCGCACGCTGGGTCCGCGCGGCTGGGCGGAGGCGCTTTCCCGCCTCGGCGGCACGATGGGCCAGATGACCGAGGCGCCGCGCCGATGGACGTTCGCGCAATTCGACAAAATCCCGACCCGCGCGCTCGAAGACTATAGCCGCCTCATATCCGAAACCGACGTCGCGCCGCTACTGGCGCGCATTTCGGCGCCGACCTTGATCCTGGCCCCCACCCGAAGCGCGGCCACGCCCCTGGCCCAGCAACACGCCATGTCCGACGCAATCCCGAATGCCCGGCTCGTCGAGATCGACGGCGAGGCGCACGAGATTTACCGGGATCGCGCCGACGACTGCATCGCCGCGTTTACGGCTTTCTTGAGATTCTGTGGAGCCGGCTTAGGCGGTGGCACGGCGCTGCGGGACGGAATCGGCTTCGCCGAACAGCTTCCTGAGCGAGGATTTGAACATCAGAAGCGCCCAAAGCGCGGGTGAATGCTCGGACACGCCCGACTGGTGCTGCTCGACCAGCTTGCGCAGATAGCCCATATCGAACATGCCGGTGTCGGCCAGAACGTCGCTCGCGAGCGACTCGCCGACCCGTTGGCGCAACGGCCCGCGGAACCATTCCGAGATCGGCACGGCGAAGCCCATCTTCTCGCGATACATCACGTCGTGGGGCAGATGGGGCTCCAAGGCCTTCTTGAAGATGTACTTGCCTTCCCGGCCCTTGAGCCGCATCGCGGCCGGGATGCCGGCGGCCCATTCCATGAACTCGTGATCGATGATCGGCGAGCGGACCTCGAGCGAGACCGCCATGCTGGTGCGGTCCACCTTGGTCAGGATATCGCCGGGCAGATAGGTCTTCATGTCGGCATATTGCGCGCGCGACAGGTCGTCGTCGGTCTTGGCCGCGTTCATCGCGTCGATCAGGGTATTGGCGGCGTGATAGCCTTGAAGCTCGCCGCGCATCTTGTCGCTGAACAGCCGGCTCCGTAGCTCGTCGCGCAGCACCGAAACGCTGTGGAAATAGCCGATGAAGGGATCTTCCGCGAGCGCCTGGAAGGTCGAGCGAGCGCGCAGCACTTTCGGCGCCCAGTCCATCTTCGGGTATAGCCGGCCGAGCACCGTGAAGAGCGGCCCGCGCAACGCCTGCGGGAACCTGTTGCGGATCGACTGCTCATAGTGATGCCAACGATAGCGCCGATAGCCCGCGAAAAGCTCGTCGCCGACATCGCCCGACAGCGCCACGGTCACCCGCTCCCGGGCGAGCTCGCAGACCCGGAAGGTCGGCATCGCGGAGGAATCGGCGAAGGGCTCGTCGAAGAAGCCGGCCAAACGGTCAACGAGGTCGAAGCTGTTGGGATCGACGAGCTTGGTATTGTGATTGGTTTTGTATCGCTGGGCGACTTCGAGAGCGTATTTGGACTCGTCGTATTGCGGCACGTCGAAGGAGATCGAGCAGGTATTGACCGGCGCGTCGGAAGTTTGCGCCATCAAGGCGACGATCGCGCTCGAATCCACCCCGCCGGAGAGGAAAGCACCGAGCGGCACGTCCGCGATCATGCGGATCTTCACGGCCTCGCGCAGCCGCGTGATCAGCTCCTCGCAAATCTCCTGCTCGGAAAGGCCGAGCGTCTTCGTCGAACGAGATGTCCCAGTACTCTTTCGGCGCCGGCACAGCGGCATTGCGGCGGATCGTCAAGCGTGTGCCCCGGAGGCAGTTTGTAGATGCCCTTGAAGATTGTCCGCGGGTCCGGGATATAGCCGTAGCCGAAATAGTCCTCGACGCTCTGCGGCTCGATTACGCGCGGTGTGGCCGGATGGGTCAGAACCGATTTCAGCTCCGAGCCGAACACCAGCGTCCGGTCGGCGAGCACGGTGTAATGCAACGGCTTCTGGCCGAGCCGGTCGCGCGCCAGGAACAGGGTCTCGGAATTGCTGTCCCAGACCGCAAAGGCGAACTGGCCGCGGAACCGCTTGACGCAATCCTCGCCCCATTCCTCCCAGGCATGCACGATCACTTCCGTGTCGCTATGGGTCCGGAACTTGTGTCCCTTGGCCAAAAGTTCGGTCGTTAAGGACTGAAAATTGATAGATTTCGCCGTTAAACGTGACAACGACCGAGTGATCCTCGTTAAAAAGCGGCTGTTGGCCCGAAGAAAGGTCGATAATCGACAGCCGGCGATGGCCGAGCCCGATGCCCGGCGCGACATAGAGTCCGTGCTCGTCGGGCCCGCGATGGGTCTGACTGTCGTTCATGCGTCCGAGCAGTGCCGCGATCGATTTCGCGCTTGCCGCCCGTGTCCATGATGCCGGTTATGCCGCACATCGTCTTGCCTCTACCCTGCCCAAAACTGCTCTCGCCTCAGCTCTTCCTGCCGCCGTTCACGCTCATAAGGACGTCTCCCAGCGGCATGACATTCGCCAGGAAGTCGTCCAGTCGCGACCGTGCCGCCGCGGGCCCGTCCTCGAAGGGCACGCTCACCGCGATGACCGCTGCTCCCTGTATACCGCCCAATAGTTTCGAACGGGCAAACAAGAGCTTGGCCCAATACGGATTGGCCGTGAATTCGCCGTCGACCCAATACCAGTACCGGACCAGCCGCCGGGACCCGTTTAGGTCGATCTGCATTTCGTCCACGATCGTATCACGACCCCAGAGCGGGACCGACACCGAATTATCGTTAACGAGCCGCCATTTGTCCAAATCGACGACCTGGTTGCCATAGGCCAGAAGCTCGGCATCCTCCCGCTGGCGAGCGTAATAGCCGATATACAGGTCGGCCTCCTCCCCATCGGCGTTCCGGTAGCTCTTGGCGATGCTGGCATCCACGCCCGCGAACCGCGGAGTCCAGAGATTCTGGTCGTAGTCCATCGGAGCCCAGGGCTCGCCGACGGTCGGCAGCGGCAGGAGCGGATGCAGATCGACCCGGCTGGCAACATCGCGGATATGGACGGCATAGGCCTGGGGCGCGACGGCCACCACGAGGGCCGCAAGCGCCGCTAGGAGAACCTGCTGCGGCGCCAGGGTCGCGATGGTCGCATGGGGCTCGGGCGGCTGGTCCTTCTCGTGCTTCCGGTCGCTGAAGCTATAGCCGATCGCGAGATAGGCGATGGTGACGAGCGAGAGGAAGACCCAGCCCGTGAAGATATGGTCGAAGCCACCCGCGACATCGGTGCTCGTGAAATATCCGAGCAGGATGACCCCGAAGGCCCGAAGGCAATTCGCCACGACGGGCACGACGACGGAGAGCGCCATGAAGGCGATCCAGCGCCAGGGCGAGCGGTAGTAGAAATAGCCGAACAACACGCCGAGCGTGACCGTTGCAATCAGGAAGCGGAGTCCCGCGCAGGCCTCGGCGACGAAATAGGTGCCGTTCGGAATGGTGATATAGGTCCCTTCCATGAAGACCGGCACGCCGACGAGACGCAAAAGGAACACCGCCGCGTCGGCCGTGATCTGCTGCAAGGGCGGGATGAGAAACGCGCCCATCGGCACGGCCATATAGAGGTAGGCCAGCGGGAAGAAATTGATCCGCGTCGCCTTGACGCCAAGCACGGCGAGATGGAGCCCGAAAATCATGGTGACGAGGGCGAGCTCCTCGACCAGATCGACGGAAGCCGCCCTTCCGACCAGCCAGGCCGCGCCCGAAAGCGCGATCAGGGCGACGCCGCCATAGGCCGGCTGCGGCGTGACGGCGAGGAGCCGGTGCCGATGGCGCCAGATCAGATACAGGCTGATCGGCGGGATCAGGAAGCATTGGTCGTAGGAATCGGAGACGGCCCAGGTCTTGACCAGCATGGCGGCGGTCGAGCCGTAGAGCGTCAGGACGGCGGCGAGGCCGATCCCCATCACAAGCCCGGCGACACGCCAAGCGGCGATTCCCTGCAGGCGGTCAAGGAGGAAGGACGGGACGATCCGGTCCTCGATGTCTACGCGAAGGCCCATACACAACTCTCGGGATGTCGCGGCGGTAAAACCAGCCGCTGAGCACCAGTATCGCGGCCAAAAGGTTGCAAAGCGGTTACGGTTAAGACCTCGTCAACGGGCCAGAAGCGCATCGAGAACCGTCAGTTGCGCGGCCCAGGAGTAATGTTCGACGATGTGCAGGCGGGCATTGGCGCAGAGCTCGGCAACGGCAATGCCGGGCAAATTGTCCGATAAGACAATTTCGATCGCGGCCGCCATCTTCTCCGCCCCATCGGCGAGCACGAGATCGCGCCCCGGCTGGGCATCGATTCCTTCGAGGCCCTGCGGCGTGGTCACCACCGGCCGGGCCAAGGACATGCCTTCGAGCACCTTGTTCTGAACCCCCCGCGCGATCCGCATCGGCGCGACCACGACGTCGGCCGCCGCGATATAGGGCCGGACATCGGGCACGCGGCCCGTCACGGTCACGCCTGGCGCACGTCCGAGGGCTTTCACCTCCGCTGTCGGATTGCCGCCGACGATATGGAACGTCGCATCGCCATGAGCGGCCCGAATCCGCGGCCAGACTTCGCCGACAAACCAGCGGGCGGCATCGATATTCGCCCAGTAATCCATCGCGCCGGTGAAGACGATCGACGGCCCCGTCTTTTCGAAGACCGGTTCGTAGGATCGCTCGGGCGAGAAGTAATCGAGATCGACGCCGTTGTTCATCGGGTGGACGGTCGCCGCGACTTCGGGCGCGAGGTTCCGGAACAGCTCCGCCTCGGCGGGAGAGACGAACAGGCTCGCCTTCGCCTCGGCCGCGACCTTCCGTTCGAACGCCAGAAGCGTGCGGGCCTCGCGCGCGGTAGATCCAATTTTCGGGGAAGCGCTTGTGCTCGGCGTATTGGGTCCATTTGTCGGAATCGACGTCGACGAAATCGACCACCATCGGCACCCGCGCGCGGCCGCGATCGAGCACGTAGCGGGCCATGGGCGAGGAGAAAATGACCGCGAAATCAATATGTTGTGTGGCCAGACGTCTTATCGACCCAGGCCTGCAATCCCTCGTCGCGGAAATAGCCGATCGACAGAGCCTCGCCGCGCAAAGCCCGAGATCAGGCCGCGAATCCGCGCGGCCTTCGGATTGATGCCGGCGAAATGGGCGCTTGCGGTGATGCCTTCGAAGCGTGTCGGTGAACTGCCAATCGCGGGCATCGTCGATCAGGCAGCCGAGGTGAACCCGGTGGCTTTCGCGTCAGATGCTTCAGGATGTTCCACGAGCGGATCTTGTCGCCCTTGTCCGGCGGGAAGGGGATCCGGTGCGCCAGAAAGAGAATGTTCGCCATGGGCCGCCCCTCTAGCCGAGGGCGGGCGAAATGAACGGTCCGATGAAATTCGCGACAGGCAGCGGCAGCTTCTTCCAGGTCGCGATCATCGCTTGGTATTTGGGATTCTTCGGGCTGACGTCGGGCAGCTCGTCGCTCTTGCGGAGATGGAATTCGTAGTGGAGCGGCGCCGGCTCGAAGCCCCAGTTCTTCTTGAAGGAATAGGACCCTGTGTCGATCTTTGACCGGCCGTAATCGAACATGCGGATAGCCGCGATCGGCGGCCCTGCGCATGACCTCCCAATACATGAAATCGTTGGCGGCGACGTTCCGCGCGGCAAGCACGCTGCCGCCGTAATAGGGCAGCACCTCGTCGCGGAAGTAGAAGTTCATCACGCTCGCCAGCGCCTGGCCTTCATGGCTGATGGTGAGAATGTCGCAATCCTCGCCGAAGGCTTTGGAAAGATTGCCGAACAGGCTTTTCGGGAAAGACTGGCGTGCCGAGATTGCGCACGCTCTCGGAATAGATCCGATAGAGCCGATCCGGGGCCGCGTCGATCTCGCTCGCCAGCCCCGCCTTGATGCCTTTGCGGACCATGGCGCGCTGCTTGCGCGGAATCGCCTTCAAATTGGCGTCGTGATCCGCGGTGATCGCCTTGCGGAAGGTGACGTAGAGGCTGTCCTTGCACTTATAGGCAGGGAACGACCGTTCCGTGCTGGCGATATTCGAGGTAATCGACATCCAGTTCGTCGGCCAAAGCGCGTGCACGTTCGTCGAGCGCGGCGACGGCATTCGGGGTTCCGATCGGGCCGCCATAGGTGCAGAAGGCGACCGAGATCAGCGAACAGCCGAACAGCCGGCTCTTGATATGCACGAGCGGCAGCACGCCGGCGATCTCCCCGCCTTCCTCCGCGACCAGCAGATACGTCCGATGACGGAACGTCTCCTCCATCACGGTCTTCCAGCCCGAGAGATGGAAGAACGTGCCGGCGGGTGACGGCGCGGACGAAGGCGTCCCAGTCGCCGAAACGCGCGCTGTCGATTTCGTGCACGATCATGGGGCTGACCTAGGTCCGGTTGTCGTTGGCGCTTCCGGCGCGGGCGCCGCCGCCGAGAAAGATCTCGTCCATGCGCGCCCAGGAAAAATCCTTCAAGGCCGCGCGGATCTTGCGCTCCATCACGCCGAGATTGACATAGTGCCGGAAGCGCGACTTCGCCGGCGCATTCTCGATCCGCGGCTGGTCGGGATCGATCTCCCAGGGATGGAAATAGAAGATGCAGGGCGCGTGGTCGTGGGCGTTCACGTGGCGGAAGGCGATCCGCGAGATCGGATAGGGGATCAGCCGGAAGAAGCCGCCGCCGCTGAAATAGGCGAGATTCCGCCCGAACACGCGGACGGTCGTGAGCGGCACCTCGACCAGCTTCTGCTCGCCGCCGGCACGATAGGCGGTGCGCGGCGCGTCGGGCATGCCATAGAGATCGCGGTTTACGGGGAAGATGCTGGAGGAATAGCGATAGCCCTCCTCCGCCAGCACGTCATGGGCCCAGAGACAGCGCCGGTCCAACGAGAATGTCGCCGCGCGATAGCCACGGATGCCGACTCCGCCGATGTCCTCCAGGATGGATTTGGTCCGGCGCACATCGGCCCGGAACTCCTCCGGCGTCTGACTATGGATCAGGATATGGGAATAGCCGTGGCTCGCGAGCTCGTGGCCCTGGGCGACGATCCGCCGGATCAGGTCCGGGTGCCGCTCCGCGACCCAGCCGAGCGTGAAGAAGGTCGCCTTAATGTCGGCGTCGTCGAAGATGCCGAGGATGCGATCGGTATTCCGCTCGACCCGGCTTTCGTAATTGTCCCAATCCGCGCGGTCGATCGTGGACGCGAACGCCTGGACCTGGAAGTGCTCTTCCACGTCCACGGACATGCAGTTCTTGATCGGGAAATTCCGGCCGGGGATGGCCGCCGTATCGTTCGCGACTAACTCTTCACGACGCCCCGGCGACTGACGCGAGCTACTCATCTCGGCGACTCGCCTAATCCACGTCGGGCGACTCGCCCCCCTCGAACCGATCGAAATAGCTTGCAACGATCTCGAGTGCGCGGTCCAAGGTCTTTTGCTGCGCGAGAAGGTTGCGCTCGAGCACTTCGATACGGCGGCTCAGATCCGTATCGATGTATTTCTTCTGCGTCCCGGCCGCGGCGCCGCCGGTGCTGACTGCGGGGCGGTCGGCCGCCTTCTTGTTCGGGATCTCGACTTCGCCGATCACGGGCTCCTCGGGCTCGCTTCCGGCTTCGTTGTCGCGCTCCAGATCCTCGATGACCTCGTTGACCACGTCGAGATTGATCTCGTGCAGTTCCTCGAGATAGCCAAACAGCAGAACGCGCGAGGCCAACGTGTTCACCCTGCGCGGCACGCCGTCCGTAAATTCGTGGATCCGGCGGAACGCCTCGCGGGTGAAGGACGGATCGTCCTTCCAGCCGACATGCTGCAGCCGGTGCTCGATATAAGATGCCGTCTCGGCCTCCTGCATCGGCTCCAGGTGATAGGACGCGATGATGCGCTGGCGAAGCTGCTCCAGGTCCGGGTCGTTCGCAAGCTTGTCTCGGAACTGCGGCTGGCCGAGGAGGAAGCTCTGCAACAGCGGCCGGTCGTCGAACTGGAAGTTCGACAGCATCCTCAGCTCTTCGAGCGCGCCCGTCGGCAGGTTCTGGCTTTCGTCGACGATCAGCAGAACGCGCTTGCCGCGGTTGTGGCTATCGATCAGGAATGCCTCGATGCGCTCCAGAAGCGTGGCCTTGTCCATGCCTTCCTGGGCGATACCGAAGGCCTTTGCGACCATGCGGAGCACGTTGTCGGCGTCGAGCTGGGTGGTGACCACGGTGGCCGCGATGTATTTCTCGCGGTCGAGCTCCTCGAACATATGTCCCACCAAGGTGGTCTTGCCGGCGCCGATATCACCCGTGATGACGATGAAGCCCTCGCCTTGGTTCATACCGTAGGTGAGATAGGCCATCGCCTTCTTGTGGGTCCGGCTGCTGAAATAGAAGCGCGGATCAGGCGTAAGCTGAAACGGCCGGCCGGTGAGATTGTAAAACGCGGCGTACATGGGTCCCAGACTAGAATATCGCGGTTAAAAGCAAGGTAACGGCGTTCTCTTGGACGTTGAAGATCTGCACGTTCGAGTGCCGATAGCTGTATCGGTAGGTTAGCGACGCATTGAAGCTTCGCGCGAAGTTGTCGGTTAGGCCAAGCTGACCCGCAATAATATCATCGCGGCGGAACGTGACGTTGTTGAAATGCTGGTGGGTATAGAGCCCGAGCGAATCGAACGTCCATTTCCGATTGAGCTGACGCGACCAAGTGACCCGACCGCCATAGATCAAGTCGCTGCGCGGCACGATTCGGAACGACCGGCGATTGACGTAACCCATGATGCTGAAAGAGTTCTTTCCGCGCGATCCGTTCAGTTGCAGCTGTCCCCGCCGGCTATAATAGAGTTCGTCCGACAGCGTAAACTGAGGATCAAGCCCGAAGGTTGTCGCAAAATCGGATGCGGCCGCAAGACCAAGAAGCGAGATCAATCGGGCCGCGGACGACGTGATATCCTGCGTGACACTCGCCGACAACGACGTACGGCTAGAAATGCGGTAGGTCAGATTCGCGTCGATAGCCAACCCGCCGAATCGCCGACCAGCGAGAAACTGAAACGTCGTCCGCGGCCCATTCAGCTGGAATCCGCCTTCATACCAGAATCCGCCCCTGAGTGGCCGGCCTGGGCCGACCGTGGCGACGCCGCCGATATAGTCGTAGCCACCCTGAACGATCGCGGCCAAAGTCGAATTGATCTCGTAGTTCCCGGTCACCTGGCTGAGGAATCTTTCTCGATTCCTCGACGTCGGCGGCGTGGTCGACCTGTTCCGCGCGGTAGAATTCAAATAGTTGGCGGTCGCGCTCCAGGTAAATCTTGTAAAATCGTCGCCGCTATCCGCCTGGAAGAGCAAGTTGTGCAGATAGCGATTGCTGAGCGTTTGGGTCAGCGGCCCCCCAACCACCTGATTGATCCGGTTGGCATTCGTGAAGCTGAACTGATAGGTCAGCTGGGCGTCGGTGAAGCCTCCGAAGCGGTGATAAAGCGTCGGGCCGGCCGAATAGAGCTGGAGCGTTTGCCGGTTGGTAGTGTCATTGAACTGCGAGATCGAGAAAACACCGGCGGGATTGATAAGGCGCTGGGTCACTGACACGTTCGCCTGGATCCGCAATAGATCGGGAACCGCGTCGATCGTAGCCGTTCCTTGGACGTCCGGACGAAGGTCGTCTTTATTCAGACGATCGAAGTAGAGGTAATCGACCCCGCCCGTGATGTCTGCGGTAATGCGTCGCCCTTCGGTCGTCAGCTGAAGCCGCGGCTGGATCGACTGGACCCAGTCATCTCGTTTGTTGGTGTTGGAGAGGCGGACGTTGTCCGTATACGTCTCGCCGAAGCTGACGGACGGGATCAGCCGCCAGTCCGCCGCTGACGCCGTGTTCGAAAGGGCGGTCGCGATGAAGGGGGCGAGGCATACGCCCGCCAGAAGCGCCCCCCTGTTTCCCAAAACCGACCGACGAACTGAGATTGAATGAATCTGTTCAATGTTCACGTCGCTTGACTCTATGGATATCCATAACCTTCGTAGGAACCGAAGCGCTTGATGCCGCTGGTGAACCGAGCCTTGTTGAGGAGCAAGCTGATATACTTGCAGGAGCTCAACATCGACAGGGCTTCCTTGGCCTGGCTCTCCCTCGTCCGTTCCGCCTCGACGATGAACAGGACCTGGCCGACATGCATCGCAAGAACGCCAGGCACACTGCTCGCCAGCGCGGGAGCGGAGTTCGAAGATAATTACGCGAT
This sequence comes from uncultured Alphaproteobacteria bacterium, assembly GCA_963732795.1. Taxonomy (GTDB): domain Bacteria; phylum Pseudomonadota; class Alphaproteobacteria; order CAVTAV01; family CAVTAV01; genus CAVTAV01. Next base: position 212,818 of record CAVTAV010000003.1, on the reverse strand, counting down.
CAGGGTAGCGTTGCGCAATTTCCTTGACGAACCGCCCCATACGCTCCGATGCCATCAACTCGGTCGAGAGCTTGTGCGCCCGGCCTGCCGGCAGGAGCGTCAGGTTCTCGATATTCGTCTTGAGCAGACAATCGGCCACATCGACGGAATCATCGGCGATGATATCCATCAGGCCCTTGCCGCCCTGCACGCCGAGTGACGAGAGAACGTCAGGCTTGGACACGTCGGCATCGACCAGAAGGACCGTGAGGTCCTGCTCGGAGGCGATGCTCATGGCCAGGTTGATGGCGCAGAACGTCTTGCCCTCGCCGGGCTCGGCGCTCGTGACCAGCATGAGGTTCCCGTTCTTGATCGCCTTGTCGCCGACACCGAACGCATTGTTCAGGAGCTGACGCTTGACGATCCGGAACTCCTCGAAGGTCTGGCCGGGATCGCTGTCCGGCGTCAGGATGTTTGCCGACCCGGAGCCGTTCGAGATCGATGACGGCGCGCTTGCTATGACGCGTGCCGGTATCGTTCGAAGGTGTCGGCTTTGCCGCCTTACGCCCCTTGCTCTTGATCTTGGGGGCGTCCTGCGCCTTTTTCGGCGTGGCGGCCTGGTCGTTTGCGCTGACGTCGCTGATCTTGCCGCTCGCGCGCTCGACCAGAGAGCTGCCCTCCTCTTCCTTCGCTTTGGCGGTCGACTTATCAATAATAGACATGGTCTGATCCTCGCATACTCTCTGGTCGCCTACGCGCCCGCACTCATGAACAGGCTGTCGAGCAACATCACACCTCCATAGGCGATCAGCAGTCCGCCGAAACACGCCGCAAAGGTCACGGCTTCAGTCACTCGCTGGCGCCGGGCCTCGGGCAGAAGCACCGCCGAGATCGAGCCGACCACCGGCAGAGCGAACTCCTCGCGGAGACGCTGCACCGTCAGATAGGTCGAGTGGATCTGGCTCAGCAGGAAGGCCACGGCGATACCGGTCACGACACCCAGAAGAAGGACGCCGGACAGGAGAAGCGGCCGATTCGGCGTGACCGGACGCAGCGACGTCGTCGGCGGGTCGATCACACGGAACTGCACGTTATCCGAATTGGTTTCCATGTCGGTCGCGATCTTGGCGCTCTCGCGGGTCGACAGCAGACTGTCGTAGTTGGCCTTGAGGACGTTGTAGTCGCGGTCCATGCGGGCCATCTTGGCTTCGACTTCCGGAACCGTCTTGGCCTCCTCGTCGAGCTTGGCGACCTGCTGACGTTGATCCAGAACACGCCCCTGAAGAACGGCGACCTTGGACTCCTGGTCGATCACCTTGACCATGACCTGCTCGTAGACCGGATTTGACACCGTGGCGTTTGCCGCCAGAATCCGAATTGTCGCCCTGGCCGTTCGTCGCACTCACTCCGCTTTGTTGCGCCTTGACCTGCGCCAGAAGCTCATCGAGCTGACGCTGGGCCACCACGACGTCGGGGTGATTGGCGGTGAAGCGCGCCTTGAGATCGTCGATATTCGCCCTCAGCGTTGCAATTCGGGCCGCAATCGTCGTGTTTATTGTGCTCGTCGCAATACCACCACCGATCGGCGGTCCATAGGCCGACGGATTGGTGACTTCGAGACGCGGCGACAGCCCGGACATGTATTTCTTCATCTCTGAAAGCTGAACTTTGGCGTCCTTCAGATCGCTTTCGCTCTGCCTCAAATTCGTCTTCGCTGTCTCAAGCTGCTGCAGATAGTTCTGATCACCAGGCAAATACCCGATATTGTTGCGCTGGAAATCGGCGCGACGTTTCTCGGCTTCCTGGAGCTGACGCTCATATTCCTTGAGCTGATTGTCGATGAACCGACGGGCGCCGGCCAGTTCCTTGCGATTCACGCCGAGATTGCTCTCAACGAAGATCGTGAGCAGGGACTGCACGACACGCTTGGCAACGGCCGGATCGGAGTTCTGGTAGGACACCCGGAAGATGTTGACGCCATCCTGAAGCTCGAGCTTCACGTTCTGCGCCAACTCGTTGACCTTCTTCTGCGTGCTGGAACCCGATGTGGCACTGAGATCCATGTCGGTCATGCGCAGGACCTTCTCGAGATTAGGTCGGCTGAGCATCGTCTGTTGGATCGTCGCCAGTTTGTCGACAACGTCACCTTCCGTGTCGACCGCCAGATTCCTCATGAGCGGGCGAAGCACCGTGTCCGTGTTCACATAGATCCGGGCAAACAACTCGTATTTGTCCGGGACCATGTAGACCACGACCCAGCCGACGAAACAGACGGCCCACGCGGTGATGACAGCTTGCCAGCGCCGTTGCCAGACTGCGTACAGATGGGCAACTATTTGTTGATATACGTCTTTCATCGTTCTGTATCCTGGTTACTCACAATCGTGTTGCCTTGCTCTTTGGATACGAGTTGCCTCAGTACTTCGTTGGTCTTTCCGGCTAACCCGGCTTAAATATTGACTCCACTTGCCGCATTGACCGTCACTCCGGGATCATCCGATCAGAAGAAGCTCTCCGGAATGATGATCACGTCGCCCGGCAGAATTTCGACATTCGCCCGCACGTCGCCGTCTTTGACGAGGTCGGCGATATGAAGGTGATATTGCTTCTGCTTGCCGCCTTCCATCCGCACCAGCGTGGCGCGGTTTCCGGCGGCGAATTCAGTCAGGCCACCGACCTGGATCATCACGTCCAACAAGGTCATGTTGGCCCGATAGGGGATGGCCTGCGGCTGCTGGGCCTCGCCGACGACGCGGACCTGCTGCGCGAACGGCCCGGTAAAGCCGTTAACCATCACGGTGACGAGGGGATCTTTTATATACTTGCTCAGGGCCTGCTCGATATCATGAGCAAGCTGCGTAGAGGTCTTGCCGGTTGCCGGTAGATCGTCGATCAACGGGACCGAAATCCGGCCGTCGGGCCGAACCGTGACGGACGTCGAGACTTCGTCGTTGCGCCACACAAAGATTTGGAGGGTGTCCAACGGACCGATGATGTAATCCGGTCCCGGTCCCTCTTTGGGGCTGACAAACGCCGCCGACGGCAGCGTTCCATGACTTGCACATGCAGCCAGCAGAAGGGCGGCCGCACCGATCAGAATCGGACCAATCCCCAAAAGCTTTTTGCGATTATCAGACACGACAGTTTCCCGCCTTTCTCAGCTCTAACGACCCGGTGAAGGTAACCACGTTACGAGGGTATTCCGACGAGAGAATCGGATGACGAACCAACAGAAAACAAACCAAAAGCCGGCCCCCGGTTCCTTGCAGAATACGGTCCCATTTACCTTGAAAGGTGTTAAGAAACTCATACCCTTCGCCCATTCGATCTTCATTGAAACCTCTCGGTTTCGGCATCGCAGGCGTTCGTCTGATCCAAAAGAAATCGAAGATTGCGCCGCGTGCCTGCACGGCCCATCAGGTGCAAGTGCCATGCCACCTGGAAACCGCAGAATTCTGGGGGATTATCAAGGTTAATGAGAGCCGGAGCGGCGGCTTTTCTTGAATTCAAACACCCCCGGCGTTTCGCCTGTGCCATTCTAGGACAGATAGGGCGTGGTCTGCCCGCCGGGTGTCAGACGAATTTCAGGCTATTGGTCTTGCTTTGTGCGGCCGCATCGATGTGGTTTTCGAGCCACAATTCCAGAAACGCGAGATCCAAAGCCAACCCCGCAATGCCGTAACTGTCCTCGTGGTCCCGATAGTTCGCGACTTCCGCCAAGAAGGTGGCGTTCATGATGTGGCGCTTTCGAAAGGACGCCAGGCAGTCCAGGACATAATCGCGAAGGCGGCCGTCGTCCATCATCCAGACAAGGGCCGGCAGGTGGAAGCCGTGCTTCTTCTTGTTGATGATCCCATCAGGCAGGAAGTTGCTGAACGTCCGCTTATAGAAGTCGCGCAGCTTCAGGTCGGGGATCATGACATCCGGCGGGATTCGGGCGGCCACGTCCATGACGTCTTCGTCGAGCATCGGATAGCGGACCCGCACGCCCGCAAGCTCGCACATTCGATTGACCTTCCGCAGGTCGTTGTCGGCGAGCACGACCTGCATGTCGAGATTGAGCATCCGCTGCAACGGCGAAGGCGACCGGGTCGACGAAAAGATCGCGCGCTGAATCACGTGATCGCCGTCAAGCTCGACGCCGTCGAGCATCCCGGGCTCGAAGATCGACGTGAGTGTCCAGTCTCCCGGAAGATATCAGAGGATGGATCCGGTCGACGATCGGGATGCGAAATTGCTCGATCCAGCGCCGCGCCTTGTAGATCGGCTTGATCCACGACAGCCCGGGCACTCCCATCGCAATCGGTTCGATCAGACAGGTGCGCAGAAGCTTGGGAAGCTTGGCGTAGCTTTCGATCCGAAGCGCATTGACGTAGTGCTCGTTCCCGCCGAACAGCTCGTCGCCCCCGTCGCCGGCCAGCATGACCTCCACGCCGGCTTCCTGCGCCCGCTTGGCGCAGCAGAAAGCCGGGATCAGAGACACATTGGCGAAGGGCTCATCGTAGACTTCGCGAATCTTGGGCATCAGTTCGAGCATGTCGTCGGGCGTGACGATGATTTCTGTGTGCTCGGTCCCGAAGTGGTCGGCCGCCATGCGGGCATAGGGCGTTTCGTCGAAGCCCTCGACACCGAAGCCGATGGTGAAGGTTCGCGCGCGGCCGCCCACTTCCTTCAGGAAACCGGAGACCGTGCTGCTGTCGAGACCGCCGCTCAGAAACGCGCCGACCTTTGCGATATCCTCGCCTTCGATCGTTCGTGCGACACCGTTCCGCAATGCTTGCCGCGTATCGGCCATGAGCGCGGCCTCGTCGACCGGGCCATCGGACACGTAACCGGTCTCCCAATAGACGCCGGTGTCGACACGTCCGTTCCTTAGCTCGACGAATTCGCTGCGCTGAAGTTTCTTCTGCTCGTCGAAGATCGTGACCGGCGCCATGATCACGAAGCTCTGGACATAATTGTAGAACGCCTGATTCGACAGCGTCGACGAAACCGAGGGATGCCGCGCGACGGCCGTCGTCCGCGTACCGAAGACCAGAACGCCCGGGCTCGGGCTGGCATAGCACATGGTCTCGATGCCGACGCGATCGACGGCGGCGAGGACCGCGCGGTTGGCCAGATCGACGATCGCGACCGAGCAGGCACCGCCGAGCTTCTTCAGGACGTCACGGCCGAATCGGGCATAGCCGTCGGCAAGCGCGCGCGCATCGCCCATGGCGCGTGCGGCCTCGGCCAAACTCGATCATGCCAGCGGGGATAGCCGTGAATCACCGCCCAAAGCTCCTCGCCGAAATAGCTAGATGCCATCTTGGGATGGGCACAAAGCGCGAGGCCGGCATGGGGTGTGGCGCGCAGGACCGTATCGCCGCCGAGCCCGTTGCCGAGCCCCGCCGCCATGGATCGGGCGATCTCCTCGGGCGCGCCGAGGGGACGCGAAAAATCGATCCAGCCTGCGATACCGACCATGACTATACCAGAACCTCAGCGGGGGCGGGATGGCTCAAGAAACCGGCCGGGCTCGCGGTCGGCCCATAAGCTCCCGAATGGAAGATGACGACCAGGTCGCCCTCCTCGGCGCGCGGCAGATGGCACTTGTCGCCGAGCCGGTCCAGGGGCGTACACAAACAGCCGACCACGTCCACGGTCTCCACCGCTTCGAGATCCATCTTATTGGCGATCGCCAGCGGATAGTTCTTGCGCAGCACCTGGCCGAAATTGCCGGAAACGGGGAGATGGTGGTGCAGCCCGCCATCGGTCACGAGGAAGACTTGGCCGCGGGATACTTTCCGGTCGATCACCCGCGCGACATAGATGCCCGCCTCGCCGACCATGTAACGGCCGAGCTCGATGATGACCTTGGCCTCGGGCATCGCGTCCGCGACCTTCGGCATCTGCTCGGCGAGCTTGCCGCCAACCGTCTTGATGTCGAGATGTTCGTCGCCGGGGAAATAGGGAATCCCGAACCCGCCGCCGATATTCAGCATCCGGACCGGGGCCGGCGCATGGGCCGAGAGCGACACCGCAAGCTCGATCGTCTTGCGCTGCGCTTCGATGAGCTGCTCGGCCTTCAGGTTCTGCGAGCCGCTGAAGATATGGAAGCCGCGGAAGTCGAGATCGAGATCGCGCATACGGCCGAGCATCTGCGGCACGACCTCGGCATCGACGCCGAATTGCTTGGGCCCGCCCGACATCTGCATCCCGGCGGATTTGAGCTCGAAATCGGGATTGATCCGCACCGCGACCTTCGGCGTCACGCCGAGCGCGGCGCCGGCATCCGCCGCCCGCTCCATCTCCCGCGCCGATTCGAGATTGATCACGATCCCCGCGGCCACCGCCTCGCGGATCTCGTCATTCGTCTTGCCGGGGCCGGCGAAGCTGATCTCATCGCGCGGCATCGCCGTGTCGAGCACAAGCTGCAACTCGCCGCCGCTCGCGACGTCGAAGCCATCGACGAGGCCCGAGAGGTGCTGGACCACCGCCGGCATCGGATTCGCCTTCACCGCATAGTGAAGCAAAACCTCCTTGGGCAGCGCCTCGCGCAACTCGCCGACGCGATGGGTGATGAGATCGCGGGAATAGGCGAAGAACGGCGTCCGTCCGATCCGCTCGGCCAGGCGGTCGACGGCCATTCCCCCGATCTGTAGACGATGGTCCTTCGTCTCGAAACCCCGGACCGGGGCATGGACCTTAGCGCTCGCACCCGCCATCAGGCTTGGCCCTTGAAGAGAGTCGCGACTTCCTCGGCGAGCTTCTTGCGGTCGATCTTGCCGTTGGGATTGGTCGGCATGTCGTCCCTCTCGATGATGCGGTGCGGCACCATATAGCTGGGCATCTGGGCCCGGCAATAGGCGGTGATGGCCTCCATCTGGAGCCCCGATCCGTTGACCGGCGCGGCAAAAACGACGATGGCCTGGCCGAGCTGGGCGTGCTCGACGCCGATCGCCGCGGCGACCCTCACCTGCCCGCTCGCGAAGATGACCTCCTCGACCTCGGTCGGGCTGACCCGATAGCCGCTGGTTTTGATCATCTCGTCGCGGCGGCCGACGAAATAGAGAAAACCTTCCTCGTCGCGCATCACGGTATCGCCGGACCATACCGCCATCTCGGTCAGCGGGATGCCCTCGGGCTGGCCCGGCGCCGGCTTGAAACGCTCGGCCGTCCGTGCGGGATCGTTCCAGTAACCGAGCGAGACGAGCGGCCCGCGATGGACGAGCTCGCCCGGCTCGCCGGGATCGCAGACCGTGCCGTCCGGCCGCACGACCAGAACCTCGGCGTTCGGGATCGCCTTGCCGATCGAATCCGGCCGCTTGTCCACTTCGCTCGGCGGCAGATAGGTCGATCTGAAGGCTTCCGTCAGGCCGTACATCAGATAAGGCTTTGCGACGGGCATCCTCACGCGGAGCTGATCGAGCACCGCACGCGGCATCCGGCCGCCGGAATTCGTGAAATAACGGATCGATTTCGAGGCGGTTTCGGGCCAATCGAGGCCCGCAAGCTGAATCCACAAAGGCGGCACGCAGGCGAGGCCGGTGATGCCATATTGCTCGACAGCCCGCACGACATCGCGTGCCAGCAGGTAATTCATCAGTACGACCGACGCGCCGACATGAAAGGCGGTGGTGAGCTGGCTCATGCCGTAGTCGAAGCTGAGCGGCAACACGCTCAGGATTCGGTCCTCGGCCGTGTTTTCGAGATATTCCGCCACGCTCATCGCGCCGGCGACGATGTTCAGATGCGAGAGCACGACGCCTTTGGGCAGGCCGGTGCTGCCCGACGTATAGAGGATCGCCGCCATGTCGCCGTCGATGACGCGATGAGGCGCGGTCTCGGACGCGGCGCCGACGGCCTGCAATTCAGTCCAGCCGAGCATGCGGACCTGCTCGCCGGCGCTGTCGGGCACCGAGCCGGTCAACACCACGACCTTGAGATCGGGCAGTTCAGGCAATATCTCTTCGATGCCGGAATAGCGGTCCGGGCTGGTCACCAGAATACGGGTATTGCAGTCCGCCATGATGTGGCCGACCTGGCGCGGCTTGAGCGCCGGATTGACCGGGACATAGACCCCGCCCGCGGCGGCCGCGCCGAACATGGCGGCGACGGTCTCGATCTGCTTGGGAAGGTAAATGGCGACGCGTTCGCCGCGGCCCAGGCCGCAATCGAGGAAGCCGCGCGCCGTCGCCCGGGTCAGAGCCTCGAGCTCGGCATAGGTCAGGGTCTCGGCCTTATAGGTCAAGGCGGGGGCGTCCGGCGTTCGGCGGGACGCCAAGCGTATTAGATCGGAAACCAGCATGACGGCCCCTGAGACAACCGCTCGCGCAGTTTATTGGACCCGTTCTTCATGTCGAAAACGGCTAAAGAATTGCTTAACAACCCTTTGTCACTATTAGGAACATTCCGCTCCAAGAGCTCCACAGCGACAGAGTCTAAGCGTACGTTACATTATGGTTAACGCAAGCACAGAACGCGGCTTTGTCGTGAGCCCGGAGCCGTCCCGCAGGCGGCCTCGGCGGACGATCATATCCCAAACCACCCGGGATGCGGCAGGCCGCAAACGGCGAATTCCCGAACCGCTCGAACCGGCGTTTCCCTTATTGTCTCTGCGCGGGATTTTGCGGTGGTCGCCGCGGGCGCCGTCGATCCTCGATCATGGCGACGTCCTGAACGTATCGGCCGGCCGTTACGCAATCGCCCACGCGTTGCAACTCCTCAACATCGGACCGGGCGACGAGGTGCTCGTTCCAGCTTATCACTGCTCGGTCATGGTCGACCCCATCGTGGCGCTCGGCGCCGCACCTGTGTTCTACAAGATTGGACCTGACCTTGCGGTCGATCTCGAAGACTCGGAAGAAAAGATCACGCCCGCAACCAAGGCGATCCTGGCGGCGCATCTTTTCGGTTTTCCGCAAGACGGGCCCGCACTTCGAGCGTTTGCGGACCGCCACGCCATAGCGCTGATCGAAGATTGCGCCCACGCCTTCTTTGGCGAGGGAATGGGAAGTTTCGGCGATTTCGTCATCGGTAGCTATTTCAAGTTCTTCCCTGTCACCGAAGGCGGGTGTCTCGTCTCGAAACGCCCGGAGATACGCCACGTCAGTCTGCAGTCGCAGGGCGTCATGAAGAACTTTCGTCAACTGATAGCACTCATCCGGATTTCCTATCGTTTTCGCCGTCTCCGCGTCATGGGGCCGTTACTCAGGCTGATCGACGGCCCATCGGACGCGAGCATCGAAGCGCCGGAAGAGAAACCTCCGACGGATCCAACAAGCACACCTAAGGTCGAGAATGTCGATTACATCCGGCGTGACGAAGACCTAGACGCGACCGGCCTGACTAAACTGATGGTCCGGCATAACACGACCAGATACACCACGGAACGACGGCGACAGAATTACCAGCGGGTCGTAGACCTCGTCGGCGAAACGCCGGCCGCGCGTCCCCTGTTCCCGCGTCTCGAATCCGGAATAGTGCCGTTCATGGTCGCCGTTCTGGGTGGATCGTCTCGAAGCGTTGTTTCCGTTCATGGAGGACGCCGCCATCCCCATGCAGCGCTACGGCCAGTTCCTCAGGAAGGATATCGATAAATCGGTCTGCGCCAGCAACCGTGGACCTGTCGCGCCATCTGGTTCAGCTATCCTGCCATCAGGACCTGACGGAAGCGGAAATCCGTCGATTTGCGGGGGCCTTTCGCGAGATCGTTTTAAGGGAAAATTGACCGGATTCCCGCTAGGTAACGGGGACAAGATTCCGGGACATTTCAATGCAAAAAGAGCGTTGGCGACTTCACGAGCTATCGGCATGGCCCGACCACGCCGACGGATGGCGTCGCCTGAACAAGGCGATGATGGACTCGCCGTTGCTCGACCCGGAATTTATCGAACCCTTTTTCGCCGAGCTTATCGATGCGCCGCTAAAGTTGGCGGTTTGCTCGGACAACGACGGGCCGGCGGCGATGACCCTCGTCTGTGATGACGGCCGCGGCCGGGCTAGTACGTTTTCCCCCGACAAGCGCCTTTGGGTTTTTGGGTCCAGCGTCCCGACCTTTCGATGGTCAAGGTCGGCTTGGGTCTTTTCAAGGTACTGCCGCTCACCAGTCTCCAATTCACGTTGATGACTCAGGACCCCGACATCTTCCCACGTCCTGATAACTCGGGACACGTAAAGACGATCGATCACGTGCCGACCGCGCGGATCCCATTGGCGGGCAGCTTCGAAGACTATTGGGCGGCGCGCAGCAAAAAGCTCCGCGAGAACCTGCGCCGTGCCCGCAATGGCCTGGAGCGCAACAACCGCCCTCCCCGCCTCATCGAGCTGACCAAGCCGGAGGACATGGCACGCGGCATCGCGGAATATGGCGAGATCGAAGTCGGCCGGTTGGAAAGGCGGCATCGACGGCGCGATCCATGCCGACAACGCCCAAGGCCGCTACTACACGGAAATGCTGACGCGCTTCGCCCGGATGGGAAGCACCTCGATCTTCCAGTTCTACTACGGGGACAAGCTGGTCGCCTCGGATATCTGCGTCTATCGCAACGGCGTCATCATCGGCCTCAAGACGACCTATGACGAAACCGAGAAATCGACCTCGCCGGCGCTGATGATGCGCCAGGAAATGATGCGCGACTTTCTCGACCACGGGCGCTTTACGCGCTACGAATTCTATGGCCGCGTGCGCGACTGGCAAACCAAATGGTCCAACGATTTCCGGGTGATGTATCATTTAAACCTGTATCGCTGGTCCTGGCTCGGCGCGCTGCACAGCCGGCTTTCCAAGAGCGGCAAGGCTGAGATCGGCGGCTCCGCCCGGGCCGAGGAGTCGGGCCAAAAGTGACAAGTGATCTCGGCACTTTCTTGGCCGCACCACTTACGATATAAACCATCGCTTTGTTTCGAGGGCACGGGGCATCAAAGGCATGTCGGTAAGCGAAGAAGTCCGGGACGTTCTGGCGCAAACGCTCCAGTTGGGCGACCGGGCGCAGGATTTTACGGATACGACCCTCCTCTTGGGCAACCTCCCCGAGCTGGATTCGATGATGATCGCGACGCTTCTCGCCGCGATCGAGGAACATTTCGACATTTCGATCGAGGACGACGAGATCAGCGCCGAGACCTTCGAGTCCATTCGGCAGCCTGCGCAGCTATATCGAAACCAAGCTGGCGGCCTGATCGGAAAGGATGCGGCGGCCGTGCAACCGCGCTATCTGTCGAGCCGCAGCCGGCCGGATATTCGCCAACTATTTTCCGCCCGCTCCCGAGACGCCGGTTCGAAGCCGGCTGCTGTTCATTCCCCCTTTCGCCGAGGAGCTGAACCGCTCGCGCCATGTGATCGCGGCTTTTGCGCGCGGCTGTGCGCGGAACGGTATCGGTGTGATGATCCTCGATCCCTACGGCACCGGCGACAGCGAAGGCAATTTCGCGGATGCGCGGTGGAACATCTGGAAGGACGATGTCGGTGCGGCTATCACGGCGCTCAGCCAAATGGGCGACGAGCCGATCGCGATCGGCGGGTTGAGGCTCGGGGCCTCCCTGGCGGCGGATGTCGCCGCCGATCATCCGTCGCGGTTCTCGCGGCTGGTGCTCTGGCAGCCGGTGACGAACGGGCAAAATTACCTGAAGCAATTCCTGCGCATCCGCTTCGCCGCCGATCTCGCCGAGGGCGGCGCGGCGACCCAGGGAACCAAGAAGCTGATGGAGGAATTGGAAGCGGGCAAGATCGTCGAGGTCGGGGGTTACGATCTCGCGCCGGCGCTGGCGAAAAGCATCGGAGGAGATCAAGCTCGGCCCGCTCGGCCTTGCGGCGAAGACGCCGGTCACGTGGCTCGAAGTTGTCGCGCGCGAGGACGCAAGTCTGAGCCCGGCGGCGTCGCGGATCGTCAAGGATTGGGACGCGGCCGGCATCGAGGTCAATGCGCGGCCGGTGAAGGACGAGGCCGTCTGGCTGTTGCAGGCGCGGGTCGAGATGGCCGCCTTCGTTCGGGCCGCCGTCGAAAGCATCGGGAGCGGACGTTGAACGAGCGCGCGGTCACCTTCGCCTGCAAGGGCTCGGAGCTGATCGGCATCGTCCATGTGCCGGACGGCGCGGCCCAATCGACCGGGCTTCTGATCCTGACCGGCGGCGATCAATACCGCGTCGGGGCCCATCGCCAATACGTCCTGATCGGCCGGCGGCTGGCGGCGGCAGGCTATCCCGGTCATGCGGTTCGACGACCGGGCCAACGGCGACGCCGAGGGCGAGCGCTACGAGGTCGAGCTCGATCATTTCGAGGATACCCACGACGATCTCCATGCGGCCGTGGAGCGCTTCCGGGCCGAATGCCCCGGTCTTGAGAAGATCGTGCTATGGGGCCTATGCGGCGCGGTGTCGACCTTCCTGATCAGCCCGCAGCTTCCCGACCCCGTTGCCGGGCTCATCCTGGTCAATCCCTGGGTGAGGACGGAAGCCGGCTCCGCCCGCACCTATCTCAAGCACTACTATCTCGAGCGTCTGCTCGACCCCGAATTCTGGCGCAAGCTCCTTTCCGGGCGCTTCTCGGCCGGCGCATCGATCAAATCCATGGGAACCTTGATCGGCCAGAGCCGCTCAAAGAACACCGGCACGACCGACCGAGACCGGCCCCTGCCCGACCGAATGGCAAACGGCTTTCAGAAATTCACCGGGCCGACTCTGTTCATCCTCAGCGGAGACGATCACACGGCCCAGGAGTTCAAGGACCACATCGCTCAATCCCAGCCTTGGCGCCAACTCATGAGCCGGCCTGGGATAGCGCGCCGCGACCTAAAGCTCGCCGATCACACCTTCTCAAGACGGGAATGGCACCACCAGCTGGAGGATTGGACGCTCGACTTCATGGCTGCCGTGGCCCACGGCAAGACGCCGGACTGACCCTATGGGCGCCTTCGTCCTTATCACCGATGCCGCCAAGCCCGATCCCGGGACAGTCGAGGCAGCCATGCGCCGGTCGCTTGCCAAACAGGGATTCGCCGAGCCGCAGACCTTGCGGCCACCCGGCGCCACGCTCCTGCTCTACCCGAAGCAGGTAGCGCCCATCGCCAATCTCGCGGCCTTCGATAACGGGGACTTCTGCGCCGCAACGGGCACCTTCGTCTATAAAGGCGCGACCGGAAAGACGGGCCTCGCGCTGCTTCACGGCGATTTCGATGTGGGCAAGCCCGAAACCTACGGCCTCGCCGCCGACCGCCTGCACGGCGCATTCTGCATCGTCCTTCGCAAGCACGGACGGACCTTCGCTTTCGTCGACCGTGTGGGCGTCTACAAAGTCTATCGCGACGATGCCGGCACCGTCTTTTCGAGCTCGTTTCTCGGCGTCCTGGAATCCGCCGCGCGCCGCCGGGTCGACACCCAAGCGCTCTATGAATACGTCTTCCAGGGCGGCACATATGGCGGCGATACCCTGGCCGAGGACATCAAGCTTCTGCGCCCGGATGTTCTTTGCGAGCCCGGCGTCAATCCGATGGCGGGGACGTGGCCGGGCTATGGCAAGCCCGAGATCGTGCCCGGCGACATGGAGGTCCATGCCGAGCGCGTCTTCGCGACGCTGGAGAAGAATTTCGGCGATATCGCCAAGGCCTTCGACGGTCATATCGATACCGCGCTTTCGGGCGGCTACGATTCGCGGCTCATCCTCGCGATGCTCTTCCGGCTGAATGTGCGGCCGGATGTCCATGTTTATGGCCGGGACTCCGATCCCGACGTCGTCGTCGCGTCGCGAATCGCCGAAGGCGAAGGCTTCCCGCTCACCCATGTCGACAAGTCGCGCCATGCCGAGCTGCCGCTCGATCAGGCAGCCGAACTCCATCGCCCGGACCTTCCATGCCTTCGACGGCGCACCGAATGACGGCATTTTCGACAACGGCAGCGACTACGAAACGCGTCGGGAACGCTGCCGTACGGGCGCGTTGATGCTCAATGGCGGCGGCGGCGAGGTGCTCCGGAACTTCTTTTATCTGCCAGACCGACCGCTCTCCGTGCGGCAATTGCTGTGGAGCTTCTACACGCAGTTCGATCCGAAATCGGCCGCGGATGGATTCAGCGAAGAGGCGTTTCATGATCGCCTCGCCGAGAAGCTAAAAGCGACCCTCGGCATCACGGGAGACAAACTGACCAGGCCGGAAATCGAGCTGGCCTATCCGTTGTTCCGCTGCGGCTTCTGGATGGGCCGGAACAATTCGCTCAACAGCCGATTCGGCAGCGCGGTGACGCCCTTTATCGACGATACGCTGATCCGCCAGACCGTCCGCGTGCCCTTGAAGCTCAAGAGCTTCGGCCGGCTGGAGGCCCGTTTGATCAACCTCGCAAGCCCGGCGCTGGCCGCGTATCCCTCCGATTACGGCTATGCCTTCGATGCGCCGCCGCCTTTATCAGCCCGGCTCAAGGCGAGCACGACTTATCTCAGGCCGTCGCTTCTGCGGCGCTATGCGTTCCGATTGCGGACCCGCCGCAACGCACCGGACCGCCCGTATTTCATGAATGACGCTTACCGGAATGCCGTCATGGAGTCGGGGTTTCCCCGCACACAGGCGCTAATCCATGCCGATCGTATTGTCGATAGCGGTCAGTTTAACCGCCTCTGCACGGCCGAATACCTGTTTCAGAAGGCCGATATGGATGTCGATGAGAGGCGCCTTTAGTCGGGGGCCGCGGAGTTCCCGGACTGACCTTGTCGAAAATACCGCTTCTTCCGGAATATCGGCAGAAGTTCGTCATGGCGGACGGACCGATACGCCACGTAATAAATGAAGAACGTGAAAAGAACGAACAGTACTGAGTCCACGGCATGGCTCCCGATTGAGGCGGTCGGTTTCAGAGGTGTTAGCACACAGCCATAAGGGAATCCTTAACGATGCGGTCTGCCGCCGGGAATCCGATACTGCAAGAGGTTATCAAAAATTAACGTTGTCGCGGTAAATCAATGGCATCGACCGACCAATGCGTTGATTTCGACCGCCAAAGAAGTACCGAACGGACATGCGCGATTACGCTATTGTAGCCTTAGTCTTAGCCTGGATCGTGCCGATCCTGATGTATCCGTTCATCGGCGTCTACGCGTGGTCGTGGGTGTCATACATGGCCCCCCAGAAGCTCGGCTACCTCTTCGTTACCGAATGGCCCATGGCCAACATCATCGGTGTAACGACCCTTGTCGCTTGGCTTATGTCGAAGGAGCCGAAGAAGCTGCCGATGCATCCCCTGATCGTCGTGATCATTATGTTCATGATCTGGAGCACGGTCGTAACGATCTTTGCGTTGGATCCGGCGATCTCCTATGACAAATGGGATCAAACGGTCAAAATTCTGCTGTTCACGCTGGTGACCTGCGGCCTGATCACCACCCCGAACCGCCTGCACGCCTTGGTTTGGACGGTCGTGATTTCATTGGGCTACTACGGCATCAAGGGCGGCGTTTTCACGATTTTGCATGGCGGCCAATACCATGTCTGGGGCCCCGTGGGCACATTCTTCCACGACAACAATCAGTTGGCGCTTGCGCTCGTAATGATCACGCCGTTGATACGTTACCTTCAGCTTCGGACGCCGGTGCAATGGATCCGCTGGTCACTTGGCGGCGCCATCGGCCTGACGATCTTTGCGATTTTCGGCACGCAGTCGCGCGGCGCATTGCTCGCCATAAGCGCAATGCTGCTGTTCATGGTCATGAAGTCGCGGCGAAAGGCCTTTACCCTCCTGGCGACTCTCTTGGCCGTGGCGGTTGCGGTGATCTTCATGCCGCAATCCTGGACGAACCGGATGCTCTCTATCCAGTCGTACCAGCAAGACAGCTCGGCCCAAGGCCGTTTGACGATGTGGCGCTTCGCAATCAGGCTTGCCAATGACCGTCCGATTGTCGGCGGCGGCTTCGATGCTCCCGCGATTCCCTCGACGGCTCAGAAGTATCTGGAGCCTGGCGAGAAGGTCCGGGCCTATCACAGCATCTACTTCGAGACGCTTGGCAACGAGGGATATGTCGGACTTGCGATCTTCATCTCTCTCTTGATCATGACGTTCGTATATGGCGGCCGGGTGGTCCGCTTAACCAAGAATGAGCCCGAACTCGAATGGGCGCGAGATCTCGGATCGATGGTACAGGTGAGTATCGTCGGGTATGCGGTGGCCGGGACATTCCTCAACCTCGCGACGTTCGATCTCTATTACCATCTGATCGCGATTGTGGCGATTACCGACCTCCTCGCGAGGCGTGCCTTGGAACAGAAGCGTGCGCCGGAGCCGGAAGCCGAGTTGGTCCTGTCGACAACGACCGGAGCGGTCGCCAAGCCACGCTTCACCGTCTGAGCCGATCGGGATTCGGACGGTGGCTCGTTGGGGCCGTTTCATTCGTCCCGTTGCGTGATAAAGTGCCCGCGCTTACGGCCCCGTCAAGCATGACCCACCTGCGACGTCCGACCACCACAGCTGATCCGAGGCAGCTTTGACTCCCATCATCCATCTGATCGCGGCCGCCCGGCCGAATTTCATGAAGATCGCGCCCCTGTGGCACGCGTTGAACGCCGCGCCGTGGTGTGAGGTGAAGGTCGTGCATACCGGCCAACATTACGACGCCAACATGTCCGATTCGTTCTTCCGCGACCTCGGCCTGCCCAATCCGGACTATCATCTCGGCGTCGGAAGCGGCAGCCACGCCGAGCAGACCGGCGGCGTGATGATCGCCTATGAGAAAGTCTGCATGGAGGAACGGCCGAGCTGGATCATCGTGGTCGGCGACGTCAATTCCACCATCGCCTGCGCGCTTGTGGGCGCAAAGCTCTGCATCAGCGTGGCCCATCTCGAGGCGGGATTGAGAAGCGGCGACCGCACCATGCCGGAGGAGATCAACCGTCTCGCGACAGACGCGATCGCCGACCTCCTCTGGACCCCCTCGCCCGATGCCGACGAAAATCTGCGCCGCGAAGGCGCCGCCCACCGGATGGAGCGGGTCGGCAACATCATGATGGATTCCTATGAACTCCTGCGCGACCGGATCGAAAGCACGGAGACATGGGCCGGCTTCGGCGTCGAGCCCGGCAATTTCGGCGTGGTGACCCTGCACCGGCCGTCGAACGTCGATCAGCGCGAGACGCTGGAGGTTCTGGCGGACCAGTTGGTCGAAGCCTCGAAGGCGCTCCCGCTGGTCTTCCCGGTCCATCCCCGCACCCGCGAGAGACTCAAGAGCTTCGGCCTGTTCGACAGACTGAACGACGCGCCCGGCGTCAATCTCACCGACCCCGTCGGCTATATCGAGTTCATGGGGCTGGTACGCTGCGCCCGGCTGGTGATCACCGACTCGGGCGGCGTGCAGGAAGAGACGACCTATCTAGACATCCCCTGCATGACCTTACGGGAGAATACCGAGCGGCCGGTCACCGTCACCGAAGGCACGAACCGCCTGATCCGCCCCGATACGCTGCTCGCCAGCATCCAGGACGTCATCGAAGGCCGCTGGCCCCACGGCCGCAAACCCGACCTCTGGGACGGCCACACGGCCGAGCGTGTGCTCGCCAGCCTCAAGTCGCGGATTTAATTGCCGGGAAAGTCGTGGTAGGCGCGGACAGGAATCGAACCTTCGACCTCCGCCATGTAATAGCGGCGCTCTACCACTGAGCTACGCGCCTATGGCCGGAAGCTTAGCCCCGCGCCGGTTGCCAATCGGTTAAGCCTTTAATCCCGCTAGAATTTTTGCGGCGCGTTAACCTCGTTGAGGGATTGGAAACGGTCGGCCGTTAATTTAGCGCCGAATTCGACAGAATCGGGCGCTCATGCGGATTTTGCACATCTTCGATCATTCGGTGCCGCTTCACAGCGGCTACTCGTTCCGCAGCCTGTCCATCCTGCGGCAGCAGCGCGCGCGCGGCTGGGAGACATACCAGCTCACGAGTCCGAAGCATGTTCTCGAGTCGCCGCCGGTGGAATTCGTCGACGGATTCGAGTTTTACCGCACCCCGCCGGTCAAGAGCTTCGCCGCGGGCATTCCGGTGCTGCGCGAGTTCGCCCAGATGACGGCGACGGCTAAGCGGCTGGAATCGGTTGCGCGGCTGGTGCGGCCCGACGTGCTCCATGCCCATTCGCCGGTGCTCAATGCGATCCCCGCGCTCTATGTCGGCCGGAAGCTCGGCATCCCCGTGGTCTACGAGGTGCGCGCCTTTTGGGAAGACGCCTCGACCGATCTCGGCACCAGCAAGGAAGGCAGCCTCCGCTATCGCGCCACGCGGGCGCTCGAATCCTTCGCGCTCAGGCATGTCGATGCCGTGACCACGATCTGCGAAGGGCTGCGCGGTGACATCGTCAAGCGCGGCATTTCCGAGAGCAACGTCACGGTCATTCCGAATGCCGTCGATGTCGACACCTTTGCAACCATGCCGGAACGCGATCCCGAGCTCGCCGAGAAGCTCGGTCTGACCGGCAAATTCGTGCTCGGTTTCGTCGGCTCGTTCTACGCATACGAAGGCCTGCATCTCCTGATCCAGGCCCTGCCCCGGATTTTGAGGCATGCGCCGGAGACCCGCGTTCTCCTGGTCGGCGGCGGGCCGCAGGAGCCGGTATTGAAGGCGCTCACCCACGAAGTCGGCGTGGCCGACAAGGTGATCTTCACCGGCCGCGTGCCCCATGCGCTCGTCTCGGAGTATTACGGACTGATCGATATCCTGGTCTATCCGCGGCTTTCGATCCGCCTGACGGAGCTTGTGACGCCGCTGAAACCGCTGGAAGCGATGGCGCAGCGCAAGATGCTGATCGCGTCCGATATCGGCGGCCATCGCGAGCTGATCCGCCACGGCGAGACCGGCATCCTGTTCAAGGCGGGCAATGTCGAGGGTCTGGCCCAGGCGGTGCTTTGGACCTACGCCCACCGCGAGGATTGGCCGGATCAGCTCGAACGGGCGCGCCATTTCGTCGAAGCCGAACGGTCCTGGGCCCGCAGCGTGGCGAATTACGAACGCGTCTACGGCAATATCGCGGCGTGACCGGCCCCGCACGCGTGATCATGCCCCAGGATTTCGAGCCGAAAGTCGCCGTTCTCTCGACGCTTTATCCAAACGCGACCCAGCCGAATTTCGGGATTTTCGTCGAAAATTCCGTCCGCCACGTCGCGGCCAGCGGCATTGGGACCAAGGTCATCGCCCCTAATGGCGTGCCGATCTGGCCGATCCGCCTGCACCCCACCTACCGGCCACTGGCCAAGTTGCCGCGCGCCGAAACCTGGCGCGATCTCGACTTGCGGCGGCCGCGCTTTCCAGTCGTCCCCAATATCGGCTGGCGCTTCAATCCGCGCATGATCGCGGATGCCGCCCGACCGATCCTGCGCTCGTTTCAGCGACTGGGATTCGAGTTCAACGTGATCGATGCCGAGTTCTTCACGCCCTGCGGCATTGCCGCGGTTCGGCTCGCCAAGGAATTCGACATCGCGGTAACGATCAAAGCCCGGGGCGCCGATATCCATCACTGGGGCAGGAACCCGAAGGTCCGGGCCTGGATGATCAACGCCGCCGAGCGCGCCGACGGTCTGATGGCGGTCGCGAAGTCGTTGCGTGACGACATGATCGAGCTCGGGATGCCGGGCGACAAGATCGAGGTCCATTACACCGGCCTCGATCTCGATCTCTTCCAGCCCATGGACCGGGAGAAAGCCCACAAACGCTGGGACATCGCCGGGCCGACGGTCGTCTCGGTCGGCGGGCTCATCCCGCGAAAGCGCCACGAGCTGCTGATCGAGACATTGAAACTGATGCCCGATATCCGCGCCGTCATCGCGGGCGAAGGACCGGAGCGCGCCAAGCTCGAAGCCTGTGTGAAAGAGTTCGGCGTGAGCGACCGCGTGCGGCTCCTTGGACGGGTCAAGTATGACGAGTTGCCGTCGCTTTACGCCGCCGCGGACGTAAGCTTCCTCGGCTCGCGTAGCGAAGGGCTTGCCAATGTCTGCGTCGAGTCCATGGCCTGCGGGATCCCCGTGATCGCCACCAATGTAGACGGCGCGAGCGAGGCCATCGACCGGCCGGCCGCCGGTCTGTTGCTCGACTCGGCGACGCCGGAGGCGGCCAAGGCGGCCATCGAAACCGTGCTCGAGAATCCGCCGGATCGCACCGAGACCCGCGCGGCGGCGGAACGGTTTTCGTGGGCGCGCCATGTCGCCGCCAAGCGGGATCACTACGAGCGCATCATCCGCGCCCATCGAGAGAAAGCTTGACCTTGTTGGCGCGCGTCCGATCTATGAAAGCTGACAGTAGCGTAATGGCCGACCGTAATGCTTGACCCTTCGACCTGGCGCCCCGCGCGTCTCCCCGAGGACATGAAGCCTCAGCTCGTCGTGTCGGTGGACACCGAGGAGGAGTTCGACTGGGAGAAGCCTCACGACCGCTCCCAGACCGGCGTCGCCTCGATCCGCGTTCAGGAGCGCGCCCACAAGGTCTTCGAGAAATACGGCATCAAGCCGACCTATCTCTGCGACTATCCGGTCGCCAGCCAACCGGACGGCTATAAGCCGCTCCGGGATTTGACGTCCAGCGGCGCCTGCGATATCGGCACCCATCTCCATCCCTGGGTCAATCCGCCCCATGACGAGACGGTAAACGCCGCGAACTCCTATCCCGGCAACCTACCGCCCGAATTAGAGCGCGCGAAGCTCAAACTCATCACGGAGACGATCACCGAAAACTTCCGCCTGCGCCCGACCATCTATCGCGCCGGACGATACGGCGTCGGCCCCGGCACAACGGACAGCCTCGCCGCCCTTGGCTACGAGATCGACACCAGCGTCGTGCCGAAAAGCGACTTTCGGGCCGATCAGGGGCCGGATTTCCGGCATTGCGGCACCCGCCCCTACTGGTTCGGGCCAGACGCGAAACTGCTGGAAATTCCCCTATCGGTCGATTTCGTCGGTCGCCTGAAGGATATGGGCCCGGATCTCTATGGCGCGATCACCAAGCCGCTCGCCACAAAGCTGAGGCTCCCCGGGATTTTCGGCCGGACAGGCCTTCTGGAACGCATCCGTCTCTCGCCCGAGGGCATCACGTTCGAGGAGATGAAGCGGCTGACCAAATCCCTGTTAGCGTCGGGCCACCGAATCTTCGGCTTCACCTATCACAGCCCGTCGCTCGACCCCGGCCGGACGCCTTATGTGCAGTCTGCGACCGATCTCGCGGCCTTCCTGGACACTTTCGATCGCTATTTCGACTATTTCTTCTCGGAATTGGACGGCGAGGCCTCGACACTGCGTTCAGTTGGCCGGCGGCTTGCGAAGGCGAAAAACCCGGCCTCTTGAGGCCCGGAAGCCCCATTCGGTTACCGTAGTTTAACCATCCTGACCTAGACTTAAGCCGCTTGATTTCGTGGCGAATTCGAGCGGCGCGCTTCGCGCCACCAGTATCCGGATCGTATCGGGGGCCGTAGTTTTGATGCAGAGTAACATTCGCAACTTGTGGTTCGGCGCCAGCTTCACGTTCGCGGCGGTCCTCGGATTATTCAGCACCGGCTTCACACACGGTCTAGTCGGTCTGGTTACCTTCAACACTCTGGATGATGCAGCCTATGCCGCTCTGATGGCGACCCCCGCCGTCGGATTTACCTGCGGCATCGTTCTGATCGGGCTTGTCGCCTTCGTGCTCGGCTATATCGGGCTTGCCGCCTATGACGCCGTGACTTCCGCCATGTCGCTCAACAGGCTTAACGTACTCAGGAATGCGCTTTTCGGCGAAGAAACGCCGAGCCGCGAGGCCTTCGTCGACTGCTTCGAGCTATCGCCGGAGCTGACCCAGGCCGCCCGCCAGCACGCCGAAAAGCTCTACATCTACGCCACTCGCAAAAAGCAGTCCGGCACCGCATTCTCGATTCTGCGCGCCTCGCAATCGGCGGGCCAGACCTTCCGCGACCAGGCGCTTGTCGACCGCCGGCTTCTGGTCTGGCTATTCCGTGTCCTGCCGCCTGCCTTCGTCGGCACCGGCGTCTTCTCCTTCGCCGCAGCCCTCGCTGCCGGCACGCCGGTCGGTATCGCATCCGCAGCACTGGCCGTTGCCGTGTTCGGCGCGATGATCGTGGTGGTGCTGGAGCGCGGCGTCACCGGCTTCCGCCATGCCCAGGTCGCCGCGCTTTGCGAGGACATCGACAGCACGTTCAAGCCGAGCGGCGAGTCCGTGTCGCTCGAAGAGATCATCCACGCCTCCCATGAGAGCGCCGAGCTGATCGCAAATGCGACGCTCGCGACCCAGGAGGACTTCCGCGCCACCATGCAGGCGGCGTCCAAGGAGATCGCAGAGAAGCTCGACCAAAATTCGAGCACCATTGTGAATACCCTGACCGAAACGGCGAAGGGGATGGGTCCGGACGTTTCGGACGCGGTCACCAAGGCACTGTCAGAGCCGATCGAGACACTCCGTACTGCCACCGAAACCGCGACGTCGGAGCAGAGCGAGCAGGTCCGCGAGCTTATCGACACCATCCTGAAGGGCTTCGTGTCCGAGCTCAAATCGATTGTCGGCGACGAATTCAGCCAACTCGACCAGCTGATCAAGGCCTCGACCGAATCCGCCGGCAAGCTGGAAAAGGTCTACAGCGAGGCCTTCGACCAGATGGCCGACCACTCCTCGACCCTCCGCGCGGAACTCGCGGACGAGTTCAAGGGTATCATCGAGGGCCTTAAGGCGCAGGAATCCGAGTGGGCCAAGGCGCAGGGCGAGGCCCTGGGCTCGGTCGCCGGCGAGTTCAAGTCGGTCATCGAGACGCTCAAGTCCGAGGAAGCCGAGCGGGTGAAGGCCCAGACCGAATCGGTCGGCTCGCTGATCGGCGAATTCAAATCGATCGTCGACACGCTCAAGACGGAGGAGAGCGAACGCGTCCGGACCCAGATCGAATCCGTCAACGCGGTTCTGGGCGAGTTCAAGGCCGCCGTCGAGACCATGAAGGCCGAAGAGGCCGAACGGGTGCGGACGCAATCCGATTCCATGAAGACGATGACGACCGAGCTCGGCGACAGCGTCAAGGCGATCACCGACGGCCTGAGCGCCTCGATCAAGGAGATCGCCGGGTCCGCCAGCGCCGAGACCAAGGAAATGGCGACCGCCCTCACCGCCGAAACCAAGGATATCGCGGCGGCGATGGCGGCCGACGCCAATCGCCATGTCGAAGCCTTCAACGAGGCGCTCGACCGCGCGATGACCTCGCTCGAATCCATGGCGAACCAGCAGCTTCAGCAGACCACCGACGACCTGTCGCGTACGGCCCTGTCCTTCGAAACGTTGCATACCTCGCTTGAGAACATCGTCACCCTGATGTCGCCGATGATCAGCCAGGTCATCGAGAACCAGGAGAGCCTGTTGCGCGCGATCGAGAGCAAATCGTCGAACAGCCGCGTACTGAGCCGGGCTGCCAGCGAGATGAGCGCCGCCGCCCAAGTGAGCCGCACCACCGTCGACCGGTTCCTCGCCCTTGCGGAGGTCTTGCGCGAGACCAGCACGAATATCGGCCGGGCCGCCAACACAAATCTCCGCGGTAAGGTCTCGCCGCCCAAGTCCGCGAAGAGACCCGCCCTCAAAGCCAGTGGCGGCTCCAGTTTCGGCGACGCCATCCGCCAGCTCCGTCAGACGTCTCACGAGGACGCCGACTTCGGCGAGGAATAGGCGACCGACCGGAGATTTCGGCTGTCCCCATCGGAGCATTGATGCCACAATCCTCCTATGACGGGGGCGGAGGCATCAGGGGAAGCGCGCGAGCGGCCGTGGACGACGCCGCGCGTCATTTCGGCCGGCGTCGTCGGCAACATCCTCGAATGGTATGACTTCGCGGTCTACGGCTTCTTCGCCGGCGTCCTGGCCGATCAGTTCTTCCCGTCGGGCAACCGCGCCGTCTCCCTGCTCTACTATTTCGGGGCGTTCGCCGTCGGTTTCCTGATGCGGCCTGTCGGCGCCGTTCTGTTCGGCTATATCGGCGACCGTTTCGGCAGGGCCAAGGCTCTGATCTTCTCCATCGCCATGATGGCGCTGCCCACCTTCGCAATGGGCCTGTTGCCGACCTATGAATCGATCGGGATCGCGGCCGCGGTTCTGATGGTCCTGCTCCGCATGGCGCAGGGCATCGCGGTCGGTGGCGAGTTCACGGCTTCGATCGTCTTTCTCGCCGAGCATGCGCCGCCGAAGCGGCGCGGCTTCTACGCCGTCTGGGCCATGTTCGCCGCCACCACCGGCACGATGCTCGGCTCGGCCATTGGCGGTGCCCTGACCAACGCGCTCGGAGACGAAGCGGTCGCATCCTGGGGCTGGCGGGCCGCCTTCATGAGCGGGATCGTCGTCGGCCTGGTCGGCTTCATGATCCGGCGCGGCATGAAGGACACGCCCCGCCGTCCCCATCGCGAATCGCCCCTCAAACAGGCCTTCCGCCACCACAAATGGGAAGTTCTGAGGATCATGGGCCTCAACATGTCCGCGGCCACGACCTATTACCTGCTCTTCGTCTATCTCGCGACCTGGGTTTCCGACACCAATCTCGCACCCCGCGGGTCGGCGCTCAACATCACGACCCTGTCGATTTTGACCTTTCTGGTGGTCGCGCCGATCGCAGCCTGGGTCTCGGACCGGTACGGCCGCAAGATGATGCTGATTATCGGCATGGCAGGATGCCTTGCTTTCGCCTATCCCCTGCTCCGGCTGATCCACCACCCGGACCCAACCTTGATCGCCACGGGACAGATGGTTTTCGCGGCGCTGTTGGCGCTCTATATGGCGTCGATCCCCGCCGCCATGTGCGAGACGTTTCCCCATGAGGTGCGGGTGACGGCGGTCAGTGTGGGCTACGGCCTCGCCTACGCGCTTTTCGGCGGAACGGCGCCGGCCGTGGCGGTCTGGCTGATCGACAAGACCGGCAACGACATCGCTTTCGGCTGGTATATAGTCGCCGTCACCGTAATCTCGCTCGGCATCGCCTTCACATTGCGCGACCGCCGCAACGAGCCGCTTGAGGACTGAGTTCATGCCGAATCCGCCCAAAGTTCACTTCTATCATCCCATCGACGCATCCGGCCGATCCTACGAAGAGCTGCGCGCGGCGGGCGCCGAAGTCATTCTGCCGGACGGCCCGCCCAATATGGACGGTAAGCGCCTCGCCCCCACCGAGCTCATCTTCCACCCGGAGACCGTCGTCGGCGTCGGCCTGGGCGTCTCCAATATCGGCACCCAGATCACCGCGAAATCCTATGACAGCGCGCCGGAGCTACGGATGGTGGCGAACTTTACGGTCGGCTTCGACAATGTGGATGTGGCGGGCGCGACCGAGCGCGGCATCCTCGTCGTGCACAGCCCGACCGAGAACAATTGGGGCGGCGTCGCCGAAGGCACCATGGCGATGATGCTCGCCGTGCTGAAACAGGTGCGCGAGCGCGACCGGCACGTGAAGGCCGGCGGCTGGCGGGACGACGCCTTTCTTGGAACCTTCGTCGGCGCGCGGCGGATCGACAATTTCCCCGGCCTCAAGATCGGCATTATCGGCTTCGGCCGCATCGGGATCCGCTTCGCCGATTTGCTGGTGCCCTGGCGCGTGCAGCTCATGGCCTGCGACCCCTATGTCGAGGACGCGGTGTTCGCGCGCCACAATGTCCAGCGGGTCGATCTCGAAACCTTGCTGATGGAATCGGACGTGGTCTCGATCCATTGCAATCTGACCGAGGAGACCCGGGGGCTTGTCGGCGCCGAGCAATTGGCCCTGATGAAAGAGAGCGCGGTGCTGATCAACACCGCGCGCGGGCCGATCGTCGACGGCGATGCGCTGTACGAGGCCTTGTCCAAAGACCGGATCAAGGCTGCCGCGCTGGACGTCCTCCCCATGGAGCCGCCCGACCCGCAGACCCCGCTCCTGAGCCTTGGCGACAAGGTCCTGCTTTCGCCCCATATGGTCGCCGGAAACGCCGGAACCGGGCTCGAGCTCGCGATCCCGGTCGTGAATGAGAACATCATGGCGGTCCTCAGGGGCGAAGTCCCCAAATTCGTGGCGAACCGCGACGCCATCCCCGCTTGGCTCAAGCAATTCGGCGGGAAGCGACTGATTTAGGCCAAACGCTCCGTCATTGCGAAGCCTCTGAAGGGGGGTGAAGCAATCCAGGAAGTCTGGATCGCCACGGCCCTTCGGGCCTCGCGATGACGGCCAGATGATGGCTTAACCTACTGATTCAAAGCGCAAAAATTTATTTTCACCCCCTTCTTGACGCACGTTTGTGTGCAAATATATTGTAAGCATATATATTATATATAAGCTTAGAGAATCTCGAGGACGTCCCATGACCGCCGCCCCTGCCGCTAAAACACATCCCCGGAACGGGCCCCGCCTGACGCTCGGCTTCATGCTGAACGACACGGCCCGGCTGCTGCGGCGGAATTTCAATCGACGAGTCCAGAGCCTAGGCTTGACCCAGGCCCAATGGCGGCTGTTGGCGCGCATCGCGATCGATGAAGGCGCGAAGCAGGCGCAGATCGCCGAAGTCCTCGAAATGCAGCCCATTAGCGTCGCCCGTCTGATCGACCGCATGGAAGCGGCCGGATGGGTCGAACGCCGTCGGGACCCCACCGACCGCCGTGCCGTGAATGTGTATTTGACCGAGAAAGCCCAGCCGATCCTCGACGAACTGTGGCAGCGCGCCGACGAGACCCAGGCCATCGCGCTTGCCGGCGTGCCGCGGGACGCAAGAGATCAGCTGCTTCGAACCCTGGAGACGGTCCGCGAAAACCTTATCGCCGACTGCTCCACAGGAGACAGTAAGTGACCCAAGAACAACAAGTGCCGCCGCGCCGCCGACGCGTGGTCAGGCATGTGCTCATGGCCGTCGGCATCATTGCCGTGGCCGCCACCGGCGCGTGGTTCTATCTGACCAGCGGCCGCTATGTCGGGACCGACAACGCTTATATCAAGGCCGCCAAGATCCTGGTGACGCCGGAAGTGACCGGCACGATTCTGACGGTCAATATCGGCGATAACCAGCCGGTGAAAAAGGGCGACGTCCTGTTCACGATCGACCCGACGAATTACGAGATCGCAGTCGCCAAGGCCCAGGCCGACCTCGCCACCGCCACGTCCGAGGTCATGAATCTCAAGGCCGAATACGCCCAAGAGATCACCGACATGCAGAAGGCGAAGGTGCTGGCGGACTATGCCGACAAACAATACCGTCGCATGGTCGCGCTCAAGAACAGCACCGCCTTCTCGCAATCCGCGCTCGACCAGGTAGCGAGCCAGCGCGACGCGGCCCAGCAAGACATCGCCAGCTTCCGCGAGCAGGCCAACCAGTATGTCGCCCAGCTCGACGGCGATCCCAATATCGCGCCGGAGAACCAGTCCGGCGTGAAGGCCGCCGCGGCTGCTCTGAAGAAGGCCGAGCTCGACCTCCAGCGCACCACGGTTCGCGCGCCCGCCGACGGCATCGTCGGCACCGCGCCCCATGTCGGCGACTATGCCCGCGCCAGCGTGCCCCAGTTCAACATGGTCGGCTCCAACGACGTCTGGATCGAGGCGAATTACAAGGAAACCCAGCTCACCAGCGTCAAGCCGGGCCAGCCGGTCACCATCGAGGTGGACACCTATCCGGGCCATAAATGGACCGGTACGGTGGAGAGCATCAGCCCGGCGACCGGGTCTGAGTTTTCGGTCCTGCCGGCGCAGAATTCGACCGGCAACTGGGTGAAGGTCGTGCAGCGCATCGCGGTGAGGATCGCGGTCGACCGCAAGTCCGACGAGATGCGGCTCCGCGCCGGCATGAGCACGAACGTCACCATCGACACGGGCTTTTACCCGCATTGGCCCGGCTCTGAGCCGCCCAAAACCGCCGTCGCAAGGAACACCCTGGGCTAGAGACTCGCGCCATGGAAGGGAATCCCGCCCATAGGGGCATGATCACCATCAGCCTGATGCTGGCGACGGTGATGCAGGCCCTGGATACGACGATCGCCAACGTCGCCCTGCCGCATATCCAGGGCGCGTTGAGCGCGACGCAGGAGCAGGCTGCCTGGATCCTGACCTCCTATATCGTCGCCTCCGCGATCATGACCGCGCCGACCGGCATTCTGGCCTCGCGGCTGGGCCGCAAGCGGATCTTCCTGATCGCGATCATCGGCTTCACGACATCCTCGGCGCTGTGCGGGCTCGCGCAGAACCTGAGCGAGATCGTGATGTTCCGGGTCCTGCAGGGCATCTTCGGCGCGGCGCTGGTGCCGATCGCTCAAGCCGTGCTTCTCGACATCTATCCGCAAGAGCGCCACGGTCAGGCCATGGCGATGTGGGGCGTCGGCGTGATGCTCGGCCCGATCCTTGGGCCGACGCTCGGCGGCTATCTCACCGAATACTTCTCCTGGCGCTGGGTGTTCTACATCAACGTGCCGGTCGGTATCGCGGCGGCCTTCGGCGTGGCAGCGTTCTTCCGCGAGACGCCGCTCAACAAGACGCGCCGGTTCGACTTCATCGGCTTCGCGCTGTTGAGCATCTGCGATCGGCTCGCTGCAGCTCTTCCTCGACCGCGGCCAGCTTCTGGACTGGTTCTCGTCCTGGGAGATCATTGCCGAACTCGCGATCGCGGGACTGGCTTTCTATCTGTTCATCGTCCACATCCTGACGACCGAGCACCCGTTTCTCGAGCCGCACCTGTTCCTGGACCGGAATTATGCGGCGGCCGCTCGTCCTCATCTTCTTCTTCGGCGTGCTGATCCTCGCCAATATGGCGCTGCTGCCGCCCTACCTGCAGACGCTGATGGGCTATCCGGTGCTGACCGCCGGCCTCGTCATGGCGCCGCGCGGCATGGGGACGATGCTGTCGATGTTCGTGGTCGGCCGGCTGATAGGCAAGATCGGACGGGCGCCTGATGATCCTGTTCGGCCTCAGCCTCATCGCGATCTCGATGTATCAGATGACCGGCTTCACCGGCGACATGCCGACTCTGGCCCATCGTCTATACCGGCATGATCCAGGGCTTCGGCATGGGCTTCGTGTTCGTTCCCTTGAGCACGCTCGCCTTCACGACGCTCCCGTCAGCCTACCGCAACGAGGGCACTTCGATGATGAGCCTGATGCGCAATATCGGCAGCAGCATCGGCATCTCGATCGTCACCACCCTCCTCGCCCGCAACACCCAGATCGCCCATGCCGACCTCGCCTCGCACATGCTGAATTTCGGCAACACGCGCGAGATCCTCGACCGCGCCGGCGAAGCCATGGCCGGCTCGAACGTCGGCGTCCTCAATATGTTGAACGCCGCCGTCACCAAGCAGGCCGTCACCATCGCCTATCTCGACGACTTCAAGCTGATGATGTGGATGGTCTTCATTCTCCTGCCCCTGGTGCCCCTGCTGAGGGCGCCGAAGCGGGCGGCGATCGAGAAGATCGAGAAGGAAACGCCAGAGGAGCTCTACGCGGCGGCGGAGTAGCATCGCCACCGTTCGGGCTGAGCCCGTCGAAGCCCGCTCGCCCATCCCGGGGCACGCATCCTTCGACACGCTCAAGACGAACGGGGCATCATCTCTCCATCGTCATGCCCGCGCAGGCGGGCATCCAGTGGGCGTCCGACGGAAACACGTCCCCAAACATACTGGGCCCCAGCCTCCGCTGGGGCGACGGCTTGAGAGAAGGCCGAGATCGCCACTAAGACGGGGTCCAGCCGAGCGCTTCCTCGATTGCGGTGCGATACGGCGTGCGAGTCTGCGCCGGAGCTTTGCGGATATATTCCTCGGCCTTGTGGAGGGATTCCCCCGTAAGGCCTCGAAGATAGGTCAGGACGTCATGCAATGTCGGCACCGTCCCTCGCGCGTCCTTGAACCCCGTCGGTAACGCCGTCCACACCACGCCGTCGAAGCCCCGCTCCTCGCCCCACGCGGCGATCACGTCGGCCTGCTCTTGGGCAAAGCTGAGGCCGGGTTGCCAGAGTCCCACATGCGCGGGCCAGTATTCCGGCGGGATGCCTTCGCGGTAGCCGAGCTCCGAGACGGCATCATGCAGCGACTCTACGGCAAGCTCGGCCCACAGCACCGGAATGCGCGGCGCGCCCGGTGTGATGGCGAGGGTGATGCGGCCGTCAGCGGCCTGGCGGGAGAATTCGATCGGGAGAAACGGGCCGTCCTCGTGCCACGCGCCCTTCACGGGGAGCGTGCGCGGGCTCCAGATCAGGGAGCCCCAGCCGAGACAGACGATCGTCGTCACGGCCGGGCGCAGTCTCCCCTATTCCGCTGCCTGCTTGATGTCTTTCGAGTGCAGCGCCTGCCAGACCTTCTGGGGCGTGGCGGGCATTTGCATGTCGACGCCGATGGCGTTCACCACGGCGTTCATGAAGGCGGCCGGGGCGGCGATCGCACCGGCTTCGCCGCAGCCTTTGACGCCCAAGGGGTTGCTCGGGTTCTCGGTCACGGTGAAGTCGATCTTGAGATCCGGGAAATCGGACGGCGCGCGGCATGCAATAGTCCATATAGGAGCCGGTGACGAGCTGCCCGCTTTCCATGTCGTAGACGCAGTTCTTCCAGCATCGCCTGGCCGACGCCCTGGGCGATGCCGCCATGGACCTGCCCCTCGACGATCATCGGATTGATGATGTTGCCGAAATCGTCCACCGCCGTGAACCGGTCGATGGTGACGACGCCGGTATCGGGGTCGATCTCGACCTCGCAGATCTGCGTGCCGGAGGGGAAGGTGAAGTTCAGCGGATCGTAGAACGCCGTCTCCTCGAAGCCCGGCTCCATATCGGCCGGGAAATTGTGCGGCACATAGGCGGCGAAGGCGATCTCCTGGATCGTCTTCTCGCGGTCGGTGCCCTGGACCCGGAACTTGCCGTCCTCGAACTCGATGTCCTGCTCGGCGGCTTCGAGCAAATGCGCCGCGATCTTGCGGCCCTTGGCGATCAATTTGTCCGCCGCCTTGAAGATGGCGGAGCCGCCGACCGGCAGCGAGCGCGAGCCATAGGTGCCGAGGCCGAAGGGCGTGCGGCCGGTATCGCCATGCACGATCTCGACCTGATCCGACCGGAACGCCGAGCTTGGACGAGATGAGCTGGGCGAAGGTCGTCTCGTGGCCCTGGCCGTGGCTGTGGGTGCCGGTGTTGACCACCACCTGGCCGGTCGGATTGAAGCGGATATCCGCGCTTTCCCACAGGCCCGACGCCCGCGCCGAGCGCGCCCACCGCCGCCGACGGCGCGACGCCGCAGGCCTCGATATAGCAGCACATGCCGATGCCGCGGATCTTGCCGGCCTTTTCCGACGCGGCCTTGCGGGCGTCATAGCCCTTGTAGTCGCCGAGCTCGATCGCCCGGTCGAGATGCGCGTCGTAATCGCCGACGTCGTAGGACATCAGCACCGGCGTTTGATAGGGGAAGTCGTGGATGAAATTCTTCCGCCGCAGATTCGGCCGGGTCCATGCCCAGCTCATGCGCCGCGGTCTCCATCAGCCGCTCGACGATATAGGTCGCCTCCGGGCGCCCGGCGCCGCGATAGGCATCGACCGGCGAGGTATTCGTATAGACGCCCTTCACATGGGAATAGATGTGCGGGATCACATACTGGCCGGAGAGCAGCGGCGTGTGGGTATAGGTCGGCGTGACGGTGCCGAACAGGCTCGCATAGGCGCCGAGATTGGCGATCGTGTATTCGTGGAGCGCCAGGATCTTGTGATCCTTGTCGAAGGCGATCGAGACCTCGGTCACGTTGTCGCGGCCGTGGGTGTCGGTGAGGAAGCTTTCCGAGCGCTCGGCGGCCCATTTGACCGGCCGGCCGACCTGCTTCGAGGCGAAGGCGCAGGCCACTTCCTCGGGGTAGATGCAGATCTTGGACCCGAAGCCGCCGCCGACATCCGGCGCGATGATGCGGATCTTGTCTTCGGTCGCGAGGCCGACGAAGGCGGCGATCACGAGCCGGGCGAGATGCGGGTTCTGGCTGGTGGTGTAGATCGTGTACTGGTCCATGCCGATGCTGTAGTCGCCGATTGCGGCGCGCGGCTCCATGGCGTTGGGGACCAGGCGGTTGTTGATGATCTTGAGCTTGGTGACATGCGCGGCCTTGGCGAGCGCGTCGTTCACCGGCCCTTCCTCGCCGAGCGACCAATCGAAGGCGTAATTCCCGGGCGCCTCTTCATGGACTTGCGGCTTGCCGTCATCGCAAGTAGTGGCGGGATCGACCGCGGCGGGCAGTTCCTCGTAATCGATCTCGACGGCCTCGGCGGCGGCTTCCGCGGCGGCCTTGGTCTCGCCCACCACGATCGCGACCGGCTCGCCGACCCAGCGGACCTTGCCCTTGGCGAGGATCGGATGGACAGGGGTGCGCATGCCCGTCCCGTCGATATTGGTAATCTGCCAGCCGGCGGGCAGCCCGCCCTTGATCCCGGCGGCTTCCATATCGGCGTTCACATAGACGCCGAGGCAGCCCGGCGAGGCCAGCGCGGCCTTCGAATTTACCGATTTGATCGTTGGCATGGGCATGGGGGCTGCGGACGAAGACGGCGTAAGTCTGTCCGGGGAGCGCGATATCGTCGGTATAGCGGCCGTGGCCGGTCAGAAACCGGAAATCTTCCTTGCGCTTCAGGCGCGCGCCGATGCCGTCTGCTGCCATGGTGCACCTCCCCCGGGAAATGGCGGTGAATCTGAGAAGGAATCGCCGAGGCATTTTAGTCGCGAATCCAGACTTAGCCACAGTAGTTTTACCGGGCGATGACGTCCAGACGCTTGGGGCAAAAACCACCGTCATCGCGAGACGCGAAGCACTGTGGCGATCCAGGCAAGCTGGATTGCCGCGCCCCTACGGGCTCGCAATGACGGGTTTGGCAGCTAGGCCGAGAGCGCCGTGGCCACCCAGAAGGTAACGCCCGCCGCGACATAGGCCAGCACGAAGAGGTAGCCGAACATGAAGGCGGTCCATTTCCAGGAGTTCATCTCCCGCTTGGCCACCACCAAGGTCGACAGGCACTGGGGCGCGAAGACGTACCAGGCCAGGAACGCGAGGGCCGTGGGCAGGCTCCAGGCGTGCTGGAGAACGCTGGCGAGGCCGTGAGAGACCTGATCGTCGGTGCCCTGCAGCGAATAGACCGTGCCGAGCGCCGCGACGACGACCTCGCGGGCCGCCATGCCGGGCACGAGGGCGATGGCGATCTGCAGGTTGAAGCCGATCGGGGCCAGGATCGGCTCCAGGAGACGGCCGATCATGCCCGCGAAGCTGCCGCTGACCCCAGCCGGGGTCACCGGGTAGCTCGCCAGGAACCAGAGCGCCACGGCGACGCTGGCGATGATGGTGCCGGCACGCTTGAGGAACGCCTCGACCCGGTGCCAGAGATCCAGAAGGAACGTCTTGAGATCGGGCAGCTTATAGGTCGGCAGTTCCAACAGCAGCGGCTGGGCCTTGCCCTTGGTCACCGTCCGGCGCAGCACGAAGGCGACGCCGATCGCGCTGACGACCCCCGCGGCATAAAGCGCGAACAACACGAGGCCCTGGAGATTGAACGGACCGATCCCTCGGCGCGGGATGAAGGCGCCGATCATCATGGAGTAGACCGGCAGGCGCGCCGAGCAGGTCATCATCGGGGCGATCAGGATGGTGGTGAGCCGGTCGCGCTCGCCCTCGATCGCGCGGGTCGACATGATGCCGGGGATCGCGCAGGCGAAGCTTGAGAGAAGCGGGATCACCGAGCGGCCGTTCAGGCCCGACCCGCGCCATCAGTTCGTCGCACAGGAAGGCCGCGCGGGACATATAGCCCGAGGCCTCGAGGATCAGAATGAAGGCGAAAAGGACGATGATCTGGGGCACGAAGACGAGCACGCTGCCGACGCCCGCGATGATGCCGTCGGCGATCAGGCTGGTGAACCAGCCCGACGGCAGCTCGGTCTTGACCAGGCCTTGGAGCGCGGTGAAGCCGCCGTCGATCGCATCCATCGGCAGGCTCGACCAGGCATAGACCGCCTGGAAAACCAAGAATAAGCAGGCCCGCGAGGATCAGCGGCCCAGCCAGGGGATGGAGCACGACCGAGTCGACCGCCCGCGTCACCTTGTTCAAGGGCGGCTCGAAAACGATCGCTTCCTTGGCGATCGAGCGCGCCTCGCGCTGAAGCGACTTCATATCCAGCCGCGGGATCTGCAGCACCTGGGCGTTGCCCGGCTCGATCCGTTCCAGCTCCTTGTCGAGCCGGGCGAGAAGCGCGGCGCGGCCGGCCGAGCGCGTCGCCCGGCAGGCCACGACCGGAATGCCGAGCCGCCGCTCCAGCGCCTCGATGTCGATCTTGACCCCGTCGCGCTCCGCAAGGTCGATCATGTTGAGCGCCAGCACCATCGGCCGGCCGAGGCTCACCAGTTCCAGCACGGAATGAAGATGGGTGCGCAGGATGGCCGCCTCGACCAGGACCAGCATCGCATCCGGCGGCTCCTCGCCCGCCATCTGCCCGACCAGCGCATGGATCGGCGATCTCGGCATCGCGCGAGCGGGCCGCGAGGCCGTAAATCCCGGGGAGATCGATCAGCTCGATGGAGCGGCCGGCGGGCGTGGTGAATTGGCCGACCCGGCGCTCGACCGTGACGCCCGGATAGTTTGCGACCTTGGCGCGGCCGCCCGTCAGGCCGTTGAACAGCGTCGATTTCCCGCTGTTCGGCGCGCCGACCAAAGCCAGACGCAATGCGGTCATTCGTCCACTTCCACCAGGATGGCCGCAGCTTCCTTGCGCCGCAGCGCGATGATCGTGCGCGCAAGCCTCACCGAGACCGGCGTCCCGCCAAAAAGCCCGCGATGGAGAACTTCCACTTCGTCGCCCTCGGCAAAGCCGATCTCCCGCAGCTTGGTCTCCAGCTCCGCGTCGGCGCCGTCAAAACCGGCGACCCGCCCCATCTGTCCGAGACTCAATACATTCAACTCCACGACCTTACTCACGGCGGCAGAATACAACTCTTATTGTGAATGACTTGCAATTGCACGGGCTTATAGTCAAGGGATTTTCTCACGTCCCCCCTGAAAAACCCTGATTAAAATCAGGGAAGAGCGGGTGAGTTTTGCCTTTTTTCGGCTAAAGACGGGACGAAACGGCGCGGCTCGGGCCTCTATCCTCTTGAAAGCAGCGACCCGAAACCCGGCGCGCGGCCGCTGAGGCCCAGAAGCCGCACGCCCGGCCCAGAGCGCGTGAGGCATGCTGGAAACCGCCGGAACCTTGCAGCGATCCTCCAGCGGCGCGAGGATTTCGAGGGTCCGTAGGCCGCCGCAGGAGACGAGGATCGAATCCGCGCCCTTCGGCCGCCTCGAAAACTTTCGCGCCGAAATCGATGAGCTGCGGCTGGGTGACGCTGTCGACATCCTCGACCTTTTCGAGTCCCGAGGCCCTGAACCCGCACGACCTCGAAGCCGGATTCCTCCAGGAAGGCGCGAAGCCGGCCGTTTACCTCGTCGTTATAGGCGGTCGCCGCCGCGATCCGATGAGCGCCGACCGCGCGCAGGCCTTCGATGATGCCGGTGCTCATGGTAACCGCGGGCAAGACCGGACGCCTCTTTGCATTGTCTCGGGTCAGCATGTCGTTGAACGCGGCGCCCTTGTAGAAGCTCAAGCGACGTGCCCATCAGAACGACGGCCTGGGCGCCTTCGCCGGCCAATTCCTTGGCCGCCGGGCCGATCTGGTCGATCACGGCGTCATAGCCGTCGGGCGTCATGGTCTTGAGGCCGAGCCCGGTGGTGACGAAGCGGATCTGGGAGCCGTACATCTCCAGCCCCTCCTCCGGCGCGCCGCGTTTGGCCGGCGGAAAGATCAGCCCGAGCACAGGCCGCTTGTCCTCGTCGGCCCGCACCCGCGAGCCCGCCAGAGCGCCGGTCGCTGCACCCGCCATCATGATGAAATCGCGTCGGGAATGGCCCATCCCCTCCCCTCATTTCCGGCATTTTGCCCGTCGGTCGCCACTCTTTCAGAGAATGGCGTCGGACATCAAGGGGAATTCCGGTTTGCGCCGTAGCGATAGACGAGGATGATCCCATTGTCCCGACTGTCCCCGGCGACATGGAAGAAATGGGCATTGAGGGCCGGGTCGTAGAAGCCGCTCGACGCGTGGCCCTTATAATCGTCGGGCCAAATGCCGGGCAGATGATCCGCGACTGAAGTCCATGTGTTGGTGGCAGGCGAGTAGGCGGAGATGCCACGGTCGTCGTCCGCATAGCGCACCAACAGGACGACGTCGTTGGCCACGTCGTAGTGCATCATGGCCCGGTTGGTCGAATAGTCGGTTGTCGCCCCCGGCTTGCCGGCTGGTTCCGGGTCGATCCAACGGTTCGATTGAACGTCATAAATCCAGAAGGCGTTTCCGCTCCTTCACCTCGGGATACTTCCCGCCGATGAGGTAGACGCGGTCGCGCTTGGAATCATAGCAGGCCGGTGTATCCATTCCGAACGGCGGCGGCGGGCCGGACGGCGTCATGGACTGCCATGTATTGATCGCCGGGTTGTACAGCCAGATTTCTTCGTCTGATCGCACGAACACCTTCTTCAGCGTCGGAATGTAGAGCGCAACCGCACCCTTATCGCTTTCCGGGGAGATGCCTTGTGACCGATGGCGCTCCCACTTGTCCGCTTTGAGGTCATAGATCCATGGGCTCAGGCTGACATGTTCCAGCTTGTCGTAGGCCCGGTCATAAAATGCAGCGATTTCCGGGAGAGCTTTTCTGATGAAATGCTCGACCGATGGCAAGGAATACAAAGCCTTGCGATCGGGATCCCAGGTCGTCATCGCGTAGCCGTGACCGATCTGCCCGATCGGAATGGCATCGCCGTTCTCCAGGGCCGGCAGGCCGTCGCTCCTGACGACGAGTTTGGGCGGATTGTTGATATCGGTGCCCGGATAGACGTTCACCCAGCGATTGGCCATGACGTCATAGGCCCAGAGATCGTCCATGTATCGGCCGTTCTGCTCGTTCCACCAGCCATGTTTGCCCTCGCCATACAAGAAGGCGAGGCCTAGTGACGGCGCGAAGGGCATCGCGGACGTCCAAGTCCGCCCCCGCGCACGGCCCCATTTCGGATCTGCCGCCGGCTGACCGAGATCGAGCCAAGTATCCGAAGGTAATTTGCGGATGAGCTCGATCTGGCTTCCGGGTTTGGACGGGAACCGATCGAACCGATTGGGCGCAACGGCCGTCTCCGCGGCCGTTGCGGGCGACATTGAGGCCAGGAACGTCATCGCGATGGCCAGCGACGCTGAGGATGCGATCAACCTGATCATGGGATACAGGCTAGGCCTCAATCGTTAGTCAAAGGTAACATGACGGGATAACGACGGATTTGGCGGCGCGCTTCGGGTCAATTATCTCGACAAGGCCTGGAAGACGCGCCGACGCAAATTCCCGCTTGCCGGCTGGGAATTCGACACCATCGCGCCCCATGTCGATTTCAAGTCCGGCCGCTGGATCGGTCCCAATTTCACCCAAGCCCTCGGGCCCGGCACCGACACCGGTTGGAACCGGCGCATCAACATCAATCTGGGGCTCTATTTCTGATGCTCTCCGGCACTTATCGTCTCGGACGGCTGGTCCACCTTGTCGTAAGTCATCGCAGTCAGATCCAGCCGCTTCGCCCACGGGTCGACCTCGCCTTTCGGACCCTGTTCCGCGAAGTCCAATATGGAATCGCCGCTGGCCGTCATCGTCGGCCATTCTGGAAGCCCTGCGCCGTTGGGATCGCCGGTCTTGGCGAAATTGGCCCAATAGGTGTTGGCGGCCTTGGCGATGGCCTCGTCCTCCGGCGTGACTTTGTCCCCATACTCGGCGGCGAGAGTATCGAATACGTAAGGAATTTCACTGGAGTGCCACGCGCCGGGCTGCTGGTCGCGCACCGACTTTGCGACATAAGAGAAGCGGAAGACATAGGCTGGGCGGCCTTGTGACGCGACGATGCGAGCCACAAAACGAGCCGGCTCGACCATGGTCCTGTCCGAGGCGATCTTATTCGCAACGACGGTTACATCGCCGGTATTGTCGGAGTCATAGGCTTCACGAGCTTCAGCGGCATGAGAGCCGAACGGCGCCAGCGCATCGTCCAGGGTCTTGGCGGCGTTCAAGGCCATATCCGCATTGGTCGCTCCGATGATCAGCGGCACGGGCGCTTCCGTCCCGGCCCTAAGCGCGTCTTCAGGCGGGCCGGTGACGATCATGCCGTCTTGGATCGGGCCACCGACATAGGTTTGAGCGGACTGAGAAATGCTCCCCATGCCGAGGTCGGCGGCGAACTTGTCCGCTGAAACCGCCCTCAGATCGGCGAGCGCCGCTGCGTCCGTCCCGTCCACGCCCAGGCTCTCGGCCATCGCCACGCCGACCTGTTCCGCCGAAGGCTGGCCGTTCGGGCCAGGATCGCTCAGCGCGAGCCCGCCCTGAAGGTAGCCTCGGCCACTCCCGGATTCGCAGATCGCCCTGACGAACAAACCGCGAGCGGCGGGCGAGGTGTACAACGCGAGCACGGATTCACCGCCTGCGAACTCGCCAAAGATCGTGACATTGTCGGGATCACCCCCAAACGCCGCGATGTTCGCCTTCACCCATTTGAGGGCCGCAATCTGATCCATAAAGGCATAGTTGCCGGTGGGCTCGCCCTCTGCCTTTGCTTCCTGAGTAAGCGCCGGGAAGGCGAAGAAACCGAAACGCCCGAGCCGGTAATTGAAGCTCACGAGAACGACGCCCTGCTTGGCAAACCGACTGCCGTCAAGATCTCGCAATGCGAGGAGCCGCCATTGACGAAGCCGCCACCATAAATCCACACCATAACCGGGAGCTTCTTGCCGTCGGACTGAGCCGGACGCCAAACGTTTAGATAAAGGCAATCTTCGGCCGGCGTGGTGCGCAAGGGCGATGGGCCGCGTCCCCAAGGTCCCTGCATGCAGTCCGCCACAAATCCAGTTGTCTCCTTGACGCCCTGCCACGGCTCTACAGGCTGCGGCGGGCGCCAACGCAGCGCACCGACCGGCGGCGCGGCGAACGGAATGCCCTTGAACGACAACACGCCGTCCGAGACGGCACCCATGACTTTACCGCCCTCAACCGCTATGGTCGTCGAGGCGGCACCCATGGCCTGTGCGGACCCGCCGGCCTCTCCCAATTCCTTCGAGCACGATCCGATGAGAACCGCCGCCACGACGAGGGCCGCCGCATAAGGGCTTCCAAGAGAGATCGATTTACGCTTTGTTATGGCTCCGCCCCTTTCCCCGGCCGGCAAGGGTACGCAGGCGACCAAAATTCCCTAACGACAGCGTCGTGCCGAGTAAAGCATTGCGGTCATAATAAATCAATGCGATTGCCGGTCGGGTGGCGACTAGTCTCGGATTCACGGCGTCAGCGCATCCCTCTACCCTGTCGGCCATTGACCGACGAGAGCGCTGGGTAAGGGGATCGCTGGGCCGCATTCCGTCTCGCCACACTCCCATGATCGCAATCATTCGCCTTTGCCCCGCCCCCGGCGTAACCTTCCGCCCATGATCGAGCTCGGAATCGGCGCCATCATCGTCGCGATCGTCAGCGGCGTGGCGGTGGGATTTTTGCTGGCTCTGTTCGGCGGCGGCGGGTCGGTGCTGGCCGCGCCGCTGCTGATCTATGCCGTCGGCGTGACGGACACCCATATCGCCATCGGGACCTCGGCGGCGGCGGTGGCGATCAGCGCGCTCGTCAGCCTTGTCGGCCATTGGCGCGAGCACAAAGTGAAATGGCCCTGCGCGACCGCCTTCGCCGTGGTCGGGCTCTTGGGCTCGCTCGCGGGCTCGACCGTCGCCAAGGCCACCAACGGCGAGCATCTCCTGTTCCTGTTTTCGCTCGCCATGGCCGCGATCGCGCTCTCGATGCTGCGTAAGCCGAAATCCGAGGGCGACCCGCAGGTCCGGATGAACTGGCAGATCATGGCGAAGCTCGCGCCGCTCGGGCGCGCTGACCGGCTTCGTCGCGGGCTTCTTCGGCATCGGCGGCGGCTTCCTGATCGTGCCCGGCTTGATGCTGGCCAGCGGCATGACCCTCGCCAATGCCGCCGCTTCGTCCCTCGTCTCGGTCGCCCTGTTCGGCGGCACGACCTCGGCGAACTACGCGATCTCCGGGCTGGTGGACTGGCGGCTGGTCCTCTGCCTCGTCGGCGGCGGCATCCTCGGCATCGCACCGGGCCTCTGGGCGGCGGTCAAGCTCGTCAATCGGGTGAGATTGGCGCGGACTCTGTTTGCCGTCGTCGTGCTGTTGGTCGCGGTCTATATCGCCTACAGGGCGCTGGCGGGCTAGGACTTCAACGGCTTTCCGTCGTCCCGCAGCACGACATAGACGGCCGGGATCACCAGCACCGTCAGCACCGTCGAGGACGCCAGGCCGAACAGCAGCGAGATCGCGAGGCCCTGGAAGATCGGGTCGAACAGGATCACCGCCGCGCCGATCATGGCGGCAAGCGCCGTCAGCAGGATCGGCTTGAAGCGGATCGCGCCGGCCTCGAGCAGCGTCTCGCGCAGAGGGCGCTCGGGATGGTGGCTGTGCCGGATGAAATCGACCAGCAATATCGAGTTTCGGACGATGATGCCGGCGAGCGCGATGAAGCCGATCATCGAGGTCGCGGTGAACGGCGCGCCGAACAGCATGTGGCCGATCATGATGCCGATCAGGGTCAGCGGGATCGGGGTCATGATGACGAGCGGCAATTTGAAGCTGCCGAACTGCGCCACGATCAGGATATAGATCCCGACGATCGCCACGCCGAACGCCGCGCCCATGTCGCGGAAGGTGACATAGGTGATCTCCCATTCGCCGTCCCATAGCAGCGTCGAATGGCGACTCGTCCTCGGGCTGGCCGTGGAATCGGATATCCGGCTTCTGGAGCTTCCCCCAGTCGTGCTTCTCGATGCCTTTGTCGACGGCCAGCATGCCGTAGATCGGCGCCTCGTATTCGCCGGCAAGCTCGGCCGTGACCATTTCGGCATAGCGCCCGTCGCGGCGGTAGATCGGATAGGACCCCGGCTGCTCCGAGGCCTGGACGATCTCGCCGAGCTCGATCAGCTTCGGCCCCTCGGGCGTCTGGGCGACGGCGACGGGCGTCGTGGCCAAGCGACGGCTCCAGGTGCGGTCCGATTGCGGCAGGCGGACGGAGATTTCGAGCGGCGTGCGGTCCTCGCCGCGATGGGAATAGCCGACCACCTCGCCGTTCATGATCGCGCCGATGGAATCGAAGATCTTCCTGGTCCGACAGGCCGAAGAATTCGATCTGGTCGCGGTCCTCGCGTGATCCTGAAGCCGCGGCCGGCTGCACACCGAAACTGTTGTCGACATCGACGATGTAAGGGACCGACTTGAAGATCTTCTCGACCTCGAGCGCCGTCTCGCGCCGGATCGGCGCGGTCGGGCCGTAGATCTCCGCCAGCAACGTCGAGATGACCGGCGGCCCAGGCGGCACCTCGACGACCTTCAGAACGCCGTCCGTCGGGCAGTTTCACGTCCGACAGCTTGTTGCGGACGTCGAGCGCGATCTCATGGCTGGTGCGAGAGCGATCGCCCTTGGGCTGCAGTTCGATCTGCAACTCGCCGATTTCCGGCCCGCTTCGAAGATAGTAGTGGCGCACGAGCCCGTTGAAATTGAACGGCGCGGCCGTGCCGACATAGGCATCGACCGACATCACCTCCGGCACGGTCTTGACCCGATTGGCGGCTTCGACCAGCGCGCGTTCGGTATCTTCCAGGGTCGCGCCTTCCGGCAGATCGGCCACGACTTGCAGCTCGGACTTGTTGTCGAACGGCAGCAGCTTCACCGTCACGGTCTTGGTGACAAACAGCATGCAGGCCGCAACGGTCGCGATGCCGACGCCCGCGAGGAACCAGCCCTGCCCGCCTTCGGGTCCGGATGATGGGCTCGGCGACCCGGCGGTAAAGCGCGCCGAGCCTGCCTTCGTCATGGCCGGTATGATTGCGCGCGGCGAGCTTCTTCGAATGCGCGATGCGCACCATCAGCCAAGGCGCGACCACCACCGCGACGAAGAAGGAAAACAGCATCGCCACCGAGGCATTGGCCGGAATCGGCGCCATATAGGGGCCCATCAGGCCGGAGACGAACATCATCGGCAGAAGCGCGGTGATCACCGTCAAGGTCGCGACGATGGTCGGATTGCCGACCTCGGCCACCGAATGGATCGCCGCCTCGATCGGACTCCGCTTGTCGCCCATGCTCCAGTGGCGGTGGATATTCTCGATCACGACGATCGCATCGTCGACCAGAATGCCGATCGAGAAGATGAGCGCGAACAGGCTGACCCGATTGATCGTGTAGCCCATCAGATTCGAGGCGAAGAGCGTGAGCAGAATCGTGGTCGGAATCACGACCAGGGTAACGCCCGCCTCCTTCCAGCCGATCGAAAAGCCGATCAGCACGACGATCGAAAGCGTCGCAAGGCCGAGATGGAACAGCAGTTCGTTCGCCTTGTCGTTCGCGGTCTCGCCGTAGTTCCGCGTGACCGAGACATTCGAGATCCGCCGGCAGCAGCTGGCCTTGAAGAAGCTTCACCCGCTCGAAGACATGGTCCGCCACGACGACGGCGTTTGCCCCGCTCCGCTTGGCGATGGCGATGGAGACGGCCGGCACGTCGGACCATTTCCCGTCCGCCTTCGCGCGCGAAACGGCGCACCCGCTCCTGATCCTGGCGCGGCGCCTGGATCGACCTTGGCGACGTCCCGGACATAGACCGGCTTGCCGTCCACCGAGGTCACGGTCAGAAGGCCGATATCGTGGGGCGAGGAGAAGGTCGTGCCCGCGAGCACGTTCATCGCCTTATCGTCCTGGCGGATCCCACCCGCCGGGAAGGTACGATTGGCCTCGCGGATGGTCTGGATCAAGGTGCCGAGCGCGACGTTATGGAGCGCCAGCCGCGCGGGATCGGGCTCGACTCTGATCTCCTCCGGCCGCCCGCCCACGACGAAGGTGAGGCCGACGTCGTCGACCTTGGTCACCTCGTCGCGAAGCTTACCGGCGATGTCGTAAAGCGCCTGATCGGTCCATCGACCGGCGGCATCTGGCGACGGCGAGAGCGTGAGGACGACGATCGGCACGTCGTTGATGCCGCGCGCGACGATGAAAGGCTCGGGGATGCCGACCGGAATGCGGTCATAATTTGCCCGGATTTTCTCATGCACCCGCACCACCGCATCATCCGCATTGGTGCCGACGAAGAACCGCGCCGTGACCAGCACCTGGTCGTCCCGGGTCTGGCTGTAGACATGCTCGACGCCGGGGATGCTCTTGACGATGTTTTCCAGGGGCTTGGTGATGAGCTCGGCGGCGTCCGGCGCCTTGAGCCCATCCGCGCGCACCTGGATATCGACCATCGGCACGCTGATCTGCGGCTCCTCCTCGCGCGGGATGGTGATCAGCGCCAGGAGGCCGACGCCGAACGCCGCCAGGAGGAAGAGCGGGGTTAAGGGCGACTTGATCGTAAACTGGGTGAGGCGCCCGGAAAGCCCCAGCTTCATGGCTTCACCAGCACGTCGCCGGATTTGAGCCCGGAGAGGATTTCAAGACCGTTGGGAAGATCGGGCAGCGCGATCGGCGTCCCGCGCTGAACCGGCACGTCGATGGTCTTGCCGCCCGGCCGCTTGAGGTTCACGTAATCGATGCCCGAGCGCACGATCACATAGTCCGCGGGGATCACGATGGCGTCGCGCTGACCGAGGGTCACGGCAACCCTGACCCGCTCGCCGATGAATTGGGTGTCGAGCTTGGCCACCGTCGCATCGACGCTCACACGGCCCGTGGAGACCAACGGATAGATCTGCTCGATCACGCCGGTGCCGACCGGATCGTCGTCCGTTTCGTCGCCGAGAAGAGTCACCTCCTGGCCGACCAGAAGCCCTTTGGCCTGACGTTCCGGCAGCTCGAGCCTGAGCAGTAGCCGCCCCGCCGTGATCTGCGCTACCGATTGCCCGGCCACCACCACCGAGCCCTTGGGCACCAGCACCTTGGTCACCATGCCCGAGGCCGGCGCGACGATCTCTCCCTGCGATTCGAGCTCCGCCGAGGCGGCCTTCTGGGCCTTCGCGGCATCGAGAGCGCTCGCGGCCGAATCGGCGGCCGCCTGAGCCTGGTCCAGCCGGGCCTTGGCGTAGACGCCCTTCTCGTAAAGCTCCTTGGCGCGGGCGAAATCGGCCTTGGCGCGATCGTATTCCGCCTGGGCAGCGGCGATCTGGGCAGCATAGGCCTGGGTTTCCATGGCAAGGCGGTTGTCCTTCACCATGCCGACCGGATCGCCTTGGGAGACGTGGTCGCCCTCGTCGATCATGAGCTGGGTCAGGGTACCGCCGATCCGGGCGCGGGCCTCGGCCATGCGCTTGGTCACCACCGTCGCCGCGACCACCTTCTGGTCGGGTACCGGCCGGACCGTGACGTGAAACTCCTCGGCCGATGCAGCGGTGCTCAGCAGGCCTAAAACGGCCGCCGCCAAAGCTAAGCGTGTAGCGAAGTTACGCACCATGATTCTCTCGTCTAGCGGACGTCCCGGACCTGGCCGGTCGCGACGTCGAGGGAGACCGTCGGCAGCTTCGCGGCCTTCCAGGCCATCATCCCGCCTTCCATATGGACATCGTGGGGCAAGCCGGCGCGACGGCAGCGCTCGATCGCATCGGCCGAGCGCTTGCCCGAGCCGCAATGGAACACGACCGTCCGGTCGATATCGGAGGGAAGCGCCGCCGGGTCGAAGGTCGAAAGCGGAAAGAGCAGCGCGCCGTGAATCCGCTCGGCCGCGAACTCGGCCGGCTCCCGGACGTCGATCAGGACGATCTTCCGGTCACTTATCGCCTGCTTAACCTCTTGCGGCGACATGGTTTTGATGGATTTCACGCGTTCCGCGTCACTCATAGCTCCGCTCCTTTCAAGCGCATTCCCGCGCTTGCCTATAAAGCCGCAGTCAGCCATCCAGCCCATGATTTAAATCATAGTTGCGGCGCGCCGACTGGCTCAAAGTTTGGGCAACATCGCGTTTTGGCAAGCGGAAAGGACAAGCC
The DNA here is from genome assembly GCA_963732795.1 of uncultured Alphaproteobacteria bacterium. Lineage (GTDB taxonomy): Bacteria > Pseudomonadota > Alphaproteobacteria > CAVTAV01 > CAVTAV01 > CAVTAV01. The sequence goes on along the minus strand of CAVTAV010000003.1, from coordinate 167,898 downwards.
ATGTCAGCCGAAATGCCGCGGATCATCGTGTTGGGCGCCGGACTTGGCGGCGTTATCGCCGGATTCGAGATCAAATCTGAGCTCGGCAGCAAAGCCGACGTCACCGTGGTCTCGCGCGGCGACAAGTTCCATTTCGTTCCGTCGAACCCCTGGGTGGCCGTGCGCTGGCGCGACCGCTCGGCGATCGAGGTATCGCTGCCAAAGATCTTCGAGAAGCGCCATATCGAGTTCATCTCGGTCGGCGCCAGGAAGGTCCGCCCGGCGGACAACAAGCTGGAGCTCGAGGACGGCCGGACGCTTTCGTACGATTATCTGGTCATCGCCACGGGGCCGGACCTTGCCTTCGACGAGATCGAGGGCCTGGGGCCGCTCGACGGCTTCACCCAGTCGGTCTGCCATGTCGATCATGCCGTGAAGGCGGCCGAGGCTTTCGACAAATTCTGCGAAAATCCCGGCCCGATCGTGGTCGGTGCCGTGCAGGGCGCGTCATGCTTCGGCCCGGCCTACGAATTCGCCTTCATCCTCGATACCGAGTTAAGGCGGCGCAAGATCCGCGACCGCGTGCCGATGACCTTCGTGACCTCGGAGCCCTATATCGGGCATCTGGGCCTCGACGGCGTCGGCGACACCAAGGGCCTCCTCGAAAGCGAGCTCCGAAACCGCCACGTCAAATGGATCACAAACGCGCGGGTGCCGAAGATCGAATCCGGCGTCATGCATGTCGAGGAGGTGGGCGAGGACGGCGCGGTGAAAGCCACCCACGACGTACCCTTCGGCTTCTCCATGATGCTGCCGGGCTTCCGCGGCGTCGAGGCCGTCATGGGGGTCGAGGGGCTGGTGAATCCGCGCGGCTTCATCCTCGTGGACAAGACCCAGCGCAACCCCACGCACCGCAATATATTCGGGCTGGGGGTCTGCGTCGCCATCCCGCCGGTCGGCAAGACGCCGGTTCCGGTCGGGGTCCCGAAGACCGGCTTCATGATCGAGACCATGATCGCGGCGATCGCGAAAAACCTGAAGGACTTGATCGACGGCAAGGAAGCCACCCACGAGGCGACCTGGAACGCCATCTGCCTCGCCGATTTCGGCGACGGCGGCGTGGCCTTCGTCGCTCAGCCTCAAATCCCGCCGCGCAACGTCAATTGGGCGTCGAGCGGAAAATGGGTGCATCTTGCAAAGGTCGGGTTCGAGAAATATTTCCTCAAGCGCGTCCGCAGCGGCCAGGCAACGCCCTATTACGAAAAGCTGGCCCTCGACGTCATGGGTATCGCCAAGTTGAAGTCGTGAGGATCGAGATGCGTGAAGTTCTTTGTCCGACCTGTTCCACCGTCAACCGGATCGCGCCGGGGAAACCCGCATCGCAAGCCAAATGCGGTAAATGCGGCGCGGCAATCTTCCGAGGTGAGCCCGTCGAGGTCGACGATGCCGGGCTACGATCCCGAGTGGGACGGACGCGGGGGACGCTGCTCTTGGATGTCTGGGCGCCGTGGTGCGGCCCCTGCCGGCAAATGGCGCCCCACTTCCACACCGCGGCGGCGCGGCTGGAGCCCGATTTCCAGCTCCTCAAGATCAATTCCGACGAAAACCAGCGGACGGCCGCCGACCTCCATATCCGCGGCATCCCCACTTTGATCCTGTTTCGCGACGGGGTCGAGATCGCGCGGCAGAGCGGCGCGATGACGGCCGACCAGATCGTGTCATGGGCGCACGCCATGCTCGAGCGCGCAGAGCCCCGGCATCACGCCGTTTAGTTGAGAGGAGAGACCATCATGACCATCGACAAAGCCGTGCTCGCCTTCGCCGGCTTCATCGTGCTGCTGGGCGTCGTTTTGTCGCTCACCGTGCACCCCTATTGGATCGCGCTCACCATCTTTGCCGGCCTGAACATGATCCAGGCTTCTTTCACCGGCTTCTGCCCGGCAGCGATGATTTTCAAGAAGCTCGGCCTCAAGACGGGCTGCGCGTTCCAATAACCGCTAAGCGCGACGCGGGGGTCACCCGTTTAGCTGCTGAACGTGCCGTTGTCGTTGGTGAGGCGTTCGGTGATGGAGACGGCGATCTTTTCGCCGACCATGAGGATCTCCGCGCGCGCTATCGGGCGGTTGTTGGCGAGAATCCAGACGTCGTCCTCAGCCGTGGTCTCGAGGTCGATCACGGCCCCGCGTCCCATCTTCAAGAGCTGACGAATTGGCATCCGGGTTCTGCCGAGAACAACGCTGATCTCGACGGAAACTTCTTCTATAGCACTCAACTGGCCCTCACTCTCCCAAGCCCGCTTTTTCCCATGGCGGCGTTACTTTTCGGTTAAGTGGTGGTAACCAGGGAGGCATGGATAAGTCCTTGAAATCCGTGGAGTGGCGCCGCACCGGGACGCCTGTCGATTATGCCGACGCGGTGGCAGCGATGGAGGCCCGGGTCGCGGCGATTCGAGCCGGGGACGCCGCCGAGCTCGTCTGGCTCGTCGAGCATGCGCCCATCTACACGGCCGGCACCAGCGCCAAGCCCGACGACCTTCTGGTCAGCGACCGCTTCCCAGTCGTCGCCACGGGCCGCGGCGGGCAATACACCTATCACGGACCCGGCCAGCGCGTGGGCTATGTCATGCTGGACCTGAAAGGCCGCCACGGCGACGTGCGGCAATTCGTGTTCGACCTCGAACAATGGCTGATCGACACGGTGGCCGATTTCGGCGTGACCGCGGAACGGCGCCAGGGCCGGGTCGGCGTCTGGGTAGATCGGGGAAATGGCCGGGAAGACAAGATCGGCGCGCTCGGCGTCCGGGTGCGCCGCTGGGTCAGCTTTCACGGCGTCTCGTTGAACGTGAATCCCGATTTGGAGCATTTCTCCGGGATCGTCCCCTGCGGCGTCCGCGAGCATGGGGTCACGAGCCTCGCCGATCTCGGGATCGAGGTCGGCATGGGCGAGGTGGACGAGGCGTTGAAGCGGAATTTCGAGCGGATCTTCGACGTCCAGGCGTCCGGCTGAGCCCTATAGATCACCCTCCACCGCTTCCTCCATGCGTACCATGATCGCCGCGGTTTCGCCGGCCGGGAGCGCTGACCGGATGGCGAGGGCGAGAACGATCAGACTCCAGACCGCGACCGCGATCACACCCGGCCAGAACCGAAGGACGCCATAGCCGCCGCCGACATCGCCCAGCGCAGATAGGATCCCCATCCCGCCGAACCAGGGCGCCAGCCAGGCGATGTTGCGCCAGCCGAAATCTGCCGCCGGGTTCCGCGCGACGAAGTGGTAATAGAGGGCATAGGCGACGAAACCGATCCCGACCAGGGCAAACAGGAACGAATTGGTCTCGTAGCCGGTCCAATAGATGATCAGGTTGCTGCTGACGAACGCGACCGGCGCCAGAACACCCGCCCATTTCAGGTTGAAGGCCCGGTCCAGGTCCGGCCGGCTTCGGCGCAGGACCAGGAGCACGACAGGCCCCAACCCATAGGTCAGCACCATGATCGAGGTGATGAAGCTCGCCATGAGTTGCCAGGCCGGGAACGGCAGCAGAAACAGGATGCCCACGCCCCACATCACCAGCACCCCGCCCCAGGGCGCGCCGCCGGCGTTGAGCGCGGTGAGCCAGCGCGGCCCTGAGCGCATCTCGCCGACCGCATAGAGAACGCGCGCGCCGCCGGTCAGGCCGATGAGCCCGGTGCCGCCCGGCGAAATATAGGCGTCGATATAGAGGAGCGTCGCCATCCAGCCGAGGCCGAGCCCGGCAGCAAGCCCGGCAAGCGGCCCGGCATCGCCGGTGAACGAGAGGTTGGCCCAGCCCTGCGCCACGTCGTCCGGCCGGAGCGCCATCAGGAAGGCGACCTGGAGCGCGACATAAATCACGGTCGAGATCAGCACCGAGCCGATGACGGCGATCGGAATATGGCGCGCCGGATCGGCGCTTTCGCCGCCGAGATCGATGGCGGTGCGGAAACCGAGATAGCTGAAAACGATCCCCGCGGCCGGCAGCGCCGTGAACACGCCGGACACCTTGTACTCGCCGCGGCCCGCCGACCAGACGTCCCAATGGGTGCTGGCCACGATGAGCACGACCGCGGCGAGCGCCGGCACGGCCAGCTTCCACCAGGTGATCGTGGAATTGACATGGAGCAGCTTGCGCACGCCCAGGAGATTGACGAGCGCGAATAGGCCCAGGAGCAGCGCGCAGGCGACGAATCCGGCGGTCGTCAGCAGGTTGTCGCCGCCCGGCTGTAGGAAATAGGGCAGGTAATTGTTGGCGTAGGTGACGACCGCCTCGGCCTCGATGGGCGGGATCGCGACATAGGCCAGGAACAGCATCCAGCCCCAGATGCGGCCGAGGCCCTCCCCGTGGCTCGCATGGCTCATATGCACCAGCGCGCCGCTTCGCGGGAACAGCACGGCAAGCTCGGCGAAGCACAGCGCGATCAGAATGATGATCGCGGCGCCGATCACCCAGCTCCAGATCGCAAGCGGACCGGCGATCTTGGCTGCGTTATACGCCCCGAACAGCCAACCCGAGCCGATCATGCCGGTGGTGCTGGCGAACAGCAGCCCGACGACCCGCGCATCGCGCCGGAGCGTGCGGGCCGTCCCGGATTTCTTCGAGCCCCCCATCAAGCCATCGTATCAGATGGTCGGTTTCTGATGGAACCCGCTGACCACGAGCCCCATGGCCTGCGTCACCTCCACATCGGCGACCTCGGCGGCGGGCGGGCCTTCGCGGCAGGCTTCGACCATCTCGTCGACCAGGTCTATGGGGCCCACGAATATCGCCTCGACCGAGCCGTCGGCCCGGTTTCGCACCCAGCCGTCGAGCGACCGGTCACGGGCTTCATCGATGGTCCAGCCGCGATACCACACGCCCTGGACGCGCCCCGTGATGCGCACGCGCACAGCCTTATGTCCCTCGGGCAACAACACGCCGTCCTCATTCGAATTCCATGATCACCTGATCGACAGATAGGTTGTCGCCGACCTCGACGCAAACCTTGGAAACCGTGCCGTCCTGTGTCGCCTTGAGCACGTTCTCCATCTTCATGGCCTCGACGACCGCGAGATTCTGCCCGGCCTGCACGGCCTCGCCCTCGCCCACCAAGAGCTTCACCACCGAGCCCGGCATCGGGCAAAGCAGGAATTTCGAGAGATCGGCGGGGATCTTCTCCGGCATCCGCGCCGCAAGGTCCGTCGCCCGCTTGGTCCTGACGATTGCAGTGGTCAGAACGCCGGCATGGGATACCCGGTAGCCCTGGGATAGGCGATCGAGCTCGATCGTGACCGGCTTGCCGTTGATCTTGCCCTCGAAGACCGCGAGCCCCGGATGCCATTCGGTCCGCACGCTCATCGTCCGGCCGTTGAGGGTCACGTCGCCGCCTCCCGAGACGACATGAACCTCGACGTCGCGGGTCTCGCCGTTGAGCGCGACCACCCATTCCTTGGGCGAGGGGACCGCGCCCTCGACCCGGCCGCAGATTTGCCGGGCCCGGTCCTCCTCGAGCTGGTTGGTCACCGCCGCGACCGCGATCAGCAAGTCGGCCATGGCGGCGTCCATCGGCGCGCCGTGGAAGCCATCGGGATATTCCTGAGCGATGAAGGCCGTCGACAGCCGGCCCTCGACAAAGCGCGGATGGGCCATCACGGCGGAGAGGAACGGCACGTTGTGGCCGATGCCGCGGATATAGAACGCGTCGAGTGCCGCCTGCTGGCGCTCGATCGCCTCGGCGCGGGTGTGGCCGTAGGTGACGAGCTTGGCGATCATCGGATCGTAGAACATGGTGATCTCGGCGCCTTCATAGACGCCGGTATCGACCCGGACGCTGTCCGATTCCACCGGCGGTTTATACCGCGCGAGCCGGCCGATCGAGGGCAGGAAGCCGCGCAGGGGATCCTCGGCATAGATGCGGGATTCGATGGCCCAGCCCTTGAGCGCCACGTCCTTCTGGCTAAAGCCGAGCTTCTCGCCGGCCGCGACCCGGATCATCTGCTCGACGAGATCGAGGCCAGTGATCATCTCGGTCACGGGATGCTCGACCTGGAGCCGCGTGTTCATCTCCAGGAAGAAGAAATTACGGTCCCGATCGACGATGAATTCCACCGTGCCGGCCGAGGAATAGCCGACCGCCTTGGCAAGCTGCACCGCCTGCTCGCCCATGGCGGCGCGGGTCTTGTCGTCGAGGAACGGGCTCGGCGCCTCCTCGATCACCTTCTGGTGGCGCCGCTGGATGGAGCACTCGCGTTCCCAGAGATAGATGATATTGCCATGCCGGTCGCCCAACACCTGGATCTCGATATGGCGCGGCTCGACGATATAGCGCTCGATGAAGACCCGATCGTCGGCGAAGCTCGATTTCGCTTCGTTTGTGGCGGAGGCGAAGCCTTCCTTCACCTCCTTGGCATTGTGCGCGATCCGCATCCCCTTGCCGCCGCCGCCGGCCGAGGCCTTGATCATGACCGGAAAGCCGATCTCCTTGGCGATCTCCACCGCCTCGTCCGCCGTCTTGATCACGCCGACATGGCCCGGCACGACATTTACCTTCGCCGCCTGGGCGAGGCGCTTGGATTCGATCTTGTCGCCCATCGCCTCGATCGCCTTGGGGCTCGGACCGATAAAGGCGACGCCGGCTTTCTCCAGCTTCTTGGCGAAGTCCGCATTCTCCGAGAGGAACCCGTATCCCGGATGCACCGCCTCGGCCCCGGTCGATTTGATTGCCTCCAGGATCTTGTCCGCCAAGAGATAACTTTGCGCGGCAGGCGACGGTCCCAGATAGACCGCCTCGTCCGCCATCCGGACATGCAGCGCATCCTTGTCCGCATCCGAATACACCGCCACCGTCCCGATCCCCATCCGACGCGCCGTCTTGATCACGCGGCAGGCGATTTCTCCCCGGTTGGCGATCAGGATTTTGGAGAACATGCGTGGGCGCCCGCCTTTATCTAATTAGAGGGGAATATTGTCGTGTTTCTTCCAGGGGTTCTGGAGTTCCTTGTTCTTCAACAGCCGCAGCGCCTTGACGACGCGCCGCCGCGTAGAGTGGGGCATGATGACGTCGTCGATGAAGCCGCGGCGGCTGGCGACGAAGGGGTTGGCGAATTTTCCTTCGTATTCGCGTGTCTTGGCAGCGATCTTTTCGGGGTCGCCGAGCTCGGAGCGGAAGATGATCTCGACCGCGCCCTTCGCGCCCATGACGGCGATCTCGGCAGTTGGCCAGGCGTAGTTCACGTCACCCCTGAGATGCTTCGAGCTCATCACGTCGTAGGCCCCGCCATAGGCTTTGCGGACGATGACGGTCACCTTGGGCACGGTCGCCTCGCCGAAAGCGAAGAGGAGCTTGCTGCCGTGGGTGATGATCCCGCCATATTCCTGCTTGGTGCCGGGCAGGAAGCCGGGAACGTCCACGAAGGTCAGGATCGGGATGTTGAAGCAATCGCAGAACCGGACGAAGCGCGCCGCCTTCCGGGATGAATCGATATCCAGGCAGCCCGCCAGGACCATCGGCTGATTGGCGACGATGCCGACCGTCTGGCCCTCGATCCGCCCCAAGCCGATGATGATGTTGCCGGCAAAGAGCGGCTGCAGCTCGAAGAAGTCGCCTTCGTCCAAGACCTTCTCGATCAGCTCGTGCATGTCGTAGGGCGTGTTGGCGTTCGCCGGCACCAGCGTGTCGAGCGACATCTCGACCCGTTCGGGATCGTCATAGACCGGCCGCACCGGCGGCTTCTCGCGGTTGGACAAGGGCAGGAAATCGAAGAACCGCCGCACTTGATGGAGCGCGATGACATCGTTGTCGAAGGCGAGGTCCGCGACGCCGGATTTGGTCGTATGGGTGACCGCACCGCCAAGCTGCTCCTGGGTGATCTCCTCGCGGGTGACGGTTTTGACCACGTCCGGGCCGGTCACGAACATGTAGGAGGAGTCCTTCACCATAAAGATGAAGTCGGTCATGGCCGGCGAATAGACCGCGCCGCCCGCGCAGGGCCCCATAATCACCGAAATCTGCGGCACGACGCCCGAGGCCAGGATATTGCGCTCGAACACCTCGGCATAGCCGGCGAGAGAGGCGACGCCTTCCTGGATGCGCGCGCCGCCTGAATCATTGAGCCCGATGACCGGCGCGCCGACCTTCACGGCCATGTCCATGACCTTGCAGATCTTCTGGGCATGGGTCTCGGAAAGCGCGCCGCCGAAGACGGTGAAATCCTGGCTGAAGACGAAAACGGTGCGGCCGTTGATGGTGCCGTGGCCCGTCACCACGCCGTCGCCCGGCACGCGGTTCTCCTCCATGCCGAAATCTGTGCAGCGGTGCTCGACGAACATGTCGAACTCCTCGAAACTGCCGTCGTCGAGGAGGAGATCGACCCGCTCGCGGGCGGTCAACTTCCCCCGCTTATGCTGGGCCTCGATGCGCTTCGCGCCGCCGCCTTGTCGGGCGTCTTCGCGTTTTTTCTCAAGTTCTACAAGGACTTCCTGCATGGCGGGCCTCGGCGAGCATGGACAAGGACGGCGGCGGGCGCATCATCCGACCCCATCCCGGTCGAATGCTGCTTTGCAACAAGAATAGCAGGAAATCTTAGCGGGTTAAGCTACTTAACACTTTTGTGGCGGCCATCATGGCCCGACGACGGGCCTGGCGGGCGATGGCGGCTTGCGGATCCTCGCCCCACATGCCGATGTGATAGTCCTCGTCGACTTGGGCGACGCTCCAGGCCATGTCGGGATCGATGGCATTGTCCCAGAGCGCGAGCGTGATCGCCGCGGAGCCCGTGATGGTCGCAATCTCGCGAAGCGCGGCGAGGCGCAGGTCGTCGATGCCGTCGATGACCTCCCGGATGGCGGCGAGATGGGCCGGATCCTGGGTGACGGGGATTACGCCCTGGGTGACCGCCAGCCGGACGCCGAACCGCTCCTCCAGCCACTCGACCATGGGATCGAAGGCGTTGGCGTGCATTTCCTGGAGCTTGCGCGGGCCCTCGGCGAGGTAGCACACCAGATCGGTCTCGGCATATTTGGCGACCGCATCCACGACCTCCCCGCGATGGGCCGGCATGTAATCGATGGCGGTGTAGGCGATTCCGGTCACCGGCATCATATGGGGCTCGACGTTCTCCTTCACCGCATCCCATTCCTCGACGATGGTATCGGCGAGGGCCTGGGTCGGCACGGTGAGGAGCGCGCGGCCGGGCGTGCGGATCGGCTTGCCATCGAGATGGATCTCGAAGTCCTCGCCGGCAGGCACGGCGGTTACCGTCTTATAGAAACGCTTCACGAGGCCTCCTCCAACTCGGCCAGGACCGGGAACAGATCCTCGATGCGGCTGAGTATCGCCCGCGCGCCCGCCGCCTCGAGGTCGTCCGGCGGATGATAGCCCCAGGACACGCCCAAGCCCGCCGCGATGCCGGCATTCACCGCCATCTCCATGTCGTAGCTCGTGTCGCCGATAAAGACGATCTCGTCCGCGCGCGCGCCCATCTCGGCCATAGCGTTCTCCAGCATGCCGGGATGGGGCTTTCCCGGCGCGTCGTCCGACGTCTGCAGGCAGACGAAGCGATCGAGGATGCCGTGGAGACCGAGGGTCGCCTTGAGGCCGCGGCGGGATTTGCCGGTCGCGATGCCGAGCAGATAGCCGTCGGATTCGAGCTTCGCCAGGGCCTCACGGATGCCGGGGAACAACGGCTCATGGACCTCGCCCCTCGCCCTCAGCCCCTGGAATGCCTCGCGGTAATAGCCGCCGATGGTCTCGCAGTCCTCGGGGCTCGCCTCAGGCCAGAGCCGGGCCATCGCACCGACGAGCGGCAGGCCGACGATACGCTTCACGGACTCCTTGTCGGGGGCCTCGCGGCCGTGACGCGTGAAGGCGGCGGTGACGGCGTAGTGGATCATCTCCTGGCTGTCCACGAGCGTGCCGTCGCAATCGAACAGGACGAGGCGGATGCGGCGGGTCATGGCCATTCGATTCCGTTTGCCGCGGCGGCCTCAAAACCGAACAGCGCCCAAGTCTCGCGCATGGGGCTGGTCAAGGGCGCGGTGATGTCGAGCGGCTTGCCGTCTGCGCGGGCGAGCCGGATGGAACGGGCATGGAGATGCAGCCGGTCGGCCACATCGCCGCCGAGGAACGCTTCCGCTCCGCCATATTTGCCATCTCCGACGATCGGATGACCGATCGCCGCCATATGGACGCGAAGCTGATGGGTGCGGCCGGTGAGCGGCTTGAGCGCGACCCAGGCCGCGCGCCGCCCCGCCTGCTCGATCAGCTGATAATCGGTGAGGGCGGATTGGCCGACCTCGCTCGCCCGCACCCGCTCGCCGCCCTTTCCGCCCTGCTTCAGAAGCGGCTGGTCGATCCGGCCTTGGCGCGGGCTCGGCACGCGGATGACCAGGGCCCAATAGACCTTCTCGACATCGTGGCCCCGGAACGCCGCGGTCAGATGGGCGGCGGACTTGGCGCTGCGGGCCAAGAGCAGGACCCCGCTCGTGTCCTTGTCGAGCCGGTGGACGAGGCGCGGGCGCTCGGGCTTATCGAATTTGAGGCCGTCCAGCATCGCGTCGAGATGATGGGTGGTGCCGCTGCCGCCCTGGACCGCGAGGCCCGCGGGCTTGTTGATGGCGAGGATGTCGTCGTCCTTGTAAAGGACCAGGGATTTGAGACGCCCGATCTCGGCCTTGCTGACATTCGGTTGCCGCGGCTTATCGGCCAGCCCTCGGTCGGGCATGGGCGGCACGCGAACCTCCGATCCGGCTTCGAGCCGAAGCGCCGCCTTCGCGCGCGCGCCGTCGACCCGGATCTGGCCCTTGCGCAGCATCTTCTCGAGGCCGCCATGACCGAGCGCGGGATAGCGGCGATGAAACCAGCGATCCAGCCGCTGCCCCGCTTCGTCGGCGTTTACTTCAACGATGGTTACTTTGGTCACGACGCCGCCAGCCCTACTCTCAATCCAATTCGCGATTACTTGCGCGCCTCTCAAACCGTCATGCCAGCGAAGGCTGGCATCCAGACGAACGCCCGACGTTCGGACCGTCTCTGATATCCTGGATCCCAGCCTTCGCTGGGATGACGTATCGGAGAGCCGGCCAAGCCTATTCCGTCTCGTCCTTGCTCTGGCGTTTTTCGCGGAGCTTGGCCCAATAGTCGAGACGTTTCTTCACCTCGCGCTCGAATCCGCGCTCGCTCGGGGTGTAGAAGGTCCGGCGCGGCATGCCGTCGGGGAAGTAATTCTGGCCCGAGAAGGCGTCTTCGGCTTTGTGATCGTATTCGTAGCCTTCCGAATAGCCCAATTCCGCCATCAGCTTGGTGGGCGCGTTGAGGATGTGCTTTGGCGGCATCAGGGAGCCGGATTGCTTGGCCTCGGCCTTGGACGCGCCGAGCGCCACGTAAGCGGCATTGGATTTCGGCGCGGTCGCGAGATAGATCACGCATTGGGCAAGGCCGATCTCGCCTTCGGGCGAGCCGAGGAAGTCGTACATGTCCTTGGCGGCGACGGCCTGCAAGAGCGCGTTGGGATCGGCCATGCCGATATCCTCGACCGCGAAGCGCACCAGCCGCCGGGCGATATAAAGCGGCTCTTCGCCCCCCGCCAGCATCCGGGCCAGCCAATAGAGCGCCGCATCGACATCCGAGCCGCGCAGGGACTTATGGAGCGCGCTGATGAGATTGTAATGCTCCTCGCGATCCTTGTCGTAGAGCAGCGCGCGGCGCTGAACCGTATCGGCGAGCTCGGCCGGCTCCAGGGGCTTTACGATCTTGAGGGCGAAGAGATCCTCGGCGAGGTTCAAGAGGAACCGGCCGTCGCCGTCGGCCATGGCCCGCAGGTTTCGGCGCGCGTCCTCGGTCAGGGGCAGCGGCACGGCCTTCGAGGGTCTCGGCCCGCTTCAGAAGCTCGTCGAGCACCTCGTCGGTGAGGCGATGCAGCACCAGAACCTGGGTGCGGGAGAGAAGCGCCGCATTGATCTCGAAGGAGGGGTTTTCGGTGGTCGCGCCGACCAGGATGACCGTGCCGTCCTCGACATAGGGCAGGAAGGCATCCTGCTGGGAGCGGTTGAAGCGGTGAATCTCGTCGACGAACAGGAGCGTCCCCTGGCCATGTTGGCGGCGGCCGCGGGCGGCTTCGAAGGCCTTGCGCAGCTCCGCCACGCCGGAGAACACCGCCGAAATCTGCTCGAAATGGAGCCCGACTCTATCCGCCAGGAGCCGCGCAATAGTTGTCTTGCCGGTGCCGGGCGGGCCCCAGAGGATGAGCGACATGAGCCGCTTCTGGTCCACAAGCCGGCGCAGCACGCCGTTCGGTCCCAGGAGATGATCCTGGCCGATGACCTCTTCGAGGGTCTTGGGGCGCAGCCGGTCGGCCAATGGCCGAGGCGCGGCCTTGTCCAGTCCCGCAGCCTCAAAGAGTGTCGTCACATGATCACCGTGTGAGCTGGGTTGTGATGACCTGATCGCCGCGCTGGATCTTGAGGGCCCAGCGTCCGCCCGCGGCGGCCAGGGCGCTCCGCAAATCCTTGACGCGATCGATATTCTGGCCGTTCACGCCGAGAATGATATCGCCGGACTGGAACCGATAGGCGGCGAGGCTTCGCGGTTGCACATCGGCGATCACGACTCCCTTCTGCATCGGATTGATGCCCAGGTCGTCGGCATAGGCCGGCGACAGATTACCGACCTTCGCGCCCTGGAACGGGTTCTCCCCACTGATGACGGTCAGGTTCTTGGGCGGCACCTCCGGCGGCGCGACCAACGGCAGGGAGACGGTGATCATCTTGCCGTCGCGCTGAATATCGACGGGCACCGTCCCGCCCGGATCCATGGTCCCGACCCGGTATTTGAGCGCGTCGGCGTCCTCGACTTCGCGGCCATTTACGTCCATCACGATATCGCCGACCTTGACGCCCGCCTTGTCCGCCGGGCCGTCGGGATAGACCTGGTTGACCAGGACGCCGGCCGGGCGCTTAAGATTCAAGGAGTTGGCGATATCGGGGGTGACGGTCTGGGTCGAAGCGCCGAACCAGGGCCTTACGATCTGGCCTTCGTTCAAGGCGCCGCGCACGACCGTGCGGACCATATTCGCCGGGATTGCCCAGCCGATGCCGATCGAGCCACCGCTCTGGGTGAAGATCGCGCTGTTGATGCCGACGAGCTTGCCGTCCATGCCGACCAACGCGCCGCCGGAATTGCCGGGATTGATCGCCGCGTCGGTCTGAATGAAGAAGCGGTAATCGCTGACGCCGACTTGCGTGCGGGCCAGCGCCGAGACGATGCCGCTGGTCACGGTCTGGCCGACGCCGAAGGGATTGCCGATCGCCAGCACGAGATCGCCGACCTCGACGTCGTCGGAGTTTTCGAAGGTCAGTGTCGGCAGCGCGTCCTTGCCGGCGTCGATCTTGAGCACGGCGAGATCGGTGCGCTTATCGGCCAAGAGCACCTTGGCGGGAAATTCGCGCCGGTCCGCCAGCGCCACCGTGATCTCGTCGGCGCCTTGGATGACATGGTTGTTGGTGACGATGACGCCGTCGGGCCGCACGATCACGCCGGAGCCCAGCGAGTTCTCGACCCGCTTGCGCGGCACGCCGAAATTGAAATCCTGGCCGAAGAACTGCTGAAACAGGGGATCGTCGAACAGGGTCCGGGCGCGGGATTGGACGACGCGCTTGGTGTAGATATTGACGACCGCCGGGGCGACCTTCTTGACGATCGGCGCGAAGGAAAGCTGGATGCCTTCCCGACTCTCCGGCACCTGGCGCTCGAGCGCGGACGCCGGCGCCGCCAAGCCCACGGCGAGCCCCAAGATCAAAACTGCGAAGACGAATTTCCGGATCGGGTCCATCCCATCAACCACGGCATTACCTTTCCGCCCGGTGAGTGAGATAGTATGGCCGGGCTCAAAATGCAAAGGGGCAGCGCCAGCGCCGCCCCTCCAGGATTTGTCCCCAAACGAAACGAGAGTTACGCCGCTTCCTCGGACTCCTCCCGCTCGGGCACGGGGCCGGAATCCAGGCCCTTGGCCTCGGGGTCGCGGTCGACGAATTCGATGACGGCCATCGGCGCGGCGTCGCCATAGCGGAAGCCGGCCTTCATGATCCGGATATAGCCGCCGTGGCGGTCGGCATAGCGCTCGGCCAGCGTCCCGAACAGCTTATCGACGGCTGACTTCTCCGGCAGCCGGGCGAGCGCGAGACGGCGCGAATGCAGGCTGCCCTTCTTGCCGAGAGTCACGAGCTTCTCCACGACCGGCCGCAAATCCTTCGCCTTCGGCAGAGTGGTCTCGATCTGCTCGTGCTTGATCAGCGCGGCCGCCAGATTGGCGAGCATCGCCTTACGGTGAGAGCTCGACCGGTTGAACCGCCGGCCCGCGAATCCATGACGCATCACTCAGTCTCCCTCGCGCGCCCGAACCGGGCGCCCGTTCGTCCCTTAGAAATGTTCCTCGAGCTTCTTGGCCATGTCCTCGATGTTCTCGGGCGGCCAATTGGGCACTTCCATGCCGAGATGCAGGCCCATCTGCGCCAGCACTTCCTTGATTTCGTTCAAGGACTTGCGGCCGAAATTCGGGGTCCGCAGCATCTCCGCCTCGGTCTTCTGGATCAGATCGCCGATATAGACGATGTTGTCGTTCTTCAGGCAGTTCGCCGAGCGGACCGACAGCTCCAATTCGTCGACCTTGCGGAGGAGGTTGCGATTGAACTCCGGCTCCGAGGTCTCGGTCTCGACCGGACGCTGCGACGGCTCCTCGAAATTGATGAAGAGCTGAAGCTGATCCTGCAGGATCCGCGCGGCATAGGCGACCGCGTCCTCGGGCGTGATCGCGCCGTTGGTCTCGACGTCCATCACCAGCTTGTCGTAGTCGAGGATCTGGCCCTCGCGGGTGTTCTCGATGCTGTAGCTGACGCGGCGCACCGGGCTATACAGCGCATCGATGGGAATCAGCCCGATCGGCGCGTCTTCGGGACGGTTGCGCTCCGCCGGGACATAGCCCTTGCCGTGCTGCAAGGTCATCTCGATCGCGATCTTAGCGCCGGAATCGAGCGTGCAGATCACGAGATCCGGGTTCAGCACCTCGGTATCGGCGACGTCGCCGATCATGCTGGCGGTCACCTCGCACGGCCCTTCGGCCTTCAGCATGACCCGCTTCGGGCCCTCGCTGTTCATCTTGAGCGCCAGGTTCTTGATGTTTAGGACGATATCGGTCACGTCCTCCTGAACGCCCGGGATCGACGAGAATTCGTGCAGCACGCCGTCGATCTTGATGGAGGTCACGGCCGTGCCCTGCAGCGACGACATCAGCACGCGGCGCAGCCCATTGCCGAGAGTCAGGCCGAATCCTCGCTCAAGCGGCTCCGCGGTGATGGTCGCGCGCGACTTCTTGGCGCCGACCTGCGCGATGTTGAGCTTGTTCGGCTTGATCAGTTCTTGCCAATTCTTCTGGATCACTTTTTCACCTTTGCCTTGACGGCGCGGCCTCCCGCCCGAAAGCGAGGCGCGCCGTCATGTCAGACGTTACGCACGCGGCGACCGGACCCGCCTTCGCGGCCGCCTATACCTTTACACTCGTCTGCGCTTCGGCGACCGACAGCCATTGTGGGGAATGGACGTCACGTCGCGAATTGCGGTAATCGTGAAGCCGACGGCCTGCAGCGCGCGAAGAGCGGACTCGCGTCCGGACCCCGGGCCGTTGACCTGGACTTCGATCGTTTTAACTCCGTGCTCCTGGGCCTTCTTGCCCGCCGCTTCGGCCGCCATCTGAGCGGCGAAGGGCGTGGACTTGCGCGAGCCCTTGAAGCCCTGATTGCCGGCCGACGACCAGGCAATCGTGTTGCCCTGGGCATCCGTGATCGTGACCATCGTGTTGTTGAAGGTCGCGCTCACATGCGCCACGGCAGACGTTATGTTCTTTTTCTCGCGGCGTTTAACCCGCGTTCTTTCCTTGACCATTCCGATTTCGCTCTACAAAAAAATCCGTTCGCGATATGCCGTTATTTCTTCTTGCCGGCGATCGCCTTGGCCGGGCCCTTGCGGGTCCGGGCATTGGTATGGGTGCGCTGGCCATGCACCGGCAGGCCGCGCCGATGGCGCAGGCCGCGATACGCGCCGAGATCCATCAACCGCTTGATATTCATCGCGACTTCGCGCCTGAGATCGCCTTCAACATGGTAGTCGCGGTCGATCGTCTCGCGGATCTGCATGACCTCGGCCTCGGTCAGCTCGCTCACGCGGCGACCCTCCGGCACGCTCGCCTTGGCGCAGATTTCCTTCGCCAGGGTGTGCCCGATCCCATGGATATAGGTCAACGCAATCTCTATCCGCTTGTTTGTCGGAATGTTTACACCGGCAATACGCGCCACGGCCGTTTCTCCTGATGAGCGTCAGCTAAGCTAAATGCAATGTATTGGTAGCATGGACCGCCGTGCCCGAGCGGAATGCGCGATTATAGGTTTAACGCTTTTACTGTCAACCATCTAAGCAGTTTCCAATATTTGCTCTAACTGCCTTGTTACGTCGTCCATTTCCGCCATCCCGTCGACCGATTTTAGGGCCCCTCGGGAGCGGTAATAGGGTAGAAGCGGCGCGGTCTGGTCGTAATACACCTTCAGGCGCGACGCCACTGCCTCGGCGTTGTCGTCGGACCGCCGGGTGAACTCCTTGCTGCCGCACTGATCGCAGACACCCTCGACCTTGGGCTGCTTGAAGGTATCGTGATACCCAGTGCCGCATTTGGCACAGGAGAACCGGCCCGCGATCCGCTTGATCAGCGCCGCGTCATCGACCTTAAGTTCGATCACATGGTCCATTTTCAAGCCTTTTTCGGCCAAAACCTTGTCCAAAGCCTCCGCCTGGGCCACGGTTCTCGGAAATCCGTCGAGAATGAAGCCGTTCTTGCAGTCCGGCTCCTCGATCCTTTGGGCGATGATGGCCACCACGACCTCGTCGGGCACCAGCTCGCCGCGATCCATGATTTCCTTGGCCCGTTTGCCGACCTCGGTGCCGGCGGCGACGGCTGCACGCAGCATGTCGCCGGTCGAGAGCTGGATCAGGCCGTATTTCTTGGCCAAACGCTGGGCCTGAGTGCCTTTTCCGGCACCCGGAGGGCCGAGAATGATGATGTTCAACGGCGCGATCCCCGGAGTCTGGATTTCTTGATGAGACCCTCATACTGATGCGCGAGGAGATGGCTGTGAATCTGGGCGACCGTATCCATGGTCACGTTCACCACGATCAGCAGCGAGGTGCCGCCGAAATAGAACGGCAGGCCGGCCCGGACGATCAGGAATTCCGGCAGCAGACAGACGATGACGAGATAGATCGCGCCGAGCACGGTCAGGCGCGTGAGCACGTAATCGAGATATTCCGCGGTCCGCTCGCCGGGCCGAATGCCTGGGATGAAGCCGCCGTTCTTACGCAGATTGTCGGCCGTATCCGCCGGATTGAACACGACGGCGGTATAGAAGAAGCAGAAGAAGATGATGCCGCCGGCATAAAGCGCCATGTAAAGCGGCTGGCCGTGACCCAGAAGGTTGACCACATCGACGAGCCAGGTCGGGCCCTTGGCGGCACTGAAATTCGCGACGGTGGTCGGCAAAAGCAGGATCGAAGACGCGAAAATCGGCGGAATGACGCCCGACGTGTTCAGTTTCAGCGGCAAATGCGAGGATTCGCCGCCGAACATCTTATTGCCGACTTGTCTCTTGGGATATTGGATCAGAATCCGGCGCTGCGCCCGCTCGAACCAGACGATGCCGGTGATCACGGCGACGACCAAGATCGCCACGCCGACGATCAGCAGCGAGGACAGCGCGCCAGTGCGCTCCAGTTCTAGGGTGCTGACCAGCGCCTGGGGCAACCGCGCCACGATGCCGGAGAAGATGATCAGCGAAATGCCGTTGCCGACGCCCCGCGAGGTCACTTGCTCGCCGAGCCACATCAGGAACATGGTGCCGCCGACCAGCGTGACCACGGTCGTGAACCGGAAATAGAGCCCGGGGTCGATCACCGCGCCCTGCCCCGCGCTCTCGAGACCGACCGCGATGCCGTAAGCCTGCAACATCGACAGGATGACCGTGCCGTAGCGGGTATACTGATTGATCTTCTTTCGGCCGGACTCGCCTTCCTTCTTCAGCGCTTCGAGCCTCGGGTCGACCGAGGTCAGGAGCTGCATGATGATGGAGGCGGAGATGTAGGGCATGATCCCGAGCGCCAAGATCGCCATGCGGCCCAGCGCGCCGCCCGCGAACATGTCGAACACGCCGAGAATGCCGCCCGACTGCGCCTGGAACGCCTGCTGCAGCGCCATCGGGTCGATGCCCGGAATCGGGATATAGGTGCCGATCCGATAGACGATCAGCGCGAACAGGGTAAACCACAGCCGTTTCTTGAGCTCCGTCGCCTTCTGGAAGGCCGACAGGTTCAAATTGGCCGCGAATTGCTCTACCGCTGAAGCCATCGTCTCTTTCCGCGCGGGTTACCGCGTCGCCTCTACGCCGTCGCGCCGTCTTCGGCCGCCGGCTTGTGAGCCGTGACGGTCACCGAGCCGCCCGCCTTCTCGACCGCCTCGATGGCGGCCTTGGACGCGCCCGACACCTCGACCGTCACCTTAGCGCTCAAGCTTCCCTTTGCCAAAAGCCGCACGCCGTCATTCAACTGACCGATCACGCCGGATTCGCCCAGCACGGCCTCGGTCACGGTCTTCTTCGGGTCGATCTTGCCGGCGTCGATCGCGGCCTGAAGCCGGCCGACATTCACCACCGTGAAATGCTTGCGGAACGGGTTCTTGAAGCCGCGCTTCGGCAGACGCCGATGCAGCGGCATCTGGCCGCCTTCGAAGCCCTTGATCGCGACGCCGCTCCGGGACTTCTGGCCCTTGACGCCACGTCCGCCGGTCTTGCCCTTGCCCGAGCCGATCCCGCGACCGACCCGGATACGATGGTGCCGGGCCCCGGCGTTATCGGAAATCTCGTTGAGTTTCATTGACTTAAACCCCTAGAGCCTTATGCGCCGGCTTCGTCCACGCGCACCAGATGGCTGACCTTGGCGATCAGGCCGCGCACCGCCGGCGTGTCTTCGAGCTCGCGGCTCTTGTTCATCTTGTTTAGGCCGAGGCCGATCAGCGCGGCCCGCTGGTATTTCGGCCGGCGGATCGGGCTGCCGATCTGGGTGACCTTGATCTTCTTGTCAGCCATCGGCCCCCTCCATCGCTTCGGCGCCGCCGTCGCGCGCCGCATCGGCGCGGCGGCTGACGATCTCGCTGACCTTCTTGCCGCGCTTCGAGGCCACCATACGCGGCGACATCTGGCCTTTCAACGCGTCGAAGGTCGCCCGAACCATGTTGTACGGGTTGGCCGAGCCGGTCGACTTGGTCACCACGTCCTGCACGCCCAAGGTCTCGAAGATCGCGCGCATCGGGCCGCCCGCGATGATGCCGGTGCCCGCAGGCGCCGCGCGGACCGTGACCTTGCCCGCGCCGTGACGGCCCTTGCCGTCGTGATGCAGGGTGCGGCCCTCGCGCAGGGGAACCCGAATCATGGTGCGCTTGGCGCTCTCGGTCGCCTTGCGGATGGCTTCCGGCACTTCGCGCGCCTTGCCGTGGCCATAGCCGACCCGGCCCTTCTGGTCGCCGACGACGACAAGCGCGGCGAAACCGAACCGACGGCCGCCCTTGACCACCTTGGCGACGCGGTTGATATGCACCAGCTTATCGACGAGATCGCTTTCGCCGCGATCGAAATTGTCCTGACGGGCCATGCTCGCGTCTTCCTCTTTTCAACCCTTAGAATGTCAGGCCGGCTTCGCGCGCGGCCTCCGCCAGGGCCTTGACCCGGCCGTGATAACGATAGCCGCCGCGGTCGAACACGACCTCGGAGACGCCAGCGCTCTTGGCGCGCTCGGCGACCGACTTGCCGACCGCGCCGGCGGCCTCCATCGAGGCACTCGACTTGAGCGTGCCCTTCAACTCCTTGTCGAGGGTCGAGCTCATGGCGAGCGTGCGGCCCGCCCTGTCGTCGATGACCTGCGCATAGATATGGCGGCCCGACCGGAAGATCGAAAGACGCGGACGGTTTGCCGTCGTGACCCGCAGCTTGCTGCGGACCCGCATCTGGCGGCGCTTGAAGAGTTTCTTGGAGCGTTCCATGGCTGCTACTTCTTCTTGCCTTCCTTGCGCTGGACATATTCGTTGACGTATTTCACGCCCTTGCCCTTATAGGGCTCGGGCGGGCGATACGCCCGAATCTCCGCCGCGACCTGTCCCACCTGCCGGCGGTCAATGCCCTCGACCGTGACCGAGGTCGGCTTCTCGCAGGTGATCTTGATGCCGTCCGGGATCGGATAGAGCACCTCGTGGCTGAAGCCCAGATTGAGTTGCAGGTTCTTGCCCTGCACCGCCGCGCGGTAGCCGACGCCGCTAATCTCGAGCTCGACCTTGAAACCCTGGGTCACGCCCGTCACGAGATTGTTGGCGAGGGTGCGCTGCATGCCCCAGGCCTGGCGCGACCGCTTGGAGTTCGAGCGCGGCTTGACGGTGATCGCCCCGTCGTCGAGCGACGCGATGACGTCGTCCATGAAGACCATGCTCAACTCGCCCTTCGGCCCCTTCACCGTCAGGCTTCGGCCGTCGAGATTCGCCGTGACGCCACTCGGCACCGCGACGGGGAGCTTACCAATCCGAGACATGATTCCTTCCGGCCAATCCAATCAGTTCATCAGATGACGGTGCAGATCACTTCACCGCCGACATTCTCGGCCCGCGCCTCGGCGTCCGACATGACACCCTTGGGCGTCGAGACGATCGAGATGCCAAGCCCGTTACACACCCGGTCCAGATCGCGGCACGAGGAATAGACCCGGCGGCCCGGCTTCGAGACCCGGGCGATCGAGCGGATCACCGGCTCGTCGCCGAAATATTTGAGCTCGATCTCGATCTCGCTCTTGCCGCCCTTGTACTCGGTCACCGAATACCCGCGGATATAGCCCTCGCGCTGCAGAACATCCAGGAGCCGCGCACGGGTCTTGGATGCTGGCGATGTTATCATCTGCTTGCGCGCCCGCTGTCCGTTCCGGATGCGGGTCAGCATATCGCCCAAAGGATCGCTCATCGACATGGACGACTTCCTCTACCAGCTCGACTTGATCATGCCAGGGATTTGCCCCTTCGACGCCAGCTCCCGGAGCGCGATACGGGACAGGCGCAGCTTGCGATAGACAGAGCGCGGCCGGCCCGTAAGCTGGCAACGCAAGCGAATGCGCGTCTTCGAGGAGTTGCGCGGCATCTCGGCAAGCTTGAGCCGCGCGGCGAACCGCTCCTCCTGCGGCAGCAATTCGTCTACCGCGGCCGCTTTCAGCCGGGCACGACGGGCGGCATAGCGCGCCGCCATCTTCTGCCGTTTCTTGTTCCGTTCAATGGCGCTGGTCTTAGCCATTCAGAGAACCCTCCGATTGCTCTCGTAAAATCCGATCAATTGTAGAACGGCATCTTGAAGGCCGAGAGCAGTGCCTTGGCCTGCTCGTCGGACTGCGCCGTCGTACAAATGATAATGTCCATGCCGCGCACCGCATCGACCTGGTCGTAGTCGATCTCGGGAAACACGATCTGCTCTTTCAGTCCCATCGCGTAGTTGCCGCGGCCGTCGAAACTCTTGCCCGAGACCCCGCGAAAGTCGCGGACGCGGGGCAGAGCGATCGTGATCAGCCGGTCGAGGAACTCGTACATCCGCTCGCGCCTCAAGGTCACCTTGACGCCGATCGGCATGCCCTCGCGCAGCTTGAAGCTCGCGATCGACTTCTTGGCGCGCACGACCACCGGCTTCTGCCCCGAGATCTGGGTCAGCTCCGTGACCGCCGAGTTGATCTTCTTGGAATCGCCGACGGCCTCGCCGACGCCCATATTGATGACGATCTTGTCGAGCCGCGGAACCTGCATCGGGTTCTTCAGCCCGAACGTCTCGACGAGCTGGCCGCGGATGGCCTCCTCGTATTCCTTTTTCAGGCGGGGATAGGGCGCTTCAGGCATCGAGCACCTCCCCCGACCGCTTGGCGAACCGCACCTTGCGGCCGTCCTTCAACGTCTTGAAACCCACCTTGGTCGCCTTCCCGTCCTTGGGATCCTGGAGCGCGATATTCGACAGATGAATCGTGGCCTCCTTCTCGATGATGCCGCCCGGCCCCGACATGCTCGGCGCGGTGTGGCGCTTCACCATGTTCACGCCGCTCACCACGGCCCGGCCGTCCTTGCGCTTCACCAGCAGGATCTCGCCCTTCTTGCCCTTGTCGCGACCGGTGATCACGATCACCTTGTCGCCCTTGCGGTATTTCTTCACCGCGTCGATCGACTGTCTCGCCGACATCACAACACCTCCGGCGCCAGCGAAATGATCTTCATGTGCTGGCGCGCTCTCAACTCGCGCGTCACCGGACCGAAAATGCGCGTCCCGATCGGCTCGTTCTGATTGTTGATCAGCACGGCCGCATTGGTATCGAAACGGATCGCGGTGCCGTCCTGACGCCGCAGCGCCTTCTTGGTCCGCACGATCACGGCACGATGCACGTCGCCCTTCTTCACGCGGCCGCGCGGGATCGCGTCCTTGACCGAGACGATGATCACGTCGCCGATCGTCGCGGTCTTGCGCTTCGAGCCGCCCAGGACCTTGATGCACTGCACCCGGCGTGCGCCGGAGTTGTCGGCGACATCGAGATTTGTCTGCATCTGAATCATAGGCGCTATCCCAACTTCTTTATTGATCGACGCAAACGTCACCACCGACTACGACTGCGGCTCCAGCACGATCCAAGACTTGCTCTTGGACATCGGCCGGCATTCCTGGATACGCACCGTGTCGCCGACATGGAACGCATTCGTCTCGTCATGGGCATGGAACTTCTTCGACTTCCGCACGACCTTCTTCATGACCGGATGCATGACCCGGCGCTCGACCCGGACCACGACGGTCTTGTCGGCCTTATCGCTGACCACCACACCTTGCAAAATGCGTTTCGGCATCTCTTTCAATCCAATCCGTTAGGCCGATGAGGCTTTCGCCTTCGCCTGGGTCCGTTGCTTGAGCACCGTCTGGATGCGCGCGATATCCTTGCGCACCTGACGCTGGCGGGCCGTGTTCTCGAGCTGGCCGGTCGCCTTCTGGAATCGCAGATTGAATGCCTCCTTCTTCAGATCGAGAAGGGAGTCGTTCAACTGGTCCTCGGTAAGGTCCCTGACTTGTTGGGCTTTCATGGCTACGATCCGACTGCCTACCTTATTGTTCGCCGACGCGGGACACGATCCGGGTCCCCATCGGCAGCTTCGCCGCGCCGCGCTCGAACGCCTCGCGGGCGAGCTCACCGGGCACGCCGTCGAGCTCGAACATCACCCGGCCCGGCTTCACCCGGCACATCCAGAATTCCGGCGAGCCCTTACCCTTGCCCATGCGGACTTCGGTCGGCTTCTTCGACACCGGCACGTCCGGGAAGATGCGGATCCAGACGCGGCCGGTACGCTTGATGTGGCGCGTAATGGCGCGCCGCGCGGCCTCGATCTGGCGCGCCGTGACGCGCGCGGGCTCGGTGGCCTTCAAGCCATAGGCGCCGAAATTCAGCTCGGTGCCGCCCTTGGCGTTGCCGTGAATGCGGCCCTTATGGGCCTTACGGAACTTGGTGCGAGTGGGCTGAAGCATGACTAGTTTCCTCTTGCCTCTCGGCCACGCCCGCCGCCGCCGGACTGCTGCACCTCGTTCATGCGATTGTCATGGGCCATCGGGTCGTTCGTCAGGATTTCGCCCTTGAACACCCAGACCTTGACGCCGCAGACGCCGTAAGCGGTCTTAGCCTCGGCGAGACCGTAATCGATGTCCGCGCGGAGCGTGTGCAACGGCACCCGACCCTCGCGGTACCACTCCATGCGCGCAATCTCCGCGCCGCCCAGCCGGCCGCCGCAATTGATGCGGATGCCCTGGGCCCCGAGCCGCATGGCCGACTGCACCGCGCGCTTCATCGCGCGGCGGAACGAGACGCGGCGGACGAGCTGCTGCGCGACGTTGTCGGCGATCAGCCGGGCATCGATCTCGGGCTTGCGGATTTCGACGATATTCAGGTTCACGTCGCCGCCGGTGATCTTCGAAAGCTGCTGGCGCAGGCGCTCGATGTCGGCGCCCTTCTTGCCGATCACGACGCCGGGCCGCGCGGTAAGGATCGTCACCCGGGCGACCTTGGCGGGGCGCTCGATGATGATCTTGCTGACGCCGGCCTGGGCGAGCTGCTTCTCAAGATATTTCCGGATCGCCGAGATCCTCGTGGAGCTGGTCCGCGAAGTGGGAGTCGTTCGCGTACCAGCGCGAATCCCAGGTGCGGTTGATACCGAGCCGAAGCCCGACCGGATTGACTTTCTGACCCATTACGCCGTCTCCCCGCGCTCGCGGACCACGATGGTCAAGCGGCTGAAGAATTTCTCGATACGTCCCATTCGGCCGCGCGCCCGGGCGCTGAAGCGCTTCATCACCAGCGCCTTGCCGACCGTCGCCTCGGCCACGACCAACTCGTCGACATCGAGCTGGTGATTGTTCTCGGCATTCGCGACCGCCGACTGCAGCACCTTCTTCACGTCCTTCGCGATGCGCCGCTTGGAGAAGGTGAGCTCGGCCAGCGCGGCATCGACCTTCTTGCCGCGGATCGACTGCGCGACGAGATTGAGCTTTTGCGGGCTCGTGCGGATCGCCCGGGCCACGGCCATGGCCTCGTTGTCCGCGACGCGACGCTTTGCGGCAGGCTTACCCATCGCTAACCCCTCGACGCTTTCTTGTCGGCCGTGTGACCGTGGAAGGTCCGGGTCGGCGAGAATTCGCCGAACTTGTGGCCGACCATGTCCTCGGTCACCAGGACCGGAATGAACTTCTTGCCGTTGTAGACGCCGAACGTGAATCCGACGAATTGCGGCAGGATCGTCGAACGCCGCGACCACGTCTTGATCACTTCCTTGCGGCCGGACTGGCGCACGGCTTCCGCCTTCTTCAGGAGATAGCCGTCCACGAACGGACCTTTCCAAACCGAGCGAGCCACGAACTTGTCTCCTAGCGCTTGCGTTTATGACGCGACCGGACGATCAGCTTGCTCGTCCGCTTGTTGGTACGGGTCCGGGTGCCCTTAGTGCCCTTGCCCCAGGGGGTCACCGGATGCCGGCCGCCCGAGGTGCGGCCTTCGCCGCCGCCATGGGGGTGATCGACCGGGTTCATCGCCACGCCGCGCACGGTCGGCCGGATGCCGAGCCATCGCTTGCGGCCGGCCTTGCCGATGCTGGTGTTCTGATTGTCGGGGTTCGAGACCGCGCCGACCGTCGCCATGCATTCCTGGCGCACCATGCGCTGCTCGCCCGACGACAGCCGGAGGAGCGCATAGCCGGCGTCGCGGCCGACGAGCTGGGAATAGGTCCCCGCCGCGCGGGCCAGCTTGCCGCCGGCGCCGGGCTTCAGCTCGACATTGTGCACGATCGTGCCGACCGGCATGGCCGAAAGCGGCATCGCGTTGCCCGGCTTCACGTCGACCTTCTCGCCGGAGATCGACCGTATCGCCCACACGTAGGCGCTGCGGCGCCAGGATATAAGCCTGCTCGCCGTCTTCGTATTTGATCAGCGCGATGAAGGCCGAACGGTTGGGATCGTATTCCAGACGCTCCACGGTGGCCGACACGTCGAACTTGCGGCGCTTGAAATCGACCAGGCGATAGCGGCGCTTGTGGCCGCCGCCGCGATGCCGAACCGTGATCCGGCCGTGATTGTTGCGGCCGCCGGATTCGCGCACGCCTTCGGTCAGCTTCTTGACCGGCTTGCCCTTCCAGAGCCGCGAGCGGTCGATCAGGGTCAGGCCACGCTGGCCGGGCGTTATCGGGTTGTAGGTCTTCAGAGCCATACCTTAGATTCCCGTCGTCACGTCGATCGAATTGCCCTCGGCGAGGGTCACGATCGCTTTCTTGTAATCCGGCCGCTTGCCGAGATGGCCCCGGAAGCGCTTCTCCTTGCCGAGCTGCCGAATCGTATTGACCTTGGTCACCTTGACCTTGAACAGGCCTTCGACCGCCGCCTTGATCTCGGCCTTGTTGGCCTCGAGCGGCACGCGGAAGGTGACCTGATTGTGCTCCGAGCCCATGGTCGACTTTTCGGTGACGACCGGCTTCAGAAGCGTCTCGTACATCTTGAGCTTGTTCATTTCAGCCGCGCCTCCAGCTTCTCGATCGCGGCCTTGGTCAGCACGAGCTTGTCGCGGCGCAGGATGTCGTAGACATTCGCGCCGATGCTCGGCAGCACGTCGATGACCGGGGATATTGGCCGCCGCGCGGGCGAAATTCGTGTCGACCGCATCGCCGTCGATCACGAGCGCCGAGGTTAAGCCGAGCTTCTTCAGGCTCTTGACGAGCGCGCTCGTCTTCGGCTCCTTCATGACCGCTTCGTCGAGCACGATCAGATTGCCGTCGGCCTGCTTCGCACGACAGCGCGCATTTGAGCGCCAGCGCGCGGACCTTCTTCGGCAGCTTGATCGAATGATCGCGGATTACCGGACCCATCGCCCGGCCGCCGCCCCGGAACTGGGGAACCTTGCGGTTGCCGTGCCGCGCGCCGCCGGTGCCCTTCTGGCGGTACATCTTCTTGGTGGTGCCGGTCACCTCGCTGCGCGTCTGAGTACTGTGGTCGCCGCACGCCGGGAGGCGAGCTGCCAGATCACCGTGCGCTGCAGCAGGTCGGCGCGGGGCGGCAGGCCGAAGACGGCCTCGCTCAGCTCCAGCTTGCCGGCCGATTTGGCGTCGAGCGTCGTTACGTCCGCTTTCATCACGCCTGGTCCTTATTGGTTTCTTCCGCGGCCTCCGGCGCGGGCGCCTCGGCGGGAGCCTCTTCGGCCGGAGCGGGAGCGGTTTCTTCGGCCGAGTCGCCCGGATCGCGCCAGGATAGGGAACGCCCTCCGGCCGCGGCTTCTTGACGGCGTCGGTGACCAGGACCCAGCCGTTCGGCCGAGCCGGGAACGGCGCCCTTCACCATGATCAAGCCGCGCTCGACATCGGTCTTGACGACTTCGAGGTTCTGAACGGTCACCCGCTCGTCGCCCAAATGGCCGGCCATCTTCTTGCCCTTGAACACCTTGCCGGGGTCCTGGCGCTGACCGGTCGAACCGTGGGACCGGTGCGAGATCGACACGCCATGGGTGGCGCGCAGGCCGCCGAAATTGTGCCGCTTCATCGCGCCGGCAAAGCCCTTGCCGATGCTGGTGCCGACCACATCGACGAACTGGCCGGCGATGAAATGATCCGCCGTCAGCTCGGCGCCAATATCGATCAGCCCGTCCTCCGGGACGCGGAATTCGGCGACCTTGCGCTTCGGCTCGACCTTGGCGGCGGCGAAATGGCCGCGCTGGGCCTTCGACAGGTTCTTCACCTTGGCCGCGCCCGCGCCAAGCTGGACCGCGACATAGCCGTCGCGCTCCTTGGTGCGCTGCGCAACGACCTGGCAGTTATCCACTTTCAGGACGGTGACCGGCACATGGCTGCCGTCTTCGGCGAACAGCCGGGTCATCCCTTCCTTACGTGCGATCAATCCCGAACGCATCGGCCTTACCTTCGTCCCAATCCTCAACCTTGCAACTTGATCTCGACATCGACGCCGGCCGCGAGGTCCAGCTTCATCAACGCGTCCACCGTCTGCGGCGTCGGGTCGATGATGTCGAGAAGCCGCTTATGGGTGCGGATCTCGAATTGCTCGCGGGACTTCTTGTCGATATGCGGCGACCGCAGCACGGTGAACCGCTCGATGCGGGTCGGCAGCGGAATGGGGCCGCGGATGCGCGCCCCGGTCCGCTTCGCCGTGTTGACGATCTCGCTGGTCGACTGGTCGAGCACACGATGCTCAAACGCCTTCAGGCGGATTCTTATGTTCTGATTATCCATGGCTTGATCCTCGTGTGCTTTCCCGCCGCCTGCTATTTAACGATCGAAGCGACGACGCCGGCGCCGACGGTGCGGCCGCCTTCGCGGATCGCGAAGCGCAGGCCCTCGTCCATCGCAATCGGCGAGATCAGCTCGACATTCATCGAGATGTTGTCCCCCGGCATCACCATCTCCGTGCCCTCAGGCAAGGTCACCACACCCGTGACATCCGTCGTCCGGAAGTAGAACTGAGGCCGGTAGTTGGTGAAGAACGGCGTGTGACGCCCGCCCTCCTCCTTGGTCAGGATATAGGCCTCCGCCTTGAACTGGGTGTGCGGCGTGATCGAACCCGGAGCTGCAAGCACTTGTCCGCGCTCCACGTCCTCACGGCCCACGCCGCGCAGAAGCGCCCCGATATTGTCGCCCGCCTCGCCCTGGTCCAGGAGCTTGCGGAACATCTCCACGCCCGTGCAGGTCGTCTTCGAGGTGTCCTTGATGCCCACGATCTCAACCTCGTCGCCAACCTTGATGATCCCGCGCTCGACGCGGCCCGTCACCACCGTGCCCCGGCCCGAGATCGAGAACACGTCCTCGATCGGCATCAGGAACGGACGGTCCTTCGGACGCTCCGGCTGCGGGATATAGCGATCGACCTCTTCCATCAGCTTCAGGATCGACTGCTCGCCGATCTCGCTCTTGTCGCCTTCCAGCGCCTTCAGCGCCGAGCCCGCAACGATCGGGATTTCGTCGCCCGGGGAACTCGTAAGAGCTCGAGAAGCTCCCGAACCTCGAGCTCGACAAGCTCCAGAAGCTCGGGATCGTCCACCTGGTCCACCTTGTTCAGGTAAACCACGATCGCCGGCACGCCGACCTGGCGGGCCAGAAGGATGTGCTCGCGGGTCTGGGGCATCGGGCCATCGGCCGCCGAGACCACCAGGATCGCCCCGTCCATCTGGGCCGCGCCCGTGATCATGTTCTTCACATAATCGGCGTGGCCCGGGCAGTCGACATGGGCATAGTGGCGGTTCGCCGTCGTGTATTCCACATGCGAGGTCGAGATCGTGATCCCGCGCGCCTTCTCCTCCGGCGCCTTGTCGATCATGTCATAGGCCGTGAACGTCGCACCCCCAGTCTCGGCCAGAACCTTCGTGATCGCCGCCGTCAAGGTCGTCTTGCCGTGGTCAACGTGACCAATCGTCCCGATGTTGCAGTGCGGCTTGTCCCGCGAAAACTTCTCTTTCGCCATTGCTCAGTCCCTTGTTTCGATCTGCCTTGTGACTTCGTTCAGTTGGGTTGCAGCCTATGCGAGCTTCGCCCTTACGGCCTCGGACACCGCCTGCGGCACCGGCTCGTAATGGTCGAAATGCATCGTGTATTGCGCGCGGCCCTGGGTCATGGAGCGCAGCGTGTTGACATAGCCGAACATGTTTGCCAGCGGCACCATCGCGTTGATCACGCTGGCGTTGCCGCGCGGATTGGTGCCGGAGATATGGCCGCGGCGGCTGTTCAGATCGCCGATGACGTCGCCGAAGTAATCCTCGGGCGTCACGACCTCGACCCGCATGATCGGCTCGAGCAGCACCGGGCTCGCCTTCAGGCAGACCTCGCGGAACGCCGCGCGCGCCGCGATTTCGAACGCCATCGCGCTCGAGTCCACTTCGTGATAGGCGCCGTCGATCAGCCGGACCTTGAAGTCGAGCATCGGGAAGCCGGCATAGACGCCGTTGTCGGCGACCGACATGAGCGCCCTTCTCGACCGACGGAATGTATTCGGTCGGAACATTGCCGCCCTTGATCTCGCTCTCGAACAGACGCCCGGACCCGGTCTCGCCGGGCTCGATGACCATCTTGACGCGCGCGAACTGGCCCGAACCGCCGGTCTGCTTCTTGTGGGTGTAGTCGATATCGGCGACCTTGCGGATCGTCTCGCGATAGGCCACCTGCGGCGCGCCGACATTGGCCTCGACCTTGAACTCCCGCTTCATGCGGTCGACGATGATTTCGAGGTGCAGCTCGCCCATGCCCTTGATCACGGTCTGGCCGCTCTCGATATCGCTGGCGACGCGGAAGGACGGATCCTCCTGCGCCAAACGATTGAGCGCGATGCCCATCTTCTCCTGGTCGGCTTTGGTCTTGGGCTCGACCGCGACCTCGATGACCGGATCGGGGAATTCCATCTTTTCGAGAATGATGGGCTTCGCGGGATCGCACAGCGTGTCGCCGGTCGTGGTGTTCTTCAGCCCGCACAGCGCGATGATGTCGCCGGCGAGCCGCCCATTTGATGTCCTCGCGGTGGTTGGCGTGCATCATCAGCATGCGGCCGACGCGCTCCTTGCTGTCCTTTGATCGGATTGAGCACCTGGGTGCCGGCCTCGATCATGCCCGAATAGACCCGGACGAAGGTGAGCGAACCGACGAAGGGATCGGTCATGATCTTGAAGGCCAGAGCCGACATGGGCTCGGTATCGATCGTCTTGCGGACGATCTCCTCATCCGTACCGGGCTTCACGCCCATCACGTCGGGAACGTCGGTCGGCGCCGGCAGATAATCGATAACGGCGTCCAGAAGCGGCTGCACGCCCTTGTTCTTGAACGCCGAACCGTTCAGGACGGGCACGAAAGCGCCTGACAGTGTGCCCTTGCGAATGCAGGCCCGCAGCGTGTCGGCATCGGGCTCGTTGCCTTCGAGATACTGCTCAAGCGCGGCCTCGTCCTGCTCGACCGCGGTCTCGATCATCTGAAAATGCGCGGCTTCGGCCTCGTCCTTCAGATCGGCCGGAATGTCCTCATATTCGAACTCGGCGCCGAGGGACTCGTCCTTCCAGACGACCGCCTTCATGCGGATGAGGTCGATGACGCCCTTGAAATCGCTCTCCGCGCCGATCGGGAGCTGCAGAACGAGAGGGACCGCCCCGAGGCGGTCCTTGATCATCTGCACGCAACGCGAAAAATCGGCGCCAATACGGTCCATCTTGTTGATGAAGCAGATCCGCGGCACCTCGTAGCGGTCGGCCTGACGCCAGACGGTCTCGGACTGCGGCTCGACTCCGGCCACGCCGTCGAACACGGCGACCGCGCCGTCGAGCACGCGAAGCGACCGCTCGACCTCGATCGTGAAGTCCACGTGGCCGGGCGTGTCGATGATGTTGATGCGATGGTCGCGCCAATAGCAGGTCGTGGCGGCGGAGGTGATGGTGATGCCGCGCTCCTGCTCCTGCTCCATCCAGTCCATGGTCGCCGCGCCCTCATGGACCTCGCCGATCTTGTGGCTGCGGCCCGTGTAATAGAGAACGCGCTCGGTGGTCGTCGTCTTACCGGCGTCAATATGGGCCATAATGCCGATATTGCGGTAATGCTCGAGGGGGGTCTGGCGTGCCATGGGAAGAGACTCTCTAAAGGCCTGCTGTTACCATCGATAATGCGAGAAGGCCCGGTTGGCCTCGGCCATCCGGTGGGTATCCTCCCGCTTCTTTATCGATGCCCCCCGACTTTGTGCTGCGTCCATGAGCTCGTTGGACAGGCGCTCCACCATCGTGGACTCGGAGCGCCCGCGCGCCATGCCGATGACCCAGCGGAACGCCAGCGCCTGCGCGCGGTCCGGCCGGACCTCGACTGGAACCTGATAAGTTGCGCCGCCGACGCGGCGGGACCGAACCTCGGTCGCCGGCTTCACATTGTTCATCGCGTCGTGGAACACGGTGATGGGATTGGCGCCCATCTTCTCCTGGATGCGATCGAACGCGCCGTAGACGGTGCGCTCGGCGACGGACTTCTTGCCGTCATACATCAACGTGTTGATGAATTTCGCGACGACGAGATCGCCGAACTTGGCGTCCGGCGTAATTTCGCGCTTCTCTGCGGCATGGCGGCGTGACATGGCTCGAACCCCGGCTCCCGTTATTTCGGACGCTTCGCGCCGTATTTGGACCGGCGCTGACGGCGATCGTTGACGCCCTGGGTGTCGAGGACGCCGCGCAGAATGTGATAGCGGATGCCGGGCAGGTCCTTGACGCGACCGCCGCGGATCAGCACTACCGAGTGTTCTTGGAGATTGTGGCCTTCGCCGGGGATGTAGCAGGGAACTTCTTTGGAATTCGTCAGGCGTACGCGAGCGACTTTGCGGAGCGCGGAGTTCGGCTTCTTCGGGGTCACGGTGGACACGCGCGTACACACGCCGCGCTTCTGCGGACAGGCGTCCAGCGCGGGGACCTTGTTGCGCGCGACCGGTCGGACCCGGGGCTTGCGTATCAACTGGTTGATCGTCGGCATTCCAAAAGCTTCCTAGCTCGCGACTTCCAAACTCTATTCATCCCTGCTTCGGCTTTCGCCTCAGCTCCCTTTGCGAACATTCGATACGCAAACAAACGAACCGGGCACGAAAAGGCCCCGGTTCGTCGGCCTCATACCGACCGTTTGCCTCAACCTACAAAGGTCAATTTACGTCCGCGCAGCGTCTAGACCGCGAGATCTACCGCCTGCGCTTCAAGACGCGGCGGATACTATTGGCACCGCCATAGACCGTCAAGGGCCATAATGGCCATTTTTCTCAAGGGGCTTAGCATTCCCCAAAAGCAACGAGGGGCGCGCCTCGGCGCACCCCTCGATTTAGCCGAAATTGGCGGAAAACCGGGCGATTAGCCTTCCGCCGCCTCCTCGATCACCTCGACCGGCTTCTGGGACTCGTCGTAGAGGCGGTCCCGCTCGCCGGCGACATGCTTCAGCTTGTCCATCATCGCGCCGGTTCCGGCAGGAATCAGCCGGCCGACGATGACGTTCTCCTTGAGACCGGAAAGCGCGTCCACCTTGCCGGACACGGCGGCCTCGGTGAGCACCCGCGTGGTCTCCTGGAACGACGCCGCCGAGATGAACGAGCGGGTCTGCAGCGAGGCCTTGGTGATGCCGAGGAGAAGCGGACTCGCCGTCGCCGGCTTGCGGCCTTCCTCGATGACCTTGGCATTGACCTCGTCGAGCTCGGTGCGGTCGACCTGCTCGCCGAGGAGGAAGGTCGTTTCGCCGGGAGAGACGATCTCGACCTTCTGCAGCATCTGGCGAACGATCACCTCGATGTGCTTGTCGTTGATCTTCACGCCCTGCAGCCGATAGACCTCCTGGATCTCATTGACGAGATAGGCGGCCAGCGCCTCGACGCCCATGATGCGCAAAATATCGTGGGGCGCCGGATTGCCGTCGATCAGGTACTCGCCGCGCCGGATGAAATCGCCCTCCTGGACGCTGACATGCTTGCCCTTGGGAATGAGATACTCCACGGGCTCGACGTCTTCCTGCTCGGGCCGGATGATGATACGGCGCTTGTTTTTGTAGTCCTTGCCGAATTCGACCGTGCCGTCCACCTCGGCGATGATCGCGTGGTCCTTGGGCCGGCGCGCCTCGAACAGCTCCGCGACGCGCGGCAGACCGCCGGTGATGTCGCGGGTGCTGGCCGATTCCTTCGGAATACGCGCCAACACGTCGCCGGCATGGACCTCGCCGCCGTCCTCGACCGAGAGAATGGCGTCGACCGACAGGAAGTAGCGCGCCTCCATGCCGTTGGCGAGCTTGAGGACATTGCCCTTTTTGTCGCGGAGCGTGATCCGCGGCTTGAGGTCGCTGCCCTTCGGCTGCGAGCGCCAATCGACGACGACGCGGTTTGCGATACCGGTGGTCTCGTCAACCACGTCCTTCATCGACACGCCTTCGACGAGGTCCATGAAGTGGGCCACGCCGTCGCGCTCGGTGATGATCGGCGTCGTGTACGGGTCCCAGGCGGCGAGCTTGTCGTCCCGCTTGACCTTGGAGCCATCCTTCATCGAAAGGACCGTTCCGTAGGGCACGCGGTGATGGGCGCGCTCGCGGCCCGAATCGTCCACGATCACGACCTCGCAGTTGCGGCTCATGACGATGTAGCGGCCGCGCGAATCCTTCACGATATTGGCGTTCCGGACACTCAAGCGTGCCGTCATGGGACGCCGAGATGCTGGAATCCGCCGCCAACTGGGCGGTGCCGCCAATATGGAAGGTCCGCATGGTGAGCTGGGTGCCCGGCTCGCCGATCGACTGGGCCGCGATCACGCCGATCGCCTCGCCGATATTGACCGACGTACCGCGCGCCAGATCGCGGCCGTAGCAATGGCCGCAAACACCGCCCTTGGACTCGCAGGTCAGCGCCGAGCGGATCATAACGTCCTGGATGCCGGCCTTTTCGAGCCGGTCCACGGCATCCTCGTCGAGGGACTCGCCGGCCGAGACCAGGGTCTCGCCGGAGATCGGATCCTCGATATCGACCGACGAAACGCGGCCGAGGATGCGATCGGCCAGAGGCTCGATCACCTCGCCGCCCTCGATCACGGCGCGAACCGTGATGCCGTTCTGGGTGCCGCAATCCTCCTCGACCACGATGCAATCCTGGGCGACGTCGACGAGACGGCGGGTCAGATAACCCGAATTCGCCGTCTTGAGCGCGGTGTCGGCCAGACCCTTGCGGGCGCCGTGGGTCGAGTTGAAGTACTCGAGCACCGAGAGCCCTTCCTTGAAGTTGGAGATGATCGGCGTCTCGATGATCTCGCCCGACGGCTTGGCCATCAGGCCGCGCATGCCGGCGAGCTGCTTCATCTGCGCCGCCGAGCCGCGGGCGCCCGAATGGGCCATCATGTAGATCGAGTTGATCTCCGGCGTCTTCTTGGACTTGGGATCGACGTCGCTCCCCGAGATCTTCTTCATCATCTCGTCGGCGACCTTGTCCGTGCACTGGGCCCAGGCGTCGATGACCTTGTTGTACTTCTCGCCCTGGGTGATCAGGCCGTCGGCATATTGCTGCTCGAACTCCTTGACCAGGGTCTGGGTCTCGTCGACCAGATGCTCCTTGGCCTCGGGGATGACCATGTCGTCCTTGCCGAACGAGATGCCGGCGCGGCAGGCATGGCGGAAGCCGAGCCGCATCAGGCCGTCGGCGAACAGCACGGTCTCCTTCTGGCCGCAGTGGCGATACACGATGTCGATGACCTCGCGGATCTCCTGCTTGGTCAGGAGCCGGTTGATGACCGAGAAGTCGACCATCGGCGAGCGCGGCAGAAGCTCGGACAAGAGCATGCGGCCGGCAGTCGTCTCGACGACGCATCGAGATCGGCTTGTTGTCGGCATCGACGGTGTTGTAGCGGCACTTGATCTTGCTGTGGATCGAAATGACCCCGCTGTCGATCGCCTGCTCGACCTCGGCCACGTTGCCGAACACCTTACCTTCGCCCGGCTCGCCCTCGCGCTCGAGCGACAGGTAATAGAGTCCGAGCACGATGTCCTGGGACGGCACGATGATCGGCTTACCGTCCGCCGGGCTGAGGATGTTGTTGGTGGACATCATCAGCACGCGGGCTTCGAGCTGGGCCTCCAGCGACAACGGCACATGGACCGCCATCTGGTCGCCGTCGAAGTCGGCGTTGAAGGCGTGGCAGACCAGCGGGTGAAGCTGGATCGCCTTACCCTCGATCAGGACCGGCTCGAAGGCCTGAATGCCCAAGCGGTGAAGCGTCGGCGCCCGGTTCAGGAGGACCGGATGCTCGCGGATGACCTCTTCGAGGAAATCCCAAACCTCCGGCCGCTCGCGCTCGACCAGCTTCTTCGCCATCTTGACGGTGTTGGCGATGCCCTTGGCGTCGAGCCTGGAATAGATGAACGGCTTGAACAGCTCCAGCGCCATCTTCTTCGGCAGGCCGCACTGATGCAACTTCAGCTCAGGTCCGACCACGATGACCGAGCGGCCCGAATAATCGACGCGCTTGCCGAGGAGGTTCTGCCGAAACCGGCCCTGCTTGCCCTTGAGCATGTCGGACAGAGACTTGAGGGGCCGCTTGTTGGCGCCGGTGATGACGCGGCCGCGGCGG
Source organism: uncultured Alphaproteobacteria bacterium (assembly GCA_963732795.1). GTDB lineage: Bacteria > Pseudomonadota > Alphaproteobacteria > CAVTAV01 > CAVTAV01 > CAVTAV01. Next base: position 132,172 of record CAVTAV010000003.1, on the reverse strand, counting down.
CCGTTGTCGAACAGGGCGTCGACGGCTTCCTGCAGCATGCGCTTCTCGTTGCGGACGATGATGTCCGGCGCGCGGAGCTCGATCAGCCGCTTCAGACGGTTGTTGCGGTTGATGACCCGGCGATAGAGATCGTTCAGGTCCGAGGTCGCGAACCGGCCGCCGTCCAACGGCACCAGCGGGCGCAGCTCGGGCGGGATGACCGGGATCACGGTCATGATCATCCATTCCGGCCGGTTGGCGGACTCGATGAAGGACTCGATGATCTTCAGCCGCTTGACGATCTTCTTGGGCTTCAGCTCCGAAGTCGTCTCGGCGAGCTCGACGCGCAAGGCATCACGCTCGGCTTCGAGATCGATGGTCTCCAGCATCTGACGGACCGCCTCGGCGCCGATACCGGCCGTGAAGGCGTCCTCGCCGTATTCGTCCTGAGCCCGGTAATAGTCCTCTTCTGACAGGAGCTGGCCCTGCTTCAGTGGCGACAAGCCCGGCTCGATGACGATGAAGTTCTCGAAATAGAGCACCCGCTCCAGATCCTTCAAGGTCATATCCAGCATCAGGCCGATGCGGGACGGCAGCGACTTCAGGAACCAGATATGGGCGACCGGCGAGGCCAGATCGATATGGCCCATGCGCTCGCGCCGGACCTTCGAGAGCGTGACCTCGACACCGCACTTCTCGCAGGTGATGCCGCGATACTTCATGCGCTTGTACTTGCCGCACAAGCACTCGTAGTCCTTGATCGGCCCGAAGATTCGCGCGCAGAACAACCCGTCCCGTTCCGGCTTGAAGGTGCGGTAATTGATGGTCTCCGGCTTCTTGATCTCGCCGAAGGACCACGACTTGATCCGCTCCGGACTAGCGAGCGAGATCTTGATCTGGTCGAAACTCTGCGAGCTCGCGCCCGGGCTGAAAATCTTCATCAGCTCTTGGTTCATCAACCTATCTCCTTGCACCCCACAAAGTGTGCGTAAGAGTCACAGTTCCCTATCGGCGGCCGTTTCCCCGGCTCAGGAATTCGTCGACAGCTCGACATTGAGGCCGAGCGACCGCATCTCCTTGACCAGCACGTTGAACGATTCCGGAATGCCGGCCTCGAAATTGTCGTCTCCCTTGACGATCGCCTCGTAGACCTTGGTGCGGCCCGCCACGTCGTCCGACTTCACCGTCAGCATCTCCTGCAAGGTGTAGGCGGCGCCGTAAGCCTGCAGCGCCCAGACCTCCATCTCGCCGAAGCGCTGACCGCCGAACTGCGCCTTGCCGCCCAGCGGCTGCTGGGTAACGAGGCTGTAAGGGCCGATCGAGCGGGCGTGGATCTTGTCGTCCACCAGGTGATGGAGCTTCAGCATATAGATGTAGCCCACGGTCACCTTGCGGTGGAAAACGTCGCCGGTCCGGCCGTCCACCAGGGTCACCTGCCCCGAACGGTCGAGCCCGGCCATCTCCAGCATCTCGGCGATATCGTCCTCGCGCGCGCCGTCGAACACCGGCGTCGCCATCGGAACGCCATGGCGTCAGATTGCCCGCCAGTTCGATCACCTCGTCGTCGGACAGACTGGCGATGTTCGCCTTGTATTCCTTGTCGCCATAGACCTTTTTCAGGTTCTTCTTGAGATCGTCCACCTTCTTCTGGTTCTCGCGGACGCTCGACAGCATCTCGTCGATCTGACGGCCGAGACCCGCCGAGGCCCATCCCAGATGGGTCTCGAGAATCTGACCGACATTCATGCGCGAGGGCACGCCCAGCGGGTTCAACACGATATCCACCGGCGTCCCGTCCTCGAGATAGGGCATGTCCTCCATCGGAACGATCTTGGAGATCACGCCCTTGTTGCCGTGACGGCCGGCCATCTTGTCGCCCGGCTGCAGCTTGCGCTTCACCGCGACGAAGACCTTGACCATCTTCATCACGCCCGGCGGCAGCTCGTCGCCCCGCTGCAGCTTCTCGACCTTGGCCTCGAAGCGCTTCTGGAGCGCGCGTCTTGGCCTCGTTGAACTGCTTGTGGAGCGCCTCGATATCGGCCTGCACCTTGTCGTTGGCGGTGCCGATCTGCCACCACTGGCCGTGGCTCAGACTGTCCAGGATCTCGTTGGTGATCTTGCCGCCCGTCGGCATGTTCTTCGGGCCGCTGACCGCCTTCTTGTGCATCAGAAGCTCGCGCAACCGGCCATAGGTGTTGCGCTCCAGGATCGCGAGCTCGTCGTCCTTGTCCTTGGCGAGCCGCTCGATCTCGTCGCGCTCGATCGCCATAGCGCGCTCGTCCTTCTCGACGCCGTGGCGCGAGAACACGCGGACCTCGACGATCGTGCCGTTGACGCCCGGCGGCAGCCGCAGCGAGGTGTCGCGGACATCGGACGCCTTCTCGCCGAAGATCGCGCGCAGAAGCTTCTCTTCCGGCGTCATCGGGGACTCGCCCTTCGGGGTGATCTTGCCGACCAGAATATCGCCCGGCTTCACCTCGGCGCCGATATAGACGATGCCGGCCTCGTCCAGATTGCGAAGGCCTTCCTCGCCGACATTCGGGATGTCGCGGGTGATTTCCTCGGGGCCGAGCTTTGTGTCGCGGGCCATGACCTCGAATTCCTCGATATGGATCGAGGTGAACACGTCGTCGCGGACGATACGTTCGGAGATCAGGATCGAGTTCCTCGAAGTTGTAGCCCATCCACGGCATGAACGCGACGAGCACGTTGCGTCCCAAGGCCAGCTCGCCGAGCTGGGTCGAGGAGCCGTCAGCGATGATGTCGCCGCGCTCGACCACGTCGCCGATTTTCACCAGCGGCCGCTGGGTGATGCAGGTATTCTGGTTCGAGCGCTGGAACTTCAGCATGTTGTAGATATCGACGCCCGACGCCGAGGCATCCACCTCCTCGGTGGTGCGGATGACGATACGGGTCGCGTCCACCTGGTCGATGATGCCGGCCCGGCGCGCGGCGATCGCCACGCCCAAATCCCGCGCCACGATGCCTTCCATGCCGGTGCCGACGAGCGGCGCCTCGCTCTGGATCAACGGCACGGCCTGACGCTGCATGTTCGAGCCCATCAGCGCGCGGTTCGCGTCGTCGTTCTCGAGGAACGGAATGAGCGCGGCCGCGACCGAAACGAGCTGCTTCGGCGAAACGTCGATGTAATCGACATGATCCGGGCTCATCAGCACGTAGTCGCCGCCCTTGCGGCAGCTCACGAGATCGGAGGTCAGCTGACCATGGGCGTCGATCACCGCGTTTGCCTGCGCGATCGCGTAGCGGCCCTCCTCCATCGCCGACATGATAGACGACCTGGTTGGTGACCTTGGCGTCCTTCACCTTGCGATAGGGGCTCTCGATGAAGCCGTATTTGTTGATCCGCGCATAGGTCGCGAGGTTATTGATCAGGCCGATATTCGGACCTTCGGGCGTCTCGATCGGGCAGATCCGGCCGTAATGGGTCGGATGCACGTCACGCACCTCGAAGCCCGCGCGCTCGCGGGTCAGACCCGCCCGGGCCGAGGGCCGAGAGGCGGCGCTTGTGCGAGACCTCGCTCAACGGGTTGGTCTGGTCCATGAACTGGCTGAGCTGGGACGAGCCGAAGAATTCGCGCACCGCCGCCGCCGCCGGCTTGGCGTTGATCAGGTCGTGCGGCATGACGGTATCGATCTCGACCGCGCTCATGCGCTCGCGGATCGCCCGCTCCATGCGCAGCAGGCCGATGCGGTACTGGTTCTCCATCAGCTCGCCGACCGAGCGCACCCGGCGGTTGCCGAGATGGTCGATATCGTCGATCTCGCCGCGGCCGTCCTTGAGGTCCACCAGCGTCTTGATCAGCGACAGGATGTCCTCCTTGCGCAGCACATGGATGCTGTCGTCGCCATCGAGGCCGAGGCGCGCATTGAGCTTCACCCGGCCGACCGCCGAGAGATCGTAGCGCTCGGGATCGAAGAACAGCCCGTGGAACAGCGTTTCCGCCGTTTCCTTCAACGGCGGCTCGCCGGGGCGCATCACGCGGTAGATTTCCGCCAGCGCCTGCTCGTAGCCGGGGTTCTTGTCGGCCATCATCGTATTGCGGATGAAGGGGCCGATGGTGATGTGGTCGATATCGAGGGTGCGGATCGTCTTGACCCCCGCCTCGTCGAGCGAGCCCAACAGTTCCTCGGTCAACTCCTCGCCGGCTTCGGCGAGCACCAGGCCGGTCTTCGTGTCGATCATGTCCTCGGCGATATAGCGGCCGACGAGCTGATCCGGGCTGACCAGCAGCTCCTTCAGGCCGTCCTCGGCGAGCTTGTTGGCGAGACGCGGCGAGACCTTCTTGCCGGTCTCGGCCACGACTTTGCCGGTCTTGGCATTGATCAGGTCGGCGGTCAGCTTCACGCCGCGCATACGCTCGGGATTGTAGGCCGTGCGCCAGCCTTCCTTGGCGCGGGTGTAATCGACCTTGTTGTAGAAATAGTCGAGGATGTCCTCGCCGCTCATGCCGAGCGCGAAGAGAAGCGTCGTCGCCGGCAATTTTCGGCGGCGGTCGATGCGGACATGCACGATGTCCTTGGCGTCGAACTCGAAATCGAGCCACGAGCCGCGATAGGGAATGACGCGGGCGGCGAACAGAAGCTTGCCCGAGGAATGGGTCTTGCCGCGGTCATGGTCGAAGAACACGCCCGGCGAGCGGTGCATCTGGCTCACGATCACGCGTTCGGTGCCATTGATGACGAAGGTACCGTTGTTCGTCATCAGGGGCATGTCGCCCATATAGACGTCCTGCTCCTTGATATCGAGCACGGAGCGGGCGCCGGTATCCTCGTCCACTTCGAACACGATGAGGCGCAGACGGACCTTCAGCGGCGCGGCGAAGGTCAGGCCCCGCTGCTGGCACTCCTCGACGTCGTATTTCGGCTCCTCGAACTCGTAACGCACGAAGCCGAGCTCGGCCGTCTCGGAGAAGTCCTTGATCGGAAAGACGGATTTGAACACGCCCTGCAAGCCGGTATCCGTGCGCTCTTCATCCGACAGGTGGCTCTGCAGGAACTGGTCGTAAGAGTTCTTCTGAACCTCGATGAGATTGGGCATCGAGGCCACTTCGGGAATCCGCCCGAAACTCTTACGAATACGCTTCCGACCCGTGAAGGAAATTCCCATGCTGGTTCCTCACATAATCCTTGTATGGACGGCGCCGCGCTCGCCCGCGGCCCCTAAAAATTCCGTCTCTCTTGCGGCGATCGCGTCAGCCGCGCGAAAGCGCCCGGCGGCGGGACCCCCTATCTTCCCGCGCCGGCCGCTTCCAAATACACAATACTTATTTGAGTTCGACCGTCGCACCGGCGGACTCAAGTTGCTCCTTAATCTTCGCTGCCTCTTCCTTGTTCACGCCCTCTTTCACGGGCTTCGGCGCGCCTTCGACAAGGTCCTTGGCTTCCTTGAGGCCAAGGCCCGTGATCGCGCGCACCTCTTTGATCACATTGATCTTCTTCTCGCCGGCTGCCGCCAGAACGACGGCGAACTCGGTCTGCTCCTCGGCCGCTTCCGCCGCCGCCGGAGCCCCACCGGCCGCCGCCACCGCAACGGGTGCCGCCGCCGAGACGCCCCACTTCTCTTCGAGCATCTTCGACAACTCGGCCGCTTCGAGAACCGTCAGGCTCGACAGGTCTTCGACGATCTTCGCTAAATCAGTCATTTCCGCGTATCTCCAGGTTTGAACCGTGTTGGTTAATCAAAAGTTGTCAGGCTGCCTGGTCCTTGGTGGCGTAGGCATTCAGGACCCGTGCGAGCTGGCCGCCCGGAGCCTGCAGAACACCGGCGATCCGCGTCGCCGGGGTCTGAATCATGCCGACGATTTTGCCCCTGAGCTCGTCGAGCGACGGCAGGCTGGCGAGCGACTTGACGCCATCGGCGTCGAGCATCGTCGTTCCCATCGTGCCGCCCAGAACGATCAGCTTCTCGTTCTGTTTCGCGAACTCCACCGTGACTTTCGCGGCCGCCACGGGATCCGACGAATAGGCAATCGCCGTCGGGCCCGTGAACAGATCGGAAATCCCGGCGCAAGGCGTGTCCGCCAAGGCCAACTTAACCAGCCTGTTCTTGGCTACTTGGAATTGGGCGCCTGCCGCTTTCATGCGGCGACGAAGATCCGTCATCTCTGCGACGCTGAGCCCCTTGTACTCGGTGACTACGACGAGCGCCGTCTCAGAGAAGACGTCCTTCAGCGTGGCGACCAATTCCCGCTTTTGGGTTCGATCCACGTGTCGTCTCCGATCGTGTGGTGGCCCGGGGCTGGTTATCCCGTGCCGACCCGTTACAGACTAGACTTGCCCGGCGACCGGCCAAGTCCGGTTCGCCTGCCCTAGGGTTCAAACCTCGCCGACGACACAACGGATTGTGTCTCCGGCGGGATCGCTTACCGTCTGCGCAGGCCGGAAATCGCTTTCCCCTTAAGTTGCTCGCCTTTCCTTGCGGTCTGGCTTGCAACACCTGCGGTCTCGGACAGGATGGAAGCCGCTCGAGGCTCAACGCTTCTCCCGGCTTCCCATCTCCACGCACCTTTCGGCCCGCGGAAATCTCTAAAACTCTCCTCGCTCGATCGCGACGCCGTCGGCGGACTTAATGCGCCGACAGGCTCGCCAGATCGATCTTGAAGCCCGGCCCCATCGTCGAACTCAGGGACACGCGCTTCACGTAATGGCCTTTCGCGCCCGAAGGCTTGGCCTTGATCACCGCATCGGCGAAGGCGCGAACATTGGCGGCAAGCGCCGTCTCGTCGAAGCTCACCTTGCCGACGCCGGCATGGATGATCCCGGCCTTCTCGACCCGGAACTCCACCTGGCCGCCCTTGGCCGCCTCGATCGCCCCTTTGACGTCGGGCGTCACCGTGCCGAGCTTCGGGTTCGGCATCAGGCCGCGCGGGCCCAGGACCTTACCGAGCCGGCCGACCACCGCCATCATGTCCGGCGTGGCGATCACGCGGTCGAAATCCATCTTGCCGTTCTGGATCTGCTCCGCCAGATCCTCGGCCCCGACAATATCGGCCCCGGCCGCCTCGGCCTCCTTGGCCTTGGCGTCCTTGGCGAAAACAGCGATGCGCACGGTTTTGCCGGTCCCGTGCGGAAGCTGCACGGTGCCGCGGACCATCTGGTCCGAATGACGTGGATCGACCCCGAGATTCATGGCGATATCGACGGTCTCATCCATTTTGGTTGCCGCACGCTGTTTTACAAGCTTTACGGCGTCCTCGATCGAATATTCCTGTCCGATCTTCAAGCCGTCGCGCGCCTTCTGCATCCTCTTGCTGGTTTTTGCCATGGCGCCTACTCCCGAACCTCGAGGCCCATCGAGCGGGCGGAACCCTTGATCATCTCCATCGCCATCTCGACCGTATCGGCGTTGAGATCGGCCTTCTTCGCCTCGGCGATCTCGCGGATCTGCGCCACCGTGACCGAACCTGCGACCGCCCGGCCGGGAGTCTGCGAGCCCTTGGAGAGCTTCGCGGCCTTCTTGAGGTAGTAAGAGGCCGGCGGCGTCTTGGTGACGAAGGAGAAGCTGCGATCCGAATAGACCGTGATCACGGTCGGGATCGGCATGTTCTTCTCCATGTTCTGGGTCTCGGCGTTGAATGCCTTGCAGAACTCCATGATGTTGAGGCCGCGCTGGCCCAGCGCTGGGCCGATCGGCGGCGACGGATTGGCCGCCCCGGCCGGCACCTGCAGCTTGATGTAGCCGTCTATCTTTTTCGCCATAGTTTCCCTTCCTTACACGGACCTTCCGGCCCGGGCCTTCTAAAGATGGACCCTCGGGTCCAGGGGCGCGTGGTGCGGCTTTGGCGTACCTCCCACACGACGTCGGTCCCAGGGACAAGCCCTTGGAACCAAAACTAAACCTTCTCGACCTGCCCGTATTCCAGCTCAACCGGAGTGGCGCGGCCGAAAATCGACACCGAAACCTTGAGCCGGGCGCGTTCCTCGTCGACTTCCTCGACATTGCCGTTGAACGACGCGAACGGCCCGTCGCAAACCTTGACCTGCTCGCCGATCTCGAAGGTGACCGAGGGCTTGGGCCGCTCGATGCCTTCCTTGACCTGGCGGATGATGCGGTCGGCCTCGGCGTCCGAAATCGGAGTCGGCTTGCCGCCGCCGCCGAGGATCATGGTGACCTTGGGCGTGTTCTTGATCAGGTGATAGGCGGCGTCGGTCATCTGGACCTTGACCAGGACATAGCCGGGGAAGAACTTGCGCTCGCCGGTCACCTTCTTGCCGCGGCGCATCTCGACCACTTCCTCGGTCGGCACAAGGATTTCCTCGAACAGGTCGCCAAGTCCCAGGCTGTTGGCCTGCTCGCGGATCGACTGCGCGACCTTATGCTCGAAGCCGGAATAGGCGTAGATGATGTACCAGCGGGAGTCCATCGCGTTATCCCAAAACCCCTAAGATGAAGCCGATTGCCCGGCCGGCGATCACGTCGACCAGCAAGAAGAACAGCGCGGCGAGCGTCACTGCGATGAACACCATCGCGGTCGTCACGCCGACTTCCTTCCGGTTCGGCCAGGTGACCTTGGAGGATTCCTGCCGGACCTGTCTGACGAACTCGCCTGGATTAAACTTTGCCATGCCGTTCTCGCAAAAGGCCGCCTTCAACAACTATCGTTCCGCGGGATCAAGCCGTTCCGCAACCTGAGGTCAGAAATGCACCCGAGCATCAGACCCGCTCGCTCCGACCGCGGCCCGTATTCACCTAAACCCTTCGAGCTATTACCGTTCCCACCTTGTCTCGACCTGACGAGCGTCCCGCCAGCGCCGGCACGCATGGCAGGAGTGGAGGGGCTCGAACCCCCAACCCCCGGTTTTGGAGACCGGTGCTCTACCAGTTGAGCTACACTCCTATCCGCACGTAAGCCTATCTAGAGCAAGCCCTCTTGCCGAGAAAGCCGTTGATAGCGCCGAATTGCCGTCGGTTCGCCCTCAACAGCCCGTTTTGTCCCATCAATCACCGGAATCGCACGCGGGGACGGCCGCGCGGCCGCCCCCGAACCGGGCATGTATAGGCCAGCAAAACAGGTTTAACAAGCGTCAATTTGGACTTTTTTGACGCTTCTTTTGCCCAAAATCCACGTTATTTAACGATGGAGGCGACGACGCCGGCGCCGACGGTGCGGCCGCCTTCGCGGATCGCGAAACGCAGGCCCTCGTCCATCGCAATCGGCGAGATCAGCTCGACATTCATCGAGATGTTGTCCCCCGGCATCACCATCTCCGTGCCCTCAGGCAAGGTCACCACACCCGTCACATCCGTCGTCCGGAAGTAGAACTGAGGCCGGTAGTTGGTGAAGAACGGCGTGTGACGCCCGCCCTCCTCCTTGGTCAGGATATAGGCCTCTGCCTTGAACTGGGTGTGCGGCGTGATCGAGCCCGGAGCGGCCAACACTTGCCCGCGCTCCACGTCCTCGCGGCCCACGCCGCGCAGAAGCGCCCCGATATTGTCGCCCGCCTCGCCCTGGTCCAGGAGCTTGCGGAACATCTCCACGCCCGTGCAGGTCGTCTTCGAGGTGTCCTTGATGCCCACGATCTCAACCTCGTCGCCAACCTTGATGATCCCGCGCTCGACACGGCCCGTCACCACCGTGCCCCGGCCCGAGATCGAGAACACGTCCTCGATCGGCATCAGGAACGGACGGTCCTTCGGACGTTCCGGCTGCGGGATATAGCGATCCACCTCTTCCATCAGCTTCAGGATCGAGGGCTCGCCGATCTCGCTCTTGTCGCCTTCCGAGCGCTTTCAGCGCCGAGCCCGCAACGATCGGGATTTCGTCCCCGGGAAACTCGTAAGAGCTGAGAAGCTCCCGAACCTCGAGCTCGACAAGCTCCAGAAGCTCGGGATCGTCCACCTGGTCCACCTTGTTCAGGTAAACCACGATCGCCGGCACGCCGACCTGGCGGGCCAGAAGAATATGCTCGCGGGTCTGGGGCATCGGGCCATCGGCCGCCGAAACAACCAGGATCGCCCCGTCCATCTGGGCCGCGCCCGTGATCATGTTCTTCACATAATCGGCATGGCCCGGGCAGTCGACATGGGCATAGTGCCGGTTCGCCGTCGTGTATTCCACATGCGAGGTCGAGATCGTGATCCCGCGCGCCTTCTCCTCCGGCGCCTTGTCGATCATGTCATAGGCCGTGAACGTCGCACCCCCCGTCTCGGCCAGAACCTTCGTGATCGCCGCCGTCAAGGTCGTCTTCCCGTGGTCAACGTGACCAATCGTCCCGATGTTGCAGTGCGGCTTGTCCCGCGAAAACTTCTCTTTCGCCATGGTTTGATCCTCACCCCTCAGAAGCGTTTCGAAAGGACCGACGCGACGCTCGCGCGGCGGCCCGACCTCATATCATCTTTATGACCGGATTTGGAGCGGGTGATGGGAATCGAACCCACGTAACCAGCTTGGAAGGCTGGGGCTCTACCATTGAGCTACACCCGCCCGTGTCAGATCCGAACGGTGTGACCCTGCGGCGCCGTGACTTCCGCGGTTCGGCCTGACGACCCTGTCCATATCCGTTACTGACGCGGCGTTTTCCGCCGTTCTTCGAGAACTCCGCCAACCCCCGTGCCGGTGGTGGAGGGGGTAGGATTCGAACCTACGTAGACTAATGTCGGCAGATTTACAGTCTGCTGCCTTTAACCACTCGGCCACCCCTCCGCAAGGCGTCCAGCCCGGTTGTCGGTTGGGCCGCACTATGGAGTTTCGCCGTATGTTGTCAATCTGAAAACTTAAGATCGGCTTTATCCGCCAACGCCTTGGCAACGCGGGCGCTTGTTCGGCTTGTTGGAAGCCAATATATGTGCCGCCATGACTCGCCGCAAGCATGGCCGGAGCGCCGGACAGAGGGATCATGGCCCCAAGGGAGGCCCGCGTCTCTACGGCCTCCACGCGGTCGCGGCGGCGCTCAAGAATCCCCGGCGAAAGATCACCCAGCTTTGGCTAACCGAGGCGGGCCAGAAAGCGCTCACGGCCCTGCCCGGCACGGCCGAAGCGATCGCCCGCGTACCGACCACTATGCTCACCGGCGGAGACCTGGCGCGGCTACTGCCGGAGGGCGCGGTGCATCAGGGCGTCGCGTTCGCGGCCGAGCCGCTGCCGGAGCCCGCACTCGAAGAGATCTGCGAGGCGAAGCCCGCCGACGGCAAACGGCGGGTCATCATCGTGCTCGATCAGGTCTCGGACCCGCGAAATGTCGGCGCGATCCTTCGCTCGGCGGCGGCGTTCAACGCGCTCGGCCTCGTCACGACCGAGCGCCATGCCGCGCCGGTGACCGGCGTCCTCGCCAAGGCCGCCTCGGGCGCACTCGAAACCGTGCCGCTTGTCACCGTGACCAACCTCGCCCGCGCCCTCGACGACCTCGCCGATTTCGCCTTCTGGAGGGTCGGCCTCGACGGCCAGGGAACCACGGACCTCGCCGACGCTGTCCCCGGCCAGGACATCGCCCTCGTCCTCGGCGCGGAAGGCGCTGGCCTCCGCCGCCTCACCCGCGAAAAATGCGACCTCATCGCGAGGCTGCCGATCTCCGACAAGGTGGAGAGCCTCAACGTCTCCGCGGCGGCGGCCGTGGCGCTGTATGAGCTGAGGCGGCCGCGTTAGGCCGACTTCCCATTGCCTCACTCCGCGGGCGAAGATACCATCCGCCCGCCCATGGTCGGTTCGATGCCGGATTAGCTCAGTTGGTAGAGCAACCGCCTTGTAAGCGGTAGGTCATCTGTTCGAGTCAGATATCCGGCACCACTCTCCCGCTTGGTCTGATGGATTTAGGGCCCGGCCGTGCAATAGCCACCTAATCCGGACGCATTCTCCATTTCAGTTCCACCTCTACCGGAAGCCATAATGAACGTTACCGACGCCGTTCTTTCCCGCCGGTCAGTGCGGGCCTTTCTGCCGACGCCAGTCCCTTTAGACACCTTGCGGCGCGTTCTGACGACCGCCGCCCGCTCGCCTTCCAACAGCAACATCCAGCCCTGGCATGTGCGTGTCGTCACCGGCGACACGCTGGACAGGCTCAAGAGCGTCATGCGCGATCGAGCGACTGTGCCGCCGCAGTTCGACCAACCGCTGCCGTTTCCGATCTACCCGGAAAATTTGGCCGAACCCTATTTATCGCGCCGCGCCTCGTGCGCCGAGCGACAGTACAGCTCTGTTGGTATTCCTCGGTCCGACCGCGAGGGCCGGCTACGCTATGTGTACCGCAATATGCAATGCTTCGGCGCTCCTGCGGCCATGTTCACCTTTATCGAGAAGGGCATGGAGCTGTCGCAATGGGCCGATCTTGGCTGCTTCATTCAAACGGTCATGCTGCTTTTGCGCGAAGCGGGGGTCGACAGCTGCGCCCAGATCAGTTGGTGCAATTTTGCCAAGACAGTCGGCGGGATCGTTGAAGCTCCGGAGGACTGGATACTGTATTGCGGCATGTCGATCGGCTACGCCGACCCCGGCGCGCCGGTTAACAACATCGCGGCCGATCGAGCGCCACTCGACGATTTCGCCAAGTTCTTGACTTAGGGCGCTCTCGCGAGAGGCGCCTGAACGCCCCAGTCATTTGTTCAAGTCTAGCTATCAGGCACCGCCTCTTCGGCGGCCTTGCCGTTCTATTCCTGCTTCTTGAACTTGTCGTGGCAGGCGCCGCAGGCCTTGCCCATGGTGACGATGGCGGGGAAAGTCGCTCCCTGGTCGCCGCCGGCGGCGGTCATGGCGAGGGCCTTGGCTGCCTCGGTGAGAGCGGCGGCCTTCTTGTCGAAGTCGTCCTTTTGCATCCAGATCAGCGGCAGCGCGTCGGTCTTGACGTCGAACTTCGTGGTGTCGGGCTTGAAGGCGTCGGGAAGCATCTCGGACAGAGCCGCGATCCGCTCGGCATTCTGCTGGACGAGCTTGGCGTCGAACGGCGTGCGCCGGCGCAGCATGCCCGCCATCGGCTCCGTCGCCCAGCCTTGAAGCTTCAGGATTGACTGGCGGATATCCACCGCCGCCTTCGCCTGGTCCTCGGGGGTCCCGGGAGCGTCCGGTGAATATCTATGCCGCGTGTGTATTTGGTCTGGCACGGACAAGGATCGCCTCACCTTGGCCTGCGGCATCAATACGACGACCAAGAGGGCCGTCTTTTCTGAGCAACTTGCTAAAGGCCATATTCGTAATTTGGCGCGGCACATAGAGCCGCGACCTAAGCAAAACGCTAAGCGAGTACAGCATCGAGTTGTCTGATTCGGTCGTTATCGCCTCGACCTTCAGACCTGCGTATAAAATCGCGGTTTTCACGGATTCCTTTGAAAAGTGCTGCAGGTGCACGGGCAAATCACAGCTGTGCCACTGGTCACGGAGACGGCGGGCGAAGAAGCAATCGGCATTAGGGACGGCGAACCAAATCCGGCCGTTCTCGGTGACGAGGCTACGCATCTCACTTAAGACGAGCACAGGGCTAGGATGGTGTTCGATCACGTGATTGCTCGTAACCAGATCGAATTGCGCAGGATTGGTCTTGTTGAAGGCACTCAGATCTCCGTGGAAGACCGGAATTTTATTCTCCAAGCACATGGCCACGCCATGCCGGGAGGGCTCAACCCCCATAACCTCCGCACCGAGCGCCATGGCAACGCGCAGAAAAGAGCCCCCGCCACAACCCACATCCAAGACTCGCATCCCTGGCCGGATTTCGACGTGCCGATAGGTCCCTGTTGATTTCGCATGAGAAATGGCAGCGTCGAAGTTCTCGCGCATCCCATGGTCAGCCGCGTACGCGTCATATTCGGAGTTGTAGAATTGCGCCAGAACGTCTGGTGGCGGCGTAGGATTTACGAATACATGCTGGCACGTCGCGCACTTATCGAGATGCCACTCGCTGTTGTCTAGCGCCCTGGATGACGACGATCGAGTGGCCTTTCCGATGTAGTACGGTCGGAGGTCATCGCCTCCGCAAATTGGACATTTTGACGCTGGTCCCATTTGGACGCCCGATGTTCCGAAAGTCACGATGCAGATCACACGATCATAGGATCTCTGAGACACAACGACCAGATCATGAAGTCGTGACTTTCGAATTTCGCTAAAATCGCCAATCCTCCGTGTCCACTGAAGGCACAGAAACAAGCACCGAATTCGCCCACTGGATCATTGTAGCAAGCTTGCGTCTCGGCCCGACCTCTGCCATCCCATCAGCGACGACGACTTCAAATGCAGCTAGAGCCTGCCTCTATTCCTGCTTCTTGAACTTGTCGTGGCAGGCGCCGCAGGCCTTGCCCATGGTGACGATGGCAGGGAAAGTCGCTCCCTGGTCGCCGCCGGCGGCGGTCATGGCGAGGGCCTTGGCTGCCTCGGTGAGAGCGGCGGCCTTCTTGTCGAAGTCGTCCTTTTGCATCCAGATCAGCGGCAGCGCGTCGGTCTTGACGTCGAACTTCGTCGTATCGGGCTTGAAGGCGTCGGGAAGCATCTCGGACAACGCCGCGATCCGCTCGGCATTCTGCTGGACGAGCTTGGCGTCGAATGGCGCGCGACGGCGCAGCATATTGGCCATCGGCGCCATGTTCCAATCCTGCAGTTTCAGGATCGACTGGCGGATATCGACCGCATGCTTGGCCTGATCCTCGGGGGTCGGGGGAGCATCCGCGGCCATCGCTGCCGCGATGCCGAGCAACCCCAGTGCCGCCACGGAGATCGCAGCCGCCGGTCCCGTCTTGAGGAAACGCTTCATCTTGGTAACTCCCCCTTGGATATTGATCAGTCGAACGCTTCGGATCAGTCTACCAGAAAATCGACTCGCCCTGGCAAGACGGGCGATTTTCTAAACTCGAATTTGCGTCGGATTCCAGTCCGAATTTTAACACCTTTCGGTGGAAGGTAGAGTGATTCTAAGGTAAACTCCTTCGACATGGAACAAATTTCGGGCCGCAGGGCATTCCTCAAAACCGCCATGGCGGGCGCGGCGGGCATCGCATTGACCCGCGGCGCCTGGGCGAAGCCCAATGCCGAAACGCTTTCGGTTACAAGACTTTCCGACAATTTGGTCGAAATTATGGGGGCCGGCTGCAATGTCGTGATGGCGACCTCGCCGGACGGCGTCGTGATGGTGGATGGCGGCCTGCCGGGACCCTCCGCGGCCCTGATCAAGCTCGCGAAAGAACAATCGCCCGCCGGCAAGATCCTGGCGCTGTTCAACACCAACTGGCGGCCCCCGCATACCGGCTCGAACCACGCGCTCGGCAAGGACGGCGTCAAGATCCTGGCCCATGAGAATACGAGGCTCTGGATGGGCGCGGATTTCGACATCCCCTGGGCCCATGAAACGCATAAGCCCTGGCCGGATTATGCCCTCCCGAACGACACGTTCTATACCTCCGGCAAGATGACCTGCGGGGCCGAGCATATCGACTACGTTCATGTGCCCCAGGCCGTCACCGACGGCGACATCTTCATCCACTTCCCGGACTCGAATGTGATCGCGGCGAGCGATCTCGTGACCGTCGGGACCTATCCGATCTCCGATTGGGCGACGGGGGGATGGATCCGCGGCCTCGCCAACGCCACCAAGGCGATGATGGATCTCGCGGACGACAAGACCCGGATCATCCCCGCGGCCGGCCCGGCCCAATCGAAGGAAGATCTTAAGCTGCAGCACGACATGCTCGCCGAGATGGATCATCGGATCGGCGAGTTCTTCAAGGACGGCAAGAGCGTCGACGAAATGGTCGCCGCCAAGCCGACAAAGGAATTCGACGCCCGCTGGGGCGACCCCGAGATGTTCTTGCGGCTGGCCTATAAGGGCGTGTGGGGGCATATTCGGGAATATCCGGGTGTAATCTAGGGAGCCGGCGGGGGAGATGAGGTTTCGCAGCGCATTGTTGGCGGTTGCCGCCGGGGCGGGCCTGTTGGCCGCGCCGATCCTTGCCGCGCCTGCCTTGGCCGCCGACACCCAGCCCGCTCCCAAAAGCATCGGCGAGAAAGAATTCGCCATGCTCAACAAATATTGCGTCGAGTGTCACAATTATACCGACTGGAAGGGCCAGATCGCGTTCGACACGATGGTGCCCCAGGAGGTCCCCAAGGACGCCAAGATCTGGGAGGCGGCGATCCGTAAGTTGAGCGGCCGCCTGATGCCGCCGCCCGGCAAGCCCGCGCCCGACGACGCGACCCGCCAGGGATTCATCAATTGGCTGGAGACCTCGCTCGACGAAGCGGCGTTCGCCAACCCCAATCCCGGCCGGGTGGCGCTGCATCGGATGAACCGCGCGGAATACGCCAATGCGATCCGCGACCTCCTCCATCTCGATGTCGATGTGACCAACCTTTTGCCGAGCGACGACGAGAGCGACGGGTTCGACAATATCGCCGACGTGCTGAAGGTCTCGCCCGCCTTTCTCGACCAATACATCTCGGCGGCGCGCGTCGTCGCCACCAAGGCGGTCGGAAATCCCGCCGCCAAGACCGACTTCCATACCTATTTCGCGCCAAAGGACGCCGATCAGAACGCCCATATCGAGGGCCTGCCCCTCGGCACGCGGGGCGGCATGCTGTTCACCCATTTCTTCCCCGTCGACGGGACCTATGAGTTCAATCTCGGCAAGGTGGCGACGGCGGGCTATGTCCTCGGCGTCGAATACAAGCACCGGCTGATCATCACCATCGACGGCAACGAAGTGTTCGGCCGCGACGTCGGCGGCGAGGCGGACTTGAAGAACATTGACCAGAACCAGGCCCAGGCCGTCGCCGAGATCAACAAATACTTCAACCACATCAAGGTCGATGTGAAGGCCGGGCCGCATAAGGTCGGCGTCACCTTCGTCGGGCGCAGCTTCGCCGAATCCGACGAGACCCTGGAGCCGTTCCGCGAAGGCGGCGGCTTCGACGTCATCATGGGCGTCCGCCATGTCGAGGTCGCCGGCCCGTTCCAATCCGAGGGCGTCGGCGAGACCCCGAGCCGCCAGCGCATCTTCCTCTGCCATCCCGCCTCGGCGGACGAGGAGACGCCCTGCGCCCGCAAGATCCTCTCGACCGTCGCGCGCCGCGCCTTCCGCCGGCCGGTGACCGACGCGGACATCGCCGCGCCGATGGAGTTCTATGCGCATGGCCACGACCTCGGCGGATTCGAAGCCGGCGTCCGCTCGGGGCTGATGGCGATCCTGGTCAGCCCGAAATTCCTGTACCGCGCCGAGCCGCCGCCGGAGGGCCTTGCGCCGGGCGCGGTCTACCGCCTGAGCGACCTCGAAATTGCCTCGCGTCTCTCCTTCTTCCTTTGGAGCTCGATCCCCGACGACGAGCTTCTGCAAACCGCCGCCGCCGGCAAGCTGAAGGACCCCAAGGTCTTGGAAGCCGAGGTCAAGCGGATGCTGGCCGATCCCAAGGCCGAGGCGCTGGTCAAGAACTTCGCCTTCCAGTGGCTCGGCGTGCGCGCCCTCGACCGGGTCGATCCCGACCGCAACCTGTTCCCGAGCTACAACGAGAATTTCCGCGAGGACTTCAAGACCGAGATGGCGCTCTGGGTCGGCGACATCTTCCAGAACGACCGCAGCGTCCTCGACCTCCTGACCGCGAACTACACCTATGTCAACGAGCGCCTTGCCCTTCTTTACGGCATCGAGAACGTGCGGGGCGACCGCTTCCGGAAGGTGACGCTTAGCGACCCGAACCGTTGGGGCCTCCTCGGCAAGGGCGCGGTGCTGATGTCCACCTCCTACGCCAACCGGACGGCGCCGGTGCTGCGCGGTCAGTGGATCCTGGAGAACGTCGTCGGCGTGCCGCCCCATGCGCCGCCGCCGGACGTCAAAGCGCTTGGTCGAGAATGTCGACGGCGTGACCGCGCAAACCGTGCGCGAGCGCATGGTCCAGCACCGGACCGACCCGTCCTGTAATGCCTGCCACGGGGTGCTCGATCCCCTGGGTCTCGCGCTCGAGAATTTCGATGCGATTGGCGAATGGCGGGTCAAGGACCGCGAGACGGCGACCCCGATCGACGCCTCGGGCCAGCTTGCCGACGGCACGCCGGTCTCGGGCCCGATCGACCTGCGCAAGGCGCTGATGGGCGAGCCCGAGCAATTCGTCCAGACCATGACCGAGAAGCTGATGACCTACGGCCTCGGCCGCAGCATCCAGTATTACGACATGCCGTGGATCCGCCGGATCGTGCGCGACGCGGCCAAGGACGACTACAAATTCTCGTCGCTCGTGATGGGCATCGTGGAGAGCGAGCCTTTCCTGAAGGAAACGGTGCCGGCCAAGAGCGAGACCAAGCCGACCAAGGAGGCTTCGGCGCAATAGAGGCCCGCCCGGTCGTTTGGGGCGATCGGACGCGGGCGGATGGAGACGCGGTATGTTCTATTTGACCAAGAAGCACCTGCACCGCCGCACGGTCCTCAAAGGCATGGGCGCGAGTGTGGCCCTGCCGCTTCTGGAGGCGATGGTTCCGGCGGGCACGGCCATCGCCAAGACCGCGGCCGCGCCGAAGCCCCATATGATGTTCATCTACTTTCCGCACGGCGCGATCATGGATCAGTGGACCCCGGACAAGACCGGCGCGGACTTCGACATCAAGCCGATCCTGAAACCGTTGGAGCCGTTCAAGAAGCAGCTCACCGTCGTCACCGGCCTCGAAAACAAGCACGCCGCCGGTCCCGTGCACGCCATCACGCCCGGCACCTGGCTCAGCGCGGTCACGCCGCGGGCGAGCCACGATCCCTATGGCGGCGTGACCATCGACCAGATGGCCGCGCTCCATATCAGCCAGGATACGCCCCTGCCCTCCATCGAGGTGGCGACGGAGGATTCGAAGACCGTCGGCGCCGGTGCCTGCGACCGCAACTACGGCTGCAGCTACGGCGCGACGATCTCTTTCCGCACGCCCTCCACTCCCTTGCCCATGGAAGTCAATCCCCGGCTCCTGTTCCAGCGCCTGTTCGGCCAGGGCGACACGGCAGAGGAACGCAAGGAGCTGACCAGCGAAACGACGAGCCTGTTGGATCTGGTCGCCGCCCAGGCCTCGGACCTGAAGAAAACTCTCGGCGCGTCGGATCAGGCGATGCTGAGCGACTATCTCGATACCGTGCGCGAGATCGAGCGGCGGGTGAACAAGATGGCCGCGCGCGACCTCTCGAAGCTGGATCTACCGACCGTCCCCGCGGGCATTCCGAGCTCGTTCGAGGAGCATCTGAACCTGATGTTCGACATGATCGCCCTCGCCTATCAGGCCAATATGACCCGGGTGGCGACGATGATGGTGGCGGCCGAGGTCAGCAATATGACCTACAACCAGATCGGCGTGCCGGATGCCTTCCACCCGCTGTCGCATCACCAGAACAACGCCCAGAAGATCGCCAAGCTGGTGAAGATCCAGACCTATCACTCCAAGCTGTTCGCCCGCTTCGTGGACAAGCTCGCCAAGATGCCGGACGGCGACGGCTCGATGCTGGATCACTCCATCCTTCTCTACGGCAGCAATATGAGCAATTCGAACGCCCACGACCACTTCCCGCTCCCGACCGCCATAGTCGGCGGCGGCTGCGGCAAGCTGAAGGGCAACCAGCATGTGGTGGCCAAGGACTACACGCCGGTCGCGAACCTGCTTCTGACCGCCCTGCACCGCGCCGGCGTCGATCTCGAATCCGTCGGCGACAGCACCGGCGAGATCACGGAGATCTGACATGAAGCTATGGCTGGTCGTTGCCGTTCTCGCTCTTGCCGGCTCCTCCGTCGCGCGGGCCGACGAATCCCTGATCGGCGCCATCAAATCGGGCGACCGGGCGGCGGCGCTTCAGCTCATCGACAAGCATGTGGACGTCAACAAGCCGGAGTCGAACGGGACGACGCCGCTGATTTGGGCGATCCACCTCAATGACACGGAGATGGTGGAGGACCTGATCAAGGCCGGCGCGAACGTGCTGGTGACCAATAATTACGGCGCGAGCCCGATGTCGGAAGCCGCCATCACCGGCAACGTGACGGTGTTGGAGAAGCTCCTCAAGGCCGGCGCGCATGTCGATTTTCCCAATCCGGACGGCCAGACCGCCCTGATGGTCGTCGCCCGCACCGACAATGTCGCGGCGGCGAAGGTGCTCCTGAAGCACGGCGCGGACGTCAACAAGACCGAGCATTGGATGGGCCAGACCGCGATCATGTGGGCCGCCGCCGAGAGCCGTCCGGCCATGGTCAAGCTTCTCGCCGGACGCGGCGCCGATGTCGACGCCAAGTCCACGATCCATAACTGGAAACGGCCCGTTACGGCGGAGCACCGCGAAGAAACAGCTTCCGACCGGCGGCCTGACGCCCCTGCTTTTCGCGGCTCGCGAGGGCTGCACCGAATGCGCCAAGGCGCTTCTCGACGCGAAAGCCAATGTCAATCTGACCGATCCGGACGGGGTGAGCCCGCTGCTGATGGCGCTCCTGAACGCGCATTTCGACACGGCGAAATATCTTTTGGCACACGGTGCGAATCCCAACAAATGGGATCTTTGGGGCCGCAATCCGCTCTATGCCGCGGTCGATTACAACACGCTCCCCCATGGCGGCCGGCCCGACCTTCCCTCGCTCGATAAGACCAGTGGGATCGAGATGATCGGTCTTTTGCTGAAATCGGGCGCGAACCCGAATCTTCAGCTCAAGTTATGGCCGCCTTATCGCGCCCTCGGCCCGGATCGCGGCGCCGACCGGATCCTGACCTATGGCTCGACGCCGCTGCTCAGGGCCGCGCGCGCCGCCGATATCCCGGCCATGACCGCGCTTCTCGACCACGGCGCCTTGATCGACCTGCCGACCTCGCAGGGCACGACGCCGCTGATGGCGGCCTCGGGCTTCGGCAAGACCGGCATCGACACCCGTGGTCGCTTCCTTACCGAGGACCAGGCGATCAAGGCGGTCAAACTCTTGATCGACCGGGGCGCCGACGTGAACGCCAAGGCCCAAAACGGCCAGACGGCGCTCCATGGGGCAGCAACTCAGGGCTGGAACGAGATCATCAAGCTTCTGGTCAAGAACCACGCGGACGTGAACGCCAAGGACGGCCGGGGCTACACCGCCGAGGACGCCGCCATGGGCCGGATCCCGCGGTTCGGCCGGCTCGGCGGCACCGATCCGCATCCGGAAACCGGAGAGCTGCTCCATAGTCTGGCGGCTCGGCAACAGTCATAGGAACACCGCCACAGCGCGGGGAGCGACACATTTGGGGGGCATATGAGGTCGTTTTCGGCGGGTTTTCTGTGTGCGGTTTTCGCGGTTCTGACGCTTTTAGGTCCGGCCTTCGCGGCCGAGCCAGAAATCACCCCTGCCCCGGCATTCTCCGCCGAGCAACTCACCGTCCCGCCGCGGGACGGATGGATCACCAATGGCGGCAACACGTTCAATCAACGCTATTCGCCGCTGGACCAGATTGACCGTGCCAATGTCGCGAGACTGCGCGCCGAATGGCATATCAAGCTTGGCGGCTCGGGCAACGGCGCGAAATATTCGGGTCAAGGACAGCCCATCGTCCATAACGGCGTGATCTATATGTCCACTGGCGCGGACGATGTGTTTGCGATCGGCGTGGACAACGGCGCCATTCTCTGGACCTATCAGGGCCGATCTCGACGAGGAAAACGACGCGGTCTGCTGCGGGTGGACGAACCGGGGCGTGGCGCTCGGCGACGGTCGGATCTATATCGGCCAACTCGACGGTAAGCTGGTCGCTCTCGATCAGCGCACCGGGAAAGTCGACTGGTCGGTTCAAGTGGAACGCTGGCAAGACGGCTACACGATCACAAGCGCGCCCTTGTATTACGACGGCCTCGTCATCACCGGCGTAGCGGGCGCAGACAAAGGCACGCGCGGTCGTGTAAAGGCCTTCGACGCCAAGACCGGCAAGCTCAAATGGACATTCTATAACATCCCCGGCCCCGGAGAATTCGGCCATGAGACATGGCCGGCGGACAACGACTCCTGGAAATATGGCGGCGCGTCGGTGTGGCAGACGCCCGCGCTCGATCCGGATCTGGGAATGATCTATTACTCCACGGGAAACGCCGGACCCGACCTCAATGGCGCAGTCCGAGCCGGTGATAACCTGTTCACGTCGTCGATTGTGGCCGTCGATGCCAAAACCGGAAAATACCGCTGGCACTTCCAACAGGTGCATCACGACCTGTGGGACTATGATTCTCCGAATCCCGTCGTGCTATTCGACGTCATGATCGACGGCAAGCTCCGCAAGGGGCTGGTTGAGGTCTCCAAGACGGGCTGGGCCTATATACTCGATCGGACAACCGGTAAGCCTCTGATCGGCATCGAAGAGCGCCCTGTCGCCCAGGAGCCTCGCCAACACACGGCTGCCACGCAGCCCTATCCGCGTGGCGATGCAATCGTCCCGCAGGTCATCGATATTGTGCCAGAAGGCTATCGTCTGGTGAACCAGGGACGGATCTTTACACCCTACTGGGATCAGGACGTCATCACCAAGCCAAGCGCGGTCGGCGGCGTGAACTGGCCGCCGAGTTCATACGACCCGGCGAGCCACCTCCTCTATGTCTGCGCCAATGACGGCATTTCGGGCTTTCGCGGCGGCGTCGCGGTCAGCGGTCCGACGCGGGGCCAATCCTATCGAGGCGGAGAGTTCATCCATGTCGACGTTGCAACGCGGGGCATCTTTGCCGCCCTGGACGTCACGACCAACCGGCTTGTCTGGCGTCAGCAATGGAACGGCGGATGCTATAATGGGTCGGTGGTCACGGCGGGTGGGCTCGTCTTCGTCGGACGCAACGACGGTCGGCTGACGGCGCTCGACAACGCCAGCGGTGACAAGCTCTGGGAGTTTCAGACCGATGCATCGGTCAATGCCCCTGTCAGCACCTTCGAGTATAAGGGCCATCAGTATGTGGTGGTGCTTGCCGCCGGTTCGTACGTCTTCGGACGCCAACATGGCGACAGCGTCTGGATGTTCTCGCTGGACGGCAAGATCGGCCCTCTTCCGCCCTTCACCCAAACAAGCGCCAACACAGCCTCGACGCCGCCTCGTCCAACCCCGGGTCGCACGGCCGACCTCAGTCATGGCCAATCGATCTACGCACAGGTCTGTCAACCTTGCCACGGTATCGACGGACAGGGCGGTCATGGTGGCGGGGCGGCGCTCACCGTCAAGCTCACCATCACTGGAATCATGACCGTTGCAAGCTCGGGCAAGAACGACATGCCGTCGTTCAAAGACACGATGTCCCCCGACGATCTTCAGGATGTCGCCAGCTACATCCGTCAGAGTCTAATCGTCAATTAGGCCACGCCCGACCGACGTTCGACTCGCCGATCACAGAAACATATTGTGCAGCGCAGCATTTCGTGCTTGCCAATGGCCGGTTTCGGCCGTCTACTGACATAGCCATAAAATTGTCATGATTGAGCCGATCTTTCGCCTACAGGACCCAATATCTGGGTAAAGACGACCGGCGCTTCAGTCGGCCATAACAGGGCGGTCACAATGAAGAACGTTTTCGCCGCGGCGGTTCTGGCGGCGATTTTGCAGTGCACAGTCTGGAGTTCCCTCCACGAATTGAGCGCTCCGCCCGACGTTTTCGGCCGCATGGACTCCGTGTCCTACACGCCGGCCGATCTGAGATACCCCGACAAGGTCGCGCCCGAGAGCCTGACCAGCCAGATTCGAAGCGACCTCGCGCTCCTCCGGGAGCACGTGCGCGGCATTCGCCTGTATTCCTCGATAGGCCCCTATGCCCAAGTGCCGAAGATCGCCGAGAAGGACGGCCTCTCGGTCACGGCCGGCGCCTGGATCAACAAATGGGACAAGGCGAACCGCAAGGAGATCGACGCCCTGGTCAAGGTCGCCAACAACAACACCAACGTGACCTCGGCCATCGTCGGCAACGAGACGATCCTCCGTAAGGACCAGATCGGTCGCGAACCTCGAGAAGATGCTGGACGAGGTCCGTTCCCGCGTCGACGTGCCGGTCAGCACCGGCGAGACCTGGGATACCTGGATCGCCCATCCCGAACTCGCCGACCATGTGGATTTCATTGCCGCCCATATCCTGCCCTACTGGGAAGGCATCCCGGCCCAGGCCGCAGTGGGCCATGCCATCGACCGATACAAGGCTTTGGAGAAGGCGTTCCCCGGCAAACGCATCGTGATCGCCGAGTTCGGCTGGCCGAGCCAGGGCTATAACAACCTTGCGGCCCAACCCAATGTGCTCGCCGAGGCCGAGACCGTCCGCGCCTTCGTCAAGGCGGCGCGCATGCACCAGATCAGTTACAACGTCATCGAGGCCTTCGATCAGCCCTGGAAGGGCGCCGAAGGCAGCGTCGGCGCCTATTGGGGCCTCTACAATTTCGACCGCACGCCGAAATTCCCGATGACCGGCATCGTCCAGACGCCCCACAAGTCGAACGCGATGTGGCTGGCCGTGGCTTTCGGCGCGCTGATCACGCTTTTCTCGCTGCGCCGCCGGAAGCCGCTGTTCGGTCAGGCCATGGCCTATTCGGTGGCGGCGAACGCGCTGTCGGCCGGTGTCGCGGTGGCGGCGCTCTACCCGGTCGAGAACTACCTCAATCTCGGCTCGGCGATCGCCTGGGGCGATCGGCTTCCTGTTGATGATCCCGCTGACCGTCATGACGCTGGTCAAGATCGAGGAGGTCACGGCAGTCACCCTTGGCCGCGAGCCGCGCCGCCTGATCCAGGTCGACCGCTCGAAACGCGCGGTCAGGCCGACTGCCCAAGGTCTCGATCCATATCGCGGCCTACAAGGAATCGCCCGAGATGCTGATCAAGACGCTGAACAGCGTCGCGGCCCTCGATTACCCGGATTTCGAGGTGCTGGTGATCATCAACAACACGCCGGAAGAGGAGTACTGGAAGCCCATCGAGACCCATTGCGCCGAGCTCGGCCCGCGCTTCAAGTTCCTGAATTTCCCCAAGGTCTCCGGCTTCAAGGCGGGCGCGCTCAACATGGCGCTGCCCTATATGGCGGCGGATGCCGAGGTCATCGCGACGCTCGACGCGGATTACGTCGTCGATCCGAACTGGCTTGCCGACCTCGTGCCCTCATTTTGCCCAGGAGCCGAAGCTCGCCCTCCTCCAGGCGCCGCAGGACCACCGCGACGGCCATGCCTCGCTGCTGAAATCCTTCCTCAACAGCGAATATTCGGGCTTCTTCGATATCGGCATGGTCCAGCGCAACGAGGACGACGCCATCGTCGCGCACGGCACGATGCTGCTGCTGCGCCGCTCGGCCTTCGAGGCGGTCGGCGGCTGGCAGACCGACACCATCACCGAGGACACCGAGCTGGGCTTGCGCCTCCTGGAGGCCGGCTGGTCCTCGCAATATACCAACCGTCGCTACGGCCATGGTCTCCTGCCGGACAACTACATGGCCTTCAAGACCCAGCGCCACCGCTGGGCCTATGGCGCGACCCAGATCATCCGCAAGCATTGGCGCGAGATGCTGCCCGGCGCGAGCAAGCTCCGCCGCGAGCAGAAGCGCCAGTTCGTGCTGGGATGGAGCTACTGGTTCGCCGACGCCATGGGCGTGCTGGCTGCGATCATGAACCTGTTGTGCGTGCCGCTGATCTTCACCGACAAGGTGATGATCCCGACGATTCCCTTCACGTTGCCGATCCTGGTCGCCTTTGGCGCGAACTTCCTCCACTGCGCCATTCTCTATCTCGCCCGCGTCAAGCTGCCCGCGCGGCAGATCGTCGGGGCGGCGCTGGCCGCGTCGAGCCTGCAATGGACGGTGGCGGTGGCGGTGGTGCGCGGTTTCGTGAAGGACAACCTGCCGTTCCTCCGCACCGAAAAAGGCGGCATCGGCGGCCCGGCGCGCAAGAACCCGGTGATTGCCGAATCCATCCTCGGCGTTCTGCTGCTGAGCGGCGCGGCCCTGCTCTATGCCACCAACACCACCAAGGCTTCGGTCATGACGACTCTTCGCGATCACGCTCCTGACCCAGAGCATCCCCTTCGTCGCAGCGACCGTGATGTACGCGATCGAAGGCCTCGGCGAAGTGCGTTTCCCGCCGCTCGGCCGGTTCCTGCCCTCGCCCATCGGCAAGCGCCCCGCCGCAGCCCGCGCCCAGCGGCGCGGGGAGCTATAGAGCCGTCATTGCGAGCGACCGCAGGGAGTGCGGCAATCCAGCCTACCTGGATCGCCACGGCGCTTCGCGCCTCGCGATGACGTGAAATCGAAGAGGCTTACTTCTTCGCTTTAGCTCGTGGCTTGGCCTTGGGCTTCGCCTTCGGCTTGGTGGCGACCCGGCCCTTCTTCATCAGGGATTTGTCGAACAGAACCGGATTCTGGCCCGGAGGCGACTTTCTGACGGCCTCTTCGAGGGAGAACACCTCTTTCCACTCCTGCGGCGGGCGGATCGCCTGGTCGGAGCCGACCTGATCGAGGCCCCAGAAGATTTCGAGATGGTGGTTGTCGGGATCGCAGAATTCGACCGCGATCTGGCAGCCTGCCCGGCGGCGGCCGTGAAAATCGATCGGCACCTTATGCTTGATCAGGAAGTCGCGGGCCCGGAACACTTCGTCGAGGGTCGCGGCCTCGAAGGCCATATGGTGAAGCTCGTCATTGGCCATCGGCGTCTTCGCGCCGCCGACCAGCGCCACGCCGTGATGGTCGTTGCCGAAGCGCATGAACACCATGCCGCCCGGAACCATGGTCGGCGGATAGACGTCGGACACCCGGAAGCCCAATACCTTGGTGTAGAATTTGACCGACCGCTTCAGGTCGCTCACCCGAAGCACGACATGGCCGATCTTCTGGATCTTGAAGGGAATGTCCTTGCCCGGCTGACTGTTCCGGAGAGCTTCCGCTTCGGGCGTTTTCATACCCTTGTAATCGACGACACCTCTAGGCATTAGCGAGTACTTCCTTCATGACGGTTTCTGTCCGAGGGGCAGATGGAACCCCAAATTCCATGGGTCGTATTCATAGGCCTTGCCGTCCCGCGTGAACAAGTATTTTTATAGGAATCGCCTCGCGGGCGTCCCTCGCGCCGATCCTGGAGAACCATGAGCGACAAACAAACGGAAGGCCGAAAGGCAGGCGGGTGGCACGTCTTCCAATACCGGGACTACCGGTTTCTTAGCTTAGGACGACTGATCTCCGGCATCGCGAACCAAATGTTGTTCGTGGCGGTCGGCTGGCTGGTCTACGACATCACGCGCGATCCGCTGGCCCTGGGCCTGATCGGACTTGTCGCCTTCATCCCCTGGGTCGCCCTCGTGCTGGTGACCGGCCAGGTCGCGGACCGCTATGACCGGCGGCTCGTGCTGATCTGCGCCTATGCCCTTTCGGCCGTCGCCTCGACCGGGCTTTTTCTCTATGCGCTGACCGGGCCGACCGAGGTCTGGCCGATCTACGTCTATGTGCTGGTGCAAGGCAGTGCGCGGGCCTTCGTGCAGCCGACCTCCAACGCGCTGGTGCCCAATCTCGTGCCCAAGGAGGCGCTCGGCGACGCCATTGCAATCAGCTCGTCAATCTTTCAGGTCGCGACAATCGTCGGCCCGGCCTTGGGCGGCATCCTTTATGTCGGCGGAGCGCCCCTCGTCTTCGGCCTGGCGGCCGGAGGGATCGTGATCACCGTGATCATTCTCCTGCAGATTCGTCCCCACCCGGTGCAGGGCCGGCCGGAGCGGATGAGCTGGACCAATGTGCTTGCCGGCATCGTCTATATCCGCTCCAAACCGGTCATTTTCGGTGCGGTGACGCTCGACATGTTCGCGGTGCTGTTCGGCGGCGCCGAAGCGCTTTTGCCGATTTTCGCCCGCGATATCCTGATGATCGGCCCTTGGGGGCTCGGGATCATGCGCAGCATGCCGGCCGTCGGTGCGGTCGTCATGGCGCTGTTCCTCGCCCATAAGTCCCTCACATCACGGGTCGGCACGACCTTGTTCGTCGCGGTGGCCGTTTTCGGCGTGGCCACGATCGGGCTCGGACTCTCGCGCAACCTCTATCTGTCGCTGGCGTGCCTCGTGGTGCTCGGCGCCGCCGATATGATCAGCGTCTATGTGCGCCAGACCCTGGTCCAGATCGAGACGCCGGATTCGATGCGCGGACGGGTCGCGGCCATGAACAGTCTATTCATCGGCACCTCCAACCAGCTCGGCGAGTTCGAGTCCGGCACCGTCGCGCGGCTGATCGGAACCGTCCCTTGCGTCATCGTCGGTGGCATTGGAACTGTGATGGTCTCGGGCCTCTGGGCACGCTGGTTCCCGGCCCTTCGCACCCGCGACAAGCTGATCCCGGACACAACCGCGGAATCCCCGAGCCCGTGAATCAGCAGCCCGTAACCATCCGGCTCGAGGGCCCGAGGATCTGCTTGGCCGTGGTCAATATCCAGTAGCAGCCCAGGATCACGATCGCGGTCAGCAAGGCATGGACCACAGCGCCGCCATGGCCGAGCACCGTACCGACCACGCTGTTGGACGCCGCGAATTTCGACATGTCGATGACGTATCCATGCAGCAAGTAGATCCCGAAGCTGTAAGTCGCGATTGGCGCCAACTTGCCGGCCACCCGGCCGCTCATGCGATAGGTCGCGTAGACCAGGAGCGGGCTCGACACCAGTTTGAAGACGAACAGCGCCGCGTGCGCATCGGAGCTGTTGAGGTAGTGCACGTTGAGCGCATAAGCCACGGCGGCCATTGCAAAGAGGAGATTGACCTCCTCGGCACTCATCCGGAGGATCCGCTCGTGATGCCGCGAGCAGAACATGCCGACCATATAGGGGGCGAGCAGGTAAACGGCTGCGGACACCGGCGCCCAGAGAAGACCGCCACCCATCAAATCCTGGAACCCGTCGCGTCCTAAAATCATCGAGGCGGCGATCGCCGGAACCAGCAACAGATAGGGCCAGCGGGCGCGATCCACACGAATGAACAGCGGCGCCGCGACATAGAGCAGGGCGAGAGCCGGGACGAACCAGAACGGCTCGAGTTGCTTGCCCGTTGCGAGCAGCAGCACGACCTGCTTCCAGACCGGCACATCGTAAAAGGCGGCCGGCATGCTCGACAACTGCGACACGCCGGTGACGACGATCAGCGCCGGGATCGACATTATCAAATAGGGGACGATCACGTTGCGGATTTTGCGCCCGTAATATCTCGAAATTTCGAAGCGCGGCGAAAGATGCTGAAACAGGAAGCCGGCGATGAAGGCGAACCAGATACCCGAGCCGGCGACCAGGCTGCCGATCGCATAGACCGCTAGATGCTTGTCGTTCCATGTCACGGAACTCAGGCAGAATTCCGCGACCACGCCCGCTATGGCGATGGCGCGAAAACTATGAATGTGACGGTAGAACATGAGGCGGACGCTCCCGCAAAACGCGTCGGAAGCATGACTAAATTCCTGTCCGCTTTCCTTCTCGGGGTGGGTCTTACCGCGCGGACGGATGCTTTCAACGCAACATCTCTTTGACCCACCTGAGCAAACCTAGCGCGCCCGCTTGAACGGCCCGTGATCGTTTCATGCGATATCGTTGGCGCTTTTTGGGATTTTATATGACAAGGTTAATGCGGCAGGCCGAGTCGGCCCGCTTTTCCAAAAGATCTTGGAAAAGAAGGCGCTACGGCCTACGATTAACGGACTGAGCCATATAGAAAGAAGCCTTCGGAACAACTGCCGCAGGGAGAGAAGGCCCGAGATGGCGACCGAGAACCGAGACTTCATACCGGAACGCGTGGCCGTCTTTTCCGGCAATTACAATTGCTGTACGGACGGGCATTCCCGCACGATCAATCGTTTGGTCGCCTATCTCGAATCCCGTGGCACCGAGGTGCTGGTGCTTCTCGCCGAAGGCACCCCATCCGCGGCCGACACTCGGCGGCACGCTGGTCCCGATGCCTTCTGCCGCGATCCCCGGCCGCACCGAATACCGCTTCGCCTCGTGGCTCACGCGTTCGGCCAAAAAGCGGCTCAAAGCGTTCCAGCCCGACCTGATTCATGTCTCGACGCCGGATCTCCTGGGCTATTCGGCGCTGCGATACGCCGAAGCGGCACCATATTCCAGTCGTCGCGTCGTTCCATACCCGGTTCGATACCTATTTCCGCTATTACGGCCTGAAATCGCTTGAAGGCGCGTGCCGGCGCTATCTCCAGCACTTCTATGCCCATTGCGAACATGTCTATGTGCCGTCTCCCTCGATGAAGGAGGTGCTGGCGAGCGCCCGCATCGGCCGGGATGTCCGGCTCTGGAGCCGCGGCATCGACCGCACCATGTTCACGCCCGACCGGCGCGACCTCGGCTGGCGGCGCAGCATCGGCATCGGCGACGACGAGATCGTGCTCCTGTTCGTCGGCCGGCTGGTCAAGGAGAAGGCGATCGGCGTCGTGGCCGAGCTTCATGACGCGCTCAAAGCGCCGCGGTGTGCCTCATCGGGTGATGATCGTCGGCGACGGCCCGGCGCGGCCGCAATTCGAGGCCCGGATGCCGGAAGGTATCTTCACCGGCTTCTTCAACGGCCCGGATCTCGCCCGCGCCTATGCGTCATCCGATATCTTCTTCAATCCGAGCCTGACCGAGACCTTCGGCAACGTCACGCTGGAAGCCATGGCCGCCGGGCTGCCCACCGTCTGCCTACGCGCGACCGGCAGCAGCAATTTAGTCGATGGACGGCGCACCGGGCTACCTCGTCGAACCCGGCGATATCGGCCAAGCCGCCGACCGGATCGAAGCGCTGATCACCGACCCGGCCCTTCGCCGCGACCATGTCACTCGCCGCCCGCAAACGCAGCGCCGCCTATTCCTGGGACGCAGTCATGGACGAGCTCGTCGGCCATTACCGCGACATCATGAAAGCCCGCCGCGCCCAGCGCATCTTCGGCTATGCGCGGTTCCCGGCGACGCAGGCAGTGCTCGACTAAATCGCCCACTCACGAAACGGCCGCCGAAAGCGTATCGCGCTGATGCGCGACAGCCGACGGCGGCTCCGTTTCAGTCGTTGTTCTTCAAGTAGCGGGTGTGCTCTTCGATTTCCAGCGGGTCGCGATGCCAAGGACCGCCAGGCCGCTGATCATCAGCACGAGAGACGGCGGGATCGGCGTCGCTTCCACATGGATTTCTGTGGAGGCCACCTGGTTCCCCTCACGATACGCGGTCAACCTAATCCCATAGGTTCCTTTGATATTGGGATTGATTGGGGCATACCAACTGAAGGCCCAGGAGTTCTGCGCCACATTTTTGCTGCCAACCAACGTCAAGTACGAGGCGACAAAATCGGGACCGCTCGCAGTTACCCCTCCCCCGTTTCCTGTCGAGTTATCACCGAAAGCATGATCCCAAAGACGACATCGCCCAGATCGGTGATTGACGCCGTTGATAGGATCGAAGTTAATGGTAAAATCGTCGATCAGGCCAGGATCCGTATCGAGGCTGAGCTGGAACGTGAAGTCGCTCAGGTTCGCACCAGAACCGTCAAGGTTGGTGTTGATCGACCACTCGAAGTTGCCATAGCGGACGCCCGGAGCCAGGCGAACTTTCTCCGGTTGAGAACGTATAGGTACTGCCCCCGTCATAATTGAAAATGTTGGCGGCGGGGAATCTTTGCTTCGCGCGAAGACCGAGTTCGACGTGGTTCTCCCTATCGACCGTGAATGAGCCGTTGTCATTGCCCGAGCCGAAAATGACGTCAGGAGTGACATATGCAGGCGCCGCGCGGACCGCTGAAGCGCCCATGATCGCAGCGACTCCAAGCGCCGATACGACAACAATTCCAAGTCTTGCGCGCGAATACGAACTCCAAGTCATTGAATACCTCTCGAGGGTTCTGCGGTGGATGCGCGAGTTCGATGGCTTTCGGACGTTAATCCCCCAAGCGCCGATCGAATCGTATTTCGCAGATCGACTGCTCTATAGAGCTATGCAGAATAGATGCCAGGATGCTTCAACCCTTTAGATACAGAAGCTTAGCTCCAGGATCCTGCCCACCACACTCCCGAAAATTGTAAATTATATCGACACCCGAGACGGCCGAGAACCGACTGAACTCATTTTTTCCCTTATTTTTCAATAAAGTGAGCACTGTAAAATCCGCCGACACAAATCCAAACTCGCGAATTTTCGCCTAGGGCCACGGTGCCGAGACGAGAAACGCGCGGGTGACCCCCTCCGACGCTCGACGGACGACCGACGCCATGCGGCAATTTCTGCTTGTAAGGTCTTGCCCCCCGGCACTGGCGCCGGTCGCCAAGCTCTCTGGGTCCCGGTGCGGAATTAGGCGACGATCAATTCGACTCCGACGCCCGCTTCAGGATGAAATTGTGGATGTCCTGGGCGTCGGATTCGCTCAGGACGTCGCCGAAGGGCGGCATTCCCTGGCGGGACTTCGTGCCGTTCAGCACGATGCTGGCGAAGAACTGGTGATCCTCGTGGGGTAGCTGGCGGAGATCGGGGATCATGCCGCCCGATATCACGTTCAAGCCGTGGCAGTTCTGGCAGTACTGATCGTAGAGGGACTCGCCATGAGCGACGTCCTCGGGTGTGCCGTTGACCGGGGGCTGAGCGGGGATGGCGGCCTGCCGGGGCTTGGGCGGAAGCGTTACGGTGCCGCCAAGCTTATAGACCAGGATGCGGTTCGAGCCGCTATGGATCGGCGTGATGCCGCCGCCAAAGAGCGGCACCGAGCCGCCCCAGCCGGCCGCGACGGCGATATACTGCTCGCCATCGACCATATAGCTGATCGGCCCCGCCATGACCGCGGTCTGGACCGGCTTCTCCCATAGTTTCTCCCCGTTATCCGCGCGATAGACGATGAAGCGCCCGTCGGCGGTGCCTTCGGCGACGATGCCTCCGGCAGTGGCCAGCGCGCCGCCGTTCCACATATCGTCGTACTCGACCTTCCAGGCGGGCTTTCCGGCCACCGGATCCCAGGCATAGAGATAGCCGCGATAGGTGAGTTCCTTGGCCTCGGGCGGCTGCTTGGCATCGGCGTTCTGCGTGGTGTTCCACTGCATCGGCTTGTGCTGCCACTTCGGATCGTAGCTGTAGGCGAAGCCCTGATCCTGAGCCGAGAAATAGACCAGCCCGCTCTTGGGATCGAACGACATGGACTGCCAGTCATGGGCGCCGAACGGACCGGGCCAGACGACCGATGCCTCGTCCGTATCGTAGAGCGCGCTTTTGGCGATGGTCGGCCGGCCGGTCTTCGGATCGAAGCTTTCGGCCCAGGTCGTCTTGACGAAGGGCGTGGCCGAAATGAACTGGCCGTTGGTGCGGTCGAGGACGTAGAAATAACCGTCCTTCGCCGCCTGCATCAGTACTTTGCGGGGCTTACCGTCGATCGTCAGATCCGCAAGCACGATCTGCTGGCAGGCGTCGTAGTCCCATTGGTCGCCGGGGACTTCCTGGTAATGCCAGACATAGTCGCCGGTATCGGCGTTGATTGCGACGATCGAGGCGAGGAACAGATTGTCGCCGCCCTCGGGGCTCCTGAGCTTGCGGGCCCATTCCGAGCCGTTGCCGGTGCCGAAATAGATCAGGTTGAGATCCGGGTCGTAGGACATCGAGTCCCATACCGTCCCGCCGCCGCCCTGCTTCCACCATTCGCCGGTCCAGGTCTTGGCAGCCGTCTCCATGGCCTTGTTCTCGAACGGCTTAGAAGGGTCGCCGGGCACCGTGTAGAAGCGCCAGACCTGTTTGCCGGTCTCGGCGTCATAGGCCGCGATATAGCCGCGCACGCCGAACTCCGCGCCGCCCGCGCCGATGACGACCTTGTCCTTGATGATGCGCGGCGCCCCGGTAATCGAATAGGGCTCGTTGTCCGGCGTGGTCTGAGTTTCCCAGGCCAGCTTGCCGGTCTTTGCATCCACCGCGATCAGCCGGCCGTCGAGCGTCCCCTCATAGACCTTGCCCTTCCAGACCGCCACGCCGCGATTGATCGAGCCGCAGCAGGCATACCGGTCCCAATCGGTGCGGACCTCGGGATCGTAGGCCCAGATCTGCTTACCGGTCTTGGCGTCGAGGGCGTAAACCTTGTTGTTGTTGCCCGTCACATACATCACGCCATCGACCACGATCGGCGTCACCTCGAGGCCGCGGGCATGGGGAAAGTCGAAATACCAGGCGAGGCCGAGATCCTTCGCGTTGTCCGCGGTGATCTTGTCCAAGGGGCTGAAATGATCCTCGCCATAGGTCCGGCCGTAGCTCATCC
Organism: uncultured Alphaproteobacteria bacterium; assembly: GCA_963732795.1. Classification (GTDB taxonomy): domain Bacteria; phylum Pseudomonadota; class Alphaproteobacteria; order CAVTAV01; family CAVTAV01; genus CAVTAV01. The sequence continues at coordinate 98,080 of CAVTAV010000003.1, read as the reverse complement.
AATTCCCCGGCTCCTTGTCGGCCGCCATGATCCGCGCGCCGTCCACTTGGCCGGGCGGGGCGCCCGTCGGCGTCGTTTCCGACACCGGCTGCTGCTGAGAACAGGCCGCAAGAATGAGCGCAAAAGAGATCAGGGCCAGTCGGCGCATGGCACCCCCCGGAGCAGGTTGACGATGGATCGGCGGACCGGCGACGGTGCTGCGGCAGGCCACCGGATTGGCTTGAAGCCGCGGGAGGGCCCCGCGGCGACCACATTTTCGATTGTACCGCAGCGCCGCTTTCGATAACAATATTTTACGCGACGATTGTCGCAGCACCGCAATGTCGTCGCGGCAAATTTCCATTTCGACGCAATATGTTGATCGCGATCGACACCGCGCCGATTTGCCGCTGACGCGCAACCGCAATCCGGGGGTCCGTTTGATATGAATGATCGGGCGAATTTCGGTCCGAGCGTGGAGACGCTCAAGGCGCTCTATGAGCGCATGCTGCTCATCCGCAAGATGGAGGAGCGCCTGCGCGACGATGCCGCCGCCGGCAACCTGCCCGGCGCGGTGCATCTCTATATCGGCCAGGAAGCGATCGCCGCGGGCGTCTGCAACCACCTGACCGACTCCGACATGATCACCTCGACCCATCGCGGCCATGGCCACTTTCTCGCCAAGGGCGGCGAGCCGAAGGCCATGATGGCGGAGATTTGGGGCAAGAAGACCGGCATCTGCCAAGGCATGGGCGGCTCGATGCATGTCGCCGACGTCTCCAAGGGCATTCTCGGCGCGAACGGCATCGTCGGCGCGGGCCTCGGCATCGCCACCGGCGCGGGCTATTCCGCCAAGCTCAATCAGGACGGCCGGGTGGCGGTCTGCTTCTTCGGCGACGGCGCGGCGAACGAAGGGGCGTTCATGGAATTGCTCAACATCGCGGCCCGCTGGGAATTACCGGTGGTCTATGTCTGCGAGAACAATACCTTCTCCGAATTGACCCCCTCCTCTACCGTCACCGCCGGCAAGCTGATCGACCGGGCGAAGGCCTTCGGCATGCCGACCTATGACGTGGACGGCAACGACGTCTCGGAAGTTTGGCAAGCGGCCGGGGAATCCATCGAGCGGGCGCGCAAGGACGGCGGGCCGAGCTTCATCGAGGCCCACACCTATCGCTGGCGCGGCCATATCGAGGCCGAGGAGCGCTTCACCGCCGGCCAGAAATACCGCGAGGATGCCGAGATCGAGAGCTGGATCAAGAAGTGCCCGGTCGAGCGGCTAAAAAAGAAGCTGCTGGAAGATTCGGCCAATGCCGGTGACGTCTCCGCGATCGAGAAGCGCATCGCCGACACCGTGGAGGCCGCGGCAGAGTTCGCGGCGTCGAGCCCGCCGGCCGATATCGACCTCGCGTTCAAAGTGATGTTCTCGGATCACCGGCCGTAAGGGGGAGCACAATGGCAAAGAAACGCTATATCCAGGCCGTGAACGAAGCGCTGTTCGAGGAGATGGAGCGCGACGAGAAGGTCATCCTGTTCGGCGAGGACGTCGAGATCAGCATGTTCGGCGACACCCGCGGCCTCGTCGATAAATTCGGCCTCAACCGCATCCGCAACACGCCGATTTCCGAGAACGCGCTCACCGGCATGTCGATCGGCGCGGCGGCGGGCGGCCATCGCGTGATCTTCCACATGATGTTCTCGAACTTCACCTATATGGGCTTCGACGGCATCGCCAATCAGATGGCGAAGCTCCGCCTCATGACCGGCGGCCAGATGAGGATGCCCGTGACGGTGATGGCGGGCTACGGCGCGGGCGGCAGCAACGCCTCGCAGCATTCCGATTCGCCGCACCCGCTGTTCATGAATCTGGGCGGTCTCAATGTCGCAGTCCCCGCGACGCCGGGCGACGCCAAGGGCCTCCTCAAGACCGCGATCCGCGGCGACAATCCGACGATCTTCCTCCTGGCGGTCGGCCGCGGCGGCGAGCGTTGGGACGTGCCGGATGGCGATCACACCGTGCCGTTCGGCAAGGCCAATATCCTCCGCGAGGGGACCGACGTCACGATCGTCGGCATCGGCACGACGGTGCGCACGGCCCTCGATGCAGCCGATGCCCTGGCCGAAGAAGGCGTCAATGCCGAGGTGCTCGATCCCCGCACCCTCGTGCCCCTGGACGAGGACGGCATCCTGAGCTCGGTCAAGAAGACCGGCCGGCTCGTGATCGTGGACGAGGCGCGCGACCGGTGCAGCGCCGCGAGCCATATTGCCGCCGTGGTCGCCGACCGGGGCTTCGACATGCTGAAAGCGCCGGTCAAGCGGGTCACCACGCCGGACGTATTCGTGCCCTATGCGCCGAATGCCGAGGCCGCCGTCCTGCCGAATCCGGACAAGGTCATCGCCGCCGTCAACGCCACTCTGGGAAAGTAAGTCGAGGTCGCCCCGCCGATGAAAGTAATCTCAAGCTCGCCCGCATCGGGATGAACATGCAGGAAGCCACCATCGTGAAGTGGCACAAGCAGCCCGGTGACGACTTCAAGGAAGGCGAGACGCTTTACGAGTTCGAGACCGAAAAGGTCACCGAAGAGGTGCAGGCGACCGCCAACGGCAAGCTGCTCGAAATCCGCGTGCCGGAGGACGAGGACGCCAAGGTCGGCGACGTGGTCTGCGTCGTCGACGTGAACGTCTAGGAACCGGTCCCGTGAAAGCCGCCGTCTTCAATGCGCTGAACCAACCCCTCGAAGTCGAGGACGTCGCCGACCCGACGCCGGGACCGAACGAGGTCATGGTCAAAGTCGAGCGTTGCGGCATTTGCGGCAGCGATCTCCATGCCACGGTCGATCCCGCCTATCACGCGCACAAGGGGCGACGTGCTCGGCCATGAATATGCCGGCGAGGTCATCGACATCGGCAAGGGCGTCGAAGGGATCAAGAAGGGCGATACCGTCGCCGTCATGCCGACCCATGGCTGCGGCCATTGCGGACCGTGCCTCATGGGCGAGCCGTCCTGGTGCGAGAAATTCAAGCTGGACGGCGGCGGCTATGCGCAATTCTCCGTCGCCGAGACCCATCAATGCATCCGGCTGCCCAAGACCGTCTCGATGGACGACGGTGCGCTGGTTGAACCTCTGGCGGTAAGCCTCCGGGCCGCCAATCTGGCCAATATCAAGGCGGGCTCCCGCGTTTTGGTGATCGGCGCGGGGCCGATCGGGCTCGGCGTGATCTTCTGGGCCCGGCATCTCGGCGCGGGCAAGATCGCGGTCACCAATCTCGACCGTCTGCCCGAGCCTCTGGCCCGCACCATGGGCGCGGACGAATTCATCACAGTCTCGGAAAACCAAAACGAGGACATCAACCACGCGTTGGGTGGTGCGCCCGATATCGTGTTCGAATGCGTCGGCGCGCCCGGCCTGATCATCCAGGCCATCGAGCAGGTCCGCCCGCGCGGAACGGTCGTGCTCGTCGGCCTGTGCACCGTGCCCGAACCGATCAACCCGTTCCAGCTCATCCAGAAGTCGGCGGTGATCCAGCCCTCGGCCTTCTACGGCGTCAAGGAATTCGAGGTCGCCATCGATACACTCGATGCCGGCCATGTCGAACCGCATGCGATGATTACGGAAACCGTGGACTCTGGCCGCCATGCCTCCCGCCTTCGAAGGCCTGCGCCATCGCACAAGCCAGTGCAAGATCCTGGTCGATCCCTGGGCGAATTAGACCGACACAGTCACTGCGAGGACCGCAGCGCCTTTGCGATGACGCTTACGCCTCACAATCGAAGGTCGCGGTGCGCGAGCCGTCCGGGTTCACGTGAACATGAAGATCGGTCGGCTCGGCGTCGTAGCGGGCGCAATAGCCCTCGGCGCGCTCGGTCGCCTCGACCAGATCGTGGTGGCTGGCGAAAGTGAACTCGACATGGCGGTCGGTCCAGCCGGGCTCCGGCTCATAGGCTTCGTCCCGGTCACAGACGAACGTCACTTCGTCGCCATCGACGTCGGTGCCCACCTGTTCCGGCCAGGCATTGTATTGCTCGCAATAGCGCTGGGCCTTGTTAGTGGCTTCCACCAGACCCTCATCGCTGTCGAAGTGATAGGTCACGCTGGGACGCGATTGCTGGACCACATGGGTGCTCGTCGCGCAGCCGCCAAGACAGGCCGCGCCGAGCAGGGCGACGGTAAGCGGTAAGCACAGGGACTTGGCGGGAACGTTTGTCATTTTTCAACCTCCTCCTTGTGAAGACGCCGCACTTCACCTGCGGTCGCCGGCCTCTCTCCAGGGCTGGGCGATCCGTGCGGCCTCGGCGCGGCGTTAGGGCTGGTGATGACAGGTAAACGACAGCGAGGGGTGTTCGGTTCCAGGCAAGAGGCCTCGGCGGCCTCAACTACCCCCTTCAAATCGGCGGTATCTATACTATAACAGGGGGTCCCCCGCCGGGGCCCAACGACACGAATCCTGCGCGCAAGCGGGACATTTTCGGGAAGCTTTGACCGGAGAGAGCGCGCGAATGAGCGGCACCACGAAGAAAAATCCGTTTCCCCTCCCCTCCGAGATCACCGATGTGGCCGGAACCGAGGGATGGCAGTCCATGTATCCGTACTTCACCCGGTTCCGGGAGGAGGACGACCAGCGGTTCTGGTTTTACAATTCGATGCACTTCCCGGAGCCCATAACGGCCTTCGACGTCATCACGGCGGAAGTGCCCTATCAGGCCATGGGCGCGGTCACGAGCCGCGTCTATGCCTTCCCGACCGCCCTAGGCATCGACCACCGCATCGTCAACGGCCGCGTCTATATCACCGCCAATGCGGTCACCGACCCCAAGCGGATCGAGGAGCGGCTGGCCTATTTCCAGCCCCGCGCCGGCCATTACTACGAGCATTGGAACGACCTCTACGGGAAATGGGAGGTCAAGATGCGCGCCCTCCTGGACGAGATCAACGCGATCCGGGTCCCCTCGCTCGACGAATACGAGCCGGAATTCGACGGTCCAGAACGCGCGCGGCATCGCCGAAAACCATTTCGTCCGCGAGGCCTATCATCGCACCGTCGAATCCTATTCGAAGATGTGGCACTACCACTTCGAATTCCTGATGCTCGGCTACGGCGCCTATTTGGTCTTTTTCGAGTTCTGCAAGAAGGCCTTTCCGGAAATCCCGGACCAGATGGTCGCGCGGATGGTCGCCGGCATCGAAGTGCTGATGTTCCGGCCCGACGACGAGTTGAAACGGTTGGCTAAAGTCGCGGTGGATTGCGGCGTCGACGACTGCTTCAAGGAAGGTAAGGGCCCCGACGAAACCATGGCTGCGATCAAGGCCAAGGGCGCGCGCGGCCAGGAATGGCTGAACGAGCTCGACAAGTCCCGCGAGCCCTGGTTCCACATCTCCACCGGCGACGGCTTCCACCACAATCATCGGAGTTGGAACGACGATCTTTCGGTGCCTTTCGCCGCGCTGCCCCGCTATATCGATCAGGTGAAGAAGGGCATCAGCCTGGAGCGCCCGACCGAGAAGCTGCGCGAGGAGCGCCAGCGCATCATCGACGAATATCGTGGCCTGCTCCCGACCGACGAGGACAAGGCGACCTTCGACCAGATGCTCGGCCTTTGCCACCTCGTGTTCCCCTATGTCGAGAACCACAAATTCTATTGCGAGCACTGGTTCACGACCCTGTTCTTCAACAAGATCCGCGAATTCGGCGCGCTTCTCGCCAAGCATGGATTGCTGGAGGATGGCGAGGACGTGTTCCATCTCCATCACACCGAGGTCGATCTCGCGCTCGGCGACGCCATGATGTCCTGGGCGGCGGGGTCACCGTCGGTCGGCGCACAGCACTGGCCGCCGATCGTGAAGAAGCGCAAAAAGATCCACGAGAAGCTGAAGGCCTGGAACGCCCCGCCCGCGCTCGGGCCGATGCCGGAGACCATCGCCGATCCGGCCGTGCAGATGCTCTGGGGCATCACGTCGGAAACCTTGCACGCCTGGTCAAAGCCGGCGGATGAAACGAGCGAAAACGAAATTCAGGGCTTCGCGGCTTCGCCCGGCATCGTCGAAGGCGTCGCGCGAGTGCTGGAGAACGTCAACGATATCGGCGCGATCCTGGAAGGCGAAATCCTGGTCTGTCCGGTCACCAACCCAAGCTGGGGGCCGGTCTTCGGCAAGATCAAGGCGGCCGTCTCCGACATCGGCGGGACCATGTCCCATGCCGCGATCGTTGCTCGGGAGTATGGCATGCCCGCCGTCGTCGGCACCGGCAAGGCGACCAAGCTGATCAAGACCGGCCAGCGCCTCCGGGTGAACGGCAATGACGGCGTCGTGACGATTCTGGATTGAGCGCCCCATGAGTGACAGTGCCGAGTTTCTCCGCTGGTTCAAGGACATCAAGATCACCGACCGCCCGTCGGTCGGCGGCAAAGGCGCGAGCCTCGGCGAGCTGACCGGCGCCGGCATCAGCGTGCCGCCCGGCTTCGTGGTCACGACGTCAGCCTTCGAACGGTTTCTGAAAGCGAACGACGCCGAGGGGGCAATCCGCAAGGCCATCCAGGCGTTGCGCGGCGAGAGCACCGAGGCGATCAAGGCCGGCAGCGCCGAGATCCGCGAGCGGGTGCGTACCATGCCGTTCCCGGAGGATTCTGGCGATCGCGGTCGGCGAGGCCCATGCGACGCTTTGCGAGGGCGACGCACGCGCGCCAGTCGCGGTGCGCTCCAGCGCGACGAGCGAGGACAGCGCCGAGGCGAGCTTTGCAGGCCTGCAGGACACTTATCTCTGGGTTCAGGGCGCCGACAATGTCATCCAGTCGATCCGCGATTGCTGGGCGAGCCTCTATTCGACCGAATCCGTAAGCTACCGGCTGCGCCTCGATTTGCCAGAGGACCAGATCGCCATGGGCGTGGTCGTGCAGCGCATGGTGATGTCGCGCGCCTCGGGCGTGATGTTCACCCGCAGCCCCACCACCGGCGACCGCTCCATGATCGCGATCGAGGGAAGCTGGGGCTTGGGCTCGGCGATCGTCAGCGGGGAGGTAACGCCGGATACGTTCCTCGTGAACAAGGTCACCGGCGAGATCCGCGGCCGCACGATCTCCGACAAGACCCGCCAGCATGTGCCCGATGTCGAAAAGGGCGGCGTCCGCGATATCGAAGTCGAAGAGGACCAGCGGAACGTCGCTTGCGTATCGGACGAAGAGCTCGGCAAGCTCGCCGAGATCGGCAAGGGAATCGAGCGCCATTACGGGAGCCCCCAGGACATCGAATGGGCGGTCGACCAGTCCGGCGCGATCTACCTGCTGCAAAGCCGGCCTGAAACCGTCTGGGCCAACAAGGACGCGAAGCCCGTCGCGGACACCAAATCGACCGCGATGGACCACGTCTTCGCCGCCTTCGGAAAGCGATGATCCGGATGGCCGCAAGCACGCCCGTCGTCATTCCCGCGAAACCGGGAATCCAGGCACCGTCTCTAAGTCCCCGCTTCCGCGGGGACGACGACTCGGGCGGCACATGAACCTCACCAACGACGACGTCCGGGAGATCCTCCGCCTGCTCGATTCCTCGTCCTATGACGAGATGCGGATCGAGACGGACAAATTCACGCTTACCTTGCGCCGCTCCGGCGCCGGACCGTCGGTCTGGACCGAGGAACGCAGCACGGTCGGCCACGACCAACCCGCCGCCGCGCCCGCCGAAGCCGCCAAGCCGGCGAAGCCCGCGCCCTCCGAGGACGGCAAGCTCGACATCATGCCGCCGCTTCTCGGCACCTTCTACCGCGCGCCCAAGCCCGGCGCGCCGCCTTTCGTCGAAGTCGGCTCGAAGGTTGAGGAAGAGACGGTCGTCGGCATCATCGAGACGATGAAACTGATGAACTCGGTCTATGCCGGCGTCAAAGGCACGGTAACGGAGATTTGCGCCGAGAACGGCCAGTTCGTCGAATACGGCCATGTCCTGATGCGGGTCGAGCCGGCCGAAAAATGAGTATCCGGCGCATTCTGATCGCCAATCGCGGCGAGATCGCCGGCCGCATCATCGGCACCTGCCGTGATCTCGGCATCGACAGCGTGCTGGCGGCTTCCGAAGCGGATATGGCCTCTGTCCCCGCCCATCTGGCCGACGACGTCATCTGTATCGGCCCGCCGCCGCCGGGCCAGAGCTACCTCGATCCCCGCGCGGTCGTCTCCGCCGCCAAGGCGCGCGGCGCGGATGCCGTGCATCCCGGCTACGGCTTCCTCTCCGAGAACGCCATGCTCGCCGAGGAATGCGACAAGGCCGGTATCACTTTCATCGGCCCGACCATCCAGCAGCTCTCGGCGGTCGGCGACAAGCTTCGCGCGAGAGAGAACGCTGTCGCCGCCAAGGTGCCGGTCGTTCCCGGCGGGTCGGTGAGTGAAGCGGATGAAGCCAAGGCGCTCGCCGAAGAGATCGGCTATCCCATCCTCATCAAGGCGGTCGGCGGCGGCGGCGGGCGCGGCATGAAGCTGGTGCATGAGCCGGCCAAGCTCGCCCATCAGATCGAGCTCGCCATGGCCGAGGCCGAGGCCGCCTTCAAGGACTCCCGCGTCTATCTCGAGCGCTATGTCGAGCGCGGCCGCCATGTTGAGGTGCAGGTTCTCGGCGACGGCGAAGACGTTGTGCATCTCGGCACCCGCGACTGCTCGATCCAGCGGCGCTACCAAAAGCTCGTCGAGGAAGCCCTCGCACCTAATCTTTCGGACGCGCTGCACCGGCGCATTCTGGATTCCGCCGTTGCCTTCAGCCGGCATCTCGCCTATCGCGGCGCCGGAACGGTCGAGTTCCTGGTCGATGTCGACCGCGACGAGTTCTATTTCCTCGAAATGAACGCCCGCATCCAGGTCGAGCATCCCGTGACCGAGGCGATCACCGGCGTCGATCTCATCGCCGAGCAGATCGCCATCGCGGACGGCCAGGGCCTGCGGATGGCCCAAAGCGACATCGCCTTCTCCGGCCACGCCATTGAATGCCGCATCAACGCCGAGGACACGGCGCATGACTTCCGCCCGAGCCCCGGAAGGGTCACCCGCGCCCTCTGGCCCGCCGGCGAGGGCATCCGCGTCGACACCCATATCGAATCGGGCCAGATGGTGCCGCCGTTCTACGATTCGCTCATCGGCAAGATCATCACCTGGGGCGCGGACCGCCCGGCCGCGCTCGCCCGCATGCGAGAGGCGCTGGCGAGTTGCCGGATCGAGGGCATCGCGACGAATGTCGATCTCCATGCGGGCCTGATGGCCGATCCTGAGTTCGCCGAAGGCGGGGTAACGACCTCGTTCTTCCCCAAGTTTCTCGCCGCCACCGACGTCATTCCCGCGAAAGCGGGACTCCAGACGCCGTCTTGAGATTCCCGCTTTCGCGGGGACGACCATACTGAAGTCTGAGAAATAGATGAGAAAACAAGACCTTATTAAACGCCTCAAAGCCGCGCGCGGCTTCGTGTTCGACATGGACGGCACGCTGGTTCTCGGCAACAAGGAGAACAAGGGGCTATCGCCGCTGCCGGGCGCATTGGAGCTTGTAAAGCTGCTAAACGAGCGTGGCGTTCCCGTCGTCAGCTTTACCAACGGCACGACCCGCCCGCCGGCGGCCTACGGCGTCATCCTGCGCAAGCTCGGCTTTCCGCTTCAGGACGACGAGATTATGACGCCCTCGAGCGCCGCCGCCGATTACCTTTCGCGGCGTGGCGTCAAGCGGGCCATCGTGCTCGGCGGAGAAGGCGTCTACGGGCCGATTGCGGACGCAGGGATCGAGGTGGTCGAGCCGCGCGAGGGCGCGATGGCCGAGGCGATCTTTGTCGGCTGGTTCCGCGAATTCACCATGGATCATATCGAGGTCGCCTGCCGGGCGATCTGGCAGGGCGCCAAGCTCTATACCAGCTCGCTAGCGCCCTTTTTCGCCACCGCCAATGGCCGCGCGCTCGGAACCTCGGTCGCCATCGTCGGCGCGATCACCCAGATTACCCGCTGCAAGGTCAAGGTTCTCGGTAAACCCTCGCCCGAGGCGCTCCGCAGCATTGGCCGGCGCATGAGAATCCCGACACGAGACCTCGTTGTGGTCGGCGACGATCCGGCGCTGGAGATCCCCATGGCTCACAGCGGCAAATCGCTGGCGATCGGCGTCACCACCGGGATTTCGACGGACGAGGATTTCGCAACCCAGCCGCCTTCGAAACGCGCCCATGTGGTGTTTTCGGGGGTCGATGAGTTGCTGGAGCTCTATGCGGGCCTGAAACGCTAGATTTCCCGAACTCCGAATTCACCATCCCCGCCCATTATGGTAAACAGGAGCCAATGGGCACAATTTGGGGTGTGGCCATGCGGCTCTCCCCGTGCCGGGTTCATGTCGCGCATCGCGGCCAAGGGGGAGTTATATTCATGCCGACGACCGTCACCCAACGATTCCGATTCGTCTCGCTCGCGCTCATAGCAAGCGCCGTCGTCCTACTCAGCGTTAGGCACGCCGCGCGGGCCGCGGACATGGCCTGCGACCGGGCCTGCCTCAAGGGCGCGATGGACAAATACACCGCCGCCATGGTCGCCCACGACCCGAGCATGGCGCCCTTCGCCGACAATGTGAAATTTACCGAGAACGGGCAGGAGCTGACGTTCCAGGACGCGATGTGGGCCACCGCCTCGGCCGATTCCACCTATCGCCTCTATGTCATCGACACGGATAGCGAGCAGGTCGGTTTCCTCGGCCAGATGAAGGAGCATGAAGACCCGGTCATTATCGCGATCCGGCTGAAGGTGGTCGACGACAAGATCACCGAGGCAGAGCAGATCGTAAGCCGGCCCTCGGGCAATGGCGGCCCCTTGGGCAAACCTAACTTCTCCAAGCCGCTGCCGATCCTGATGGAGAAGCTGAAGCCCTCCGAGCAGGTCTCGCGCGACGAGATGGAGGCGGCCGCGAACCACTATTTCACCGGCCTCGATACAGAGAATTCCGGCGCCAACGTGCCGTTCGACCCCGATTGCCAGCGCCGCGAAAACGGCGCGATCACCGCGAACAATCCGAACGGCCAGGGCATGGCCAAGATGGGATGCAAAGCGCAGTTCGACACCGGCTTCTCCGTACTGGTCTCGGACGTGCGCGACCGCCGCTATCCGGTGATCGACAAGGAGACCGGCCTTGTGTTCTCGCTGGTGTTCTTCGACCACAACGGTCAAGCCAAGCAATACACCCAGCCGGACGGCACAGTGGTGCCGATCAACCCGCCCTTCACCCAGCCGCTGACCTTCGAGATCGCCGAAATCTTCAAGATCAAGAGTGGCAAGATCCGGCAGATCGAGGCCCTGATCAATCAGGTGCCCTACCGCATGCCCTCGGGCTGGTAAGAGAAAGGGACAGAGACATGTCGAGCCAAACCATTCGCACCGCCATCCTCGGCGCGCTCGTCGCCGCCGGCCTCGCCGCCTGCGGCCAGAGCGGCAATGAGCAATCCGAGAACACGACCGACCAAACGGCGCCGGCCGCGCCGGCTGCCTGCGATACCGCCTGCTTGACCAGCGACTTCGATATGCTGCTCGAAGCCATGGTCGCCCATGATCCGAGCAAGGCGCCGCTTGCGGACAATGTGAAGTACACCGAGAACGCTCAGGTCGTCGAAGTCGGCGACGGCATCTGGGGCGTGGCGAGCGATCTGCCGACGAATTACAAGCTCGTCATTCCCGATCCGATGCTCGGCCAGCTCGCCTTCCATGTCGTGATGAAGGAGAGCGGCAATCCGGTCTGGTTCGCCGGGCGCATGAAGGTCGACGATCAGAAGATCACAGAGATCGAGGCGATCGTGGTGCGTTCCTCCGGCGGCGGCTTCGGCAGCTACGACGTCACGCCCGATCCGGTTTGGGCCGAGGTCGTTCCGCAAGACCAGCGTTCGACCCGCGAGGTCATGATCGACGACGCCAACAAATATTTCGACGCCCTGCAGGACAACAAGGCCGACTACGTCCCGTTCGCGGACGATTGCGGCCGGGTCGAGAACGGTGCCGTGACCGCCAACGATCCGGACGCCAAGGCACGGCCCGGCGCGCCGAATATCGGTGCGATGAGCTGCACCGGCAACATCAACAGCATGATGTGGCGGTATATCACCAAGATCGATCAGCGGCATCTGGCGGCGATCGACGAGGAGCACGGCATCGTCTCGATGATCGTGATGTTCAATCAGGCGGGCAATGTCGACTCGACCGACATTCCGGGCTTCGGCACCTACAAATATACCGGCGCCGCGCATCGGCCGTTCAACGCGCTCATTCTCGAGTCCTTCAAGGTCGTGAACGGCAAGATCAAGCAGATCGCCGCGACCTTGTCGACCATGCCCTACGGCACGAAGGACAAGTGGGGCGACTAGGCGTCACGGGTGTTATTTTGGGGAGGGGGCGATGCGGGAAGGCTTGGTGCGACTGACGGCGGCGATGGGCCTTTGCGCCCTGACCCTGGCGGCATGCGATTCGGGCAATTCATCGAAGCAGTCCAGCGAACAGACGGCGGCGCCTGCCGCCGCCCCTGCCGCTCAGGACTGCGACCGCGATTGCCTCAAGGGCATGGTCGACCAGTTCCTCGCGGCGATGGTCGCCCATGATTCCTCTCAGGCTCCGACCGCGAGCGACGTCCGCTACACCGAGAACGGCGTCGAGATGGGTCTCAATGACGGCATGTGGGGCGTCGCCAGCGACCTACCGACCACCAAGATATACGCAACGGAGCCCGACGACGGCACGGTGGTGTTTTACGGGCTAATGAAGGAGAGCGGCGAGCCGGTCGTCGTGAACCTGCGCCTGCGGGTCGCCGACCGCATGATCACCGAAGCCGAGATGTTGGTGGCCCGGCCGGGCGAGCGGCTCTACAACCCGGACGGCATGACTCCCCAACCGGTCTTCGACGAGGTCGAGGATCCGTCGACCCGCACCGACGCCCAGGGCTTGATCGACATCGCCAACAAATATTTCGACGGCATCGAGCAGGGCACCGGGTCCTTCGTGCCGTTCGACGATAAATGCATCCGGATCGAGAACGGCGAGCAGACGGTCCTTAATCCCACGCACGGCACGGGCGTCAGCGCCGAGAACGGCACGTTCAATCTTTCTGCCATGACCTGCAAGGACCAGTTCAACACCGGTTTCTGGCGCTATATCACCCGCATCCAGCCGCGACGCTACCTCCTGACCGACCCCGAGCGTGGCCTCGTCTTCGGCGTCGTCTGCTTCGATCACGCTGGGACGGTGACCTCCATCGACGTTCCCGGTTACGGCAAGGTGATGATGCCGGGGCGCCTGCTGCACCCTTACGAGAGCATCATCGGCGAGCTGTTCAAGGTGCGCGACGGCAAGATCCTCAAGGTCGAAGCCCTGGTCATCAGCGCGCCCTACAAGATGCATTCGGGCTGGCCGGAGTAGGGACGCCCCAACAACAGTTCGTCATCCCCGCTAGCCCCGAAGGGGCGCGGCAATCCAGCCGTCCTGGATCGCCACGGCGCGTACCGCGCCTCGCGATGACGACGACTTAGTCTCTGCCGGACCTTTCCCGCGCCTTCGTATATTCCTCGCGCAAGAGCCGCTTCAACACCTTCCCCGCCCCGCTCAAGGGCAAAGGCTCCGTGCGAAAATCGACCGAGCGGGGGCTTTTGTAGCCGGCCAGGGTCGTGCGGCAATGGGCAATGACGGTGTCGGCGTCGAGCGTGCAGTCCGACTCCGTGACCACGACGGCATGGACCGCTTCGCCCCAAGTGTCGTGGGGCACGCCGATCACGGCAACGCCGGCAACGCCCGGCAGTTTGGAAATCGCGCTCTCGACTTCGGGCGAGTAGACGTTCTCGCCGCCGGTGATGATCATGTCCTTCAAACGGTCGACGATATAGACGAAGCCTTCCTCGTCGATATAGCCGGCATCGCCCGTATGCAGCCAGCCGCCGCGCAGCGCCGCCGCGGTCTCCTCGGGCTTGTTCCAATAGCCCATCATCACCGTCGGCCCGCGAATGACGATCTCGCCGACGTCGCCGGTCGGCATGTCCCGGTCGTTCTCGTCGACGATGCGGAGCTCCAGCCCCATCGCCGGCTTGCCGCAGGAGCGCAGCCGGTCGCCGGCGGTCTTGGGATCGCGGTAGTCCATCGGCAGGTTGGTGCCGATCGGCGAAAGCTCGGTAAGCCCCCAGCCGTGACACATCAGCAGGTGAGGCCAGAGCTTGATCGAGCGTTCGAGGGTCGCCTGCGGCATGGGCGCCGCGCCGAAGGCGATCTGCTTCAAGGAGGAAATGTCGTAGCTGTCCTTCTCGGCCTGACGCGCAGCCATCTCGACCATGGTAGGCACCATGGCGACATGGGTCACCTTGTTGCGCTCGATTGCGCGCAGCGCCGCATCGGGCTCGAAGCGCGGGATGAAGACATGGGTCCCGGCGGTCATGGTGATCGAATAGGTCGCCATGCCATCGGTCAGATGAAACATCGGCGCGGCATGGAGATAGGTCGTCTTGTCGTCATAGCCGAACATGATCAGCGCGTTCATCGCGTTGATCAGCAGGTTGTCGTGGCTCAGCATGACGCCCTTGGATTTGCCGGTGCTGCCGCCCGTGTAGAAGATTCCGGCGAGATCGTCGCCGTGACGCGCGGTGTCCTCGATGGGCTCGGCGGTCGCGATCATGGTCTCGTAATCGTCCGGCATGATGACCACGGTCAGGCCGTTCGCGAGGGAGCCCAAGGCGCCCAGCATCTCCGCATTGGCCTCGTCGACGAACAGGATACGCGCGCCCGAATCCTCGATGATGTAGCGGATTTCCTGGGGACTGAGCCGGGTGTTGATCGGCACCAGCGCCGCGCCGGCCCAGGGGATCGCGAAATGAAGCTCGAAATAATGATCGCCGTTGAAAGCGAGCACGGCGACGCGGTCTCCGGCTTCGACGCCGAGCCCCTTCAGCGCACCCGCGAGCCTGACCACACGGCCATAGACCTCGCCCCAACTCCGCTTTCGGTCGCCGTCGATCGTCGCAGTCCCGTCGCGGCGCACCTGGACCGCGCGCTTGAGCGTCGATGTCAGATAGCAGGCCATCCGGGCGCTATTTCCCTTTGAAGCGCGGCGCACGCTTTTCCTTGAACGCCGCCATGGCTTCCTCGACATCCTCGCTCTCGCACAAGACGCGCTGGACATCGCGCTCGGCATCGAGCTGGTCGGAGAAGCCGTTGAGGAAGGCCTGGTCGATCAGATCGGGAAGTGCGACCTGCGCGCGTCTCGGGCCGTCCCGAAGGCGGATCGCAATGCCACGGGCTTCATCGGCGAGCTGGTCGTCGTCGACGCATTTCCAAATCAAACCCCAATCGGCCGCCTGCTCCGCGGGGATGGGGTCGCCCAGCATCGCGACGCCGATGGCGCGAGCACGCCCCAGAAGGCGGCTCAGATGCCAGGTCGCGCCGAGATCGGGAATGATTCCGAGCTTCGGCACGAAAGGCACGATGAACGCCGCGGAATGTCCGGCAATGATCATGTCGGCGGTGAGCGCCAGCCCGACGCCGCCGCCGGCCGTGATGCCGTTGACGATGGCGAGCTTTGGGAGTTCGAGCGCGCGGAACTCGCGCACCAAGGCGTTGATCTCCGCATCCATGACCTTGGCGCAATTGTCGCCGCGCTGGCCGCGCGGGAGATCGTTGCCCATCATCGGATCGGTGAGATCGGCGCCGGCGCAAAAGGCGCGCCCTTCGCCGGTGATGGTGCAGACGCCGACATCGTCGCGGGTGGCGAGTCCGGCAATCGCCTCGCGCAGCATGCCCAGCATCTCGCGTGAGACGGCGTTCAACACGTTCGGCCGGTTGAGGCGGATCTCCGCGATCCCCTCTTCGACCGTCACAACGACCGGCTTGTCGCTCATACCGCTACCTCTCCCCTCTCTTCCGATTTGTAGGGTAACATCCGCAAAATCCGCCGGGGAGGCAATCGTCAAACGCACACGACACGAGGGAGCGGCATCATGGCCATCAGGCTCGAACACGTCTTCACCATTCACATGATGCTCGGCATCCGCCAGAAATACGGGCCGGTCGTCGATGGCGGCCAGCGCGGCTTTGTGACTGCGGCGGGCGGCAAGATCGAAGGCCCGCGCCTCCAAGGCCGTGTGGTCGAGAACAGCGGGGGCGACTGGGCCCATTATCGGGCGGACGGAACGGTCGCTTTCAATGCGTCCTATATGCTGGAGGCGGATGACGGCACGCTCATTCACATGACGAATCGCGGATTCCGCCATGCGCCGCCCGACATCGCCAAGAAAATGGAGGCCCTGGAGCCGGTTTCGGCCGACAGCTATTACATGCGGGTCAATCCGGCCTTCGAATGTCCGGTCGGGCCCCATGACTGGTTGACCCGCACGGTCGTTGTCGGCGAAGGCGAGCGCCATGCGGACCACACGGTCTTCACCTATTACGCGGTGATGTGACGAGGCCCGGCGGATACGACCGAGCCTCGCCCGGAAGTGCTATTCGCGCGTGCCCGAGAACGGGATCTCGAACGGCTGGTCGCCGCCAGATTTGGCGGTACCGCTGATATTGTCGCCGTCGACCTTGGCCGAGTAGTCGAGGGCAAAGGTGCCGTTCGGCGTTTCGATGTCACGGTGCCACATGACTTCGTCACCTTTGACCATGACGTTCTTCAGATCGGACGGACCGCCTTGCTGCGAGGTCATCGTACCGGAATAGGAGTCCCCCGAGCCCTTGATCATCAGCGTTTCCTGCATTTCGCCCTGGGGCGTCTTGACGCTGAGCTTCCAATTCCCCACCGGACCGGATCCGGCCAAAGCGGGCGCAACCGTGAACGCGAGAATGACTGAGACGAGAGCGATAAGAATTCTTCATTGCCTTTTCCTCTTGTCGAGTTCTGTGATGTCGCTTGTTGTGATTGACGTCGACGCAGCCTTGCGCATATGCGCCGACGGCTCCCGAAACCCCGGGAGACCGGAACAACTCAAGGACGGAAATCGAAGCAACCCCCGACGGTCGATGTATTATGGTTAAGTGCTACTTTGCGACCGAACAGGGCAGTAAAGTCGCACGGAATGGTTCCAGAAACAACTGCCGACCCAAACCCTGACGCGATTTGACAAGCCCGGCATCCGGGCATACATCGTGACCCTGTCATCGGCGGTGCCCGCCGCGTCCCCAAAAAAAGCCGCAATTTAGAAACAGCCTGGACCGATGCGAATGACCAGCACGAACGTGCCCGCTTCTCTCCGTGTCGCGCTGTTTTCGGGCGGCTATAACTGCGCCGTGGACGGGGCGGTGAAAGTCCTGAACAGGCTGGCCAAGTTCCTCGAGGACCGCGACATTCCGGTCCTGATCTTCTCGCCGACGGTCAAGAATCCGCCATTCAAGCATGTCGGCCGGCTGGTGCCGGTGCCGTCGGTCCCGCTTCCCCTTCCGCCCGGAATATCGGATATCGCTAGGGCTGCCCCGGGCGGCGAAGCGCGAATTGAAGGCATTCGGGCCAACCCTCATCCACGTCTCGGTGCCGGACCTTCTGGGACAGGGCGCGATCAAGGCCGCGCGGGAGTTCGGCTGCCCGGTCGTGGGCTCGTTCCACACCCGCTTTGACACCTATTGCCGCTATTACCATATGGCCTGGCTCGAGCCGTACATGGTCGCCTATATGCGGCGGTTCTATGGCAAATGCGCCCATGTCTATGCCCCCTCCATCCCGATGGTGAAGATCCTGCAGGACCAGGGCATGGGCAATGACATCCGGCCCTGGAGCCGCGGCGTCGACCGGGCGCTGTTCAGCCCGGCCAAACGCGATCTCGCGTGGCGGCGGAGCCTCGGCATCGCTGACGACGAGGTCGCGATCGGATTTGTTGGCCGGCTAGTGCTGGAGAAGGGATTGCGTCACTTCGCGCGGGTCCATGACGCGCTGAAGTCCCGCAGCGTGGCCCACCGCGTGCTGATCGTGGGGGACGGGCCGGCCCGCGAGCGCATGGCGGAATGGGCCCCCGACGCCGTGTTCACCGGCTTCCTGGACGGACGAGGATCTGGCGCGGCGCCTATGCCTCGACGGACATCTTCTTCAATCCGAGCGTCACCGAGACCTTCGGCAACGTGACCCTGGAAGCCATGGCCTCGGGCGTCGCGCCCGTCTGCGCGCGCACGCCGGGCCATCAGGCCATGATCATGGAAGGCACGACGGGCTTCCTGGCCGATCCCGCCGATGTGGACGAAGCGGCCGACAAGATCGCCGCTTTGGTGCAGGACGGGGATCAGCGCCGCGACATCGGCCTCGCGGCGCGTGCCGCTACGCGCCGTTTCAGTTGGGACTCGGTGATGGAAAGGATCCTCGGCTACTACCACGAGGCGCTTGGCCTCGAAGCCGCGCCGCAACGCCCGCCGCTCATCGCCCTACCCGGCGACGGCACGCCCCTCCCGGAGGATCTGCCGAAAACGGGAACCTAGGCTAAGCCGAGGCGCCCTTCGACGTTGTTTTGGGCGCGGTCTTGCTCTTCGTCGAACGCTTGGCAGTGGTCTTGGTCGTCTTGCGCTTGCTCGCGGCGGGCTTAGCCTTGGCGGCCTTGGGCGTGATGCCGGCGGCTTTTTCGAGCTCTTCGATTCGGGCCTTCAGACGCTCGTTCTCGAGCCGGGCCTCTGCCGCCATGTCCTTGACCGCGTCGAATTCCTCGCGCTGGACGAGCTCCATGCGGGCGACCAGCCGCTCCATCTGCTGGCGCATCATTGTCTCGACCTCCTGGCGGGCGCTTTGAAGCGTGCCGACGGCGCTGGTGGCCATCTTGGCGAAATCGTCGAAGAAGCGGTTTTGGCTTTGCATGCGGAGCTCCCGGTCTCTTGCAGGATGAAGGACGTTACACGCTATATAAGCTGCAGCGCGGCGAATTCAAACAACCCGTTAACATCCCGAGCTGCCGTTCATAATTGGCTAGCAAAATAGGGTTATACCACCATTAAGCCTGTTTTTTTTGCTCAGCGGATTGAACCTGCCGGCGATGGTCCGAAAGATCGACATAATCCTGGCCGCACCGGGCGACGCTGACGGCGCGCGCGCGATCGTCGAGACGGTGGTCGACCATATGAACCTGGGCGCGGCCCAAAAGGCCGGCGTGCGACTGGACCTCACCCTGCTCGACGACGGCGTGGCGCCCGATGCTCTTCACGACGGCCCCACGATCTTCGTCGGCGTGCTGTGGACGACCTTCGCCAAGACCGGGATTGATGACGCCCGCGCCGCGCGGGACCGCTTTCTCGCCGCCTATGACAGGTTCCGTGCGGACCCCAATACCGTCCGGATACTGCCGTTCGTCAACGACGAGGCGATCGCGCCGAGCAAAATCGATCCCGAGGGCCTCTCGCTGGTCCGCGCGTTCCAGGACCGCGCCAGAGCCGACGGCCACAGAGCCTATATCTATGACGGCCGCGAGGACTTCCGGACCTTGCTCGAAGCGAAGCTGGAGCGCGCGGTCATGGAGTTGCCGCCGGATGGAGAGGTGGAGATACCCGAGCCAGAGCCCGTCAAATCCAGCGAACCCGAGCCGGAGGCGGCCACGCCGTCGGCCTCGGTGATCAGCATGAACTCCCGGCCGAAGAAGCCCCGGGCCGAAGAATCGTCGCCCGGCAAGCCGCTGACGCCGCCCAAGCTCGCGCCCGCCGCCAATGACGACCGCTTCGTGCTGACGGCGCTAGCCCCGCTGACGCCGGATCTCCTCGACGAAATCGACCGCAAGGCCTGGACCATGATCGAATCCTTCGATTTCATCGGCGACATCATCGCCTTCATGGCCGGCGATGCGCGGCGCTATATCGAGGCGCACAAAAACGACGACAAGAACGAGCCCGATCCCCAGATGGGCCTCATCTTCGCCATCATGAGCCGCAAGGAGGAGGACGAGCTCGCCGCCTTCGCCGACACCGCCGAACACAAGATCGGGATGCTGAGGGAGATCTATCAGACCGTCCTCAACGCCATGCGCCACGAATATCACAAGCGCAAGCCCGGCCTCGAAGCGAGCGGCTTCGACGAAGACGTGCTGGACGAGACGTTCCGGGCCGTCGCCAAGTTCTCCGGCCCCTTGCGCGCCGCCGCGCCGCACCTCCAAGCCTTTCGCGGCAGGGTATCGGGCCTGAAACGCACCACCGCCGAATTTCACAAGGCCAAGCAGCAGTCGCTCGAATTTCTCGACCGTTTCCTGGCCGATCTCGCCGCGCTCCGCGGTCTTCTCGCCCGCCACGCCTCCGCCGAGGTCTCGTCCGGCTCCTGAGGCCAGCGACCGGCTTGCGCGCCGTCGCGATATCGCCATTATGGGGCGATGTTCACCGCCCTGGCCCTGATCCCCTATCCCGTCATCGATCCCGAACTGGTCCATATCTGGGGCCCGATCGGGATCAAATGGTACGGGCTCGCCTATGCCGCCGGGTTCTTCTTCGGCTGGTGGTATTTCATCAAGCTCGCCGCCGGCAAGCACCCGATCATGAAGCGTGAGCAGGTCGACGACCTCGCCTTCTGGGCGATGCTCGGCGTGATCGTGGGCGGCCGGCTCGGCTCGGTGCTGTTCTACGATCTCGACAAATACATCGCCCATCCCTTGGAGGTCTTCGCGATCTGGGAAGGCGGCATGTCCTTCCATGGCGGCTTGATCGGAATCTGCACGGCGGTGATCTGGTATTGCTGGCGGCGCAAGATTCCGCTCGCCCAGGTCGCCGATCGGGTCGCCTGCGTGGGGCCGGTCGGACTGTTCTTTGGGCGGATCGCCAATTTCATCAACCAGGAGCTCTGGGGCCGCCCGACCGACGTGCCCTGGGCCATGATCTTCCCCAAGGATCCGCTTCATCTCCCGCGCCATCCGAGCCAGCTCTATGAAGCCTCGCTCGAAGGCATCGCCCTGTTTCTGATCCTGAACCTGCTGTTCCACTACACCTCGGCGCGCGAGAAACCGGGCCTGCTCACCGGCGCATTCTTTACCGGCTACGGCCTCTTCCGCATCTTCGGCGAATTCTTCCGCCAGCCCGATGCCAATATCGGGTACCTCTATGGCGGCATTACCGAGGGGCAGCTCCTTTCCATCCCGATGGTAGCCATCGGCATCGTCATCATCTTCATGACCCTCCAGAAGGCGAAGACCAAGGCGCCATGAACGCGCTGGGGGAGGCGCTGGCGGCTGAAATTCGGGAGCACGGACCGATCCCCGTCGCGCGCTACATGGCCGAGGCCCTCGGCCATCCCGAGCACGGCTATTACATGAAGCAGATGCCGATCGGCGCGGCCGGCGACTTCGTTACCGCGCCCGAAGTGAGCCAAATGTTCGGCGAGCTGATCGGGCTGTGGGGCGCCGAGGCCTGGCGGCTCATGGGCATGCCTGCGCCGATCCACTGGATCGAGCTCGGACCGGGGCGCGGCACGTTGACGCGGGATGTCCTGCGCGTCGCCGATCATGTTCCCGGCTTACCGGCAGGCGCTCGACGTCCGTCTTGTGGAAACCAGCCCGGTCCTGACCAAGATTCAGCAAAGCGCCGTGCGCGGGACATGGCATCGAGCGCTTCGACGACGTGCCCGCGGGCCCAATGCTGCTCGTCGCCAACGAATTCTTCGACGCCTTGCCGATCCATCAATACGAGAAGCGGGCCGACGGCTGGCATGAGCGGCGGGTCGGGCTCGACGGCGGCGATCGGTTCGCCTTTGTCACGGCGTCTCTCCCCTGCCCCGAAACGCCGGTCCCGCCCGCGCTCGACGGGCTCGGCGAGGGTTCGATGGTCGAGATTTGCCCGGATGGGCTGGACGTCGCGGGCGCCATCGCCGAACGGATCGCGGTCCATGGCGGCGCGGCGTTGATCGTGGATTACGGCCACACCCAAAGCGCGCCCGGCGAAACCTTGCAGGCCGTCCGCCGCCATGCCTATCACCCCGTGCTCGCGGATCCAGGCGACGCGGATCTGACCGCCCATGTCGATTTCGCGGCCCTCAAACGCGCCGCCGAATCGAGGGGGGCGACCGTGCTCGGACCGACGCCGCAAGGCTGTTTCCTCAGGGCGCTCGGCATCGAGCAGCGGGCCGACGCGCTGCGGCGCGGGGCCACCGCGGCCCAGGCGCGAGATGTCGCCAGCGGTCTCCGACGCTTGACGGACCCCCGTGCGATGGGTCAGTTGTTCAAGGTGATGGCCATCGTGCATCCCGATCTCGCGGGCCTCGAAGGATTCGACCAGCCGGCATGACCGATCTCGAGATTCTCCGCGCCTCCAATCTGCAGCGAGGTGCCATTCGCCATGGCTTCTTCTCGCGCCGGGGCGGCGTCTCCACCGGAATCTATGCCGGGCTCAATTGCGGCTTAGGCTCGTCCGACGACCCCAAAGCCGTCGCCGAGAACCGCGCCCGCGCCGCCGCCGCGCTCGATCTCCCACCCGAGGCGCTGTGCACGGTCTATCAAATCCACAGCCCGCGCGTGGTGACGGTCACACGGCCTTGGCGGCGCGATGCGGCGCCCGAGGCCGACGCCATGGTGACCCGCGAGCCCGGGATCGCGCTCGGCATTCTGACGGCGGATTGCGTCCCGGTACTCTTGGCGGACGACCAGGCCAATGTGGTGGGCGCGGCTCACGCCGGCTGGAAAGGCGCGCTGGCGGGCGTGCTTGAAGCGACGGTCGCGGCGATGGAGACGCTCGGCGCGGATCGGCAGCGCATCGCCGCGGCCATCGGCCCGTCGATCGCCAAGGAGTCCTACGAGGTGGGTCCCGAATTCCGGGCGACTTTCGAAGCCGCCGATGCGGCAAACGCCCGCTTTTTCGGTCCCTCCGACCGGGATGGCCATTGGCAATTCGACCTCCAGGATTACGTCAGCGAACGGTTGGCCAAAGCCGGCATCGCCGCCTCCCGCGAGGCCGCTATCGACACCTATGGCTCGGAAGAGCTTTGCTTCAGCTACCGCCGCACCACCCATCGGCGAGAATCGGACTATGGCCGACTGCTCTCGGCGATCGCGATCGCGGCATGAGCCGTCAGCCCCCGAATCGCTTGAATATCAATGAATTCAAAAGCTTCGCGGGCCGAACGAATCAGAATGACCGAACCAGTTTACAGTCGTGTGACCCCTTGTTAAAACCGGCGGCGTCAGGGCTCGTAAGGCGTTTGCGGGGCCCGCTAGAGGGGCGGAGGGCAATTCCATGAAAGTCCTGATGGGCAACAGCAACCGCCCGCTTGCCGAGGCGATTGCCGCCTATCTCAATCTGCCGCTCACCAAGGCCAGCGTCCGCCGATTCTCGGACATGGAGGTCTTTGTCGAGATCCACGAGAACGTCCGTGGCGAGGACGTCTTCGTGATCCAATCGACGTCCTATCCGGCCAACGACCACCTGATGGAGCTTCTGGTCTGCATCGACGCGCTCAGGCGCGCCTCGGCCAAGCGCATCACCGCCGTGATCCCCTATTTCGGCTATGCCCGCCAGGACCGCAAACCCGGTCCGCGCACGCCGATCTCGGCAAAGCTGGTCGCCAATCTCATCACCACAGCGGGCGCGAACCGTGTGCTCACCATGGACCTCCATGCCGGCCAGATTCAGGGCTTCTTCGACATCCCAACCGACAATCTCTACGCCGCCCCGCCCCTGGTCGACGACATCAAGGAACACTTCACCAACGGCAATCTCATGATCGTCTCGCCGGATGTCGGCGGCGTAGTGAGGGCGCGCGGCTATGCCCGCCGGCTCGGCGTCGATCTCGCCATCGTGGACAAGCGTCGCGAGAAGGCCGGCGAGTCCGAGGTCATGAACATCATCGGCGACGTCGAAGGCCGGTCCTGCATCCTGGTGGACGACATCGTCGATTCCGCCGGCACGCTGTGCAATGCCGCCGCGGCCCTGAAGAAGCACGGTGCCAAGTCGGTCAGCGCGTGTGTCACCCACGGCGTGCTTTCCGGCGGCGCGGTCGCCCGGGTCGGCTCCTCCGAGCTCGAAAGCCTGGTGATCACCGACAGTATCGAGGCGACCGACGCCGTGCGGATTTCGAGCAATATCCGCCGCGTCTCCATCGCGCCCCTGATCGGCGAAGCCATGCGGCGAATCAGCCAGGAAACCTCGGTCTCGAGCCTGTTCGACTGAGACTGTCCAGGCCGCTTCGGCGTTGTCATTCCCACGCAAGCGGGAATCTCCCTGATTTCAAAGAGTTTTTTGGATTCCCGCTTGCGCGGGAATGACGGGCTCGGATCCGCCTAAATCATTGTAATTTCAACGCCAAGACGCTAAAAGCTCCCCTGCCCGTGACCGCGCCGCACCCCTGGAGGCGGGCGCGCGGGCAAATTCGATCATGTAAAGGAGACAAACCGTGGCGGAAGTTCAAACGATCGCGGCCAGCAAACGCGAGCGGGCGGGTAAGGGGTCCTCCCGGGCGGTGCGGCGCGACGGCCGGGTTCCGGCCGTAATCTACGGCGGCAATCAGCCGCCGGAGCTCATCAGCGTGGGCGCCAACGATCTGACGATCAAATACAACAGGGGCGGCTTCAGGAATACGCTGTTCAACGTCGACATCGAGGGCGCGAGCCAACAGGTCCTGCCCCGCGACGTCCAGACCCATCCGGTGACCGACCGGATCATCCATGTCGACTTTTTGCGGGTCGGCGCCGATACCCGGATCGCCATCGAGGTGCCGGTGCATTTCTCCGGCATGCCGGAAAGCCCCGGCCTGAAGCGCGGCGGCGTGCTGAACGTCGTGCGCCACGAGGTCGAGCTGTGGTGTCCGGCGGGCGCGATGCCCGAGCGGCTGGAGGTCGATCTCGCCGGTCTAGATATCGGCGACGGCGTCCATATCCACGACATCGCTCTTCCCGAAGGCGTGACCCCGGTAATCCGCGACCGTAACTTCACCATCGCCACGATCGCCGCGCCGTCGACCGGCGAGAAGGAAATCCCGGAAGAGGCCGAGGCCGAGGCCGCCGAAGGAGCGGAAGGCGCCGAGGCTGCCGAAGAGGAGGCCGAGGGCGAGGAGGAGAAGGCCGAGGCCAAGAAGGAATAGCCTTCCGGCTTTCGTCTTCGACCGGACGTCGCGCTTCCCTTCCGGCTTTGGGAGATCGACATGTGGCTCTTTGTTGGTCTCGGCAATCCCGGACCTTCCTATGCGGGAAACCGGCACAATGTCGGCTTCATGGCGGTGGACCAGATCGTCCGCCGCCATAACCTCCCGCCCTATAAGAAGCGCTTCAACGCCTATGTCTCGGAGGGCGTGATCGAGGGCGAGAAGGTGATGATCGTCCGGCCCCAAACCTATATGAACGATTCGGGCCGCGCGGTCTCGGAAGCGGCCCGTTTCTACAAGGTCCCGGCCGACCACGTGATCGTGTTCTATGACGAGATCGATCTCGAGCCGAACAAGGTCCGGGTCAAGACCGGCGGCGGCAGCGCGGGCCATAACGGCATCCGCAGTATCGACGCCCACATCGGAAACGAATTCAAACGAGTCAGGATCGGCGTCGGCCATCCGGGTCATAAGGATTTGGTGCACCACTATGTGCTGCACGATTTCGCCAAATCCGATCTCGAATGGCTTGAGCCGCTCATCGATGCCGTGGCCGATTCGGTGGGCGACCTGGTGACCGGTCGCGACGCGGACTTCATGACCAAGGTCGCGCTCAAGACCCGACCGCAGCGGCCGCACGAACCTAATCCCGAGGACAAAGGGACCGCCACCTAATGGGTTTCAAATGCGGCATCATCGGCCTGCCCAATGTCGGCAAGTCGACCCTGTTCAACGCGCTGACCTCGACGGCCGCGGCTGCCGCGGAGAATTATGCCTTCTGCACCATCGAGCCGAATGTCGGCCAGGTGCCGGTGCCGGACGAGCGGCTCGACAAGATCGCGGCGCTCGCGAAATCCGCCCGGATCGTGCCGACCCAGCTCGCCTTCGTGGACATCGCGGGGCTGGTGCGCGGCGCGTCGAAGGGCGAAGGGCTCGGCAACAAGTTTCTCGCCCATATCCGCGAGGTCGATGCGGTCCTCCATGTGCTGCGCTGCTTCGAGAACGAGGATGTTGTGCATGTCGAGGGGTCGATCGATCCGGTGGCGGATGCCGAAACGGTCGAAACCGAGCTGATGCTCGCGGATCTCGAAAGCCTGGAGCGGCGCGCGGCGGCGGCCGTAAAGCAGGCGCGCGGCGGCGACAAGGAAGCCAAGACGCAGCTCGCGGTAATGGAGCGGGTGCTGGACGCCCTGCGCGAGGGCAAGCCTGCCCGTGCCGCCGGGCTCGAAGGCGACGATCTCGTGCGGCTCAAGGGGATGCAGCTCCTGACCTCGAAAAAGGTGCTTTATGTCTGCAATGTGGATGAGGAATCGGTCGCCACGGGCAACCGGTTCTCCGAAGCCGTCGCCGCTAAAGCCGAGCGCGACGGGGCCGGCTGCGTGACCGTCTCGGCGGCGATCGAGGCCGAGATCGCGCAGATCGGCGATCCTGCCGAGCGCCGCGAATTTCTGGAGGGGCTGGGACTCGGCGAAACCGGCCTCGCCCGCGTCATCCGCACCGGCTATGCCCTTCTCGACCTCATCACCTTCTTCACCGCCGGCCCCAAGGAAGCCCGCGCCTGGACCGTGCGCCGCGGCGCGCTCGCGCCTCAGGCCGCCGGCGTCATCCACACCGATTTCGAGCGCGGCTTCATCCGCGCCGAGACGATCTCCTATGACGACTATATCGACTGCGGCGGCGAACAAGGCGCCAAGGCCGCCGGCAAGATGCGGCTCGAAGGCAAGGATTACGTGGTCGAGGACGGCGACGTCATGCTGTTCAGATTCAACGCCTGACGGCTCCTCTCCCGCCGTCGTTACGCGGAAGCGACCTGATTGATCGTCTTTTCGGCGGCATCCGCGACGAGGAGCTCCGCAATCTGCACGGCATTCAGCGCCGCGCCTTTGAGGAGCTGATCGCCCGAGACGAACATCATGATCGAACGGCCGGTATCGTCGCTCGTGTCGCGGCGGATCCGGCCGACCAGGATGTCGCCCTGCCCCGTCGAATCCTTGGGCATGGGGAAATAGTTCTTCGCCCGGTCGTCCACGAGTTTCACGCCCGGCGCGGTCTTCAGAATCTCGCGGACCTCCTCCGGCGTGATCGGGTTCTCGAATTCGACCGTCAGCGCTTCGGCATGGGCGCGCAGGATCGGCACCCGGACGCAGGTCGCGGCGATGCGGATATCGGGATCGCGATAGATCTTCCGCATTTCACGCACCATCTTGACCTCTTCTTCGTTATAGCCGCTCTCCGGGTCCATCGGAGAGTTATGGCTAAAGAGGTTGAAGGCGTAAGGGTGCGGCAGGACCGTGTTCTGGTAGTCGCGGCCTTCGAGGCTCGCGCGGGTCGATTCGCGCAGCTCCTCCATGGCCGACGCCCCGGCCCCCGACGCGGACTGATAGGTCGCGGCGATCAGGCGTCGGACACGGTTCTTCTTATGCAGGGGCCACAGCGGCGTGACCGCGATGATCGTGGTGCAGTTCGGATTCGCGATAATGCCCTTGTTCTGAAGCGCGGCCTCGGGGTTCACCTCGGGAATGACGAGCGGCACATCCGGGTCCATGCGGAAGGCCGAGGAATTGTCGACCACCACCGCACCCGCCTTGACCGCGATCGGCGCGAATTTCTTCGAGATCGAGCCGCCGGCCGAGAACAAAGCGATATTAACGCCCTCGAACGACTTCTCGGTCAGCTCCTGAACGATCAGTTCCTTGCCCTTGAACGTCATCGTCTTGCCGGCCGAGCGCGCGGACGCCAGGAGGCGCAGCTCGCGCAGCGGAAACTTCCGCTCTTCGAGGCAGTGCAGGAACTCGACGCCGACCGCACCGGTCGCGCCGACGATGGCGACAACGGGTTTGAACATGACTCGTATCCTTACCTAAGCGCCGCACGCCGCAAGGCAAGGTTTATCCCTGCGGGCCCGCGCGGGCGCGAACTCATACAATGATCGGCGGAAAGGTTCAACGTCCGGCGGCTATTCGCCCTCGAACTGGCAAAGTTTCAATACCTTGCAGCCCATTGCGGCAATTCGCCGCGCGCCGCCGAGCGCCGGGAGGTCGATCACGAAGGAGCAGCCGATCACGACGCCGCCCGCGCGGCGGATAAGCTCGATCGACGCCGCTGCCGTGCCGCCGGTCGCGATGAGATCGTCGATCAGCAACACCTGGTCGCCCGGCTTGATGGCGTCGGCATGGATTTCCAGCCGGTCCTCGCCGTATTCGAGCTGGTAATCGATGCCGATGGTCTCCCACGGCAGCTTGCCCTTCTTGCGCACCGGCACGAAGCCCGAGCTGAGCTGATGCGCCACCGCGCCGCCGAGGATGAAGCCGCGCGACTCGATGCCGGCCACCTTGTCGATCCTGCACCCCCGCGAAGGGATAGACGAGCTCGTCCACCGCCTTGCGGAACCCGCCAGCATCGCCGAGCAAGCGTCGTGATGTCGCGGAACATCACGCCGGGCTTAGGGAAATCCGGAATCGTCCGGATGCGTTGTTTCAGCAGTTCGATGCTCTCGTCCATGGCCGTGCCTCAGCCCCTCCGCTGGTTACCTCGCGTCTTTATAGCGCGGCTTCAAGTGACTTGAACAAAATTCGTGGCGTCATGCCGTCTTCCCGAGCACCCGCCCGGCGACCGCGTCGAGCTTGGCGGCCATGGCCGGGTCCCGAGCCTCCGGCGCAGTGATGAGGGCGTTGTCGAGAGCGCGGTCGCAGCCATGGCTGCAGGGATGGGATTCGCCGTGCGCGCCCAAGGTTTCGGTAAAGCGCTTGACCAAGCCGCGCGCCTTTTCGGCATTCTCCGACAGCACCTTGATCACGCTCGCGACCTCGACCTGATCGTGGCCCGGATGCCAGCAATCGAAATCCGTGACCATCGCCACGGTGGCGTAGCAGATCTCCGCCTCCCGGGCCAATTTGGCCTCGGGCAGGTTGGTCATGCCGATCAGGTCGCAACCCCAGACGCGGTAGAGCTCCAACTCGGCGCGCGACGAGAATTGCGGCCCCTCGATCACGAGATAGGTCCCGCCCCGGCGATGGGCGATGCCCTCCGCGGCAGCCGCTTTGGCGAGGCCGTCGCCGAGTCGGCCGCAAACCGGATCGGCCATCGAGACATGGGCGACCAGCCCCGTTCCGAAGAACGATTTCGCCCGCGCATGGGTGCGGTCGATGAATTGGTCGACGATGACGAACATGCCGGGCGGCAGGTCTTCGCGGAACGACCCGCAAGCGCTCAAGGAGATGATGTCGGTGACGCCGGCCCGCTTC
This sequence comes from uncultured Alphaproteobacteria bacterium, assembly GCA_963732795.1. GTDB lineage: Bacteria > Pseudomonadota > Alphaproteobacteria > CAVTAV01 > CAVTAV01 > CAVTAV01. The sequence goes on along the minus strand of CAVTAV010000003.1, from coordinate 68,898 downwards.
AGTGCATCGATATTGGCGCGGTAATTGATGTCGGTGGGCGACAGGCGATGGCCGCGGCCGTGGCGCGGCAGGAAGATCAGTTCGAGCCCGTTCAGCGTGCCAGTCAGCAATTGGTCGGAGGGGGAACCGAAGGGCGATTCGGCGTCGATCCAGCGCGCATCCTCGAGCCCGTCGATCTGGTAGATGCCGCTGCCGCCGATGATCCCGAGTACCGTCATGGCTCAAATCCCGCGCCGCTCCTTATCATGAGGGCTAAAACGAAAAGAGCCGCAGGCTCGCGGCTCTTTTCACAGGGCGCTCCGGCTCATTTTTCGTTGTCGGCTGGAACTCGCCCCGCCCCCAAATCTCTATTCCTTGTCCTTCACCCGCGCCCAGATGCGCTTCTTGGTGAAATACAGCAGGATCGTGAACACGATCAGGAACGCCATCACCCGGAAGCCGAGCTCGTGGCGCGCTTCCAGCTTCGGCTCCGACATCCAGGCCAGGAAAGTCACCACGTCATGGGCCTCCTGGTCGAGCGTCGCCGTGGTGCCGTCGGCATAGTCGACGAGCTCCGGCTGCAGCGGCGGCGGCATCGCGATCTGGCGGCCGGCGAAATAGGGATTGTAGTTGAGCCCCGCCTGAATCTTCATGCCCGCGGGCGGCTCTTCCCCGAAATGGGTCAGGAGCGCGTAGACATAGTCCTCGTGATGCTCCCGCGCCTTGATAATGACCGAGAGATCGGGCGGAAGCGCTCCGCCGTTCGCGGCCTTTGCCGCCTGATCGTTCGGGAAAGGCGGCGGCATATGATCGGCCAGCCGCGCCGGGCGCATAAACATGTCGCCGTCGTCGTTCGGCCCGTCCTCGACCATGAACTCCTGCGCGACTGCCTTGGCCTCGGCCTCGGAGAAGCCGATCTGTTCCAGATTGCGGAACGCGAAGTAATTCAGCGAATGGCACGTATGGCAGACTTCCTTATAGACCTGGAAGCCGCGCTGCACCGCCGCCCGGTCGTAATGGCCGAACGGACCGTGATGCGGCCATTGCTGCTTCGGCGGCGTCAGGGCCTCGGTGCTGCTGTCCTCCTGTGCCATCGCCTTGTGCGAGGTCATGGGGGCGACCAGCATGAGGAGCGCCACCGCCGCCGCGCCGCCCGCCTTGAGAACCGCCTTGCTGATGCTCTCCGGCAGCGGCTTCGGCTTCTCGAAGATGCCGACCAGCGGCACGATCACGAAGAAATGCAGGAAGTAGTAAGCGGTAAACACCTGGCCGAAGGTCACATAGTCGATCTTAACCGATCCGATCTGGAACAGGATGGTGTCGGTCGGCTTGGAGCCGATATGGCCGAGCACCAGCACGTCCACCAACAGGCACCAGAAGAACACCTTGTAGACCGGCCGGAACCGCGCCGAACGGACCTTGGAGCGGTCCAGCCACGGCATGGCGAACAGGATCAGGATCGAGGTGAACAGCGCGATCACGCCGAGAAGCTTGTTCGGGATCGATCGCAGAATCGCGTAGAACGGCAGGTAATACCATTCGGGCACGATCTCCGGCGGCGTCTGCAGCGGATTCGCCTTGATGTAGTTGTCGGTATGACCGAGCAAGTTCGGCTCGTAGAACACCAGGATCGCGAACACGATCATCGCGACGCCGATGCCGAACATGTCCTTGGCGGTGTAATACGGGTGGAACGGAAGCTGGTCCTGCGGGCCCTTCACGTCGATGCCGAGGGGATTGTTCGAGCCCGGAATGTGCAGCGCCCAGATATGCAAGATGACCACGCCGACAATCAGGAACGGCAGCAGATAGTGAAGGCTGAAGAACCGGTTCAACGTCGGCTCGCCGACGGAGAAGCCGCCCCACAGCCACTGCACGATCGAGGTGCCGACGCCCGGGATCACGAGGTCGATCGAGGAGAACAGGTTGGTGATGACCTTGGCGGCCCAGAAGCTCATCTGGCCCCACGGCAGCACATAGCCCATGAAACCGGTCGCCATCATCAGGAGATAGATGATCAGGCCGAGGAACCACAGCACCTCGCGGGGATGCTTGTAGGAGCCGTAATAGAGGCCGCGGAAAATATGGATATACACGACGAGGAAGAACATCGACGCGCCGTTGGCGTGCATGTAGCGCAGCAGCCAGCCGTAGTTCACGTCGCGCATGATGTGCTGCTCGACGCTGTCGAACGCGAGGTCCGACTGCGGCACGTAATGCATCGCGAGGATGATGCCGGTGAGGATCTGCACGACCAGGAAGAAGCCGGCGAGCGATCCGAAATTCCACCAGTAGTTCAGGTTCTTCGGGCTCGGATAGCCGGGACCGACCGAGCCGTGAATGAGCGAGAGGATCGGCAGTTGCTTGTCGAACCACTTAACCAGCTTGTTGGTCGGCTGGAAGCTTGATGTGGCCATAATGCGGCCCCCCTAACCGATACGTACGTGAGTGGCGTCGAGGAAGGTATACGGCGGAACCGGCAAGTTCGCCGGGGCCGGCCCCTGACGGATACGGCCCGACGTATCGTATTCGGATCCGTGGCAAGGGCAATACCATCCGCCATAATCGCCGCGCTTCTCGCCCTGTTTCTGGCCGAGCGGAACGCAACCGAGATGGGTGCAGACACCGAGGACGATCAGCCATTCCGGCTTCATCACCCGCTCGGTGTCGGGCTGAGGATCGCGCAGGTCGGCAACCTTGACGTCCTCGGCCTCCTTGATTTCTTCCGGCGTGCGGTGGCGCACGAAGACCGGCTGACCGCGCCAGACCACCGTGATCGCCTGTCCAGTCTCAACCGCCGCGATATCCACCTCCGTGGAGGACAGCGCCAGAATATCGGCGCTCGGATTCATTTGATCGACCAGGGGCCACAAGGTCACGGCAGCGCCGACCGCTCCGAGGGCGGAGGTCGCGATCAGGAGGAAATCCCGGCGACTCCTGCCGTCCCCCTGTTCCGCCGCTGGTTGGCTTGTCGTCATCAGCTAAATACCCATGTTATTCTAAACACTGACTGCGCCGACGCCGCCTCGCACCGCTGCGTCGGATCGACGCAGCTTACCTCCGCGGAAAGATGGCAATGATGTCTCTGTAGGTGTTCACGGACACGCCAGTATTCGGTCTTTGTTGCTTTCCCCAGCAAGAGATTTGAACCCAGGCCAATGGTTTACCGGCCACCCCCTTTCCGGTTGCCAACACGGCCTCGGCGGGCATAGCTTTAGCCGCCAACGCCGCAGGATGCAATGGCTTATTGCAGGTGCGTAACCTGCCGAAACCGGACCGAAGCCGAGACGATGCGCCTCGCCCTTTATCAGCCGGATATTCCGCCGAACACCGGAACCATTCTAAGACTCGGCGCCTGTATGGGCGTGCCTGTGGACATCATTGAGCCGTGCGGTTTTCCCTTCTCCGACAGGAGCTTACGGCGTGCAGGCATGGACTATATCGATCACGCCCGGATCGAGCGGCACCTCTCCTGGGAGGATTTCCTCGCAGCGAGGCGCCAATCGGCCGGTCGGATCGTGCTGCTGACGACTCGCGCCACCGAATCCTATGCCGATTTCGCTTTCCGGCGTGACGATGTGCTGCTTCTGGGACGCGAGTTCGCGGGCGTTCCGGAGGAGGTTCACCGCGCTGTGGATGCGCGCATCCGCATCCCCTTGGAGAATTGCGTGAGATCATTGAACGTCGCCGTTGCCGCTTCGATGGTGCTCGGTGAAGCGCTGCGTCAGACCGGGTTGCTCCCGGTCGACGCAAGCGTGCGAGCTTTGGCATAAACAGCGACGGCATGGTGGACAAGATGGACGTGAGGACGGACACCGACGCGCGTAAGGCCCGGGCATCGGCGTGGTTCGAGGAATTGCGCGACCGGATCTGCGCGGCATTCGAAGCGATCGAGCGGGATTATGGGGGTCCCTTTTCCGACCGCGAGCCGGGCCAATTCGTTCGGACCTCGTGGCAGCGTCCCACGGCCCAGGAAGGCGACGACGCCGGCGGCGGGGTGATGAGCGTCATGCGCGGCCGGGTGTTCGAGAAAGTGGGCGTCAACGTTTCGACGGTTTACGGCACGTTCTCGCCCGAGTTCGCCAAGACGATCCCCGGCGCCGAAGCCGATCCGACATTCTGGGCCAGCGGCATTTCGCTGGTCTCGCACATGCAGTCGCCCCTGGTGCCGGCGGCGCATATGAACACGCGTCATTTGGTCACCACACAAGCGTGGTTCGGCGGCGGCGGCGACCTGACGCCGATGTACCCGAATGACGAGGACACGGCCGAGTTTCACGCCGCCTACAAGGCCGCCTGCGACAAGCACGATCCGGACTACTATCCGCGCTTCAAGAAGTGGTGCGACGAGTATTTCTTCATCAAGCACCGCAACGAGCCCCGCGGCGTCGGCGGCATCTTCTACGACCAGCACGACACGGGCGATTGGGAGGAGGACTTCGCCTTCACCCAGGACGTGGGCCTTGCCTTCCTCGAAGCCTATCCCAAGATCATCCGCCGCCACATGAACGAGCCCTGGACGCCGGAGCAGCGCGAGCACCAGCTCGTCAAGCGTGGCCGCTATGTCGAATTCAACCTGGTGCAGGACCGCGGCACGCTGTTCGGGCTCAAGACCGGCGGGAATATCGACGCGATTCTGATGTCCCTGCCGCCTGAGGTGAAGTGGCCCTGAGCAGGCGCGCGCTTTTCTCCCGGCAATTCGCTATAATCGGGGCATGAAGCATCGTCGAGAGACTCGGCTGGTCGCGCTCGCCCTTTGCGGCCTCGTCGCCTTCGGGCCCGTCGCGGCCGCCGCCGAGACGCAGCCGGCCCGTCACCGCTTGCCGCCGAGTCTCGCGGGCGGGCTGTGCCATATCGACCGGGCTAAGGCCTCGAAATGGGGCCTGATCATTGGGGCGGCGATCGGCGGCACGATCGGCGCCGGGGCGTCGAAGGACGAAGATCGCGCGTTCGGGACCGCGCTCGGAGCGGTCATCGGGGCATTCGTCGGCAAGAAGATCGCGGAGGCTTTGAGCGACACCTCGCGCGCCTGCATCAGCGAAACGCTTCAATATGCCGCCGACAATCAGACCATCGCCTGGCATGACGGCGCGGCGATGCTCGATTACCGCCTGACGCCGATCAGAAGCTATGACGACGCGGGAAAATCCTGCCGGACCTATGTCATCGAAGCTTCGTCGGGATCGACGTCGAGACGCGCCGACGGCCGCGCCTGTCGTACGGCCGATAGCGTCTGGCAGATTCTGGAATAAAGAGCGGAAAACGGCTCGGCGGCCGGAACAGGCGTCCCGGCCGCGGTTTGCCGTCGATTATTTCGTGCCGTCCGGCCCGGCGGCATCTTCCTTCTTCTTCAGAAGCGTGAACTTCCCGAGGCCGCAGGAGCCGTAGCTGTTCGGCTTGGGCTGTGCCGGCTCGAACACCGTGATGATGTCGACATTGCACAGTTTGTTGAGCGACGTCTTGTAGCTGATCGCTCGGTAGGGATTCAGCCCGGCGCATTCGATCGGCAGCGTGTTGAGGTACCGCTTGCCGTCATACAGCTTGAACAGGATGTTCTTCTTGTCGAGAATATAGGTCTGATCGATCCGTTGCAGACCGATGCACTGCTCGACCTTGTCCGTCTTCTCGTAATTCTTCATCACGTCGGCGGTGGTCAGCTTGGCGGCGAGCGCCGTGCCGCCTGCCGCGATCGTGAGCGCCCCCGCTGCTGCAATAAGCCATTTCATCGTATTGTCTCCTTGCAATTCATCGCCCGGGGCTTGGTTGCGCCTCGCCGGGACCGTGTTCCGGTATGAACGATCCCTCAGTTAACATGTTCCACCTGAACGCCGGATGACTGCGGTCAACAGATCGTGTTCACCTCCGAAATGCGTCCTTTCTCAGTATAACCGATCGGAAACGAGCGATACCTGTCAAAACTTGGTGTGATCAGAGGCGATTTTCGGGCGAGATACGGCTGGTTCGTGTGTAGGCCGGTTGCTGCCCGGATCATTGGTTCATATGTGGGGTGTGCGGCCCGGGCAACCAGCGAAATCGGACCAATCGGACGTCCGACCCATGGTTTCCTCAGGAGTCGGTATCCGGGGTTAACCTCGATTTTTCCTGTTGCCTGAATTGCTTAAAAGCTATTATTGCAGGCGCGGGTTAACCAGCGCCGGCCGAGGAATTTGACAGGCCCGGAGCCTCCGTTCAGTGTTGTGGGCCGTCCGCCCGACGGAGAGAACGACATCGTGGGTATGATAACGTTCCTTGATTTCGAGAAGCCGATCGCCGAGCTCGAGGCCAAAATCCTCGAGCTCCGGAGCATTTCGGACGACTCCGTCAATATCGACGAGGAGGTCGGCAAGCTCCAGACCAAGGCCAACAAGATGCTCACCGACACGTACAAGAAACTGTCGGCGTGGCAGAAGACCCAGGTCGCGCGGCATCCCGACCGGCCCCATTTCACCGATTACATCCGCGAGTTGATCGACGATTTCACGCCCTTGGCGGGCGATCGCGGCTATGCCGAGGACACGGCGATCATCGGCGGACTCGGCCGTTTCCAGAACCGCTCCGTGATGATCATGGGTCACGAGAAGGGCAGCGGCACGGAAGGCCGGCTGGAGCATAATTTCGGCATGGCACGGCCCGAGGGATACCGCAAAGCCGTGCGCCTGATGAAGCTCGCCGACCGGTTCAAGCTGCCGGTGATCACGCTGGTGGATACGCCGGGCGCCTATCCGGGCATCGGCGCGGAGGAACGCGGCCAGGCGGAAGCGATCGCGCGTTCGACCGAAGCCTGCCTATCGCTCGGCGTGCCCCTCGTCTCCTGCATCATCGGCGAAGGCGGATCGGGCGGCGCAGTGGCGCTGGCCACGGCAAACTGCGTGATCATGCTGGAGCATGCGATCTATTCGGTCATCACGCCGGAAGGCTGCGCGTCGATCCTTTGGCGCAACGCCGCCAAGGCCCAGGACGCGGCCGAGGCCCTGAAGTTGACGGCGAACGACCTCAAGAAGCTCAAGGTCATCGACGACATCGTCAAGGAACCCATCGGCGGCGCCCAGCGCAAGCCGAAGGAAACCATCGCCGCCGTCGGCAAAGCCATCGCCAAGGCCCTGGCCGACCTCGCCGACATGTCCCCGGAAGAGCTCCGGGACCATCGGCGGAAGAAGTTCCTGGAAATCGGCGCAGCGGGCGTTCAGTAAGCAGAAACTCTCTGCTCTCGCGGCCGATTACCTCGTATGCATGACATAGAGGATTTCACCCGTCCGGCGCGAAATCTTGATCGTGAAAACACCGCCCATCGTGATCGTGCCTGGCGTTTCTTTCAACGTCCCCTCAACGATCCAAACATCGCCCTCGAGGCGGGTCTTGAACGGCCGCTCTTCGGCAATGATCTTTGCCCCATAGATCGGGACGAGAACCGCCTCGGCGATTTGATCCGCTACCGCTGACGTCGGAACAAACCCGTCGGGGGGGACATACCCTTTTCCCTCGGCCAGGCATGGCGCGCTCAGACCGATCGCCCACGCGAGAGACATGACGAACAAGTAAGACCGATACCGAACCAGTTTGGTCATCTCTAGTTCCTCCTACCAAATGAGAAGGAAGGCACGGAGAAACGCTGGGCGTCAGAATCTTCCCGTGACAGTGCTTGTACTTGCGGCCCGAGCCGCAGGGGCACGGGGCATTGCGGGAGACTTTGCCCCAGGTTTTGGGATCGTTGGGATTCACCTGCTCGGCGGCGCGGCGCAGGAGGATCGTGCCGGCCCCGCCGGCGCCCGGCTCGTCGAATTCGTTTTCGCCGGTCAGCGGGTCGGTGTGCTCGGCGTGCATGTTCTGCGACAGTGTCGGCGGAGGCGGCGGCACGTGCTCGGCGCGGAGCTGGAAGGTGGACAGCATCCGCGTCACGTCCTCGCGCACCCGGTGCAGCATGGACTCGAACAGCGTAAAGGATTCGCTCTTGTATTCGTTCAACGGGTCCTTCTGGGCATAGGCGCGAAGCCCGATCGCCTGGCGCAGATGGTCAAGCTGGAGGAGATGGTCCTTCCAGTGATGATCGAGGGTCTGCATCAGGAAGTCCTTCTCGATCCGCCGCATCAGCTCGGGGCCAATATTTGCCGCCTTCTCGGCCATGTGGCGGTCGGTATGCTCCTTCAGGCGCTCGATGATCTCGGCATCGGCGATGCCTTCCTCGCCGGCCCAATCCTTGATCGGCAAATCGAGCCCGAACACGCTCTTAACCTCGATTTCGAGGCCGGCCGAATCCCATTGCTCGGCATAGGTCTTGGGCGGGATGTGCCTGAGCACGATCTCCTCGATCGTGTCGTGGCGCATGTCGTCCACGGTCTCGGAGACGTCGTCGATTTCCATGAGCTCGAGACGCTGCTCGTAGATGACCTTGCGCTGGTCGTTCATCACGTCATCGAAACGCAGCAGGTTCTTACGGATGTCGAAGTTACGCGCCTCGACCTTCTGCTGCGCCTTTTCCAGCGCCCGGTTGATCCAGGGATGGGTGATCGCCTCGCCTTCCTCGAGCCCGAGCTTGACCAGGATCGAATCCATTCGGTCGGAGCCGAAGATCCGCATCAGATCGTCCTGCAGGGATAGGAAGAATTTCGACCGGCCCGGATCGCCCTGACGGCCGGAACGGCCGCGTAGCTGATTGTCGATGCGCCGGCTCTCGTGGCGCTCGGTGCCGACGATGTAGAGCCCCCCGGCCTCCAGAACCTTCTTTCTGTCTTCGGCGATTTCGGATTTGATCTTCTCCAGGATCTTGTCCTTCTCCGGCCCATCCTCCATGCCGGCGGTCTCTTCGGCCGCGCGCATGTCGAAATTGCCGCCGAGCTGAATATCGGTGCCGCGGCCTGCCATGTTGGTGGCGATGGTCACCGCGCCGCTGCCGCCCGCCTGGGCCACGATCTTGGCTTCCTGCTCGTGATAGCGGGCATTGAGGACGCTGTGCTTGACCTTCTTCTTCTTGAGGAGCGCCGAGAGCTCTTCGGACTTTTCGATGGACACGGTGCCGACCAGCACCGGCTGGCCGTGATTCTGGGCATCGGCGATCAAATCGCAGATCGCGGCATATTTTTCGTCGCGGGTCCGGTAGACCTCGTCATCCTCGTCGACGCGCGCGATCGGCACATTGGTGGGAATTTCCGCGACCTGGAGCTTGTAGATGTCCATAAACTCCTCGGCCTCGGTGACGGCCGTGCCGGTCATGCCGGAGAGCTTCTCGTAGAGCCGGAAGTAGTTCTGGAACGTGATCGAGGCGAGGGTCTGGTTCTCGTTCTGGATCGTGACCCCTTCCTTCGCCTCAAGGGCCTGGTGCAGCCCGTCGGAATAGCGCCGCCCTTCCATCATGCGGCCGGTGAACTCGTCGATGATGATGACCTTGTCGTCCTTCACGATGTAGTCGGTATCGCGCGCGAACAGCGTATGGGCCCGGAGCGCCTGATTGACGTGATGGACGATCGAAACGTTCTCGATGTCATAGAGCGCGGCGCCCTCGACCAGAAGTCCGGCGTCCCGGAGCTTGTTCTCGATATTCTCGGTGCCTTCCTCGGTGAGGGTCACCTGTCGGCTCTTCTCGTCCTTCTCCCAGTCCGGTTCGGTGAGTTGCGCGACGAGGCGATCGACCTTGATATAGAGCTCGGAATTATCCTCGGTCGGGCCGGAGATGATCAGCGGCGTGCGCGCCTCGTCGATCAGGATGCTGTCCACCTCGTCGACGATCGAGAAATTGAACGGCCGCTGAACCATGGATTCGCGGTCGTATTTCATGTTGTCGCGCAGATAGTCGAAGCCGAATTCGTTATTGGTGCCGTAGGTGACGTCCGAGAAATAGGCGGCCCGGCGCTCCTCGTCGGTCAGACCATGAAGGATGCAGCCGACCGTGAGCCCGAGGAACTTGTAGATCCGGCCCATCCATTCGGCGTCGCGCTTGGCCAGATAGTCGTTGACGGTGACGACATGGACGCCCTTGCCTTCGAGCGCATTAAGGTAAACCGGCAGAGTGGCGACGAGCGTCTTGCCTTCGCCGGTCTTCATTTCAGCGATCATGCCCTTGTGGAGCACCATGCCGCCGACGAGCTGGACGTCGAAATGGCGCTGGCCGAGGGTGCGCTTGGCGGCCTCGCGAACGGTTGCGAACGCCTCGGGCAGGAGGTCGTCGAGTTTCTCGCCCTGCTTGATCCGGTCACGGAATAGGCGGGTCTGGTCCTTCAGTGCCTCGTCCGAGAGCGCTTCGATCTGCGCCTCCAACCCGTTGATGACGCCGACCTTGGCCTGAAAGGACCGCAGGACCCGTTCGTTGGAGGTGCCGAATATCCTTTTGGCGAAACCGCCGAAACCTAACATCGAAAATCCTTGAGAATCCGGCACTTTGCCGCGCCCCGGCCGGATCGTTCCGGCACGCAGCACAGATAAGGCCGCCAGGCGCGGGTGTCAACGACGCGCGCAAGGGAATCAGCCGTTCCCGGCTTGTGACCGGGGTCCGGCTCCCGTATAAAAGATCGGTCGAATTCGGGACCTGAGCAAGTCCTTTAGGCAATCTCGGACCGGGGGGTCGGACGTCATGGCTGAAGCAGGAGTTTTTGACTACATCATCGTGGGCGCGGGGAGCGCCGGCTGCGTATTGGCGAACCGCCTGTCGGCGGACCCGAAGAACAAGGTGCTTCTGCTCGAAGCCGGCGGCGACGACCGACCGCTCAAGAATCTGCCGAATTTCATGTCGAACCTGATGATCCACACGCCGGTCGGCTTCGGCAAAACCCTGCACGACCCCAAGGTCAACTGGCTCTACGAGACCGAAGAGGACCCCTCGACTCTCAACCGCAAGCATCTCTGGCCCAAGGGCAAGGTGCTGGGCGGCTCGTCCTCGATCAACGGGCTCTTGTATATCCGCGGCCAGGCCGCCGATTTCGACGGCTGGCGCCAAATGGGCTGCGAGGGCTGGAGCTATTCGGACGTGAAGCCCTATTTCATGAAGGCGGAGCATCAGGAACGCGGCGCGGACGATTTTCACGGCACCGGCGGCCCCTTGAACGTCTCGGATATCACGGAGACACACCCCGTCACCCAGGACATGATCAATGCCTGCGTCGAGGCCGGAATTCCCCGTTCGGAGGACGTAAACGCCGCCCAGCAGGAAGGCGCGACCTGGTTCCAGTTCACAATCAAGAACGGCAAGCGCCATTCGACGGCGACGGGCTATCTGCACCCCGTGGAGCATCGGAAGAACCTCAAAGTCGAGGTCGAGGCGCTGACCGCCAAGGTCGTCATGGAAGGCAAGAAGGCCGTCGGCGTCGAATATATCCAGCACGGCCAGCGCAAGACCGCCCGCGCCAATGCCGAGGTCATCCTCGCCGCCGGCGCGGTCGCCTCACCGCAGATCTTGGAACTTTCCGGCATCGGCCAAGGCCAGGTCCTGTCCGATCACGGCATTCCCCTGGTGCACGAGCTGCCGGGCGTCGGCGAGAACATGCAGGACCATTACATGGTCGGCATGCAGTGGCGCCTGAAGAAGAACGTCGGCACCATGAATCAGCTCGCCCATGGCGCGAAGCTCGCCGGGCAGATCGTCAAATACGCCTTCACGCGAAAGGGCCTGTTGAGCTTTGCGGTGGCCCATGCCGTGGCCTTCGCGAAGTCCCGGCCGGAGTTGGAGTATCCCGACATTCAGCTTCACATGATGCCCGCCAGCGTGGACCTCATGAAGCTGGCCGAAACCCAGGCCTTCGATCTGGAGGTCGAGCCGGGCATCACCTGCACGCCGTGCCAGATCCGCCCGGAATCGCGCGGCTCGATCCATATCAAGTCGCCCGATCCGAGCGCCTATCCGGCCATCGTCGCGAACTACATATCGGACCCGACCGATCAGGCGGCGGTGCTCGCCGGCACCAGCCTCTGCGCGGAAGGTGGTCTCGATGCCGTCGCTCGCGAAATATGTCGACCACGAGACGTTCCCGGGCCCGGACTGCAAGACCGACGAAGACATGATGCACTACGCTCGGCTCGCGGGCACGACGCTGTATCATGTCGTGGGCACGACCTCGATGGGCCACGACCCGAGATCCGTCGTCGACCCGCAGCTCAGGGTCCATGGCGTCGAGAACCTGCGCGTGGTCGATGCCGGCGTCATGCCCCGCATCACCTCGGGCAACACCAACGCCGCGACGATCATGATCGCCGAAAAAGCCGCCGACATGATCCTCGGAAAGACCCCGGCGGCGGCAGCGGCCTGAGCTGCGTCCTTCGACAAGCTCAGGACGAACGGATAGCCTTAGGCGACAGAACAAGCTCCGTTCGGGCTGAGCCTGTCGAGCCGCCCCTCCCCGCTTGCTGGCAAGCCACGCGTCCCGTATAACGCCGCGGCGTCTGTTGGCTCACAAGGATGGATTGCAGTCATGGCGACCGTCTCGCCTCTCGCGCCGGCCCGGTTTCCGAACATGCTCGCCATTCCGGGCGTCACGCTCGGCGGCATCGCGACGGCTATAAGTACAAGAACCGCAACGACCTGATGATGGCGGTCCTGCCCGCGGGCACGACGGCGGCGGGCGTGTTCACGCGCTCCAAGATGCCGGGCGCGCCGGTGGACTGGTGCCGCGAGGCCTCTGAAGCGCGGCCGGGGCAAGGCGCGGGCCCTCGTGGTCAATGCCGGCAATTCGAACGCCTTCACGGGCGCGGTCGGCGCCAAGGCGACCCGCGCCATGGCGGAGCACGCGGCGGCGCTTGTGGGCGGCAAAGCGGCCGAGGTCTTCGTCGCCTCGACCGGCGTGATCGGCGTGCCCCTGGAGGCCGAGCGGCTGACGACGCATTTCCCGGCGCTCTTGAACGGGCTCGCCTCGGGCGGCTGGCGCGCGGCGGCGGAGTCGATCATGACCACCGACACGTTTCCGAAAGGGCTCCTGCCGGGTCGCCAAGATCGACGGCGAGATGGTGACCATCAACGGCATCGCCAAGGGCTCCGGCATGATCGCGCCGGACATGGCGACGATGCTCGCCTTCATGTTCACCAACGCGAAGCTGCCGGCGGGCGTGCTGCAGGACATCCTCGCCGAGGCGACCAAGAAGAGCTTCAACTGCATTACGGTCGATAGCGACACGTCGACGAGCGACACGCTGCTCGCCTTCGCGACCGGCGAAAGCGCCAAGCACAAGCGGGTCACATCCGCAACGCGATCCGCGGCTCAAGGAATTCCGCGAGAAGTTCACCGAGGTCGCGCTCGATCTCGCCCAGCAGGTCGTGCGCGACGGCGAGGGCGCGTCGAAATTCATCACCATCAGCGTAACCGGCGCGACGTCGCGCCAAGGCCGCGCATCGGATCGCTCTGTCGATCGCCAACTCGCCGCTGGTCAAGACCGCCATCGCCGGCGAGGACGCGAATTGGGGCCGGATCGTCATGGCGGTTGGCAAGGCCGGCGAGAAGGCCGACCGCGACAAGCTCAAGATCCGCATCGGCCCCGAGGTCGTGACCGAAGGCGGCGTCGTCCGCGCGGGCTATGACGAGGCCAAGGTCACCGAGCACATCAAGACCAAGGAGATCGACATCGACGTCGATATCGGCCTTGGCAACGGCAAGGCCACGGTCTGGACCTGCGATCTGACCTACGAATATATCCGCATCAATGCGGATTATCGGACGTGACGCCGATCAGAGACAGACCGTCTCGTCCTGCGCCGCTACGAAGACGGCGATCTCCGCCGCGCTGGTGCCGCTGGCAAACGACTGGGAAGTCACGCGCTGGATGCCCCATCTCGCCCATCCCTATACCGCCGAGGACGGCCGCGCCTTCATCGCGCAGGCGCAGTCCCTGGTCGATGAGCGGCGCGAATACCAGCTCGCGATCGTCGATAAGGCGACGGACGCGCTGATGGGAACCGTGGGCCTGCATGTCGTCGGGCGGGCGATCCCGGAGCTCGGCTATTGGCTCGGCCGCGACTATTGGGCGCAGGGCTATGCCACGGAGGCCGCGCGCGCGATGATCGGCCACAGCTTCAAATCGCTCCGCGTGAGCACCCTGATGGCGCGCGTGTTCGACGGCAACATCGCGTCCGAACGCGTGCTGATCAAAAGCGGCTTCGCGCTCATCGAGATGCACAATATGCCCGAGGCCTTGCGCGGCCATCACCGATACGGGATCTATCAACGTCATGCCTGAGACAGCCGACAAGCCGGTCATCCTCGTCGCTGCCGTGGCGCTCGTCGACCGCGACGGCCGTGTGCTGATCACCCAACGTCCGCCCGACAAGAGCCATGGCCGGCCTCTGGGAGTTCCCCGGCGGCAAGGTCGAGCCCGGCGAGACCCCGGAAGCCGCCGTCGTGCGCGAGATGGGGGAGGAACTCGGCATCACCATCAAGCCCGCCTGCCTATCCCCCCTCACCTTCGCGTCACACGCCTATGAGGATTTCCACCTCCTGATGCCGCTCTTCGTTTGCCGCGTCTGGGAAGGCTTCGCGACGCCCCGCGAAGGCCAGACCCTCAAATGGGTCCCGCCCACCAAGCTCCACGACTACCCCATGCCCCCGGCCGACAAGCCGCTGGTGGCGATGTTGTGGAATTTCCTGTGACGTGAACGGTGGCTGTCCGGCCTCACCAAATCCCCGGGATCACCCGCCATTTCACGGCCTTCTGATACTCCCGATACGCCTCGCCGCGGCCTTTGATCAGGCTGGCTTCCTCGATCGGGATGAAAAGGACGAAGGACAGGGCCACCATCACCGCCCAGAGCAGCTGCGCGGCATTGGGGTGCATGATGACGGAGGCGAGGTACAGGATCAGCGCGCCGCTGTACATCGGGTGGCGGACTTTGGCATAGGATCCTTCCGTCATCAGAGGCGTCTCGCCACCGGCGGAATGGCTGACTTCCGCGCCGGGGACGCCGAACAGCGCTTTGAGTGCGTCGAAATTGGCGAACTCGAAAAACGCGAACTGGCCCAGCAACACGCAGCACAGGCCGAAATAGACCACCCATTCGTTGACGGGAATCGCGAAGCCGGGCAACGGTTTGTGCACGACATAGACAATGATCCAAGTGACGATCGCGACGGTGACATAAACTCGCCGCTCATGCGGCGCGCCCTGCGGTTTGCCGTACAACGTCTTCTTGAATCCCGGCATCGTCATGATGAAGTGGATGCCGATGTAAATCAGGTAGAGGACGATGTCGTAAACGTAATTCGACGTCGGCGCGGTCGGATCGTACTTGAAACCGATGATAAACGACGCCGGCAGCGCCATGACGCCGAGATACGTAAACAGCGCATAGAGTTTCGCAAACATGGCAGGTGCCTCCCCCAAGCAATCCTCCGAGGAAGCCTAGGAACGCGCTGCGAAAGAGTCAATTCGCCGTTAGAAAAACGCCAATGTCCGCATCTCGATGCTTTCGCGCGGCGGCGCGGCGGGCGGCGAGGTTGGGTCGTCGAAGCTGGTATGCGCCGTGAAGCGCGAGCGGCCGTCGGTCATCGAATCGTAGCACTTGAACACGATGGCCTGATCCGGCGGCAGGTGCGGGAAATAGAACCAGCGTTGCGCCGGGTTGTGCGCCAGATGATAAATCTCGCCGACCCGGTTCGGATGCCGGCGCTCGGCGGTGATCAGATCGTCGGGCGCGATGCTCTGCGCGTCGCAAATGGCCAAGGGATCGCGCTCGATGGGCCGCCCGATCGGCTGCCAGACCTGGATGACGGCCATCCGGCCCTTCAACAGTTCCTCGGCCTCGTCCGGCAACAGATCGCGTACACGCTGCGGGGCGGAGCGCTCGGTATAGTCGTTATGGGCCACTTTCACCGGCTCGCGCAGCTTGAGGCCTTCCTGGCGCGCAGGATCGCCAGAGCGGATCGTGTGATCGAAGATGACGACGCGCTTGGCGCCGCTCTCACGCTTCACCAGGCGCTCGATCTCTCCGTAATAGACACGGCGCAGCTCGTTGACGTCGAGGAAGTCGCGCATCCGGGTCGGATGGCTCGCCAGCATGAAGCCGTCCTGCTCCAGCCGCAGCCGCTCGCGGATCGGCCAGGCGTTGTGGATCGGCACGACCTTATCCTCGTACCGGCCCGAGAGCTGCCGCACCGGGCCGTTAAGGACGACGGATTCCGAAATCGGCTTGCCGCCCGCCTTGTCGGTGAAGGTTACCGACGCCTCGACGGCATCGGGCTCGGAATCCTTGCGCTTTGCGAATGCCATGACCCCCGCCTTTCTCAGACCACGGTCTCTGCGGCCGCCTTGGGGAAGCGCTTGCAGGCCTCGGCATAGAGGTCGGCCGGCAGCGGGCCCTTGCTGGCCACTTCGACATTGTTCTTCAGATGGGCGGGATTGGCCGTTCCGACAATGGTCGTCGTCATGTCCGGATTGCTGATCGTGAAGCGCAGCATGAACTCCATCGGCGACATGCCTTCGAGCAGATCGTCGATCTTGGTGCTGTTCCAGAGGCGACGTTTCGCCCGGAATCCGGCTTGAAGAAACTCCGGATAGCCGTCGATCACCGACTCGTCCTTGACCATGATGCCGCGCGATACGCCGCCGCGGATCACAATCCCGGCGCCCGCCTGCGCCGCCTGATGGATCAGGTCCTCATGCTCACGCTCGATCAGGGAATAGGGGATCTGGAAGACATCGAACACGCCCATGGCGATATGATCCTTAAGTTGCGGGATCGTGCCCGACATGCCGATAAACCGGACCTTGCCTTCTTTCTGGAGCGCCTGGAGCTCGGCGACCGAATCGTTCTGCTCCAGGGTCTCGCGCGACGGGCTGACATGAAATTGCACGACGTCCAAATAGTCCGTCTTCATCCGCTTCAGGCTCTGCTCGACGCCGGCGCGGACATTCTCGCGGCTGAAATCATGCTGCTTGCGGTTACCGTGGGGCGTCTCAGGGTCCTCAACCGGGCAGCCGCATTTGCTGGCGAGATAGAACTCGTCGCGCCGGTGCGCGATTTGCTCGCCGATCAACTGCTCGGAATAGCCGTAATCCGGCGAGGTATCGATGTAGTTGATGCCATTGTCCAAAACGGCATTCAGGATCACGCTCGCCTCCTGGGGGGAAAGCTTTTCGAAATGGTCCGTGCCGCGAAGCTCCATGGCGCCATAGCCGAGCTTGGTGACCTTGAGGCCCGTGCGGCCGAGGGTGGACATCGGTAATCCGGTCATGATCGCGTCTCCTTGGGGATCGGGTGCTATGCGAGAGGCGTCAGAGGTTAGGACCCCAGCATAATCGTTTCACGGCCGGGCGAAAGGCCCCTTCCGGCCCGATCGAAACCTTTCACACAAACGCCGATTCGCGCTATGTGTTCTCACCACATCGATCGACTCAAAAGGGGGACCCGGCATGATCAAAGGCGATACCGAAGCCGAACGCATCGTCATCAACTTCTTCGAGACGCTTAAGCACCGGCGATCTGGAGGCCATCCGCAAGACGCTGCATCCGGACGCGACCTGGAACGTGCTCGTGACCGTGCCCGGCGCCGGCTCCCATAAGGGCCGCGACACCATCATCGATTTCCTGGGGCCGATCCGCGGCCAATTCATGCCCGGCGATCCCAAGGTCAATGTCGACCGGGTGATCGGCAAAGGCGACGTTGTGGCGGTCGAATCCCACGGCACCGGCAAATTCAAGAACGGCACCGAGTACAAGAACAACTACTGCTGGGTCGTCATCGTCAAGGACGGCCTCGTCTACGAGATTCGCGAATATATGGACAGCTACTACGTCAGCACGCTGGACCTCGGATAACCCGCATCAGAAAAGGAAAGGTCACATGGCCGAAGAAACCCGCAAGGAGCTCCGCGAGAAGGGCCTAAAGATCCGCCGCGAAGTGCTGGGCCCGAAATATGTCGACGCCGCGATGGACAATCGCACCGAGTTCAACGCGCCGCTGCAGGATCTCCTGAACGAGTTCTGCTGGGGCGGCGCCTGGGGCCGCGGCGTGCTCTCCCGCCAGGAGCGCAGCATGATCAACCTCGCCATGTTGACGGCGCTCGGGCGTACCCACGAGGTGGAAACGCATGTGCGCGGCGCGCTTAACAACGGGCTGACCAAGGAGCAAATCTCCGAGATCCTCCTTCATACCGCGATTTATTGCGGCGTTCCGGCGGCAGTGGACAGCTTCCGGGCCGCCAACAAGGTCATCGCCGAAGATGGCAAGTAAGATCGCGCCGCCCGAGCGCATCGGCTTCATCGGCCTCGGCAATATGGGCGGGCCGATGGCCCGCCGGCTGGCACGCGCGGGCTACAAGCTCGCGGTGTACGATGCCTCGGCCGAGGCGGTCGAACGCTTCGCCAAGGAGACGCCTTGCGAGACGCCGGGATCGCTCGCCGAGCTGGGCAAGGCCTGCCGCGTGGTCATCACCATGCTTCCCGACGGCTATATCGTTCGGAATGTGCTGTTGGGCGACAACGGCGTGACCTCGGGCCTGGCTAAAGACTCGATCCTGATCGACATGTCGTCCTCCTCCCCGGTCGGGACCCGCGAGACGGCGGCGGAACTCGCCAAGCGCGGCTTCCCGCTGATCGACGCGCCGGTCTCGGGCGGCGTCAGGAAGGCCATCGACGGCACGCTCGCGATCATGGCGGGCGGCGACGCCGAGCTGATCGACGCCTGCCGCGATCTTCTCTCCACCATGGGCAAGGTCTTCGTCGCCGGCAGCTCGGGCTGCGGCCATGCGATGAAGTCGCTTGAACAACTTCCTCTCGGCGGTCAATCTCGCCAGCGCCGCCGAGGCGGTGATCGCGGGCCAGCGCTTCGGGCTCGATCCCAAAGTGATGATCGAGATCCTCAACGCCTCGACCGGCAAGAACAGCGCGACCGAGCACAAATACCCCGCCTTCATCCTGACACGGACGTTCAATTCCGGCTTCTTCATGGGCCTGATGGCGAAGGATTTGCGGCTGGCACTGGAGCTCGCCCAATCCACCCATTCCCCGTGCACGCTCCTTTCCGACACCAAGCAGCTATGGGAGGAAGGCGAGAAGAAATACGGCTTCCGGTCCGATAGCGTCGAGGTCGTGCGCTATCTCGAAGAGCTGGCCGAGAATGACTGAGCCCTACGAGGTCTATGCGATCCGCTACGCGACGGTCGCCCGCAAATCGGCCGAGAATTTCATCGGCGGCGACCCTCATGAATCGGGCGACCGGATGGATTATTTCGTCTGGCTGGCGCGGAACGGGACGCGGACCTTCGTCATCGATACCGGCTTCAACGAGGCGGCCGCCAAGCGCCGCAAGCGCGATTTCCTGCGCTCGCCGGCCGAAGGCTTGGGACTGCTCGGCGTCGATGCGGCGACCGTGGCGGATGTGATTGTCACCCACCTGCACTACGACCATATCGGCAATTTCGATCTCTTCCCCAAGGCGCAATTCCATCTCCAGGACCGCGAGATGGCCTATGCCACGGGCCGCTATATGGCGACGGAATTCTTCTCCTATGCCTATGAGCTCGATGAGATCGTCGCCATGGTGCGGAACGTCTATGCCGGCAGGGTCACTTTCCATGACGGCGACGCCGAACTCGCGCCCGGCCTTACGGTCCATCATGTCGGCGGCCATACGCTCGGGCTTCAGGTCGTCCGCGTCTGGACCAAGCTCGGCTGGCTCGTCCTCGCCTCCGACGCCAGCCATTACTACCGCAACATGGACGAAGGCCGCCCCTTCCCCGTCGTCGCGAACATCCCCCAGATGGTCGACGGCTGGAAGCGCATGCGCGAGCTGGCCGACCACCCGAATTACATCGTCGCCGGCCATGATCCCGATGTCATGAAACGCTACAAAGCGCCCTCGGCGGAGCTTGAAGGGATTGCGGTGCGGCTCGACGAGGAGCCGGCTCTGTAAACGCGGAAGCGGCTCCAGTATCACCCCCGCCCGGCCTCCCCCATCAAGCGGGGTAGGAGTCCTTGGAGTGGCTCCCTTAAGCCTTCGCCCTCGATGGGGGAAGGTTTGGATGGGGGTGATGTCCACGCCGCATCAACCGGACGTCGAAACGGTCGAGGCCGCCTCAGTTCTTGCTCTTATCCACCAGCTTGTTCTTGCCGATCCAGGGCATCATGCCACGCAGGCGCTCGCCGACTTCCTCGATCGGGTGCTGGGCCGAACGGGTGCGCATGGCTTTGAAGCTGGGCTGGCCGACGGCGTTTTCCAGCATCCAGTCGCGGGCGAAGCGGCCGGACTGGATGTCGTCGAGGATGCGCTTCATCTCGGCCTTTGTCTCCGGCGTGATGACCCGGGGGCCGCGGGTGTAATCGCCGTATTCCGCCGTGTTCGAGATCGAATAGCGCATATTCGCGATACCGCCCTCATAGATCAGGTCGACGATCAGCTTGACCTCGTGAAGGCATTCGAAATAGGCCATCTCCGGCGCGTAACCCGCCTCGACCAGGGTCTCGAAGCCCGCCTGGATCAGCGAGGTCAGGCCGCCGCAGAGCACCGCCTGCTCGCCGAAGAGATCGGTCTCGCATTCCTCCCGGAAGCTCGTCTCGATCACGCCCGAGCGGCCGCCGCCGATGGCGCTGGCATAGGAGAGGCCGATGTCATGGGCATTGCCGCTCGAATCCTGATGGACCGCCAGCAGGCAGGGCACGCCGCCGCCGCGCTGATATTCCGAGCGCACGGTGTGGCCGGGGCCCTTCGGCGCGACCATGAAGATGTCGAGATCGACGCGAGGCTCGATCAGCCGGAAATGGACGTTGAGGCCATGGGCGAAGGCGAGCGCCGCGCCGGACTTCAGATTGTCCTTCAGATGGTCGCGATAGAGCGCGCCCTGCAATTCGTCCGGCGTCAATACCATGACGATGTCGGCCCATTTGGCGGCGTCCGCCGGGCTCATGACCTTGAAGCCGGCCTCCTCGGCCTTCTTGACCGTCGCCGAGTCCGGGCGGAGCGAGACGACGACCTCCTTGACCCCGGAATCGCGCAGGTTCGCCGCGTGGGCGTGGCCCTGGCTGCCATAGCCGATGACCGCGACCTTCTTGGACTTGATCAGGTTTATGTCCGCATCCCTGTCGTAATAGACCCGCATTTTCTTTTCCTTTCAGATACGTAGCCAAAGGCCGCCGGGTCTCCCCTAGTGGCGCGCCTCCAATATTTCCTTGCCGCGGCACACGCCCACAACGCCGGTGCGCGCCATCTCGACCATGCCCAAAGGCCGCATCAGCTCGATAAAGGCATCCACCTTCGAGGATGCGCCCGTGACCTCGAACACGAAGGATTCGCTCGTCGAATCCACCACCCTGGCGCGGAACACGTCGGCGAGACGCAGGCTCTCGACCCGGTGCTCGCCGGTGCCGACGACCTTGACCAAGGCCATCTCGCGCTCGACCGAAATGCAGTCCAACGTCAGGTCCGAAACGTTATGGATCGGCACGAGCCGCGAGAGCTGCGCCTCGATCTGCTCCAGCACCATTGGCGTCCCCGAGGTGACGATTGTGATGCGCGACATGGTCTGCGCCTGGTCGACCGGCGCCACGGTCAGACTCTCGATATTATAGCCGCGCCCCGAAAAGAGCCCGATCACCCGCGCCAGCACGCCCGCCTCGTTGTCCACGAGCACGGCCATGGTATGGCGCTCCACGGTTTCCTGTTTCACAGCGATTTCCTCGATGACGCCGGAGGCCCGGCGAATTTAGGCGATTTCACAATTCAGGCAAGCGGTTCCGCGCCGAAGAGCTATACGACCGCGAGATCCTCGTCGCTCGCAGGCTCCCGCGCCTCGTCGGGCCCGAAGATCATGTCGTAATGCGCCGCGCCGGCCGGAACCATCGGGAAGCAGTTCTCGAGCTTGACGACCTGGCAATCGACGATGACCGGGCCCTTGGTCGCGATCATGGTCTTGATTCCATCGTCGAGATCGGCCGGATCGCTGATCCGCAGGCCGGTCGCGCCGAAGGCATCCGCCAGCTTGACGAAATCCGGCAGGGAATCCGTGTAGCTGTGGGAGTAGCGGCCGTCATAGCCCAGTTCCTGCCACTGCCGGACCATGCCCATATACTGGTTGTTCACGATGAACACCTTGACCGGCAGCTCGTGCTGCACGGCGGTCGAAAGCTCCTGGATGTTCATCAGAATCGAGGCCTCGCCAGCGACATCGATCACGAGCTTGTGGGGATTGCCCATCTGTGCGCCGATCGCCGCCGGCAGGCCATAACCCATGGTACCGAGCCCGCCGGAGGTGAGCCAGCGGTTCGGCTGCTCGAATCCGAAGAACTGCGCCGCCCACATCTGGTGCTGGCCGACCTCGGTCGTGATGATCGGATCGTACTCGCGGGTCAGCTCGAACAGCCGCTGGATCGCGTGCTGCGGCATGATCTCGTCGGTCCGTTTCTTGTATCTCAGGCTGTCCTTGGCGCGCCATTTGGCGATCCGGTCCCACCAGACCTTGAGCTGGCCCTTGTCCGGCTGATAGCCCTTGGACTTCCAGATTTTGATCATGTCCTCCATGACCGATCCGGCGTCGCCGACGATCGGAATATCGACGCGAATGTTCTTGTTGATCGAAGAACGGTCGATATCGACGTAAATCTTGGTCGAATTCGGCGAGAACTCGTCGACTTTTCCCGTCACCCGGTCGTCGAACCGCGCGCCGATGCAGATCATGACGTCGCATTCGTACATCGCCATGTTCGATTCATAGGTGCCGTGCATGCCCACGAGGCCTAGGAACTGCTTGTCCGAGGCCGGATAGGTGCCGAGGCCCATCAACGTATTGGTGATCGGATAGCCGGTCGCCTGGACGAGCTCGCGCAACAGCATCGAGGCCCCCGGGCCCGAATTCACCACACCGCCGCCGGTATAGAACAGCGGCCGTTTGGCCTGCGCCATCGCATCGACCGCTTTCTCGATCGCGGCGCGGTCGCCCTTGGTCTGCGGCTTATAGGTCTTATGGCGCACATTTTCCGGGCCGATATAGGGGCCGGTCGCGATCTGCATGTCCTTGGGCAGATCCACGACGACCGGGCCCGGCCGGCCGTTGGTCGCGACGAAGAACGCCTCGTGCATGACGCGGGCGATGTCGTCCGTGCTCTTGAGCAGCCAATTGTGCTTGGTCACGGGCCGGGTGATGCCGACCGTATCGGCCTCCTGGAAGGCGTCGTTGCCGATCAGATGGGTCGCGACCTGCCCCGTGATGCAGACGATCGGGATCGAATCCATCATGGCGTCGGCGAGGCCAGTCACGGCGTTGGTCGCGCCGGGGCCCGAGGTCACCAGCACGACGCCGGGCTTGCCGGTCGAGCGCGCATAGCCTTCGGCGGCATGAACCGCCCCCTGCTCATGGCGGACGAGGACATGGTGGATCGCGTTGTGCTTGAACAGCGCATCGTAGATCGGCAGCACCGCGCCGCCCGGATAGCCGAAAATGGTGTCGACGCCCTGATCGATGAGCGCCTTGATCACCAGCTCGGCTCCGCGAAGTTTCTGATCGGCCATGACGAATTCCTCGACAATACGGATCCGGGGCCAATACGGCCCCGGAAGGCGCGCACCATAACCGCGCCGTAACCGCCCGGTCAATGCATAAAATTACCGCGCGGAGATATTTTTTGAAATAAACGTTACGATTCTGTCTAAATCTCTTGCGCCTTGTTGCGCTTCGAATCGCTCCCAGTCGGGAAATTGATGGCGAAACCAAGTGAATTGGCGCTTGGCATATTGCCGGGTGGCGGTCTGGGCCGCCGTGATCGCCTCGTCGAGCGGCATCTCGCCCCGTACGGCCGCCAGGAAATGCGGCACCCCGAGAGCCTTCATGGCGGGGAGATCGGGATCGAGTTCCATGGCGTCGAGCGCCCGCGCCTCGTCCAACCCGCCGTTTTCCGCCATTCCGGCGAGCCGCGCGTCGCATCGGGCATAAACGACCTCGCGCGGCGGCAACAGGAGCAGCTTTGCGACCTGTTCCCGCCCTGCCAGCCCGCCTTCAGGCGCCATCTCCTGCCATTCGGCCAGAGACTTTCCCGTTGCCAGCACGGTTTCGAGCGCCCTGGCGAGACGCTGGCGGTCCCCCGGCTCGAGCCGTGACGCCATGACGTCATCGCGCTCGGCCAGACGCCCATGAAGCCGCTCCGGCGCTATCGCACGCACCTCCGACCGGATTTCGGCGGGAATCTCCGGCACCGGGGCGAGGCCGTCGAGAAGCGCCCGGAAATAAAGCCCGGTTCCGCCGACCAGGATCGGCAGCCGCCCCTCGGCCCGCGCCTCCGCGATCGCCTGCACCGCCATATCGCGCCAGCGCGCCGCGGAGCAGGTTTCGGCCGCGGAGAGAACGCCATAGAGCTTGTGGGGAACGCGAGCCTCGTCGGCAGGGCTCGGCCGCGCCGTCAGGACGCGAAGCTCGCGATAGACCTGCATACTGTCGGCATTGATGATCGTGCCGCCGAGCCGTTCGGCGAGATCGAGGGCCAGCGCCGATTTGCCCGAGGCGGTGGGCCCGGCGATCAGGACGACGCCGGCTCCCGCCTCCTCTTTCGTCATTTGATATGGTCGACGGTCCGGCTCAGCCTTCGATGGGCAGCGCGATGTGGACGTTCTGGTTGTTCCGGTTGATCAGCAGCAGGACGGCCTTGCGCTCGGTCTTGGCGGCCTTCATGCGCGCCTCGATATCCGTCGGGCTCGACACCTTCTGGCGGTCGACTTCGAGGATGATGTCGCCGGGACGGATGCCCTCCTCCGCGGCGCGGCCTGCGGGATCGACATCGAGCACCGCGACGCCGCTGGTCTCCGGCTTCACCTCGAAGCGCTCGCGGAGGAGCGGCGTCAGGGTGGCGAGATTCATGCCCATGATCGACTTGCCGACCGGCTGGACCGGAACCGGCACGGGCTCGGCGCTCGCGACCTTGGTGGGCTCCTCATACCGGCCGACTTTCACGGGGATGTCCTTGGCCTTGCCATTGCGCCAGACCTTGACGTCGACTTTCTTGCCGATCGGCGTCTCCAGCACGATCCGCGGCAGGGCGCGCATCTCGTCTACCGACTTGCCGTCGAACTCGATCACGACATCGCTGGTCTCGATGCCGGCGGCCTTGGCCGGGCTGCCGGTCATGACCTCCGCCACGAGCGCGCCCAAGGGCTCCTTCATGCCGAGGCTCTCCGCGATCTCGGGCGTGACCGTCTGAAGCCGGACGCCAAGCCAGCCGCGCTGGATATGGCCGAACTGGCGGAGATCGGCGATCACCTTCTTGGCGAGATTGGTCGGCGTAGCGAAACCGACGCCGACACTGGAGCCGTTCGGCGAATAGATCGCCGTGTTGATGCCGATCACCTCGCCCGCCATGTTGAACAGCGGGCCGCCGGAATTGCCCTTGTTGATGGCGGCGTCGGTCTGGATGAAATCGTCGAAATTGCCGGACTGCAGGTCGCGGTTGCGCGCCGAGACGATGCCGACGCTGACGGATTCGCCGATTCCGAAGGGGTTGCCGACCGCCATCACCCAGTCGCCCACCCGGGGCTTGTCGGAATCGCCCAAGGGAACGGACGGCAGGTCTTCGTCGGCGTCGATCTTGAGGAGCGCGATGTCGGTGTCCGCGTCATGGCCGACGACCG
This sequence comes from uncultured Alphaproteobacteria bacterium, assembly GCA_963732795.1. GTDB lineage: Bacteria > Pseudomonadota > Alphaproteobacteria > CAVTAV01 > CAVTAV01 > CAVTAV01. Next base: position 43,408 of record CAVTAV010000003.1, on the reverse strand, counting down.
TCGCCTTGTATTCCTTCTGGTCGGCCAGCACGACGGTGATCTCGTCGGCGCCGTCGATCACGTGGTTGTTGGTGACGATATAGCCCTTGGAATCGATGATGAAGCCGGAGCCAAGCGAAGTGACGGTGCGCGGCTGGTCGAGGTCGCCGTCGCGGTTGCGGTCGAGGAAATCCTTGAAGAACTGCTCGAAGGGCGAGCCGGGGGGCAGGTCCGGCATCGGCGTCGCGCGCTCGGGCTTCAAATTCTGCTTGGTCGAGATATTGACGACGGCCGGCGTCACCTTGGCCGCGAGATCGGCAAAACCCGAAGGATCGCTGAAAGCCGAGGCGCCGCCGGGCACGAAGATCGCCAGGGCTACCAGCCCCGCCAACACCATCTTCAACCGCAAAACGCCTGCCATAACCATCCCAAAACCGTTCACGGACTTCGCCTTCTCGCCAGATCGATCGATCACGTGGCGTCTCCTTACGTCAATTCGCCGGGAGAACATGCCAACCTCTCCCCATACTCGAGACCATACAACCGTCGCCTACCGGATCCTTGCGGCAAAATTGCGGCCATCAGGTTAACATATTCCGCGCCAACCAGACCACGAACAAACCGACAACCGCTGCGAGCAGGCCGCCGAGGCGCAGCGTCCCCTCGGGAATACGCTGGGCCATCTCCATCATACGCTTCAGCCCGCCGGGGAAAAGGGCGTAAAGGCACCCTTCGAGCACCAGCACGAGGCCGACGGCCGCGATGAGATCGTTCAACCGACCGACCGCCTCTGGACCCGATTAAGGGCCGGGATCGCCTGCCCGGCCCTATTTACCCTTTGCGACATCTTCAAAATATTTGAAGAACTCGCTGTTCGGGGACAGGATCATGGTCGTGTCGCTGTTCTTCAGCGCGTCGCGATAGGCCTGCATCGAGCGGTAGAACTGGAAGAAATCCACGTCCTTCCCGAAGGCTTCCGCGAAAATCTGAATCGCCCGGGCATCGCCCTCGCCGCGCAATATATCGGCACGCTTCTGGGCTTCCGCAAGGAGGACCGTTCGATTGCGATCGGCCCGGCTGACGATGCGCTGATTGACCTCGGCGCCCTGGGCCCGGAACTCCTTGGCCTCGCGATCGCGCTCCGACTTCATCCGGCTGTAGATCGCTTCGCTGTTCGCCGACGGGAGGTCCGCCCGCTTGATCCGTACATCGACCACGTCGAGGCCGAATTGCTGGGCTTCGTCGTTGACCGAGTCGCGGATCTTGCGCATCAGGCTGGCCCGCTCTCCGCTCAGGACCGCGGAAAACGCCACGCTGCCGAGAACCCGCCTGAGATTCGAGTTGATCAGCGTCTCGAGGCGCTGGCGCGCGACGTTGTCATTTCCGACGCTCTCATAGAATTTCAGCGGATCATGGATGCGATAGCGCGCGAAGGCATCCACAACGAGCCGCTTCTGATCCGAGGCAATGACCTCTTCCGAGGGCGCGTCAAGGGCCAGGATACGCTTGTCGATATAGGTCACATCCTGGACGAACGGCGTCTTGAAATGGAGCCCCGGATCGGTCACCACCGCAACCGGCTTGCCGAATTGCAGCACCAACGCCTGCTGCGTCTGGTCGACGGTGTACATCGCGCCGGCCGCCACGACCGCAAGAACGCCCAGGATGACGAGCGCAATGATGGCTTTAACGCTGCTCATGGCTGGCCTCCCTGGCTGGAGGAGGAGCTGGACGAACCGTCCGTGACGCTCTTCACACTGGATTGTCGATTTTTCTCAAGCTCCGGCAGGGGCAGATAGGGCACCACGCCCGATCCCGACGCCGACTTGTCGATGATGATCTTGTTCATGCCGGAAAGGATGTCCTGCATGGTTTCGAGATACATGCGCTTCCGGGTCACGTCCTTGGCTTTGGCGTATTGGTTATAAATCGAGATGAACCGGGCGCCCTCGCCTTCGGCCTGGTTGACGACCTTCTCCTTATAGCCTTCGGCGCCCTGGATGATCTTTTCGGCCTGACCGCGGGCGCGGGGCAGGATGTCGTTTTCATAGGCCTCGGCTTCGTTTCGGAGCCTCTCCTGGTCGGCGCGGGCGGCCTGGACGTCGCGGAACGACGCAATGACCTCCTGGGGCGGATCGACCTTCTGCAGCTTCAGCCGGCGAATCTCGATGCCGGCCTCGTATTCGTCGAGCGCCTCCTGCACGAGGTCCTTGGTCTGAATTTCGATGTCCTGACGGCCTTCCGTGAGCGCGCTTTGGATCGGCGTCTTGCCGATGACCTCCCGCATCGCGCTCTCGGCCACGGCCTTCACAGTCAATTCCGGGTCGCGAATGTTGAACAGATATTTGCCCGCGTCCTTGATGACCCAAACGACGCTGAAATCGATATCGACGATGTTCTCGTCGCCGGTGAGCATCAGGCTTTCCGCCGGGACGTCGCGCTGGGCACCGCCGCCCGACGTCGTGAACCCGATATCGATATTGTTCTCGCGCGTGACCTTGGGCGTGAACACGGTCTCGATCGGATAGGGAATGTGGTAGTTGAGGCCGGGCTGGGTGGTCCGCACCCATTTGCCGAAGCGCAGAACGACGCCCTGCTCGTCGGGTTGCACCCGGTAGAACCCCGAAAGGCCCCAGATCGCCACGATGACCATAAGGCCGAGCAACAGCCAGAGCGGCCGGTTGACGCCTTTCGGCATCATGCCACGGAACTGGTCCTGGCCGCGTCTCAAGAGCTCTTCGAGATTGGGCGGCTGGTTGCCGCCGCCACCTCCACCACGCGGGCCGCGGCCCCACGGACCGCCGCCACCGCCGCCGCTCTGATTCTGCCAAGGCATCGTGCCCCCTTTCGATCCGTCAGGGCGCGTGCGCAGCGAGCCCCGGCATGAATTGCATTAGGAATTTACAGGCGTTGCGCTATATGTAGTTCACCTGCGACAAAGAGGCAAACAACGGCGCTTATCACACGGGCGCCAATTGTCGCGGGCCGCCCCAGATCACAGATAATTGACATGGCCGAGATTACGAAAGACCAGGTTCTTGACGCGCTGAAGACGATCACCGACCCGAAATCGGGCAAGGATGTCGTTTCGAACGGGATGATCAGCGGGCTTTACGTCCGCGAGGGCAAGGTCGGCTTCATCCTCGAAGTGGCCGCCGGAGACGGCGCCCGCATGGAGCCCCTGCGCAAGGCCTGCGAGAATGCGGTCAAGGAAATTCCGGGCATGACGGCGGTGACCGCCGTGCTGACCGCCGAGCGTCCCGCGCCGGGCCAGCGCCAGGACGCGCCGGGACCGAAAGCCCAGGCCGCCCAGACCAAATCGGGTGTCCCCGGCGTTCAGGCGATCATCGCGGTGGCGAGCGGCAAGGGCGGCGTCGGCAAATCGACGGTCGCGGTCAATCTGGCGCTGGGCCTCAAGCGCCTCGGCAAGAAGGTCGGCATTCTGGACGCCGATATCTACGGCCCCTCCATGCCTAGGCTTCTAGGCATTACCGGTAAGCCCCGCGTCACCGAGGACAAGAAACTCCTACCGATGGAGAAATACGGCATCCGGGTCATGTCGATCGGTTTCCTGATCGAGGAGGACCGCGCGACGGTCTGGCGCGGACCCATGGTCGCGGGCGCGCTGCAGCAGATGCTGACCGACGTGGCCTGGGGCGACCTCGACGTGCTCGTCGTCGACATGCCGCCGGGTACGGGCGACGCCCAGCTTACCATGGCCCAGCGCGTTCCGTTGGCGGGCGCGGTGATCGTCTCGACGCCGCAGGATATCGCGCTGATCGACGCCCGTCGCGGGCTCGCCATGTTTCGCCGGGTCGAGGTGCCGGTGTTCGGCATCGTCGAGAATATGAGCTATTTCGTCTGCCCCCATTGCGGCGAGGCGTCGGAGATCTTCGGCCATGGCGGCGCGCGGGAGACGGCGGCGCAGCTCGGAACCGATTTCCTCGGCGAGATCCCGCTCCATATCTCGATCCGCGAGACCTCCGACGGCGGCGCGCCGATCGTCGAATCCCAGCCCGACAGCGAGCAGGCCCAGGCGTTCATGGATATCGCCGCCGAGGTCGCCGACAAGCTCTATGCCGGCGCGCGGACGGGCCGGAAAGCGCCGAATATCCTGGTGCAATAGCGGTTATTGAGATCTCGGCCCGTAATGCGGGACCGCCTGCCCGAGCTCATAAGCGCCGAGGTCGGGCGCTTTTCCGGCATAGCCATCGGTAATGTTCGGCAGAACGGTCCCCCTGTCGATCGCGGCCGATTTCGGCTTCAGCCGAAAGTCGAGATCTTCGGGACTGTATAGATGCTGGGGATCGGCCTTATCCGGCAGTCCCACTTTCACGAAGATCCCGTAATCCACGAGCACGCTATGCCTGTCCTGCCCCGTCGCCGCGCGATAAGCCTGTAGCGACTTGAACTTCCGCGTCACCAGATTCTTCTGATCCGACGCCGTCTTGAAGTCCGGCGATGTCCATTCGAACGCATCCGATTTGCCCGGATTAGGCCGGAATCCGTTGTAATCCGAGGTCGAATAGTTCGTGTAGGTCTTGGGATTGAAGACCGGATCGGCCCAGCCGTCTCCGAGGAACAGATTGTTACGGAAATGAACGTTGGAGACCGGCCCCAAGAGCGTCCCCGCGCCGAAGAAGGTGTTGTTATAGACCGCGATTCCGGCGCCGCCATCGAACAGCTTCAAGGGACCTCCGCTGGTTCCGTTATAGGCGATGTTGCGGATGAAATAGGTCGGGCCGCCGAAGCTCGGCTGGGCGCTGAATGCACCGGCAGTCGAGTTGAGACAGCGATTGCGGAACACGCGGATATTGTGCGCGCCGCCGTCGGTTTCGATGCAGTTGTCGTCGATATTGGTGAAGTCATTGCCATAGAAGTCGATCGAGACCGGGACCTTGTCCGCGTCCTCGCTCGGCGTGCCGTAGGTCGCGACGTCGATGCCGTCATGCCAATTGGCGACATGGTTGTAGGCCACGACATGGCCCTGACCGTAGAGTTTCACGGCATATTCCGAGGTCAGGAGCTGCGGGAAGCCGGGGAACTTGCTCCACACATCCGCCGGCCACCAGCCGAGAAGCTTGGTCGGATCGTGCCGGCCGATGAAGACGTTGTCGGCGATATAGAAGTCCTTAGAGCCGGCCCAATCGTCCTGGACACCGCGTCCGACATCCTCGATCCGCGAATGGACGAGCGTGAAACCGCTCGAGCCCGCGATGTTCTTAATCCCGACCAGGAACGCGACTTGCGTGTTCCGGACGGTGATGCCGTCGAAGTAGTTGTAGTTCGCGGCCATGAGATTGAAGAGATTGTAATTGCCGTCCCCATCGAAGATCACCGGGCCGTCGCCCGCCGCCTTGATGACGATCGGCTTGTCCGGCGTGCCGCTCTGAGTGAGGTAATAGGTGCCGTCGAACGGCGTGCCGTAGGACGCAATATTGGGGTCGAAGCCGCCGTAATTCAGCCGGTGATCCTTGTAGAGCCCGGCATGGACGAGGATCACGTCGCCGGGCTGCACGCGCGGCGGAAAGACGTTCGAATGATCGGACTGGCTCGATCCCCTGTAATAGGCCGCCAACAATCCGGTGAAGGCAGGCTTCTGCTTCTCGCCTTTATAGCCGGCGGGATAGACGTGATAGACATGCCCGCCCGCCGCCGGCTTCGGCACCGGGCGCGTGTGGACCGTAACGGATCGCGTCGCCGTGCCGCCGTCGGGATCGCTCAGCGTGAACTCGCAGTCATAGGTCGTATCGGGGTCGAGATCGAACAGGCTGCCGGCAAACATGTTCGGCGCCGTGTAGGTATAGAAGGCGCCGTCCGTCACCTTCTCGTTCTGCAGCCGCATCAGCGGCAGACCGGTGCGCCACGCGGTCTCGCCATGCTTGCGGAACCGCACCTCGACTTTGGCATTGCGGTTGTCGTCGCCCGTGATGCGCCATTCGAAGCCTGCGGAGATCAAGGTCGGCGGCTCGACCGTGAGCGCGCCCGCCGTAACAGCCGGCCCCGCCAGCGCAGGCGTCGCGTAGACCATGAGGCAGGCCGCCAAAGAGAGTCCGAACCGATGCATGCCATCCCCCTTTCCGCCGTTCGTTGTCGATAGACTACTCCCCTTTCGTCTCGGCGAAAGCCTCCAGCGCCCGGCGGCGGGCGAAGGCATGGTCCACGATCGGATCGGGATAGCCGTCCGGCTTGGCAGGCGACGTCCACGGCTTGTGAATGACGGACGGGGGTAAGTCGGCAAGCTCCGGCACCCACTGCCGCACATAAGCGCCGTCGGGGTCGAATTTCTCGCCTTGGAGGATCGGATTGAAGATCCGGAAATACGGCGCGGCGTCGGCTCCGCTGCCGGCGACCCATTGCCAACTTGCCGGATTGTTCGCCGGATCGGCATCGACCAGGGTATCCCAGAACCATTCCTCACCCTGGCGCCAGTCGATCAGCAGATGCTTGGCGAGGAAGGACGCCACGATCATGCGCACCCGATTATGCATCCAGCCGGTCGCCCAGAGCTGCCGCATCCCCGCATCGACGATCGGATAGCCCGTACGGCCCCGCTGCCATGCCTGCAAACCGGCGGGATCGTCATGCCAGGGCATGGCATCGAATCGCGGCTGGATGTTGCGGCGCGCGATATCGGCCTCGTGAAACAGAAGATGATAGCAGAACTCGCGCCAGCCGAGCTCCGACAGGAATTTGTCGAGATCGTCATCGCATCCCGATCGCGCCGCCGCTGCCCGCGCGGCCTGCCAGACCTCCCGCACCGAGACATTGCCGAATCTCAAATAGGGCGACAGCCCCGACGTCACCGCTTTGTCTGGCCGATCGCGCTCGGCGGCATAATGGATAAGGTGTTGTTCGAGAAACGTTTTGAGCTGACGCCGGCCGCCGGCTTCGCCCGGCTTCCAAGTCTCGCGCAATCCGTCGGACCAGTCAGGGGCATGCGGCTCAAGGTGAAGATCCTCTAGGCGAAGCGCTTTCACGCCTGCGGGCAGATCGTAGAACGCGATCGACTTGGGCCCCGGCGATGGCGTCTCGGGCTCTCCCGATCGCCGTGCAGCGCGCCAGAACGCCGTGAACACCCGGAAGGGCCCGCCGGATTTCGTCATGACCGTCCAGGGTTCGTACAGGAGATGCCCGTTGAAGCTCTCCGCGTTGATCCCGCAATCCTTCAGGACATGCTTGAGCCGGGCATCGATTTCTCGGCCCGCATGGTCATACCGGCGGTTCCAATAGACGGCCCCTGCTCCGATCTCCGCTGCGAGCCTCCCGATCACGCGATCGCCTGGCCCTCTGAAGATCGTCAAGCGCCCGCCGAGTGCCGCGCCCAAGGCTCTGAGCGAGCCATGCAGCCACCATTTGGCCGCGCCGCCGAGCGGGCGGATCCCGTCGCTCTCCTCGTCATGGACATAGACGCAAAGCAACGGCCGCCCGGATGCCACGGCGGCATCAACGGCTGGGTTGTCTGCGACGCGCTGGTCGTCGCGGGACCAGACGATGGCGGGCTGCGTCATAGGTCGATGAGTGTTCCTGAAAACACGCTGCCCAAGAAAATGGCCGATCACGGAACGGGCCCGCAAGTCCGGTCTAGGCGCTGCGGAACGGACCGGCTATAGACTTTGCCAGTTGTCTAAGGCGTGTTCCGGGGTCGGGGGGCTTCGAAGATGGCAATTTCATTTTCGCGATATGCGATCCCGCTGCTGTGGCTCGGCTGGATCGCCTATTGGATCGTCGCGGCCGGCAACGTGAAGGCAACCCGCTGGCACGAGCCCCAACGGGAACGCCTGCGCCATTCCCTGCCTTTCGTCGCCGCCTTTCTTCTGATCGCCATGCCCGGTGGGCGGCTCGGCGTGCTGGGATATCGCTTTTTGCCGGATACCCGCATCCTACCCCTGATCGGCACCGCCATCGTCGCATTGGGATTGGGCTTCGCCTGCTGGGCGCGGGTGCATCTCGGGCGCGACTGGAGCGGCACGATCACCCTGAAGGAAGACCACTCGCTGGTCACGACGGGGCCTTATGGCCTTGTGCGGCACCCGATCTATACGGGGATGCTCTTCGGCTTCATCGGAACCGCGCTCGCGATCGGCGAATGGCGCGGTATCCTGGGGACGATTTGCATCCTTATCGGGATCGAGGTCCGGTGCTCCGCCGAGGAACGCAAGATGAGAGAGACCTTCCCGGAGTATGACGATTATGTCCGACGCACCAAGCGCCTCATCCCCTTCATCTATTGAGAACGGCGCCGCCGGCGTCGTGGTCGCGGTGTGCCGCGCGCCGTCGCACAACATGACCAAGGCGCGCCAATCCATCATCCGTCTCCACGCCGGGCTCGGCGTCGAAGGCGACGCGCATAAGGGAATCACCATCCAGCATCGCTCGCGGGTGGCGCGGAACCCCGACGAGCCGAATCTGCGGCAGGTCCATCTCATCCCTGCCGAGTTTCTCGACGAGCTCGGGACGACGGGCTACGAGCTGACGCCCGGCCGCATGGGCGAGAACGTCACGACCCGCGGGATCGAACTCCTCGGCCTGCCGATAGGCGCCAAGCTGAGGCTCGGCCCGGAGGCCGTCATCGAGATCACCGGCCTGCGCAATCCCTGCCGCCAGCTCGACGGCATCAAACAGGGCCTGATGGCCGCAACCCTCGGCCGGGACGAAGACGGCAACATCCTTCGCAAGGCGGGCGTCATGGCGATCGTGCTCGAAGGCGGCGAGGTCCGTCCGGGCGACACCATCACGGTCGAACTGCCGCGCGAGCCTCATCGGCCTTTGGAGCCCGTTTGATCGCCACGCGAGGCTTGACGTCTCGCCCTCGCCCAAGCGTTATGGTGGCTCAAAAGGAGCCGCCGCCAGATGACCGTATCGATCGAGGATATCCGCGCCGCCGCGGCGCTCTTGGAGGGCCATGTCCTCAAGACGCCGATGTTCTCCTCGCGCACCCTGTCGGACATTCTCGGCGCGGAGGTCTGGCTCAAATTCGAGAACCTACAGTTCACCTCGTCCTTCAAGGAGCGCGGGGCCTACGTCAAGCTGTCGAGCCTCACCGAGGAGGAGCGCAAGCGCGGCGTCGTCGCGGTCTCGGCCGGCAATCACGCCCAGGCTGTCGCCTATCATGCGCAGCGCATGGGCATCCCGGCGGTCATCGTCATGCCGGAGACGACCCCGCAGGTCAAAGTCGAGCTGACCCAGCGGTTCGGGCCGGAGATCGTTCTGGCCGGGGAGACGCTGGCGGATTGCAGCGGGCGCGCGGCGGAGCTCATCCGGGAGCGCAATCTGGTCATGGTCCACCCCTATGACGACGAGAAGATCATCGCCGGCCAGGGCACGGTGGGCCTGGAAATGTGCGGGACCGCGCCGGACCTCGATTCAATCATCGTGCCGATCGGCGGCGGCGGGCTGATCTCGGGGATCGCCGTCGCGGTGAAGGCGCTGGCCCCTAAGACGACGATTTACGGCGTCGAAGCCGCCCTCTTCCCCTCCATGCATAATGCGATTCACGGCAAGACCGAAGCCTGCGCCGGCGACACCATCGCCGAGGGCATCGCGGTCAAGAACCCCGGCGCCTACACGATACCGGTCGTGCGCGACTGCGTGGAGGAGATCATCCTCGTCACCGAGGACGAGCTAGAAGCCGGCATCTCCCTGCTGCTGACCGTCGAGAAAGTGCTCGGCGAAGGCGCGGGCGCGGCGGGGCTTGCGGCGCTGGCGGCCCGGCCCGATCTCTTCGCCGGCAAGCGGGTCGGCGTGGTGGTCAGCGGCGGCAATATCGATGCCCGGCTCCTCGCTTATGTGTTGTTGCGCCAGCAGGCCAAGACAGGCCGCCTGCTCTCGATCCAGGTCGAAATCCGCGACCGGCCAGGCAGCCTCGCCAAGATCGTCGATATCGTCGCGGCGGCCGGCGGCAACATCATCGATGTCACCCATTCGCGCCTGCTGACCTCGGTTGTCGCCAAGCGCGTCATTATCGGCTTCACCATCGAGACCCGTGGCCCCGACCACGCCGAGGACATCCTCGCGCGGTTGACAAAGGAGGGCCTGATCGTCCATCGCACCAGTTGGTAGGGGCTCCGGGCAAACGGGGTGGCCCCCGACAAGGAACCGCCATGCGCTTTCCGATCTTTCTGTCGATCTTCGTCTTTCTGTTCCTGCTGATCCTGTTCCCGCTGTTTTTCGGCGGGCTGATGATTGGGGCGCTCGCCAAGCTGCACCTCGATCCGGGCACGGCGTTCTTCCTGGTCTTCGCGATCATTCTCGGCGGTGCGATCAATATCCCGATCAAGCGCATCCCCCGCGACGAGGAGATGCCGGATCTGCGGTTCGGAGCCTATGGCTTGGGCGGCCTTTTCCCGCAATTCCAGCGTCAGACCCACGAGACGGTGATCGCGGTCAATCTCGGCGGCTGCATCATCCCGAGCCTGATCGCGATCTACGAGCTTCGCTTCGTGGCGGCCCAAGGGGTGAACGCGCTCACCGCCGCAGCGCTTGCCGCCGCGGTCAACATCTTCGCCTGCTATCGCCTAGCGAGGCCCATGCCGGGCATCGGGATCGGCATGCCGGCTCTGGTCACGCCGCTGATCGCTGCCGGCGTCGCCATGCTGCTCGCGCCGGATTACGCGCCGCCCATCGCCTTCATCGCCGGCGTCTCCGGTCCGCTGATCGGCGCCGATCTCTTGCATCTCAGGGACATTTCGAAAATGAGCGTCGGTACCCTCAGCATCGGCGGCGCGGGGACGTTCGACGGGATCATTCTGTCGGGAATCGTCGCGGCGTATCTGGCCTAGCGCCTTTCAGGAGCACCAAGCTCGCAAATGGAAAGCTTCAATTGATCGCCCTCGAAATCCGTCATCGGACGAGCTACCGATATCACCAACCGGTCAGCCTCGGACCCCATAGGCTCATGCTGCGACCCCGTGAGAGCCGAGATCTTCGTCTGATATCGAGCGACGTCGCAATAACGCCGGAAGCGACGTTGACTTGGGCCCACGATGTCTTCGGCAACGCGATCGCGACGGCCTCGTTTGGGAGTATGACCACAACGCTGCTGATCGACAGCGTTGTCAACCTGCACCTCAACGCCGAGCCATGGCCAGTGTTTGACGTCGCAGCATCCGCATGCCAGTACCCATTCAAATATTCGGACGATGAATGGACCGATCTCGGTGCTCTGACCGTCCAGCAATACAACGACCCGAATGCGCGTCTGCAGGATTGGGCGCGAGGATTCATCGGCGGCTATCCGACCGACACGCTTGCCCTGCTCAAGGATCTCAGTACGGGCGTTTCAAGCTGGATCAATTATCAGAGCCGTGAGGTCGAAGGCACCCAGTCGCCGGTAGAGACCTTGGATCGCGGCTGGGGAACCTGCCGGGATTTCGCGGTGCTGTTCGTTGAAGCGGCCCGCAATCTAGGCTTCGGGGCACGGATCGTCTCCGGCTATCTTTACAATCCGGATCAACTCCGGATGGGGACCAACGGCGCCGGATCGACCCACGCCTGGGCGCAGGTCTATGTGCCCGGAGCGGGCTGGATCACGTTCGATCCGACCAACCGAAGCGTGGGCGAGTCCAATCTGATACCCGTCGCGGTCGCACGCAATATCCACCAGGCCATGCCCGTATCAGGCAGTTTTGTCGGGGCCGGCAACGCTTTCGCCGGCATGTCCGTGGAGGTCACCGTTACATCGTGAGCGCCGCCACACGGCGCGATCGTTCCGACGGCGGGGGAGCGGGTAGGACGGTCAGTCGTCGCCCCAGCTGTGCATGGCGCGCAGTTGGTCCTGAGTCTTTTTGACGATGAGCTGCTTGCGGTTCGTCGGATCGAACGTCACGTCGTCCACGCTGATCAGGACGGTCTTGTCCTTGGCGATCTTATGCCTGAGATCGAGGATGATTGCCGCGACCTTGTTCTCGTTCTCGACCTTGCCGCCGGCCGCGATGAGCACGCCGTCGATCTTGCCAAGCTTCAGGCCTTGCCCGTCCACCGCGCGCATGTCGCGGATGTCGTCGACCGTGCGGCCTTCGAAGGAGATGTCATTGCTGTGGCGAATGGTCTTGTAGAATCGGAAGTCGTCTGCCTGAGCTGCAGACATGGAAGCGCAAAAAAAGGCCAGCAGAACCACTGCCGCGGCGAGTTTCGATAGCACGTTTCGTCTCCTGCCCTCTGTTGGCCAGAACTCGGGCCAAAAGCCCGACTAAGGCCTGAAAACGTAGATGGCGGAAGATAGTTCCCACGTTTCTGTGAATTCCGCGATTTTCGCTGGCCAAGGCCGGGCACGCGGCCTAGGCTTCGGCGAGTTTGAAGGCCGGATCATGGCCTGGGAGCCGCCGGCCCGATGCCATCAAAGCGGAGATCGCGCCGATGACTGTGTACACGCTCCAGGTTGACGGGCAGTCCCACGAGGTCGATGCCGATCCGGACATGCCCCTTCTCTATGCCCTGCGCGACAATTTGGGGATGAACAACCCGCATTTCGGCTGCGGGCTGGCGCAATGCGGGGCCTGCACGGTCCTGATGGATGGCGTGCCGATCCGATCCTGCGTGACGCCGGTCTCGGCGATAAAGGGCAAGGTCCAAACGCTGGCCGGGATCGGGACGCCCGAGAAGCCCCATCCGGTGCAGAAGGCCTTCATCGACGAGCAGGCGATGTTCTGCGGATACTGCATGAACGGCTGGATCCTCTATTCGGTCGCGATGCTGGAAAAGAACCCGCGGGTCACCGACGCCGACATCCGCAAGGAGCTGTCCCAGCTCAAATGCCGCTGCGGCAGCCATACCGCCGTGATGCGCGCGGTCAAGCGCGCGGCCCAAGCGATGAAAGCGTGAGGAGGCGGCCATGACCCTCGAATCCCCCCTCGCCCTGCACCGCCGCAATTTCCTCAAGGCCGGCGGCGCGCTGATCGTCTCCTTCGCGATTCCGACGAGCCTGGCCGAAGCCGCGGGACGCCCGCTCTACCGCCCGCTCGACCCGGCCCAGCTCGACACCTATCTCGCGGTCGACAAGGACGGCATGGTCACCGCCTTTTTCGGCAAGATGGACATGGGCCAGGGCGTCGATGTCGCGATCGCGCAGATCGTCGCCGACGAGCTCGATGTGCCCGTCGATAGCGTGGGCGTCGTCATGGGCGACACCGCCCTGACCGTGAACCAGGGCGGCGGCAGCGGCTCGACGGCGATCGAGCTCGGCGCCAAGCCCTTGCGCAACGCCGCCGCGCAGGCCCGCCAGTTTTTGGTCGGGCTTGCGTCGAAAAAGCTAGGCGTCCCCTCGGAGCAGCTCTACGTCGTCGACGGCGTGGTCCAGTCCGACGCCGGCGAGAAACTGAGCTATGGCGACCTGGTCGGCGGCAAATATTTCGACATCACGCTCAATTGGAACGGCGCGCTCGGAAATTTCCTGAATGCCGAGGGCACGGCCAAGCCGAAATCCCCGGACGAATACAAGATCGTCGGCAAGGACGTGCCGCGCCGCGACCTCCCTAACGTCGTGTTCGGGACGCGGGAATATGTCGTGGACGTCAAGGTGCCCGGCATGATGCATGGCCGGGTCATCCGTCCGCCCAAGGCCGGGGCCGTGCCGGTAAAGGTGGACAGCTTCTCGATCGAGGGCATCTCGGGCGCGCGGGTCGTCCATGTGAAGGACTTCCTCGGCGTGGTCGCCGAGACGGAATGGGACGCGATCAAGGCCTCGCGGATGCTCAAGGTCACATGGTCCGACGCCAAGCCGCCCTTCCCGCAGGCGGACAAGCTTTACGACCACATCCGTAACGCCAAGGTCACACGGGAAAGCGCGGGCGGCGGCTTCGGCCCGCAGAATACGCCGCCGGACACGCAAGCCTTCGAGAAGGCCGCCAAGAAGGCCGCGCGGGTGATCGAGGCGGAGTACGAATTTCCGTTCCAATCCCACGCGAGCCTCGGCCCCGCCTGTGCGGTCGTCGATTATCGCGGCGACAGCGCGACCGTCTGGACCGGCTCCCAGAAATCCCATTACACGGCGCAAGGCGTGGCCGCGATCACCGGCCTGCCCCAGGACGCCGTGCGCGGCATCTGGGTGATGGGCCCCGGCTCCTATGGCCGCAACGACGCCGGCGACGCCGCGATGGACGCCGCCGTGATGTCGAAAGCGGTCGGTCGGCCCGTGCGCGTGCAGGGCATGCGTTTCGAGGGCAGCGGCTGGGATCCCAAGGCTCCGGCCTCGATCCATTCGGCCAAGGCCGCGCTCGACAAGCACGGCAACGTCCTCGCCTATCTGCTGCGCTCCAAGGGCTTCTCGGCCGGCGACATGGCGCCGAGCGAGAGCCAATCCGAGCGACACCTATGCCGGCATGCTGACCGGCTGGCCCAATGCCAGCGTCGCCCGCTTCGGCAATCCGGAGGAGAACTATGTCTTCCCGGTGAAGGTCCTCTACTGGCAGACCATCGCCGCGCTTCTGGAGAAGGCCTCGCCCCTGCGCACCGCCCATATGCGCGATCCGCTGGGCCCGCAGAACCATTTCGCGAGCGAGTCCTTCATCGACGAGATCGCCTATGAGACCGGCGCGGACCCGCTGGAGTTCCGGCTCAAGCATCTAAAGGAGCCGCGCGACGTCGCCGTGCTCAAGGCCGTCGGCGATCGCTATGGTTGGAAGTCGCGGCGCGCGGGGCCGAAAACCCAGCCGACCTCCGGGACGGTGACCGGCCGCGGCGTCTCCTACACCAAGCGCGGCAACACGATCGCGGCGGTCGTCGCCGAAGTCGATGTCGATCTCGGCACCGGCAAGGTATGGCCGCGCAAGTTCACGGTCGCGGCCGATCAGGGCCTGGTGGTCAATCCGCTATGGCTGAAGCGCACCATCGAAGGCAACATCGTGATGGCGGCGAGCCGCGGCATCCGCGAGGAGGTCCGGTTCTCGCCCGACGCCGTGACCAGCGTCGACTGGATCACCTATCCGATCCTCGACATGGACGTCGCCCCGGAAGAGATCGACATCGTGCTAATGAACCACACCGATCTCCCGCCCTACGGCGCGGGTGAAGGCACCACGAGGCCGGTCGCGGCCGCCATCGCCAACGCGATCTTCGACGCCACCGGCGTCCGCATCCGCCGCGCGCCCCTGACGCCCGAACGGGTCAAGAGCGCGATCGAGGTGCACCGGGCGTAAAGACCAAATCGTCATGCCAGCGCAGGTTGGTATCCAGCATGATGATGCGCGGCGGTCGTCGGGGATGCGCGTTCGCCTGCGGCATTGACCATCCGGCGAGGGGCGGGCAAAACGCCTGTCTGCCCCGGCGCCTCGGCGTCATTCACTTCCGAAGGGAGGCCGAAGGCATGGCATTCTTCAGCCCGTCGAACCGCACCTTGAGCCCCGAGCACGAGCGCATCTATGCCATCTTCGAGGTCTGGTACACCGTGGTGGATTTGGCGGCGGCGCTGCTTTTCGTCGCCGGCAGCGTACTGTTCTTCTGGTCGGAAACCCAAACCACCGCGACCTGGATGTTCCTGATCGGCTCGATCTGCTTCGCTCTCAAGCCGACCATACGCACCACGCGCGAGATCAAGTTCCTCAGCATGGGAAAGATCGAGCGCCTGGCGCGGCGCGAGAAGGAGATTTAGCCGCCGAGCTTGGTGAGGAGCTGCTTGGCGTCGCCGCTTTCGGCGAAATCGCCATCATCGGCGAGGAGAGAAGTCAGAACGGTCTTGGCCTCCTCGCCATGGCCGGTCCGGGTCAGCGCGACCGCGAGGTGATATCGGATATCCGAGGCCCTCGGCGCCATCGCGACGGCCATGCGCAAATAGTCGAGCCCGCTCTGCGCGCTTTCGGAGGTCAGCGAAATCCAGCCGAGCGTATCGAGGATCTGGGCCGAGTTCTTGTCGGCGGCATAGGCCTTGCGCGCCATTTCCAATGCCCGAGCATCCTTCTTCTGGTGATAGATCCAGGCGAGATTGTTGAGGACGATCGGATCGGCTCGGCTTCTCGGCGTAGAGCGCCTCGAAGAGCTTTTGCGCTGCGGCGGTCTGTCCCTGATCGAGCTCTGCGGAGGCGAGCACGCCGCGCATGGCGTAGTCCTTGGGATTGTCCGCAAGCCACGCCTTGACCGCCGCCATACCGGCCGCGGGCTCGCCCTTCTGCTTGTAGGCGGTGTTGAGCCGCGCAGCCAGATCGGCGCTCGGCCGCTTCGCATAGGCCGACTTGAAGGACGCGATCGCCGCGTCGAATTGGCCCGTCGCCAGTTCGACGTCGCCGACCAATTGGTCGCCCTCCGCGCCCGGCACTTGCTCCCGAAACGCCTGGGCCGCATCGAGGGCACGGTCATACTTACGTTGACGTAGTTCGAGGCGCACGAGTTCGCCGTTGAGCGTGGGATCCTTGGGACTGATATTCAGTCCCCGAGAAAGCGTGGCGCGGGCGTCATCCAGATTCTGGACCGCGACCTCGGCCCGCGACTTCAACACATAGCCGCGTGGCAGGGACGGCGCCACATTGACCAGCTCGGATGCCGTCGTGATCGCCGCGATCGGATCGCCGACCTTGAGCTGGATCTCGGCCAGGATCTGTAGCGCCTTGGCATCCTCAGGATGGTTGCGCACGAGCTCGTTCGCTTCGAGGAGGGCCCGATCCAGCTCGCCCGCGACGGCGTGGCGGCGGATCAGTTCGAGCTTAGGTGCGGCGGCCGAGGGATTGGTCTCGATAGCGCGGGTCAGCCAGCGATCCTGGGCGCCCGAATCGCCCTCACTATAGGCCACCCAATAGAGCCCCATGAGGGCCTGGACGTCCTTCGAATTGTCGCGCAGCAGGAGCCGGTACCGCTTGCGGGCGCTGTCGGTCTTTTTCTCTTGGGCGTCCAAGCGGGCGAGTGCCAGCTTCGCCGGCTCATATTTCGCATCCACTTGCAGCGCGCGGTTATAGTGCTCCCGTGCACCCTTGAAATCGCCCATGGCCCAGAGCGCCGCGGCGATGATGCCCTCGCCAACCGGATTTGTCGGCTGCTTGGCATGCAGAGCTTGCCCGATCTCCAACACGGCATCGAAATTCTTGTTGCGCAGTTCGTTGGCGGCGAGAACGCCCGCCGCCGAAACGGCTTCCGGGTCTGCTGCCAGCGTTCCGGGTAGCGCCTTCAGCGCGCCTTCGTCATCGCCGACCGCCATCCTGGCGACCAGGAGCTTGGTACGGAGCGAGCCGTCGTCCGGGGCAATCTCGACCGCACGCTCAAACTGGGCGACCGCCGCCCGATATTGCTTTTTCGCCATGTAGGCGCTGCCGAGGATCGCCCGAATGCGTTCGTCCTGAGCCGCATTCGGGAGGATCGGCGTCAGCACGGATATGGCGGAATCGGCGTCACCGGTTCGCAAAAGCGCAGCGGACAACATACGGGCCACCGAGATGTTATTGGGCTCGATCGCCATGTACGAGTTAAAATCGATGATCGCCTGTTCATATGCGCCGCGGGCATAGGCCACCGCGCCGGAAAGATAAATGGCCGGCGTATAGTCTCGAAGGATCGGATCGGCCTGCTGCAAGACGTCGCCGGCCTTCTGGAAATTCCCCTTGCGGGCCTCGACCAACGCGTTCAAGTAGGCGGCAGACGGGAGCAGCGGGTCGGTCTTGCGCGCCGCCAGAATGTCCGGCATGGCCTTGTCGTATTGCTTCAAATCGACAAGCGCGACCGCGCGCGAAATAAGGCCGACGATATCGTTGGGCTTGATCTTGAGCGCCTCGTCGAATTTCGCGACCGCATTTTCGCGGTCCCCCTGGGCCTGCAGCACCTGTCCTTTGGCGACAATCGCATCGGCGGAGTTGGGATCGATCCGCAACGCCGCATCCGCGTTCACGTTGGCGGATTGGAGATCGCCGACGCGGATATAAGCCCGGGCCAGCCCGATCTTCGGCCGCGCGTCGTCGGGAATTAGCGTCTCGGCTGCTTGATAGGTAGAGATCGCGGCCTTCGGCTTGCCTAGGCTGAAATAGGCTTCGGCACGCGCGCATAGCAGACCCGGCCGGACCTCGTCGGGCACGCCGTCGGGCGACAACTCGTTGAGGACGTCCTCGTATTTGCCTTGCAGGAGATAGGTTTGGGCAAGCTTGGCATCGAGCTCATGGTGAAGCTTGCCGCGTTCTATGGCAGCCTTGATCTCCTTTTCGGCCGAGGTGCCGTTGTTTTGCTGGATATAGAGGTCGGCGAGCTGTATTCGCGCCTCGATATTGTTGGGATCGGCTTTGAGCGCATTCTTGAGTTGGGCAATGGCGTCGTCGATCTTGCCCCTAGCGGCGTAGTCTTTGGCGTCGGCGAGAAAGCTGGCCGAGGCGTTTCGGTCGGCCATAGCGGCGGCCGGCGCAGCAAATGCGGCGCCGAGCAGGGCAACGAGGCCCAGCAACACGATAATACGGCGAATACCGCTCGCCCCCGCGCTGGTCATCTCAGAAACCGCCGTCCCGCGAAACAACAAAGAGTCTATAGTCCAGATCCTCACGTCTAAGGCCTATTCCTTGATGTTGTGTTGACGCATCAGGTCGTAGAGCGTCGGGCGGCTTACGCCGAGCATCTTGGCGGCCTGGGTCATGTTGCCGTCTGTGATCGACAGCACGCGACGGATGGTGCGCTGATCGGCTTCCTCGCGCACTGCCCGCAGATTGAGGGACTTCCCGTTGTCCTCCGCCGAAACGAGATCGAGATCGGCGGCACTGAGCGTCGGGCCTTCGGCACATGATGACGGCGCGTTTGATCCGGTTTTCCAGCTCGCGCACATTGCCCGGCCAGTCATGGGCGGCGATGGCAACCAGCGCATCGGTTGCGAAGCCTTTGACCGGCCGATCGAGCTCGGCGGCGTAGCGCCGGAGGAAAGCTTTGGGCCAGAAGCTCGGCATCGCCATCGCGCTCGGCAAGCGTGGGGACGGCGATCGGCAGCTCGCTGATCCGGTAATAGAGATCCTCGCGGAACCGCCCTTCGGCGATCATGGCTTCGAGATCCTGATGCGTCGCGCAGACGATCCGCACGTCGACGGGAATTTCCTTGCGGCCGCCGACGCGCTCGATGACCCGCTCCTGCACGAAGCGCAGCAGCTTGACCTGCAGCGCGAGCGGCAAGTCGCCGATTTCGTCGAGGAACAGCGTCCCGGTATGGGCCAGCTCGATCTTGCCGACGAGCTGCTTGACCGCGCCCGTGAACGCGCCTTTTTCGTGGCCGAACAGCTCGGTTTCGAGCAGGTTTTCCGGAATTGCGCCGCAATTGATCGCGACGAAGGGGCCGTCTGGCGCGCGGGCTCAGGGTGTGGAGCGCGCGGGCCAGAATCTCCTTGCCGGTGCCGCTCGCGCCGGTCAGCAGCACCGAAACGCTGGACGAGGCGATCCGCTCCAGCATCTCGCAGATCTTGGCCATCTGGGGGCTGGCGAAAATGACGCCGTGCAAGCCGCGGCTTGCCCATCGCGGCCGCGTAGGCCTTGTTCTCCTGCTCGAGGTCGTAGACCTGATTGGCGCGCGTGACCATGAGATTGAGCAACGTCGGAATCGACGGGCTTCTACGAGAAATCGTATGCGCCGAGCGCGATGGCCTTAAGCGCGTTCTCGCGGTCGCCCTGGCCGGTCACGACGATCACCTTGGTGTCGCGCGACACGCCGAGGAGCTGCTCGAGCGCGGCGAAGCCCTCGGTGGTATCGTCCGGCGTCGGGCGGCAGGCCGAGATCCAGCAACGACCACGCCGGGCTCCCGTTCGCCGACCTGGCCAAGGCCTCGCCGCGGTCGCCCGCGACCCGGACCTCGAAGTCGCTGAGGCTCCATTTCAACTGGCTCTGCAGGCCGGGATCGTCCTCGACCACCAGAACGGCGGGTTTTGCGCCCTCGGTCATGACGACCCCTCTTTCGCTTCCGCCTCGCGCAGATTGGACGCGGTGTTCACGATCGGGAGCTCGGACCGACATCCGGGTTCCTTCGCCGGGCGTGCTGTCGACCTCGATCCGCCCGCCCATCTCGCGCATGATCTCGCGCGCCTCATAGGCGCCGATGCCGTAGCCGCTCGGCTTGGTCGTCTTGAAGGGCTGAAACAATTCGTTCTGGACGAATTCGCGGGTCATGCCGGGGCCGTTGTCCATTATCTCGACGACGCCATTGCCTTCATCGAGCCGGACGATGACGCGATCCGCCCGTCCTCTGGAAAGACGTCGATCGCGTTCTGGATCAGATGCCGGAACACCGAGGCGAGGCGGTTGCGATAGGCCGTGACCCAGATCTCATCGGTCTGGCAGTCGAAATCGATCCTGGCGCCATGACCGCGCATCTGGTCGATGGTCGCGCTGGACGAGCCGCGGCAGCGACAGCAGGGCCGGCGGATATTGCCGGTCGCCCTCGCCGTGCAGGCGGCTGAGCAGCAGGTTCAGCCGGGATACCGAGCTGCGCACTGTTGCGACCATGTCGCGGCGGAATTCCGGATCTTCGCCGTGACGTTCGGCATTGTCGATGAGAACGACAGCTGAGAAGACGAGACTCTTGATGTCATGCATAATGAAGGCGAACTGCCGGTTGAACGCATCGAACTGCCGGGCCTCCGCAAGCGCCTTCTCGGTCTCCTGCTCGGCGAGATAGCTCGCGGAATGAGCCGACACAGTCTTGAGGAGATCGTAGTCCTCCCAATTGGCTCGCCGATCTGCCCGCGGTTTGACGCAGCACGATGAAGCCCGAAGTTTCTCACGGTGAAACAAGGGAACGACGAGCCAGGCCCCTTTGATGGCCGTAAGCCAATCCGGAAGCGTGAGCGGCTGCGTGCGCTTTGGGCTTTTGCTCGAATTCCTTGAGATTCGAGGATGCGTCGGGTTTGGTGCAAGAATAAGGGCAGCGATCCGTCTTTCGGCTCCGCGCCGCGATCTCCTGCTGAAAGTTCCAGCGGGCCGCAGGAGCGAAGCCATCGTCCTGGCGCGCCGTCCAAAGCACACCGCTCGGGCTGTCCACGATATCTGCAACACCCTTGATCACTCGAACGGCAAGATCGGGATGCTCGTCGGACTTCGAAACCGTGTTGAGAAAGCGCAGCCATTCCTCGCGGTAATCGAACTTGTAGGTGAAAAAGTTCTTGTTGAGGAACAGGATCAGACTCCGAGCGGAATCTTCCGGAGACGAGAATCGCAACCAGAAGAATGCCGCCGCCGACCAGCACCACGGCACGCAAAACCACCCCGAGTGAACCGCCGAGCAGATCCGCCAGGGAGCCAATGCCGACCAGCACCAGGAGATAAAGGACGCTGCCCGCCAATGCGACCATCCTGACCGCGAAACGACGCGAAAAGAAAACATCCAGCGACCAATTCGGATTACGTGCCGCAGACAGCATGATGAGTGGGACGACCAGTGCGCTGACGGCGCCTCGCGCCTGCATAAGTGCAGCCTCGATGTGGCCGTTTGCCACCGCATCGGCATAGACAAAGAAGTCGAAGGCGAACAGTCCCGCTAAGGCGAAGCACAAGAACTTGATCGACCAACGATTGTCCGGCCGCGTGCTGAAATAGACGTTCTCGACCATGACGAGGCCAAGCATGGAGAGGACCAGCCCCCGCGAGACCGTGTAGACGAACCAATCCGCCTCTCCGATCAGATTCGTGTCGAGCGCGTTGACCAGATCAGCTATGACGAAGCCGCCGACCAGCACGGCGAGGACGACCGGTGCGATCACCGCGAACCTTTCGCGCCCAGCGCCGCGCCAGTGAATGCGCAAGAGACTCATCAGGAACGCCATCCATGCGCCGTCGAGAAGCGTGTGGACCATGCCGAAATAGGGCAAGAGCAGGCCCACTTGGTCGTCGATCACGTGTATCGAGGCCCAGCCCGTCGTAGCGGCACAGGCGAAGACCAAAGCCAGCCCAGGGCCCCGCCGCCGCAAGCTGGCGAAAAGGTAAATTGTCAGGAGGCCGAAAGTGAGTGCGGCGATGAAATGGCTGAAAAAGGCGATATCAAAACTTGGGGCCAACGCCACGATCCTCCTCACCGCACGCCGTGGGGCCAAAGAACAACTCGCACCGTCTGGATGATGATCAGCAGGTCGAGGAAGATCGAGTAGTTCTTCACGTAGTAGAGGTCGTATTGAAGCTTCTTGCGCGCATCCTCGACGGAAGCGCCATAGGGATAGTTGATCTGCGCCCAGCCGGTGATGCCCGGCTTAACCTGGTGACGCTCGGAGTAATAGGGGATCTCTTCAGTCAGGGCATCGACGAAGACGCCGCGTTCCGGCCGGGGGCCGACGAAGCTCATGTCGCCCTTGAGGACGTTCAGGACCTGCGGAATCTCGTCGATCCGCGTCGCCCGGATGATCGCGCCGATCTGGGTGATGCGCGGATCGTTCTGCCCCGCCCATTGCGGGCCGGAAAGAGCTTCGGCGTCCACGCGCATGCTGCGGAACTTGATGATGTTGAATGGCTTGGCGTGGCGGCCGATCCGCTGCTGACGATAGAACACCGGACCCGGATCGGTGACCAGGATCGCGACGGCGGTCACCACGCAGGATCGGCAGGCTGAAGAGCACGATCAGCGAGCTCACGATGACGTCGAAGGTCCGCTTCAGTGCATGATCGATACGTCCGCCGATAAAGCCGTCGGAGAAGATCAGCCAGCTTGGATTGAGCGAGGTCGAGATCGACCTGGCCGGTCTCGCGCTCGATGAAGGTCGAATAATCGATCACCCCGATGCCGCTCAACCGACAGGTCAAGAGTTCCTTGACCGGCAGCATGCCGCGGCGCTCCTCGCTGGCGATTACGATCTCGTCGATGCCGAGCTCCCGCGCATAATCCACGAGGGAGAGGATATCTTGGAAATCATAGGCCTCCGAAACCGCCGTCTCCTGTTTGTTCATCTTGAGGAAAGCGACGCAGAGAAAGCCCTCGCTGATGTCGTTGCTCTTGAGCGACAGCATGCTCTTCGCGCGCGGCCCCGCGCCGAGTACGAGGACGCGGCGCTTGAACCGGCTGTGATCGGCATAGGCCGAGAAGATCGCGCGAGCGATCAGAATGACGATGAAGGAGAATATGACCGCGATCAGGAAGACGCTGCGCCAGATCAGGATCGTCGGATAGATATAGAAGATGATCGAGATCAGGACGAAGCTCAGCCCGAAGCTTACGATAAGCCGGCCGCTTACGACTTTCAGATCGAGACATGTCCCATGCTGGTACAGCCCGAGCGCCAGCATCACGACGAGATTGATCGCAACGTAGAAGGCCGAGATCCAGGAGATGCTCGGACACGCCCGGAGGCGCGATATCGATCATCCAATAGCGCAGATACAGCGCTCCGGTGATCGAAAGCCCCAACAATACGGCTTCGATAAGCCCCAGAAAGAACAGGGATTTAGGAATATAGTGCCGAAAAAGCCTAAACATGTGCACTAACGCTACTGGTTCCGCCGTCGGGTGCGTCCGAAAACCCGGACCAGGTTCAGTTTACGTCGTCGGTCTGGTCTGTTGTTCCCGATTTGGGGCTTGGTCTCGATCACCCACCACGACGGATGCAACATGCTTGCCAGGTCCCCGCATGCCGTAATAGGACAACCGTCTTTCGGATCCTTTAAACCCGTTCGGATTTCCCGGTTAGGAATGTGTTTGCCATACACTTGTTGTTTATTTCTGCCCGGTATTAAGGGAAGCGTGTCAGGCCTGATCTCTCACCGTTGGCGGAACCGAATGCGCTGGACGGCCAAACCGGATATTGTCGAGTTTCTGGCGGCTACCCTTGCGGGCTGCGTCGCCCTAGCGGCTGTTTTGTCCTGGCCGAGCGGCCCAGCGCGCGCCGGACCGATCACGAACGTCGCCCCCGCCCCAAAGGATTCGAGCGAATTCTTTGGCGCCGACAAAAACCACACAGGGCCATTCATCCAATTTGGCCTCTCACCGAACGGCCTCGACGCGTCCGGCCCGACTGGCGCGAATCCCAACGGGACACAACAGTCTGTTGTGCCCTGGATCATTCAGGATCAGCATTCTCTCGACTGGTTCGGCAAACGTGACGAAGTGCTGTCGATGGAGGCCGAAGATACGACGGTCCGCGTGCAGCCGGAGACACCGGTCATCGGCGTCGTCACTCCTCAGAGCAGCCGCCAAGGTGGCTCAGGCAACTCCGGACAATCGCGTAGCGGCAGCAATCAAGGTAACGAAGGTCTCGGCGCCATGTTGAGCGCGACGGTCACGAGCGTCTTTGCCGCGTTCGGCTATGCCAAGACCGCATTCATTCTGATTCCGATCATCGTGCTCGGATTGTTTGTAGGCGCCAAGCAGATGGCCCGGGTGCTTCGCGCCTCTCAAGGATTAGACCCGGACAGAGGCGAGCACCGCTGGGGCATCAGGCGGACCGGCGAGTTTGGCCCGGTCAACGAAACCAACGACAATGCGAGCCGGTCGAAACGTCCGAAGGACGTCGCCTAAGAGTCACCGTTCGGGTGATCGGCGGTGATTGCCGTCTATCCAGGTCACCACATCCCGCCAGACGGTCTCGGCATTCAAATCCCGGAACAGCATGTGATAGCCGTTCGGGATCATCTGGAATTCGACCGAAGCCGGCAGAATCTTTCGTCAGGCTCTTGACCGCCGAGGCGGGCACGACCTCATCGTGATCCCCGTACAGGATCAAAGTCGGCACCGTCAGGTCGGGCCCCGCGTGATACGCCCGATCCATCAGGGACACCAGCTCGTAGACGGCGTCGATCCGCGTCTCCTTGATCACCAGCGGATCGCGGGACATGTCGATCAGCACCTGGCGGTTGTCGCACGGCGTGATGTCGAGGCCGTTCCCCGTGACATGATCGCGCGGGACGATATGGGCGGCGAGCGTGAGCACGGCTTTGTAGAACGGGTTCATGGTCGACCAGCCCCAGACCGCCGGCGCGCCGAGCACGACGCCGTCGACCTTGACGCCCTCCTTCACCGCGAGCATCGCGACCGCCGACCCCATGCTCTCGCCGACGAGAAAGATCGGCGCGCCGGGATGCGGCCGCGCGGACGAGTCCGACCACCGTTTCGACATCGCCGGCCAGAATGCCTTTCGCCGGAAAGATGCCGGGCCTCGGCGCCGCGCCGAAACCGCGCTGGTCATAGGCGATAGTAAGGATGCCCTTGCCGGCCCACCATTCCCCCGGCATTTCGAAGGACTTGCTGTAATCGTTGAAACCGTGAAGCGCGACGATGATGGCGCGCGGATGGTCCGGATCGCCCCATTGGCGAAACGGCAGACACCGCGCCGTCCGGCATGACGAAACTCTTGCCCGTCGATCTTCGGCGCCGCGACCAGCTTGCCAAGATGCTGGGTCGTCGGCGCGCAGCCGCCAGCGCCGCACGCGACGGCGAGAAGGACGGCAGCGGCGATCGCCCTGCCCGACCTCATGCGTCGCCCAACGCGACCGCGACGGCCCGGCGGAGCGCCGGCACGACCTCGGCCTCGAACCACGGGTTCTGCTTCAGCCAGGCATTGTTGCGCCAGGACGGATGGGGCAAGGGAAAGAAGGCGGGCAGATGCTGCGCCAATCGTGCACCGTCTCGGTCAGCGATTTCGCCTCCGCGCCCGAGATAGAAGGCCTGGGCGTAGCGCCCGACCAGCACGGTCAGCCCGATCTTCGGCAGCTGCGCGCGCACCCGGGCATGCCAGGCGGGGGCGCATTCGCGGCGCGGCGGCAGGTCGCCGCCCTTCCTGTCCTGTCCCGGAAAACAAAAGCCCATCGGCACGATCGCCACCCTGGCGCTGTCGTAAAAGGTCTCGGGCGCCATATCGAGCCATTCGCGGAGCCGCACGCCGCTCGGATCGTTGAACGGAATGCCGCTCGCATGGACGCGCGTGCCGGGTGCCTGGCCGCAGATCATCACCCGCGCGCTCGCCTCCGCGCGCAGCACCGGACGCGGCTCGTGCGGCAACGCTCCGGCGCAGATCCGGCACCCGCGGATTTCCTCGAGAAGCGCGGCAAGGCTCTCGCCCGGCGCTTCGCTCCGCTTGCGGCTTTGAGATCGGTTTTGCATCGGCATTTGGCTGTATTTTAGCGGATTGTGATGTTAGTCTCGACGCGCCATCCGTTCTTTGTGGGGGAAGCTATAGATGATCCGCAAGCTGCTTTATGCATGTCTGTCATTGACGCTCGTTCTGTCGTCATTCGTTTTCTCTCTGGCGACATCGGCATCGGCGGCCGAGCTGATCGATTTTCCCGGAGGCAACGGGTTCCATCGCCCCGCGGGCGTCTCGGGCGAACTGCATTTCACGGTGCCGTTCGGCGAGCGCACCCGTGAACGGGCGACTCCTTATCTAGGCCTGTCGCTCAATGCGACCAACTCCTTTCAGAGCGACTACGGCCTCAACGACCGCTATTCGGTGACCCGGTCCCTGGCGGAGCTCCGGCTCACCAACAAAGGCCTTCGCAGCGCCCGGATCGGCGGCGTCACCATGCTGGATGACGGCAACGCGTCGGGCGACGTGTTCAGCGTCTCGACGTTACTCTATGTGATCATCGTCGCGGCGGTGGCCGGCGGCGCCTATATGATTATCCACAAGCACAAGGACACCACCACGACGACTCCGTCCTTCCCAGGCACCGGGGGCTAAGGCCCGCGACATTCTCGATCGTGCGCCGTCATCGTCCCGGCGGGGACGTGCAGCGCGTTGACTTGTCCGAAACCCCTGGCCGATACTAGCGCCAGGAATTCGACGGCCAGCGGAAGTCGAAGCGCCCGCACCATGACGAAAAGCTTCGATCTACGCCGGTTGCGTGATTGTTTCGGTCGCTTTGCCACAGGCGTGACCATCATTACGACGCTCGACCAGACCGGGTAGTCCGGTTGGCTTGACCGTGAACTCATTCTCCTCCGTTTCGCTCGACCCGCCGCTCATACTCTGGAGTCTCGACAAGCGATCGTCGCAGATCGACGCATTCCGTGACGCCTCCTATTACGCGATCAACATCCTCTCGGCGGAGCAACTGGACCTCTCCAACCTGTTCGCCTCGTCCAAGGAGGACCGGTTCGAGGGCCTCGATTACACCTCCGGACTCGGCGGCGTTCCCTTGCTGGCCGATTGCGTGTCCTGGGTCGAATGCAGGAATGCCGCCGCCTATGAGGGCGGCGATCATGTGATCTTCCTCGGCGAGGTGGAGCGGTTCGACTATTCAGACCGCCCCGCTCTGCTGTTCCTCGGCGGCCGATACGGGGTGGCCGCACGTCACCCCAAGGCAAGCGACCGGGATGCGCCTGTCGCCGTGAGGCGCAACGAACGGCCGAATTTCAACGACGACTTCATCGTGCCTCTCTTGCGCCGGGCCTTCGATCAGGTCGCCTCGCCCTTTTATGACGAGCTGCAGGCCTCGGGCGTGCCGGTGGCGGAGGGACGGATCCTCTCCCATCTCGAAGGCAACGGCCCCGAAACCGCCCAAGGCCTCGCGCGCCACGCCATGCTGGACCGCGCGCAATTGGCCATGACGCTTCACCGGATGGAAGGCGACGACTTGCTGGAGAAGGTCGCGGCCGAAGGCGAGGAACGCTACGCCATCACCCCCGGCGGCATCAAGAAGAACGCTGAGATCACCGCCCGCGCCGTCCGCTTCGAGACGGAGCTCCTGGCGGGCCACGACCAGGCCGAGATCGACGCCCTGAAATCGATGCTCAGGACGCTGATCTACCGGTCCGAGAGCGGCTCGAAATAGCCCGTCTCAGCCGCGTCCCGCCTCCTCCGGCGTCGCGAGGTTCAGGGCGAGGGCGTGGACCCGCTCCTTGAGCTCTTCCGACAAGACCTTGTAGACCGCGCGCTGGCGCTCAAGCCGCGATTGGCCGGCAAACCGGTCGGACACGAAAGTCACCGTAAAATGGGTCTCGCCACCGGGCCGGGCGCCGGCATGGCCGGCGTGACGGGCGGAATCGTCCGCGATGTCGAGTGTCACGGGCGCGAAGGCGGCGGTCAGCTTGTCGCGGATGCGCTCGGCATAGGTCATCGCGGGGCTCCCTGGGTGGTGATTCACCTGAAACTGGGGAGCGCCGCGAACTCCTGTCAAGCCTTTGAGCGGACATTCAAATCACGGCCTTGCATCCCCTCCGGGGACTACCCATACTTTACCGATGAAGAAACGCAGAACGTTCGCGCCGGACGGCTCCGCCGAATACGGCTTTACCTCGCGCCGTGAGCAGAAAGGCCAAGTTTCCTGCGCGTGGCCGGGCTGCCCGGACGCGGGCGTGCACCGTGCGCCGGTCAGCCGCGACGCACTCAATCAGTATCTCTGGTTCTGCAAGCGCCATGCCCGGGATTACAACGGCGCCTGGGACTATTTCCAGGGCATGAGCCGGGAAGAAATCCTGAAATTTCAGGACCGTAACGCCACCTGGCACCGCCCGACCTGGCGCATCGGCGGCAATGGCGCGTGGCCCGAGAACGTCTCGGATCCGCATGGGCTGTTCCGCGAGCACGTGATGAACGGCTCCAAGAACGGCCATGCCCGCGCCGCGCCGCCCTGGACCCATGACGAACGGCGTGCTTTGGCCGCCCTGGGGCTTGACGAAGCGGTAACATTCGAGGAAATAAAGTCGCGCTACAAGAAGCTCGTGAAGCGTTGGCATCCGGACGCCAACGGCAACGATCCCGCCGCAGGAGATCGGCTGAAACGCATCAATGCCGCTTATGCCTGCCTTAGAAGCGCCGTCCGGTCGCGTGGCCTCGACGGAACGGCGACGCTGTAGAATTCGGCCCCGGTTACAACCCGGCAGAATGTAGAAAGCCCCGTTATGGAGACAGATTTCGATTTGAGAGAAGCCGGCCCGGACATCAAAGTGTCCGCCCGCCAGGTCTTCGGCCTCGACGTCGACATGGAAATTCCGGCCTTCTCGCAATCCCATGAGCTGGTGCCAGATGTCGACGAGGCCTACCTTTTCGACCACGACACCACGCTCGCGATCCTGGCCGGTTTCACCCATAACCGCCGGGTCATGATCCAGGGCTATCACGGCACGGGCAAATCGACCCATATCGAGCAGGTCTCCGCGCGGCTCAACTGGCCTTGCGTCCGCGTCAATCTCGACAGCCATATCAGCCGTATCGATCTCGTCGGCAAGGACGCCATTGTTCTCCGCGAGGGTCAGCAGGTCACCGAGTTCCGCGAAGGCATCCTGCCCTGGGCGTTCCAGAGCGCGGTCGCCCTCGTATTCGACGAATACGACGCCGGCCGTCCGGACGTGATGTTCGTGATCCAGCGGGTGCTCGAAGCCCAAGGCAAGATGACCCTGCTCGACACCAATCGGGTGTTGACGCCGAATCCCTATTTCCGGCTTTTCTCGACCACCAACACGATCGGCCTCGGCGACACTTCGGGCCTCTATCACGGCACCCAGCAGATCAACCAGGGCCAGATGGACCGCTGGAACATCGTCGCGACCTTGAATTACCTGCCGCACGACGCCGAGATGAACATCGTGCTCTCCAAGGTTCCTACCTACGACACGGCCGAGGGCCGCGAGACGGTGAGCAACATGGTGCATGTCGCCGATCTGTCGCGCGCGGGCTTTATCAACGGCGACATTTCGACCGTGATGTCGCCGCGTACGGTGATCACCTGGGCGGAGAACACGGAGATCTTCGGCGACATCGCGCTCGCTTTCAGGGTCACCTTCCTGAACAAATGCGATGAGCTGGAGCGGCCGATCGTGGCGGAATATTACCAGCGCTGCATGGGGTCCGATCTTCCGGAGGCGGCGATCAAGCCTTCCAGCTACCGGCAGTAGCCCATGACGCCCGAGCGGCCCATCGAGAAATTCAAGCGGGTCCTCGCGGCGGCGGCGCGCGCCATCGCCGACAAGCCCGAGCTCGACGTCGCCTTCAGCGCCTCGGAGCGGGGACTTTTGGGCGACGTCGCGCGGATCCCGCAGCCGTCCCGCGAGATGGCGGCAAACGAGATCGCCGAGGCGCGGGGCGCGGCCGATTCGATCGCGCTCCGGCTCAAGCATCACGACCGGAAGATCCACTCCTCGCTCAATCCGACCGGCCCGACCGCGCGCGCCATGTTCGAAGCGGTCGAGCAGGCGCGCTGCGAGGCGATCGGCTCCCGCTCGATGAAGGGCGTGGCGGACAATCTTACCGCGTCGCTCGACGAGAATTGCCGGATACGCGGCTATGACCGGGTGCGCCAGAAAGAGGAAGCGCCTTTGGCCGAGGTCGTCGGGCTGATCGCCCGCGAGCGCCTGACCGGGCAAAAGCCGCCCGCCAGCGCGCGACACATGGTCGACCTATGGCGGCAATGGGTCGAGACCAAGGCCGGCAAGGATCTCGATTGCCTGCTCGACGTGATCGACGACCAGGAATCCTTCGCGCGCTTCTCGCGCCAGATCATCTCCGACCTCGATTACGGCGAGGAACTCGGCAACGAGCAGGAGACCAACGACGAGAATGAGGAAGGCGAGAACGAGCCCGAGAACCAGGAAGGCAACGCCGAGAGCGACGAGGGCATGACGCCCGAAGGCCTCACCGCCGAGCAGATGGATTCGGCCGATCAAGACTCCGACGCCGACGCCCAGGAGATGGACGTCGAGATGGAGATCGATCAGCCGCGCGACGGGAACGAGGAGGAGGCCACGGACTCGAACGAGACCCCGTTCCGCTCCCGCCGCGACATGCACAACGCGCCGGCCCAGCCGACCTACAAGATCTTCACCAGCGAGTTCGACGAGACGATCGGCGCCGAGGAGCTCTGCGAGCCCGAGGAGCTGACCCGGCTGCGCGGCTTCCTCGACCAGCAGCTCGTCTCGCTTCAGGGCGTGGTTGCGAAACTCGCCAACCGCCTGCAGCGCCGCCTGATGGCGCAGCAGAACCGCTCCTGGCATTTCGATCTCGACGAAGGCTTGCTCGACGCGGGCCGCTTGGCCCGGATCGTCGCCAATCCGCTGCACGCGCTGTCGTTCAAGCAGGAAAGCGACATGGAGTTCCGCGACACGGTCGTCTCTCTCCTCCTGGACAATTCGGGCTCGATGCGCGGCCGGCCGATCACGGTTACCGCGATGTGCGCCGACATCCTGGCGCGCACGTTGGAGCGCTGCGGCGTAAAGGTCGAGATCCTGGGCTTCACGACCCGGGCCTGGAAGGGCGGCCAGTCGCGCGAGAAATGGCTCGCAGCCGGCAAGCCGGTTAATCCGGGGCGGCTGAACGATCTTCGCCACATAGTCTACAAGGCGGCCGATATGCCCTGGCGGCGCGCGCGGAAGAATCTCGGCCTGATGATGCGCGAAGGGCTCCTGAAGGAGAATATCGACGGCGAGGCGTTGCTTTGGGCCCATGAACGGCTCCTCGGCCGCACCGAGCAGCGCCGCATCCTGATGGTGATCTCGGACGGCGCGCCGGTCGACGACAGCACCTTGTCGGTCAATCCCGGCAATTACCTGGAGCGTCATCTGCGCCAGGTCATCGAATGGATCGAGACCCGCTCGCCGGTCGAGATCATCGCCATCGGCATCGGCCACGACGTCACCCGCTATTACCGTCGGGCCGTCACCATCGTCGATGCCGAGCAGCTCGGCGGCACCATGATCGAGAAACTCGCCGAGCTGTTCGAAGAGGAATCGTCACCGCGCCAGGCCGTCCGCGGACGCCGCAACGGACATTCGGCCGCATGACCTTGCGTCATGGGCTCGTTGCCCTCGCCCTGGCGGTCGGCCTCGCCGGATGCGCGCCGATCATCTCCGCCTTCGCGGACGAGCCCGAGGCCAACTCGGGCCCGCCGATCAGCGACATTCACGTCAAGGCCCAACCCGTCGTCCTGAACCCCGATCACCCTGCCAATATCGCCGTCGGCAAGCTGACCTATGTCGCCGGCTACGAACTCGTGGCAGACGACCGGCGTTTCGGCGGCCTATCGAGCCTCATCGTCGCGCCCGATGGCAGCAGTGTAACGGCGATCTCGGACCGCGGCTTCTGGGTCTGGATGCAGCTCCAGCACGACGGCGATAAAGTGACCGGCATCGGCGACGCCAAGCTCGGAGTCTTGGGAAACCGCTCGGTGTTTCCCCTGACAAAGAAAGAGGCGGATTCCGAATCCCTGGCTCTCGATCAGGATGGGTCTTATCTGGTCGGCTTCGAGGAAGTTCATCGGATCTGGCGTTATCCGCCCGTGCCGGACAAGCCGGGTCCGGAAGCCATGTCCGGCACGCCGAGCGAGGTTCGAATGCCGGGCCTGCTACAGCGGGCCAAAGACAATGAAAGCCTGGAAGATTTGACGGTCCTGCAGGACGGTCGAATCCTGGCCGCACTCGAATCGCCGATCCCCGGGGAGCGTGAGAACCACGCCTGGCTGATCAACAAGGACCAAAATGTCGAGGATCTATTCTACGACGCGAAGGACGGATATCACCCGACCGACCTGACGGTTCTGCCCAATGGCGACGTGATGTCGGTCGAGCGCCGCTACGAGCCGCTATTCGATATCCGCGCGCGCTTCCGCATCATCAAACTCAGCGCCATCAAACCCGGCGCCCATCTCGACGGCCAACTCATCGCCGAGATCAAATCGCCCTTGACCGTCGACAATATGGAAGGCCTCGCCTCTCGCAAGGCGGCGGATGGCTCGACCTTGATCTATGTCGTTTCGGACGACAATTACAGCGCGCTGCAGCGCACGCTGCTCATGGAATTCAGGCTGGATAAGGACGCCGACTAGGCAGCGGCGGCGCGGACCTTCTCGATCTCGTGGCGGATGCGCCGGGCCTTCGGCGACAGGGCATCCTTGCGCGCCTTGAGGAGGAAATTGTCGAGCCCGCCATTGTGCTCCACCGAGCGCAGCGCATGGGTGGTGACGCGGAACGAGACCGACCGGCCGAGCGCGTCGCTGATCAGGGTCACGGGCTGCAGGTTCGGCAAATAGCGCCGCCGCGACTTGTTGTTCGCGTGGCTCACATTGTTGCCGTACAGAACTTCCTTGCCCGTCAATTCACAGCGCCGTGCCATGGCTCAGACCTCCAAAACATCTCGGCCCCGGACTTCAGTCCAAGGCCGACGGGTCGGGAGGTATAAGCGAGCCGCACGGGGGCGTCAAGCCCGCACGGCAGCCGGTTCTCACCCTAAATCAGGGCAAACCGGACAGAAAGGCCGCAAGGGCCTGCCGATCCGTATCGCTCAGACCCGAGGCAATCAATCTCATGGTCGGATTGGAGCGTTCGCCATCGGCAAATTGCTTCAACTGATCAGCGAGATAGCCGGCGTGCTGACCGTCCAGATAGGGCGCATAGGTGAAGACGCTGTTTTTCATCGTGCCGCCCATCATGCCCCGGCGCATGGGTCCCATCGCCATGGGCGTTCCCGCGATACGCGGCGAATTGTGACAGCCCGCGCAAGCCGGCGTCATGGGATATTTGCCGCCGTAGAAGATGCGCTGTCCGCCGCGGATCAGGTCGCCATGCTGCACCGGATCCGGCTTTATGGCCTGCAGCCCGTAGAAACTGACGGTATCGGCGGCCTCGTCGTCGGTCAGATCGCCCGCGATCTGCATCATGACATCGGATTTCCGCTGACCGGTCCGATAGGCCTGGATTTGCCAATAGAGATAGGTCGGATCCTGACCGGCAAGTTTGGGATATTGGGCGTCGGTGCTGTTTCCGTCCGGGCCATGGCAGGCAGCGCATTTCGCGTCCGCGACCTCCTTGCCCTTCGCCGCATCGCCCGCCACCGGCGCATAAGGTTGCTGGAAGAACGGGCCTCCGCGCATTTGGCCCGAACTCTGCGATGCAGCAAGCAACAATCCACCCGCGCTCAGCACAGCGAGCGTCAAATGCAGTACCGGCCGGATCCGGCTCATCGTTCCGAACCTTTCGAAAGGGAGACCCTTTTTTAAGACATAACTCGACGGAAAGCAGCCATTTTGACCCGGATCAAGGAAACGGCCAAGGATTTGCGGTCTTCGAGAGTCGTTGCCCTTGCCTTACAGGACCCGGATCGCGGAAGCTGTTAAGACATCAGGGGGGCCACGATGGGGATTCTGCAGGCGCTTCAAAATACATGGCCGGCGCAGCTCGTCGGCGGCTGGCCGTGGTGGTTTCCGATTCTGGAGATCACCCATCTGACCGGCCTCACGGTCGTGTTCGGGGGCATGGTGATCCTAGACATGCGGCTCTTGGGGCTCGGCCGCCAGTTTTCGGTGATCACTCTCGAACGTCACATCCTGAGATTCGTCTGGACCGGCTTCGGCCTGGCGCTCTTCAGCGGCGGCTGGCTGTTCCTCTATGAAGCGGTCAAGCTGGCGGGGGACGGGCCGTTCCTGATCAAGATGGCGCTGATCCCGCTTGCCGGGCTGAATGCGCTCTTTATGCATTTCGTCGCGATGCGCGACGTCGAACGCTGGGACACCGGCGCCATGCCGCCATGGCCGGTGCGAATCTCGGCGGGGGTATCGCTCGCGATCTGGTGGGTCGTCTTGGCCTGCGGACGACTGATCGCCTATTACTACCCCTATAATTTCTGATTCGGCCCCGCGGGTTGTCACATCAGATTCGATCTGGCACCCTGCATTTCGTGCCGATCAGATGAGCCGTTGCCGACTTGCCGGGCCGGTTCGAACCCAATATCCGGACATTGTTATGAAGTTGACGTCGAAGCAGACCGCTGCCGTCAAGGAGCGGGTCAATATCGATCCCATCGACGAAGAAAATCCGGTCGTGGAGCCGCTGAAGCAGGCGTTCGGCGACCATACGTTCTATATCGTGTCGGACGGACTATTCGTGCTCGAGCCGGTGAACGATTCCGGCCAAGGAGAGGAGCCGGCGCAATTCGTGCTGGTCGCGGCCTGGACGGACGAGCAGAAGAACGCGCTGAAGCCGGTCGAACCCCATCAGACCGGCACGGTGGTCGACCTTGCCGTCGTCGTCGATGCCGGCGGTGACGGGCAGGCGGAGTAGACGCGCTCAGCCGATCTGTCTTAGCCGGCCCACTGGCGGACCCGGCCCACATCGACGTGGACGAAGTCTGATTTGGGATAATAGCCGACGCCGCCGCGCCGCATCCCGAGCGCGGTCTTTCGCAGCCAGGCCAGATCGCGGCCGGGCAGCCGGATATCGATCGCCTGGCCCTCCATGTGCAAGCTGTGGGTCGCCACGCCGGACGACCTCTTATGCAGCATCTGATTGGTCTTGGGCGAACGATAGCCGGAGATCACATGGAACGGCCCGTCGGTCTCGGCCTTGCGCTTAAGCGAAGCTAGGAGGTCCAGGAGCCGGACATCGATATCGTGCTCGTCGCCGGTGCGGAAATCGCGCAGGATGGTGCGGATTTCGGCCAGTGCCTCGGGCTCGCACGTCCCGTCGACGCAATAGGTCGTCGAAAGCGATTCGCCGGTGTGAAGATTGTAGAATTTGAGCGAGCGCGTCGGCGGCTGCTGAACCGCCGCCAAGGCGGGACGCG
Organism: uncultured Alphaproteobacteria bacterium; assembly: GCA_963732795.1. Taxonomy (GTDB): domain Bacteria; phylum Pseudomonadota; class Alphaproteobacteria; order CAVTAV01; family CAVTAV01; genus CAVTAV01. The sequence goes on along the minus strand of CAVTAV010000003.1, from coordinate 8,095 downwards.
CCAGAACCAGCGAGGCCGCCGCTCCGCTCACGGCCGCGCCGCCCCATGCCAGCATCTGTCTGCGATCGAGAATGTTTTGCATGTCCCCTCGTACAGGTCAGGTTCCACGAATATGTAGGGACACCGGTAAGCAGTTCAAGAAAGAACGTGGTTAACCCGTCCTAAGTGGCGCCGCAGGCCTCCGCGCTTGCCTGGCTCTTTTCAAGCGAATTCCGCCGATGCGAGCGCCGCCGCCAGACGCGCATCCCGGCCATAAATGTCGTTTCGGAACTCGATGGTGCCGTCTTCGTCCACGAAGGCAGTCCGATAGGCGATGACGACCGGCATGGGCTTCATCAGCCCAATCTTGACGGTCGTTCCGGCCGCGATGGTCGCCTCGATCTTGTCGCGCGGCCAGGCCGGATTATCGGAGAGCAGGACCGTCGCCAGATCGACCGGCCGTTCGAGTCGGAGGCAGCCATGGCTCCGCGCGCGTTCATAATTGGCGAACAGGCCCGGCGCCGAAGTATCGTGCACGAACACGCCGAACTTGTTCGCGAAGGTGAAGCGCAGCCGGCCCAATGGATTCGTCCCACCCGGATCCTGCACGAGGCTGCCGTTGACCCATTTCATGTGATTGCGGTCGAGATAACCGGGATCGCGGGCGATGATCGGCTCGATCTCGGCCTTTACGATCGAGGGCGGAACGGTCCAGTAGGGATTGATCACGATATCGGTGATCTTGCTGGCGAGCATGGGCGTGGGATGCTTGGGGTCGCCCACCACGGCCTTCATTTCGAGCGTAGTCCGGCCGTCGATCACCAGCCGCGCCGTGGCAGCCGGCACGTTCACCTCGAAGCGCGTCGGGGGGATGACGCGGGAGAGGATGCGCCAGCGCTCGAGATTGACTTCGATTTGCCGCACGCGATCCGCCGCCGGCACATTCAACGCGGCAAGCGTCTTCGGCCCCACCACGCCGTCCGGTGAAAGGCCATGACTCGATTGGAAACGCTTCACCGCGGCGACGGCTGCAGCGTCATAGACTTCGCTCGTGCCGGGCTGTGCCAACACGCCCTCCGCCTTCAGCCGGGCCTCCAATGCAACCACGCGTGCATCGGAAATGCCCGGCCGAAGGCTCGGGCCTTCGGGAAGGGGCAGCCAGCCTCCCTTCTCCGTCAGCTCGCGATACCTGGCCAGCGCGTCGGCCAGGCGGTCATAAGCCGGACCTTTCGGTCCCAAACCCGCGAGATAACCGTCCGCGTTCCCGTGCGAAAGCGCGGCCGCCAAATCGTCGGCGTATGATAGCGCCTGAAATTGAAATTCGGAATCGGTTTCGACCTTGGCAAGGTCGACGCGCCCGGCGCTCATCACCCGCGCATAGCGCAAAGCGGCGTCGGACAGCAGGATGTCACGATCGCGTGAGGCCTCCGGCGTCTTGGGATGGGCGAGCTTCGAAAGCGCCCCGAGATGGAAATCTGTGGGATTCAGCCCCTCACGGCCGGCGCGCGCCAGAATCGCCACGACCTTTTCGGCGGTCCCGTCGGTCCACACGCACCGGTTGTCGACCTTCTCGTAGAATTGGGCGACGGCCCCGGAGTCCTGCAGAACGCCTGCTGTCGTCGCCGGTGTTCCATTCGGGGCCAGCGGCGTCGCGCATTCGGCCGCGTCGGCGCGACCGCCATGGGCCAGAACGACGACCGCCAAAATCCCCGCAAACAGTTTCGCAAACCGACGCGCGACCACGTCTCACCCTTTACCCGTATGCGCCCAAACCGCCCGCACAAAAACAACCTTACACGGAGCGGACCACCGATTCCCTGCGCTGAATCAAATCGGCGACTTTTGGCCCATACCGCGGTGCAAAAAATTTTTTGCACGAATTTCTCATTTCATTTCAATAATATATATTGACCCGTAGGTCAATGAAACGGCTTCGCCGAGAAATTCCTCGAAGGATCATCGTTCCCCAGCCGTTAAATGGGCAGACGCTCACGAGGAGCGAAACGCACATTCGAGGAGAAGAAAGATGAAGAAAATCGGTATCGCGGTCGCTTCCATCGCCGCTGCAAGCCTGCTGGCCGTGACGGCCGGCGCGACCCAGGCGGCCACGCCCGACGCGACCTTCAACGCGCGCTATGCCGCGATGGACGCGAACGGTGACGGCGTCGTCAGCGTGACGGAATTCGGCGCTGCCGCCCAGAAGTTCCTGGACGCCCAAAAGGCGAGCGGCTTCGCGACGATCGACGCCAACGCGGACGGTACTATCTCGTTCGACGAGCTGTTCCATCCGGCGAGCCTGGTGGTCGGGGACGCCGCCCCGGTGGTGACCCAGACGTCCTACACGAGCGAGACCACCGGCGTCTCGAAGCTGCATCCGGTGATCGAGGTCTACCAGATCATCGACACTTCTGCCGAGTAACACCGGCCACCCGAATCGAGGCGCCGCTCATCCCGGCGTCTCGTGTTTCCTGAGACTGACACAAACTCCCTAATCCCCGCACGAGCGGGGATTTTTTTGTGCGCACCACACATAACCGCGATGGCCGGGCTCAATCGGCGCATGACGGTGAATGTAGTGCGTCCGCCTGACCTACGAAAACAGCTTGCTATACGCCCGCGGCTCGCGGTTCTTCCACACGCCGGTGTGATAGGCGTTGCTGGCGATGAGCGGCACCACGCTCGTCGCCTCGGCGAACACCATCTGCTCCAGCGCCGTGTCCACCTTGCCCCAGGAGCAGGCCTCCTTGAGGGTCGAGGACGAACAGGCGCCGTCGCGCACATCGGCCACGGTGATCTGGACGGCATATTTGTGCATCGGCACCTCGATCCCCAGGATCTCGGCGCAAACCACCGTGTCCTGGGCGAAGTTCTTCGGCACGCCGCCGCCGACCATGAACAGGCCGGTGGTGCCGGCCTTGATCTTGATGTCGGTCAGCTCGCGGAAATCGCGGATCGAGTCGAGCGTGATGTGCTTCTCGGGGTTTTTCGCCTGGTGCATCACGAGGCCGAAGCCGGCCGAGGAATCGGTGAAGGCCGGGCAGAAGATCGGCACGTCGTGCTCGTAAGCCGTCTGGACCAGCGAGCCCTTCTTCACCGCACCGCCCTCGGCGAGATAGCGCCCCATCTCGCGGATGAACTCGCGCGAGGAATAGGGCTTGGGCTTCAGCCCGTTGGCGATCTCGCAGATCGTCTTGTCGCAGTTCTGCAGCTCTTCCTCGTCGATATAGGTGTCGTAGATGCGGTCGATATAGAGGTCGCGCAGCTCCTTGTCGTCGATCGCCCCGGCTTGGCCTTGATAATGCTTGAAGCCCAGCGCCTCGAAGAAATCCATATCGACGATGGACGCGCCGGTCGCGACCACGGCATCGACCATGTTGTATTTGATCAGGTCGGCATAGACCTGCATGCAGCCGCCGGCCGAGGTCGAGCCGGCGAGCGTCAGGATCACCGAGCACTCCGGATCGCCCACCATGCGGTTGAAGATCTCGGCCGCCCGCGCGGTATCCCGCGAGGTGAAGGACATGCCGTCCATGGCGTCGATGATCGGCCGCGCATCGAACGAGGTCATATCGACGTGACGAACCTCGTTCGCAAGAAGCGCCTTCTTGCGGTTTTCCTTGCCAGTTGCCATTCGTTTTATCCTTGTCCGCCGGCTCGTTTGGCTTGACGCACCCGACGCTGCGGGCAGCGGCGCCACCCAGCTCTCCGCTTGCGGCGCTTGCTCATCATACATGGACAACTGCGGCTCCTCGCCGACCAGCACCATATTGTCGCGCGCCGAAGCCGTTGAAATCGGTCCGGAACGTGCGGGCATAGGCGCCGGTCTGGCCGACCTCGATATAAGTCGCCTTCCCTCACATCGCTCGGCAGCATGAACGGCCCCTTCATGGAATCCATGCTGTCGCAGGTCGGCCCGTAGAACTCGAAGGGCACGAGATCGCCCTTCGGCTCGCCGTTCCGCCGGATCAGCCGGGTCGGAAAGACGAAGCCGGGCTGGCCCGCGTCGAACAGCGACCCGTAGGTGCCGTCGTTGAGATAGAGCTTGCGGCCCTTCCGAAGCTCGACCCGCACGACCACGGACCCGGCCTCGGCGACCAGCGCCCTACCCGGCTCGCACCAAAGCTCGACCTTGCCGGCCAAGTCCAGGTCATCGGCCGCCTGCCGGATCGCCGCGATATAGGTGTCCAGCGGCGGAGGCGTCATGCCCGGATAGACCGAGGGAAAGCCGCCGCCGACATCGATGACGTCGGCCTCGACACCGGCGCGCCGCAGAAGGTCGCGCACGGTCTCCATCGCCATGGCATAGGCTTCCGGGTTCATGCATTGCGAGCCGACATGGAAGCACACGCCGAGCCGCTTGGCCGATTTGCGGGCGTCCTGCAGCAGCTTGACGGCCTGCTGGCCCCAGATGCCGAACTTCTCCGCGAGATTGATCCGGGCATGGGTGCTCGGAATCGCGATCCGCACGAAGAGCCCCAGATCCGGCGCGCGGTCGGTCACGGCCAGAATCTTCTTCAGCTCCGCATCGCAATCGAGCGAGAAGTCGCGGACACCGAAGTCTTTATAGGCGGCTGAGATCGCCTCGCGCGACTTGACGGTGTGCATGAAGCACAGCCGGGCATCGGGCAACAGACTCCTGACGAGACGGATCTCCGCGAACGACGCGACGTCGAAAAAGCGGATGCCTGCCTCGTAGAGGCCGGTCAGAACAGCCGGGTCGGGATTTGTCTTGACCGCGATAGAGAACATTCCCAGGGAAACGGTCAAGAAACCAGCGCGCTGCCTTGCGCAGTGATGACGGTCTTAAAACGTGGAGAGGATCAACCGGGTTGAGCCCCGCTACCGCATCACGAACAGCGATGTAATTGCCCATGTCATGCAGAGCCTCGCAAGATTGTTGACACGTGCTAAATCTCGCGAATGGGTCTGATTTAGCGGCGGCGTGGATAACAAAAAAAATCTGGGGTGTAAACAGAAAATCGCAAGGGGTGCCTCTTGGTAACTTTTTGGAAAGCCAAGCCTTTTTCCGCTTTTTTTGCTATGAGCCTGATTTGATTTCATTATTGGATTTGTGACGGTCCCGGCGGGACCGGGGCGGTGCCGCTCTCAGGGGTTCCAGAGCGAAACCGGCACACCCGATTGCGACTCGAATCGACAAGGCGAATTACGGTGACAGCCCACTTCATTGAGCGTCAAAATGAACTGGCACCGCAACGCCACCAAAAGGAGGGGAACCATGACGACTGTATTGAAGCGCCTGCCCTTGGGCGCATTGGCTCTACTGCTACTGACGCATGGCCGGACAGCCGGCCCGGGCCGAGACCACAGCCGCCACCCTGCTCGACCGGATCCGGATCGAGGACATGATGGTGAAATACTACGCGGACCTCGGCGGCACTAACGCCAAGGCCTATGCCGAGTTCTATACCGAGGACGGCGTCTTCGAGGTGAACGGCGACACCTATGTCGGCAAGGAGGCGATCACCAAGCTCTATGCCAGCCTGGGCGGCGGCGTCGCCGAGGACGCGCCGGTGCTCCACATGATGCTCACCAACCCGGTGATCGACGTCAAGCGGCGACACCGCCACGGCCTCCTTCATCTGGACCGGCGTGGTGAACGGCGACCCCGTAAAGCCGCCCTTCGTCCGCGAGCAGGGGCGCGAATACGACAAGCTGGTCAAGCGCAACGGCCGGTGGCTGATCAAGAAGCGCGTGGTGATCGCCAATTCCGGCCTGCCGAAGAGCATGCTCGACACCTGGAAACGCAAGCTGAATTACGACATCAGCGCCGAGTAGCGCCCGGCGCTTCGAGGCGGATCGGCAGGTCGGTGGCATCGTCATAGGCCGCTTCCGGCACCGCGTGCCGCCTGGTTGTTGACGAATGTACCGCTGAGTGGTACATAGGGATCCAGGAGACGCGGAATGATTGTGAGCTTTCGGCATGAATGGCTGCGCGCCTTCTTCGCCGAAGACGTATCGTCCGGGAAGATACCGGCGGATATCGAGAGCTGTCTCTTCCGCAAGCTCCAGATGATCGACGACGCGACGAGCGATCAGGATCTGCGCGTGCCGCCGAGCAACCATTTCGAAAAGCTGCGCGGCAGTTTGGCGGGCTGGCATTCGATCCGCGTCAACAGGCAATGGCGGCTGGTCTTCCGATGGGACGGCAGCCGCGGCGAAGCGACCAGTCTCTATCTGGACGATCACGGCTACCGATGAAGCGGGATGGGAAAGGGCAAGGCCCATGTTGATGACCAAGCGCAAGCCGGCCACGGTCGGCGAGATTCTGACCGAGGAGTTCATGGAGCCACTGGGCCTGACCCAGGGCGCGCTCGCCGAGGCGATGGGCGTGCAGCGCAAGCACGTCAACGAGCTGTGCAACAACCGGCGCAACGTCACTGCCGCGACCGCCCTGATCCTGGCCCGCGTGTTCGGCAACAGCCCGGATTTCTGGCTGAACCTGCAACGCCGTAACGAGCTTTGGGAGGCCATGCACGACCCCAAGGAACAGGCGCGCATCAAGCGGGCCAAGCCCCTGGAGGCAGCAGCGTGATGCAATTCGAATCGGATCTAGGGATTATCGGGGACGGGATATTGCTTACTCGCGCCAACGCCGCCCCGAACTGAGGAGCATTCTCAGTCGGATTCGTCCGGCTCCAGATAATGGATGCTGAACAGATCGTCGCGGTCGGTCCAAACCTTGCGCGGCCGGAAGCCGGCGCGGCGCACCAGCTGGTCGAACTGAGCGACGGAGTATTTGTGCGAGTTCTCGGTGTGGATGGTCTCGCCCCGGGCCATGCGGAACGCGCGGCCGGCGACCTGGAACTTCTGTGACTCCAGGCTTTCGAGATGCATTTCGATGCGGTCCATCTCATCGTTGTAATAGGCGAGATGGCGGAACTTGGATAAATCGAGCGTGCCGCCGAGCTCGCGGTTCATCCGGTGGACAAGGTTCAGATTGAACGCGGCGGTGACGCCGTCCGCGTCGTTATAGGCGGCCTCCAGGGTTGCCCGCTCCTTCTGGAGATCGACGCCGATCACGAAGCCGTCATCGCCCGAAAGCATCGAGCGGATCGTCTTGAGGAACGGCAGCGCCGCCGCCGGCTCCATATTGCCGATGGTGGAGCCGGGGAAGAAGGCGAGCCGCCTCCCCTCGCCCGACAACGCCTCGGGCGGCAGGTCGATCGGCCGGTGGAAGTCGGCGCAGATGCCGCCGACCTTGATGGCGCGGAAATCCTTGGCCAGCAGCTCCACCGAGCGGGTCAAGGCATCGCGGCTGATATCGATCGCGACATAGGCATACGGGTCGCGGAGCGCACCGAGAAGGCGGCGGATCTTCTCCTCGGAGCCCGAGCCGAATTCGATGATCGTAGCGTGCGGGCCGATCAGTTCGGCGATTTCGGGGCCGACATCGTCCAACAGGCCGAGCTCGGTGCGGGTTACGTAATATTCGTCGGTCCGGCAGATCTGCTCGAACAGGTCCGAGCCGCGCGCGTCGTAGAAATATTTCGGCGGGATCGTTTTCTGCGGCCGCGACAGGCCTTCGAGGACGTCGGCCGCAAACTCGTCCTTCGGCGGGTGGAAATCGAACAAAAAAGCCGGAACGCCGCCGTTTCGGCGCGGTTCGGGCCCGTAATCGTCGGGTCGATCGAATTTCTTGAGCATTTTCAGCCGTTATCCCGAGCGAGCCTGAGCCCCGAAAACTGCCAGCGCGCGTCGGGCGGGAAGAAGTTGCGGTAGGTCGGCCGGATATGGCCCTCGGGCGTGGCGCAGCTCCCGCCGCGCAGCACCATCTGGCCGCTCATGAACTTGCCGTTGTACTCCCCGATCGCCCCCGCGGGAGCATGATAGCGCGGATAGGCGACATAGGCGCTCGCCGTCCATTCCCAGACATCGCCATACATCTGGCGGAGCGCCGTCTCGCCCGAGCCGGCGCGGGGCTCGAGCGAGCCCATATCGAGGAAATTACCCGTCATCGGCAGACCGGCCACCGCGATCTCCCACTCGAATTCGGTCGGCAAGCGCGCCCCAGCCCATTCGGCATAAGCCGCCGCCTCGTAGTAGCTCAGATTTGTGACAGGTTCGCGCGGATCGAGCGGCTCGCGGCCATGGAGCG
>CAVTAV010000002.1:0-1060337 GCA_963732795.1 uncultured Alphaproteobacteria bacterium | reverse complement strand
TAGTGCCCTTGCCAGCGGTTCAATAGCTTTCCCGGCGGATCTCCGCCGTCGGTGATGATATCGAGCGCCGCGCACTCCTGATCGTCGATCGCCAGCCGGGTCGCGTCGTCCTGGGCCTCGTCGAGTCATTCGGGCGCAACCCGCCAGAGGGTCTCCGCACGAACGCGGCGGCCTTGCCTGGGGTGCGGAGAGCCCACCGGTCGATCAACCAGTCCGGCTGGGGATAGCTGCCGACGAGGGAGGTGGGTAGGAGCGTCATTGCGATGAGATTACGCCCAAACTGATGCCGGGGTCGACCTTGCCGGAGGATCGCTTCAACGCCGCCATCACAGTCGCGAACGCTTTGGCGTTCCGGCCGTTGCAGCCATGGGCCAACAGATCCTCGATTTCATTGCGGGCTTCCTTCGACATGAGCCAGCCGAGCGGAGGCGGCTCCTTGCCGGCTTGTTGCGGACATCCTGAATGGACGAAGACCGCGTCCGGCACGTGCTTGAACGAGCCCGCCCTTCGTGGATGGCAGTGGCGAGACAGGCCAGCGACTTCATGGCCAGGATCCCGCGGGCCTCCCGCGTGTCCATCAGGCCGCGGATCGGGGCGAGCAGTTCGTTGGCCCAGAGGCGTCCCTGGCCCGAGGGCTTGGTCTGGTCCTTCGTCTCCTGGGCCACATCGGCCATGGCCGGCGACCCCGTGCAGGTCTTGACCGACGGATCGTCGTCGTTCGAAAGGTCGGGATCGCTCGAGATTTGGATAAAGATCGGCATGACCTCGACGCCTTCGTTGTCCAGCCGCCGCAGCGCCGCCTCCGCCGCCTGCTTGGACGTCACGGCCCCGTAGTTCTCGAAATAGCCGCCATCCAGAACGTGGCCCTCGTCGATCTTTGCGCCGTTCCGGTCGCGCACCAACTCGCCCGCCGGGCTGACATAGGTGAACCGTGCGCTGTTCAGGACGGCGGTCTTCAGCGTGACGTCGCCGCGGATGACGCCCTGAAGATCCAGGGCGTCCGAAAAGACGCTGTCGGTCACCTGGACATTGCTTGCGATGATGCGCTTGCCGGTTTCCTGGTGCGTCCCGTTGAAGAAGAGCACGGGGGACCACGCGGTGGACGACTCCGCGGAGCTCACCAGGAACGGCTTGTCGAAGAAGTCGCCGTCGTGCTTCCCGGCGCAATCGCCCGCCGTGCAAAGCGACCGCCAGGAATCGGACCACGCATCGGCCAGCGCCTGGCCACGATCCTTGAGGAAGGGCAGGGGCGCCAGCCGATAGACGAAATCCGGATAGAGCAGGGCCGCTACGGTCGGTCCCAGAAAGTCGGCGGATTCGGCCCTCAGCATGAGTCGCTTGGCCGTGTTCGTGCGGTTGTCGGGTTTGGGCACGTCTGGACTGCAGGCGGCGCTAGACGGCGCGGTCATGCCCGATTTGGTGCTCGCGACGAAAAAGGCGGTGCCGACGCTGCCGCCAGAGACGCCGCTGATCGAGAAGAGATGGGGAACGAAGGCGTCGCAGGCGTCCCGCAGCGAGCCGAGCACGGTCGATGTCCAATAGGCGGCCCGCAAGCCGCCGCCGGCCGTCGACACAAAGACAATCGGGATCGGGCGGTTCGGATCGGACTCGGGTTTGGATGTCTTGAGCCAGTCGGAGGCGGCATCGGGAACCGTCTCGCGCTCCGCCACGGACGGGCCGGTGCCTGGAATGACCGGAACGACGTGATTGTTGAAGAAGCCGCTCAAGACGAAGGCGACGGCGAAGACCAGCGTGATGATCGGAATTCTGGCCTCCGTCGCCAGGATGACGGCGGTGCTGCCAACGGGAACGATATGCCCGAAAGCCAGGAAGGCGATCGCCGCCGGCCCGAACCACTGGCCGACCCCGACCGGGTTCCAGACGATCAGCCCCAGAGTCACGATCGAGAATGCGATCGAGCCCAACAGCGCGATCTTCCGGATCGGGGCGAAATCGACGGCTTGGCGAAATCCTTGCTTTCCGGTGTCCTGCCTTGCGGTCAGGGCTTCCGTCACGCCCCGGGTCACCGCTCGCTTCTTGAGGCGGGGCATAAGTAGTCTGGCGAGATGATACCGGTGCACGACGAAGGCCACGAAAACCACGCCCGATAGCGCGACTATGATCGCCTGATAGCCCTCATCGACGCGCCAGAACGCATAGACCGCCAAAGCGTAGCAGATGGCGCCGTAAAGCCGGGGCAGCCACTCGGTGAAGACGTTCCACCGCTCGCGGTCCGTGCCCTGATTAAGCTCCAGTGCGACGCGCGCCCAATACCAGGACTGAAAGGCCAGCCAGGCGACGCAGAACAGGAAGATCGTGAGCCGCTGGCCGTGATCGCTGTCGGAGAACCCGACGATGATGTCGCGGCCCTGGTCGGTGAACAGGATGAGCACGGCGCCGGCGGCGACCATGAACGCGCTGAAGCGGGACGGCATTGCCGTCACCCAGCCGATCTTGATGAATCCCCACCCCGCCGCAATGACGGCGACGATCCCCCTGCCCAACCGCATCATTGTCTGGCCTCCAACGAGTCTTGGGCCTGCCCCCGATAATTGCCCGTCCATAGGGCCGTCGCTAAGCGTTGGGGAATGCTACCAAAAGTAGCCGGTTTTTGTCAGGCGACAAAGCGTGCCGGGGCGGGATCCGAATTCGTGGGCAATGATCTGAATCAATCCCATCAGGCCCTTGGATTCGCTAGCATTTTCGAAACAGTAGAAATCGATAGGAAGTTTCGAACGTGCCGGCAGACCTTCTTAGCCGTTGCAACGCCGCCGCGAGCCGTGGCGAGACGTTTCCCGCCATCTGGCAGACCATTCTGCAGACCAGCTTCCTCGTGAAGGGGACTCCGATCCAGGCGTCTGCGGGGCGTCTGGAAGTGCGGCTGATTAACGGCCAGAGGCTGGTCTATCTCTCGGACGCCAAAGAGTTCAGCCTCGGCTGATCTAGAAAAGCCTTACCGGGCCAGCAATTTCTTAAGATCCGGCCATTTTCGCGTGTTCAACACGTCACCGGGCTCCAGCCAGCCGCGCCGCGCCTGATCGATGCCGAAGCGCATGTAATCCAACGTATCGGTGGTATGGGCGTCGGTAGAGATGGCGAGCTTCAGACCCATCTCCTTGGCGAGCTTGCAATAAATATCGGTCAGATCGAGCCGCTCGGGTTGGGCGTTGACCTCCAGATGGCAGCCGCGATCGAGCGCGCCCTCCATCACGCGCTCCATGTCGATCTCATAGGCCTCGCGTTCGCCCAGGAGCCGGCCGGTAGGATGGCCGAGAATGGTGAAATAGGGGTTGTCCATCGCGCGCAGGATGCGCTCGGTCTGCTTTTCCGCGGAGAGATTGAATTTGTAGTGGATCGAGCAGACCGTGAGATCGAAGCCCTTGAGGATGTCGTCCGGCAAATCGAGCGAGCCGTCCTCCAGAATGTCCACTTCGGCGGATTTCAGGATCCGGAAGCCGCTCAGCTTCTCGTTCAGCCGATCGATCTCGTCGAACTGGCGTCGGAAGCCGTCGGCATCCATGCCATGGGCGATGGTGACATGCTTGGTGTGGTCGCTGATTGCGAGATAGCCGTAACCGCGCTCCTTTGCGGCCCGGGCCATCTCCTCGACGGTATTCTTGCCGTCCGTGGCCTTTGTATGGGCATGGAGATCGCCGCGGATGTCGTCGAGCGTCGATTAAATGGGGGAGCTTGCGCTTCCTGGCGGCTTCGAGCTCGCCCCGGTTCTCCCTTAGCTCCGGCTCGATATAGGGCAGGCCGACGAGGTCGTAAATTTCCGTCTCCGTCTTGCCGGCGATCCGCTTTTCGCCCTTGAATGCACCGTATTCGTTGAGCTTCAGCCCGCGATCGACCGCCATCCTGCGGACGGCGATGTTATGGGCCTTGGAGCCGGTGAAGTAATGCAGCGCCGCGCCGTAGCTCGCCTCCGGCACGACGCGGAGATCGACCTGAAGGCCGGAACGCAGCACGACGGTCGAACGCGTCGTGCCCTTGGAGACGACGTCTTCCACCTCGTCATAGGCGACGAACGCCTTCATCACGTCGATGCCGGTCTTACAGGTCACCAGAATGTCGAGATCGCCGACCGTCTCCTTGCGCCGCCGGTAGCTGCCGGCGACGATTACCTTTTTGACGCCCTTGACCTTTTCGAGATAGGCGACGAGGGGCGTCGCGAACTCCTCGGCCTCCCGAAGGCGGATGCGCGCCGTGGTCTGCCGGCGATGCTCGATTTCCTTCAGGATGTTGGCCTCGGTCTTGGCGCCGAAGCCGGACAATGTCTTAAGCTTTCCCGACTTGGCGGCCTTGGCGAGATCCTCGATATGCTCGATGGCGAGCTTGTCATAGAGAATCTTGACCCGCTTGGGGCCGAGGCCGGGCAGGGTGGTGAGCTCAACGAGGTCGCCCGGCATGGATCGTTCTAACTCTTCGAGCGCCTTGAGACGGCCGGTCTCGACGAATTCCCGGATCTTGTCCGCGAGATCCTTGCCGATGCCAGGGAGATCGTCCGGGTCTTCGCCTTCCGCCAGCATGGATTCGAGGCTATGGGGCAGGTTCTGGATGGTGCGCGCGGCATTCCGATAGGCGCGGATGCGAAACGGGTTGGCGCCCTGGATTTCGAGAAGCGTGGCGTAGCGGTTGAAGCCCTCCACGACTTCGGAATTGTGAACCGGCATCAGTCCCCCAAGACCTTCTCGCGCAGGCTCAAGGCATCATACGGCGCGTGGCCTTTGCGCTCCATCACTCCGCGACGGAACGTCGGCGATCGGCTGCTTGTTCCGCCTCGATCTTGGCGATTCTGAAGGTCGTGGGGATGACCGTGTCGGGATTGAGGCTGATGGAGTCAATGCCCTGGCGCACCAGGAACTCGGCGAATTCGGGGAAATCGGACGGGGCCTGGCCGCAAATGCCGGAATGCCGGTGATTGCGCCGTGCGCCCACGACCGCCTGTCGGATCGCTTCCATTACGCCGGGATCACGCTCGTCGAAATCGAAGGCGACGATCTCGGAGTCCCGGTCCACGCCGAGGGTGAGCTGGGTCAGGTCGTTCGATCCGATCGAAAACCCGTCGAAAAGCTTCGCAAACGCGTCGATCTGGATCACATTATTCGGGATCTCGCACATAACGAAGACTTCGAGTCCGTTTTCGCCGCGTTTGAGGCCGTTCTTCGCCATCACCGCGAGCACGGCTTCCGCCTCCTGCACGCGTCGGCAGAACGGGATCATCACGCGGACATTGGTCAGCCCCATGTCGTCGCGCACCCGTTTCAAGGCGGCGCATTCGAGCGCGAAGCCTTCTTCGTAATTCGGATGGGCATAGCGCGATGCGCCGCGGAATCCGATCATCGGGTTGGACTCGACCGGCTCGAACGACCGGCCGCCCAACAGGTTCGCATATTCGTTGGTCTTGAAGTCCGACATCCTGACGATCACGGGCTTGGGATAGAACGCCGCCGCCAGGGTGCCGACGCCCTCCGACAGCTTCTCGATAAAGAACGCCCCGCCATCCGGATAGTGCTGGATCAGCCGCTCGATGTCGCGCCGTTGGTGCTTGTTGATGACGCGATCGGGATGCAACAGCGCCATCGGATGGGCTTTGACGTGTTCGGCGATGATGAACTCGATCCGCGCCAGCCCCACGCCGTCATTCGGCAGAAAGCTCATATGGAATGCGCTTTCCGGATTGCCGAGATTGATCATGACCTTGGTGCGCGGGCGCGGGACGTCCGAGGTGTCGATCTCGGTCATCTCGAACGGCACGGCCCCGGCATAGATATGGCCGTCGTCGCCCTCGGCGCAGGACACCGTGACCGCCTGCCCGTCCTTTAGCCGAGCCGTTGCGTCGCCAGCGCCGACCACGGCGGGAATGCCGAGCTCGCGCGCGACAATGGCGGCATGGCAGGTCCGGCCGCCGCGATTGGTGACGATGGCGGCAGCACGTTTCATCACCGGCTCCCAGTCCGGCGAGGTCGTATCCGCGACCAGCACCTCGCCGTCGGAGAAGCGGGCGAGCCCGGCCGAATCCGTCACGGCCCGCACCTTGCCCTGGGCGATCTTCTCACCGACCGCCCGGCCGGTCGCCAGAACCTTGCCTTTGCCCTTGAGACTGTATTGGTAAAACTTGCCGCGCTCGCGCCGCGAGACCACCGTCTCGGGCCGGGCCTGGATGATGAACAGCTCGCCCGTCTCGCCGTCCTTGGCCCATTCGAGATCCATCGGCATGGCGTGGCCAGCATGGTCGCTATAGTGCTTCTCGACCTTGATGGCAAAACCGGCCAGCGTCAGCGCCTCGTCGTCCGTGATGCAGAACCGCGCGCGGTCGTCGCGCTTGGTCGGAACGTTGCGGGTCGGCTTGTGAGCCTTGCGCTTGGTGTAGATCATCGTGAACTGCTTCGCGCCCAGACGCCGCTGCAGGACCGCGCGATGGCCGGCGAGAAAGGTTGGCTTGTGGACCAGGAACTCGTCCGGGTCCACCGCGCCCTGGACCACGTTCTCGCCGAGCCCGAAAGCGCCGTTGATCAGAACGACGTCGCGAAAGCCAAACTCCGTGTCGAGGGTGAACATCACGCCGCTCGCCGCCTCGTCCGACCGCACCATCTTCTGCACGGCGATCGAGAGCGCCACCTTGAAATGGTCGAAGCCGTTGTCGATCCGGTAGCCGATCGCCCGGTCGGTGAAGAGCGAGGCGAAGCAGCGCTTGGAGGCGTCGATCAGGTGGGCCTTGCCGCGAATATTTAGATAGGAGTCGTGCTGCCCTGCGAATGAAGCCGTCGGCAGATCCTCCGCCGTCGCGCTGCTTCTGACCGCGACATCCACGCCGCTGCCGTATTGCGCTTCGAGCGCTTCGTATGCGTGGCCGATGTCGCGGACGAGCTCGTCCGGTAGCGGCGTCTCGTAGATCAGCTTGCGTAAGGCTGCCCCGCGCCGTGCGAAATCGGTCACATCGCGCTTGTCGACTCCGGAGAGCAGCTTCTCGAGCCGCGAAAGCACGCCGGGCGCGGCGATGAGGTCGCGATAGGCCTCAGCCGTGACAGCGAAGCCGTTCGGGACGTGGACTCCCTCACCGGTCAGCGTGCAGTACATCTCGCCGAGAGACGAGGTCTTCCCGCCGACGAGCGGCACGTCTCCGAGCCCGAGCGTCTCGAACCATCGAATATAGCGGGTGGATTCCGTCGTCATCTCTGCGTCTCCCGGCCCCGAACGCATCCAAGCTAAGACAAGTGCCGCCGCCGTTTGTTGATTTGCGTCAATGGCGGCGAAAGGCAACTCGTTAGGGTGGACCCTAGCGGATATACGTGAACGGACCGCGACATGCAGCACGCCAAAAACGGAGTTCCCGCGCGAAGTGGGGAGGTCGTGATCGAGCCGATCGGTCTGCGCGGAACGCTGGCGGTCCCCGAGGCAGCGAAAGCCGTCGTGGCCTTTGCCCATGGCTCCGGGAGCAGCCGTCTAAGTCCGCGCAACCGTATGGTCGCCGGCGCCCTTCAACACGCCGGCTTCGCGACTTTGCTGTTCGATCTCCTGACCGAGCCGGAGGCCGAAAATCGCGGCAATGTCTTCGATATCGGCTTGCTCGGCGAACGGCTTCTGGCGGCGACCGATTGGCTCCTGGACGAGCCGAACGTCGAGGGCCTTTCGATCGGCTATTTCGGGGCGAGCACCGGCGCGGCGGCGGCCCTGGTCGCCGCATCGGAGCATCCCGGCCGTCTGAAAGCGGTCGTCTCTCGGGGCGGCCGGCCGGATCTCGCCGGATCGGCGCTTCCCGAGGTGCGCGTGCCGACGCTCCTGATCGTGGGCGGCCGTGACGACGTCGTGCTGGATCTCAACCGAGACGCTATGGCGCAGATGACCTGCCCGACGCATTTGGAAATCATCCCCGGCGCGACGCATCTCTTCGAAGAGCCGGGATGTCTCGATCAAGTCGTCGCGCTCACCATCGATTGGTTCGCCCGCCATGTTTAAGGACCGTACCGAAGCGGGGCAGATGCTGGCCGAGCGCCTCGTCGGTTATGCCGGGCCGGATACGATCGTTCTCGCCCTGCCCCGCGGCGGCGTTCCGGTCGGCTATGAGATCGCTAAGCGTCTGAAGGCGCCGCTCGACGTGCTGATCGTGCGGAAGATCGGCGCGCCGATGCAGCCCGAGCTGGCGCTTGGCGCGATCGTCGACGGCACATCCCCCGAGGTCGTGCTGAACGACGAGCTGGTTCGGGAACTCGGCATCTCGCGGTTCTATCTCGAACGCGAAGAAGAAGGGCTTCTAAAGGAGATCGACCGGCGGCACCGGCTCTATCGTCGGGACAACGCGGCCTACGAGGTGAAGGGCCGCACGGTCATCGTCGTCGATGACGGAATTCGCGACCGGCGCCACGGTGCGCGCCGCCCTCCGGGCCTTGCGGCGCGGCAATCCCAAGCGCCTCATTCTGGCGGTTCCGGTCGCGCCGCCCGATACGGTCGCGAGCCTGTCGCCCGAGGTGGACGATCTCATCTGCCTGGAATCACCGGCCCATTTCAGGGCGATCAGCCTGTTCTACGGCCGTTTCGACCAGGTGAGCGACGAGGAAGTCATCAAGCTCCTCGCCGCCGCGCCGAAGGCCGCTTAGGGGCCGTACACATTCCTTGTCATCCCGGAAGCCGGTCTGCCCGGCATCTTTGATGCCGTTGGCAAACCGAGCTGTCCGGCATGACGGAGAAAGTGTTATCCGATCCAGACCTAGATCACGCGATCTGAGAGGCGCGCTTGCCGATCTCGATGCCGGCGGCCGGGGTCGGATCGACGTTTGCCCATCTTGAGCCGTCCCGAAGCGTGTCGCCGATGACCCGGAAGGGGAACAGCATCTGGAGACGCGCCATGGCCGGATCGTCGTGGGCGGCCTTAACCGCCTCGATGTCCTTCAGCCGCTTCTCGCGGTCGGTTTCTTCCATGATGCGTTTGTTTTCGGTCGCGCCGGGCGAGGTGACTTCCCAGAACACGCGGCGGCGTTCGTCGGAGAAGCGGTCGAGGATGGTTTCGTCCTCGTCGCCTTTGAAGATCGCGGCGAGAAGATCGCTCAGGATGAGTCCGGTCCACACTCCGGTCGTCAGGCCGAGGCCGCCGCAGGGATTGGTCGCATGGGCGGAATCGCCCGCGAGGATGACGCGGCCGACCCTGAGACGCTCGGCGCAGCGCTGGTGAATGGCATAGGGCTGGGCGATCTTGATCTTGTACGGCGTGCCTTCCGGAATGAAATGGGCGTATTTCTCCGGCAGGCGCTCCATGAAGGTGTCGGGATCGGTGCTGCCGTCTTCCTGATAGGTCAGCCGCCAGAGCCCCTCGCGATCGAGAAGCGCGATAACCCCGCCATATTCCGGGTCGCAGACGAAGTTCTCCGGCTGGTAGCCCAGGGATTCGAAATCACAATAGACGTTCGTCGCGACGAAGCGGTTCGACCAGGTATGGCCCTCGAACTCGAGATCGAGCAGGCGGCGGGTCGCGCTGCGCGCGCCGTCCGCGCCGATCATCCATTTGGCCTTGATCTCGGCCTTCCCGTCGGGCGTGTCGACCTCGGCCGTGACCGACGAGACATCCTGCTTGAGGCCGGTAAGCTTGTGGGAGAACAGCACCTCTGCGCCGAGCTTCTTGGCATGCTCCATCGCGACGCGGGCGATCACGTCCTGGCCGGCATGCAGGCTGTAGTCATAGGTGATGCCGGTCATGCATTTCGCGGAAACGGTGGTATGGAAATCGAATTCCGGCACATGGAAGCCGAAGGTATCGATCTTGAGGCCGAGGGTTTCGAGCTCGTCCAGGATCCCGAGATCCTTGAGCGCCACCATCGTCGATGCGAAATAGACCGCCGCGCGGGGCGAGTCGTTGAGCTTGGGATCGGCTTCGATCACCAGCGTTCTGACGCCCGCCTGGGCGAGCGCCAAGGCCGACAGCATGCCGACCGGGCCGGCTCCGACGATCAAGACATCGACGTCTTTGACGGGATTCGAGGTCACGGAAAGTACTCCCCAAGATTCACGGGCGGTGCGGAGGCACTATACCAACGAACGCCCATGGAAACACCCGTGCCCCATGGTCGCAGCCGATTGATTTTAGGGCCCGGGCATTGGATTACTAGGCATATGGTTGGTGTCGAGGAGGCTTGTATGACGGATTTAGAAGGGGCGGCGCATTCGGTCCGCGCACCGATGACCTATGTGGTGCGCGGCGAGAAGGCGATCTTCTATCCGACCGATCGCAAGAAGTCCTACTGGCCGACCGAAATGCACGAGGTCACGATCACGGATGTGCGCCCGATCGCCGGCCGGCTGTCCTTCGAGCGCAACGGTTTCGTACTGCTGAACGAGCCGAGCGCGGTGCGGACCTTCTATGACGCCGGCGAGGTCGAGCGGGTCTATATCCCCGAGGTCATCGCCCTCATCAAGCGCCTAACCGGCGCCGCCAAGGTGATCACTTTCGGAACCATGCTGCGGAGCAACGATCCGAATGTCGGCGACGGTCGCCTGCCGTCCTTCGGCGCCCATGTCGATTACGGCGACAGGACGGTGCGTCAGACCAGCAAGGATATCCTCGGCGAGGAAGAAGCCGAGAAATGGCTCATGGGCCGCTACATGCTGATCAACGTATGGCGGCCGATCCGCACGGTCGAGCGCGTGCCGCTGGCGCTCTGCGACGCGAGCACGGTCGAGCGTAAAGATCTGTTCGAAAGCGAGGTCCGCGGCGGGCTGGGCGACCCCGGCCGGCCGAGTCTCTATGGCTTCAATCTGGCCTATAACCCGGCCCACCGCTGGTATTACGTCCCGGAAATGCGGCCCGAAGAGGCGCTTGCCTTCAAGCTCTTCGATTCCGACGCCTCTCGGACCCAATGGACCGCCCATAGCGCTTTCGAGGACCCGGAAACGGCACCCGACGCGCCCGCTCGCGAGAGCATCGAACTCAGAACCATTGCGTTCCTGGGAGCTTAACGCGCTGCCAGCCGGCAATCGGCGTCCAGGGTGAATCGCTTCTCCAGCCGGATATCCCGCGAGGAATCGCCGATCCGGGCGGTGAAGGCGCCGGGTTCGCAGACCCAGCCGTGCGTGTCCTCGTCATAGAAGGAGAAGGCGCGGGGGCCGAGGGCGAAATGAACGGTCTGGCTTTCGCCGCGCTTGAGCTTGACCTTCCGAAAGCCCTTGAGCTCCTGGAACGGGCGCGGCACGGAGGCCTCGACGTCGTGGATATAGAGCTGCACGACGTCGGCGCCGTCGCGCTTGCCGTCATTGGTGATCGTCACAGCGACGTCCACCGGCTTGTCGGTGTCCTTCGAGGCACTGACGGCGGCGTCCTTCAAGCCGAAATGGGTGTAGCTCAGCCCATATCCGAAGGGGAACAGCGGCTCGATCTTCTTGGTGTCATAATAGCGGTAGCCGACGAACACGCCCTCGCCATAGGTCGCGTGGCGCGTACCCGGATAGAACAGATAGGCCGGGTTGTCCTCGAGCCGCATGGGGAAGGTCTCGGGCAGGTGGCCTGACGGGTTGACCTCGCCGAACAGCACATTCGCGAGCGCTTCGCCGTCCTCCTGGCCGGGAAAAAGCTGCAACAGCACCGCGCGGGCCTTGTTGATCCAGGGCATGGTCACCGGCGCGCCGACATTGACCACGACGACGGTGTTCGGATTGGCGTCGAGCACGGCGTCCACGAGCGCGTTCTGCCGGCCGTAAAGGTCCATCGACGTTCGGTCGCGGCCTTCGGTCTCGGTCGTCGGCGAGGACCCGACCACGACGATCGCGATGTCGGAATCGTGGGCGGCCTTCGCGGCTTCCTCGATCGTGCCGGTCGGTGACTGGAGCCCGAGCGCCATGGCGCGGTAGCCGGCGCCCGCCTGCATCGTGAGCGTCACGGGATAGGCCTGGCCGGCTTTGAGCGCGATGGAGCCGCGATGCATCTTGACCGGCAGAAAGTTCATGATTGGGCTGGCTTCGCCCGGCGTCTTGTCGCCGATGACCGTCGTATCGCCGATGGTCAGGGTTCCGCCAGAGGCGGTCACGAGGCTGAATTCGTAGGAGCCGTCGCGCGGCGGCCAGAAATAGCCCTGCCATTGAACGGTGAACGCACCGCCGGTCTTGGCGGCGACGTCGTTGCCGAAGCCCATCTTCAGGAGGCTGGTATCGACTTCCTGCTTGACCGGCTTTCCCTTGGCCTCAGAGTCCTTGAAATACCGAGCCGTCAGGCCCTCCGCCGTGCGGCCTTCGGTCGGACTGAACAGCCGGGCGTCGGCGATCGGCGGGGCAGGGGTATTGGTCGCGCCGGGGATATAGGTGACCTTCGCGTCGTTCCCGAAATAGGCCTCGATCGCGCCCAAAGGCGTCAGGATATGGTAGGGCGTCACCTGGGCACTACCGCCGCCGCCGATCGCCGGCTGGTCGGCATTCGGCCCGATCACCGCGACGGTCTTGATGACGCTCTTGTCGAACGGCAACACCGTGGCGTCGTTCTTGAGGAGCACCGTGGATTGCTCGGCGACCTCACGGGCGATGTCCTGATGGGCGCCGGAATTGACCTGCCCCTTGGGCAAGGGCTTGCCGTCCATAACACCGGTACGGAGGATCAGCCGCAGCATACGCCGCACGCTGTCGTCGATATCGGCTTCGGGCACCTGCCAGTCGCGCACGGCGGGCAGAAGACGTGTGCCGAGATATTGCCCCGGCCCCGGCATTTCGAGATCCAGCCCCGCCTTTGCGGCCGCCACGGTCGAGTGCGTCGCGCCCCAGTCGGACATCACCACGCCGTCATAGTGCCATTCGCCTTTCAGGATATCGCGCATTAGATGCGGGTTTTCCGAGGCATAGACGCCGTTCAGCCGGTTATAGGACGCCATCACCGTCCAGGGATGGGCCTCCTTCACGACATGCTCGAAAGCGGGGAGATAGATTTCTCGAAGCGTCCGCTCGTCCATGTCGGAGGAGGAGCGTTGGCGCTCGAACTCCTGGTTGTTGGCGGCGAAATGCTTGAGCGATGTGCCGACGCCTTTGCTCTGCACGCCCCGGACCCAGCCCGCCCCGATCTCGCCGGCGAGCAACGGATCTTCGGAATAGCTTTCGAAATTGCGCCCGGCGAGCGGCGTGCGCTGGATATTGACGTTCGGGCCGAGCATAACTCGGATGCCCTTTGCCAAAGCTTCCTCGCCGATCGCCGCGCCGAGCCGCTGGATCAGCGCCGGATCCCAGGTCGCCGCCATCGCGACGCCGGTCGGAAACGCCGTCGTCTTGTCGCCCGCATTGGAGCGCAAGCCGTTCGGTCCGTCGGAGAACTCGATCGCCGGAATGCCGAGCTGGGGGATGGCCGCCGTCCCGAACGCACTGCCGCCCGCCGTAAGCGACACCTTCTCCTGAAGGGTCAGCCGGCCGAGGAGATCGTCGACCCGCGCTTCGAGCGGCGCTTTCGGGTTCTTATAGACCGGCGCCTCGGCCGCAATCGCCGCCGCGGAAATCATACAACACGCAACTGCCGCGACGGCGATCGGCCCCAAACCCCGGCCGAATTCCAATCCGAATCTCACGATATTTCTCCTCACCGCAGCCTCGAATGACAACGCTGTCATACAACGCTCGGCCGATAGCGGCAACCTCGCGCAACGCAGTGCTAAAGCGGCTGGCGCGGAGAGGATTACAGGACCATCATGTCGTGAGCGACGATGATCTCGCCCTTGAAGTGCTTTGCTGCGCCTGCTCGCCAGACATCGTCTTTGACGCCGTCCGAGGGCACGAGATGCGACAGAACCAGCGTCTTCACGC
This sequence comes from uncultured Alphaproteobacteria bacterium, assembly GCA_963732795.1. Lineage (GTDB taxonomy): Bacteria > Pseudomonadota > Alphaproteobacteria > CAVTAV01 > CAVTAV01 > CAVTAV01. The sequence continues at coordinate 1,046,579 of CAVTAV010000002.1, read as the reverse complement.
CGGCTTCTTGGGCAATACGGCCGACATCCTCGACCGGCGAATGATCGGCGCGCATATGCGCCATGGTGATGTCGTACTTCGCCGCCAGGCCATTCCCGATTCTGGTTTTGAGGCCGGTTGCTTCCGCCTCCAAGTCCATGGCCTCGTGAACCAGCATGTCGGCGCCGGCAGCGATCTTGGCCATCGCCTCGACCGGCGTCGTGTCGCCGGAGAAGGCGATCGAGCGGTCGGGGAAGTCGAAGCGATAGCCGAGGGCGGGTTTGACTGGGGGATGGTTGACGATCGTCGCGGAAACCTTGACGTTCTCGTCCTCCATGACCGGTCCCACGGCCGATATCTCGGTCACGTCCAGGCTGTGAAGCGGCGGCACCTTGAAGTCCTCTGCCCAGAAATCGACGGTCGCGCGCCACGCGTCAAGGAAGCCCGACGTCATGTGCTTCAAGGGCGGCGGGCCGTATGCCTTCACGGTGAGCGGCAGGCCGCCGATCCAGCCGATGATGAGGAACGGGCCGTACTCGATATTGTGGTCGGGATGGTGATGGGTGATGAAGAGCGACCGCACGTCCTGGAACGATAGGCCGGTTCGGGCGAACTGGTTGGTGACGCCGAGACCGAAATCAAGGACATAAGCCGCGCCGTTCGAGACCATGACGTGGGACGTCATGAAGCGGTGGCGGCTCGGCACCATCGGCAACGGCCCTCCGCCGGTACCCAGGATGACAAGCTTGGTGCCTTTCGCGTCCTTCAGGGCCGCCCGGGCTTCCGCTTCGGCCTTGGTCGGGCTCACCGTCTGCGCCGAGCTTGGTGCCGCGCCAAGGGCGACAAGGGGCACGGCGCCAAGGCCGGCAAGCATCATTCGGCGTGTCAGGTCGGATCGGTTCGTCTCATCCATGGTTTTTCCCTTTCCTGCTTGAGGGGGTCTAGAGCTGTGTCACTTTCGGTCCCCTGCGCTCTCTGAGCGGGGCCGTCGAGCCGCGAACGACGATGTGATGCGGGAAGGTCTCCAGGCGTTCGGGCGTCTTGCGGGAGGTGAGCATTTCGAGCAGCAGGCCGGTCGCGGCATAGGCCATGTCGTGGATCGGCTGATGCACGGTGGTGAGCGGCGGCCAGACGGTCTGGGCGATATACGTGTCGTCGAAGCCCGCGATCGAAAGGTCGCGCGGCAGGGTCAGCCCTTGCTCATGGGCGGCCATGATCGCGCCGGCGGCCATTTCGTCATTGCTGGCGAAGATCGCGGTGGGCGGCTCGTCCAGCTTGAGGAGGGCGCGGGTCTGCTCGCGGCCGGATTCGAAGGTGAACGAGCCCTGGACCACCAATGCGTCGCCGCCGGGCACCCCGTTGGCGCCGAGCGCCGCGCGATAGCCTTCAAGCCGCGCCTGAGCCGCCGGATGGCGCTTGTCGCCGATGATGAAGCCGATCCGCCGATGGCCGAGCGAGAGCAGATACTCGGTCATGTCCTCCGCCGCCTTGCGGTCGTCGAGCGCGACATAGGGCGACGGGTGGTCGAGATTGCGCCGAGGCGTGATCCGCGCGAAGGCGAGGCCGATGGAATCGAGTTGCGCGATCAGCTCGGCGTCGTCCGAGATCGGCGGCGTGAGCACGAAGCCGTCAAGATGAGCGCGCCGGATGACCGACGCCATCTTGCCGGCGAGACCGGTGTCGCCCAGGCTGGTCGGATAGAGAAAGAGATGGAACCCCGCCTCCTCGCAGCGGTCGATCGCGCCGTTCATCACGTCGACGAAATAGTTCGGTCGCGGATGGCCGTAGGTCAGCCCGATGACCGAGGAGCGCCCGCCCGCGAGGCTGCGCGCCGACATGCTCGGGTGATAATCGAGCGTCACCATCGCGTCCATGACGCGTGCCCGTGTGGAGGGTTTGACATTCGGCTCGTGGTTGAGGACACGCGAGACCGTCTTGAGCGACGTCCCCGCGAGCGCCGCCACGTCCTCGATCGTCACGCGGCTCCGCCCCCGCCTGCCGCCCGCTCTGGCGCCCATCATCGGCCCTGTCGCTGGTAAGTGGATGGGAAACTATGGCAGGGGGCGAGGAGGGGAGCAAGGAGCACCCTCTATTGACCCATCCGCTTCTCCATGCTTCACTCATGACAACGCTGTCATTTTGAGGCTTGGCGGGCCGTATTCATCGGCCTTCCGGCTCTAGGGGGAACGGACAGATGGGCGCGTGGAAATCGCTCCGTTGGACCGAAAAATTCGGGATTCTGCTCGCCGCGTCTGCGGCGCTCGCATTCGTCATTACGCAGTCCCTCACGGGCGGAGCATGGGCCGCCGAGAGCGGGCATGGACCCGTGCCGTCGCCGACGACGGTTTCGGTCCAGGGCGGCAAGGTGACGGGGGCCGTGGCGGACGGCGTGTTGTCGTTCAAGGGCATTCCCTTCGCGGCGCCGCCGGTTGGGCCCAATCGGTGGCGGCCGCCGCAGCCGGTCAAGGCATGGTCTGGCGTCAGGCAGGCGACCTCGTATGGGCCGGACTGCATGCAGGTGCCGTTCCCGTCCGATGCGGCGCCCCTCGGCACCAAGCCGAGCGAGGATTGCCTTTATCTCAATGTCTGGCGGCCGGCGGAGACGTCGCGGACGCCGCTTCCCGTCATGGTGTGGATTTACGGCGGCGGCTTCGTCAATGGCGGGGCGTCACCGGCGGTCTATGACGGCAGCCAGTTCGCCAAGCAGGGCGTCATCCTGGTCAGCTTCAATTACCGGGTCGGGCGGTTCGGCTTTTTCGCCTTCCCGGCGCTGACGAAGGAAGCCAAGGCCAATAAGGAACCCCTCGGCAATTACACCTATATGGACGAGATCGCGGCCCTCAAATGGGTGCAGGACAACATCAAGGCGTTCGGCGGCGATCCCGACAATGTGACGGTCTTCGGCGAATCCGCGGGCGGCGCGTCGGTGCTGGCGCTTCTGGCCTCGCCGGCGGCGCGGGGCCTGTTCGCCAAAGCAATCTGCGAATTCGGCGGCGGGCGCGGCAATCTGTTGGGTGGGCGGCCCTTGAGCACGCCCGGCCCGAACGGTCAGCCCTCGGCGGAGCAGGTCGGCGTCAAGCTTGCCGAAAGCCTCGGCATCGATGGAACCGGTCCCGCCGCGCTCGAGCATCTGCGCGCGGTCTCGGCGGAAAAGATAACAAACGGCCTCAACATGGCGACCATGGGACAGGCAGGAGGAACCTATGTCGGTGGACCGATTCTCGATGGCGAGATCGTCACCGCCACGATCGAGCAGGCGCTGAAGGCCGGGTCCGCCGCCAAAGTGCCCGTCATGATCGGGGCGAACAGCGCCGATATCGGCTTCGGCTTCGCCAAGACCATGGACGAGGCCCTGGCCCCGTTCGGCGATCACGCAGCCGAGGCCCGCAAGGCGTATGACCCGGACAATACCGGCGACGTCCGGGCGGTCGCGAGCAAGATCGCCATGGACAAGACCATGATCGAGCCTGCCCGCTTCGTCGCCCGGATGGTCGAGCTCCGGGGCCGGCCCGCCTATGTCTATCGCTTCTCCTATGTCGCCAAATCGATGCGCGGCGACTGGAAAACCGGCGCGCCCCATGCGAGCGAAATCCCGTATGTGTTCGATACCGTTAAAGCCAAATACGGCGACAAGCTCGCCCCGGAAGACGAAGCCATTGCCCAGGCCGCCAACACCTATTGGGCTAACTTCGCTAAGACCGGCAATCCGAACGGCAAGGATCTCCCAACCTGGCCGGAAATGGCCCCGAACGGCGATTCCATCATCGATTTCAACGCGGACGGCCCAAAAGGCGAGATCGATCCCTGGGCCAGGCGGCTGGATCTGACCGCGATGACCTATGAGAAAGCCGAATAGCGAGCGCCAAGTCCCTGGTCCGCACAGCCGGCAAGGATTAAGGCCAGGAGCGCACGGCCGATAACGGTTGACCTTACGCCGACTTGATCGACACCTTTCGGGCGTTTGCGGCGGCTTGGGCCTTTTTCGGCAGGGTCACCGTCAGCACGCCCTTCTTCAGATCAGCGCTGATCTTGTCGGCGTCGACCGTCTCGGGGAGGCGGAAGGAGCGGTGGAACGAGCCGTAGGAACGCTCCTGCAAATAGCCGCCCTTTTCCTTTTTCTCGGTCTCCGTCTTCTTCTCGCCGCTGATCGAGATATAGCCGTCGCCGACCGTCACATCGACGTCCTTCTCCTCGATCCCCGGCAGTTCGGCCTTGACGGTGATCGCCTTGTCGGTCTCGGCGACGTCGACCTTTGGCTCGCTCGGCCAGGCGACCGATTCGAATTTCGGCATGGTCAGCTTCGGGAACCGCCAGCGATGGGGGAACAGGCCGAAATCGGAGGACATTTCCTCGAACATGCGGTCCATGTCGCGGCGCATATTGGCGAGGCTGGTGAAGACGTCGTCGAGACCGCCCGATGCGGCCGGGGCCGGCGCGGCTTTCTTGGCCGTGGGGGCCGCTGCTTTGGCCTTTGGGCTTAGAGGTGGACTTTGCGGGTGCTTTCTTGGGTGCTTTGGCCATGGTTCGTCTCCAGAACGAAAGTGATGTTTCACTGCCGCTCGGCTGCGGCTTGGCAGACGGTAGGGCCGCCCGCCGGGCGGAACTTTGATTCCGGTCAAACGAGATTGTGCGCCTCGGCGTGTGACACTCCCTATGGTCGTTGCTCTAGCATCGACATAGGATTTCGCGCAGGATGGACAAGACCTGCGCGGGGTCTTCCGGCCCCGAAAATCAGAACCCAAGGAGAGACGCCATGATCGAAATCGCGAGCGGCTTTCCCGAGCGGATCTTCGCCGTCGAAGGCAAGGGAAGGATCAGCGCCGAGGACTATCGCGACGTGCTGATCCCCGAGGCGAACCGGCGCATCGAGAAGTTCGGCTCGATCCGCATGCTGTGCCATTTGGGAGCGGGATTCGACGGCCTGACCCCTGGCGCGGCATGGTCGGACCTCAAATTCGGCCTGTCGCGCTGGGACGAGATCGAGCGCCTGGCGGTGGTCACCGATTCGGCCTGGATCACCGACGCCATCCGGCTGTTCGCGCCGCTCTATCCCCACCTGATGCGCGCCTTCGCCGATAGCGAGCTCGCCGAGGCCAAGGCCTGGATCATGGAGGATGTCGCAGAGGCATGAGTGACGCGGCGCCGCAGCCACGGATCGGCCGGGTCCGCCATGTCAGCGGCTCGATTGTCGATGTCGATTTCGCCGATGCCGGCCTGCCGCCGATAAACACGGCCCTCGACGTGGAATGGGACGGGGCGTGGCGCCTGACCCTCGAGATCCAACAGCATCTCGATCCGCGCACCGCCCGCTGCGTCGCCATGCAGGAGACGGCAGGGCTTCGCTGCGGGGTCGCGGCGCGGGATACCGGCAAGCCGATCCTGGTGCCGGCGGGAGACGCGGTGCTCGGCCGGATGGTCAATGTGATCGGCGAGCCGATCGATCGCGGCGAAGCCTTCGCCGACGACGTGCCGCGCCGACCGATCCATGCCAAGGCGCCACCCTTGAGCGCGCAGGACGGCTCCCAGGAACTCTTCCTCACCGGCATCAAGGTGATCGATTTGTTGGCGCCCTTGGCGCGCGGCGGCAAGGCGGCGATGTTCGGGGGCGCGGGCGTCGGCAAGACCGTGCTGATCATGGAGCTGATCCGCAGCACGGTCGAGAAGCATGCCGGCATCTCGGTTTTCGCCGGGGTGGGCGAGCGCACCCGCGAAGGCCACGAATTGTGGCTGGATTTGAAGGAATCCGGCGTGATCGCCCGCACGGCGCTGGTCTTCGGCCAGATGAACGAGCCGCCCGGCGCACGCTGGCGGGTCGGCATGACGGCGCTCGCGATCTCGAGTATTTCCGCGATGTCGAGCATGAGAATGTGCTTTTCTGATCGACAATGTGTTCCGCTTCGTCCAGGCCGGGAGCGAGGTTTCGGGGCTTCTTGGGACGGCTGCCCTCCCGCGTCGGTTATCAGCCGACGCTCGCCACCGAGATCGCGGAGCTGGAAGAACGCATCGCCTCGACACGCGATGCCGCCGTCACGTCCATCCAGGCGGTCTATGTGCCGGCCGACGATTTCACCGATCCGGCCGTCGCCGAGACCTTCACCCATCTCGATTCCTCGATCGTGCTGAGCCGCGAGATGGCGAGCGAGGGGCTTTATCCGGCGATCGATCCTCTGGCCTCGACCTCGGTGCTGCTCGATCCACGCGTGGTGGGCGAGACGACCATTATGCGCTGGCCGAGGAGGTGCGGCGGCTTCTCGAACGTTATCGCGAGCTTCAGGAGATCATCTCTCTCCTCGGCATGGAGGAGCTGAGCGCTCCGACCGCGAGGCCGTCGGCCGCGCCCGCAAGCTGATCCGGTTCCTGACCCAGCCTTTCGCAGTGACCGAGCAATTCACAGGCCGCCCAGGCATGTCTGTCTCGCTCGACGATACGCTCAAGGGCTGCCGCGCAATCCTCGACGGTAAGGCCGATGACATCCCCGAAAGCGCTTTCTACATGACCGGCACGCTTGAGGACGCGCGCGCCGCGAGCCGCTCCGGGAGGGGAAGGCCGCATGAAGCTGATCGTCACCACGCCCTCCGCCGTCGTCGTCGAGGCCGATTCGGTCCACCATGTCCGGGCCGAGGACGAGACCGGCGCCTTCGGCATTCTGCCCGACCATGCCGATTTCCTGACCGTGCTGGCGATCTCCGTCATCACCTGGGAGCGATCGGACGGGCGCGGAGCATTATGTCGCTGTGCCGCGGCGGCGTGCTGATGGTGCGGGACGGCGAGACGGTCGAGGTTGCGACTCGGCAGGCCGTAGCGGGCGACGACCTCGATACCTTGCAAAACGAGGTGTTGACCCGCTTCCGTGATGAAGCCGAGGCCGAGGAGGAATCCCGGGTCTCGGCGAGCCGGCTCCATCTCGCCGCGATCCGGCAGATCCAGCGCTATCTGGAGGCCGGCCGCCAGCCCGTGCCGCGCGGCCAGCCGCCAAGTCTCGACGCCGGCCTGTCCCGGGAGCCCGCGGAATTCGGGAGCGATTGATCGTGAACATGTCCAACGGCAATCACGGCTCGGAGAATATGCGGCGCGCGATCGAACTGCAGCGACGAGCGGCGCGAGCGCTGGAAGAAGGAAGGCGAACGGCCGCTCTGGCAGAACCTCTCGATGTTCGGCTCGCTCGGCTGGCTGATCGTCATCCCGGCGCTTTTGGGCGTGCTTGCTGGGTCGGTGGCTTGACATGCGGCTCGGGACCGGCATCACCTTCACCGGCGCGCTGATCGTGCTCGGCGTGGCGTTCGGCGGTTATCTGGCCTGGAACAGGATGCATAAGTCATGACGACGATCCCGACCACTGACGCATTGCCATCGCCCTCGCCGCCGGGTTCGCCGTCGGCCTGGTCTATTTCTTCCTGCTGTTCCGCACGGTCCGCCTGCATCTGATGGACGGCCCGACGGCCGAGATCATTGTGCTCTATGGCATCCGGATCGTGCTTGTCGGCGTTGTGTTCTGGCTCCTCGTGGAGCATGGCGCGCTGAGCTTGCTGGTCGGTTTTGCCGGCTTCCTCATGGCGCGATTCGCCGTGCGCCGGATTGTCAGGGCCTGAGCTCGATGGAAGGCAATCCGCTCTCGCGCGCTGGTTCTATTCCATATCGGCCCGGTGCCGATCACCGAAGCCGGTGGTCACGACTTGGGTGATCATGGCGGCTGCTCGTAGCTGGTAAGCTGGCTCGGGCTCCGCCGCGCCTCGGTCGAGCCGACGCCCTTGCAGAGCGCCTTGGAAATCGTCGTCGATGCGGTGCGCGATCAGATCGAGGCGATCATCCAGCGGGATGCCTGGACCTATGTGCCGCTGCTCGCAACGCTGTTCATCTTCCTGGTCGTCGCGAACGTCTCGGCCATCCTGCCCGACGTGCAGCCGCCGACCGGCCATATCGAGACGCCCGCCGCGCTCGCGGCCATCGTGTTTCTCTCGGTCCATTTCTTCGGCATCAAGCGGCGTGGCCTCGGGCCTTATCTCAGGCATTACACCCAGCCGAGCGTGCTCCTGACGCCGCTGAACGTCCTGTCCGAGATCACGCGCACCTTCTCGCTGATGGTCCGCCTGTTCGGCAACATGATGAGCCACGAATTCGTGCTGGCGATCGTCGTGTTCCTGGCGGGGCTGTTGGTGCCGATCCCATTCATGGTGCTCGGCGTGCTGATCGGGATCATCCAGGCTTACATCTTCACGGTTCTGGCCGCCGTCTTTATCGGCGCGGCCGTCGGTAGCGTCGAGGCATGAGGGGAAAGTGACATGACACCGGAAATCATGAGCATATTGGGGGCGGTGATCGCCGTCTCCTTCGGAGCGATCGGGCCGGCCTTGGCGGAGGGCAGGGCGGTCGCCGCCGCCATGGACGCCATCGCGCGCCAGCCGGAATCGGCCGGCACCCTGTCGCGGACCCTGTTCGTCGGTCTCGCCATGATCGAGACCATGGCCATCTACTGCCTAGTCATCGCTTTGCTCGTCCTGTTCGCCAATCCCGTTCATAGGTTGAAATGACCATCGATTGGTGGACGCTCGCGCTCCAGGCCGTCAATTTCCTCGTCCTGGTCTGGCTGCTGACGCGATTTCTGTATCGCCCGGTCCGGCGCATCATTGAGGCGCGCAAGGCCGAGGTCGATCAGGCGCGTGCCGAGGCCGAGCAGGCGAAGGCAGAGGCCGAGACCGCCCGCAAGCAGTATGAGGCGGAGGAGGCCAAGCTCGGCGACGAACGCCAGGAGATGCTGAAGAAGACCCATGACGAACTGGATCAGGACCGCAAGAAGATCCTGGGCGACGCCAAAGCCGAAGCCGACAAGATGCTCGGCGCCGCCAAGGCCTCGATCGAGGACGAGAGGCGGGAAGCCGTCGCCGGCGTCAAGAGCGATGTCGCCGGCCTCGCCGCCTCGCTCGCCGGCAAGCTGCTCACGTCAGCCGGTTCGCCGAGTGAGGCCTTCCTTGCGACCATCGAGGCCAAATACAACGCCTTGCCGCCTGAGGAGCGCGAGCGGCTGACAAAGGATTTGGCCGAGAAGGACGCGACGTTCGAGGTCGTCACGGCCAATGCTCTTTCGACCGATGAGCAGACGCGATGGTCGGAGGCGCTGGCCAAGCTTCTTGGCGCCAAGCCCCAAGCCCCAATTCCGCGTCGATCCCGCGATCATCGGCGGCGCGGCGCTTCACTTTCCCCATGCCGTGCTGGGCTTCACCTGGGCCGACCAATTGAAATCCGCCGAACAAGAGCTGACCCGTGATGGCGCGACTCACTGACGACATGCACGCTGGCTGCCCGAGGCCAAGGAAGTCGGTCAGCCGGGTTCGAGCCGTCGGCCTCGCTCGATCATGTCGGCATCGTCGAACGAGTCGGCGACGGTGTCGCGACGGTGCAAGGGCCTGCCCTGGACGCGCCTCGATGAGTTGGTGCGGTTCGAGGACGGCACGATGGGTCTGGCGCTTACGGTCGATATCGATCAGATCGGCTGCATTCTTTTGGGCGGCGGCGAGGAAATTTCGGCCGGCTCCAAGGTCCATGGCACCGGCGAGATCGTTCGCGTGCCGGTCGGCCAGGCCTCCTGGGCCGGATCGTCGATCCGTTCGGAACTCCGCTCGACGATGGCCCGCCGATCAGTCCCGAGCGCCGCGATCCGATCGACCGGCCCGCGCCCGCGATCATCGAGCGCGATCTGGTGAGCCGAGCCCCTGATGACCGGCCTCACGGTCGATCGACACCATGATCCCTCTGGGGCGCGGCCAGCGCGAGCTGATCATCGGCGACCGCAAGACCGGCAAGACCGCCATCGCGGTCGACACCATGATCAATCAGCGCGTCGACGCGACGTGATCTGCGTCTATGTCGCGATCGGCCAGAAGGCCGCGACTGTCAGTGCAGGTCGTCGGCGCGATCCGCGAGCACGGCGCAGTCGATCGCTGTGTCTTCGTCATCGGCGAATCCGACTCCCCGCCCGGCGCGCAATGGCTCACGCCCTATGCCGCCTGCACCATGGCCGAATATTTCCGCGACAAGGGCCGGCGACGTGCTGCTGGTCATCGATGATCTGACCAAGCACGCCATCGTCTACCGCCAACTCTCGCTTTTATTGCGCAAGCCGCCGGGGCGCGAGGCCTATCCGGGCGATATCTTCTACATCCATGCCCGGCTCCTGGAGCGTGCGGCAAAGATGAACGAAGCGGCGGGCGGCGGCTCGCTGACGGCGCTGCCCATCGCCGAGACTCAGGCGGGCGATCTGAGCGCCTATATCCCGACCAATCTCATCTCCATCACCGATGGCCAGATCTATCTGGAGCCGAAGCTGTTCTATCAGGGCCAGAAGCCGGCCGTGAATGTGGGCTCAGCGTCTCGCGCGTCGGCGGTCAGGCCCAGGCGCCGGTGATCAAGCGCGCTCGCCGGCAAGCTCCGACTCGCCTATGCCCAGTTCGTCGAGCTTGAGGTCTTCACGCGCTTCGGCGCCATGGTGGACGAGCGCACCAAGAAGACCATCGAGCGCGGCCGCCGCATCCGGGCGATCCTGACTCCAGACGACCTTTCATCCCGTCTCGCTCGCCGAGCAGGCCGCGCTCCTCGTCGCCGTCAATGAAGGCGCGCTCGACGATCTCGACCTCGATGCCGTCGAAGCCTTCAAGGCGCGCATCGGCCGGTGCCTGCCGAGCCCTGCCCGCAACTGGCGGCCCGCATCGAATCGACTGGCGCGCTGTCGGACGAGGATCACGACGCGCTGCTCGCGGGCGTTCAGGCCATCGCCCGTCGAAACCGGAGGCGGGCTGAGATGGAACAGCTCCCCGGCTCAAAGCCCGGATCGCCAGCCTCAACGAACTGCGCGATCTGATCCGTGCGCTCCGCGCGATGGCGGCGTCGCGGGTCCAGGAGGCGCAAGGGGCGCTCGCCGGTATTCGCCGCTATGCCGGGGTCGTCGAGCGCGCCATTGCCGAGAACGCGACTTTGCTTGAAGAGCAGGCCGCGTCGGGGCGGCCCATGCCCGTGGGAGAAGAAGGTCCTTATCACCGTCTGCTCGGAGCACGGCTTCACCGGTGCGTTCAACGACCGTCTGATCGAGCGGGCGCGGGCGGAGCTAACGCCGGGCACGGCGCTCGGCATCATCGGCCGGCGCGGTTCGGCGCTGGCGGAGGAGGCGGGCCTCAAGGTCGATTGGGACGCGGCCATGGCGACGCATATCGGCGGCGTGCCGTTGGTCGCGCGGCGGGTGGCCGACCGGCTCTATGACGTTACGGCGGCGCGGGTCGTCTTCGCGACTATATCAGTCCGGCGGGCAATACGAGATCGTGGCGCAGGATATCCTGCCGCTGGACCCGGCCCTTCTGAAAGCGTCGGCGAGCGCGGGGCCGCCCCTGCACCAGCTCGATCCTTTCGTGCTCCTGCAGCGGCTTTCGAACGAATATCTGTTCGGAGAGATCACCCGCGCGATCATGGAATCCCTGGCCAGCGAGAACGGCGCGCGGCTTCAGGTCATGTCTGCGGCGGACCACAATATCGGCGACAAGCTTGAGACTTTGGGCCGCCAGCATCATCATCTGCGGCAGGAGGAGATCACCGCGGAGCTTTTGGACGTCGTCACGGGGGCGGAAGCCGTCAGCACCAGTTAACGAATTGCAGCACATATGAAAATTAGCTTCCTGGGGGCGGCCGGTACGGTTACCGGCTCGAAATATCTTCTTGGAGATCGCGGGCAAGCGCCTGCTCATCGATTGCGGTCTGTTTCAGGGCCGCAAGGAGCTGCGCCTCCGCAACTGGCGGCCCCCGCCGATCGATCCGGCCGGCCTCGATGCGGTGATCCTGACCCATGCCCATCTGGATCATTCCGGCTATCTGCCGGTGCTGATCCGCTCGGGCTATCGCGGCCCGATCTATTGCACCGAGGGCACGAAGGATCTCTGCGGCATCCTGCTGCCGGATTCGGGCTATCTGATGGAGCGCGATGCGGAATACGCCAACCGCAAGGGCTTCTCCAAGCACCATCCGGCCGAGCCGCTCTACAACCAGCGCGAGGCCGAACAGACCCTGAAATACCTGCGTGCCGTCGAATTCAATGCCGACTTCAAGCTCGGCGATGACCTGACGTTCCGCCTTCAGCCTGCCGGCCACATTCTCGGCGCGGCCACCGTCACGTTGACGTGGCGCAAGGAGAAGATCGTGTTCTCCGGCGATCTCGGCCGGCCCAACACCGCGACCATGGTCGATCCGGTCAAGATTCCCGAGGCGGACTACCTGATCGTGCGAATCGACCTATGGCGATCGGCTGCATGACCATGCCGATCCCGAGGACGCGCTCGAAGCGGTCATCAACGAGACCGTCGGGCGGGGCGGCAGCGTGATCATTCCGTCCTTCGCGGTCGGCCGGTCGCAGACGCTGCTCTATCATATCTATCGGCTCAAGATGACCGACCGGATCGCGGGCGACCTGCCGGTCTTTCTCGACAGTCCCGATGGCGATCAATGCCAGCGAGCTTTTCTGCAAGCACCACAAGATCCACAAGCTCTCGGACGAGACCGCCCGCGCCGCCTGCGGGGTTGCCGAATATGTGCGTGAAGCGGAGGATTCGAAAAAGCTCGACCACAGCAAGATGCCGATGATCCTGATCTCGGCAAGCGGCATGGCGACGGGCGGGCGTATCCTGCATCACCTCAAGCATTTCGCGCCCGACCGCCGCAACACGATCCTGTTCGTCGGCTTTCAGGCCGAGGGCACGCGCGGCGACCGGATCGTGCGAGGCGAGAAGGAGGTCAAGATCCACGGCCAGATGGTGCCGATCCGCGCCGAGGTGCGCCGGCTCGAAATGTTTTCCGCCCATGCCGACCAATCCGAGCTCATGGACTGGCTGACGGGCTTTCGGTCGCCGCCCCGACTGACCTTCGTCACCCATGGCGAGGCTCAGGCCTCCGCGACGTTTGCCGAGAAGATCACCCACGATCTCGGCTGGGCAACCATGTGCCGAAACTCGGCGATGTGCGACCGGCTCGATTGAGGACGACATGACCGACGAGGCCCCGCCGAACGACGCCAATCACAACTTCCTGCGACTGCGCGATCTCGGCATCGACACGTCGCAGGAATCGGTGATCTATATGCGGGCGGACTGCCATGTCTGCCGGTCGGAGGGCTTCGGGCCGCATGCCCGGGTCGAGGTCGCGCCACGGCCAGCAGAGCATCATCGCGACCTTGCATGTCATCGGCTCCGACGTGCTCCATCACAACGAGGCGAGCCTGTCCCATATCGCCTGGCAGCGCCTGCGGGCCCATGATGGCGACGAGATCACCGTCCATCACGCGCCGACGGTCAATTCGCTGAGCTATCTCCGCGCCAAGGTCTATGGCCATCGGCTCGACGACCACGCGCTGAACGCGATCATCACGGATATCGCGGCTGGCCAATATTCCGACGTCCATGTCTCGTCCTTCGTCACCGCCTGCGCGGGCGATCATCTCGATCGGCGGGAAATCCTCGGCCTCACCCGCGCCATGGTCGATGTCGGCGACCGGCTGAGCTGGGGCACGACGCCGATCGTCGACAAGCATTGCGTCGGCGGCCTGCCCGGCAATCGAACCACGCCGATCGTCGTCGCGATCGTCACGGCCTATGGCCTGATCATGCCCAAGACCTCATCCCGCGCGATCACCTCGCCCGCCGGCACCGCCGACACTATGGAGACGCTGGCGCCGGTCGATCTGGATCTCAGCGCGATGCGCCGGGTGGTGGAGCAGGAGGGCGGCTGCATCGTCTGGGGCGGCTCGGTGCGTTTGAGCCCGGCCGACGACATTCTGATTCGGGTCGAACGCGCGCTGGAAATCGACAGCGAGGGGCAGTTGGTGGCGTCCGTGTTGTCCAAGAAGTCGGCGGCGGGATCGACCCATCTCGTGCTCGATCTGCCGACTGGGCCGACCGCCAAGGTCCGTTCACGCGAGAATGCCGACGTCTTGAGCGATCATCTGATCGACGTCGCGGCAAGCCTCGGCATTGTCGCGCGCAGCGTAATTACAGATGGAAGCCAGCCGGTCGGGCGCGGCATCGGCCCCGCGCTCGAAGCGCGCGAGGTGTTGGCAGTGCTGCAGAACAAGCCGGAGGCTTCGGCCGACCTGAAGCAGCGCGCCGTTCTTCTGGCCGCCACTCTCATCGAGCTCGCGACGGAGCTGCATGAAGGCCAGGCGACGGAGGTCGCGTCGTCGATCCTGGCGGACGGCGAGGCCTGGAAGAAGTTCCAGGCGATCTGCGAGGCGCAAGGCGGCATGCGCGAGCCGCCCGTCGCGCCGCTATACCCACCCCGTGGAGGCGACGTCCGCCGGCCATGTCGGCGCGATCGACAATCGGTTGCTCGCCCGCGTCGCCAAGCTCGCGGGCGCGCCCGGCGACAGCGCGGCAGGCGTCGAGCTCCACAAAAAGGTCGGCGACCTCGTCGAAGCCGGCGAGCCGCTGTTCACCGTCCACGCGGAGTCGCCGGGTGAGCTGCGCTATGCCCTCGGCTTTGTCAAAACCCACCCCCATGTGATGACCGTCGAGCCGTCCCCATGACCCCCCTGATCTTCGCCCTGCCGGGAAACGAGGCGTTGGCCGAGGGCCTGGCGTCGGCGCTTGCTGCCGAGGTCGGGCAGGCCGAGTTCCGGCGTTTTCCGGACGGCGAGTCCTATGTCCGGCTGTTGAGCGACGTCGAGGGTCGGTCCGTCGTGCTGGTCGACACCTTGGCGGAGCCCGACGACAAGGCGCTGCCGCTCCTGTTCACGGCGGCGCTCGCCAAGGATTTGGGCGCGAGCCGGGTCGGTCTCGTCGCGCCCTATCTCGCCTATATGCGCCAGGACCGGCGGTTCCATCGCGGCGAGGCGGTAACCTCCACCTATTTCGGACGGCTAGTGAGCCGTTGGGTCGATTGGCTCGTCACGGTCGATCCCCATCTCCATCGCCGTGCCTCGCTCGACGAGATCTACGCCGTGCCGAGCCGGATCGTGCATGCCGCGCCCGTCATCTCCGATTGGATCGTCGAGAACGTCGAGCGACCCGTGCTCGTCGGGCCGGATCGCGAGAGCGAGCAATGGGTCTCGACCGTCGCCGGCCATGCCGCCGCGCCCTATATCGTGCTGACCAAGAGCCGCCACGGCGACCGCGACGTCGAGATCGCCGTGCCGGACGTCGAGACCTGGCGCGACTACACGCCGGTCCTGGTCGACGACATCATCTCGACCGCCCAGACCATGATCGTGACCGTCCGCGGCCTCGAAAAGGCGGGGATGCCCGCGCCGGTCTGCATCGGCGTTCATGCCGTCTTCGCGGGATCGGCTTTGGGTGATCTGCGGGCGGCGGGTGTGGCGAGGATCGTCACCTGCAACACGATTCCGCACGAGACCAACGCGATCGATCTCACCGAGCCGATTGCAAAGGCGGTGTCGGCATTCAATGGACGCGATTAAACTCGTCATTGCGAGGGAGCGCGGCAATCCATGCCGCCTGGATCGCCGCGGCGCTTCGCGCCTCGCGATGACGTACCGTCAATTGCTTGGCGTATCGTCCTCGTCGAGGATGCGCCAGGCGGCGCCGTCGAGATCGTCATACTGCCCCGACTTGAGCGACCACAGGAACGCGCCGAGGCCCAAGAGCCCGAGGAACAGGGCCGCCGGGATGAGATACAAGAGGGCGGTCATGACATCTTGCTCCGCGTGGTAACCGGCAGGCGGAGGGCGTTGAGGGTGACGGCCAGGCTGGAGCCCGACATCGCAAGCGCGGCGATGAGCGGCGTCACCAGCCCCAGCATCGCGAGCGGCACGGCGCAGACATTGTAGAGCGCGGCGAGGCCGAAATTCTGCATCATCGCGCGGCGCGCCAGCCGGCTGACTTCGAGCGAGAGGGGCACCGCCGAAAGGCTGTCGCCGCTGAAGACGAGATCCGCCGCGGTCTGGCTGATATCCGCGCCTGTGGCCGGCGAGATCGAGGCATGGGCGGCGGCGAGCGCCGGGGCGTCGTTCAGGCCGTCGCCGACCATCACGGGTTTCCGGCCCGCCTTCTTGAGGTCTTCGAGCCAAGCGATCTTTTCGTTGGGATGAAGCTCCGCCGCCCAGTCCTTTATGCCCGCCGCACGGGCCACGGCGGCGACGGCTTCTTCCCGGTCGCCCGAGAGGATCTGCACGGTGCAACCTCGTGCCACCAGCGCGGCGACGGCGTCGGAAACGCCCGGCCGCAGGCGGTCGTGGAAGCGGAAAGGAACCGGTGCGTCGGTCCCGGCGCGGAACCAGATCTCGCTGCCCTCATGGCCCTGGCTCGGTTTCCGCTTCGCACCAGATGGCGCTGCCGAGCCGGATTTTGAGGCCGTTCGTCTCGGCTTCGAGGCCGAGGCCCGGCCGTTCGACGACATTCGTTAGCCGGCGCGACGGCATGTCCGAGCTGTGCCTCGGCGGCGTGCAGGAGCGCGCGGGACAGGGGATGCCGGCTGGCGGCGGCAAGACCGGCCGCCCGCTCGATGGTCAAGGGATCGATCGCGGAGAGATCCTCGGGCTCGAAGCTGCCGAAGGTGAGCGTGCCCGGTCTTGTCGAAAACGAAGGTGTCGCATTCGGCGAGCCGCTCCAGCGCCGTCGCCCTGCTTCAGGAGCACGCCGCGCTTCATCAGGATATTGCCGGCGACGACCTGGACGGCGGGTACGGCGAGGCCCATCGCGCACGGACAGGTGATGATCAGCACGGCGATGGCGTTCATCAGCGCCGATTGCCAGCCCGCACCGACGGCAATCCAGCCGATCAGGGTCGCCGCCGCCGCGAGATGTACGGCCGGGACATAGATGCGCGCCGCCCTGTCGGCAAGCCGGACATAGCGGTTGCGGCCGTTGAGCGCCTTTTCGGTCAACTTGGCGATCTGGGCGAGCAGGGTCCCGTCGTCGATGGCGGTCGCTTCGATTTCGATCGGCTGGCCGCGATTGACCGTGCCGGCATAGACCGCCTCGCCCCTCACGACGGCGCGGGGGAGCGACTCGCCGGTGACGAGGCTGGTGTCGATCTCGGTCTCGCCCGAGAGCACACGGCCGTCGACGGGCATGCGCTCGCCGGCGCCGACATGGATGCGGTCGCCGGGCTCCACCTCCTCGGTCGGCACGCGCCGGGCACCGCCGTTCTCACCGATGACGACGGCGAACTCGGCACGAAGGGCGAGCAGGTTTTCGGCGGTCGAACGCGCTTTGCCGCGCGCAAGCTGGTCGAGATAACGCCCGATCAGCAGGAAGAACAGCAGCGTCACGGCGGCATCGAAATAGGCGTGCTGCTCGTGGGTCATGGTCTGCACGACGCTCATGGCGCAGGCGAGAAGAACCGCCAGCGAAATCGGCACGTCCATATTGAGCTGCCGGTTCCTGAGCGCCGCCCAGGCGGAGTTGAAGAACGGCCGCCCGGCATAGGCGACGGCGGGGAGCGCGATCAGCGCGGAAATCCAGTGCAGGAGGTCGCGCGTGACCGTGGCCATGTCGTGACCGGCCCAGATCGAGACCGACAGCAGCATGACATTGGCGGCGGCGAATCCCGCAACGGCCATCGAGCGCAGAAGCTCTCGGTCGCGCGCCTTGGCGGGGTCCGCCTTGGCGTTCATGCGGAACGGCCGCGCCTCGAAGCCCATGGATTTGAGCCGCGAGACGATATCGTCCGCCGAAAGCCGCGCCTTGTCCCAGTCGATCGCCATGCGCTTCGTCGTGAGGTTCACGCGCACATTGCTGACGCCCGGCATCGCGCCGAGGCCGCTCTCGATGCGCCGAATACAGGAGGCGCAATGGATATTGCTGACGACGAAACTCTCGGTCATGGCTTCAAATACAATCGCTTGTCTGCTCGGAACAACACGGCCTTGTCCTGGTTGCGGCCGCGTACGCGGATTTGCCACTGGCCGCGACCGGCGAGGTCGATCTCGGCGACGTAATGCCGCGGGCCGATCTGCCGGAGCAGCACGTCCTGGTCCTGGGTCGCGACGGCGGGGCGGCGGATCTCGGCGTCGATCGAATAGGGCGATGGTCGTGCCGCCGTCGATCCGCTTGATCTCGACATCGATGCGGACGTGATTGGCGCCCTGTTCCTTCGGGTCGATCTCGACCTTCCATTCATGGGCTTCCTGGATGTCCTCCTCGAAGGACAGGCCCTGAACGAAGGAATTGTCGATATCGAGGCCGCTCCAGGTGTCGAGCGCGAAATAGATGAACAGCGCCGTTGACCGCGAAGACCACCGCGAAGACGGCGATCAGGCCGAAAAGAAAGCCCCGTCCGGTTACCCGCGTTATCATCATTTCGGCCCCTGGAACTCGGTATGGACCTCGGCCTCATCGCCGTGAGTGAGATCCTCGATCTCGAACTCGAGCGGCATGCGCTCGGATTTCACGGCCCCGCGCGGCAGGCGCACGATGACGCGGACCGACCGCGATCTCGTCGGGCGCGACGGTCACGACGGGCTCGTTGGCCTCGCTCTCGTCCGCGCCGATGCCGACGACCTCGGCCTTGCCGTCCATGTTCTCGACTTCGATCTTGTAACGACCCTCGTCGCGATGCTTGTTCAGGATGTTGAAAGTATAGCCGTTCTGGATGCGGCCGTCCGACAAGGTGACGTAAAGCGGGCTGCGGTCGGGCCGGACGGCGACATTGAGATAGCTCCGGTGGCCCATGGCGTAGGCCATGATCGCACCGACGATCAGGATCAGCACGGCATAGATGACAGTGCGCGCCCGGATCGGACGATAGACGCTCTTTCTCGCCGTTCTCGCGGCGGATGATGTTGGCGTCGGTGTCGTAGCCGATCAGTCCGCGCGGGCGGCCGATCTTGTCCATGATTGAATTGCAGGCGTCGATGCAGAGCGCGCAATTGATGCAGGCGAGCTGCAATCCGTTGCGGATATCGACGCCCGTCGGGCACACCACGACGCAATGATGGCAGTCGATGCAGTCGCCGCGGTCTTCCCAGGTGTCGCCCTTCTTGTGCGGCCCCCGCGGCTCGCCGCGGTCGACGCGGTAGGTGACAGTGAGGGACTCGGCGTCCATCATCGCCGCCTGGATGCGCGGCCACGGGCACATATAGGTGCAGACCTGCTCGCGCATCAGACCGCCGAGCGCATAGGTCGTGAAGGTGAAGAGGCCGACGAAGAAATAGGCGGAAATGGGCGCGTCGAAGGTGATGAGCTCATGCGCCAGGGTCGGCGCGTCCGCGAAATAGAACACCCACGCGCCGCCGGTCGCGACCGCGATCACCAGCCAGGTCGATGTGCTTGCCCGTCTTGCGGGCGATCTTGCTCAGCGCCCAGGGCGCGCGGTCGAGCTTGATGCGCTCGTTGCGCCGGCCCTCGAAGAAACGTTCGACGACGAGGAAGAGATCGGTCCAGACGGTCTGCGGGCAGGCATAGCCGCACCACGCCCGGCCGAACACGCTGGTAACGAGGAACAGGCCCAAGGCGGCAAGGATCATCAGTCCCGCGCCGAAATAGACCTCCTGCGGCCAGATCTCGATGAAGAAGAAATAGAATTTCCTCTGTGCGAGATCGATCAGCACCGCCTGGTCCGGTACGCCCGGCCCGCGGTCCCAGCGGATCCACGGCGTGACGTAGTAAATGCCCAGCGTGAGCGCCATGACGATCCACTTGAACGTCCGGAAGGCGCCATGGACGCGCTGGGGATAGATTTTCTTGCGCTTCTCGAAGATGCTGCCGCGGCCGACATTGACGGCTTCGACATCGGCGCGCTCGATGCCTTCCGCCGGGGGCGGATGGCCGTTCGCAAGATCGACGAGGGAAGGTGTCGACATCGTTCGTTACTCTTTACTGCCCGCCGCCCAATGAATGGACATAGACGGCGAGGCTCTTGATCACGCCCGGATCGAGCCGCGACGACCACGCCGGCATGACGTAGTTGCGGGCATTCGAAACGGTCTCGGTGATGTCCTTGCGGGTGCCGCCGAACTGCCAGATGGCGTCGGTCAGGTTCGGCGCGCCGAGCTCCTGGTTGCCCTTGCCGTTCTCGCCATGGCAGGTGACGCATTGGTTCATGAACACTTCCTTGCCCTTGGCGGCCATCGCGGCGTCATGGTCCTGGCCCGAGATCTGGAGCACGTATTCGACGACGTCATGGACCTGCGTGCTGTTCAAGAGACCGTCCTTGAGGAAGGCGGGCATGTTGTTGATCCGGGTCTTGGCGTCCTCGGAGCGGATACCGTGCTGGATGGTGGTGTAGATGGCATCGTACGTGCCGCCCCACAGCCAATTGTCGTCGGCGAGGTTGGGATAGCCGTTGCCGCCCTGGCCGCCCTGGCCGTGGCAGGGAACGCAGTTGTCGCCGAATACCGCCTGACCCTCGGCCATGGCGAAGCTCAGCAGCTTGGGCGTCTGCTCGATCGTCATGAAGTCGGCAGCGAGGATCTGGTTCTCCATGCCCTGCCGTTCCGCCTTGGCATTGGCGAGCTGCTCGGCCACGACCTCGCGCTGGGAGTAGCCGAGGAGACCCTTGGTATAGGTGTGGATCAGCGGGATCGCCGGCATGGCAATGACGTAGCCGATGGCGAAGATCACCGTGCCGAGGAAGGTCCAGAGCCACCAGCGTGGCGTCGGCGTATCGAGCTCGCGGATGCCGTCCCATTCGTGGCCGGTGGTCTCGGTGCCGGTGACGTCGTCGACCTGGCGGTGGGAATCGTCAGCCATGGTTTTCGGCTCCTTGTGCCGCGGGCGTATCGGTGGTGTCGTCGTCGAGGGGCATCCGCGCCGCGCGGTCGAACTTCTTCTTGCTGCCGGGCCAGAAGGCGTAGACCAGCACGATCGCCATCAGGACGATGAAATAGATCAGGCCCCAGGACTTGGTGAAATGAACGACGGTTTCGTAATCGAGGTGCATGGTCGTGTCCTCAGCGCAAATTGTCGGATGCGTCGTAGACCGAGAAGTCCACCAGCGTGCCGAGCATCTGGAGATAGGCGATCAGTGCGTCCATCTCCGAGACCATCTCGGGATTGCCGTCGAAGTCGCGCGCGATGGCCTTCGGATAGCGCTTCTGGAAATCGTCGACCTCGTCGGAGTCCGGATGGGTCTGGGCGTAGACATCGAGCTTGGCGTTCTTGATGTCGTCGTCCGTATAGGGCACGCCGACGTCGCGATTGGCGGTCAGATCCTCGTCGATATGACTGAAGTCGAGCGGCGTCTTCTTGAGGAAGGCGTAGGGCGGCATGATCGATTCCGGCACTACGCTTCGGGGATCGGTCAGGTGCTGCACATGCCATTCGTCGGAATATTTGCCACCAACCCGCGCAAGATCCGGCCCGGTACGCTTCGAGCCCCATTGGAACGGATGGTCGTACATGCTCTCGGCCGCGAGAGAGTAATGACCGTAGCGCTCGACCTCGTCGCGCAGCGCGCGGATCATCTGGCTGTGGCAGTTGTAGCAGCCTTCGCGGATATAGATGTCGCGTCCCGCGAGCTCCAAAGGCGTATAGGGCCGCTCGCCGTCGACCTTCTCGATCGTGTTCTTGAGATAGAAGGTCGGCGCGATTTCCACGATACCCCCAATGGACACCACGATCAGGATGCCGATCAGCAGGGCGATCGAGTTCTTTTCGAAGAACTGGTTGTTGAATTTCATCGCGCCCTCCTACTCGGCTGCCGCTTGGACGGGCATGGCGACCGCCTCGCGGTCGGGCTCGCCCACCACGGTGCGCCAGAGATTGTAGGCCATCACGAAGGCGCCGATGAGGAACAGCCCGCCGCCCAACGCCCGGATGATGTACAGCGGATGAATAGCCAGCACGGTCTCGGCGAAGGAATATTGCAGGAAGCCGAGATCGTTATAGGCGCGCCACATCAGGCCTTGGGTGATGCCCGCCCACCACATCGCGACGATGTAGAGCACGATGCCGATCGAGGAGACCCAGAAATGGACCTCGACCAGCTTCATCGAATAGAGCTGCTTCTTCTTCCAAAGCCAGGGCACGAGGCAATAGATCGCGCCGAAGCTGATATAGGCGACCCAGCCCAAGGCGCCCGAATGGACGTGGCCGATGGTCCAGTCGGTGTAATGGCTGAGGGCGTTGACTTCCCGGACGGACATGACCGGCCCCTCGAAGGTGCTCATGCCGTAGAACGCCACCGAGACGACCATCATGCGGAGCACCGGATCGGTTCGGAACTTGTCCCAGGCGCCGGAAAGCGTCATCAGGCCGTTGATCATACCGCCCCAGGACGGCATCCACAGCATGACCGAGAACACCATGCCGAGAGTCTGCGTCCAATCGGGCAGCGCGGTGTAATGGAGGTGGTGCGGACCGGCCCAGATATAGATGAAGATCAGCGACCAGAAATGGACGATCGACAGTCGATAGGAATAGACCGGCCGCTGCGCCCGTTTCGGGATGAAGTAGTACATGATCGCCAGGAAGCCGGCGGTGAGAAAGAAGCCCACCGCGTTGTGGCCGTACCACCACTGGATCAGCGCGTCCTGGACGCCGGAATAAAGAATGTAGCTCTTCGACGAGAAAATGCTGTCCGGCACCGCCAGATTGTTGACGATGTGCAGCATCGCGATGGTGACGATGAACGAGAGATAGAACCAGTTCGCCACGTAGATATGCGGCTCGCGGCGTCGCATCAGCGTGCCGAGGAAGACGATGAGATACATCACCCAGACGACGGTCAGCCAGATGTCGATGTACCATTCCGGCTCGGCATATTCCTTCGACTGGGTGATGCCGAGGACGTAGCCGGACGCCGCCAGGACGATGAAAAGCTGATAGCCCCAGAAGACGAACCACGGCGCGATCTCGCCATAGAGCCGCGCCTTGCAGGTCCGCTGCACGACATAGAAGCTCGTGGCGATCAGCACGTTGCCGCCGAAGGCGAAGATCACCGCCGAGGTATGCAGCGGCCGCAGCCGGCCGAAATTGCCGTATTCGCCGAGATTGAGGTGAGGGAAGGCGAGCTGCAGCGCGATGAAGAGCCCGGCCAGAAACCCGACCAGGCCCCAGATCACCGAGGCGATCGCGCCCGCCTTGATCACGCTGTCGTTATAGACGAGCTCCCCGTCCTTGCCCTGGAGGAATATGCCCTTGGCCTCGTTGGCCAGCCGTTTCATCCGCCAATTGCCGACCGCGATGATCCCCGCGATCCCGGACAGGAACACGATGAACATATGAATGCGGAATCCCGTGTCCTGGGCGCGCGCGATGAAGATCACGCTTAAGGCCGTGCAGGCGATCAGGACGCCAAGCATCCCCATTTCGCCGAGGCCCATCCTGTCCGACGCGGTAAGCTTGTTCGAGGCTACGCTCATCGATCTGTCTCTTTTTGGAGCTGAATTGTTGAAGACGGCCCGAGCGAACGCCCGGTCACACCGCTAATACGCGTTATGAACTAATACGGTAGTTATTATTGCGTAAACATTACTGGCCCGAAGCGTCGTTGATCCCGATGGGCGGCAGACATGACAGACCCGGCCGGGACGGGCATTGATCATGATCATGCAACGCAGCAATCCGAGGCGCAACCCATGCGATTTGTGCTGTTTCCAGAGCCGATTTCCGTTAGGGTTCCGGTCTGTTGGCGCCGGCCGCCGCGGCAACCGGTCGCGAGGCAGCGACGTCAGTGGGGTGGCTCCGAAAAAGAGAGAGGGTGACGTAATGAAAAAGACGATTCTGCTGGCCGCTGCGGCCGTACTTTCCACCAGCGTTTTGGCAAGCGCGCCGACGCTCGCCGCCGACATGCCCATGATCGCGGGCGCGGCGCTGAATTCGCCGGATCAAGACAAGGAAGTCGCGTTCTATACCGACGTCATGGGTCTGAAGCAGGTGAACAAGATGAAGGTGGCCCAGGGCACCGAGGTGATTCTATCGATGGACGGCACGTTCAAGGCGCCGATCATCGCCATCACCGACTTCCCGACCACGAACGGCCGCCAGAGCTTCGGTCGCCTGATCTTCAATGCGCCGAACGCGGGCGCGTTTGCGAAGACTGTCGAGGCCAAGGGCTACAAGGTCGAGCAGGCCAAGGGCACTAACGGCGGCCCCGCGCCCCAGGTCTATTTCATCACCGACCCGGACGGCTACACGATCGAAGTCTTCCAGGCCGGCCCGCCGTCGAAGTAAGACGGCTCAAGCGATATCGTCATGGCCGGGCTTGACTCGCCTGCGCGGCCGTAGCCGCTTCGCCGCGGCGAAGGCCCGGCCATACACGTCTTCCCTTACAACGCAAGGCGTGGATGCGCGGATCAAGTCCGCGCATGACGGTAGCTGTCACTTCGGATCGTAGAAAATCGGTGAGGTCCAGGCGCGTTCCTGGTGGATTTTCGGCGTGTCCTCCGGCAGCGGCACGCCGCTTCGGACCGAGAGATAGACCGGCCAGCGCGGGGTCGGGATTTCGAGGACCCGGGCGTAATAGATCGCCGAGATCGACGGATCGAAATCCGGGTCGGTCCACTCGCCCTTGAGCTGGACCGCGCCGATCGTGTTCGTATAGGTCGCGGTCTTCAGGTTCACGGTGTTGCCGACCGCCGGGACCTTGCCGGTCGCCGGATCGGGCTTGCGGTCGCCCGACCAGACGACGTCATAGACCTTCTCGTGGCTCTCGCCGCTCTTCGACCCAGAGCTTGACGATCTGGATGCGGTCGAGATTGCCGGAATTCGGATCCTTCAGGGCCCAGACCAGGAAGCGCGGCGCGCCCTTCCCTATGCGGCAGGTCCGCGCCCATCGGAACGCCCGAGGCATAGGCTGCCTTGATCCAGTCCGCGTTCTTCGTGATGCCCGTCGTTATAGCCAAAGCTCGCGAAAAAGCGGACCCGCATGCGTCCGCCCGACGTCGCGAAGACCTCGCGGCGCTTCAGGGCGTTGAAGATCGACTCGCGCGTGTTCTGCTCGGCCCAGACGCCCGTGAGGCCGCCCGGCGTCAGGACGGTATCGGCGTGTTCATGATTGGATCGGGCTGGGTGAACAGCCGATGCGGATCCGCCTGGCTGTCGTTGTTGCCGAGGCCGCCGTGGAAATTGTCCTCCTCGGTGGCGGACGTGCCCGAATGGGCATCGGTATCGCCGACCATGCCGAATTTGAACGGATTGACGCCGACCTTGGCCTGGATCTCCAGCCCGCGCTTATAGGCGTCGCGGACATAGCTGCCGTGCAGATGCTCGCGCTTGCCGTTGATGACGAGCGGCACGAGCTCGAAGCCGGCGAACTCGTCTGTCGGCGAGAGTTCCGGCCGGGTCTCGCTGGTGCCCTTGATTTGGGCTACCTCGACCAGGGGCTCGTTCATCTGGCGTTCTGCGCGCATAGGCGCGCGTGATCTCTTTGCCGTAGGAATCCTTGTAGGCGAACATCAGTCCGTCGCTGAGATTGGAGTTGTGCGGGATCAGGATCACTTGATGCCTTCCTTGCGGTTCCGCTCGGCGTATTTCCAGAGATCCTCGGGCTTCTGGGAGTTCGAGCGAGCTGAACGGCCGGTTCGGGTAATTTCGGGCCCTCGAAGATCACGCAGCGATGGAGATGGTTGCCGTTCGGCATGGGCGACCATTCATAGGCGACGAAGGTCGTGAACTTGCCGGGCTCGTAATATTTCTGGGCGGCCGCGACCTCGATCTGCCAGTTCGATTTCAAGCACCTTCTCGGTCGTGAATTCCGGGATCGGCTTGGCGACACCGAGGAATCCCGACGGGCTGAAATGGCCCATGACTTGCCGCATGGCCTTGCCCGCGAGTTCTTGCGGCCAACTCGGTATCCTTGAAGGGGCCGTTAGGATCGGACGCCTCGTTTACGATGCCGAGATATTCCGAATGGTCGGTGACGGCGAGGAAGTCGAGCGGCACGTTCCGCCGCACTTTCATGCCGAGATAGGTCACCGTGTCGCCGCGGGCGTACTTGTAGGAGTCCTCCGGCATGGTATTGGTGCCGGCGGCCGCCGCATCGAACGACATGCTGGTATGGAGATGCAGATCGCCGAAATAGGCGTTGCGCTCGGGATTGGGGGCGGGGAGGGCGTCGGCGCCGAGGGCCGGTCCCGCAAGCCCGCTTGCGATCAGCAGGGCGGCGAGGCTGCAGGCGAGCTTGAGACGATCGGTCATGGCAGGCTCCCTAGGGCGTGAAGAAATGGAAAGCGATGAGCGAGCGCTCGATCAGCCAGAACGAGGCAAGCGAGCCGACGACATAAGGCACGGCGCGCCGGACATTGAGCTCGAGCGCTGGCAGGACGAGGCGCAGGCTGCCAAGAATCAGCAGCATGA
Source organism: uncultured Alphaproteobacteria bacterium (assembly GCA_963732795.1). GTDB lineage: Bacteria > Pseudomonadota > Alphaproteobacteria > CAVTAV01 > CAVTAV01 > CAVTAV01. The sequence continues at coordinate 1,020,381 of CAVTAV010000002.1, read as the reverse complement.
GCGCGACGAAGCTGACCTGGCCCGCCTCGATGCCGAGATTGAACAGGAACAGAGCCTGCGGGATTTCATGGGCGGGCAGGCCGACCTGCCGGAGCGCGCCTGCGAAGCCGAGGCCGTGCAGCAAGCCGAACGCAAAGGCGATCAGCCAGGGCCGCGGCACTCGCCGGTCCTTCGACCGCACCAGCTCCACCGCCACATAGACGATGCTGAGTGCGATGCAGGCCTCCACGGGCGCGGGCGGAATATCGACGATGCCGAGGGTCGCGGCGGCGAGCGTGATGCTGTGCGCGAGAGTAAAGGCCGTAAGCGTCCAGAACAGGGCGCGCACGCTCCGCACCAGAAGCATCAGCCCGAGCACGTAGAGCAGGTGATCCACGCCGCTCCAGATATGCCGCACGCCGAGCAGGAAATAGCTCGCGAGGCCCATCGACGACGACGTGAGCGAGGGGATCGTCACGCTCGGATCGCTGCCCCGCATCAGCCGGGAGAAAGTCTTGCCGTCCGCGAACTGGACGCGCAGAAGTACGTCGGTGATGGTCTTTTCCAGCCCTTCGATCCGGACGGTCTGGCCCTTGAGCGGCGGGTGCGGGGCGGCGACCGTCCATTGCTCGGTCAACTCGGAGCCGTCCTGGATCCGGCTGTCCGGTGCGCCGTCGAGCCAGCCCGAGGAAAGCGCCGGCCGGATGGGCAGCCCGTAATCGCCCTGGATCGGCATCCTCCACAGGACGTGGACGGCCTGATCCGGCGCCTCGGCGATCTGCAGATAGCCAGGCCGGACCTCATGGGCCTGGGCCACCCCCGTCAGGCCGAGCACGATCAGCCCGCCGATAAGCAGAAACCGGAGACAGGACCCGCGCGCGAGGCGAAACATCACCACCCCATTGGTGAAGGAACTCTCGAAAATTCCGAACCCTATGATAGGGGCCGCAGCGCAACTCCACCAGAAATGTGTGCGCGACCGTCGCCCGTCAGTGCGCCGCCGGTTCGTCGTTTTGACCGGACGCGTAGAGCGCGGTTCGAAAGCCGATATGGTTTGTGCCCAGCAATGTCTCCTGAGCAAAGCGCGCGGCGGGCCGATAGCGACGGCAATAATTCGGTGCGCAGAGATAGGAGCCGCCCTTGATCACGGCGACCGGTACGCCCGGTTGACGCGGATCGTAGCCGGCCTTGAACCTGTCGGTCTCCTGCTCGCTCGGATCATGGCTCGGAAAATAGAAGCTTTTTGTCCATTCCCAGACATTACCGATCATATCATAGAGCCCGAACTGGTTCGGCGGATAGCAGCCCCGCGGAGCCCGCCCCATATGACCGTCGGCGCCACTGTTGTCGAACGGGAAGAAGCCCTGCCAGGTATTGGCCATGTATTTGCCGTCGGGGGTTAACTCGTTCCCCCAGGCGTAAGTCTCGCCGCTAATGCCGCTGCGTGCGGCGTATTCCCATTCGTCCTCTGTCGGAAGTACGCGGCCTTTCCACTTGGCATAGGCTTCAGCGTCCTCGAGCGAGACCTGCACCACCGGGTCGTCTTCGTGTCCGACGATCGTGCTATCGGGCCCGTCCGGATGACGCCAGTCGGCGCCGGCTACGAACAGCCACCCATCGCCTTCCTTGGGCGCCGCCGTAAACACGGCCGAGCCGTTCTCGGGGAAGCCGTGACCGGCGGATTTTTCCGCCGTGGTGACATAGCCGGTCGCTTTGACGAAGTCGGCGAATTCCGCGTTCGACACTTCAAATCGGTCGAGCCAGAAGCCCTTCACGGTCGCTGTCTTTGTCGGACCTTCCTCGGCATAGACCTCGGTGGAGCCAATCGTCGCGGTACCGCCCGGAACCCACACCATGCCGGCGGGCTCGTCCGGCTTCGGATGCCGCGCGTCCTCGGGCCAATTGCTGCGGCAACTCGTTACCTCGCCGGCGCCGCCCATGGTGATCCTGAGAATATTCCCATGGATGTAGCGATTGACCAGAGGCACTGCCGCGGCGCCGAGAACGACGACGATCCCGACGGCAATGATGAGTGTCTTTCGTTTGGTCATGGCATGCCCCCACCGCGTGGTCGGCGAGTATACAGGATTTACCGGCGTCAAAAACCGCGAGCAGGACTATGGCAAACGCTCAGGTCGTCAGTGTTCCCGCCAATGATGCGTAGCGGCCGCCGCCCGAAATAAGCTCGGCATGGGTTCCGCGCTCGACGATCCGGCCGTCCTCGACGACCACGATTTGGTCGGCGTTCTGCACGGTCGAGAGCCGGTGGGCGATGGCGATGGTGGTGCGGCCCTGGCGCAGCTCCTCCAGCGCCCGCTGGACCGCCCGTTCGGTATCGTTGTCGAGCGCGCTCGTCGCCTCGTCGAGCACCAGGATCGGCGGATCCCTCAGCAGCATCCGGGCGATGGCCAGGCGCTGGCGCTCGCCGCCCGAGAACCGGTAGCCGCGCGCGCCGACGATGGTGGCATAGCCCTCCGGCAGAGAGGCGAGGAGATCGTGGATCTGCGCCGCCTTCGCCGCCTCGACAAGTTCTTCGTCGGTGGCGTCGGGCGCGGCGAAGCGTAGATTTGCAGCGACCGTATCGTGGAATAAATAGGTATCCTGGGAGATGAGGCCGACCGAGGCGCTCAGGGACTCCGGGGCGAACTCGCGGACGTCGATGCCGTCGATCGTGACTTTGCCCTTGTCGACGTCGTAGAGCCGGGCGATCAGATAGGCGAGGGTGGTTTTGCCCGAGCCGGTCTCGCCGACGACCGCCGTCATCGTCCCGGCCGGCACGGTCATGGTGACGTCGCGCAAGGTCCAGTCGGCATCGTCGTCATAGCGGAACCACACTCCCTCCATCGCCACTTCGCCGCGCAAGTGCTCCAGCCGTTTCGGATTCGCGGGCGGTGCCATGTCGAGCGGCAGGTCCAGCACCTCGAAGATCCGGGCGAACAGGGCGAGCGAGGTGGAGACCTGAACGCCGACGCCCTGCAATGCCGTCGCCGGCGCGACGAGGCGGTTCAGCATGCTGGCGAAGGCCACCGCCGTGCCGATGGTGAGAAGCGAGCCGCCATGGGCAATCCTAGCCCGGCGACCCAATAGACGATGGCCGGGATGGTGGTGAGGCTTGCCCGCCGGGTCAGCATCATCCAGCGGCCGCTCATCGCGCGCCGTCATCTGGATTTTGGCGAGCTCGCGGGATTCGCCTTCGAAGCGCGCCGCGACGTCGCTTCTCCCGCCCCATGGTCTTGGTGAGCAGCACCCCGGCGACGCTCAGGGATTCCTCGATCAGCCCCGCGAGGCCCGCGAGCCTGCGCTGCCTGCCGCTTGCGATCTCCCGCCGCTGCCGGCCGAGCCGGAGCGATATGAACAGGAGCGGCGGCACGACGAGAAGGCAAAGCAGCGCAAGCCGCCAGTCCATCACGAACGCCGCGCCGGCGACCGCAATTGCCGCGAAGCCGTTCTGGATGATGGTGCTCGCCGTGCTGGTGACGACGCCGTCGACGCCGCCGATATCGTTGGAGATGCGCGACTGCAGTTCGCCCGAACGCGTGCGCGTGAAAAATCTCAGGGACATGTGATGGAGATGGTCGTAGACCCGGACTCGAAGGTCGTGCATCACGTCCTGGCCGATTCGGTTCGATAGATAGGTCGAGGCGATGCCGAACAGCGCCGCAACGGTGGTGGCGACGATCATGCCGCCCGCACACCAGCTGACCAGGGCGACGCTTTTGTCCGGGGAGGCCTTATCGACGATCTCCCGCAACAGAAACGGCGAGACAACGCCCGCCGCCGCCTGGGCCAGCGAGACCAGCACGAGGGCTGCGACCAGCCAGCGATGGGGCGCAAAGAGCGCACGATCCGGCCCAAGGGCACGTCCGGCGTCGGCTGATCCGGAGTCGTCGTCGGGCAGCACGGCGCGCTTGCGGCGCTGCCGGGGGCTATCGGGATTAGGGGCGACGGACATGGTGACTTTCCTCTGGCTGCGAGTCAGGATAGCCGGGTTGCTTGGGTCTTCCGGCCATACTAAGTTGACATAGTGCGCGAAATGGCCGGCCAATTCGTCATTGCTATGCGGGCCGAGCAAGCGCGCGATATCGTCGGGATCCTGCCAAAACGGGGGATGGGGGCTAAATGCAAACGACAACAAATCAATTTTGTGAACTCAACATTCGACAGGCCGCCTGGGCATCCCTTGCGGCGCTCTGTATCGGCGTTGCCGGCTGCGGGCGGTGCGCGGGCGGCGGACGAGACGCATCTCTATTGGGGCAACACCCATCTTCATACCTCATTTCGACCGACGGCTATGCCGGCGGCAATACTTCCGTCGACCCCGAGTTGGCCTATCGTTATGCCCGCGGCATCCCTGTCATTCATCCGACGGCGCATACCCGCGTGACCATCGAGCGGCCGCTCGATTTCCTGGTCGTTTCGGACCATGCCGAGCTTTACGGCTTTCAGGCTATGCTCGACCGCGACGACCCGCGCCTGATGGCGACCCAGGCCGGCCGGCACCTGCGCGATTGCAGAAGACCAGCACCGGCGCCGTGTTCATGCTGATCCAGCGCGAGAACGGCGAAGTGACGCTGCAGCAGATGCTCGATCTCTATAAGCCGGTTAAGGCGGTTCCTTGGAACGAGACCATTGCCGCCGCCGAGCGCAACAACATCCCCGGCAAATTCACCGCTTTCGCGGGCTGGGAATATTCCTCGACCCCCGGCGGCCGCAACCTGCACCGCGTCGTCTTCAGCCCGGCCTCCGGCGATACGCTCCGCAAGCTCTATCCCTATAGCTGGTACGACAGCCAGCGCCCCGAGGATCTCTGGGCCTGGCTCGACAAGGAATTGAAGCAGCTCCACACCGATTTCATCGCCATCCCGCACAATTCCAACATGTCCGACGGATTGATGTTCCAGGACGTGGACAGCGACGGACGCCCGATCTCGGCGGATTACGCCCGGACTCGGGCGCGCTGGGAGCGGGTCATGGAGGTCACCCAGATCAAGGGCACCTCCGAGGTCAATCCGACGCTCTCGCCCAACGACGAATTCGCCAATTTCGAAATCTATCACGGGCTGTTTTCGCGCAAGCTCAAATGGAAGCCGAACAAGGCCGACTACGCGCGCTATGCCCTGATGCTCGGCCTCAAGATCGAGGATGAGGTCGGCGTCAATCCCTACAAATTCGGCATGATCGGCAGCACCGACGTCCATGTCGGGCTCGCCAGCGCCGACGAGGACGATTTCTTCGGCGCGGTCGCGCGCGGGCTCCTGCCAGAGGATCGCAACAAGAATCGCTCCGGCACCAATTTCGCGGTCTGGACTTTGTCGGCCTCGGGCTACGCGGCGGTCTGGGCCAAGGAGAATACCCGCAAGGAAATCTTCGCCGCCTTCAAGCGCAGCGAGGTCTACGCCACCACCGGCACCCGTATTCAGCTTCGCGTGTTCGGCGGCTTCAATTTCCGCAAGCGGGATTCCCGGGCGACCGACGTGGCGGGACTCGGCTATGAGCGCGGCGTGCCGATGGGCGGCGATCTGACCAATGCGCCGTCCGGCAAGGCGCCGTCCTTGCTGATCCGCGCGGTGAAGGATCCCGCGGGCGCCAATCTTGACCGGGTCCAGGTAGTCAAGGGCTGGCTCGACAAGTCGGGCGAAACCCATGAGAAGGTCTATGACGTCGCTTGGTCGGGCGACCGCAAGCTGGATTCGAACGGCAAGGTTCCGCCGGTCGGCAACACGGTCGACCTGACGACTGCCAAATATTCGAACACGATCGGCGCGCCCGGAGCTTGCCGTCGTCTGGCAGGACCCGGATTTCGATGCCGGCCCAGCGCGCTTTCTATTATGTCCGCGTGCTGGAAATCCCGACGCCGCGCCAGCAGGTTTACGATGCGGTCGCGCTTGGCCTGACGCCGGAAGAGATCCGCCAGATCAAGGAGCCACCCAGCATCCAGGAGCGGGCCTATTCCTCGCCGATCTGGTACACGCCGGTCAAGAAGTGAGGAGACGGTCCATGACCGAACGCAAACCCCTCGCTTGTCCGGCGGATTCTGCACGAGCCCCTGCTGCATTTCGCGCTTCTCGGCGCGGCGGTCTTCGCGGCCTATTTGGCGCTGCATCCAGGCCGCCGCGAGCGACGACCGGACCATCGTGGTCGATCGCAATCATCTGCTGAACTTCATGCAGAATCGCGCCAAGGCCTTCGATCGGCCGCATTTCGCCGAAATCCTCGACACCATGTCGCCGAGCGCGCTCGACGATCTGATCAAGGACTATGTCCGGGAAGAGGCGATGTATCGCGAGGCCAAAGTCCCTGAAGCTCGAAGACCGGGATTATGTCGCGCGCCGCCGGCTGGTGCAGCAGCTCGAGATCATCACCCGCGGTTTCGTCGCCGACGCCAAGCCGCTGACCGATGCCGATCTCGAGAAGTATTACGCCGCTCATCAGCGCGACTACGCCGAGCCGCCGGAGATCACCTTCACTCATGTCTTTTTCGACCGCGTCGAAGCATGGCGATCAGACCGAGGCCCTGGCCCGGGCCGAGCTTGCCAAGCTCAATGCCGACAAAGTGCCGTTCGACAGGGCCATGGGGCATGGCGACCGGCCGCTCTACGGCGTGAACTATGTCGGCGAGACCAAGCAGAATGTCGCCGGCGATCTCGGGCAAAGCTTCGGCGATGCGGTGTTCGCGCTGAAGCCCGAGCCCGGCGTCTGGCAGGGGCCGTTCGAGTCGAAATACGGCGTCGAGCTGGTCATGGTGACGGCGCTGACCGAAGGCGGCGCGCCGCCGTTCGCCGAGGTCAAGGATCGGGTGAAGGCGGATGCCGCCGAAGCCGACCGCAAGGCGAAGATCGACGCGGCGGTCGAGAGTATCGTCAAGTCCTACAAGGTCGACGTCGAGGCGGTTCAGCGGCCCGAGAAGGAGCCGAAATCGTGAGGCGGCCTTGTCCTCGCCCTTCTCGCCTGCGTCCTTGGCTTCGCCGTCCAGCCCGCGCGGGCGGACAATGTGAGCCCGCTCCTGGTCGAGATCAACGAGATCCAGCCGAACGTGTTCAGCGTGTTCTGGCGCGTGCCGCCGGTCATCCCGAATTACGACCTGCCTTATATCGAGATGCCGCAGGGCTGCACCGACGCGGCGGGCACGGGCAGCCGTAAGCTGTTCAAATGCGACAACGGCCTGCGCGGAAACACCGTGGCGATCCGTTACCCGCAGTTCAATCCGGCGGTGACCACCATCATCCGCATCAACGAGCTCGACGGCAGACGGATGTCCAAGGTGCTGGATCCCCAGACCGACTGTCTGGTCCGTACCCGCCGCCGAGACCTGGCTCCGCGTCGCCTGGGACTACACGCTCCTCGGCATGAACCACATTCTCACCAGCCCGGACCATCTCCTGTTCCTGGTGTGCCTGTTGTGGATCGCCGGCACCTGGAAGCGGACCCTCGTCACCATCACCGGCTTTACCGCCGCCCATTCGATCAGCCTCGCGCTTTCCGCCCTCAAGATCGTGCATATCCCCGAAGCGCCGGTCGAAATCGCCATCGCGCTCAGCATCCTGTTCCTCGCCCGCGAGGCGGCGGTCGGCGATCGCGGCAGCCTGACCTGGCGGTTTCCGATCGTGGTCTCGAGCTCCTTCGGACTGCTGCACGGTCTCGGCTTCGCCGCCGCGCTGATGGAGGTCGGCCTGCCGCAGAAGGAGCTGGTCACCGGATTCCTGTTCTTCAATGTCGGCGTCGAGATCGGCCAGATCGTCTTCATCGCCGCGCTTCTCGCCGGGGTCGCCGCGTTCAAGCTCCTGCGCGTCGACTGGCCGCGCGCGCTGATCAAAGTACCGGTCTATGCCGTCGGCGCGATGAGCATGTTCTGGACCCTGAGGAACGGCTGGCTCGCCTTCTAGGGTCGATTACGTCGGGCAGCGCAGGCATCACCCCCATCCAAACCTTCCCCCATCGAGGGGGGAGGCTTCTATGGAGCGCTTTATCGATTCCTCCCCCTTGATGGGGGAGGCCGAGGAGGGGGTGATGCCCGAGCCGCTTCAACCTTGCGTGACCCCGCCGCCGCGTTCTGCTAAGCAGAGCGGACGGAAGACGAGAAGGGGGAGGGATCTCATGCGGTCCATCGCGCTCGGCGGCGCTATTGGTGCGCTCGTCATAAGCGTTTCTGCCTTCGCGGCCTCGACGCCTCCCCGCCGGTCCAGCTCACCGCCGAGCAGGAACGGCACAACATGATGGACCAGCTCGGCATCACCGAGCTGCGCCCCGGCCGGTCGGGCGACGAGGATTCGCCCGAATTACGCGAATTACGATGAGTCCAAGGCCACGCCTTATCCCGACCTGCCCGATCCGCTGTTGATGAAGAACGGCCGGAAGGTCACCTCCTCGAAGCAATGGTTCGACAAGCGCCGGCCCGAGATCGTCGAGGACTTCTCGCGCGAGGTATACGGTTTCGTGCCCAAGAACGCGCCCAAGGTCACATGGGAGCGGCTTGCGACCGATAACGAGCGGCTCGGCTTCACGCCGGTGATCGCGACCAAGATCGTCGGCCATGTCGATAATTCGGCCTATCCGGCGATCGACGTGAACATCAAGATGACGCTCGTTCTGCCCGCCCGCGCGAAGGGACCGGTGCCCGTGCTGATCATGTTCGGCCGCAGCGGGTTTCCCGCGCCGAGCCAGCCGACCGACGAGGAGCGCGACCGCATCAACGCCGCGCTCAAGGCGGCCATCATCAAGCAGGATCCCGCGCTGGCCGATGTCTTCAAGCGACACCAGGCCTTGGAAATCCTCAAGCCCGTGCCGTTCAGCTTCCCGCCGCGCAATGCCGACGGCGATCCGCAATCGATCTATGAGCTGGTCGATGCCGGCTGGGGCTATGCCACGCTCGATCCGACCAGCGTTCAGGCCGACAACGCGCCGGGGCTGACCCAAGGCGTGATCGGCCTCGTCAACAAGGGCCAGCCGCGCAAGCCCGACGACTGGGGCGCGCTTCGGGCCTGGGCCTGGGGCGCGAGCCAGGCCTTGACCTATCTCCAAACGCTCCCCGGAATAGCCGCCAAGCATGTCGGCATCGAGGGCGTCTCGCGTTACGGCAAGGCCGCGCTGGTCACCGCGGCGTTTGACCAGCGTTTCGCCATGGTGCTGGTCGGCTCGTCCGGCAAGGGCGGCGCGACGCTGCTGCGCCGCAATTCTACGGCGAGGGCGTCAGCAATCTCGCGACCGGCGAGGATTACTGGATGGCCGGCAATTTCATGAAATACGACGCAGAGAAGGCCAAGTTCGGCCGCATGGACGCGGGCGATCTGCCGGTCGATTCCCACGAGTTGATCGCACTCGTCGCGCCCCGCCTCGCCTTCATCAGCTACGGCATCCCGGAGAAGGGCGACGCCCATTGGCTCGATCATCTGGGCAGCTACCGCGCGACCGTCGCGGCCAGCCAGGTCTATCGTCTCTCGGGCGCAAAGGATCTCGGCGTCGGCGACGATTACAAGACCGCCGAGATGCCCCCCGTCAATCACGGCCTCCTCGACGGCCAACTCGCCTGGCGCCAGCATGACGGCGGCCACACCGACGCGCCCAACATGAAATACTTCATCGCCTGGGTGAACAAGAACATCGGCTACCAGGCGCCGTGAGGACCGGATGCGTCCCGCCTACGATACGATCGGGGTCAACTATTCCGATCTCCGAAAGCCGGATCCCCGGATCGCAAGCGCGATCCAAAGTGCATTGGGCCCGGCACGGACCGTCCTGAATGTCGGCGCCGGGGCGGGGTCGTATGAGCCCGCCGACAGGCATCTGACCGCGATCGAGCCGTCGATGGAAATGATCCGGCAGCGCCGTGTCTCCGCCGCCGCCGTTATCCAGGGGCAGGCGGAAGATTTGCCCTTCGAGGACAATTCCTTCGATGCGTCCATGGCGGTCCTGACAATTCACCATTGGTCCGACAAGGCTAAGGGCGTCGCCGAGATGCGTCGGGTGACGCGGGGCAAGATCGTCCTCCTCACCTACGACCCGGCCTATCGCGGATTCTGGCTCACGGACTACATTCCCGGCCTCGTGACCTTGGACGAGGCGCAGATGCCGCGGATGACGGACTACGAGACTTGGCTCGGGCCGGTGGAGATTTCCGCGGTTCCGATACCGCATGACTGCGAGGACGGTTTCCTCTGCGCCTATTGGCGGCGGCCCGCGGCCTATCTGGATCCCAGAATTCGCGCCGCAATCTCTTCCTTCTGGAAGCTAAAGGACGTATCTGAGGGATTGACGAAACTAGCAGCCGACCTGGACACGGGCGCCTGGGCGGAGCGGTATTCCGATCTGGTCGGCCTTGACGAATGCGACCTCGGCTACCGTCTCGTCACGATGCGGTGACGTGCCGGCCTGAACGACCCAACTTGACTTAAGGACTCGCGGAAAGGAAAGCGCCTTGCACGGCAAGATCGGATTTGAAGAGCATATGGCCATCCCGGAGACGCTGGAGCAGACGCGTCCCTTTGCGGCGGAATCGGATATCTGGGAGACGTTCCGGCGTCAAATTCTGGATGTCGACGACGAGCGCCTGGAGGGCATGGACAAGAACGGCATCGAATATGCCATCCTGTCTCTGAATGCCCCGGGCGTGCAGGCGATCCTGGAGACCGACCGCGCCATCGATATCGCCCGCAAGGGCAACGACGCCATGGCCGCCGCCGTCATCCGCCACCCGAAGAATTTCGGGGCCTTCGCCGCGCTCCCCATGCAGGACCCGGACGCCGCCTCGGCCGAGCTCACGCGCTGCGTCAAGGAAATGGGCTTCAAGGGCGCGATGATCAACGGCTTCACCCAGAAAGATGTGCCCGATTCCGCGATCTATTACGATATCCCGGAATACCGCAGCTTCTGGGCGACCGTCGCCGCGCTCGACGTGCCGGTCTATATCCATCCCCGGATGCAGATCAAATCGCGCGCCCAGAACTACGAGGGCCATCCCTGGCTGATGAGCGCGCCCTGGGGCTTCGCGGTCGAGACCTCGATCCATGCGCTCCGGCTGTGCGGCTCCGGCGTGTTCGAGGATTACCCGACACTCAAGATCTGCCTCGGCCATCTCGGCGAGGGCATCCCGTTTGGGCTGGAGCGTCTGGAGGAGCGGATGCGCTTCTCGCCCCGCGGCTATCGCGGCTCACGGCCCCTCGGCGACTATTTCCGGAGTAACTTCCACCTCACCGTCAGCGGCAATTTCAACAACGCCCCGTTCCGCTGCACGCTCGAGGTCATGAACAAGGACCACGTCTATTATTCGTCCGACTACCCGTTCGAGCGGATGGAGGACGCCAGCGACTGGTTCGACGCCACCTCCGTCGTCTCCGATGTGGATCGGAGAAAGATCGGCCGCGAGAACGCGATCAAGCTGTTCAAGCTCGATTTGGACTGACGTCCTTCGCGAGGTCGATCAGCATCGAAGGGGTGAGGACCTGGGGCAGGTCCTTCGGCGAGCCTTTGCGCGGATACCAGATATAAAGCGGAATGCCCGCGCGGCCCTGTTCGGCGAGAAGATCGCTGACCTCGGGATTGCGCCGTGTCCAATCGCCTTCGAGAACCGCGACATGGGCCTTGGCGAAAGCGTCGGCGACCGTGGCGGCCGAAAGGCTCGTCGCCTCGTTTACCTTGCAGGTCAGGCACCAATCGGCGGTGAGATAGACGAAGACCGGCCGATGATCCGCGCGCAGTTCGGCGAGCCGGGCGGCGGTATAGGGTTGACTCGCGAGGAGATGGGACGCTTGCGCCGTCGCTGAGCCGGCCTCCGCTCCGGCGAGGCCGAGGGCCACGGCGGCGACACAGGGCAGGGCGACGGGGAGGGTGAATTTGCCCGTCACCTGCCGCAAGCCGTACCACCACAACCCGACACCGAGCAGTAGCGCGGAGGCCAGGGCAAGGGTCATGGCAGACACGCCCGCCTGACGCCCCACGATCCAGCCGAGGCCGAGCGCGGTCGCGAACATCGGCAGGCTCAGGATCCGCCGGAACGTCGTCATCCAGGCACCGGGCTTCGGGAGCCATCGGCGCGCGGGCTCGACGAAGCCGAGGACGACAAAGGGCAGCGACAGGCCGAAACCCAGCCCCGCGAAAACGGCAAGCGCCGCCGGAACGGGTAGGACCAGTGCCGCGCCCAAGGCGCCCGCCATGAAGGGGCCGGTGCAGGGTGTCGCGATGAACGCGGCGAGCGCCCCGGTGCCGATGCCGCCGACGAAGCCCTTGCGATGGCCGACCGCGAAACTCATCGACGGCAGCTCATAAAGCCCCGCGAGATTGGTCGCGATCGCCGTCACCAGAAGGAGGAGGATGGTGACCACCCGGGTGTCCTGAAGCTGGAACGCCCAGCCGACGGCAACGCCCGCGCCTTTCAGGAGCAGCACCGCGCCGCCGAGCGCAAGCAACACGCCGACCGATCCCAAGGTATAACCAACCGCCTCGATTCGCGCCTCCGCCACGTCGCCACCGGCCCTTGCCAGGGCCAGCGCCTTGAGACTGAGGATCGGAAAGACGCAGGGCATCAGATTGAGCAGCAGCCCGCCGAGGACCGCCGCGCCAAGCGCCCATAAGGCGTCGACTCCAACTGCGGGTGTGTAGGCCGGGATGACGCCCGGCCGGCCGATGAAGCTGTAACCGGCCACACTCTTGTCTGTCCGCGTGACCCGCACCACGCCCGCCAGTCCGTCGACCGGCGTCGATTTATTGCGGGTCAGGGTCACGGTCAGGCCGGTCTTGCTGGGCGTGATCCGTTGCGGATTGCCGGCCGGCACCACGTTGTCGCTTTGAATGAAGACCTGAGCGGAGGCGACGCGGCCGGCATCGGCGAGGGGAATGAACAGGGTCAGCGCCTTGCCCGCCACGGCATAGGGCACGAGCCGGCCGATGGGCGCGGGCAGGGCGGCGCGGGCGGCCGTGAAGAGATCGGTTTCCGTCGGATCGATCCGGCCGTCGCCGACGGTGAGCGGCAGGTCGAGCGACACCGTCTGGGGCACGCAGGCGCCCTCGGAGCAGACCAGCAGGTCCGCGTCGAGCTTGATCGGCAGCGCCGCGCCCTTGCGCAGCGTGTCCGGCAGCATGATGTCGGTCAGCAGCGTGACCGGCCCTTCATGCACATAGGTCGTGATCCCGCCGACCACCATCTTCGTCGGCGTCGGATGGCGCGTCTCGCCCGCCATGGCGCCCTCGGGCAACGTCCAGTCGAGCTCCGGCGCGAGGCCGGTTTCGCCAGGATTGGCCCAATAGATGTGCCAGCCGGGTTTCGGCGCGACCACGAGCGCCATGGTGACCGTCTTCCCCGGCGCGGGAGCCCGGCTCTCGGAGACCAGCCGGACGGTCACGTGATCGGTGGCCGCGCTGCTCGCCGCCATGGCGGAAGCCGGGGCGAGGATCAGAAGGCCGGCGATCAGAACGGAACGCAACATCGGGACTCTCCTAGCGTACGACCCAGCTCTGCACGCCTTCGCGGCGCAGGAACGCCTCGGCCTTGCGGCCCTGCAGCATGGCGAAGGTCGAGAGGATGCCGGCTTCCATGCAGGTCGGCGCGGCGACCGTGACCGAGTGCGGCGGGTTGCGAACCGGCCAGCCCTTGCGCGGATCGAGGATATGGCTGTAGCGCACGCCGTCCTTGAGCAGATAGCGCCGGGCGTCGCCGCTCGTGGTCAGGGCGCCGCACGAAATCTCCAACCGGGCGGAGGACGCGCCGCCGTCCACGGACTCGATCGCGACGCGCCAGCGCCGGTTGCCCGTGCGCGGACCGGAAACCCGAAGGTCGCCGCCGAAATTCACCATCACCGGCACGTCGCTCTCCCGCGTGACGGCGATCATCGCCGAAATCCACGGCATATTCCTTGCCGAGGCCGCCGAGATCGATCTCCATGCCGTTCGGCAGGATCAGTTCTGGCCGCCGCCAGATAACCTTGTCCCATCCGATGAGGGGTAGAATTTCCGCCACCTGCCGTTTGGTCGGCACATTGTCCGAGCCGTCGAACTTCCAGATTCGGCGCAGCACGCCCGAGGTCACGTCGAACCGGCCCTCACTCAGCGAATGGCAGCTCGCGGCGTAATCCAGCAAGGCGGCCGTTTCCTCATCGACGATGACGGGCTTGCCGCCCGACGCATTGATCCGGCCCACCACGCTGTCGTCGCGGTAGCGGCTGAATTTCGCCTCGATCCGCTTGGCCTCGGCCTCGGCGATCCGGCCGAGCTTCTCGGCCAGAATCGGGTCCGGGTTGTCGATCCGCACCTCGCACGGCGACGCCATGGCGCTGAAGACGTGGCGCTGAATCTCCTGATAAGGGGGCACTACAGGCTTCCCGAATGCGAACGACTGCATATTCATGCCGTTGTCCTCCGCGGTCTTCCTCCGTCGCCCTACCGGAACGTGTAGGTGAAGCCGGCCATGACGCTCCGCGCATGGACGCCGCTGAACAGGTTCTCCATGGCGAGATCGCCGGGCGCGCTCGCGACCGTCTTGGCGCCCGATTGCCGGTAGTCCTGAGCCAGGATGTAGAACTCGCCGTCGCCCGCCTTGAAGCCGAGCCTCAAGCCGATGGTCCGCGCGTTGAACCGGTTCAGCCGCCCGTCCGCGCTGGCGAAATCGGGCAGGGCCTGGCCCGCCAGCAGGTAGTAGTTGAAGAATTTCGCGGCGGTCTGGTGGTAGTAGCGGAACTCCGGCTCGACATAGAACCACGACGTAATCGGCACCCGCTCCGAGACCTCGGCCGTGATCGATTTGATGCTCCAGCTATCCCAATAATACCGGAAGGACACGTCGGCGACGGTCGGGCCGATGGCGAGCTTGCTCGCGGTGTAGAGGCTTTGGCGCGTGCGCGACCGCGGGCGTTTTTCGTAGAGATACTGCTGGGGTGCGCCGGTGATCGGATCGACCACCGAAATGATCTTGTAGGGATCGGTCTGATAGCCCTTGTTCCAGCCGATATCGTAATTGACCTGCAGGAGCCAGAACCGGGTCATCACATGGGTGAAGCCCGCGACGAGACTTCAGGACGTTCTTGCTGTCGCCCGGCCCCTTGACGAGGCCGTTCATCTCGGTGAAAGGCGTCGGCGTGCCGAAATGCGGGTTCGATTTGTCGTATTCGAAATTGACGCCGAGCGTGAGTGTTGTGGTGTGATCGGCGAAGTCCTGCGACAGGCCCAGATTGCCGGAGAACGACTTGTAATCGCGCTCGTCCGAGCCGCTGATACCGATACTGGCGCGCGTATTGGGACTGAACACCCGCGTATAGCCGAGATCGACGGCATAGCGCCGGTCGCGGAAGCCCTGATCGAGCGGAAGCTGATGGGCCGGGACGGTGTACTGGCCGACCTGTGTTCCCGTGCCGGGGATAGTGACGATGTTGGTGTTGCCGGAGGCGCCGGTGACGGCTTCCTCTTGGCCGGGCGTCGCGATCGGCACCGTGAAGGTCTGGGGATCCTTCCAGGGCGTTGCGCCGTTCGGCGAGGCCCCGGTGAGGCCGTCATAGGTCGCCTTGATCGACAGGCTGTCGCCGGTATAGCCCGTGATCTTCAGCCGCGCGACCGGCTCGACCGCGCGCACCCGGCCGCCCTGCTCCTGATAGAACAGGACCGAGCCGTCGAAGACCGTCGTGCTCAAGTCGCTCGCGGTGTCGTCGATCACGCTGCCGCTGGCGTTGCCGCCGATATTGAGCGCGGGGATGGGCAGGGCAGGTGTGGGCGCGGGCGCTTGTGCGGCCTGGGCATAGGCATGGGTCGCGACGAACAAATTCGCGGTGACGACGCCCAGCGTCCGGCTGACGCGGCGCTTGCCGAGCTTCTTCAGTTGCATCCGCAGCCCCCGCCGTCGAAGGTGCGGCCGCCGCTGGACCCTTCCTTGCTGAAATAGACATGCTCGCGGAAGGCGGTGAGGTTCGGCTGGGTGTTAAGCTGCATCGACTTCTTGGCCATGATGTCGCGGTCCCAAGGCTTCACCTGGAAAGCCGAGCAGGACGACAACAGGCACACAAGGCCGAGAGCAGCCACGACGCTGCGCGCGATTTTCATAAGGCGCTCCGATTACTGCTTTTCGTTGATGAGAGTGGCGAGGTCGTCGGTGTAGTCGCCTTCCTTGTCCCGGAAGAAACCCTTGTGGACGTAGCGCACCTTGCCGGCGCGATCGATCAGCACGGCGCTCGGCATCGCCTCGACATGGAAGCGCGTCGCGAGCTTGCCCTTGGGGTCGTAGATCACGGGCAGCGTCGATCCGACTTCGCTCAGGAAGGCGTCGGCGCGCTTCTTCGAATGGTCCAGATTGACGGTGAGGACCACGAGGCCCTTCTGCGGGAAGGCGTAGGGCAGGTTCTCCATATAGGGGAACGACAGCTTGCACGGCCCGCACCACGAGGCCCAGAAATCGAGATAGACGACGTGGCCCTTATAGGCCGAGAGGTCGAGGGACCCGGGTCCCGGGGCATCCGCCGCTGCCGCCGTCGCCGGGGGCAGGGCGACGAGCGCAAGGCTCAAAAGGAGCGGCAGGCGGCGGAAGAGCGATCGGGCAGCACTAAGATAAGCGACCATAACTCCGACTCCGATTCGAGAAGTCACCAGGTAGAGACGAGATATTGGGAAATAATCGTGCGACTTATTATCAATTCATTCGGCGGCCCTTCGGACAAAACCTTTCAAGACACAGCTCCATTATTGGCTGTCAGGGCATGACAACCTTGTGTGAGCCGCATGGTTTCTTGTGAACCGCTTCCCTTGAGCGGGTTCGTCCATAAGACGACGCCGACCGCCGAATACCACACCGAAAAAATGCGGAATGCCGAAATTTTTTTGGAAGCCGGTCTTAGGCGGGGGCGCTACCCTCCGTTCGTGCTGAGCTTGTCGAAGGACGCAGCACGGCCCAGGAACACCCTTCGACAGGTTCAGGGTGAACGGAGTATTCGGACTGTCATCGCGAGGCGCGAAGCGCCGCGGCGATCCAGCCTCCCTGGATTGCCGCGTCGGCCTTCGGCCTCCTCGCAATGACCGGTGAGTTGGTCAGTCCGTACGGATCAAGTCCGCAGCCTTCTCCGCGATCATGATGGCGGGGGCGTTGGTGTTGCCGCCGACGATGACGGGCATGACTGAAGCGTCGACGACGCGCAGGCCCTCGATCCCGCGGACGCGAAGCTTCTCGTCGAGCACGGCCTCGGGCCCCGTGCCCATGGGGCAGGTCGAAGTCGGGTGCATCGCCGTGTTGACGGTGGAGCGGACATAGGCGTCGATCTCGGCGTCGGACTGCACGGTCGGGCCGGGCTCGATCTCCGGATTCGACCAGCGTGCTCGCCGGAGCTTCGCTGAAGAATGTGCGGGTGAAGCGGCACCGCGCGGCGGAAGAAGGCGCGGTCGTTCTCGGTCGAGAGCAGGTTGAACTGGATTTTCGCCTTGTCGTGCGGATCGGCGCGAGCGGAGCGTGATCGTGCCGCGGCTTTCCGGCGCCAGCAGAATGCAGGCGATCGAGAAGCAATCGCCGCGCGGCGCGCTGATGCCCGGGAACCAGACATGGGCGTCCATCGCCACCGGGCTGATCAGGAACTGGATGTCCGGCCGGTCGAGCCCCTCGCGGGTCCTGACGAAGCCCTGCGCCGCGACCGGCAGCTCCGGCGACCGGGCCCGTCCCGCGGAAATACCATTCGACCACGGATTTCCGCCATGCGGTCGAAGCGGAGCTCCTGGTCGAAGGTGAACGGCCCGCTCGCCGTCAGCACGGGGCGGACGGCGGCATGGTCCTGCAGGTTGCGTGCCCACGCCGGGAAGATCATGGACGACCTCGATGCCGTGCTCCTTCAGTTCCGCCGCCGGGCCGATGCCCGAGAGCTTCAGGATCTGCGGCGAGTTGATCGCGCCGGCGGAGAGAATGACCTCGCGCTTGGCCCGGACGGTCATGCGTTCGCCGTCGCGCTCGTATTCGACGCCGACGGCCTTGCCGTCCTCGATCACGATCCGGGTGGTCAGCGCCTCGTCGACGAGCTTCAGGTTCCCGCGCGCCAGCGCCGGGCGGAGGAACAGCTTCGCGGTGGAGCCGCGGCGGCCCTGATGGATCGTGAAATCCGGCGCGGAGAAGCCCTCGGTGGAACTCGCCGTGAAAGTCGCCGAGCGCGCGGAAGCCCATATGCTCGGCGGTCTCCATGATCGCGGGATAGATCTTGTGGTCGGTTCGGTGCCTGGTGACCGTCAGCGGGCCTTCCGCGCCGTGATCCTCCGATGCGCCGCGCCAATTCGCCTCGGATTTGCGGAAATAGGGCAGAACATCGGCAGAAGCCCAGCCTTTCGCGCCCATTTGCGCCCATTGGTCGTAATCCAGCGGATGGCCGCGCGAATACATCATGCCGTTGATCGACGAGCAGCCGCCGACGACCCGCCCGCGCGGCACCGGAATGCGCCGCTGGTCCGCGAAGGGCTCCGGCTCCGAGGAATAGCCCCAGCCGACCGAGCCGACCCGCATCGCCCGGAACCAGGCCACGGGCATTTCGAGAATCGTCCGCTTCTCGCTGCCCCCGGCCTCGATCGACCAGGACCTTGGTCCCCGGATCCTCCGTCAGCCGCGCCGCCAGCACACAGCCCGAAGACCCCGCGCCCACGATGATGTAATCGAACTGGTCCACTGCCGTCCCCCTTTGTTTGGGCCATTGTGCCTGTGCTGGCCTATCCCTTCAATAAGCACTCCACCTTGATCGACCAGAGGGATAGGCTGCGACCTATTGAAGCGCGGCTGCGGAGACGATCATGGCCCAACAGCACGACAGCCCGTTCGCCGGGAAATCCGTGTTCATCGCGGGCGGGACGAGCGGGATGAATTTGGCGACGGCGTCGCGGTTCGCGCGCGAGGGCTCGCGGGTGGCGGTGATCAGCCGGAACCCGGCGCGGGTTGAGGCGACCGTCAAGACGTTGCGCGAGACCAGCCCGGAGTCCTTGGGGTTTCCGTGCGACGTGCGCGATGCGGGGGCCGTTTCCGAGGCCATCGAGCGCGCCGCCGAGGCCATCGGGCCGTTCGACGTGGTGATCGCGGGGCAGGCGGGGAATTTTCCCTGCGCCGCGGCCGAACTTTCGCCGAACGGCTTCAAAGCCGTGGTCGATATCGATCTCCTGGGTTCGTTCAACGTGTTCCACGCCGCCTATGGCCGCCTCAGGAAGCCCGGCGCCAGCCTGATCGCCATCACCGCGCCCCAGGCCGTCCAGCCGCATTACGGCCAGATCCATGTCTGCGCGGCGAAGGCGGGGGTGAACATGCTGGTGAAATGCCTGGCGCTCGAATGGGGCGCGGAGGGCGTGCGGGTGAACGCGATCTGCCCCGGCCCGATCGACGGCAGCGAGGGCATGAAGCGGCTCGCCCCGGAGGCGGAGGCCCGCGCCCGCATCGCCGGTAAGTTGCCGCTCCGCCGCCTCGGCACCACCGACGATATCGTCGCGGCGGTCGGCTTCCTGGTCGGCCCGTCCGCGGATTACGTCACCGGCCTCGTGCTCGATTGCGACGGCGGCCTGGGCGTCGTCCAGGGCGGATACTCGTTCGGCGCCTAGCCGTGCTAAAGTTCCGCCCAATCCGGACCGATTACCCTCAAAAGCGCAAGGAGACCGTCATGGAACCGATCATCGACCACATGCTGGACAATTTCGAGAAGGGCCGCCTGTCCCGCCGCGCCCTCGTGCAGGGCCTCGCCGCGCTCGCGGCCGCCGCCGCCGTCCCCGCCGCGAAAGCGGCCGAAACCGCCCCCGCCATCACCGGCCCCCTGAAGGCGACGAACGTGGACCACGTCTCGATCCTGACCTCGGATCTCCAGAAGTCGATCGCGTTCTACAAGGACATCTTCGGATTCAACGAGCTCAGCGCCGACAAGGACCACAAGATCATGCGCATGGGCCCCGGCAAGAAGATCATCCTCTCGCTCCGCCAGCAGGAGCCCTACGGCAAGATCGACCATTTCGGCTTCCACATCGACGGCATGAGCCGCGACAACATGGGCCCGATCACCGACTACCTGAAGGGCAAGGGCGCGGAGCCGAAGACGGATTGGGAGTTCGGCTACCACTTCCTCGGCCCCGACGGCGAGGTGGTGCAGCTGGTTTGAGCCGCCTCTCGGGTATTGAGGCGGCTCGCCGATCACCCCCGTCCAACCTTTCCCCATCGAGGGGGAAGGCTTCTATGGAGCGCTCCGTCGGTCCCTCCCCCTCGATGCGGGAGGCTAGGCGGGGGTGATGCCCGCGCCGCTTCGGCTTACGTAATGACCACCGGCCGCCCATGCGTCTCCACGCCGAGCAGGCTGTAGGCCAGGCCCACCACCAGGCAGCAGCCCGCGAGGAACAGGAAGCCGGGCAAGACCGCCGCTTCGGTGGCCTGGGGCGAGACGAGGTTGGTGCTGCCGGCCAGAAGCCCGAGCGCCAGCGGCCCGACGATCTTGCCGACGCCGCCCGAGGCCGCCGAGAGGCCCATGCCGTTCGCCGCCAGCCGCACCGGATAGAGCTCCGCCCCGTAGGTGACCACATTCGAGAACGCCCCGTCGTAGAACGCCTGGCCGACGATCAGGCACACCAGGAACAGCGGCACGCCCGCGATCAGCGACCCATGCGTGAACGCCGCGAGCGCCAGACACACCGCGCCGCCATAGGCGGTGAGCTTGCCGGTCGGCACCCGGCCCATGCGGTGGGCGAGCGCCACGACGCCGACCCGCCCGACGAGCCCCGAGATACTGATGATGACGAAATAGCCGGCGGCCTGGGCCGTCGTGATCCGCATCAGCTGGGCGACGATGGTGGGTCCCCAAAGCTGCACGCCGGTGAAGATCGCGCCGAAGCCGACCTGGATCACCACGATCAGCCAGAATTCGCGCGGCCGCGAGAGAAGCTGCCACGGCGACGGCTTCGCCCGCTCCGGCCCGGGCGGCAACGTCGTCAGCGGCAGGTCCGCCGCCGCCACCCCCAACATCGGCGCGGCCGCGCGGCGGGCGCGCTCCGGCTCGCCCTTCGAGATCAGCCATTTGGCGGATTCCGGGATGATCAGCGTCAGCGGAATGGTGAACAGGATCGGCACGAAGCCGAGCGCCGCCACGCCGCGCCAGCCGAGCACGGGAAACAGCGTCGTCACGATCGTCGAGGCCGCCAACAGCCCGATGCCGGCCGGGATCGCCATGCTGCTGGTGATGAGCGTGCGGCGCGCGGCGGGCGTATATTCCGTCACCAGCGCGAACTGGCCCGCCCCCGCGCCGCCATAGCCGACGCCCACCATGAAGCGCAGCGCCGCGAAGGCGATCCAGCCGCCGTCCGGCACGAAGGCGATCGCGCCCGCGCACAGCCCGCAGATAAACGCGCCGATCACCACCACCGGCTTGCGGCCGATGCGGTCCGCCAACCAGCCGAATCCGATCGCGCCCACGATCGCGCCGACGCCGGCGGAGAGCAGCATGATGGTCGATTGCCCGAAGGTCAGCCCCCAGGACGGCGCCACCGCCGACACCAGAAACGCAACCACGAAGAAATCGAACAGCTCGCAAACGAGCTGCGTGACGATCAGCCCGAACACGACCCAATACCGCGGCGTGAGCGCGGCCGCATCGATGCGGGCGATGAGATCAGGACTCCCGGACTCAGGCAATTTTGGCCCCCCTGTTGTGCCGCCGCGTGGCCTTAGTGGCACGGGCGGAAGGGGGAGATTAGCATGGTTGGGGAGAGGGCAAAGGGGCGATCCGCGACATAACGTTCTAGACTCGGACGAGGTGGTCGCGAAGATGGTTCGAAGGGTAGCCCTCAGGTCAGCGCCACTAGTGCCGTATTCAAGCCGGGCTAGGACTGTATTGAGCTAGAAGGGCCACGCCTTTAGCGCGTACGCTGTAAGACCCTTTTGTCGCGCTACAATTTGTTCCGGTGTCCATTCGACAGCCTCCGCGACCTGTTGTGTCAGCATGTATGGCGAGTTGCTGTATGCCTTCTTCTTCTCCGCAAAACTCGCGCTTCTTAGGTCCGAATTGTGGGTTGCTCGAAGCAGTGCCAGATTTCCGATACGGCGATGGTACAAGCGGTGCTGATGTTGATCGAATTGAGGCCAGCTCTTTTCCGGCTTGATTGGCAGAACGTGCTCCAAATTGATGACTTGCTTGTCATCATTTGGCATATGCCACGGCTCTGGCTCGTTCTTGGCCGCCAACTCCAGGGATCGCAAATAATACCTTGCGAGTTTGGCACTACTGACTGTGGCTGTTTCAAAGGCATGGCTAAATTGCTCATTCGACGGCACTATTTTTTCGAGCAGTTTCTTGACACCCTTGGTGTTGTCGACTTCGTCGGTGTAAACGCCGTGAGCGACGTTTGCGATCGTCTCCTCGATGGACCCGCTTCGAGTTGTGGCTGCGATTAAAAGCCTGACACCAACAGATATCATCAGCTCAAACGTATGTTCGGCCTCCTTCGGAGAGAACTTAGCTGCGACACTTAGCTCAAGCGGTCGCAAAGGCCTTATATTGAGTAGATTCAAAACCTCGATGCTACGTCGTGTGGCGTCTGAGTACCTGTTCCAGATTTCGTGCTCAGGATTTTGAATGGCGACGTAAGTCGATGCCAAGTTCTCCAAGGACGACATGAATGACACGGAGCTTTGCTCCGAACGTGCGACATTTTGCACTGCGTCGTACACTTGGGATTCGCGCACAAATCCGTACGCGACCGTGAGTGCGTGTCGTAAGAAGTCGATAGTGATATCATCGTCCAGCGTCTCAAGCGCACCCCGCATAAGAGTCCATTTTTGCTGGACTTCTGGCAATCGTTCACCCGAGCGACCAAACAGATAGTTTTTGACTAAGTCTGACTGCGATGTTCGGAGACCTCGATCGTTCAGAGTCTCGAACATCTTGTATGCGTTCGCATCATTTGGAACGAGAAGAAGGACAACTAAAGCGCGCTTCTCGATGAAGTGAATCCACTGATTGAGGATGTCGCCATGATCTTTGTTATCAAAGCCGGCGACGACCTTTTGAACCTGCGTTTTGCAAAACTTAAAAGCGTCCTCAAGTAGTTCGTGCGACGGTTTTAGACACGGGGTGTCAACCGAAGTGTCTGTAATCCTTGCCCGGAAGTATTCATTATCATCCAAATTCAGCCGAAGTTTAGGAACTCGCTCGCGCTTCACGCGGTCGATACCGGTCAGGAACTCGTTATTAACAGATTCCGCGATTATGTCTTCCTTGCCTTTCAGCCAATCGCGGATCGACGCGAGTAGGATTGCTGTCGTTGCTAGGCGCTGCTGTCCATCGACGACCTCCAGGATTCCGTTTTGCCTTGGAATGGTAACAACAGTGCCGAGGAAGTATGGCTTCTCACCGTCCGCAATCGCTTTGGCGAAGTCCAACAATAGCTGTGTGACTTGCCGCTCGCCCCAGGAATACTCACGCTGATTTGGTGGCACGGCCAACTGGTAGCGCTTTAATACGCTGCCAAGGCCTATCTGCTCGAATCCAATCTGACTCTCGACATCGGCCATAACGGTTGCTTTCTAAAGACAAATCCAGACTGAAAAGAAGAATTTGCCAGTGCCAGCCCGCACCTTTATTAGTGCCGGCCTCAGTTGTCCCGGATACACACGATCGGCGTGAGATGCTACCTTTAGACCCGAGAAAACGTAATTCGACCGCCTCTTGCCGGACTAGGCAAATAGGCCAGCCCAGTAGCATTTCTAGTTAGAGGACGTAGTGTATTTGACTGCGCGTCGTCAACCTTGCGTCGCAAATGTGATGATTCCGTTAGGTTCGAGTCGCCTCAAATTCTGGCAGGATCGGCTTCCTCGCTTGTCGGATACTCCCCCATGCCCAGCGTCATCGGCATAGACCACCTCGTCATCCGCGTCTCGGACCTCGCGCGGTCGCGGGCGTTCTATGACTCCGTGCTCGGGTTTCTCGGGTTCTGGCTCGAATGGGATTTGGGCGACATTCTCGGCTGGGACAACGGCGAGACGATGTTCTGGATCGGCCAGGCGGACGCGCGCGGGCGCAAGCATCGGCATCGCGAGGGCGATGTCGGGTTCCATCACTATGCCTTCGAGCTCGGCGCGCGGCGCGACGTCGATGCGCTCTACCGCCACCTCCTCGACGAGAACGCGGTCATCGTCGATCCGCCGGCGGATTATCCGAGCTATGGCGAGGGCTATTACGCCGTCTTCTTCCGCGACCCCGACGGGATGCGGCTCGAAGCGATGGTGTTCGAGGAAAAGGTGAAGCGACGGCGCGCGGCCAAGGCGAAGGCGGCGCGGGCGCGGGCGAAGAAGGCCAAGAAATAGACGCTCCGGTCGTCATGCCCGGACTTGATCCGGGCATCCACGTCTTACAGGCAGGCGTGGATACGCGGGACAAGCCCGCGCATGACGGTTCTTTTTTGGGGGGCGGCGCGGGAGCCAGTCTCCCCCTCATCGTCATCCCCGCGAAAGCGGGAATGACGTGTCAGGGTGGAGCGTGCCCTACTGATACCCGATCGCCTCGGCGTCGGTCGGGCGGGGGACCCAGCAGTCTTCGGGGTGCCAGCCGGCGTCGTCCTTCTGCTTGCGGAAATTCGGGCTGACGGTGGTGGAGCGGGTCAGGTATTCCGGGTCGTCGACGGTGCTCTGGACGATCAGGAACTTGTCGCCGTTGGGCACGGTCACGATGTCGAAATATTCGGTCAGGGTCGTGCCGCTGCCATAGGGCACGCCGTTCCAGCGCAGATAGCCGGGCTCCAGATGGGTCGTCACGACCTTGAGCGAGCCGGAGGTCACGCGGAAGCCGTCGCGGTGGAATTCCCATTCGGCCTTGGAGAAGCCCTGGCGCGACAGGCCGTCCGGCATGGGCATGTCGCCGAAATGGAGCAGGCGGACCTGGCGGCCGTTGTCGGTCTCGATCTTGAGCGTGTTCTTGTCGGCCCAGGTGATGTGCAGCCGCTCGGGGATGCGCATGAGCGCCGGCGCGCCGTAATATTTGCAGGCGTCCTTCGCCGTCGTGTCCTTATGCGGGTCCCATTCGTGGGCGAGCTTGGTGCCGGCGGGATTCAGCGGCACGCCGGAGAAGTCGTCGCGCGGCGGGGTGGTCATGCGGAGCCGCCAGTCCTCGTTCACGATCGCCACCCAATAGCCGGTGAGGTCCAGCGGCGCGATGTCCTGGGCCGGGCCCTTGGGCATGGGCGGCGCCGGCGCGAATTGGGCCGCGGCGGGGAAAACGGCGAACAAAGTCGCGGCAAAAACGATAATTCGGGCAAAACGATCGAATTTCACGGCCGTTCTCCTCATGATTTCTTGGCTTTGAGGGTCGAATAGACCGCTTCGATGAACATTTCGGTCGTCCACGGGCCGTCCGTCGCGCCGTATTCGGGGTCGAAATCGAAGCTCGGCTTGGCGGCCTTCACCTGTTTGAGGCTCTTGCCGTCCTTGATCATCGCCTGCACCCGGTCGCGGATGATCGTCACGGCGTCGCGGTAATTTACCACGTCGCCGTAATTACTTAGGTGACCATGGCCGGGAACGATCAGGGTGCCGCCCTCCTGCCCGAACGCCGGCGTCGAGAGCGCGATGATGTGGTTCAAGGCGGCGATCACCCCGTTCACCGTGCCGCCCGCCGCGACGTCGATCATCGGATAGCGCGTCGGCGTGTAGAAATCGCCGGTCGCGATCACGTCGGAGCGGCGGAAGAACACGATCAGGTCGCCGTCGGTCTCGGCCGCGGGCTCGTGATACATCCGCACCGCTTCGCCATTGAAAAAGATCGCCTTTTCGCGGCCGTGGAAGGTGCTGGTCGGCCAGCCCGCTTGCGGCAGCGGGGCCTTGCCGCCGGTCGCGCCGCTGAGCTTCAGGAGCGCGTTTTCATGGGCGAAGATTTCCGCGCCCTTGGTCGCGTCCGTGATGTCGAAGGTCACGTTGCCGCCGGTCACCGTGCTGCCCGCCATGCTGATGACGGCATTGCCGCCGGTCTGGTCCGGTCTGGGGTCGGTATCGACGATCACCCGGATCGCGCCGTTCGGCCCGTTCCGCACCACCGCCGCCTCTTTGGCCGTCCCTTCGAGCGCCGGATGGGAATGGGTGGTCGCGACATGGCCGAGCGGCTTTTCGGTGATCCGGTGAATGACGCCGAGCAGGTCCTGTGCCGCTTCCTCGGTCTTGGTGTTGACCACCAGCACGCCCTGCTCGCCGGTCTGGATCGTCGAGTTGCCGCCGCCGCCGACCACCATGAAGATGTTGTCGCGCACCCGAAGCACGTCGAGGCCTTGGGCCTGGGCCGGGGCGGCGGCCAACAGCGCGGCAAGCGGAACGAAATATCTCGCTTTCATCATCCGCTCCCTATTTTCCCTGCTGCGCTTTGGGGTCGAAATATTTCGGCAGCGGCATCTCCTCCATCTTGTGCATGTATTCGGGATACATGGTCTGGGCCCCGCCCATCGCCGCCTCGAAGGGGATGCGCCGGCGCTCGGCATATTCCATCAGGAACGGGTTCTTGCCCGGCAGGTAGTGCGGCACGACGCCGGCCGGCCGGTCGATCTCCTCCACCGTGTCGCAGGGGTAGGGCTGCAACCTGAAAGTCCGCCGAATAGGTGTAGTCGCGGTTCCGGAAGAACGGCTCGGTCAGATAGGCCGGATCGTCGACATAGACCGACCAGTTCAGGTTATCGCCGTGCTTGATGAAGAATTCCGTCACGGTCGCCTTCGGGCTGCGCGCGACGCCGTTGCGCCGGATATAGCCTTCGCGGAGATGCGTCGTCGTCACCACCAGCTTGTCGCCCTCCCATTTGCCGGTCGAGAAGCCCATCGCGGTGTGCTCGGCATAGGCCGGAGGGTGAGGGCGGCCGTCCATCCAGATGAAGCGCTCGGTCGATTGCCAGCCCTTGTGCATCCGGATCGCGATCAGTTTCTGGGTCACCTCGTCGCGAATCTCCCAGATGCGGAACTCGGAGAACTGCACCGTGTAATCGGTCGGATGTACGCGGCACTGATATTCCGGCAGGGTCAAGAGCGAGGGGTCCCAGGTCTGGGCGCGCATCCGGTCGGCGTCGTTGATCGGCAGCCCGCCGTAATCGCCGAGCTCGGGCCCGGGCAGGCGATCCGGAAAATCCTCGTCGAAATTGGTCTGATAAACGCCGGTGAGATTCGTGTAGGCCGAGGCCGGAGCGCCCGCCAATAGCCCGATCCCCAAAGCCGCGCCCGCCAAAGCGCCGCGCCAAAACACCATAATGCTTTCCCCCGCAATCCCGCGCTTCCGGCACGATACAGGGTTTTGCAATCGAGTGAAAAGGGCCAATGGCGAGTCTTTCGCCGAGGAGCCGTCGTCGATCATTTCGCGGCGGCTTTGTCTTCCTCTTCCCAGGCCACGATATCGGCATAGACCTTGGCGAATTCGCGCGAGCCCTTGGGGCCGAACAGCGGGTCCGGGACGCGGGCGGCATCGGCGTCGAGGGCTTCCCAGTCCGCCGGGCCGAGGGCCTTTTCGGCGGCGGGGAAGAAGCGCGTCTCCTCCATCTGCATATGCTTGCGCTGCTCGGCGATGAAGTCGCGCACTACGGTGTGGAAGGCGACGCGCGGCATCTCGGCGTCGTGCAGCACGTTGGTGACGGCGTCTCTGAAAACCGTCGCCTGAACGCCGATGCGCTCATGCTCCAATTCCAGATCGCCGACCTCCGCCGCGGCCTTGGGCGAGACCTCGCGCATCCGGGCCAGAACGAGATCTTCCTTCGGGTGGTGCACCTGTTCGGGGAAGCCGACGAAATAGGCCGCGATGGCGCTCAGCATGTCGTAATCAGGGTGCTCGGCGCGGTCGAACAGATCGAGTTGCCGCTCCAGCACCGCCAGCAGACGGGCGACGTTCTTATGCTCCTCGCGGAGCTGGTCCATGATCCTGGCCACGATCCAGTCCTCCAAAGCGTCATTGCGGTCAACACTATCTCTAGGTGAATCCGCCCGCGGGAAAATTGACCAGCATCAAGAAATGTCGCATTGGGACAACGCTCTTGCCGCACGGAGACAGGTGGGCCAGTTTGGGTGTGGGGATGGTTCCGGCTGGCTGGCGGGCATTTGCGCGATCGCGCGGGAAAGGACGGCCATGACCAAGGGATCGGACCTGCTGGTGGCCGCGCTCGAAAACGAAGGCGTGACGCGCATCTTCGGCATCCCGGGCGAGGAAAACCTCGATGTCGTCGAATCGCTGCGCGGCTCTCCTCGATCGAGCTTGTCCTGACCCGGCACGAGCAGGCGGCGGCCTTCATGGCGGCCACCTATGGCCGTCTGACCGGCAAGCCCGGCGTCTGCCTCACGACCCTCGGCCCCGGCGCCCTGAACCTCACGACCGGTGCGGCCTATGCGCAGCTCGGCGCGATGCCGATGGTCATGATCACCGGACAGAAGGGCGTGATGTCGTCGCGGCAGGCGCGGTTCCAGATCGTCGACGTCGTCTCGGTCATGAAGCCGCTGACCAAGCTCGCCCGCCAGATCGTCGCGCCGGCGATGATCCCGACCATGGTGCGCGAGGCCTTCCGCGTGGCGCAGCAGGAACGGCCCGGCCCGGTCCATCTGGAGCTGCCCGAAGATATCGCGGCACAAGAGCTGCGAGACGGCGGCCATGGTCCCATCCCACCCGATCGAACAGCCCGTGCCGAGCCAAGGCGCCGATCGACGGCGGCCGCGCATGATCCTCGAGGCCGAGCGGCCGCTGGTCATGCTCGGCGCCGCGGCCTCCCGGCCGCGCGTCGAGCTCCGATCTCGCCCGACTTCGTCGTGCGCCTGCAGATCCCGTTCTTCACCACCCAGATGGGCAAGGGCACGGTGCCCGGCGGCACCGAGCTCTACATGGGCACGGCCGCGCTCTCCGAGCGCGACTATGTCCACGAGGCGATCGAACGGGCCGACCTCATCATCACCATCGGTCACGACACGGTCGAGAAGCCGCCCTTCATCATGGGGCCGGACGGCCCGCAGGTGATCCATATCGGCTATCAGCCGGCGAGCGTCGAGCAGGTCTATTTCCCGCAGGCCGAGGTCATCGGCGACCTCGGCACCATCCCTGCGGCTGCTCGCCGAGCGGCGTGGAGGGCAAGATCCCGAACGCCCAGGCACTGCTGCCGCTGCGCGAGCGGCATCCTCGATCCGGATCGCCGCGCGCGCGACCGAGGACCGGCTTCACGCCCCAGCGGCTGGTGCACGACGTCCGCCAGGTCATGCCGCCGGACGGCATCGTCGCGCTCGACAACGGCATGTACAAGATCTGGTTCGCGCGCAACTACCGCACCCGGGTCGCCAACACGCTGCTGCTCGACAACGCGCTCGCGACCATGGGCGCGGGCCTGCCCTCCGGCGATCATGGCGGCGCTGCTCTATCCCGACCGCCGGGTCATGGCGGTCTGCGGCGACGGCGGCTTCATGATGAACAGCCAGGAGCTGGAAACCGCCGTCCGGCTGAAGCTCAACCTCGTCGTCCTCGTCATCGAGGACAACGCCTTCGGCATGATCCGCTGGAAGCAGGCGGTCGACGGTTTCCCCGATTTCGGCATGACCTTCGGCAACCCGGATTTCGTCGCCTACGCCGAGAGCCTACGGCGCCACGGGCCACGCGTGTCGAGCGATCGGCGATTCTGCGCCCGGCGCTCGAGGCGGCCTTCGCGGGCGGCGGCGTCCACCTCGTCGCCGTGCCGATCGACTATTCGGAAAACAAGCGGGTCCTCGTCGATGAGCTTCGCGAGATGACCGCGCCCGAGTTCTAACGCCCGGCGCGCCCGTCGATTATCGCTTCGCCCTGATAGCCGCCTGCGCTAACGTGGGCGCGGGGAGGCGCTTTCAGTCCGGGGGGATTTCAGGTGAGTGACCGTATCGACGTTGGACGGCTGATCGACGAGCGGCCGATGTCCGGGATGCAGATCGGCATCGCGGTGTTGTGCGCGGTGGCGATCTTTCTCGACGGCTACGATCTCCAGGCCATGGCGCTGGCGGTGCCGTCGGTCGCGCGCGATTGGGGCCGCTCGCCGGAGGATTTCGGCTGGGCGCTGGCGGGCGCGCAGATCGGCCTTGCGATCGGCGGCGCGCTGGTGGCCCATCTCGGCGACCGGATCGGCCGGCGCACCACCGTGATCGGCTGCCTGCTGCTTCTCGGCGTCTCGACGGCCGCGACGGCAAGCTCGGGCACCATCGCCGAATTCATCCTCTGGCGCATCCTCACCGGCATCGGTATCGGGGCCATCGTGCCGAACTGCAATGCATGGACGGCGGAGTATGTGCCGGTGAAATTACGGTCCGTGGTCGTGGTGGCGATGAATGCCGCGGTCGGTCTCGGGGCGTTCAGCGCGGGCTATATCGCGCCACCGGCGATCCATGCCATGGGCTGGCGCGGCATCTTCCTCGTGGGCGGCATCGCGCCGCTGATCACGGCCGGCGTGATGTTCCTGATGGCCCAGGAGTCGCTCAAATTCCTGCTCACCAAGCGGGCGGCGGACAAACGCATCGGCGCCATCGTCGGCCGCATCGCGCCGGGCGTCGATCCGGCCTCGCTCTATCTCGGCGACATTCACGGCGAAAAGAGCGGCTCGGCCCTGACGCTGCTCTCGCCGACCTATGTCACGCGCACGCTCCTCCTCTGGGGCATCGTGATGCTGAACTTCTTCGTGCTTTACGTCCTGATCAGCTGGCTGCCGACGCTTCTGGAAGGCGCGGGCTGGAGCGAGGACAGCGCGCTGCAGGGTGCGGTGATGATCCAGCTCGGCGGCGTGATCGGCGGCATCGCGCTGTCGTTCCTCCTGGACCGCGGCATGACCAAGACCAGCCTACGGATTGCCTGGCTGACCGCCGGCATATGCCTCCTCCTGTTCCTGGTCACGCCTTCCAGTTTCGCGGCCTGGGGCGCGCTGCTCTTGGCGATCGGCGCCGGCGTCTCGGGCGCGCAGCTTTGCCTGAACGCGCTCTCGACCGCCTATTACCCGCCCGCCATCAAGGCCACCGGCTTCGGCTGGGTCGGCGTGATCGGCGGCATCGGCTCGATCGTCGCCCCGCCCGTCGGCGCCTGGTTCATAAGACAAGGCGTCCCCTCCACCGACGTCCTCGTCATCCTCGTCATCCCCGTCGTGCTTTGCATCGTCGGCACGATGGCGATGAAACGGGAATGGCAGGCGCATTAGGCAAGGCATCTCATGTCGTTCCCGCAAAAGCGGGAACCTAAAGACCGCGCCTGAGCCTGGATTCCCGCTTTTTCGGGAATGACGTATGGGGGTGGCGCTACCGCGCCTCGTGGTTCTTCAGCAGCGACAGCGCAAAATCGTCGAACTGTTTTATCGGCTCGGCCTCCAGCGCGTTCGTTCGCCGGAACGCGAAGCGATAGAACGGGGGGAGGGGGATACCGAGGTCGATCAGGCGGTCGCGTTTGAGGGGATCGTCGGCGTGCTCGCGCATGGCGCAGGCGACGCCGACACCCGCGACGGCGAGATCGACCAGCGTGTCGGGATGCTGGGCGCGCGTGACGACCTCGAAATTCGTGATCCCGGCATCGGCCAGGAGCTGCAGCACGATCCGCTCCAGAACCGACCCCGCGAGCGGCATGAGCATCGGTAGCTTCTCGCCGCTCTCCGGCGACCAACTGCGGGCGATCGGGTGATCGGGGCTGACCAGCAGGCTTGCCTGGGAGAGGCTGAGCAATTCGGCGTTCGGCTCGTCAGGGTGGTCGTAAAGCGCGAGGTAGGCGAGATCCATGCGCCGGGCATTGGTCCCCTGGATCGCGTCGCGCCGGGTCGCGAGGCGGACGAATTCGATATGGGTCTCCGGATGGACCTTCTGGAACCGGGCGAGATTGGGCAGGAACAGATGCTCCAGGATATAGTCGCCCGCGCCGACCTTGACCCGCTGCGGCGCGGCCATGGCGGAGAGGCTTTCGACCTCGCGGGCGGACTTCGGGAGATCCGGTGTCTTCCGCAGCAGCGCGGTGCCGCGGTCGTTGAGAACCGGCACTGTCCCCGGCCGCCGGTCGAACAGGCTGTAGCCGAATTTGCGCTCCAAGGCCCGGACCTGATCGCTGACCGCCGCCGGCGATACGCCAAGCCGATCCGCCGCGCCCGCGAAGCTGCCGGTCTCGGCCACGAGAACGAAGGTCTGCAATTGCCGGAACGTGGCGCGAAGCACCGGTCACCCCCCTTACACGAGAACGCCCCAAACCGTGCTCCCATCATACACACAAGGGACACCTTGTCACCACTCACAAGCTTTCCGTCCGTTGCTTGATCGCCTAGGCTTTCGGCTAATGGGAGAAGCCGGATGCACCGCCGGGAAACCCATAATCATGCAGGGGCCGAAAGGCTCTCCCGCCCATAACGACAGGTGGCCAACTCATGCCGAACCGCGCGCTTCGCACCATTATCTCGCTCCGTCCGCATCTCGATCCGAAAGGCCTCGCACTGGGGGCCGGCCTTGCCGCGCTCGTTGCCGGCGGCGGCGCCTCGGGCGCGTTCGCGGCGGACCAAACCCACCTGTATTGGGGCGACCTGCATCTCCATACCGATTTCTCGATCGACGCCTATTCGACCGGCAACCACAATGTCAGCCCGGACGACGCCTATCGCTATGCGCGCGGCATTCCGATCATCGGCCCGGACGGCAAGAACATCGTCAAGATCCGCCGGCCGCTCGATTTCATGGCGGTGACCGATCACGCGATCATGCTCGGCATGGAAATCTGGCTCAATCGCAAGGACCCGACGATCCTCGCCACCGAATGGGGTAAGAAGCTGATGGCGGCCCATGAAAAGGGCCAGGGCGTCATGGGCTTCAACATGTCGGTCCGGGGCGACGACCGGACGGCGATGATGAACCAGGTGTTCACGCCCGAGTTCCGTCAGGCCACCTGGGCGGCCGAGATCGACGCCGCCGAGAAGAACAACGTGCCTGGCACCTTCACTTCGCTCATCGCCTGGGAATTCACCGCGATGACCGGGCCCAACAACATGCACCGCAACGTCATCTCCAACGCCACGGCCGAGCAGGCCCGCAAGTTCTATCCGCTGAGCAATTACGACAGCAATCGGCCCGAGGATCTCTGGGCGTTCCTGGACAAGACCAAGGCCGCGACCGGCACGGATTTCGTCGTCATCCCGCACAACTCGAATCTCTCGGGCGGGTTGATGTTCGATATGGTCGACAGCGATGGCCATCCGATCACGGCGAAATACGCCCGCGAGCGCGCCCGCTGGGAGCTTCTGGTCGAGGCGACCCAGGGCAAGGGCACGTCCGAGATCGCGCCCGAACTCGCGCCGACCGACGAGTTCGCCGAGTTCGAGATCTGGCGGCGGCTGTTGATCGGCACCAAGTCGGAGCCGAAGCCCGGCGCCTATGTCCGCACCGCCCTGATGCGCGGCCTTGAATTCAAGAAGTCGATCGGCGTCAATCCCTACAAGCTCGGCATGATCGGCGCGACCGATTCCCATACCGGCCTCACCAGCGTCGAGGAGGACAATTTTACCGGCCATTTCGCCGCCGACCTCACGCCTGAGGAGCGCATGGCCGATTACGGTGCGCACAAGACCAACAATTTCGTGTTCCCGAACTGGCAACTGGGGGCCTCCGGCCGCGCCGCCGTGTGGGCGACGGAGAACACCCGGCCGGCGATCTTCGAGGCGTTCAAGCGCAAGGAGGTCTACGCCACCACCGGCACGCGGATCATGCTCCGCGTCTTCGGCGGCTATAAGTTCAAGTCCGGCGACGCGAAGGCCAAGGACATCGCCTCGGTCGGCTATGCCAAGGGCGTGCCGATGGGCGGCGACCTCACCAAGGCCCCCAGGGGCAAGGCCCCGAGCTTCCTGATCTGGGCGGCGAAGGATCCCCTGAGCGGCAATCTGGACCGTGTCCAGGTGATCAAGGGCTGGGTGGATTCCGCCGGCAACGCCCAGCAGAAGGTCTATGACGTGGTGTGGTCCGGCAACCGGGTGAAGGGCGCGGACGGCAAGGTGCCGGCGGTCGGCAATACGGTCGACGTGAAGACCGCCCACTACACCAACACGATCGGCGCGGCCCAGCTTTCGACGGTCTGGACCGATCCCGAGTTCAAGCCGGATCAGCTCGCCTTCTATTACGTCCGCGTTCTCGAAATCCCGACGCCGCGTCATTCCCTGTTCGACGCGCTCGCCCTCGGGATCGATCCCAAGGACACCGACGAGCCGACCTCGATCCAGGAACGGGCCTATTCCTCGCCGATCTGGTACACCCCGGCGGGAGCATGATGGGTTTTGTAAGGCGTTTCCTCCGCGACCCGCTCACCCATTTCTTAGTGGTGGGCGGGCTCTTTTTTGGCGCCTATTACGTGATGCATCCGGCGTCGAAATCGGCGGCGGATGCGAATACGATCGTGGTGGACCGCGCGAAGCTCCTGACCTTCATGCAGTATCAGTCGGCGGCCTTCGATCCGAACTATTTCGACAAGGAGTACGGCGGGCTGTCGGCCCAGGAGAAGCAGGCGCTGGTCGACAAATATATCCGCGAAGAGGCGCTTTACCGCGAGGCCAATCAATTGGGCCTCAAGGACGGCGACTACGTCATCCGCCGCCGCATGGTCCAGAAGATGCTCTATCTGATCGAGGATGCGGCGAGCGAGAGCTTCTCGCCGACCGACGCCAAGCTTGAGCAATATTTCAAGGACCATCAGGACCATTACGAGGTCGCGCCCTCGCTCACCTTCACCCATGTCTTCATCGACCAGGAGGCGGACCATCCCGGCGGCGCGGCGAAAGCGGCCGAAAAGATGAAAGCCGAGCTCGAGGCGAAGCACGCCCAGTTTGACGACGCGCCGGCCTATGGCGACCGCTATCCCTACGGCCAGAATTACGTGAAGATGACGCCGGACTATATCGCGCATCAGCTCGGGCCGGACTTCGCCGAGGCGCTGATGAAGCTGAAGCCGTCGGATCATGAATGGTACGGGCCGATCAAATCGCGCTTCGGCTATCACATCGTGATGCTGACCAGCCATGTGCCGGCGCATCTGCCGAAATTCTCCGAGGTCCGCGACGTCGTGAAGGACGACATGCTGCGCGACAGCGTGGCGGCCTATCGCGAGAAGGCGGTCAAGAACCTGATCGGCCAGTTCAAGGTCGATATCGAGGGGCTGGACCTCCGCGCGCAAGCGACGCCCACGAAATGAGGCTGTTCCTCGCGCTCCTGGCTCTCGGCCTTCTCGCCGCCGCGCCGGCCCGCGCCCATGACGCGCGCCCGTTTTCGGTAAATATCACCGAGCAGGGCAAAGGCCTTTACGCGGTCCATATCAAGCTGCCGCCGGTCATCCCCGCGGACGACAAGCCGTCGGTGGCCTGGCCGGAGACCTGCAAGGTCGAGAGCACGGCGCCCGCCTATGCCCTCCAGGGCCAGGCTTTGAGCCAGGTCGTGCGCTGCTCCGCCGCGCTCGAAGGCCGTGACGTAAAGGTCGTCTACCCCATCTACAACCCGTCGATCCCGAGCCTGTTCCGGCTGAAGGAAGTGTCGGGCAAGGTTATCACCCGTGTGCTGCGGCCGGACGAGACGGTCTGGACCGTGCCCAAGTCGCCGAGCTGGACCGATGTCGCGCTTGGCTATCTCCGCCTCGGCATCGAGCATATCTGGTCCGGCATCGACCACCTGCTGTTCGTCACCGGCCTCTTGATCCTCGCCGGCACGGTCCGCCG
Organism: uncultured Alphaproteobacteria bacterium; assembly: GCA_963732795.1. Lineage (GTDB taxonomy): Bacteria > Pseudomonadota > Alphaproteobacteria > CAVTAV01 > CAVTAV01 > CAVTAV01. The sequence goes on along the minus strand of CAVTAV010000002.1, from coordinate 984,801 downwards.
CGTGCTGATCACCATCACCGGCTTCACCATCGCCCACTCGATCACCTTGAGCCTGTCGGCCCTCGATATCGTCCGGCTGCCCGATGCGCCGGTCGAGGCGGCGATTGCCTTTTCGATTCTGTTCCTCGCCCGAGAGATCGCCAGGCCGCACCCGGACGGCATCGCCGCGCGCTATCCGATCCTGGTGTCGTCGTCCTTCGGCCTGCTCCACGGCTTCGGCTTCGCGGCGGCGCTCAGGGATGTCGGCCTGCCCACCAACGAGCTCGCCGCCGGTCTGTTTTGCTTCAATCTCGGCGTCGAGATCGGCCAGATCCTGTTTATCGCCGCGATCCTGGTCGCGCTATTCGTCGCCCGCCAAGCCATCGCGCTTGCCCGCGTCCCCGCCATCCAGCTCCACCACCGCCTCGGCCTCATCTGCGGCTACGGCCTCGGCATTCCGGCGGCATTCTGGTTTGTGCAGCGGCTGGCGGCGTTCTAACCCGTCAAAGATGCGTCACATCGAGGCTTAATCCGGGTTCGGGCCTTCTTTGGAATTTTCGAGGACCTTGCCGGTCTTCGCGTCCACGCCGACTTCATAGACGACGCCTTTGGAGTTGATATCGAAAGAGTAACGGAGGCCACTGCCGCCATTCTCTCGTTCCAATTCCTTGTCCGTGATCTTTCCGGGTCGTGCCTTAAGCGCGATGTCGCTCGCCTGTTCGATCGTGATCTTGGCGTCCTTGGAGAGCTTTTCGCCGGAATATGCAAACGCCGCGCCCGTCACCAGTAAAGAAACTGCCGAGACGACAACTACGGCGGGAAAGCGTTGGTGGAGCTTCATGGGCTCTGGTCCTCCCTTCAGTCGGTCGGATCGAGGATCAACAGCTTGGTCGAGCCGGGCGTGATGGTGAAACGGTGCCGGAAGTCGTTCGGCGCGGCGTCCTTGTTGATCTTGATGTCGGCGGCGACGAGATAGAGCCGTCCCGACTCCGGATCGACGGCCATCGTCCGGGCGCCTTGCGCCGTTGGGACATTGCCCAGCACCTCATACGAATCCGGGCCCTTCTCGGCGATGACAGTTAGAGTGCCGTCGAAATTCGAGCTGAAGATGCGGTTCCGCTTCGAATCGAACTTCGCCGCATCCGTGCCGCTGCCGATCGGCAGGGTGGTGACGATATTGCCGTCGTCGGCATTCATCACGACGAGCGTGCTGTTACGGCAACTCTGGAACAACCGGCGTGATTTGACGTCGATCGCAAGCCCATGCGGGCTTTCGCACATCGGCTCCGCCCAATGGGCCTTGACCTCGTTGGTCCTGGTATCGACATGGACGATCTCGCGCTTGGCCTCGCCGCTCGCATAAAGATTGCCCCTGCCATCCACGACCGCGAATTCGAGCTTGCCGCCGGCGTCGATGGTGGCGACGGCGGTGTCCGTCTTGGGATCGATGACGGTCAGGTGACCGGGATCGCTGTCGACGACGAAGACATGCCCGCTTGCCGGGTCGTAGACCATGCCGTCGGCGTCGTCCTCGGCCTTGATCTTCTTGATCACCTTCAAGGTCTTCAGGTCGAACGACCCGGCTTCGCCGGCCTGCCCGTCGTCGGTATAGCCGCGGCCGACGCTATGGACGATCGCGATGCCGTGGGTGCCGCCGGGGAACCCGTCGACCTCGCCGATCTTGTCCCCGCTGCGGCCGTCGACGACGTTCAGATGGTCGCCGTGCGAGATGTAAACGCGATGGGTCAGCGCGTCGTAATAGAGATAGTCCCAACGCTCGGGCGAGCCCAGATTGACCGTCTTGGTGATGGTGTAGAGCGGCTTTGCATGTGCTCCGCCGGCAAGCATGAAGACGGCGCAGAAAGCGGAAAGAGCGGTGACGAGTGATGAACGGATTGGCGACATGGCGGCATTCCCCCGAAAGTGCTAGCGAACCAAAACTAGCGACTGAGCTGAAGCGTAGCTGAAACCCGTGGCATTCTGAGTCGAAGAGTTCATGCGTAACAAGGCTCCCCGCAGCGCGAATGCACTGCGGGGACGGTTGTTGACGTAGTCACCTGATCGTTCTTGGCAACGGCCTTATTGGGCGGCCGGGGCGAGGTCGGGCCGGGTACGGAGCAGCGTCGTTTCGCCGAACTGGGCGATGCCGTTCAATTTGGCCATGATTTGCTGCCAGGCCTTTTGGCCGACTGCCGCTACGAGCGGATCCTGTTCGTCAAACGCGGCCCAATCCGCCACGGGCGTGACGAAGTAGAAGGTCTGACTGCTGTCGCCGAACGCGCCTTCGGCAAAGGTCAGCCCGAGCTTCGCCTTCTATATGATGGGCATAACGTCCGTCTCGACCCATTTTATGAAATCTGCCTCCCGATTGAAGGCAACTCGTACGGTCCGCAACATCACCAACTTCGCCTGCGCGTCGCCCTCTCCCTGGGTGGTGTCCTGGGGAAAGTTTCTCGCTATGAACGCATGACCGGAGTCCAAGGTCGGGAGCAGCCGATTCATAACATTCGCCATCTCCTCGGGCTTCATCGGCGGCGGAGGAGGATTGTCGAGCTCGGCCAGATTTTGCCGCTCCGTCACGATGTGAAAAGTACCCGGTGTGCCTCGGACGACTTGGTAGACCATGAACGGAGTTGACTTGGTTTTGGTCGTGGCCGCCGCCAGATTCTTCACCAGGTCTTCGAACTGGGCCTGCTGGCCGGCCTTTACATGAACAATCGTTATATCGAGCCACTTCGCCGGAGACTGTTGATCTTGAGCCCGGCCCGAAGCCGGCAAGAACATGACTCCGACAAGCAAGCAAAACACATACGCAGCACAGACCTTCACGGTCGAAAGCCGCATCTTCATGAGATTTTCCCTTGTATGGGTTTGTGCGGGTGTGGACGCACATGATTGGCCGCGGTATCTCGGCACGGCCGGCGTCGCACGAGTATCGGAGGATCGCCGGGAAATGCCGCGGCAGGACGAGCACCATACACCGAACGCGCATGCGCGTCATTCACGTACGCGTGAATAGGAATTCGCGCACTGCTAGCAATGGGATGGGTATCGGGACCAGTGGATTTTGGTCCTATCCATGGTCTACGGATGGCTTGGTAGGTCAGCCGTTTATCCGACGCCAAGTCGCTGGCGCCGTTCCGAAGGTCTTCTTGAAAGCGCGGGAGAAGGCGGCGTCGGACTCGTAGCCGACTGTTTCGGCGATTTGCGCCAGGGAGGTGCTGGTGTTCCGCATCTTCTGGGCGGCAACCTGCATACGCCAATGGCCGAGATAGTGCATCGGCGCCATGCCGAGGAGCTTGGTGAAGCGCTCGGCCAGGGCGGAGCGAGAGAGTCCCACTTCGCGGCCGAGCGCGTCGACCGACCAGTTCCGGCCGATATCCCGATGCAGGAAGGCGAGGGCCTTCGCGACATAGGGATCGCGCAAACCCGCGAGCCAACCGGTGCGGTCGCTCGGTAGGGACTCGGCGTACCGCCTGACGGATTCGACGAACAGCAGCTCCGAAAGCTTCGCCAGAACGGTCTCAGAGCCGGGGCGGCCGGCGGCCACTTCGTCGGCGGCATATTGGAAGGTGGAGCGGATCCATTCCGCCCCTGCGCCCTCCTGCATGTCGAGCTTGAGCACGGAGGGCAGGGCGGCGATCACGGGGTTCGAATCCGCGCTGTCGCAGCCGAGAAAGCCGCAGACGATCCGCGTCCGGTCGCCGCCGCCGCCATGGTTGATGGCGAACAGACCGCCGTTATCGGGCTGTTGCATGACCTCGCTCGCCAAGGTCGGCTCAAGCGTTAGATCGCCGCCGAGCAGGTGCAGATCATTGTGCGGCAGCATGATGACCTCGCCACGGCGGACGACGAAGACGTCGTCGCCGCCCTCGAACAGGCGGACCCTGAGCTCGCCTTCGACGACATAGTGGTAGCAGATCAGATGAACGGCCGCGCCGAGCGACGGCCTGCAATGCTCCGGACCCACCTTCCCGGCGAGGCACCAGGGCGCGGTGAATTCGGCATGCAAGAATACGCCGCCCGTCAGGTGGGCGACCCTCAAGACGTCGGATAAAGCATCCACAGGCGCCAGCCTCCTGCCGATCCGGCGTTCCGGTCAAATCTCCCGGACCCCCGATCATAGACCGAAATCGGGCGGCGCAATAGGTATCAAGGCACGAGCCGACGCACCCCCCTTCGTCGCCGGCGTGCCGCCAAAAGGAGACTGGCCATGAACGCAATACCCGAAGTTCTCGACCGCGATCGCTATGCGCGATGCATCAAGGCGTCGAAGAGCGTCCGCTGGGACATCGAGGAGGATGTGATCCGCGACCGTCGCTTCGACCGGACCAAGAAATACCTGCCCGACGGGCTCTCGCTCTTGGACGAATTCAAGACTCTTGTCACGCGAGGAGAAGCGTTTCGTCAGCCAGATCCAGGGCTGGACCTACGCCAATATCTTCGGCCTGGTCGAACGCTATATCAACGCCAAGGTCCTGGAGTTGAGCTCCGCTTATTGGACCGGCGATCAGATCGCGCTCGAAGCCCTGATCCGATTCAGCGACGAGGAGCTGAAGCATCAGGCGTTGTTCCGCCGGGTCGACGAGATGATCCGAGAGACGCTGCCCTCCGGCTATGGTTTCGATTTCGATCCCGACGACGTCGCCCGTGCGGTGCTCGCAAGCAGCACCTGGGCCGTCCTGGCGCTCACCTTGCACATCGAGCTGTTCACCCAGCTTCACTACCGCCAGAGCATCGACCCGGATGCCGAGCTGTCGGAGCTGTTCAAGGACGTCTTCCTCTATCACTGGAAGGAAGAAAGCCAGCACGCGATCCTCGATGAGCTGGAACTGAAGCGCCACGATCGGACCTTGACGGACGAGCAGCGCGACCAGGGTGTCGACGACTTCATCGCCCTTGTCGGCGCGGTGGACGGCATCCTCCAGGCCCAGGCCAGGAGCGACGCCAGTTATTTCGTCGTGCGCTGCAGCCGTCTCGTCGGCGTCGAGGAGCGGGCCCAAATCGAGGCCGCGTTCCTCAAAGCCTATCGCTGGCAATACATCCTTCCGGCGCCGGGCACCCCCGTTTCGTGGAAGTTCTGACGAGCCTGATCACCGAGGAACAGGGCCAGCGCATCCAGGCCGCGCTCGCCACTCTGCATCCAGGCCTGAAACCGAAACCATCCGACATTAGGAGACGACCAATGACTGCACTCGCTACCAAGACCAAGCCGAACGTGATCAACGGCATCAATGTCGACGATCTGATGGCCCTCATTTCGGGCGTCCAGCAGGACGCGTCGAAGGGCAAGACCAACTGGCGCGTCGCCACGCCTGGCAGGGCCAGACCCGGAGCCGCCACAAGGTCGCCAGCTGCCGGATCGGCGGCGAGGACGTCCAGCGGGAGTTCACCATGGATGTCGACGAGCCGTTCGAGCTTGGCGGGTCCAACACCTATGCCAATCCGCAGGAATACCTGATCGCCGCGCTCAATGCCTGCATGACGGTCGGCTATGTCGCGCAGTGCTCGGTCCGCGGCATCACGCTCGAAAGCCTCGAAATCGAGACCGAAGGCGACATCGACCTCCGCGGCTTCCTCGGCCTCGATGCCTCGGTGCCTGCCGGCTACAAGGACCTGCAATACACCGTCCGAATCAAGGGCAACGGCACGACCGAGCAGTTCGAGGAAATCCATGCGGCGGTTATGGCGACCTCGCCCAACTTCTACAACATCGCCAATGCGATAACCCTGAAGCCCACCCTCGTCGTCGCGTAGTCCCCCCGGCGCCGACGAGTTGCCCCGGCACGCAAGGCGGTCTCTCATCTGAGGCCGCCTTGCAGCCGTAGTAACGTCGCTCTTTCAGTTCGTCTTTTGGATTCCCGCCTCCGCGGGAATGACGTAAAGCGGCGGGCTACTTCTTGGCGTTCTCTTTCGCCAGATCAGCCTTCGTCACGCTTTTGAACGCCTTGATGTAATTGCTGATCATGTCGTTCCCCTCATGGCAGGCATATTCGTAGATGCGGTAGCTGGGGTCGCGTTGCCAGGGGAGGTGGGCGGTCCAGGAGCCTTTCATGACGACCGGGTCGCTGACCGTCACGGTGTAGTCGAGAGTGTTCTCGCCGGTGCGGGTGAAGCGCTCGACCGTTTTCAACTTCGTGCTGGTCGGGATCGGCTTCGAGCGCGGGCCGACGATCGTCATCGGGGCTTTGCCGGTGTAGTTGGTTGTCTCGACGACGAGGGTATTGCCCTCCCAATGGCCGCGCGAGACGCCGAGCCATTGCTTGATCGCGCCGGGGAGCGGCGGGCGGCCGTCGACCGGGATGATCCGGGTCTCATGCACGATCTCGAGCCGGATCACGACATAGCCCGGCGCCTGATGGATCTCGACGCCGCTGTTATACATGAACGGAAACATCGAGGCGGGCATCCCGCGGGTCATGCAGCGGTCGAGTACGTTGAAGTCGCTGATGTCGCGGAACACGATGTCGGAGGACCACGAGCTCCGCATCAGCTTCGAACGCCGCTCGCCCTCGGCCGTCAGGGGCGGCAGGCGGCCGTTCTTGGGATCGACGATCAGAGAGGTCATGCGGTTGGCGTCGCCGAACTCCGCCCAATGGCCGAGGCCGATCTTGTTGGTCTCGATCTCCTTGTCGTAGAGCCCGTTGCGTTGCGCTAGCGACTTCCGGCGCTCGGCAAATTCCTCGTCCGTCAGGTAGGCGCGATCGCCGTATTTCGGGTTGCGCTGCAAGGGCGTGCCGTTCAGATGGGTGAGGGGCCAGTTGCCCTGGATGTCCGGATCGCCCCAGGGCGTCTTGGGCTGAACGTAATCCGCCGCAAAGGCCGCGCCGCCCGCGAGAACGACCGCCGCCAAACCCGCCCCGAAAATCCCGTATCGCCGCATGTCCCGCTGCCTCCCCAAATGGCCGAATGTTGACAAGTATACTCGGCCCGCGCCGCGGGTCGAGAGGGCACGAACTTTTCCCCGTGATGGAACCAAAACTTCCGCCGCGAGTTTGCTCAGGTTGAAGTGACCATTCAGGGGTGAAGCGTGCCAAAACGATCCTTCGGGGAGATCCGGCCGGCGGAGCGGCAGGATTTCGATCTCGATTCTGGCGATCCCGTCATCGCGACCCTCGGCTCGGGGGAGGAGTGGCGCGGCAAGGACGCCGCCTGGCGGCAGATCCGGCTGCTGGCGGGCGACGCCAATTCCCGGATGCGGTTCAGCCTCGTGCACCAATACGACCCCACGGCCCCGACGCGGCGGGTCGACGGGCCGCTCAACGCCCATTGGCCGGCGATCACCGCCGCCTGCCAGAAAGGGTATGCCGCCTTCATGGTGGTCAACGAGGGTGGCCGGTCGGAAGGCACCATCCGCCAGGTGCGCGCGCTCTATGTCGAAGGCCGCGGCACCGAATTGCCCACCATGTGGCATCGCCGGCCGGATTTCGTCGTCCTGAGCGCGGAGGCCCAGTGGTGCGCCTACTGGATCGTGCGGGCCTTTCCGGTCGAGCAGTTCCCGCGCATCCAGGCGCGCCTCGCCGAAATGTACCATGTCGAGGTCGCCCCCCACACCCTCTCCGGTGCAACCGCCCTCGCCGGCACGACGCTCCCCCTCGACGAAACCCGTTCGGAAGAAATCTATCTCGTCGAATGGCCCCGCGGGGCCGGCTGAGCCGCGCCGTTCGCGGCCTGGGCGGCGTCTAGGACCTGGGATCTGAGCCAACGGTGGACGGGATCGTCGTTGCGCCGTTCGTGCCAGACTTGCACGTAATCGAAATAGCCGAGATCGACCTCGTCGGGCGGCTCGTGGATGACGAGGTTCAGCGAGTCCGCGTAAAGGCGTGCCACGCGCTCCGGCACCGGCACGATAAGGTCCGTGGCCTGGGCGAAGAACGGCGCCGCCAGCATATGGGGCACACGCAGCGCGATTTGGCGCGGCCTGCCCATCTTTTCGAGGATGCGGTCGATGCCGTAGAGCCGCGAGTTGACGATTTCGATCACGGCATGGGGCCAGGCGAGGAAGTCCTCCAAGGTCATTTTCCGCCGTCGGGCGAGCGGATGGTCGGCCCGGGTCACCAGCACGAAGCGCTCCATGAATAGCTTCTCGGTCTCCATGGCCCCGACCGATTCCTGGCCGCTCAAGGCAAGATCGAGAAAGCCGGTCTTGAGATGGTCGAACGTATCTTCCGACAGGCCGGTCGATTGGATCGTGAGGTTCGGCGCCGCCGCTTCCAGGCGCGCCAGAACAGGGGGCAGGACAACGGCGAGGCCGTAGTCGGTTGTCGCGATCCGGATCGTGCCGCGCGCCTGGCTCGGGTCGAAACGGGCCGGGCCGGTCAACTGCTCGATCGCCGAAAGCACCTGCCGCAACGGCCCCGCCAACTCCATGGCCCGCGGCGTCGGCACCATCTCCTGGCCGCGGCGCACCAGAAGCGGATCGTCGAAATGTGTCCTGAGCCGTTGAAGGGCATGGCTCACCGCCGGCTGGGTCAGCCGCAGCCGCGCCGCCGCCCGGCTGACATGCCGCTCCTCCAGGAGAACCTGCAGGGTGAACAACAGGTTCGGATCGAGCCGCTGAATATGCATCTGATTCATGTTTAATATAACTATTATGAATTTCATTGCTGGTAAAGCGCGGCCTATCATCCGGGCATGGTTCAGACCAGCGAAGTTCCCATCCTGATCGTCGGTGGCGGGGCCGCGGGGACGGTGCTTGCGATGGAGCTCGCCCGCCACGGCGTCGAGGCGCGCACGGTGGACCGGTTGCCGCAAGCTTCGACGACCTCCCGCGCGATCACCCTGCATTCCCGCACGGCCGAACTCCTCGAGCGGGTGGACCGGCGGCTGATCGACCGGCTGCTGGAGCGCAACATTCACAACATGGGCTATGTCCTGCATTTCGTTGCGGATGACGGCGCGCGGAGCGAGGTCCGGCCGGGCATGGACTTCACCACCGTCGAGTCCCGCTACCGCTACATGCTGATCCACCGCCAATGCGAGACCGAGGATCTCCTGCGCGACTATGTGCGCGACGAATTCGGTCGTGAGACCGAATGGAACACCCGCTGCACCGGCGTCGAGGAGGTGGATGGCGAGGTCACCGCCACGCTCGTCCATGCCGACCGCGGTGACGCGGAAGAGCGGGTGCGCTGCCGCTATCTCATCGCCTGCGACGGCGCCAACTCCCATACCCGCGAAGCCGTCGGCCTGTCGCGCCATGGCGAGGACTATAAAGGGATGGTGCTCCAGAACATGGATGTGTTCCTGAAGGGCTTCCCCGACGCGGAGGACTATATCCATTACTGCGCGGGCACGGACCATTTCCTCATGGTCGCGAAGCTGCCCGGCGGGTTCTACCGCCTGCTGTCGAGCGACCGGGGCGATATGACGGCGAACGGCGGGACGCCCGAAGCTTACTTCCAGTCGATCCTGGACCGGCATTTCGACGGGGTGCGCCTCGGCGAGATCGTGTGGCACTCCAAATGGGACCATGCGCTCCGCCTCGCCGACGCCTATCGCCGGGGGCGGGTGTTCCTGGCCGGGGATTTTGCCCATGTCCATCCCACCACGGGCGGGCAGGGCATGAACTGCTGTATGCAGGACGCCTTCAATCTCGGCTGGAAACTGGCTCTCGTCGAGAAAGGCTGGGCACGGCAGGACCTTCTCGACAGCTACGAGCGCGAGCGGCGCCCGATCGCCGAACAGGTTCTTTGGGCCGCGACCTCGCTTCAGGACGTGTTCATGGGCCATGGCCGCGACATCGGCGAGCGCAGCCAGAAGATCCATGATGCCGAGTGGCTGGAGGCCGTGGTCGGCCGCTGCTCGGGCATTTCCTATAGCTACCGCGATTACGTCGATTCAGCCCCCGGTCTCGCGCCGCTCCCGGGACCTGCGATCGGCGACCGCGCGCCCGATGCCGATCTCGCCGACGGCCGGACACTTTATGGGCTCACGCGCCATCCGGATTTTACGCTTCTGATCCTGCGCGGGCTCGAGACCGGGCAGGTTTCGACCCTTGTGCCTTTCCTAAAGCAATATGAGCGCGTTTTGCGGGCTTCGATCGTCGATCCGTCCCCGGACATCGAAGCGCATTACCGCGCGGATCCGAGGGACCGGCTCTATCTCATCCGGCCGGACGGCTATATCGGCTTTCGCTGCCTGGCGTCGGAGGCGGCGCGGCTGCGGGATCATCTCGCTGCCACGCTGACGCTTTGACAGGATTCCAAGCCATGCTGAGACCCATTGATGATTTGTCAAAATTGACGGATTATGGGGCCGAACGGATGGGAGGATGCGGGCGCGTATAATGATAGAACAGGCGCCCGGTTGGCATTTTGGTTTTAGGAGGGGGAGTCGGGAATGACTCGCACGAAATTCTTAGTATCGCTATCGGTGCTGTTGGGGATTTTGGGATTCGCCGCCGTTCCGGCCGCGGCCCATCATTCCTTCGCGATGTTCGATCACAATCGATCGGTTCTGCTCGACGGCACGGTCACCAAGTTCCAATGGACCAACCCGCATGTCTATCTCGACGTGGACGCCAAGGATAAGGACGGGGTGGTCAAGCACTACGTCATCGAATGCATGGCGGTGAACATGCTCGTCCGCGCCGGCTGGCACGCCAAGATGATGAAGCCCGGCGACAAGGTGAAGGTGCTGATCGCGCCTCTCTTGAACGGCCAGCCCGGCGGCCTCATCCTGCGGGTGACCTTGGCCGACGGCCGAACGCTCGACGCGCCGGTCCCGGCGGCGAACACCTACAAACGTACGGCCGCCGAAGAAGAATAGGCGCGGGGAGGGGGACAATGACGAAATTGACGAGCCGGGCTTCCGGCCTCGCAATCGCCGGCGTTTTGATGCTCGCCGCCGCGCCGGCCCTGGCGGGTGACGGCAAGATGCCCATGGGCGTCGTCGGCAAGGGCGCGATCGACATCACCGGCCAATGGCAGCGCTATCCGGTCTATACGCTAGGGTTTACGGATCCGAAGGACGATCCCAACAAGAAGATGCGGACCGAGCCTCACGTGCCGCCGCGCATGGGCCCGCCGCCGCTGAAGCCGGTCTATATGAAAGAATACGAGGCGATGCAGAAGAAGGAGGCGGAAGCGCGCGCCGCCGGCAAGCCCTTGAACAGCCAGGTCGTGAACTGCCTGCCCGAAGGCATGCCGACCATGATGGGCCCGACCTTCCCGATGGAGATCCTCCAGACCCGCGGGATGATCACCATCATCGAGGAGGCCTATACCCAGGTCCGCCACATCTATCTCGACCAGAATTTGCCGCCTTTCGAGGAGATCGACCCGAGCTTCTATGGTACGTCCGTCGGCCATTGGGAGAATGGCGTGCTCAAGGTCACGACCATGGGCATCAAGGAAAACGTCAAGCTCCGCGGCGTGCCGCATTCCGACCGAGATGCGCATCGACGAGGAGATCAAGGAGGTCGCCCCCGACGTCGTCTGGGACACGATCACGATCACCGACCCGGTCTATCTCGAAAAACCCTGGACCTACACCGACTGCCTGGACCCGCATGAAGAACTACAAGCTCCAGGAATATATCTGCGAAGACAACCGCGAGTTCATCGACCAGAACGGCGTCCAGCAGCAGAAGATCACGGAGTAGGATTCGGTTCAGCCGTCATCTGCGAGCGGTCGCGCAGACCGCGCGGCAATCCAGGACTTCTGGATCGCCACGGCGCTTCGCGCCTGCGCGATGACGTGAAACCGGGGACGCGCCTGACCGCGCCCAAAATTGATCTCGCGCAATAACAGACATACCATATACATGTTTAAATGCGCCTTCGCTTAAGGAGTCTGCGTCCCCATGGCAATTCCGCGCTATCGGCCCTATTCCGGCCCGGCCATTCTGCTTGCAAGGGTTTCGGCCGTTCTTCTTTCTGGCCGGGCTGTGGGCGCTCGTCGCGCTTTGTCTTTCGATCGAGATGATGCTCGGGCGCATTGCGCTGCCGACGGCGTTTGACGCGATTGCCTGGCATTACCATGAGATGCTGTTCGGCTATGTCGCGGCGGCGATCGGCGGGTTTTTGCTGACGGCGATCCCGAACTGGACCGGACGGCTGCCGCTTGCAGGGCGGGGCGTTGGCGGCGCTTGTCGGGCTTTGGGTCGCGGGGCGGGCGGCCGTGATGACGTCCGCCGTAATCGGGCCGTGGACGGCCGCGGCAATCGACCTGTCGTTCCTGGCGGGGCTGATCGCGGTGTGCCTGCGGGAAATTCTCGCCGGCAAGAACTGGCGCAACCTGCCGATCATCGGCCTGTTATCCGTTTTCCTGCTATGCAACGCCGCGCTTCATGCCGCAGCGATCGGATTCATTTCGGATGACGGTCCCGCGCGGCGGCTGGCGATCAGCGTGGTGATCGCGCTCATCGCCTTGATCGGCGGGCGGATCATTCCGAGCTTCACGCGGAATTGGCTGGTGAAGCGGGGCGCCGAGCGCCTGCCGGCGAGCCTCGGCCGGTTCGACCGCGTTACCCTCGCCGCGACCGCCCTCGCGCTTTTCGCCTGGGTCGCCGCACCGGACTGGGCTCGGCACGGGCGCGCTGATGGGCCTCGCCGCCGTTCTCACCCTTATCCGCCTCGCCCGATGGCGCGGCTGGCGGACTTTGTCAGAGCCGCTGCTCTGGGTCCTTCATCTTGGCCATCTCTGGGTGGCGATCGGCTTCGGCCTGCTGGCGCTCTCGATCTTCGATCCCGCCGTTCCGGCGACCGGCGCGCTTCATGCCCTGACCGCCGGCGCGATCGGCACCATGACCCTGGCCGTCATGTCGCGCGCCACCCTCGGCCATACCGGCCGCGAGCTCCGCGCGGGGCCAGGCTTGACCTCGGCTTATGTGCTGGTGTCGCTCTCGGCAGCTCTCAGGATCGTCACGCCGGCCGTGCCCTCGGCCTATTTGTTCCTGCTGATCGCCGCGGCCGCCGCCTGGATCACGGCGTTCGCGTTGTACCTGATCGTCTGCAGCCCGATGTGGTGGACGCGGCGCAAGGAGGAAGGCCGTGTCAGGCCGGCATCGTCAACAGCGTCCTGAGCCGTTGGCGCGGCTTGAGGAGATCGGCCAGGGTGTAGCGGTCGAGCACCCCCAGGAACGCGCCCAAGGATTCCGCGAGAATACCCTTCAGGGTGCAGGCCGGCTCGATGCAGCAGCGCCCGGCCCCGCCCTCCATGCATTCGACGATCGCGAGGCTTTCCTCGACCTCGCGCACCAGCGTTCCGAGATTGATCTCCCCCGGCGCGCGTTTGAGCCGCATGCCGCCCTCGCGCCCGCGCACCGTCTCGACATAGCCGAGACGGCCGAGGCGATGGACCACCTTCATCAGGTGATTGCGCGAGATGCGGTAGGCGTCGGCGATCTCGTCGATGGTGGAAAGCTCGTTCCCCTTCGTGCCGACGTACATCAAAGTCCGAAGGGAATAGTCCGCGAAGGTGGTGAGGTGCATGTCTTGTCACCTTGCAAGGGCGATTGCCGGCTGCCCGGGCCGGACCGGAAACCAAGTCTACTGAATGCGTCTTACGTCCGTCCAACCGACGGGGGCCGCCCATGATGCCACATCCTGCACGGATTTGCTTCGCCCTGTTTGCGTGCCTGACACTGGCCGGGACGACGGCCGTGCCGGCTGCCCCGGCCGATGATGCGCCGGCGGTTGACCTGTCATCGTCCAAGCCTTCGCATCCAAGCGAGCAGGACGTCCGCCGCAAGATCAGCGCCGGCGAAATCCGCTACGGGCAATGTGTCAGCGACACTCTGATCGAGAGCGGGGACCAGCCGGTCATCCTGTTCCGCAACAGTTGCGACGTGCAGGTTTCGGTCCAGCTCTGCGCGCGGCGGCCCGAGGATGTCGGCGAGAACCATTTCGGCTTCATCGTCAGCAAGCAGTCCGAAAGCCGTTTCCGGCTCTGGTTCAAGACCGGCCAGACGTTCACCTATACCTACAACACCTGCGGCGTCGCCTATTGCATGCCGCCGGATCCGGATTGCTGAGGCGGGACGATATGCGTTTGATGGCCGCCGGTCTGACGATTCTCGCCGTCATCGTCTCAACCGCGTCCATGGGCGCGACGCCCAAATCAGAGATCCGTCAGATGGCGCGCGAAGGAAAAATCCGCGTCGGCACCTGCATTCGAGATTCCGTTGTGACAAGCGGCGGACAGCCCTCGATCCTGCTCGAGAACAGTTGTGGCTTTCAGGTCAACATCCAACTCTGCGAGCGCGTGTCCGGAGACCCGATGTCGAACCACTTCCTGTTCCTCCTGCAAGGCAAGACCGACACGCGTCATCCGATCTGGCTGAAGAGCGGCGAGACCTTCGACTATACGTACAACGCATGTGGCGCTCCTTATTGCACGCCGCCGGAGTCGGATTGCTGAGGGATACCGTTTCGCTATGCCCATCCGTGTCAAACGCATCTATGACCCACCGGATCGATCGGATGGCGTTCGCATTCTCGTCGACCGCCTGTGGCCGCGTGGCCTCTCAAAGGACCGCGCGCAGATCGACGATTGGGTGAAGGACATTGCGCCGAGCGATGAATTGCGCAAGTGGTTCGGCCACGCTCCGGCATGCTGGCCGGAGTTCCGCCGCCGCTACAAGGCGGAACTCGCCGAAAAACCCGATCTGATGAAAACCCTTCGCGCCCGTGTGCAAGCCGGGACGGTCACGTTGCTGTATGCGGCCCGCGATACGGAGCGCAATAATGCGGCGGTGCTGGCGGAGATCCTTAGGGCGCCCTGAGCGATACCGGCCCCTGCCTCGGCCGAGCCCTCTCCCCGAAGACGGGGAGAGGGCTTTGCCATGAGGCTCCTAATACTCGAACCGCATGCCCATGGTGAAGCGGCGGCCGAGCAGGTCGTGGATGCGTTCGTTGGCGCTGTAGCCGGTGCCGACGAAAACGCTCCAGCTCGGGATCACCGGAGGGGCCTTGTCGAACAGATTGGTGACGTTGAAATACATCTGCCAATTCCCGTCGCTGATTGCCTTGAAGTCGTAGCTTAACCGGAGATCGGTGTAGTAGGCGGCACTGACCGAATTGTCTTCGATTTGGATGCCGGTGGTATAGGCAGCGTTGTTCTTGCCGCTGCTGATGAAGCGCTCCTGCAGAAACAGCCCGAACGGACCGTTGCTGTAGTTTGCGTTCGCGGTGAACCGGAACTTCGGATAACCGTTGCCCGGGAAAGCGGTGCCGAGCTGACCGGCATAGTTCGTGGTCACGCCTCCCGCCGTGAACGCGTATTTGCTCATATACGTTCCAAGGAAGCGGAGGTTCAGCGCTTCGGCGCCGCCCCCGAAGATCTTGGCGGCGGTGTTGTAGTCCACCTCGAGATCGACACCACTGACCTTCTGACTGCTCACATTGATGTAGGTGTTTTGGACGTTGGTGATCAGCCCCGAGCCGGGATCGCGTGTGATGCGTCCGCAATATTCGGGATCGTTGGTCGTGTAGCAGGTATCGACAATCGACTGGACGCTCAAGAGCGAGATTGCGCCCTTGATCTTGATCCGATACCAGTCGAGCGAAAGCGACAGGCCGTCGAGGAAGGAGGGCTGATACACCGCACCGACCGTGAACGTGTCCGCTTTCTCCGGATTGACGTTCGGATTGCCGCCCCGGATCTGGAAGGTCGTGTAGCTCTGGTTGTTAACGGGATCGTTGACCGCCGCGCCTTGACCTTGAGCGTCGAACCGTTCCTCCAGACTGGCCGCCCGGATGTCACGGGAGATCGTGCCCCGGAACCTGAGTGAGTTGGTGGTCTGCCAGTCGAGACCGGCTTTCCACGACCAGATGCCGCCGCTGCCCGTATAGTCGGCCCAGCGCGCTGCGAGATTCAGGTTAAGCTGCTGCACGAACGGCTTGTTGGCGACCAAGGGCACCAGGGTTTCCGCGAACAGTTCCTTGACGTTGAAGCTGCCCTGGAAGTTCTCCAGCGAGACGAATTGCAGATAGTCGTCCACGCCACTCCATGCCGGTGGAATGCCGCGGATGCCGTTCGCCGGATCGTTTGCGAGTCCCGGCTGGTTCACCACGTCGCTCGGGCCGATCCTCTGACTGATGCTCTGCTTGCGCCAGGAAGCGCCGACCGCGAGCGAGACGGCGCCGGCGCCCCATCCGTCGAAGATATCGCCACTGGCCGAGACTTCGGCATTCTGCTGATTGGTGTTGTCCTGGACCCACATGCTGCCGTTGACCCAGTCGATGGCCTCTTTGGAGGCTCGGCCGGTGCCGAACAGGTCGATCGGCACGCAGTCCTTATAGGGACCATTGGGATCGACGAGGGTAACGTTGCAGACCGTCTGGCCCGTCGCCGGATCAACCACCGCGTCGGCCGCTAGCGGCAAGCGGTCCCGCCGCACGAAGTTCTCGAAATCAAGATGGTTGTGGTTCCAGCCGCCCTGGAAATAGCCGTTGACGGTCCAGCCGTCGAAGAAGCCGCCATGCAGATCGGCGTCGAAGCCGAGCGTGAAGGAATAGGTCATGTTCTGCATGATGAAGCGGTCTTGGGCGATGTCCGCCGCCGTGTTGTAGCGCTCTAGCTTGAACGAGCTGACACCCTCATTGGTCATCGCGGTGTTGATCCAGTCGGGCAGATAGGGGTTGCCCTGATAGATCGTGAGCGCCCGGCTTCCGATGGTCAGCGGCAGCGTGCCGACGCTGTTGGTCGAGGAATGGCCGATCAACCCTTCGGCGTAGAGTTTGACGCTGTCCGACGCCTGGTAATCCAAATGGAGGAAGCCGTTGTCCCTCAAGGAGTCCGGCACGAACGAGCCGGACCGTGTGCCATGAGGGTAGGCCTGCGTATGAACATTCGGGTTCGGTGTCGTCGGATTGAACCCGCTGCCGCCCACTTGGGATTGAGTACCGTAGCCGACCGCTGCCGGATTCCCGTTGATGAACGGAACGGCGGTGCCGTCGCTCAAGAAGTAATAGCGGTTGAAGGACGCACCGGGCGCACTGATCAGGCCGCCGTCGGTGAAGCCCGACGAGACGACGTTCTTGGCGATCAGATATTGCGGGCCGGCCGCGCACAGGACATTCACCTGGCAATTGCCGGCGGTGACGGCCGCTTGCCAGTCCGGGTTAGTGACGAGGCCCCAGCCCTGATACCAGTTCCGCCCGATCAGGTTGTCGATCCGGTTCGCCTGGGCGAACTGGCCCGAGGCGATCAGATGGAAGCGACTGCCGATATCCGTGCCGGCGCTGAGCGATATTTGATAGTTCTTGTGGTCGCCGCGGCTGGTGAGCCCTCCCTGGACCGAACCTTTGACGCCGGTGAAGTCGCGGTCCAGCACGAAATTTACGACGCCGGCCACTGCGTCCGTGCCATAGGCCGCCGAGGCGCCGCCGGTGACCACGTCGACCCGGCTGACGAGCTCCTGCGGAAACAGATTGATATCGACATTGCCGAGCCGGTTCGACGGCACCACGCGCCGGCCGTCGAGCAGGACCAGGGTCCGCTTCGCGCCGAGGCCCCGAAGATTGACGTTCGAGGCGCCCGCCGAGTTTGCCTTGCTGGCGGCGGTGTCGGGCCGGTCGTTGTTGAGGAACTGGGGCACCTGATCGAGGGCGTCGATCAGATTGGTTGGCGCCATCTTGGCCAGCTCGTCCGCCGGCATCACGGTGACCGGGGTCGGCGTCTGCATGCCTGTGCGCTGAATGCGCGTGCCGGTGATGACAACTTCGTTGGCGGCGTTATCCGAGGCGGTGGCGCCGCTTTGGGTTCCCGCCTCGGCGACGGCGATGCGGTCGAGATCCTTGGCGCCCGATCGGGACTGGTCCGCCTGGTCGGACGCGGCCGCATAGCCTGTCGCCGACAGGCATCCAAGAACGGCAATCGCGCTGACGCTATATTTCGCTACTCTAAGGAACGAGGTCTTCGGATGGTG
This sequence comes from uncultured Alphaproteobacteria bacterium, assembly GCA_963732795.1. Classification (GTDB taxonomy): domain Bacteria; phylum Pseudomonadota; class Alphaproteobacteria; order CAVTAV01; family CAVTAV01; genus CAVTAV01. Next base: position 966,947 of record CAVTAV010000002.1, on the reverse strand, counting down.
AAAGGACGCAACCCCTTTCGGTGCTGGCTTTAATGCGTTGGACATAGGTTATCCCCCTTATTTTCTGTCGTGGTAGTCGCAGAGAAACAGAGGGATATGGATGGAACATATTGAGAACATTGATGAATAATCGATGACGCCGCGTGGTGCGCGGTGCGAAGACGTATCCCCCTGTCGGTGCCGGGGCTTCGCGTCCCCGATCTTTCGACGTACGATAGATTATTATCGTAGCAGCATTACCGTAGCAGCCCTGGACCCCGGTGACAAATTAATCGGATTCAGGATCCGTCGCGCTTCCCGCCGGGCCCTATGGCCGAGGAGGATTCCGATCCATTTGCATGATGGCCAGCGGTCCGGCCGGCCCCCGGGTTTGTGCTTCGCCGCCAAAAGGCGCAGGTTTAGGGAAAGCGATTTCCATTGCGGCGAAAGGGGGACGACGATGCATGTAGGCTTGGCAACCGGTTTCGCCCACCAGCGGGGCAAGGGTTACAACGATGCGCGGTTCGTGCGCGAGGAAGTCTCGAACCTCGTGCTGGCCGAGGAGCTGGGGTTCGATTCGGTGTGGATCACCGAGCACCATTTCTCCGACTACTCGCTGTCGAACGACCCGCTGCAGCTGCTGACCTATATCGCGGCCCAGACCCGTCACGTGAAGCTCGGCACCCAGTGCATCATCGTGCCGTGGCACAATCCGGCGCGGCTGGCCGAGAAGATCGTCAATCTCGACATCCTGTCGAATGGCCGGGCGATCCTCGGCTTCGGCGGCGGGCTTGCGCAGCACGAATTCGCCGGGCTCGGCATCGATATAAACAAGAGCCGCGCGCTCTATACCGACATCCTCGAAGTGCTGATCCCCGCGCTCGAGACCGGCGTGATCGAAGGCGAGGGCGTCGTTCGGCAAGATCCCCCGCAGCGAGCTGCGCCCGGCGCCGATCAAGAGCTTCGAAGGCCGCAAGTTCTGCGGCTCGCTGTCGGGCAACTCGATGTACACCGCGGCCAAGCTCGGCTGCGGCAACATGGTGCTGATGCTGCCCCAGCGCGGCAAGGACGTGCCGCCCGACAAATACAACGAGGTGTGGCAGGAAGTGAACGGGCCGGACTTCGAGTCCGCCGCCGCCGATGCTGAGCGGCAATTACTATGTCGACGAGAGCGCCGACTACGCCGAGCAGCAGGGCCGCAAATACCTCGCCAACACGATGCGCGCGGCGATCAAGAACTATCACCTCGACACGCCGGGCAAGTTCCCGCAGATCAAGGGCTACGAGCACTACGAGAAGATGGTCCTCGCCCCCGAGGCGATCGAGCCCTATTGTCGAGGAGTTCGGCAAGAGCGCGGTCACCGGCACCCCGCAGATGATCCTCGAGCGGATGTGGGAGCTGAAGGAAATCTACAAGCCGCAGGGCTTCTTCCCGCATGTCTATTACGGCGGCATGCCCCAGGACGAGGCGCGCAAGAACATGCACCTCTTCGCCGAAAAGGTGCTGCCCGAGCTGAAGAGCTGGGAAGCCGAAACCTCGATCGACGACCGGTTCCTCGAAACGGCCGAGTAGGGGCGGATGGAGTAATGTCATTGCGAACCCCGAAGGGGTGAAGCAATCCAGACCATCCTGGATCGCCGCGCGCCGTCGGCGCTCGCGATGACGATTTCGTTCAACGAGAAGACATTTCCAACAACAGGAGAACGTCGCCATGCCATCGAACCGACCGCCGTCGGCCAATGATGCCGCCGACATCGTCGCCATCTCGCAGCTCGTCCTGGTCGAACGCGAAAGCCGGGATCTCGGCTTATGGAACAGCATGGCGGAATGTTTCCATCCGGACTCCCGCGTTCATCTGAGTTGGATCAACGGAACCGGCGACGATTTCGTCAAGGGATCGATCGACATGGCCGAGCGCGGCATGAAGGCCAAGCACCGGCTCGGCCCGCCGCTCGTCCGCCTGGCCGGAAACCGCGCGGTCGCGAGCTTCATGGCCATCATCGATATCCCGGACACGGTCAAAGGCGTCGAGGTGCAGCTCTCGAGCCACGCCCGCTTCCTCTATCGCGTCGAGAAGCGCGACGACCGCTGGGGCATCTGTTTCTTCGACTCCATCTATGTGCGCGACGAGATCGTGCCGCAAATCCCCGGCGAGCGCGTCATGATCTCCCCCGAGGAGGTCTCCGGTTATCGCAAGTCCTACCGGATGCTCTGCTACCTGTTGAGCCAGACCGGCTACGTCCCCAACCAGGATCTCGCCGGCGACGACATGCCGGAAACGGTGACGACGAAGCTTGCCGAGATATACGGCTGGGCCGGCGTGACGCTCGACCGGCGGCCCTGAGGGGCGCTTCCGGGATACGACGTCAGCATGGGAATCACGGTGACAGTACGCTTAATTGTAGGCGAAATTACCTTTACAGCGCGGTCAACTTCCAGATGGATCACGCGGGCGAATTAAGTGCACTGTCACCGTAATTCCACTAAGTGCACTGTCACCGTAACTCCACCGCACGGATTTCGTCATACCCGCTCATGTGCCGGGCCCCCCAAATCCATACATCGGAATTAGCCAGGGCGGCAATAACAATAGCAACCATATCAGAAGGTGTATTTTGGTTCTTTTGAACATTCTGGTTAAATACGCGCCACCAAAAAACAGAACCGAGCAGACAAAGTAAGCCGCATAGTATGCAATTATCGTCAAACCTCCTATCTGTCCGTATTCAATAATTGCGATGTCTAAATAGAGGAGACCAGCGACTGCAATAGTAAAAGCCACCACAGCACTTATCGTCAAGAACTGACCGATCCTGTAAAGCGCCGTTTTTGGGTTTGCGTCTGTCACTACTTTAGTCCCAGAGATCGCAAGTGATTGGCTAATGCACGTCTGCGTTCGGCTCCTTCAGCACTCTCTTGCGAATAGTAGAAATGGCCGGTTCCACGAGCAAATTGATAGATAAGCCTTGGCATCGATAAAACCAGTTCAAGATCACTCGCTCCCGCGTAAACGGGGTCGTGTTGCGCTTCGAGGTTTATCACATGAACGTTTAAGATGTGAGGGTTTGACAGGACTGAATTTAACAAAATTACGGTGACAGTGCACTCAATTATAGGCCTTTATCGCCATTACAACGCAGTCAATCTCCAGACGGATGATGCGGACCAAATAAGTGCACTGTCACCGCAATTCCGTAATCCGTAATCCCTGTCACCGTAATCCCGAAATTGTGTCACCGTAACTGCAGCCTCATCAATCTACGATGATTGCAAGATACTTATTGTTTCGAAGCATTCAAAACACACGAATACGTAGATCATTCCACAGTCGGCTATGACGAATTCGTCGTTGATCGAATCGAGTTGACCGTAGAAGGTCATTTGTTTGCCGCACGAACATGTAGGGTATCGGGGCTCTTGCAAGAATGTTGGCTCACCCCCGAGCTGATGTCTCTTGCCGACATCCCCCTCCACCCACCTAAACGGCGGGAGCTTCGAAGCCTCGTCATTGAGCGGTTCTGGCACCATGCGAAACGGCGGGATAGGTCTCATTGTCGCGCACCTTTACTGCCCGTAGGGATGAACCTGTTGGGAATTACGGTGACAGCATTACGGTGACAGGAATTACGGTGACAGTGCACTTAACTGACAACTAGGCATACCGTTACGCTATTCGGAATTACGGTGACAGTGCACTCAATTATAGGCTTTTATTGCCATTACAACGCAGTCAATCTCCAGACGGATGATGCGGACCAAATAAGTGCACTGTCACCGTAATTCGCTGTCACCGTAATTCGCTGTCACCGTAATTCGCTGTCACCGTAATTCGCTGTCACCGTAATTCGCTGTCACCGTAATTCGCTGTCACCGTAATTCGGAACTATTAATTGCCTGTGAGCGACAGCGTTCCAGCTACTGTAGCTGGCTTGGCTCTGAAGCTGTCCATGTGCGCTTCGTAATGCGGGACTATCTCTGTAACATCGATGGTCTCTTCAATATGCTGACCAGACCTTTCAATAAATCATCTATAAAGTCGGCCTGCTCAACAAAGTAACCATGATGGTTCATTTGAAAACATTGGCCGCCGTCGGTGACAATTATCTCCTTCACTGTTGTGCCATCGCTCGAAGTCAAACAGATCAATGTTGAGAAAGGTCTCGGGCAATCTCCCGCGATTTGGCGGCCGCTTGACAGCCTACGCGAAAGTTCATGCAAATCGACGGCGCAGTTAACATGACATTTATATGTTAAGTTATACTCGGCGTGACGTTCGGCCATGGATCGGTCAAATCCTATCGATCCCATATCTCTCCCGGGTGTGTAAAAGACTTGGATATAGCGTGCACTTCCCAGCATCAAAGCAACACTTGAAGCAGTTTGTGCACTTGAACGTTCTTCCAATATTTCACTCTTTTCGCTAGCAGTAGAGGACGGGATGTCAAACGACCATAATCCCAATCCTGTAACTGCCACCAACACGTAATAACTAAGTTTCAACTTGGTCATACGTTGGCGTCCTAAATTCAGTTTCGACACGTGGGTGTTCTCACTTGTACACAAGAATTACGGAATTACGGTGATAGTGCACGAAAATGTAAGCTCGATGATGCTCGTCAATTAAATGCACTGTCACCGTAATTTACCGTAACTCCGTAACTCCGTAATTCTGTCACCGTAATTCCGATCTCTACCGACAACGCAACCTCGTCGAGCGCTTCTTCAACAAGCTCAAACACTTCAGGCGGATCGCCACACGCATCGACAAGTCGGCGCGAAATTTCCTCGCCGCCGTAATGTTCGTCTCAACCGAACTCTGGTTGCGAGCTTATAAGTCCAGAACCTAGCGCGCCGCCGATCGAGATACACCGGCCGATCGTTATACGGTTAATTCCCTGATCCCATCGTTTGAAAGACGTGTGCCATATATTTCTTATCGAGGATTAACGCGTTTCGGCCACATGCTTGAAGATCAACTCTAGTTCCGTCATTATAGTCTTTTGAAAACACACCCTTTACAGTCAACGTCTTGTCCTCTAACAGTTCGCGACTGTCCATAACGAAATTGGCAGGCAAAAGCGTCAAACAGTCGTCGCTGTATTTCGCCAAAACAAAATCGGGTGCGTTGTTGCGCAGCGCGCGGGCATACCTTCTAAATTCGTCTTTTGATTGCCGTAGTGATCGGCCATTCGTACCCAGCAGAATATATCCGCGAACGACCACTTCTTTCCCGTCATAAAGATCTGGAGTCGAATTCAGAACTCGTGGTGTCAGATAGCCCGTAGGATTTGCGTCAGATGACGTAGTGCTGCATGCACCGGCCACCGATCCAACAACACAAGAGAAAAATAAGACGATCATCTTCATTTTTGGCGCCGAAACTTTCTTTGTTCAATGTTCAGATTCCGTTGTATGCGAATTACGGTGGAATTACGGTGACAGTGCACGTAATTCTGAGCTCGATGACGCTTGTGAATTAAATGCACTGTCACCGTAACCCTATCCGGCGTACCGAGGACGACAACGCGGGAGAGAGGCCATGGGGCGGAGATTAGGTGGGGTGATGGTGACGGTCAATTAAGTGCACTGTCACCGTAATTCCGGCTCAGCGCGTCGCAGGTGTCGGCAAAAGGTCGTCCTCATGGATGCAGAGACCCGCTTCATCGAAAAGTCCAGACAGACGTCGAACTTCCACTGTTAACCATTCACGAAGGCTTGACCAACGATTTTCCAACGGACGCGACGAATCCCGACTAATCCGATAAATTGCGCCGTTCGCATCCATAACGGTATATGACCCGTCCTCTGTGTAATAACCAACTACCAGATCAGTCACTGGCAGCCCCGCAGGGCGAGAAGAAACGTTGGGAATTCTAAGGTCATAAGGTTGAGCTGCCGCTGAAGCAAAATTAGAGCGTTGATACGATCTGCGATAACCGTAGACACCTAGATTATCAGAAAACACGCTTAGCCCATTCGCCGTGAAATAGAAATCCTTAAGGACCGGAAGAAACGATCTCCCAACGGTTCGTTCTAACGCGACTATTTCCTCGCCGGAAAGTGGTCCCGGAATACAATGCAAATATGCCTCGGGAGCGACGTGAGCAACGCGTCCAATTCGTCGAGATCCATCGGGCAAGACTTGCAAGCCCAAGCCTTGCCATGACACAAGAAGCTGGAATATCTCGTCTAACCACTCCAGTTTATGCACTTCAATTCTCGGTCAATATGCAGAATTAGAATCAAACGGGTTTAGAATTACGGTGACGGAATTACGGTGACAGTGCACTTAGAATTACGGTGACAGTGCACTCAATTATAGGCCTTTATCGCCATTACAACGCAGTCAATCTCCAGACGGATGATGCGGACCAGATAAGTGCACTGTCACCGTAACTTATTAAGTGCACTGTCACCGTAATTCCGGAGATTAGGCGGGGTGATGGTGGCGATCAATTAAGTGCACTGTCACCGTAATTCAGGCGCTAGAACGGAATTTCGTCGTCCTGCTCGGGCGGTCCTTTAGGTGGATTAAGCAGACGCCCGATTTCTTCGAATTCGTCGTCAAAATAAAGAAATCGGTCTTCATAAATTCGCTGCACAAAGTCATGAACATCGCTGTCATCGATTATCCAACGGACTTGAGTGTTATTAAGGCAAGCTCTAGCTATGTCTTCGGCCTGCTTAAGAGTGAATACATCGTATGTTGACAAGGCAGCGATCAAAGAGTGTGTAGAAGCAAAGTTGGGGCTGGCGCTGAGTGATTCTATCAGAGCGTCCTTTTCCTGCTCAGTCTTGAGATTGATGTTTGGATAATGTTCCCTGAAAAAGCTCGATAGATTTCGATGAAATGTGACGTCAGAGTCCTTCTTTTGTTTCCATTCGCAATCTAGAAACTCATTGATCTTACTGGCATCGAGAGGGGAGTAGAAATCGGAATCGTCCGCGATCATTATTAGCGGAGTTCGGGAACGGACAGTGGCGAGCAGGCATTCCCAATTAATTGCGTCACCAAACGATCCCTTCTTTCCGGGAGGGTTACCCAGTTCCACGCGCTCACGCGCAGCTGCCAAGATCTCTGGCGTCCTGTTGATCTGGTTTGCGATTCCAAACAGTCGCTGGAGTAGTTTGTCGGCGGCTAGCTCACGTTCTTGGATATCCGCCTGTATAGCGCCCACCATTTCGGAGTGGAGCTTTTCGAGATCCTTTTGAGCTCCCTTCATCTTCGCGTACTGGGCGTAGTTCTTACAATAAGCAGGAAAGGCCCTGGCGAATTTCCATTTCCTGAAAGTCTCGAAGCTGTCGACTATTTTCGTCGCGCGGTTTCTTGTTGTCTCGTCGATTACCTGTTGAGGTAGCAACAGTGTTATTTCTTTATTTTCTATCAAGACCGCCAGTTTTTCTAGTTCTTCTAAATCTTCACTGGTTAGGTGATAAAACGAAAGAAAGACGTTGGTGTCGATAAAGAGCATCATTATCTATTCTCGGTCGTCGTCGCGATTGTCTCGTGCCATCAGCGCCTCATTGCCCAGTTCAAGCATTCTTACCACTAGCTTTGCCTGATGCGGTTACGTCGGTGCCGCGCCCACCGCGGGTGATGTGTTGCCGCTCAGGCGCCGGTCTCGTCGCCATTTGAGAAAATTCGCGGTTCTGCGTGGCAAGCAGTTTGCCCGTCTGCTCGCCTACTACTTGCCGGACTGCGAATTCAGGCGTTTAAGCTCGGCCAGTATGTCCTGATTGGTCTTTAGATTTTCCCGCAAGATGTCCTTCGTACCGAACACTGCAAATGGAAGAAGTATCCAAAGAATGGCTACAATAATTCCGAAAAGGAAGATGATTGTCCAAAACGTTTCGCCGAATGCCATGCCAGCCGCCTCCAATGTAAAGTTGTACAATGAGCCAATTAGACGCTCGTCTTATGGTAGCACAAAGTGACGAAGGGTCATTGAGAAAGAGCCGGCGCCAAATGGTAGGGGTTTGATGATACTCTCTGAGCCGCGTTTGGCGAAAAGTCGGAGCGGGCCCGGCCAGCACCCATCAAACACCCCAATTGATTTACCCCCGCCCCGCTGCAACAATTGCGCACGTAACGACAAGCGCGGGCGCGCGCGTCAACATCGTGGGAGAAGGGGCGATGACGAAATTTGCAGCGAGAGTTCTAGGAGGTTTGGCGGTCGTGGCCGGGTTGGCTGTTGCCGGCGTCGTGCAGGCGGCGGAGCCGATGGTTGGCGGGGATGTGATCGTGACCTCGAAGGGCGATCTGCATATTCAGCCGATCAATCATGCGAGCTTCGCGATGGGCTGGAACGGAGAGACGGTCTATGTCGATCCGGTCGGCGGCGCGGCGCGGTATTCGGCGTTGCCGAAGCCGGATCTCATCTTCATCACCCATCAGCACGGTGACCATTTCGATCCCGCGACCTTGTCCGCGATCGTGAAATCCGACACCAAGATCGTCGCGCCCAAGGACGTCTACGACAAGATGCCGGCCGACCTCCAGCCCAAGACCGCGGTGATGGCGAACGGTACCCGCGCGACGGTCATGGGCATCGATGTCGAAGCGGTGCCCGCCTACAACACGACGGCCGACCGGCTCAAGTTCCATCCCAAGGGGCGGGACAACGGCTATGTGCTGACCATCGGCGGCAAGCGCGTCTATATCTCCGGCGACACCGAGGACATCCCCGAAATGCGCGCGCTCAAGAACATCGACGTCGCCTTCGTCTGCATGAACCTGCCCTATACGATGGACATCGATCACGCCGCCGATGCGGTCCTCGCGTTCAAGCCGAAGATCGTCTATCCGTATCACTCGCGCGGCAGCGACGTGAAGGCGTTCGCCCAGATGGTCGAGGCGAAGGACAAGGATATCGACGTCCGGTTGCGGGATTGGTATCCCGCGAACTAGCCGGAGTTGTGACAACGCTGTCATTTTGGGGTCGATTCCGGCCCGAAATCGCGTAAAATCGCCCGAAAAGCCACAGGAAAAACGAGGAAGCGAGGGTGCTTTGAAGCGGTTCTTGGGTGTTTGCGCGGTCATTTCGGGCGTTCTTTGCGGTTCTTCGGCGATCTCGCACGCCGCCGGACAAGGTCGAGGTGCTGCATTGGTGGACCTCCGGCGGCGAGGCCGCGGCGCTGAATGTGCTCAAGCAAGCATCTCAAAACGGAGGGAATCGGCTGGCAGGATATGCCGGTCGCCGGCGGCGGCGGCGAGCCGGCAATGACCGTGCTGCGGGCCCGTGTTACCGCGGGCAATCCGCCCACCGCCGCGCAGATGCTGGGCTTCGACATCACCGATTGGGCAAAGCAGGGCGTGCTCGCGCAACCTCGATTCCGTCGCCGGACCGGAGGCTGGGATGCGGTTATCCCGCGGGCAATACAGAGTTTTTCGAAATATGACGGCCATTGGATCGCGCGCGCCCGTCGATGTTCACTCCACCAACTGGCTGTGGATCAACAAGACCGCGCTCGACGCCGTCGGCGGCAAACCGCCGACGAATTGGGACCAGCTCATCGCCGTGCTCGACAAGATGAAGGCCAAGGGCATCATCGCCGCTCGCCCAGGGCGGCCAGCCCTGGCAGGAGGCGACGATGTTCGACGCCATCGTGCTCCGGGCTCGGCACCGATTTCTACAAGAAAGCCTTCATCGACGCTCGATCCCGCCGCGCTGAGGCGCGACAAATGGCCGAGGCGTTCACGCGGCATCGTCAAGCTGCGCGTCTTATGTCGACGCGAACTTTTCCGGCCGCGACTGGAATCTCGCCTCCGCCATGGTCATCCAGGGCAAGGCCGGGATGCAGATGATGGGCGACTGGGCCAAGGGCGAATTCCTGCGGCCGGCAAGAAGCCGGGCGAGGACTTCGTCTGCATCCGCTTCCCCGGCACCCAAGGCGCGGTGACGTTCAACTCCGACCAGTTCGTGATGTTCAAGGCGGCGAGGACAAGCAGGCGGCGCAGCTCGCGATGGCCAAGGCCGTCGAAGACACCGAAGTTCCACAGGCTTTCAACATCGTCAAAGGCTCGGTCCCGGCCCGCACCGACGTGCCCGACACCAGACTTCGATGCCTGCGGCAAGAAGGGCATGGCCGACCTCAAGGAAGCCAACCAGAACGGCACGCTGTTCGGCTCCATGGCCCACGGCTATGCCGTTCCCGCCGCGATCAAGAACGCGATCTACGACGTCGTCACCGGCATCTTCAACGGCGATATCGACCGACAGCGCCGAAGCTCCACGGTGCGGCCGCCAGTAACGAGCGTCGGGCCTGCCGGCGGAGCGCCGTCGAGTCCCGCCGGAATTAGCGAGAGCGCGATTGTGGCCATCAGGCGCTCATGCGCAACGCGCATCGTGCCGAGCCGGCTGCGGGATCCATGCCGACCCGCTCGGTGACTCCATCGTGCCGCGATGCGTGCTGGCGCCGAGCTTCGCGCTGGTCCTGGTCTTCGTCTACGGCTTCATCCTGTACACCGCCTATCTCTCGCTGACGGACTCCCAGATGCTGCCGTCCTACGGCTGGGTCGGGTTCGAGAACTACGTCAAGCTGTGTCCAGCTGCCGTACTGGTGGACGTCGCGCTTGAGAAATCTGGCGATTTTCGGCAGCCTCTATATCGTGATCTGCGACCGCGATCGGGCTGACCCTCGCCATTCTCCTCGACCAGAAGATCCGCGCGGAAGGCGCGCTGCGGCCGATCTATCTCTATCCGATGGCGATCTCCTTCATCGTCACCGGCATCGCCTGGAAATGGTTCCTCGATCCCGGCATCGGCCTCGAGCAAGCCATGCATCAATTGGGGCTGGGCGAGCTTCCATTTCGATTGGATCAAGGACCGCCATCTCGCGATCTACACCCTCGTCATCGCCGCCGTCTGGCAGACCTCCGGCTTCGTGATGGCGATGTTCCTGGCGGGGCTGCGCGGCATCGACAACGAGATCCTGCAAGGCCGCCCAAATCGACGGCGCCTCGAAAGTCACCATCTATCGCCGGATCATCATCCCGCTGATGCGGCCGGCCTTCCTCTCGGCCTTCGTCGTGCTCGCCCATCTCGCGATCAAATCCTACGACCTCGTGATCGCGATGACCGGCGGCGGGCCGGGCCGGGCGACCGAATTGCCCGCTACCTTCATGTATTCCTACACCTTCACCCGCAACCAGATGGGCATCGGCGCGTCCTCGGCGATCATCATGCTGGTGATGGTGACCTCGATCATTATCCCGTATCTCTATTCCGAGATGCGCGAGCGGAAGCCGGCATGAGCGCGCGTTTCCGTCCGCTCCGGTCTCTACGCCGTGCTGATCGTGCTCGCGGCTCGCCTATCTGCTGCCGCTCTTTGTGATGCTGGTGAATTCGGTGAAGCCGCTTGGGCGAAATCCAATCCGGCGACATCCTGGCGCTGCCCCATGTCTTCACGCTGAAACCCTGGGCCGAGGCATGGTCGAGCGCGCAGATCGGCGTTTCGGCGAAGGGGCTGGAGCCCTATTTCCTGAATTCGATCATGATCGTCGTGCCGGCCGTCGCGATCTCGGCGTTTCTCGGCGCTTTCAACGGCTATGTGCTGACCAAATGGCGCTTCAAGGGCGATACGGTGATCTTCTCCCTGATGCTGTTCGCCTGCTTCATCCCGTTCCAGATCGTGCTGATTCCCGGCCGCGCGCGTGCTCGGGTTCTTAGGGCTCGCGGGCACGATCCCCGGCCTGATCCTGATCCACATCGTTTACGGCCTCGGCTTCACGACCCTGTTCTTCCGCAATTTCTACGCCGCCTTTCCGGACGAGCTGGTCCGTGCGGCCCAGATCGACGGCGCGGGCTTCTTCCGCATCTTCTGGCGTATTCTTCTGCCGTCGTCAGGCCCCATCATCGTGGTGACCGTGATCTGGCAATTCACCAATATCTGGAACGACTTCCTGTTCGGCGTCTCGTTCGCGGATTTCGATTCCCTGCCCGTGACGGTCGCCCTCAACAACCTGGTGAACTCCTCCGGCGGCGGTCAGCAATACAACGTCCATTTCGCCGCCGCGATCCTGGCGGCGCTGCCGACGCTGGTGGTCTATATTGTGTCGGGACGCTATTTCGTCCGCGGGCTGATGGCCGGCGCGGTGAAGGGGTAGGCGATGGCGTTCCTCGAACTCCGCAGCTTGACCAAATCCTACGGCGCCGTCGCGGCGCTGAAGGATGTGACCTTGGCGATCGAGCCGGGGGAATTCCTGGTCCTGGTCGGGCCGTCGGGGTGCGGCAAGTCGACGTTGCTGAACTGCATCGCCGGGCTCGAATCCGCCACCGGTGGGGAGATCGCGATGGAGGGGAGGGTTGTGAATGCCGTGCACCCCTCCGAGCGCGACATCGCGATGGTGTTCCAGTCCTATGCGCTCTACCCGAACATGACCGTGCGCCAGAACATCGCGTTCGGGCTGGAGATGCGGAAGGTGGCAAAGCCGGAACGCGACGCCGCGGTGAAGGCGGTGGCGGAGACCTTGCGGATCGGCCAACTACTGGACCGAAAGCCCGGGCAGCTTTCGGGCGGGCAGAGGCAGCGGGTCGCCATGGGGCGCGCGCTTGTGAGAAAGCCGAAGCTCTTTCTGTTCGACGAGCCGCTGTCGAATCTGGATGCCAAGCTCCGGGTCGAGATGCGCACGGAGATCAAGCGCCTGCACCAGCGGATGAAGGCGACCATCGTCTATGTCACCCACGACCAGATCGAGGCCATGACGCTCGCGACCAAGATCGCCGTCATCAGGGACGGGACGATCCAGCAATTCGGTCCGCCCGCCGACATCTATAACGGGCCGAGCAACCTATTCGTCGCAGACTTCATGGGCGCGCCGCCCATGAACCTCGTGCCGGCGACGCTCGAAGGCTCCGAGGATTCGATGACCCTGATGCTGCAACGGGGCGTCGGCTCGGTGCTGCGGCTCGACCTCGGCAACTCCCGGCCCAATCTCGCCGCCCATGTCGGCCGGGACATCATCTTCGGCATTCGCCCCGAGGCGCTGACCGACGCCGAAAGCGCGGATAGCGGCGCGGCGCTGATCGCGACCGCCAAGTGTCAGATCGAGGTCGTCGAGCCCGCCGGCGCGGATACTTATGTGGTGACCCATCTCGGCGGCAAGGAGACGATCGCGCAACTCCGCGCCGATGCCGCCGTCTCTCCAGGCGATGTGGTGCCGCTCGCCTTCAATCTCGACAAGGCCGTGTTCTTCGACGCCAAGACCGAGCGGCGGATCGGGTGACGCCATGGCGATCCTGGAATCCGTCGGCAAGGACATCTGGCTCGCGGAAGGCGGGCTCGTCAGCTTCTACGGCTTCCCCTATCCGACGCGGTCCGTGATCGTCCGGCTTGGCGACCGCAGTCTCTGGATCTGGTCGCCGATCAAGCCGTCGCCCGATCTCTTCGACGAGATCAATGCGCTCGGCCCGGTGGGGCATCTGGTCAGCCCGAACAAGATCCATCATCTCTTTCTGCAGGATTGGCTCGGGCCCTATCCCGATGCGCGGCTTTGGGGGCCGCAGACGACCATCGACAAGCGCAAGGATCTCGCCTTCCAGGATGCCCTCACCGACGCGCCGCCGCCCGCCTGGGCCGGCGATATCGATCAGGCCTGGTTTCGCGGCTCGGCCTTTCTGGACGAGATCGTGTTCTTCCACCGCGCCTCGCGCACGGTGATTCTCGGCGACCTCATCGAGAATTTCAGCGATGCCTTCCTGCGCCGTCATTGGAGCTGGTGGGCCCGCGCGATCGCCCGGCTCGACGGCATCACGGCTCATGCGCCCGGCGCGCCACGGGAATGGCGCCTGTCGTTCCGCAAGAAGGGGCCGGCGCGGGCCGCGCGGGACAAGGTGCTGGGGTGGAATCCTGTGCAAGTCATTATGGCGCATGGGGATTGGCAACAGGCCGATGGCCGGGCGTTCGTCGAGCGGTCGTTTCGGTGGCTCGGTTAGGATAGGTCATTGCGAACCCCGGAGGGGCGCGGCAATCCAGTTTGCCTGGATCGCCAGCCTACTCCGCCGAGCCAGCCACTTCGGCTGCGAAGGCCGGACGACGCGTACCGCTCCTCGCGATGACGATCTCAGGAATAGGTCAGCCCGAAGCCATAAGGAAAAAGCGGGTCGTAATGCTCGTCGCCGATATTGATCGGCTCCTGGGCGGTGGTCTTCGGCCAGGTGCGGCTGAGCTTGCCTTTGGGCGGGACGGTGCCGAACAGGACGTCGGCGACGCCCTGGCCCTCGGTGCCAAGGAGCCAGGCGGCGACGATGGCGTCGGCCATGTCGAGGACGGGGCCGAGGATCATCGGGCGGCCGGAGAGCACGACGACCACGACGGAAGAGGCGAGGCGCTTCAGGTGCTCCACGAGGGCGATGTCGTCCTTGGTTAGGGAGAAGATCCGCGCGATCGCCGACGCCCTCGGCATAGGGCAGCTCACCGACCACCGCGATGGCGACATCACCGCGCTTGATGCCGGCGCCGTCGACGCTGTGGGTGACCTCGACGCCCTTGCCCGCCGTCGCCTTCATGGCCTCGAAGATAGTCGTGCCTTTGGTGACCTGGCCGGGCGCGCCTTGCCATTTGATGGTCCAGCCGCCGCATTGGATTCCGATATCGTCCGCGCCGCGCCCCGCGAGATGGATGCGCTTTTCGGCCTTGGCGATCGGCAGCACGCCGGGGCTGTTCTTCAGGAGCACCAGCGATTCCTGCACCGCCCGGCGCGCGACGGCGCGGTGCTTCGGCGAGCCGAAGCTTTGATGCAGGCTCTTGTCGGCGACTTGGTTGCGGGATTTGTCGAGCAAGCCCATGGCCGCCTTGACGCGGAGGATGCGGGTCACCGCGTCGTCGATCCGTGCCATCGGCACGCCGCCGTCGTTCACCAACTCCTTCAACGTGCCGATGAACTGCTTGTAGCCGGCGGGCTCCATGGCCATGTCCATGCCGGCATTGATCGACATTTTGACGGCGGTCTTGAAGTCGGGATCGATCTGGCGGATGGCGTAATAATCCGAAACCAGGAAGCCTTCGAAGCCGAGCTCGTCCTTGAGGACGTCGGTGAGCAGCTTCTTGATGCCGGACACCTTCACGCCGTTCCACGAATTGTACGACACCATGATCGAGCCGGTGCCCGCGACCACGGCGGCGAGATAGCCGGGCAGGTGAAGCCGCCGGAGCTCGCCCTCCGAGATCTCGGCGTCGCCCTGGTCGATGCCGCCCGTGCCGTCGCGCCGCTTGACCGATCCGAATTTGGTGGCGCCGTCGCCGACATAATGCTTGGCGCAGGCCAGCACCGCCTGGGGATTCGAAAGCCCGCCCGATTGCAGCCCGCGTACCGCCGCCGCGCCGAGCGCGGTTACGACGTTGGGATCCTCGGAGAAGCTCTCATAGGTCCGGCCCCAGCGGTCGTCCCGCGCGACGGCGATGCAGGGCGCGAAGGTCCACTGGATGCCGGTCGCGCGGACTTCGAGCGCGGTCACCCGGCCGATCTCCTCGACCAGCCCGGGATTGCGCGTGCAGCCGAGGCCGACATTGTGCGGGAAGATCGTCGCGCCGATCACGTTGCTGTGGCCGTGGACCGCATCGGCGCCGTAGAGGATCGGGATGCCGAGCCGCGTCTTGAGGCTCTCGGCGATGGTCGCGTCGACGGACTTGGTCCAGTCGTCGAGCCCGTTCCCGGCCTTGGGATCGGCATTGCCGCCGCTCAGGACCGAGCCCAGAAAATAAGTCGCGATGTCGGACAGATTCTCGAGCTTGTCGAGCTCCGCCTGGGTCATCTGGCCGAGTTTCTCGTCCAAGGTCATGCGGGCGAGAAGCGGCTTTACCTGCTTGTCGAAGCTCGAAAATTCCATCGGCGCGGCCTGTGCCCATAGCCGGCCCGGCTTCAGGACTGGGGCCGACGCCCCGAGAACCGTGGCGGCCTTCAGAAAATCGCGACGTCGCACCATCCCCTCCCATGCGTGCCGATTCTTCGGGGGCATCATAGGCCCTTTCGCCTAGGGGCGGAAAGCTCTAGCCCGATCCCCTTCCGCGTAATCGACACACGTGTTTAAATGCCGCAAGCTGCAGTTCCAGTGTGAGTACCGCTTAAATCCCGTCGAACGGCATTTTGGGGGACTCATCGATCATGAAAGCGATTCTGCGGATTTCACTCGCGGCGGCGCTCTGCCTCGCGGCGGCGGCGTGCGGCAAGCAAGAGGGGACGGAGGCCGGGTCGGCGGGGAGCGAGATCGCGCTCGACGCCGACGATATCGGCGGCGTGGTGACCAGCGAGAACGGCCCCGAAGCCGGTGTCTGGGTGATCGCCGAAACCAAGGATCTGCCGACCTTTTTCGCCAAGATCGTCGTCACCGACGATGCCGGCCGCTATGTCGTGCCGGATCTGCCGGAGGCGACCTATAAGCTATGGGTGCGCGGCTACGGGCTCGTCGATTCGACGCCAGTCGACGTGACGCGTGGCGCCCATGTGAACCTGACCGCCGAATTGGCGAAGGACGACGCCACCGCCGCCAAGGTTTATCCGGCGGCCTATTGGTATTCGATGCTCCATCTGCCGAAGGCCGATGAGGTCGCCAAGGTGCCGGGCGGCATGAACGGCTATCTGATGTGGATCAAGAATATGGGCTGCGTCGGCTGCCATCAGTTGGGCCAGGCCTCGACCCGCACCCTCGAGCCCGCGCTCGGCCAGTTCGACAATTCGGTCGACGCCTGGCAGCGGCGCATCCAATCCGGCCAGGCGGGCGGCAACATGGTGCAGATCGCGAACGGGCTCCTGGGCGGCGTGCCGCTGAAATATTATGCGGATTGGACGGACCGCATCGCCACCGGCGAGACCCCGTCCCAGAAGCCGGATCGCCCGAGCGGCGTCGAGCGCGATGTCGTCGCCACGGTGCGCGATTGGGCGAGCGCGAAATCCTATCTGCACGATCTCTCGGGCACCGATCTCCGGAACCCGACCGTCAACGGGTATGGGCCGCTTTACGGCTCGCCGGAGCTCAGCACCGACGACTTTCCGATCGTCGATCCCAAGACAAACACGGCGACGACCTTCCATGCGCCGGTGCGCGATGCCGATACGCCGTCGGAGGACGAGACGCCGCCGCTCATGCCGTCGCCGACCTGGGGCGACGAGAGTATCTGGGACAGCAAGGCGAACATCCATAATCCGATGTTGGGATCGGATGGGCGGGTGTGGCTGACCGCGCGCGTCCGCAATCCGCGGAACGAGCCGGCCTATTGCAAGGAGGGTTCGGACCTGCCGTCGGCCAAGCTGTTCCCGCTGAACGGCTCGGGCCGGCAGATGGCGGTGTTCGATCCCAAGACGCGCGATTACAAATTCATCGATGTCTGTTTCTCGACCCATCACCTGCAGTTCGGCTACGACGCCGACGACACGATCTGGACCAGCGGCGGCGGGCAGGTGGTCGGCTGGCTCGACACCAAGAAGTTCGACGAGACCGGCGACGCGGCGGCCTCCGAAGGCTGGGCGCCGATCATTCTCGACACCAACGGCAACGGCAAGCAGGATGCCTGGGTCGAGCCGAACCAGCCGGTCGATCCGACCAAGGACAAGCGTATCCCGGCGAATTTCTATGCCGTGATGCCGAGCCCGGTGGACGGCTCGATTTGGGGCACCTCCGCGTTCGGATATCCGGGCGCGGTCATCCGCCTCGTGCCGGGCGACAACCCGCCGCAAACCAGCCTCGGCGAGGTCTATAACGTGCCGGAGCCGGGCTTCGGCGTGCGTGGCGGCGATATCGACGGGAATGGCGTGGTTTGGGTGTCGCTCGGCAGCGGGCATTTGGGCTCGTTCGACCGGCGCAAATGCAAGGGCGCGCTGAACGGCCCGAATGCGACCGGCGACCAATGCCCCGAAGGCTGGAGCTTCTATCGCCTGCCGGGTCCGAGCTTCGCCGACCGGCCGGACGAAAGCGTCGAGTCGAGCTATTACACCTGGGTCGATCAGCACAACACCCTCGGCCTCGGCGAGAACGTGCCGATCGCGACCGGCAACCTGTTCGACGGCGTTCATGCCCTGGTGAACGGCAAGTTCGTCACCATCCGCATTCCCTATCCCATGGGCTTCTATATGAAGGGCATGCAGGGCCGGATCGACGACCCGAATGCGGGTTGGAAGGGGCGGGGGCTCTGGGTGACGAGCGGCGACCGGACTCCCTGGCTCAAGGAAGGAGGCAAGGGGACGAAGCCGCTGATCGTGCATTTCCAGATCCGGCCGAATCCGTTGGCGAAATAGAAAGCGAGTTAGTGACGCTGATGACGACGAAACGACGCAGCATCGATATCCCGGGCTTCGCCCATAAGAACCCGATCCCGGCGGCGAGCCTCAAGGGGAACATCCTGATGTCCGGGGCGATCTTCGGGCTCGATCCGGCGACCGGCGAGCCGCCCCAGAGCCTGTCGGAGCAGGTGATGTTCATGTTCCAGCATGTCGACGCGATCATGCGGGAGGCCGGCGGCCGGATGGACGATGTCGTCAAATTCACCATCCATCTGCGCGACCCCAAGGACCGCGCGGCGCTCAACGAGCACTGGAAGAAGAATTTTCCGGACGCAGAGACCCGGCCGGCCCGCCATGTCGATCACGTGCCGCTGCCGGAGGGCAACCGGCTGATCTCCTGCGAGTTCTTTGCCGTTCTAAGCTGACATCGGGAACATAGGACCGGCGCGGTCGTTTGCGCCAGGTAGCCGGAAGGAGACGCCTATAAAGATCGCCATTTGGACATTCTGTATGACCGTTCTCGCCGGTTTCCTGGGGGCGGTGGCTTTCGCCTATTCGGGCTCCTATCAGGTCGCCGCGGACCAGCCGTCCGGCGGTTAGGCCACCACCGCTGTCTTTACGAACGAAGTGGAGCAATCCAGCCTGCCTGGATCGCTTGGCTATCCCTGTTCCGGCCGCCGGGTCGCGAGGTCCGCGTTGTAATAGCTCCGGATCCCCGTGACCTCGCGGCCGAGCCAATCCGGCTGCTCGAAGGGTGTGTCGGCGCTCGGCAGCTCGATTTCGGCAATGACGAGGCCCTGATGGGCCCCCTCGAAGACGTCGATCTCCCAGCGCAAGTCGCCCCAGGGGACGAAGTGGCGGCGCTTTTCGATGACGAGGCCCTGGCGCATATCTATCATCGCCGCCGCGTCCTCGACCGGTACGGGATATTCGAATTCGCTGCGGGTCGAGCCTTTGACCGCGCTTTTGATGGTGAGATACGCCTCCTCGTCGTCGACGATCCTCAGACGGATCACCGCCTTGTCAGTATTCGCGAGATAGAACTGGCGTATGGAGACGCTGAGCACGCTGCGCCCCTGCCAGCCGGTGCTCGCGACCAGGAATTTGCGTTCGATTTCGAGCGACATTTCGGGTTCCCTTCGCCAAGCTTCCGCCAAGCCGAAAGGCGCGTCAACTTTGGAGTGACAGAGCGCGCCCGGCCCATTATTACGCTCTGATCGGATAGTTTCGTCGCGTGATAAAAGTCAGGGGGATGGTGAGTATGGCGCAGGACAAACGTCTGGTATGGGACCTGCCGCTGCGGCTGTTTCATTGGGTGCTGGTGCTGAGCCTGATTGCGTCCTGGGTGACCGCGGAACTCGGCATCGAATGGCGCGAATATCATATGTGGCTCGGCTATTGGATGCTCGGGCTCATCATCTTCCGCATCATCTGGGGCTTCGTTGGGCCGAGGCACGCGCGGTTCGCCAGCTTCCTGCCGTCGCCCATGCGGCTTTTCCGCTATATCCGCGACTCCCTGACCGGGAAGGCCGGCGAGACCGTGGGGCACAACCCCTTGGGCAGCCTCATGGTCGTGCTAATGCTGGTCCTGCTTGCCGTTCAGGTCGGCACGGGCCTCTTCGCGACCGATGAAATCATTTGGACCGGACCGTGGTATCCGGCAGTCACGAATGCGACGGCGAAGGCGCTCACCAAGTTCCATCACTTCAATTTCAATCTGATCCTCGCCGCGATCATCCTGCATATCCTTGCGGTCGCGTTCCATTGGGTGGTCAGAAAGCACAATCTCGTGGTGCCCATGATCACCGGCCGGAAGGAGGCCGACCTCGTGCCGCCGGGCGAGGCGATCGCCGGCTCACGGCTCGTCCTCGCGGCGGTCGTGATCGCGGTCAGTGCCGCTTGCGCCTGGACCATCATCAACGCGGCCCCTCCGCCGCCGCCGAGCCTCTATTAGGACCGGAGGCGTAAGGGCCTATCGAGACCGATAGAGAATCCCCCGGCGCACCAGCAGCTTCTCGATCTCCACGGCGAAGAACACTGCTGCCATCCCCGCGAAGCAGATGCCGAGCTCCAGGGGGCTCAGGGGCTGGGTGTTGAAGACGGCGTTGAGCGGCGTGATATAGACCACGGCGAGCTGGAGCGCGCAGGTGAGGATCACAGCGCCGAGAAGCGGCATGTTCGAGCGGAGGCCGAGGGTGAACAGCGACTCGCGCTCGGAGCGGATCGCCAGGATGTTGCCCATTTGCGCGAGGGTGAGGGTGGTGAACACCATGGTCTGCCAGTGGCTGTCGCCGCTCTCGATCGCGGCGGCCTGGACGAAAATCGTAATCCCCGCCATCAGTAACCCGACCCAGATCATGTGCTGCCACATGCCATGGGCGAAGATGCTTTCGTTGGGGCGGCGCGGCGGGCGGCGCATGATGTCGCGGGCGGCGGGCTCGGCGGCCAGCGCGAGGCCCGGCAGCGCATCGGTCAACAGGTTGATCCAGAGAATCTGGATCGGAACCAGCGGTAGCGGCAGGCCCAAGAGCGGCGCGATCAGGATGGTCGAGACCTCGGCGGAATTCGTCGTGACCGCGTATTTGATGAATTTGCGGATGTTGTCGTAGAGCCGCCGGCCCTCGCGCACGGCGGCGACGATGGTCGCGAAATTGTCGTCCAACAGGATGAGGCTCGAGGCCTCGCGCGCGGCGTCGGTGCCGACCTTGCCCATGGCGACGCCGATATCGGCGCGTTTCAAGGCGGGCGAGTCGTTCACGCCGTCGCCGGTCATCGCGACATATTGGCCGCGCGCCCGAAGCGCCTCGACGATGCGAACTTTCTGGGAGGGATCGACCCGGGCATAGACGCGGATGTCGGTGACTTGTTTCAGAAGCTCGTCGTCCGAAAGCTTGGCCAGTTCCGTGCCGGTAATCATCAGGCCATCCTCCGGCAGAATACCGACGCGCTCGGCGATGGCGCGGGCAGTCGCCGGATGGTCGCCGGTGATCATCACGGGCGTGATGCCGGCGGAGAGGCATTCGTTGACGGCGGCGGCGGCTTCGTCGCGCGGCGGGTCCATCATGCCGACAAGGCCGAGAAGCGTCAGGTCGGTTTCGACCGCCTCTTCGCTGGCCTTGGCGGGCGTCGAGTCCCAAGGGCGCAAGGCGACGGCTATGACCCGGTAGCCTTCGGCGGCGATGCGATCGGCGTCGGCGAGCACCGTGTCCCGGTCGATCGGACGGGGACCGTCCGTCCCCAGTATCGAAGTGCAGAGCGGCACGACCGATTCGGGCGCGCCCTTGGTATAGGCGACGATTTGGCCGTCGATCGCGTGGCCGGTGGTCATGCGTTTGCGCTCGGAATCGAACGGGAACTCGAACCGGCGGGGAGCGTCTTCGCGGAGGCCCGCGACGTCGAGGCCATGAGCAGCCGCGGCTTCCCAGAGCGCGATCTCGGTCGGGTCGCCGGCAAGGCCGTCAT
Source organism: uncultured Alphaproteobacteria bacterium (assembly GCA_963732795.1). GTDB lineage: Bacteria > Pseudomonadota > Alphaproteobacteria > CAVTAV01 > CAVTAV01 > CAVTAV01. The sequence continues at coordinate 945,291 of CAVTAV010000002.1, read as the reverse complement.
CCGCCTTGACCAGCACGTCGGTCGAGAGCGCCAATGCCCGGAACAGGCTGTCGAGAGGCTCACCGGGAGCATCGCGGGCGATTTCCGGTGCGCCGGGGGTGACGATGGCTTCGACCCGCATCTCGTTCCGCGTGATCGTGCCGGTCTTGTCGACGCAGATGAAGGTGACGGAGCCGAGGGTTTCGGTCGCGGGCAGACGGCGCACCAGCGCCTTGCGGCGCGACATGCGCCGCGCGCCCAAGGCCAGGAGGATCGTGACGACGGCGGGAAGGGACTCGGGGATCGCGGCGACGGCGACGCTGATCGCGGTCAGGAACATCAGCAAGACGGGTTGGCCGCGCCAGACGCCGTCAGCGAAGATCACGACGCAGATCGCGAGGATCGCGAGGCCGAGAACGCGGCCGAACTTCGCGATGCGGGTTTGGAGCGGCGTCTTGGGTTCCTGGGATTCGCCAAGCATGGTGGCGATCTTGCCGAGCTCGGTGTCCATGCCGGTCGCGATGACGACGCCGCGCGCCCGGCCGTATGTCGCCGTGGTGCCCTTGTAAGCGAGATTGCGGCGGTCGGCGATCGCGAGGCCGTCACCTTCCAAGGCGTCGATATGCTTATCGACCGGCACGGATTCGCCCGTGAGCGCCGCCTCGTTGATCTTGAGATGGGCGGATTCGACGAGGCGCAGATCGGCCGGCACCGCGGTTCCCGCATCGAGCAGCACCACGTCGCCAGGCACGAGGCTCGAGGCCGGGACTTGCGCGGGCTGGGAGTCGCGAACGACCGAAGCGGTCGGCGCAGCAAGCTTGCGAAGCGCCGCCATGGCCTGGTCGGCGCGGTATTCCTGGACGAAGCCGATGACTGCGTTGGCGATCACGATGACCAGGATCAGCGCCGTGTCCTTCAAATCGCCCGCGAGGCCCGAGACGACAGAAGCGGCGAGGAGGACCAGGATCAGGAAGTCGGTGAACTGACGAAAGAAGATCACGGCCGGACTGCGGCGTTCGCCCTGGGCCAGCTCGTTGGGGCCGTAGCGCTCCGTGCGCTCGGCGACATCCGCTTCGCTCAACCCGCGGCGGGGATCGACGTCGAGTCGCTTGGCGACGTCCTGCGCGGGCATGGCGTGCCAGGCTGACGGCTCGGCCACGCTACTCCCCCATCAGGAACAGAACGTAGGTGTTCAGCACATAGACCATGAACAGGCCGAGGCTGATCCAGCCGACGACTTTCAGGAGCCGGGCGTTCGGCCGGTAAAGGATGCCGATGACCACGATCCCGGTCATGATGATCGCCGAGATGGCCGACACCGCGTGGGTTTCCGAGACGTGATCGAACAGCGGGCCTTTGAGGAAGATGACGTCGTCGATCGCGAGAATGAGGATGTCGAACAGATTGCTGCCCAGCAGGTTCGCGAAGGCCAGGTCGATCGAGCCCAGCCTCAGAGCCGCCACCGTCACGGCGGCCTCCGGCAGCGAGGTGACGCCGGCGACGAACAGCGTGCCGACGAAGGTTCGGTTCCAGCCCATGGCGTCGGAAAGGTCGGCGGCGATGAACGGAAGCCACATGCCCGCGGCGGTCACGATCGCCGCGCCGAGCGTGTAGATGGCGATGGCGTTCCTGAGCGACGCCCCTTTGTAGTGATCCTGGGCCTCGCGGGTCTGGTCCGGCAGGCTGCGGCGCTCATAGCTGTACACGGAGCGAACGGCGACGAGATAGAGGATGAAGATGACGGGCGTGTAGATGCCGATCGGCCCGAGCGCGACGTCGAAGCCGTTCCGGCTCAAGAGGATGTTCAGCCCCGCAAAGCCGATCAGCACGATGCCCCATCCGGCCGAGAGAATGTGGCCCTGGGCCGCGCTGCGATAAACCAATTCGCGCCGGTGCAGGAAGTCCAGAAGGCTCAAGAGCACGAGATTGAACACGCAGCTGCCGAAGATTTCGCCGACCGCGATATTCGGCGCGTCCGCGACCGTCACGGCGCTCGCGCTGGTGACGAGCTCGGGAAGCGACGTCACGAAAGCGAGCAGGATCAGGCCGATCCAGCTTCGCGGAAGGCCGGTCTTGGCCGAGATCACGTCGGCGCTGCGCGTGACCATCGCGCCGGATACGCCGATCAGCGCGGCGGCGACGGCGAATTCGATCCAGAGGGTGGTGAGGGTCATGAGGCCTTCGGCTCTGCTCTATCCCGTCCCAGGATAGGAGATACGATCCGCTATCGCGTGATCGGGATCAAGTGTAAGTCCTTGTCATTCCCGCGAAAGCGGGAATGACGGGGAGGGCGGGCCGCCTCTTGCTCAGAGGGTCGCCGCAAAGCCCGCGAGGAATTTGCGCAGCAAGTCCTGAACGGTATCGTCGATCATCGCGCCATTTTCATCGAACACGTTCCTGGCGCGCGAGACATAGAGCTTGGCGCCGAACCAGGGCTTGGTGCCGAGGGTGCGAAGGACCGGCAGCCAGGCTTCCTGGCTGAGGATCGTGCCGAAGCCGCCGGGGGAGGCGCCGATCAGGGTGACGGGTTTGCCGCCGAAGACCTTGGGGATATCGGCGGGCGGGCGGGACATCCAATCGATCGCGTTCTTGAAAACGCCGGGGATGGAGTTGTTGTATTCGGGCGTGACGATCAGCAGGCCGTCCGCCGCCGCGACCACGTTCTTGAGTTCCTCGACCCGGGTTGGGATGCCGTCAGCGGCTTCGACGTCGGCGTCGTAGAGCGGAATGCCGTGGATGGTTTCGGCGACCATCTCGACGCCCTCGGGCAAGAGCCGCGCGGCTTCGTGCAGGAGGGCGGTGTTGAACGAGCCTTTTCTCAGGCTGCCGGAAATGCCGACGACTCTGGTCACGACGGGGCCTTTGCGGGCATGTCGGGAAGGGGAATGAACTCGCTCTCGCCGGGTATCGGCATGCCGAAGCGGTCGTTGGTCCAATCGCGTTTTGCCTGCTCGATTCGCTCGGTGCTGGAGGAGACGAAGTTCCACCAGAGATGCCGGGGGCCGTCCATCGGCTCTCCGCCGAGAACGACGAGCTTGGTCGGCCCCGAAGCCGTCATCACGATCTGGCGGTTCGGCGCGAAGACCAGAAGCCGGCCGGGTTCGAACGTGCTGCCCTCGATCTCGACGGCGCCGTCGAGGACATAGGCCGCGCGCTCCTCGTGCTCGGCATCGAGGGCGAGCTTGGCGCCGTCATCGAGCGCGACGTCGAGATAGAACAGGTCCGAGAAGGTTTTGACCGGGGAGGTCAGGCCCATGGCGGCGCCGGCCATCAGCCGCGCCGTGACGCCGTCGCCCTCCATGGTCGGCAGGCTGTCGCCGGGATAATGGGTGAAATCCGGCGCGGTTTCCTCATGATTCTTGGGCAAGGCGACCCAAAGTTGCAACCCGTGCAACCTGTCCGGCGATTTGCGCAATTCCGCATCGGAGCGCTCGGAATGGACGATTCCGCTGCCGGCGGTCATCCAGTTGATGTCGCCGGGGCGAATCGGCTGGATGTTGTCGAGGCTGTCGCGATGGATGATCGTGCCCTCGAAGAGATAGGTCACGGTCGCAAGCCCGATATGGGGGTGCGGCCGGACATCGATGCCCTGGCCGGGGCGGAAGGCTACCGGGCCCATCTGATCGAAGAAGACGAAGGGGCCGACCATGCGTCGCTGGCCCGACGGCAGGACGCGGCGCACCTCGAAGCCGCCGAGGTCGCGACTGCGCGGCACGACGACGGTTTCGACGGGCTGGCAGGATTTGGCATCGCCCGGGACGGGGCTTTCGCTCGGCAGCCAACTCACCTGTGCCTCCGTTTTTCTGTGGAGATGTGTTGCGGTCTGGCGTTTGATGGGCGGACCTGAGACGTCATCGTCCGCGAGACTCTATCTATGCATGATACCACACTTGTCGAGGTCGCAGTCTTCCTTGCCGCGGCCGTTTTCGCCGCTCCGCTCGCGCGCAAGCTCGGGATCGGATCGGTGCTCGGCTATCTCGCCGCGGGGGTGGTGATCGGGCCCTATGGGCTGGGCGTAATCATTTCGCTCTATCAGGTCGGCTCGATCCTGCATTTCGCCGAGTTCGGCGTCGTGCTGCTGCTATTCGTGATCGGATTGGAGATCCGGCCGAAGCGGCTCTGGACAATGCGGAACGCCGTGTTCGGGGTCGGTTCGGCGCAATTGGCGCTGACGACATTGGCGATCGGGGCGATCGGCGTCGGGCTCGGGCTGTCGATTCCGACGGCCTTTCTGTTGGGGCTCACCCTCAGCATGTCGTCGACGGCCTTCGCCCTGCAGGTGCTGGAGGAGAACGGCGAGCTGACCGCGCGCCACGGCCGCACGGCTTTCTCGGTCCTGCTGATGCAGGATCTGGCGGCGATTCCCCTGATCGCCCTGGTGCCGCTCTTCGCCGTCGGCGGGGCGGGCGGGAGCGGAATGAGCGTGTTTGCCGCTCTAAAGGCGCTGACGCTGATCGCCATCGTCGTGGTCGGCGGGCGGTATTTCGTGCACAAAGCCTTACCAATTGTCGCCAAGGCCAAGGTGCGCGAGGCGAAGACGGCGGCGGCGCTTCTGACCGTTATTGCGGCCGCCATTCTGATGGAGCTCGGCGGGTTGTCGGCGGGCCTCGGCGCTTTCATTGCCGGGGCGCTGCTGGCCGATTCGGATTACCGCCACGAGCTCGAAGCCGATATCGCGCCCTTCGAGGGGCTCCTTCTCGGGCTATTCTTTACCTCGATCGGCATGTCGCTCGATCTCTCGCTGCTTCTAAGCGAGCCCCTGCTGATTCTCGGTCTTGTGGGCCTTCTCGTCGCGGCGAAAGGCCTCGTTCTGTTCGGCATCGGCCGGGTGATCGGCTTAGGCGGACGGCCGTCGCGGCGGTTCGCCCTGTCGCTGTCCCAGGCGGGTGAGTTCGCCTTCGTGATTGTCGCAGCGGCGGCGATGGCGGGCGTCATTCCGGACGGCATTTCGAAGACGCTGACGGTGGTCGTCACCCTGTCGATGGTGGCGACGCCGCTGCTCTTGCGGCTCGAAGGGTTTCTCACCCGCGAGGTCGCGGAGGAGCCGGACTATGACGGAGAGATGCCGGGCGCGCCGGGCTTCGTGGTGATCGCAGGCTTCGGGCGGTTCGGGCAGGTCGTGGGGCGGCTTCTTGAGCGCGAAGGGCTTCGCGTTCACGGCGCTCGATATCAGCTCTGAACAAGTCGATTTCGTCAGCCGCTTCGGCCACAAGATCTACTACGGCGACGCCAGCCGGATCGACATCCTCCGCGCCGCCAAGACCGATACCGCGCGCGCTTTCGTGCTGGCGATCGATGACGTCGAGGCCTCGCTCAAGACCGCGACGGTCGTGAAGCACAATTTCCCGCACGTCCCGATTTATGCCCGCGCCCGCAACCGGCCCCATGCCCACCGCCTGATGCAGATCGGGGTCAAGCTGATCCGGCGCGAGACCTTCGAGTTGTCGGTCTCGCTCGCCGCGGAGGTGCTTCAGGAACTGGGCCTGAGCGGTCGGGACGCGCGTCATGCCGCCGAAGTGTTCAAGGAGCACGACGTACGCCGGCTTCAGGAGGATTTCGACAATTTCGACGACCTCGAAAAACTTCGCGCCAGCGCCGTCCATTATGCGGCCGAGCTGGAAAGCCTTTTCGCCCGCGAGGCGGCGGAGAAGGACGCGGCCGAGGCGGTGGACCGGACGGGGTAGGGGACACCGCTCCAAGGTCGTCATGCCAGCGGAGGCTGGCATCCAGACAGTCTTCTATGGATTTAGGATCGTCTCACGCATTGCCGCAGGACTGGGCCCCAGCCTTCGCTGGGGCGACGGCATTGCCATTCCAAAAAAAGAACCGCCCCCGAAGGAGCGGTCCCGAATCTCTCGACGCTGTCGGCGTCGGTCGTATTACTTGCCCGCGTCCGGCGGAGGGGCACCGGCGCCGGTGGAGCCGATGAACATCTTCACGCCGTTCGGGAAGGTGATGTCGCGGGCATTGGCGCGGTGACCTCCGTCACGCGCGGCGAAGCCTTGGACGACGACCTTGGTGCCTTCCGGCAGGGAATTCTTGTTCCAGCCGCGACGGAGAAGCGCGCTCGGGGCGCCGCCTTCGACCTTCCAGGTCTCCATCTGGCCGTCCTTGCCCTTCACAGCGACCCAAAGCCAGGAATGGGGATTGACCCACTCGAACTTGATCACCGTGCCTTCGAGCTTTACCGGCTTGTTCACGTCGAACTCCGCGGCGAAGGAGTGATGCGCGGCCGCCGGCGTGACGGCTGCTGTCGCCAGCAACATGGCACCAGCAACTAAACTGAAAATGGTCGTTCGCATCGGGTCAAATCTCCTGTCTTAAACGATGCTCGGCGTTGCTGTTCTATATCGCAATCGCGCCGATTTGATTCAAGGTCAAACCACTAGACCCTTGAGGACACCCTTGAGGACTGGGGCCGCGCAATGATCACGATCAACTTTCGATCGAATCATATGTGCGGTGCGAAACGAACCCCGGCCTCCTGTCACCTTATTTCACGCAGAACGGCTATTTTCCCTTCGAAGAGGGCGCGCCGTCCCCCTTGCCGTCCTTGTTGTAGTCGTAGCCGTACAAGTCGCCATAGATCAGCTTCTCGGTGAACGGCACGCACTTGAAATCCAGAAGCTCGGCTTCCGGCTCCACGTGCTTGTAAAGATACAGCTTGATCGTCCAGGGCTTGGTGAAGGTATCCGGATCGTCGATCGTCGCCGTGTACTCGATATGAGTCGAGTTCGACCGGCTTGAAGCGCTCGGTGACCTTCATGTTTGGGCTGTGATAGTTGCCCGCCCGGTCGAGCCAGGTCTTGTCGTTGAAGCCGGTCGAGGTGACCACGAGCGTATCGCCGTCCCATTCGCCGTTCGAGACGCCCATCCAGGTGTCGATCTGGGGCTCGATATGCTGCTTGATGTTGATGATGCGGTTCGCGCTGGCATAGGCGTAGACCATCAGGATGTCGCCCGTGCCCTGGATGATCTGGAACGGGTGAGGAATATAGGTCGCGCGCGGAATGCCGGGCAGATAACAGTTCGCTTCCGGATCGGACTTCGGCCAGCCGGCCCAGTTCTCGTCGCGCTGCTTGGTCTTGCCTTCCTTGTAGGGGATGGTGCCGCCCTCGACGACGCTCATGCCCGCCGGAATCGCGCCGAACGCGCCGAGCTTCCAGAAGTCCTTCAACTCGGTCGCCGAATGGGCCTCGAGATTCCAGTCGGCGCCGCTCATCACCTGCCAGATTCCGTTCAGGTTCGGGTGGCCGGCCAGCGTCGCCGGCTGTTTCATGTCTTTTGCTTGAAGCGCATTCGGGATCACCGTGACCGCCGCCGCCATCGCCACCGCCAGCACCGTGCCGGTCAAACGATTTCGCATTCGCTAAGCCTCCTCTTTCCTCTTCTTGACTTGCTGCGTTGTTGGAGCTCTTGCGCTCTAAGAGGACCGCGGCCGGCGTCCTCGATACCGCCGCGGCCCGCCCCGATGCGCTGTTCTAATACACTTCCCGACTCTAGGGTAGCGTAAACGCGTAGATGCGGTTCAGCGCCGCAATCACGACATACTGCTTGCCGTCCTTCCCCTCGTAGCTCATGGGGTTGGCGCCGGCGTTGCCCTTGAGATTGGCCTCCCAGAGCTGCTTGCCGGTCTTGGCGTCGAACGCCCGGAACCGGTGATCGTTGGTGGCGCCGACGAAGACGAGGCCGCCCGCGGTCACGGTCGGACCGGCGCTGTTGCTGTTGCCGGTGAGCTGCTTGCCCTCGGGCAGCGTCTCGGTCAGCCCCAAGGGCACCTTCCAGGCGATCTTGCCGGTATTGGCGTTAACCGCGACGAGCTGGCCCCAAGGCGGCTGCTGGCAGGGGAGGGTGGGCCCGATCGGGCGGCCGTTCTTCTCGTTGTATTTGCCGCTCAGGGGCGCCGTGAAGCTGTGGAACGGACCCTTGCCGTCCACGCTCGCCCGGTCATAGGGCTGCTTGGAGCCGACCGCTTCGAAGCTGTAGGTGACGTTGGGATCCTTGTCCTCGATCCAGCCGGTGAGCGAGGTGTCCTGCGCATTGGCGTAGATCATGCCGTCCTTGACGTCGACCGCGATGCCGCCCCAATTCACGCCGCCGGTGCCGCCGGGGAACTGGATGGTCGATTTCGGCGGCGTACCCTTCTTGTGGTAGTTGAAGGGCGTGTAGGGGCCGTCGTTGATGAAGCCGCCGTTCTTGTCCCACACCGCCTCGCAGGCCGCGGCGTGCTCGGGCGTGGTGTCCTCGGCGGTCACCATGTCCGACTTCTTGAAGCTGTTGCGGCTCAAGGTCGGGATCGCGGAGAAGGGCTGGGTCGGCGAATACCATTCGGTCGGCACGTCGCCCTTCGGCACCTTCTTCTCGGTGATCGGCACGAGCGCGTGGCCGTTGTGGCGGTTGAGCACGAACAGATTGGCGGTCTTGTTCACGACCGCGATGGCCGGCCGCATCTTGCCGTTCTCCATGACCGGGAACAGCGCGCCGCCCGACGGCATATCGGAATCCCACAGATCGTGGTGGGTGAGCTGGAAATGCCACTTGTACTTGCCGGTCTCGGCATCCACCGCGACGGTCGAATCCGAGTAGACGTTATTGCCCGGACGGTCGCCGCCGTAATAGTTGGCGGCGGGGCCGGCGATCGGCAGATAGACGATGCCGCGCTCGGCATCGACGGGGGCGGAGAACGCCCACATATTGGTGCCGGAACGATCCTTCCAGCCGTCGCCCCAGGTGTTGTTGTACCGGTGACCCTTCTTCGGCACGGTCTGGAATTCCCAGAGCTTCTTGCCGGTGAGGACGTCGAAGGCGCGGGGATTGCCCGGAGGGCCTTGCGGCACTTCGCCGACGGCCGCGCCGATGATCGCGACATTCTTGTAGATCGTCGGGGTGCCGCTATAGGGAACGCCCACCTCGACCGCTCCGTCCTTGCCGAAGCTTTCGATGGCCGTGCCGCTCTTGGCGTCGAGCTCGTACATCTTCGCGCCGCCCATCACCAGGATGCGCGGGCCATGGGCATGCCGGTGCCCGGCCAGTACCCGACGCCGCGGTTCGAGAAGCTCGGCGGGAAACGCCGTCCGCCGGTGCTGGCCGGCGCGTTGGGATCCTTCGGCAGGTTGAAGACCCATATCTCCTTGCCGGTGACGGCGTCGAGCGCGGCGACCTTGCCGCCGCTGGTGACGAACATCACGCCGTCGACGACGAGGGGGACCTGCTCCGTCGTGCCGGTCAGCTGATAGGTCCAGGCTTCCTTGAGATTGGCGACGTTGCCGGTGTTGATTTGGGTGAGCGGCGAGAAGCGGTCGGAGGCGAGATCGCGATTGATCGTGCGCCAGTCGCCGGCCGGCATGTCCTTGCTGCTGTTTAAGGGCTGATCCGCTGCAGACGCCTGTTGCGACAAAGCGCCTAGTCCGACCGCCGCCAGGCTGGCGACGGCAATCCATGGCTTAATTTTCACCTGTTATCCCCCGACCGTATATATTCAGGTCATTCTGGTACTTAACACCACTCTATCCGGTTCTTACACGAGTTTATATCGAGTCCCTTCCCTTACCATAAGCGGCAATATCTCCCAAAACGGAATTATACAAATCTCAATCTTCAACGTTGCACTACTAGTGTGATGGAGCTAGCTTCGCGGCATCGAGACGGATCGAAACGGTAATCCGAAGGGTTAAACCGGTCTGATCCGTGTAATATATTTATCGGCAAACGGCACGTTACGTCGGCACAAGAACATAAAAAGAACCGTGCCTTATTGCAGCAGCGCGACATCATGGACGAACGCAAGGGACTTGGAGGATCTTCGGATTGGGCGTACTCGCTCCCGTCCGAGACCCGCCTGACGCCGTCTGTCGCCATTCGCAGAAATAATGGAGGTCCGAGATGAAAGAGCGAATAATCGCTTTGAGTGTTATTGCCGCCGGCCTGACGCTGTCGGCCATGGTGGTCGCGCCGCCGTCTTCCGCGGAATCGGCGAAGTCTGGACGGCAGCGCGACCAATTATGTCCCGAAAAAGACGCGCGTGGGGCGACCCGGATCTGCAGGGCATGTGGCCGGTGCAGCATCTCGAAGGCACGCCGTTCCAGCGTCCCGAGAAATACGGCGACAACATGTATATCACCGATGACGAATACGCCAAGAAAGAGAAGATGCTGAAGATGCAGCGGGACGCGTATGACCGCGAGGTGAAGAACAACAAGATCGGCATGGGCCACTGGGCCGAGGCCGGCGACGCCAACCGCCGCAACTCGCTCCTCGTCGATCCCAAGAACGGCCGTCTGCCCGAGATGACGGAAGCCGGCAAGGAAGCGTCGGCGAAGATGCGCTCGAGTTGGCAGAAGATCGACTTCAACACGCCGGCCGATTTCGATAGCTGGGACCGCTGCATCACGCGCGGCCTGCCGGCGTCGATGTTTCCGTTCCATTACAATAACGGCATCCGCATCCTCCAGGCGCCCGGCTATGTGGTCATCAACATGGAGATGATCCACGAGGCCCGCATCATTCCGCTGGACGGCCGCAAGGCGCCGCCGCAGAAGGTCATGCAGTGGATGGGCTTCTCGCGCGGCCATTGGGAAGGCAACACCCTGGTCATCGAGACCACCAACATCCATCCCGGCGCGTCGGTGCTGAATGTCGGCACCGTTGGCGTTCCGCCGGGAGACAAAATGCCGATGAGCAAGGACGCGAAGATCACCGAGCGTCTGACGCCGACCGGCCCGAACTCGATCGACTACAAGATCACCTATAGCGATCCGAAGTACTACAAGGCTTCCTGGACCGCCGATCTGCCCTGGCAGCGCGATCCGAGCTACCGGATGTACGAGTATGCCTGTCATGAGGACAACTCGATGATCCGGCACTATATCGACGCCACCAAGGCCAAGAAGGCTCAGCAGGCTTCGAACACGAAATGAGTCGGTTATCGTTTGTGGTTGCGGCGGCGGCAATGCTCGTCGCCGCGACGACATCGGTGCGCGCGGAGATATCCGATCCCGTCCGCCTCGATTCCGGTCAGATCTCCGGTGTCCCGGGCGCCAAGGACGGGATTCGGGTGTTCAAGGGCATCCCCTTCGCCGCCCCGCCGGTCGGCAACCTTCGTTGGAAGGATGCCCAGCCTGTCCCGAAATGGGACGGCGTGCGCAAGGCCGACACGTTCGGCGATGTCTGTGTCCAGCCGCCCGGCCAGGGCCGTCAGAACATCGCGGTCGACGTGCCGGGCTCACCGAAGCAAAGCGAGGACTGCCTCTATCTGAATGTCTGGACCGGCGCGAAGTCGGCCTCCGAGAAGCGTCCCGTCATGGTGTGGATCTATGGCGGCGCGTTCACCGAAGGCGCGGGCTCGATCGGTCTCTATGACGGCACCAACTTCGCCAAGAAGGGCGCGGTGGTCGTCACGCTGAACTATCGCCTCGGCCCGTTCGGCTTTTTCGCCCATCCGGCCCTCTCGGCGGAATCGCCGCACCATACGTCCGGCAACCAGGGCATCACCGACATGCTGGCGGCGCTGCACTGGGTGCAGAACAACATCTCGGCGTTCGGCGGCGATCCGGACAATGTCACCGTGTTCGGCCAGTCGGCCGGCGCGATGGCGATTTCGGCGCTTGTGGGCTCGCCGATCGCCAAGGGGCTGTTCCAGAAGGCGATCTCTGAGAGCGGCACCTGGATGGGGCTCGCCCTGGGCAAGATGGCGCCTTATGCGCCAGCCGAAGCGGCGGGCGAGAAGAAGGCGGATGCGGCCGGTCTCAAGACGCTGGCTGACATGCGCGCGCTCTCCTCGGACGAGGTGACCGCGAAGCTCGGCGGCCGCGGCCTCGGCGGCGGCATGATCGCCGACGGCTATGTTTTCCCGAAGGACCTGAACAAGGTCTTCGAGGAGGGCAAGCAGAACGCGGTCGACATTCTCGTCGGATCGAACGCCCATGAGTCGTTCTTCCCCGGCGGGCCGAAGGCCGATCAGCTCAAGGCCCAGCTCAAGCAGCGCTTCGGCGACGATTACGACGCGGCCCTCAAGGTCTATCCCGCCGGGACGGACGCGGAGGCCGTGAAGTCGTCCCAGGCCATGTTCAGCGACCAGGTGACCTGGCTGATGGGGCTCTACGCCACGGATCAGCGCAAGATCGGCAAGACGGCCTATGTGTTCCAGTTCGCCTATATGCCGCCCTCGCCGCCGGGCAAGCCGGCCTATCCGACCCATGCGGCTGAAATTCCCTACGTGTTCGACAATATCAGCCAGCCTCGGCTGTTCCCGGATACGAGCTCGCCCGAGCTGGCGGACGCCTCGCCGGTGGCCCACAAGGTCGGAGATACCATGTCGAGCTATTGGGTGAATTTCGCCAAGACCGGCAATCCGAACGGCCGGGGATTACCGAAATGGCCGGAATATACAGGTCTGAATAAAAACGGCCGAGCGATGATCCTCGACGCCAAGTCCATGGCGGAGACGCAGCCGCCCCAGGCCATGCTCGACCTCTATACCGGGCTCTACAAGAAACAAATGGCGGGCAACGCGTCCGGGCAATGACCCGCGCCACGCTGTAACGAAATCGCCCCCGAGGACGCGGATCGCGTGATCCGCCTCCTGGGGGCGAAATCATTTCAGGACCGCGTTAAGCGTAAGATGGTATGATGGTTTAAGACCGAGTCACTCGGTCATTGGGGAGAATGCGGCGATACGCCGTACAGAAGGAGGTTTGAGATGAAGAGGCGAATTCTCGCAGCGGGTGTCGTGGCGGCCGGGATGGCGCTCACGGCCTATGGCATGACGGCGATGGGCGCCGAGCCCACGCATTCGCCGTCGGAGCCCGCCAAGACCGACTACGTCCCGCCTAAGACGGCCTGGGGCGATCCCGACATTTCCGGCATGTGGCCGGTCGCCCATCTCCAGGGCACGCCGTTCCAGCGCCCCGACAAATTCGGCGATCGCGAGTGGCTCAACGACGAAGAATTCGCCGAGCAGGACAAGCGGCAGAAGCAGTTCGCCGACCGCTACAATCAGGAAATCAAGAACAACAAGATCGGCATGGGCCATTGGGCCGAGATCGGCGAGGCGACGCGCCGGACCTCGCTGCTGGTGCTGCCGCGCGACGGCCACCTGCCGCCGATGACAGAGCTCGGCAAGGAGCGCTCGGCTAAGATGCGGTCGAGCTACCAGGACATCACCTGGGATTCGCCGGCCGACTTCGACAGCTGGGACCGCTGCGTAAGCCGCGGCATTCCGGCCTCCATGTTCCCCTTCATGTACAACAACGGCATCCAGGTGATGCAGGCGCCGGGTTATGTGGTGATCCGGCTCGAGATGGTGCATGAGGCGCGGGTGATCCCGCTCGGCAACATGCCGGCGCCGCCGTCGAAACTTCTGCAATGGATGGGCGTGTCGCGCGGCCACTGGGAAGGCAACACCCTGGTGATAGAGACCACCAACATCCAGCCCGGCGCGTCGATGCTGAATGTCGGCACGATCGGCTCGCGCAGCCGCAACAACATGCCGGTCAGCGACAAGATGAAGATCGTCGAGAAGCTGATCCCGACGGGCCCCGACACGATCGACTACCGGATCACGGTCACCGACCCCGAGAACTATACCGGCTCGTGGACGGCGGACCTGCCTTGGGTGCGGGACTCGAGCTACCGGATGTACGAGTATGCCTGCCACGAAGGCAACGACATGATCCGGAACTACATCACCAGCTCCCGCGCCAAACGCGCCAAGCAGGCGGAGAAGTAACCGCGCCGCATATGAAGAATCGGCCCCGGGGATCCTCGATTTCCGGGGCTTTTCTTTGCGCGCGGGTTCTCGTTTCATCTGAAATGATATATCTAAACGCATTAACCGGGGACGGTTGGGCGCTTGATCGCCTGAGACGACGCCATTGCGCTGTCCGGACGCGCGCCGACGGGAATGGAGGTCGATATGACGCAGCGGCTCTTGGCATTGGGTTTGATCGCGGCCGGCATGATGCTGTCCGCCGTGGCTGTTGGAGCGACAACCGAGACCGACAATTACGGCCTCAAGAAGCTGCCGGCCTATACGCCGCCGAAAGAGCCCTGGGGCGATCCCGATCTCGAAGGCATATGGCCGATCGGCTATCTCAACTTCACGCCCCTGGAGCGCTCGGACAAATTCAACGGGCGGCTCTATCTGAACGACAAGGAATATGCCGAGCGCGAGAAGATGATGGCCAAGCTCCAGGGCCGCTACGATCAGGAGATCAAGAACAACAAGCTCGGCATGGGCCATTGGTCGGAAGCGGGCGACGCCATCCGGCGCACGGGGCTTCTGGTCTATCCCAAGAACGGCAAGCTTCCCGCCATGACCGCGCTCGGCAAGGAGCGCTCGTCCAAGATGCGGAGCTCCGAGAGCAAGATCCAATGGAAGACGCCGGCGGATTTCGATAGCTGGGACCGCTGCATCACCCGCGGCATGCCGGCCTCAATGTTCCCGTTCCAATACAACAACGGCATCCAGATCATTCAGGCACCGGGTTATGTGGTGATCCGGCTGGAGATGATCCACGAGGCGCGCATCGTGCCGTTGGACGGCCGTCCGCCGCTCTCGAACCAGATCCAGGAATGGATCGGCTCGTCGCGCGGCCATTGGGAGGGCAATACGCTGGTGATCGAGACCACGAATTTGAAGCCCGGCCCCTCGATGCTGAATGTCGGCACCGTCGGTTCCAACGCCCATGGGAACACCATGCCGGTCAGCGCCACGGCGAAGATCACCGAGCGGCTGACGCCCACCGGCCCCAACTCGATGGACTACAAGATCACCTATAGCGATCCCGAGGATTACGTCTCCTCCTGGACGGCGGATGTGCCCTGGAGGCGCAATTCGAGCTATCGGATGTACGAATACGCCTGCCACGAGGGCGACGAAGCCATTCGCGACTACATCACCAGCGCCCGCGCCAAGGCGGCGCAACAGGCCAAGGCCTCGCAGGCCGCGAAATAGGGCGGGTGCGGCCCGGCGGTTCTTGTTCTCGACCCGCGCGAATTACTGTACAGTAACCTTTAGCAGGTGAGTTTGGGGACGGCGCGTGCACCGGCGCCGCTATCTGAGGAGGTTCACGATGGCCAAGCGTATTTTCGCGTTCGGACTGATTGCGGCCACCGCCATCGCGGCGACGGCGGCTCTCGCCGCAGATACGGCCAAGCCCTATTCGCCGCCCAAGACGCCCTGGGGCGACCCGGACATCCAGGGCATGTGGCCGGTCGGCCATCTCACCGGCACGATGCTGGAGCGGCCGGAGAAATACGGCGACCAGATGTATCTGTCCGACGAGGACTATGCCGAGCGCGCCAAGCGCATGAAGCAGTTCCAGAACCTCTATGACAACGAGATCAAGAACAACAAGATCGGCATGGGCCATTGGGCGGAGGTCGGCGACGCGCAGCGGCGCACCTCGCTCATCATCGACCCGAATAACGGCCGCCTTCCGGCGCTGACCGACCTCGGCAAGGAGCGATCCGACAAGATGCGGTCGAGTTGGCAGCCGATCGAATTCGACACGCCGGCGGATTTCGATAGCTGGGACCGCTGCATCACCCGCGGCATGCCCGCTTCGATGTTCCCGTTCCAGTACAATAACGGCGTCCAGATCATCCAGGCGCCGGGCTATGTCGTCGTAAACCTGGAGATGATCCATGAGGCCCGGATCGTGCCGCTGGACGGCCGGCCGCCGTTGTCGCAGAAGATCCTCCAATGGATGGGCTCGTCGCGCGGTCATTGGGAGGGCAACACCCTGGTGATCGAGACCACCAACCTTCAGCCCGGCCCGTCCATGACCAATGTCGGCACCTCCGGCGCGCCGCGCGGCGACAACATGCCGGTGAGCGAGCACATGAAGATCGTCGAGCGTCTCACCCCGACGAGCCCGAATACGATCGACTACAAGATCACCGTCACCGATCCCGAGGACTACACCGCCCCCTGGACGGCGGACCTGCCCTGGCAGCGCGATCCGAGCTACCGGATGTACGAATACGCCTGCCACGAGGACAACTCGATGATCCGGCACTACATCGACAGCTCGCGGGCGAAACGGGCGCAGGAAGCGAAGAAGTAGGGAAGGGCGGCCCCTCTCATCTCATCGTCATCCCCGCGTAAGCGGGGATCCAGAGTGCACGGCCAAGCCTGGATTCCCGTCTTCGCGGGAATGACATCGAGCGTAGTGCCTAATCTCTGGTCGCCCGTCAGCTCTTCGGCAGCGCGAATACGACGTAGCGGCTCGGGCCGGGCCGCGGATCGGTCCGGATGCCGAACACGCCGGCGCCGCCGACGTTGAAGAAGACGTATTCGCGGCCGTTCACCTCGTAGACCGCGGGCACGCCCTCGCAGGCGGCGTCGAACTGATGCTCCCAGAGGAGCTTGCCGTCGGCCTCGTCATAGGCATGGACCTTGCGGTCGGTGGTGGTGCCGACGAAGATCAGGCCGCTCGCGGTCAGGGCCGGGCCGCCGCGCGGCGACTGGCCGCCGGTGCCGGTGATGCCCTTCTTTTCCAGCATCGAAACACCGCCCAAGGGAATCTGCCATTTGATCGTGCCCTTGTTGAGGTCGTATGCGGTGAGCCGCGACCAGGGCGGGGCGATGATGGTCATGCCCGCGCGGCCGAGGGTGAGGAAATTGATCGGCGAGAAATAGGGGATGAATTCCGCCGAGACGTTCTTGGGCATCGGCCGGTTAGAGTTCTTCGGCGGCTGGACGAGCTTGTCGAGGGTCGGCAGCGAGCGGCCGACGACGAACATCTCGCCCTTCTTGGGATCCACGGCGGAGCCGCCCCAATTCGCCCCGCCCTGATGGCCGGGAATTGAGATGGTGCCTTTGAGGCTCGGCGGCGTGAAGATCGTGCCGTAGCGCGAGTCCGCGAAGATTTGCCGGGCCTTCTCCTTATCCTCGTCCGAGAGATAGGGATTGATGTCGGCGGGCGAGATCTTCTGGCGCTCGAAGGGCGGCGGCGCGGTCGGGATCGGCTGGGTCGGCGAGGCATACTCGCCCGGCACGTCCGATTTCGGCACCGGCGTTTCCTTGATCGGCCACAAGGGCTTGCCGGTGCGCCGGTCGAACACATAGACGAAGCCGGTCTTGGTCGCGAGCGCCACCGCCTCGACCTTCTTGCCGTCATGCATGACGGTCAAAAGCTTCGGCGCTTCCGGATTGTCGTAGTCCCAGAGATCGTGATGGACGGTCTGAAAATGCCAGAGGCGCTTGCCGGTATTGGCGTCGATCGCGATCAGGGAGTTGGCGAACAGGTCGTTGCCCTTGCGGTTCGCGCCGTAGAAGTCATAGCGTGCCGTGCCGGTCGGAATGTAGATGATCCCGAGCTTGCGGTCGATCGTGGACTTGCTCCAATTGTGCGCGCCGCCGATCGAGGCGCGGGCATCGGGCGGCAAGGTATCGGCGCCGAATTCGCCGGGCGCCGGGATGGTGTGGAACACCCATTTGAGCTTGCCGGTATGGACGTCATAGGCGTGGATGTCCGCCGGGCTCGCGGCGTAGCTCGCGCCGCCGGCGGGCAGCGAAATGATGATCAGGTTCTTGTAGACCCGGCCGGGATTGTTGGTCTGAAGCGGGCGCAGCTTGCTGATGTCGCGGTCGAGGCCGACCCGCAGATCCACCATGCCGTCCTTGCCGAAGGATGAGATCGTCTGGCCGGTCTTGGCGTCGATCGAGGTCAGCATGCCGTTCACGATATAGAACAGCCGGCGGTCCTTGCCGTCCTTGCTGACCCATTGATTGATGCCGCGATTGCCGACCCGGCCCTTGTTCTCGTGCCGCCAGATCTCCTTACCGGTGGCAGCGTTGAGCGCGACGATCGAGTTCTTCGGTCCCATCGCATAGAGCGTGTCGCCGACGATGGTCGGATTGAAGTTCGGCGAGCCGCCGGGGCCGAGCTCGTAGGTCCAGGCGATCTCCAGCTTCGAGACGTTCGATTTGTCGATTTGGGTGAGGGACGAGTACTGCGAGGAATCGCCGCCACCGAGATACTGGTCCCAGGCCTTGAAGTCGAAGGGCTTTGCCGGCCCCATGTCCTTGGCCTGCGCCGCGCCGAGCCCGACGGCCAGCGCGATCGCACTGGCCGCGATACCTTTCGAAATCGAGACGGTCACGATACCCACCCCTTGGTTACTGGTCCGAACTCAGATTGACGGAGTTAGCCCTCCGGCAGCGCGAAGACCATGTACTGGTTGGCGCCCGGCTTGGCGCCGCCGCGCAGCCCGAACATGCCGTTGCCGCCGACCGAGATGGCGACATATTCGCGGCCGTTCACCTCGTAGACGGCGGGCACGCCCTGGGCGGCGGCGGGCAGGCTGTGCTCCCAGACCAGCTTGCCGGTCTCCTCGTCATAGGCGTGGATCTTCCGGTCGGAGGCGGTCGAGATGAAGATCAGTCCGCTGCCGGTGACCACGGGGCCGCCGCGCGGCACATGGCTGCCGGTGCCGGTGATGCCCTTTTCCTCGAGCTGGGTGACGCCGCCCAAGGGGACCTGCCATTTGATGGTGCCCTTGTTGAGGTCATAGGCCGTGAGACGCGACCAGGGCGGGCCGATGATCGACATGCCGTTCGGCTGCAGCATGAAATCCACCGGCGCGTAGTAGGGCACGAACTCGGCGTCGGCGTTGGCCGGAAGCTGGGCGCGCTCCTTGGGCGGGATGGTCATCCGCGCCAGGGTCGGCAGCGACCGGGACTCGATGTACATCGTGCCGTTTTCCGGATCGATCGCCGAGCAGCCCCAGTTTCCGCCGCCGAAATGGCCGGGCAGCATGATCGTTCCCTGCACGCTCGGCGGCGTGAACAGGCCCTCGTTGCGGTAGGATTCGAACGCCTTCTTGGCCTTCGCTTCGTCCTCGGGCGAAAGATATGGATTGATCATATCCTCGGTGAATTTCTGGCGCTCGAAGGGCGGCGGCTTGGTCGGGAAGGGCTGGGTTGGCCAGGCCTCCTCGCCGGGGATGTTCGATTTCGGCACCGGCCGCTCCTCGACCGGCCACAACGGCTTGCCCGTGTCGCGGTTGAAGACATAGAGGAAGCCGAACTTGGTCGGCTGGGCGACCGCGTCCACCTTCTTGCCGTCATGCATCACGGTGATGAGCTTCGGCGCGGCCGGGATGTCGTAGTCCCAGATGTCGTGATGGACCATCTGGAAATACCAGATCAGCTTGCCGGTCTTGGCGTTGATGGCGAGGAGCGTGTTGGCGAAAAGGTCCTTGCCCTTGCGGTTCGCGCCGTAGAAGTCGTACCGCGCGGTGCCGGTCGGGATGAAGATGATGCCGCGCTTCTCGTCGATCGTGGATTCGCTCCAGTTATGGCCGCCGCCGACGGCGACGCGCGGCGCACCCTTGGGCCAGGTGTCGTAGCCCTTCTCGCCCGGCGCGGGGATGGTGTGGAAAACCCATTTGAGCTCGCCCGTCCGCACGTCATAGGCATGGATGTCGGCCGGGTTCGAGACATAGCTCGCGCCGGCCGCGGGGAGCGAGATGATGATCAGGTTCTGGTAGACGCGGCCCGGATTGTTGGTCTGAAGGGGGCGCATCTTGCTGAAATCGCCCGGTACGCCCTGTTTGAGATCGACCTTGCCGTCCTTGCCGAAGGACGTGACCGTCTCGCCGGTCTTGGCGTCGATCTCGGTCAGCATGCCGTTGTTGATATAGATCAGCCGGCGGTCCTTGCCGTCCTTGCTGACCCATTGGTTGATGCCGCGATTGCCGACCTGGCCTTTGTTCTCGTGCTTCCAGATTTCCTTGCCGGTGGCGGCGTCCAGCGCGACGATCGAATTCTTCGCGCCGAGGACGTACATCACATTGCCGACGATGGTCGGGTTGAAGTTCGGCGCGGGGCCGGGGCCGGTCTCGTAGCTCCAGGCGACGGTGAGCTTGGAGACGTTGTCTTTGTCGATCTGCTTGAGCGACGAATACTGCGACGAATTGCCGCCCCCGAGATACTGGTCCCAGGTTTTGAAGTCGAACGGCTTGGTCGGCCCCATATCCTTGGCCTGGGCGAACGGGCTCGCCGCCAGATACAAAAATGCAGCGCGCGGCCGCCGCGCGGCACACGGCCGAACCTGCACGTTCAAGCGTGATGCGTGTCATAAATCCCCCGAGATGTCTGTTATAGGCGCGTTTCGCAGAATATTAATCGAGCGAGACGTTTTTGCATCCCTTTATTCCACGGACGTGGGGCCGGGATTCCGTCGCTTGGTAAACGCATCGCGGCGATTACTCGAAAATCCCGGAAATCCAGGGTTTGCGGCGGGCTGAAACGTTGCTTTTTCATCCATAAAGCGGTAACGAAATAGGGGTGAAATGATGAGCGGACTGTGACTTGGCGTCGCAGCGATCGGGAGCGGCTCGCACCGTGCCGCCCGTCCAATCATCAGGCTGGTCTTGGGGCGCAGTGCGGAATGACGTTTGGCGTGCATAGGAGGGAGTTTCTCAAAGCGTCTGTCGGCGGCCTTGTCGGCGCGACCTTAGCCCCCGTCGCCTTCGCGAAATCCTCGCCGCTGTCGGTCGCCAGGCTCACCGACCGGATGATCATGATCTCGGGCGCGGGCGCGAATGTCCTCGCCGCCCGCGAGCCGGATGGCGACGGCGTGGTGATGGTCGACGGCGGCCTCGCCGAGAATTCCAGAGCGCTGATCAAGCTCGTGTACAAGACGCTCGGCAGCCGCGATATCGGCGTGCTGTTCAACACCCATTGGCATCACGAGCACACCGGCTCCAATCTCGCTCTCGGCAAGGCGGGGGCAAAGATCGTGGCCCATGAGAACACGCGGCTCTGGCTCACGACCGACATCAAGCGGCCGTGGGAAACGGTCAAATTCGAGGCCTACCCGAAGATCGCCCAACCGAACCAGACCTTCTACGCCAACGGCTCGATGCCGTTCGGCGACGAAGAAATCCAGTATGGCTACATGCTTCAGGCCCACACCGACGGCGACATCTTCGTGTTCTTCCCCAAGGAGAACGTGCTGGTCGCGGGCGGGGTGGTTTCGAACGACGGTTGGCCCCTCGTGGACTGGTGGACCGGCGGCTGGATCAACGGCCTCGTCGACGGGCTCGACCTCCTGATCCGCGTGACCAACGACGAGACACGGGTGATCCCGGCAAACGGCCCGATCCTCAGCCGCGCCGACCTCAAGGCGCAGCACGAGATGTACCGGACGGTCGCCGGGCGGCTGATCGGCATGCTCAACAAGGGCTTCGGCCCTGACGAGGCGGTCGCCGCCGCACCGACCAAGGAATACGACGCCAAATGGGGCGATCCGAAGCAATTCGTGACCCGGGCCTTCGAGAGCCTGTGGGGTCACATGTCGCCGGACGCCTAGGGAGTGAGACGCGAAGCATGAGAGGATTGCGGGTAGCGATTGCGGCGGGTTTGTGCGGGTTGCTTGCGACCTCCGCCTGGGCGGGCGATGTAGGTGGCGATGCCTCGGGCGCCGTGACCTCCGCGCCGGTGCCGGCGCTTGCCAAAGCCAAAGAGCATTGGGGCATGCTCGAGGAATATTGCGAGAAGTGTCACAACTACACCGATTGGAAAGGCCAGATCGCCTTCGACACCATGGTGCCGCAAGAGGTGCCCAAGGACGCCAAGATCTGGGAGGCCGCGCTTCAGAAGCTTCGCGGCCGGATGATGCCGCCGCCCGGCAAGCCGCACCCCGACGAGGCGACTCGCGAATCCTTCATCCATTGGATCGAAAGCTATCTTGACGAGGCGGCGGCGCGGCATCCGCATCCGGGCTATGTCGCGCTGCACCGGCTCAATCGCAAGGAATACGCCAACGCGATCCATGATCTCCTGGCGATGGATGTCGATGCCGCGGCGCTCCTGCCGAAGGACGATATCAGCGACGGCTTCGATAACGTGGCCGACGTGCTGCAGGTCACGCCGTCCTTCATCGAGCAATACATTTCGGCGGCCCGCACGGTCGCGGTCGAGGCGGTCGGCGATCCGACGCCGCAGCCGAGCAGCAAGACCTACCGCGCCGATCCGGATACGACCCAGCAGACTCATATCGAAGGCCTGCCCCTCGGCACCCGCGGCGGTCTCCAGGTCACCCACATGTTCCCGGCCGACGGCGACTACGTGATCAATATCGGCAATCTCGCGGTCGCCCTGTGGGTCTACAACATGGAGTTCAAGAACCACCTGATCGTCACGCTCGACGGCAAGAAGGTGTACGACACGGTGATCGGCGGCGACCCGGACATGAAGAACATCGACCAGAAGCAGGATCCGGCGGTCGATGCCATCAATGCCCGGCTGAAGAACATCAAGTTCAAGGCGACCGCCGGGCCGCATAAAGTGGCGGTGACCTTCATCCAGCGCGACTTCGCGGAATCCGACGACCGGCTGCAATTGCTGGTGCCCGGCGGCGGCCAGGACCAGATCCTGCGCATCCGATCCTTCGAGGTGCGAGGCCCCTTCAATCCGACCGGCCTCAGCGCGACGCCGAGCCGGGAGAAGATCTTCATCTGCCATCCCGAGAATACCGCCGCGGAGGAGCCCTGCGCCCGCAAGATCCTGGCGAATCTCGCGCGTCGCGCCTATCGCCGGCCGGTCGAGGACGCCGACATGGCCGAGCTGATGGCTTTTTATCAAGACGGCTACAAGCTCGGCGGCTTCGAGCAAGGCGTCCGCATGGGGCTGACCGGCATTCTCTCGAACCCGGATTTCCTCTATCGGCCCGAGCCCGCGCCCGCCGGCGCCAAGCCCGGCGAGGCGTTCCGCCTGACCGATCTCGAAATCGCCTCGCGGCTGTCCTTCTTCCTGTGGAGCACGATCCCGGACGACGAGCTTCTGACCGTCGCCGCCGAGAACAAGCTCCACGAGCCCAAGGTGCTTGCCGCCGAAGTGAAGCGGATGCTGGCCAGCCCGAAGGCCGATACGCTTGCCGATAATTTCGCCTATCAGTGGCTGGAGCTCGCCAAGCTCGACGAGGTCGAGCCCGATCCGGCGATCTTCCCCTACGCCTCGGGGGCCGGCGATCCGCGCGAGGACTTCAAGAAAGAGACGACGATGTTCGTCAACGGCATCTTCCGCGCGGACCGCAGCATCCTCGACCTGCTGACGGCGGACTACACCTATCTGAACGAGAAAGTCGCGCTTCTCTACGGCATCACCGACGTCAAGGGCGACCACTTCCAGCGCGTCGACTCTCAAGGACCCGGTGCGCTTTGGCCTTCTGGGCAAAGGCGCGATCCTGATGGCGGCGTCCTATCCGAACCGTACGGCGCCGGTGCTGCGCGGCGAATGGATCATGGACAATATCACCGGCACGCCGCCGACCCCGCCGCCGCCCAACGTCAAGGCGCTGAAGGAGAACGTCGCCGGCGAGACCGCGCAGACCGTGCGCGAGCGTATGGCGCAGCACCGCACCGACCCGTCCTGCAATGCCTGCCACGGCATTCTCGATCCGCTGGGCCTCGCGCTCGACAATTTCAGCGCGGTCGGCGAGTGGCGCACCAAGGACCGTTTCGCCGGCACGGCGATCGACGCCTCGGGCGTGCTGCCCGACGGCAGCCCGATCGAAGGCCCGATCGATCTCAGGAACGCGCTGATGAAGCATCCGGACCAGTTCGTCCAGACCTTCGTCCAGAAGCTGATGACCTATGCGCTCGGCCGCACGATCGGCTACCAGGACATGCCGACGGTGCGCCGGATCGTCCACGAGACGGCGGCGGACAACTACAAATTCTCGTCGATCGTCATGGCGATCGTGACCAGCGACCAGTTCCAGATGAATGAGGTGCCCGTCGACAGCGGCACCAAGACGGCGAAGGATGCCGTGAAGGAAGCCTCGGCGCACTGACCAAAGGCGGTGCGCGTCCGAGAGAAAAGGAGTTCGAGGATGTATATGACCAAGAAGCACCTGTCCCGCCGGACGGTCCTAAAGGGCGCGGGCGTCACGCTGTCGCTGCCGCTGCTGGATGCGATGATCCCGGCCGCGACGGCTCTGGCCAAGACCGCCGCCGCGCCGACGCCGCGCATGGGTTTCGTCTACTTCCCGCACGGCGCGCTGATGGACCGCTGGTCGCCCGCCAAGACCGGCACGGACTTCGAAATCCCGCAGATCCTCGATCCTCTGAAGGATTTCCGGAAATACCTGACCATCGTCAGCGGATGCCGCAACAAGCCGGCTGAAGCGCCGACGCCGCACGCCATCACGGCCGGCACGTGGCTCGGCTGCGTTGCGCCCGCGATCAGCCACGATCCCCACGCCGGCACCAGCATCGACCAGGTCGCGGCCAAGCATATCGGCCAGTCCACGCCGTTCCCGTCGCTCGAAGTTTCGACCGAAGGCGACGGGGGGCCGTGCGATCCCGCGTACGGCTGCGCCTACGGCTACACCATCGCGTTCCGCACGCCGACCCAGCCGCTGCCGATGGAGAGCAATCCGCGCAAGGTGTTCTTCCAGCTTTTCGGCCAGGGCAATTCGGACGCCGAGCGCGCCGAGATCGTCTCCGAGACGGGCAGCATGCTTGACGCCGTGATGGAGAAAGCCTCGGCCCTCAAGTCCGAGCTCGGCGCGCGCGACCAGGTGATGCTGGCCGAATATCTGGACTCGGTCCGCGAGGTCGAGCGCCGCATCCAGAAGAAGAAGAGCTCCGATCTCTCGAATCTGAAGCTGCCGCCGGTGCCGGTCGGCGTGCCCGACAATTTCGAGGATCACATCAACATCATGTTCGAGCTGATGGCGCTCGCCTATCAGGCCGATCTGACCCGGGTGACGACTTTCATGATGGCCAAGGAAGTCAGCATGAGGACCTACAACAATCTCGGCATCTCCGAGGCCTTCCATCCGCTGTCGCATCACCAGAACAACCCGGCGAAGATGGATAAGCTCGCCAAGATCCAGAACTATCACAGCAAGCTGTTCGCGAAATTCGTGAAGCGGCTCGCCGATATGCCGGACGGCGACGGCTCGATGCTCGATCACTCGATCCTTCTCTACGGCAGCAATATGAGCAATTCGAACCTGCACAATCACGATCCGCTGCCCTCGGCCGTGGTGGGCGGCGGCCTATGGCAAGATCAAGGGCGGCCAGCACCTGCAATACCCGCAGAACACGCCGCTCGCGAACCTGCTGCTGACGCTGCTCGACCGCGCGGGTGTGCCGGCCGACAAGTTCGGCGACAGCACGGCGATGATGACGGAGATCTGATGTGAAGCTCTGGCTCGCCGCCGCCATCCTGTCTTTGGCCGTTTCCCAGGCCGCCTGGGCCGACGAGTCGTTGGTTGATGCCGCGCGGGCGGGCGATTCGGCCACGGTCCAGAAACTGATCGCCGACGGAGCCGACGTCAACGCGCCTGATGTGGACGGCACCACCGCCATCATCTATGCCGCTCATGACGGCAATGCCGCCCTGGTCGCCGCCCTGATCAAGGCGGGGGCGGACGTGCGGCACGCCAATGATTACGGCGCGTCGGCCATGATGGAGGCGGCGACGGTCGGCAACGCGCCGATCCTCGAAGCGCTGCTCAAGGCCGGGGCCGACCCGGACTCGCCGAATCCCTCGGGCCAGACGGCCCTAATGGCGGCGGCGCGCTCCGGCCGGGTAGAGGCGGCGAAGGTGCTGCTGAAGCATGGGGCCCATGTGAACCTCAAGGAAAGCTGGGGCGGCCAGTCGGCGCTGATGTGGGCGGCGTCGCACAGCCAGGGCGAGATGGTGAAGCTGCTGGTCGACCACGGCGCGGACGTCAACGCCCACGGAAAGGTCCGCCAATGGCCCCGCAAGGTGACGGCGGAACGCCGGCCGAAGGATATGGGGAAGGGCGGGTTTACGGCGCTCTTGTATGCCGCGCGGCAGGGCTGCGTCGATTGCGCGAAATATCTGATCGCGGGCGGCGCGGATATGAACGCGACCGACCCCGACCGGGTGACGCCGCTTGAATCTCGCGCTGATCAATTTTCATTTCGATTTCGCCGCCTATCTCATCCAAGCCGGCGCAAATGTCGATAAGTGGGACCTCTACGGCCGTTCGCCGCTCTATAACGCGATCGACATGAACACCCTGCCGGTCGGCGGGCGGGCGGACGTGCCCTCGACCGACAAGCTGACCGGGCTCGACGTCGCACGGATGCTGCTCGAGGCCGGGGCCGACCCGAACATTCAACTGAAACTGCGCCCGCCCTATCGCAATGTCCCGTTCGATCGGGGCGGCGACGTGATCCTCTCCACCGGCGCGACGCCGCTCATGCGCGCGGCCAAGGCCAGCGACAATGCGGCGATCAAGCTCCTGCTCGCCCATCACGCGCTGGTCGACCTGCCGAACTCGATGGGGGTCACGCCGCTGATGGCCGCCGCCGGGCTCGGCCAGAGCGCCAATCCGACCCGCGGCCGCTACAAGACCCAGGAGGAAGGCGTCGAATCCGTGCGGCTGCTCCTGGCGGCGGGAGCGGACATCAATGCCAAGGCGGGCAATCCCTATAATTCCAGCGCCAATGTGATCGATCCGCAGTCGCTGGTCAGCCGCGGATCCTATGTCGGCCAGACGGCGCTCCACGGCGCGGCCAAGAAGGGCTGGACCAAGATGGTCGCCTTCCTCGCCAAGAACGGCGCGGAGCTGGAGGTCGCCGACGGCGCCGGCCATACGCCGCTCGACCTCGCGGCCGGAAATTACAAGCCCACCTTCCTGGAAGCGCCGCCCGAGCCGTTCCCGGATACGGTCAACCTGCTGAAGAAGCTGCTCTCCGAGAAGAAGGCGGCGAAGCTTTAGCCCCCGAACGCCTTCCCTTATCCCGCCATCTGTTGTATTGCGCCCGCTGGCTTGAAATCTTGCGAGGCGAGCGATGGCAATTTTTGTATTGGTGCATGGCGCGTGGGGCGGCGGGTGGATTTGGCGCGGGGTGGCCGATGAGTTGCGCCGGCGCGGGCATGTGGTGTTCACGCCGACTCTGACGGGCGTCGGAGAGCGGTCGCATCTTCTCGGGCCCGATATCGATCTCGATACCCAGATCACCGACATCGTCAATGTCATGAAATGGGAGGATCTGGAGGACGTCGTGCTGGTCGGCCATTCCTATGGCGGCATGGTGATCTCCGGCGTCGCCGAGCGCATGGAGCGGGCGATTTCCTCGATCGTCTATCTCGACGCCTTCTATCCCGACGACGGCAAGTCGCTTTCGGACTATGTCGGTCCGGGCCAGGCGGCGGATCATCGCAAGCGAGCGGCGGCCGGAGAGGCCACGCCGATTTCCGACATGGCCCGCGGGCGAGAATCCTACGCGCGGCATCGAGGCGAAGCTGACGCCTCATCCCGCCAAATGCTTCGTTCAGCCCGTGAAGCTCACGGGCGCGCGCGACCGGATCGCCAAGAAGACCTATATCTACGCCTCAGGTTGGCAGGGACCGTTCAAGCAGTTTCATGACAAGCTGGCGGCCGATCCGTCATGGCGCGTCCTGACCGTGCCCTGTGGCCACTCCGTCATGCTCGAGATGCCGGAGCGGATGATCGAAATCCTCGAGGAGGCCGTGTGACCGAGCCGCGGACCTTCGTTCTCGTCCACGGCGCTTGGCATGGCGGATGGTGCTGGCGGCCGGTCGCGGAACGGCTGCGTGGCCACGGCCACATCGTCTATACGCCGACCCTGACCGGCGTCGGGGAGCGCTCGCATCTCTTGAGGCCCGACATCGATCTCGAACTGCAGATCACCGATGTGGTCAATGTCATGAAATGGGAAGACCTCACAGACGTAGTTCTGGTTGGCCATTCGTATGGCGGCTTCGTCATATCCGGAGTCGCGGAGCAAATGGAAGAATCGATTTCGTCGATCGTCTATCTCGATGCCTTCCTGCCGGAGGATGGCGAAGGGCTGGCCGACAACTGGTTGCCGGAGCGCGCCCGCCAGCTTGCCGAGGATGCCGACGCCGGCATTCCGGTGCCACCCGTCCCCGTCGCCTATTACCACGTCAATGAGCGGGACCAGGCTTGGGTCGATTCGAAATGCACGCCCCATCCGCCGAAATGCTTCCTTCAGCGGATCAAGCTCAGCGGCGCACGGGACCGGATTCCGAAGAAGACCTATGTCTATGCCGACGCCTGGCCGAGTCACTTCACCCCATTCTACGAGAAGGCCAGACGCGACCCTTCCTGGCGCACCGCCACGGTACCTTGCGGCCATGAGGTCATGATCGACATGCCGGACCGGACGTCGGAGATTTTGGAAGAAGTGGCATAGAAATCCGTTTGTCCTGAGCTTGTCGAAGGACGTAGTTCGAAGCGCTCACCGCGAACGGAAAGGTGTCTCCGTCATCGCGAGGCCCGAAGGGCCGCGGTGATCCAGGCAGGCTGGATTGCTTACTCCGTTCGCAATGAAGGCGGCGGGGTGCCGAAACCACGAGGATGTGATCGGGCGCGGCTTTGCTTTCCCCCGCGGCTTGGCCTAACGTGCTGACCAGGATCCACCTGAGGTGGAGGCAGCACCATGGCCGGACCAATCAAATTTCGCGTAAACGGGCGTTCCGTGGTCGTGGACTCGCCACCGGATTCGCCGCTTCTCTACACCCTCACCAATGCGCTCGGGCTCAAGGGGCCGCGCTTCGGCTGCGGGCTGGCGCAATGTGGGTCGTGCTCCGTCCTGATGGACGACAAGGAGATCCGCTCCTGCGTGACGCCGGTCTCGGCGGCGGAGGGGCGCTCGATCACGACCTTGGAAGGGCTCCCGGCCTGGTATGCCGCCAAACACAAGCTTCCGGACGCGCCGGATCTCCATCCCGTGCAACAGGCCATGATCGACGAGCAGGCGATCCAATGCGGCTATTGCTATAACGGCATGATCGTAAAGGCATCGGAGTTGCTGTCTGAGACGCCGAGCCCGAGCGACGCCGATATCCGTAAGGCCATGAACGGCCATATCTGCCGGTGCGGGACGTACCCCCGGATCGTCAAGGCCATCCAACGCGCGGCGGCAAAGATGGAGGGCGAGCAATGAACCGGCCCTTCGATCTTCCCCGGCGGGACTTCCTCAAGGCGGGCGGCGCGCTCGTCATCGGGTTCAGCCTGATCGGCGGCGAGGTGTTCGCGCAACCCGCGAAGCGCGGCGCCATGGCGGGGCCGCCCGATCCCAAGAAGATCGATACCTGGCTCGCGATCCATGCCGACAATACGGCCACGCTCTATATCGGCTTCGTCGAGCTCGGCCAGGGCTGCACCACAACCCTGCCGCAAATCGCCGCCGAGGAGTTGGATTTGGACCTCGGCCAGATCAAGACGGTCCAGGTCGATACCAACGTCACACCCAACCAGGGCGGCACCTATTCCTCGTCGTCGACCGCGCGGGGCGGGCCGCAGGTCCGTGCCGCGGCCGCCGAAGCGAGACAGGCGCTTCTTACCATGGCGGCGAAAAAGCTCGGCGCGGCGGTCGAGGAACTGACCGTCGAGAAGGGTATCGTCACGGTCACCGGAAGCGGCGAGCGCAAGGTGAGCTATGGCGAGCTGATCGGCGGCAAGATGTTCGACGTCGCTTTCACCGGCACCGCGCCGACCAAGCCGGTGCTCGAATACAAGATCGTCGGCAAATCGCTCGCCCGCACCGATATTCCGGCCAAGGCGCGCGGGACCTTCACCTATGTACAGCATCTCCGGCTTCCGGGCATGGTGCATGGCCGCATCGTCCGTCCGCGCGGCCAGCCGGCCTATGGCGCCGGCGCGCCGGTGAAATCCGTCGACGCCTCGTCGATCGCCGATATCAAGGGCGCGGGCGTGGTGCGGAAGGGCGATTTCGTCGGCGTCATTGCCGATACCGAATGGGACGCGGTGCGCGCCGCGCGCAAACTCAAGGTCGATTGGGATATCGGCCACAGCCTGCCGGGCGACGACAAGCTCTACGACCGTATGCGCGCCGAAAAGACCACGGACTCCGTCGTCAAGCAGGCCGGCGATTCCGCCGCGGTTTTCGAGGGCGCCAAGCATGTCGCTTCGATCGCCTGCAATGCGCCCTACCAGTCCCACGGCAGCTTCGCGCCGAACTGCGCTTTGGCGGATGTGAAAGGCGACTCGGCGCTGGTCATCTGCTCGACCCAGGATGTCTATCGCCTGCGCATGGGCCTTGCGCCGGTGCTCGGACTGCCCATGGAGAAGATCCGGGTGCAATATGCCGAGGGGTCCGGCACCTACGGCCATAGCTGCCATGACGATGCGGCCCAGGCGGCGGCGATCCTGTCGCAACTCGTGGGCAAACCGGTGCGCCTTCAGTTCATGCGCTGGGACGAGCATGGCTGGGATCTCTATGGCCCCGGCCATGTCGGTGAGTGCCGCGCGGCGGCCGATGCGGACGGCAATATCGTCGCCTACGAATACGACGGCTGGAGCCATCACTGGAGCCTGATCGAGACCTCGGACCAGCTCGCCAACGGCACCAAGATCGCGGAATGGCCCTTCGGCATTTCGCAAGACGTCAATCCGCTGGTCTGCGGCGGGCAGTACAAGATCCCGAACCTCAAGCTGATCAACCACCGGGTGCCCGGCGACGACTATCTGCGTGGCGCGTGGCTGCGGTCGCCGCTGGATTTGTCGTTCGCCTTCACGTCTGAGCAGGCGATCGACGATCTGGCTTTCAAGCTCAAGCAGGACCCCTACGAATTCCGCCGCCGCAACATCGCGGACGAGCGTTGGCTCGGCGTGCTGGACGGCGCGGCCAAGGCGGCGAACTGGACGGCCCGGCCGGCGGCTTCCGCGCTGTCGAGCGATCCGGTTGTGCGCGGGCGCGGTATCGGGCTCGGCACCCATCTCGCCTCCTGGGGCGGGGCGGTCGCCGAGATCGAGGTCAACAAGGAGACCGGCAAGGTCCGCATCCTGCATCTCACCGGCGCGATCGATTCGGGACTCGTGGTCAATCCCGGCAATGTCGAAGCCCAGATCATGGGCCAGCTCGTCCAGACCGCGAGCCGGATGCTTTTCGAGGAAGTGACCTTCGACGAAAAGGGCGTCACCAGCCTGGATTGGAACTCCTATCCCGTCCTCCGCTTCGAGGATTGCCCGGAGGTGACCCCGGTCGTCGTCCAGCGTCTCGACCAGCCCTATTCCGGCGCTGGCGAGGAAACCATGGCCGCCGCCGCGGCCGCTATCGCCAACGCCTTCTTCGATGCGACGGGGAAGCGGATGACAATCTTCCCGCTCACGCCGAAACGGGTGCTGGCGGCATTGGCAACCTAACTTCGATTAGGCCCCGTAGTGCTTCTCCGGCAGGAACCAGAGGAGCGGCAACGATAGGGCGCCGATGACGATGCTGACCCAAAGGACGGCCGGGACGCTCCAGGCCTCGGCGACGGGGCCGAGAGCCATGACCCCCAAAGCGCCGATGGCGTTCGCGAGGCCGAGCGCCATGCCGCTGCCGAAGGAGCGGTTTTCGGGTACGATGTCCTGGGCGACGACGATCGTCAGGGGGAAAGTGGCGAATAGCCCGATGCCGACGATCGCGATCAGGATCCACATCCAGATGCCGTCGACCAGCATGAAGGCGCCCATGCCGAGCAGGGTGATGACCATGCCGATGGCGATCACGCGCCGCCGCCCGCCGCGGTCGCCGAGATGCCCGCCGATCAAGTTGCCGATCAGGCCGACGATCATGAGCGTGGTCAGGAACCCGGCGCCGCCCACCAGCGACCCGCCGCGTTGGTTCCAGAGCACCGGCACATAGGCCGTCACGGCATATAAAAGAACGCCCCTAAGCCCCGAAAATAGAACGAGAATGGAGAGCGGTTTCATATGGGCGTGCCACTCGACCTTGGCCGCGCCTCGGGGTCTCGGCGGCAGGCTGATCGTGGCGCGCCACAGGAAAGGCAAAGTCAAGAGCCCGGGCAGGCCCAGGACCCAGATGCTCCCCAGGCCCGCCGCCGTTACGAGCAGGCTCGCCGCCAGGGGCCAGACGCCGCGGCCGATCTCCCCGCCGATCAGGAAGACCGACATGCCCAAGCCGTGACGGTCGCCCGAGGACCGGCGGACGGCGGCCAAGGTCTGCGGATGAAAGAACGAGTTGGCCGTGCCGAGCACGATCAGCACGAAACCGAGGCTAACGAGATTGGGCGTGAAGGCGACCATGGCCGCCGCGATCGAGCCGACGCCGAGGCCGAGAATGGTGAAGCTTCGTCCACCGACACGGTCCGCCAGGAGTCCGGTCAACGGCTGCAGGCCTTGGCCGATGACGAGCGCGCCCATCAGCACGCCGGCGAGCGAGACCGACAGCCCCATCTGCATCAGGATCGCCGGCAGGATGCCCGGCAGATAGTTTGCCGCGCCGTCATTCAGGAAATGCGCCCAGCTCAGGACGGAAAGGCGTCCATAAGCGGGATGTGCTTGGGCGGAACTCGGCAATTTCGGTCATGGCTAATCCTGAGCGTACTTCACAAGGCTAATAGATTCCGTTCGCGCTGAGCTTGTCGAAGCGCGCCCACCGGAGCCCGGCCACAAGTCCTTCGACACGCTCAGGACGAACGGGGAGGAGATGCATCATTTGGCCTTTTCCGGGAACGACGCGGCCAGTCCCGTCGCCGGCGCGATGCCCCGTTCGGTAATGAACCCGTTAACGAGGCGGGCGGGCGTGACGTCGAAGGCATAGTTGGCGGCCGGGGTTCCGTCGGGGACGAGACGAACCCTGGCGATCTGGCCCGATTCGGTCCGGCCGGTGATGGAGGAGACCTCCGCGCCGTCGCGCTGCTCGATGGGGATCTGGGCGAGGCCGTCGGTCAGCGACCAGTCGATCGTGGGCGAGGGGAGGGCGACATAGAAGGGGACCCCGTTGTCCTTCGCTGCGAGCGCCTTCAAATAGGTCCCGATCTTGTTGGCGACGTCGCCGGTGGCGGTCGTGCGGTCCGTGCCGACGATGCAGAGATCGACCTGGCCGTGCTGCATCAGGTGGCCGCCGGCATTGTCGGCGATGACGGTGTGGGGGACGCCGTGATTCTTGAGTTCCCAGGCGGTGAGCGACGCGCCCTGGTTGCGTGGGCGGGTTTCGTCGACCCAGACATGGACCGCCAGACCGGCATCATGAGCGCGGTAGATCGGCGCGGTCGCCGTGCCCCAATCGACGGTCGCGAGCCAGCCGGCATTGCAATGGGTGAGGACGTTGACGGGCTCGCCATCTGGCTTCTTCGCGGCGGCCGCCTGGATAAGGCCGAGGCCATGCTCGCCGATGGCGGCGTTTATGGCGACATCCTCGTCGCAAATCCCGGCGGCTGTCCGATAGGCGAGGGCCGCGCGCTCCGGGATCGGCTGGTTGCGCAGGGCATCGCGCATCCGGTCGAGAGCCCAGCGCAGGTTGACGGCGGTGGGCCGCGCGGCCGCCAGCGTGGCATGGGCGGCGTCGAGGGCCGCGTCGCTCGGATCCTCGCGGGCGGCAAGGCACATGCCGTAGGCCCCCGTCGCGCCGATCAAAGGCGCGCCCCGCACCAGCATGTCGGAGATCGCCTCCCTCACATCGTCGACCGTGCGCAATGTCACCGTCTCGAAGGCGAAGGGCAGCTTGGTCTGGTCGATGACCGTGACCGACCAGCCGTCAGGCTCGACCCATATCGTGCGGTAATGCTTGGCCCCGACTTTCATGGCGATTTCCGGATCGTTGCGGGAATGGCGCGGACGCGAGCCTGTCTTTACAATGCCGCTCCGGGATTGGGAAGGTATGGCGGTGATGAAGAAGGCGCAGGCAATTCGCGAGGCGATGGTCGAGGCCTATCAGGCGCTCGGCGCGGCCGGCTTGAATGTCGGCTCCAGCGGCAATATCAGCGTGCGGACCGGGTCGGGCATGATGATCACGCCGACCGGCTGCACGGCCGAGACCCTGTGCCCCGAGCACATCGTGCTCTGCGATTTCGACGGGGCCACCGACGGCCCGCTCGCGCCGTCATCGGAATGGGCCATGCACGCCGAGGTCTATGCCCGCGTTGCCGACGCCAAAGCCGTCGTCCATACCCATTCGGACCATTGCGTCGCGCTGGCGAGCCTGCACAAGCCGATCCCGGCCTTCCACTACATGGTGCAATCGTTCGGTGGGAAGGACGTCCCTTGCGTTCCCTATTCGCCGTTCGGCACCCGCAAGCTCGGCGCGGCGGCGGGGAAGGCGCTGGAGACTCGGACGGCCTGTCTCCTTGCCAATCACGGCGTGCTGTCGCGGGGAAGGACTTTGCACGAGGCGTTCGAGACGGCGGTGCGGCTTGAGACGATCGCCCGCCAATATGTCCTGGCGCTCTCGATCGGGAGCCCGAAGATCCTTACCGACCGCCAGATGGCCGTCGTCGCCAAGCAGTTCGAGGATTATGGCAAACAGCCGCGTGCGAAGGTGAAGGCCCGCTGGCAGGTGCCCTGACGGGCTATTCGCTGACCGGCGGGGCGTAGCCTGGACTGTCGGGCGTCTTCGAGCCGAAGAACAGCGGGCGGCCGTCGCTGAATTTTATGTCCTCGCCGACCATGCGGTTGGAGCCGTCCCGGGCCTGAAATCCCTTCACATGAATTCTTGGAGCCGATGGGCACGGATTTCTTGGTGATGCCGCTGCGGAACAGGGCGTTCGGTGCGCCGCCTTCGACCATCCAGTCCACCTTCCGGCCGTCCTTGCCGACGACGGACATGTGAATCCAGGAATGGGGGTTGATGAGCTCGACCTTGGTCACCGTGCCGGTGAATTCCAGCGGGCGATCGGCATCGAATTCCGCCTGAAAGGAATGATGCGCTAGGGCCGGGCCGCTCGTCGCGAGCAGGGCAAGGACCGACGCGAGGATGACCCGCCTCATTCCGCGGCCTTTCCGGCGGCCGCCTTGCGCTCGTCGGCGCGGGCCCCGCTCAGGGTGTTGGGCAGGCCGTAATTACCCTCGTTGCAGGCATATTCGAAGATCGGGCCGTCGACCCGCTCCCAGGGCGAGGAGCCGGTCCAGGGCCGGGTCCAGGTGCCGGGGTCCTCGACCGTGAATTGGTAGTCGATGCGGTCGGGCCCGGTGCGGGTGAAGCGCTCGACGACCTTGAGCGCCTCGGTGGTGCCGGAATAGCCGAGCACGAAATCCTGATGGATGTTGCCTTTGAAATTGGTGGTCTCGACGACCAGCGTGTCGCCTTCCCAATGGCCGCGCGAATCGCCGAGGTAATTCCGGACCTTGGAATCGACATGCGGCCGACCGTCCAGCGGAACGACGCGGGCGTCGTGGATCATCTCCGCAAGAATGACCACATAGCCTTCGGTCTGAACGATCTGGTAATGCGTGTTGTAGCCCCGCGGCAGGATGGGCGGGCCTTCGTTGGCCCACACGATGCAGCGTTCGCCGAGCCCGCGCGTCTTGGCGCTGTCGAACTGGTGCTCCTTGCGGAAGGCGAGATAGGCCTTGGCGCGGGCCTCCGCCTCCGGCGTCACGGGCGGCAGCCGTCCGTTCTTCGGATCGATGATGATTGACGTGCGGAGATTGTGGACCAGGTGGATCTGGTCGTCCGCCAATCCGTATTCGTCCAGGCTGTAATGCACCGAGGTCGAGGCGCCGAAATTGGTCACCTTCGCGTGCATCTCCTTTTCGCGATAGGCGGCCTGTTCCTTCTCCGTGAAGTAGGCCCTGTCGCCCAGATCCTTCGGCCGTTCGAGGGCGAGCATCGTGTGGTTGGTCCAATAGCCCTGGAGATCGGGGTCGCCATAGGAGGTGCGGGGCGCGACCCATTTGCCGGATTCGGCTTGGGCCGCGGCGCAGCAGCCGACGGTCAGGACAAGGGCGATGGCAGCGCGGCGGATCATGGCTTGCCCTCGTCGGGGACGAGCTTCGGCGGCGTCTTGTAGAGATGGCCGTACATGAGGTCCTCCGCATATTCGACGCATTTGAACTCCATCACCTGCGCATTCGCCTCGATGCGGCGATAGAGCGGCATTTTGATGGTCCAGGGCCGCGAGAACACCGTGGGATCGGTCAGGGTCGCCTCGTATTGGAGATGGTCCTTGTCGATGAAGTTGTAACGTTCGACCACGTGAAGCGAGTCGGAAGCGTAGTCGCCGGCCCGGTCGAGCCAACTCTGGCCGTTGAGGCCGGTCACGTCCACCACCAGCGTATCGCCGTCCCATTTCCCGTTCGACCAGCCCATCCAGCTATCGACCGGCGCTTCGATCTGGTTCGTCATATAGACCGTACGGACCGCGCCGGCATATTCGTAGAGGATCAGGATCTGGCCGTCGGATTGGATGATCTGGAAAGGGTGCGGCATATAGGTCGCGCGCGGTACGCCCGGCAGATAACACTTTGCCTCGGGGTCGTCCGTTCGGCGTTTTGCGAAATTCTCGTCGCGCTGCTTCAGCGCCTCGGGGAGATAGGGGATCGTGCCGCCCTCGACCACGCCGAGCCCCGGCGAGACCGCGCCGATCGCCCCCAGAACCTCGACCGTGCCCTGCCGCGCGTTATGAGCCTCGAGCTGGAAATTGGCCGAATTGACAGCCTCCCAGACGCCGTCGAAATTCGGATGTCCGTCGGCGCGGCGCGGAACGCCGTCGCCCGCCGCCAGCGCCGGGACAGCTACAATTGCCAAAATGACTGCCACCAGATGCGGAATCCCGCGCATCGGCCTCCCCCAAAGTCAGACCATTACTATAGGGGATGGCGGCCGCGACGGGTACCGGCTTTAGCGCCGGCGCGTGAGTTCGTTCACCAGCTCGGTCTGGCCGTAAATCTTCCTGAGCGCTTCGGTGACGGCGGCGGTCGAGACGGCGACGGCCCTGTTCACCCGGTCGTCGAAACCGAAGGTGCCGCCGAGGCTCAGGATGTTGCCGTCGAAGATCGCGCCGATGACCTGGCCCTTGGCGTTGATGACGGGTGAGCCCGAATTGCCGCCCACAATGTCGTTGTCGGTGGTGAAATCGAACACGGTGTCGCCATCGACCTTCGATTTCGCATCGACCCAGCGGGGCGCCAATTCGAAAGGCGGCTGGCCCGTCGCCCGATCCCAAAGCCCGCCGAGATAGGTGAAGGGCGGTACGGTCTTGCCGTCGTTGGTCCAGCCCTCGACCTTGCCGTAGCTGATGCGGAGCGAGAAGGTGGCATCGGGATAGGTGCTGGTGCCGTAGACCGCGAAACGCGCTTTGGCGATGGCTTCCGCCGCCCGGTCGGTGGGGCCCGAGACGCGCTCTTCGTATTCCTTGCGGATCGCCCGCGAGGCGGCGTCGGTGGCCAGCACATATTTGATCATGGGGTCGTCCGAGGCCATCACGGCATCGAGACCTCCGTCCCAAAGCTGCTTGCGGTACTCGGCGTCGCCGAGCTTCGACGTGGCGAGGCGCTTCGACAGACTCTCCGGGGATTCCTTGCCGAGGAAGGTCTTGGTGCCGGCCGAATTGACGGTCAGATATTCGCGGAGCTTGCTCAGCCAGAATTCCAGGAGAAGTTGCTCGACGTCCGGGTAGACCGGCTGGACGTCGAGGGTGCGCTTCTCGAGCAAGGGCAGGCGGCTGTCGGTATAGGCAGGCAGGCGCTCGCCGTTCGGCTTGGCGCGCTCCTCGGCGGCGCGAACCAAGGTGCGGGCATAGGAGAACAGCGTCGAGTTGAAGCCCGCCGCGGATTCCATAAAAATGTAGGGCACGTAGAGTTCCCGGCGGGCGACCTGCGCGGCGGCGGTCTCAGCCCAGGGAAAACCGACCTCCTTAAGCAGCGCCGGATCGGCCGCGACCTTAGCCCGGAGCGCCGTGTCATAGGCCTCCTTGGCGTCGATCAGGGCCGGATCGCGGAGCGCCTTCTCCATGCCGTAATAGGCCTTGAAGCTATTTTCGATGCCGAACAGCTCTTCCGAGGCGGTGCGGGCGTTCTCGTCGCTTTCCTCGCTGAACCGGATAAGCCGGCCGCGAAGCTCGGAGTAGAGGAGTTGGATGGTCGGCAGGCTGACGTCGCGCAGGGTTTTGAGTTGCTCGGCGGTATAGAGCCGGTCCGTCGTGCCGGGATTGCCGACCACGAAGACCGGCTCGCCCTTCTTGGGCGGGGCCGCACTCCATTTGAGATGGTTCGGCGTTTTGACCGGCTTGCCGTTCTCGTAAAGTCGCACGAAGGAGAAATCGAGGTCGTAGCGCGGGAAGTTGAAATTGTCCGGGTCGCCGCCGAAGAAGGCCATCTGCTCCTCGGGCGCGAAGGCGATGCGGACGTCGGAATATTTTCGGAAGGTATAGAGCTTGTATTCGCCGCCCTGATAGAGCGTGACGACCTGACAGCGAAAAAGCGTCTCGCGGCCGGCGCAGCCTTCCTTTTCGACCGCCGCGATCGCTGCGTCGCGCGCTTTGACGAAGGCCTGGCCGGTCTTCCCGGCGGCGGCCTTGGTCACGCGCTCGGTAACATCCGTGATCGAGGTCAGGATTTCGGCCTGCATGCCGGGGCAAAGCTTTTCGTCCTCGCGGCCGGCGGGGATGAAGCCGTCCTTCACGTAATTCGTATCTGCGGTGGAGAGGTACTGCTCGCAGTCCCGAACGCAGTGGTTGTTGGTGAGGACGAGGCCTTCGCTGCTGACGATCGAGGCCGAGCAGCCGGTCGACAGTCTGACGGCGTTCTGCCGCACGGAGTCCAGCCAGGACTGGTCGATGGTGACGCCGTATTTCGCCTTTACCGCCTGGGACGGGAAGTTGTCGAAGGTCCACATGCCTTCGTCGGCCTGGGCGGCCGACGCAAAGGCGACCGCGCCGACGGCGATCAGAAGCGTCTTTTTCATCGAGAATCCCCTTCCCAGATTGCGCCGAAGCGGCGCTGACAACACCCCCATCCAACCTTCCCCCATCGAGGGGGAAGGCTTGACGGAGCCCTCCTTGGGTTCCTCCCCCTTGATGGGGGAGGCTAGGTGGGGGTGACGGCCGAGCCGCTTCGACATGGCCGCGATAGGGCCGACTCGTCTACCACAGGCGAATGCGTTTATCGGGCGCGAGGTAGTATTTCGCGTCGGGCTTCACGTCGAAGGCCGCGTACCACGCATCGACGTTCCGCGTCGGGCCGATCACCCGGAATTCGGCCACGCTGTGCTCGTTCGAGAGGGTTTGGGTGCGGAGCGCGCTTTTGCGGTCCTTCTCGCGCCAGACCTGGCCGAAGGAGAGGAAGAAGCGCTGGTCGCCCGTGAAGCCGTCGAGCACCGGCGCGGGCTTGCCGCCGAGCGAGAGGTGATAGGCCTTGAGCGCGATGGAGATGCCGGCGAGGTCGGCGATGTTTTCGCCCAGGGTGTTCTTGCCGATGATATGAAGGCCGGGCAGCACCTCGTAGGAGTTCGAACTGCTTCACGAGCGCCGCCGTTCGCTTATCGAAATTCTCGCGGTCCTGTTTGGTCCACCAGTTCTTGAACACGCCCTTGCCGGTGTATTTCGAGCCCTGGTCGTCGAAGCCGTGGCTGATCTCGTGGCCGATCACCGCGCCGATCCCGCCATAGTTCACCGCGTCGTCGGCATTGGGATCGAAGAACGGCGGCTGGAGGATCGCCGCCGGGAACACGA
The DNA here is from genome assembly GCA_963732795.1 of uncultured Alphaproteobacteria bacterium. Classification (GTDB taxonomy): domain Bacteria; phylum Pseudomonadota; class Alphaproteobacteria; order CAVTAV01; family CAVTAV01; genus CAVTAV01. The sequence goes on along the minus strand of CAVTAV010000002.1, from coordinate 905,909 downwards.
TCTCGTTCATCGACGGGTCGTAATAGGCGTTCACTGTCGGCGGCGTCATGAACCATTCCAACTTGTCGACCGGCTTGTCGAGACGCTTGACCTGGCGGTTCCATTCGAAAACGTCGGCGCGCTGGACGTCGCCAAGAAGGTCGTTTCTCGCGATCTTTAGGGCCGAATAGTCGCGCCAATGGTTCGGATAGCCGACTTTAGGCGTGAATTCGTGGATCTTTTCGAGCGCTTTCTGCTTGGTTTCGTCGCTCATCCAGTCGAGCGTCTTGATATCGGCCTCATAGGCCTTGAGGAGGTTCGCGACCAGCTCGTCGGCCTTGGCCTTGGCCTCGGGCGGGAAATAACGCGCGACATAGAGTTTGCCGAGCGCCTCGCCGATCGCGTTGTCGAGCAAATGAACGCCGCGGGTCTCGCGGTCGAGCTGCTTGTCGGTGCCGCGCAGGATCTTGCCGTAGAAGGCGAAATTCGCGTCGTCGAAGCGCTTGGGCAGGACGGACGCGACGGCGTGCAGGTAGTGGACGGTGAGATAATCGCGCCAGACCGGCACCGGCGTCTCCGCGAAGATCTTGGCGAGCTCCGGAAAGGCCGATTTCTCGGAAACGATCACCATCCGCTCGCCTTTTGGGCTCTTGAGCGAAATGCTGCGCTCCTTGAGGAAGGTGTCCCAAGGGAAGTCCGGGGCCAATTTCTCGAGGTCCGAGACGGACATCGGATTATAGGTCTTGGTCCGGTCGCGGCGGTCGGCGCGGTCCCACTGCACTTTCGCGATCTTGGTTTCGAGATCGAGCACCGCATCGGCGCGCTTTTCGGCATCCGAGACACCGGCGAGCGACAGCATGGTGGTAAGGAACGTCTTATAGGCGTGGCGCGTGGCTACGATCGCCTTGTCGTCCTTGAGGTAGTAGTTGCGGTCCGGCATGCCGAGGCCGGACTGATAGAGGTTGACGGCATAAGCCTCGGGATTCTTGTCGTCCGGTTCGATATCGAATGTGTAGATGCCGCCCGCCGACAGCCGCACCGAGGCCATGGCCTTGGCGATGTCGTTCTTGGTCTTCAGCCCGGCGATGTATTTCAGGTCCTTCTCGGCCGGTTTCAACCCGTTCTTCTCGATTTGCGCCTCGTCGGTATAGGCATCGTAGAGATCGCGCAGCTTCTTCTCTTCGGCCGTCAGATCCTTGTATGGCTTCTTCTCCAGAGACGCGACGATCGACTTCATGTCTTTCTCGCTCTTGATCTGGAGGCTGAGGAACGAGCCGGTCTCGGAGCGGTCGGCCGGAATTTGCGCGGTCTTGAGCCACGAGCCGTTGACGTAGTCGAAGAAATTGTCGCCCGGCTTGACACTCGGGTCGATCGCGGACAGGTCCACGCCCCAATTGCCGTATTCCGGCTTGCCTTTGTCCGCCTCGGCCGCGGTAAATACCAGACAGGAAACCAGAGCCACGCCCGCGGCCACGATATGAGAGGCCTTGATCATCGATATCCTCCAGAAATGCTCACCGCAATATAGGGGACGGAGGGCAGGGCGGGTAGAGGCGTAAGACCGCGGTAAAGGAGCCTTGCGGCCCGTCGAATGGCGGCCATGCGCGCGATCAAGGCATTGGATCTCGAATTGCACTCTGATTGATGTGACAATGCGTCGCGCACGGCCGACGTTCTCATCAAGCGGGAGCCGCCCAATGGTCGATATTCTGGCCTCGATCGAAAAGGTCCATCTTCGGAACCTGAAATATTTCAGCGATCCCCTGCGGCGGCTGATCAAAGGCCGATTGTGGCTGCAGATCATCGTGGCGATGGCCCTTGGCCTGGCGGCCGGCGTCGCCTTGAGCCCCGATACCGGCTGGGTAGGCGGGGAGACTGCGCGGGCGGTCGGCGGATGGCTGGCTCTGCCCGGCCAGCTATTTCTGGCGGTCATCCAGATGATCGTGGTCCCGCTGATTCTCGCCTCGATCATACGCGGCATCGCCGCCGCGACGGACGTTCAGCAACTCAAGAGCACAGGGTTGTGGGTGACCGCCTATTTCGTCGGGACGACGGTGATGGCCGTGGTGATCGGCATTTCGCTCGGGCTGTTGCTGCGGCCCGGCTCCTATATCGACGCCTCGGCCTTGCAGCAGAACCCGGCGCAAGCGAGCGAGACACAGTCGATCGAGAATCAGGCCGCACAAGCCGCGGACGAGCGGGAGCCGGTGACGCTCCATAATTTTCCCGAGCAGCTGATCGAGATCCTGCCCACCAATCCGATAAGCGCGATCGCCCAGGGCGACATGCTCCAGATCGTGATCTTCGCGGTGATCGTCGGGATCGGTCTGTTGAGCCTGTCGCCCGAGTCCGCCAAGCCGCTCTTGGAGCTCATGGGATCCATTCAAAGCGTGTGCATGGCCGTGGTGGGTGCGCTCATGACGATTGCTCCGCTGGCGGTTTTCGGGCTTCTGACCCAGGCGATGATCAAGACCGGCCCGCAGGTTCTGACCGGCCTCGGCACCTATACCGGCTCCGTGATCCTGGGCATGGGCGTTCTCCTGGTCGTCTATACGGCTCTCGCCCGCGTTCTGGGGAATGTCGGCATCCGTCGCTTTTTCGCCGCGATCCGCGAGCCGATTCTGCTGGCCTTTTCGACCGACAGCTCGGCCGCGACGATGCCGATTACGATCAAAGCCGCCGAAGAAAAACTGCACGTCCGGCCGTCCCTGTCCCAGTTCATCATTCCTTTGGGCGCAACGGTCAATATGGGCGGGACGGCGCTCTACCAGGGGCTGGCGACGATCTTCATGGCCCAGATGTTTCAGATGGACTTGCCGTTGAGCGCGCTGGTCGCCCTCGTCGCGACGGCCCTCGGCGCTTCTGTCGGCACGCCGGCGGTGCCTGGCGTCGGAATTATCGTGCTCGCGACCGTGCTCAGCAGCGCCGGCATTCCCTTGGCCGGCCTGGCCCTGATCATCGGCGTCGATCAGATTCTCGAGCGCTTCCGCACCAGCCTCAACGTCACCGGCGATCTCGTCGCCTGCGCGGCCATGGACCGCTTCATGCCGGCCCGCATCACGAAGATCGAAGAGCTGCAGGAAGCCCGAGACGTCGCCCACGAGCAGCGCCGGGAAGAGGTCGACGTGGTGGTCCGGGAGTGAATATCGGCGGGCTCGTCGCCATTAAACTAATTCAGGCAGCTTCTCTGAGGAATGTCTGTCGTGGCTCCGGCAAGGTCTAGGATCCGTCGCTTGGTCCAAACGTTCTCATGGTCCTTGGTCGGACCATACGGAACTCAACAGGAAAGATGTATATCTATACGGGTCAGTTGCTGCGTCCGGGACCGGACGAGGCGACGCGACTACGGAGGATGGAAATGCCGGCTCAGGATGATCCGATCTTGCTGAATGCGAGGGATGCGCGCGGCGTCGTCACGCTAACTCTCAATCGCCCGCTTGCCTTCAATGCCTTGTCCGAAGCGTTGCTCAAGGCGCTGGAGGAGGAGTTCACGGGGACCGCCAAGGACGAATCGGTCCGCGCCGTGATCTTGGCCGCGTCGGGCAAGGCATTTTGCGCCGGCCACGATTTGCGCGAGATGCGGCGGGAGCCGTCCCAGGTCTATTACGAGCGCCTTTTCGCACAATGCAGCCGCGTCATGCTTGCCATACAACGCCATCCGGTGCCGGTCATCGCGCGCGTGCAAGGCACGGCCACAGCGGCGGGATGTCAGCTTGTGGCAGCTTGCGATCTAGCGGTCGCATCAAGTGAAGCCCGCTTTGCGGTTTCCGGAGTAAAGCTCGGCCTCTTCTGCTCAACCCCTGGCGTTGCGTTGTCGCGCAATGTCGGCCGGAAGGCTGCGTTCGAGATGTTGGTCACCGGCGATTTCATGGACGCCGAAGAGGCCCGTGCGCAAGGCCTTGTCAACAAGGTCGCGCCTCCGGAGAAGCTCGATGCCGAGGTCGAGGCGCTGGTGGCCGCCATCGTCGCGAAGCCGCGCGTGGCGGTGACCTTGGGTAAGGAGTTGTTTTACCGTCAACTCGAGCTCGGCATTGAGGACGCCTATGCCGCCGCCAGTAACGTCATGGCCTGCAATATGATGGATGACGCCGCCCTGGAGGGGGTGCAAGCCTTTCTCGAAAAACGCAAACCGGCATGGAACCGCTAGCGACGCCTTGAATCACCAGGGTCTTTGCGGACCTTAGCGGCTTTTAAGCGTCAGCTAAATGACACGCCCCGTGGGATCAACCTGTGCTCGTAGGCATCGCGCTCAAGTCCCTCGCGGAAATCGGGATGGGCGAGACCGATGATCGCACTAGCGCGCTCGGCGACCGATTTTCCCTTGAGATTCACCATGCCGTACTCGGTCACGACGTACATGACGTCCGAACGCGGCGTCGTCACGATGTTGCCTGGCGTCAGATCGAGCACGATGCGACTCTTGCGTACGCCCTTTTTCTCGTATGTCGACGCAAGACAGATAAAGGACTTGCCGCCCTTTGACGCATAGGCGCCGCGCACGAATTGCAGCTGTCCACCGGTGCCGCTGATATGGCGATGGCCATCGGATTCGGAAGCAGCTTGGCCCTGCAGATCGATTTGCGTCGTATTGTTGATCGAAACGGCGTTGTCGTTCTGCATGATGATGTGCGGCATGTTCGTGTGTTCGACCGGCACGCACATCATGTCCCGGTTGCGGTCGATCGTGTCGTAGAGATATTTGGATCCGACCGCGAAGGTGAAAACGATCTTTTGGGGATCGAGGTTCTTGCGCACACCGCTCACCCGGCCGGCCTTATAGAGGTCGACAATTCCGTCCGTCAGCATCTCGGTGTGAACGCCGAGATCCTTGACGCCGCTCTCCATGAGCAAGGAACAGACCGCGTTTGGCATGCCGCCGATGCCGATTTGAAGGCATGCCCCGTCCTCGATTTCATCCGCGATCTGGCGTGCAACGGCACGATCGATGTCTGTCGGAGGTGGATTGCGCAGTTCCGTCGCCGGCGCATCGTCACCGGCTATGATGTAATCGACCTCGCTTTCATGGACGCCATTGTCGACGCCATAGACGTAAGGCAGCCCCTTGGTTACTTCGACGATGACGGTCTTGGCGCAATCGATAATGGCGCGGAGCCACAAGTTGGTTGGGCCGAAATTGAAATATCCGTCGTCGTCTATGGGGCACGCTTTCAGGACGACAATATCGACCGGCTCGAGGAACCGGCGGTAGTAATCCGGCACTTCGCCGAGATTGAGTGGAATATAGTTACAGAGGCCGCAATCGTGCTTGGCGCGGTCGTAACCGCTGAAGTGCCAATTGAACCATTGGAAATGCTGGCAGTCGGGGTCGGCCTCGAGAACGGCGCGTGGCTTAAAGGACAGGCACGACCGTATCCTTACATTATGTAGATCTGCGGCACGCGCTGCCAACGCGGCGTCGAATACGTCCGGCTGGGCGAGACTGCCAGTATAGTCGAGCCACATGTTGGACTGGACAAGCGCCGCGGCCTCTTCGGCCGAGATGTGGACCGCTTGATGGCACGAGATCCGTCGGTTCATGAGCCTCTCCGTGCCCGATCATACACGTGCGAGCGCGAAGCGGCAGCGGATTAACGCTCTTAGGATATAGGCCGGGCACCCCACTTGCGTCGGGCGTGTATGGCGCTGGTCAGGAATGATGCGTAACCCTGCCAGCGCGTCTCCGCATATCTTGGCTGCTCCAAGAGCCTGAGCGGCCATGCTTACCTTTTATCTTACAGTAAGTTAAATGGCAGGCGCTCGGGGACTCGAACCCCGGACCCACGGATTAAGAGTCCGTTGCTCTACCAACTGAGCTAAGCGCCCGCATGGCCACTGGCGAGGGCTTGAAATACAGGCCCAGGGGCAAAGACGTCAAGCGTTTGGTGGTCCCCCAAATCAAGCTTATTGAGTAGCGCCGGTCTTGGACAGGCTGACGTCGCGATGGACATAGGCGCTCATCACGAAGCCGAAGCCGATCAGCACGGTCATCATCGCCGTGCCGCCATAGGAAACCAAGGGCAGGGGAACGCCGACGATCGGCAGAAGGCCCATCACCATCGCCACATTGATGAACACATAGGTCGAAAAACCGACGATGATTCCGGTGCCGACGAGGCGCGCGAACTGGTTGCGCGCCTGCATGGCTGCCGTCAGCCCGCAGGCGATGATCGCGATGTAAAGCGCCAGCAGGAACAGCCCGCCGACCATGCCGAATTCCTCGGCCAGCATGGTGAAGATGAAGTCGGTATGGTGCTCGGGCAGGAAGTTCAGATGGCTTTGCGTCCCGTGCATGAAGCCCTTGCCGGTGACGCCGGCCGAGCCGAGCGCGATCATCGACTGCATGGAGTGATAGCCCTGGCCCAAGGGATCGCGCGAGGGATCGAGGAAGGTGAGGATGCGGCCCTTCTGATAGTCGCGCAGGAACGGCCAGATCGCGGGGACGGCGGCGACCACGAGGCCGAAGCCGATGGCGAAGATGCGCATTTTGACGCCCGCAAGGAACATGATCGCGGCGCCGGTCGCGACGATCAGGATCGCGGTGCCGAGATCGGGCTGCTTGAGCACCAGGGCCGCCGGCAGGCCGATCAGGATGAAGGGCATGATCAGACTGCGATAGGACTGGGTCTCTTCCAGGGACTTGCCGTGGTAATAGCGGGCAAGGGCCAGCACGATGCCGACCTTCATGATCTCCGAGGGCTGAAGCTGGAACACGCCGAGATCGAGCCAGCGCTGCGAGCCGCTGCTGGCGAAGCCGATCACGTCCACCGCGGCGATCAGCACCAGCGCCACGAAATAGATCGGATAGGCGGCGCGGAGCCAGATCCGGATATCGACCACGCCGATCGCCAGCAGAATCCCGACGCCGACGCAGAACCGAATAATCTGCCGCGAGGCATATGGCTCGAAGCTGCCGTCCGCCACCGAATAGAGCATGGCGAAGCCGATGCTCGCGACCACCGCGAGGAGGACGATGATCGTCCAATGCATGGCGAACAGCTTCTCCACGAGTGTCATCTTGCCCTTCTGGGCGGGATAGAGTCTCGGTTCGATGGCGGCCATGGGCGGCGCTTTCCTCAGGTATCCGTGCTGCGGGCAAGCGCGGCGACGGGGCCGGTCGGCTTGCGGTTGGCGGGATCGCGCTTCTCGGTCGCGAGCATGATGTCGTGCGCCATCGCGGCCGCCGTATGCGAGCTGCCGCCGTGTTCGACCACGACCGAAATCGCATAGCGCGGCGCGTCTACCGGTCCGAACGCGATGAACAGCGCATGGTCGCGTTCGATCCAGGGCTTGTCCTCGTTCTTGATCACGCCCGTGAGCCGCTCCTCCTTGGAGATGCGGCGGACCTGGGAGGTGCCGGTCTTCCCGGCGAGCGAGTAGCCTTTCTCACGGATGCGTGCGCTGAAAGCGGTGCCGCCCGGCACGTTCACCACGTCGTACATGCCGCGGATCACGGCCGCGAGGTCGTTCGGATCGATTCCCAGCGACTTGCCGATCGGCGCGGCCTCGGTCGTCGTTGCCGAAGCCTTGATTACGCCCGTTGCACCAGCATCATCGTTCAACTCCGTCGGCGTCATCAGCACATGGGGGCGGACCATGCGGCCGCCGTTCGAAAGCTGCGCGACCATGGTGCATAGCTGCAGCGGCGTTGCCAGCACGTAGCCCTGGCCGATGCCGCTGATCAGCGTCTCCCCGCCCTGCCAGGGCACGCCGAGCGTGGCTTTTTTCCATGCCGAGGTCGGGATCAGGCCCTTCATCTCGCCCGGAATGTCGAGCCCCAGCGCGCCGCCGAGGCCAAAGCGCTTGGCCATCGCTGCGAGCGTATCGATGCCGGTACGGCGCGCGACCTCGTAGAAAGTAGATGTCGCAGGAATGCATGATGGCGTGCTCGAGATCGAGCTTGCCGTGGCCATGCTCCTTCCAGCAGTGGAACTCCGCATTGCCGAGCCGTATGACGCCTGAACAATAGATTGTCGTGTCCGGCGTGATCGAGCCGCTTTCGAGGCCCGCCAGCGCGGTCATGGTCTTGAAGGTCGAACCCGGCGGATATTGGCCCGCGACGCATTTGTTGATCAGCGGGTGATAGGGATCCTTGGAGAGCTGGTCCCAGCGGTCCTGGGTGACGCCGACATTGAACTCGTTGGGATCGTAGCCCGGTGAAGACGCCATCACGAGGACGTCGCCGGTGTGGCTGTCCATGACAACGACGGAAGCACTCTCGCCCTTGATCCGCTCCATGGCGAGGGTCTGAAGCTCGGAATCGATTGTCAGATACTGATCGGTGCCGGGCACGCCTTCCTGGCGCGCGAGCTCGCGAACGACGCGGCCGACGGCATTCACCTCGACCCGGCTGTTGCCGGGCTTGCCGCGAAGCTCCTTGTCGCGCACGCGCTCTACGCCGCGCCGGCCGATCTTGAAGCCGGGGAGCTGGAACAGCGGATCGGAATTGCCCCGGAGATCCTCCTCGGTCACGGCGCCGACATAGCCGACGACATGGGAGAACGCCTCGTCGAAGGGATAGTCTCGGGTCGGTCCGGCGTCCGGCTGGATGCCGGGCAGATCGGGGCTGTGTACGTTGAGGGTCGCGAATTGTTCCCAGGTCAGATTCTCGGAAACGGTCACCGGCACGAAGGCGGGCTTGCGGGAGATTTCCTTGAGGATGCGGGCGCGCTGGCCGTCGCTGATCGGGATGATCTCGCCGAGCGTATCCAATGTGTCGGGCACGCTGCGGACCTGTTCCTTGATCAGCACGACGCGGTAGTCGAGCCGGTTCTTGGCGACGGGCACGCCGAAGCGGTCGAGAATGCGCCCGCGCGCCGGCGCCAGAAGCCGGAGATTGATCCGGTTGTCTTCGGCGAGGGTCTTGTACTGGGAGGCTTCGATGACCTGGAGATAATAGAGCCGGCCGGCGAGGACCGCCATCAGCACGGCCTGGCCGCCGCCAATCATGGCGGTGCGGCGGGAGAAGGTCTTGAACCTCGAATTTTCCGGGCGAGTGAACGCCATCACGCGCTTCCTACTTTACTATAGCGCGCTGCACCCAGCTAAACAGCCAGGCGAAGCAGGGATAGATCGCCACGGTGAGCATGAATTGGAAGGCAAACGGCTTCACCCCCAGCAAATCATCGTAATAGATGCAGGCGAGCAGCCATATGACGCCCTCCGCCCCCAAGGCGACGAGCCCAAAGCCCCACCATGCTACAACAAAAGACTTGCCAAGAAAAACCCGGCGTTGCGCATCCACAAGCCAGTGGACAAGTAGCAGCACCAGCGCCATCAGGCCCAGCGGGCCGCCGGTCACGAGATCCTGCAGCAGTCCGAGGAGAAAGAGTGCGATCGACGGCATCAGGTTCGGCCGGTAGATCGTCCAGAAATAGGCCGCCATCAGGGTCAGGAGCGGCATGGCGCTCTCCAGTCCCTCGATGCCGAAGGGCAGCCGCGAGATCACCAGCAGCAGGAAGGTCAGCAGGACCGGCGTGATCGCCCGGAGCCCAGTGTCGACATGATGGAGCACGCTCGGCTTCATTTTGACGCATCCGACGTCCTGGGGTCTTCAAGCCGCGGTTCGGGCCGGAAATCCATGATGTTGACGAAGTCGAGTCGGTCGGAATCCGAGAACAGCTGGACCCGCACCACGTCGTCCCGCGAGGTCACGACCCGGCCGATCGGCAGCCGCGGGGGAAACACGCCGCCGGCACCGGAGGTCAGCACGAGGTCGCCCGGCGCCACCTGCACGCCGACCGGCAGAAAGGCAATGGTCGGGAAGCGGGTATTGTCGCCGGCGAGGATCGCGGGATGCTGCTTGGCGCCGACCAGGATCGGCACCCGGCTGTTGAGGTCGGTCAAAAGCAGCAGGCGTGCCGAGCGCTGGCCCACCGCGACGATTTGCCCGACCAGGCCGAAGTCGTCCGTTGCGACCTGTCCCTTTCTCACGCCATCGGCGAGACCGACATTCAGCAGCTTGGCGTGGACGAAAGGCCCGCTCGCATCCGCCACGACGCGCGGCGTGAGGAACACTTTGCCGTAATCGTTCTTGACGTTGAGCAGTTCCTGGAACCGCTCGTTCTCCTGCTCGAGGCGAAGCGCCTTGGCCTGCCACTCCATCAGGCGGCGGTTGGTCTCGCGGAGTTGGTCGTTCTCGCGGTAGACGAAGATCATGTCGACGACGCGTTTGGCCGCCCAGTCGAGCGCGAGGATGGGCTGGGAGAGGACGTCGAGCACCGGAACGGCGACGTCGGCGAGCTGGGAGCGCGCACGCTCCGAGAGCGTGGAATTGGTCTTGCCGACGATAAAGAGCGCGGTCGCGAAGAAGATCAGGATCAGAAGCGTGATACGCTGACCCGTGGCACGAAACGGCAGAAACAAGCTGAATTCATTGTCGCGTATCCGTCTCACGCCCAAACTCACAGATTGCGTCGATACTCACGCTGTCCCGCTCAATATGCGCTGGTGAGGACGTGCTTCAGGACCTCGTCCTCCAAGGCCCGGCCGGTGCCGAGCGCAACGCACGACAAAGCCTCATCCGCGACCGAAACCGGCAGGCCGGTCGAGTGCCTCAGAATATAATCCAAATTGCCGAGAAGCGCACCGCCGCCGGTGAGCACGATGCCCTTGTCGACGATATCGGCGGCGAGCTCCGGCGCGGTGTTCTCGAGGGCGACCTTGACCGCCTCGATGATCGCACCGACCGGCTCCGCCAGGGCTTCGGCGATCTGCATCTGATTGATCACCAGCTCCTTCGGCACGCCGTTCATCAGATCCCGGCCCTTGATCTCCATCGAGAGGCCGACGCCGTCATCGGGCGGGCAGGCGGTGCCGATCTCCTTCTTGATCCGCTCCGCGCTGGACTCGCCGATCAGGAGGTTATGGTTGCGGCGGATATACGAGATGATGGCTTCGTCCATCTTGTCGCCGCCGACGCGGACCGACCGGGCATAGACGATGCCGCCCAGGGACAGCACCGCCACCTCGGTGGTGCCGCCGCCGATATCGACGACCATGGAGCCCGTCGGCTCGGTCACCGGCAGGCCGGCGCCGATCGCGGCCGCCATGGGCTCTTCGATCAGATAGACCTTGCGGGCGCCGGCGCTTTCGGCCGAATCCTGGATCGCGCGGCGCTCGACCGCGGTCGAGCCCGAGGGCACGCATATCACGACCTGAGGGCTCGCGAAGCTCCGTCGATTGTGAACCTTGCGGATGAAGTGCTTGATCATCTCCTCGGCGACTTCGAAATCGGCGATCACGCCGTCGCGCAAGGGTCTGATGGCTTCGATATTGCCGGGCGTTCGGCCGAGCATCATCTTGGCTTCGTCGCCGACCGCCAGGACCTGTTTCTTTCCCCCTACCGTCTTGATGGCGACGACCGACGGCTCGTTAAGAACGATCCCGCGGCCCTTGACGTAAACCAGGGTATTGGCCGTGCCGAGATCGATTGCCATGTCCGAAGACAGGATGCCAAGAAGTCTAGAAAACATACACCGAAGCCCCACTCCTCAATTTTTCCGGGTCGGCTCGAAAGCCAGCCCGGCAGGCCAGTAAACGGAAAGCGCGAGCCCGGACGAACTCACGCTTTCCCCATTCCCTCTCTCCGGTTCCCGCACCTTACGCCGTCAGCGCGGCGGCGGGCGCGGATCGCTCCCGCTTGACCAGGAGCTTGTTCAACGCATGGACATAGGCCTTGGCGGCGGCGACCAGAGTGTCGGTATCGGCACCCTGTCCGTTCACGCTGCGGCCGTTCTCCTCGAGCCGGACCGTCACCTCCGCCTGGGCATCCGTTCCCTGGGTCACGGCATGCACCTGGAAGAGTTGCAGGATCGCCTCATGCGGCGACAGCTCCCGAATGCAGTTGAAGACCGCATCGACAGGACCGTCGCCCGAAGCCTTGGTGTGGCGGACCTCGCCGTCGACATCGAGCTCCAGCTCGGCGGTCTGGGGCCCCTTGGAGCCGCATACCACCTGGAGCGAGACGAATTTGATCCGGTCGTTGCCACGCAAAACCTCATCGTCGACCAGCGCGACGACGTCTTCCTCGAAGACCTGCTTTTTCTTGTCAGCGAGGTCCTTGAAGCGCCGGAAGGCGTCCTCGAACGCGTTGTCGCCCAATTCGTAACCCAAATCCTTGAGTTTCTCCTTAAAGGCGTGCCGTCCGGAATGTTTACCCAGAACCAGTGACGACTTCTTTAATCCGATCGATTCCGGGGTCATGATTTCGTAGGTCTGGGCGTTCTTCAGCATGCCGTCCTGGTGGATGCCGGACTCATGGGCGAAAGCGTTGGCGCCCACGATGGCCTTGTTGTTCTGGACGGTGAAGCCGGTGACGGTCGAGACGAGGCGCGAGGCCCGCATGATGTCCTCGGTCACGATGCCGGTCGTATAGGGCATCAGGTCGTGGCGGGTCTTGATCGCCATGACCACCTCTTCCATCGCGGCATTGCCGGCCCGCTCTCCTAACCCATTGATCGTACACTCGATTTGGCGCGCGCCGTTCTTGACGGCGGCCAGGGAATTGGCGACTGCCAGGCCCAGGTCGTTGTGGCAATGGCTGGAGAGCACGGCCTTGTCCATGTTCGGCACCCGCTCGCGCAGCATGGCGAAGAGCGCGCCGTACTCTTCCGGCATGGAATAGCCGACCGTATCCGGCACGTTGATGGTGGTGGCGCCGGCCTTGATCGCGGCCTCGACGCAACGGCACATGAAGTCGAGCTCGGTCCGGGTGCCGTCCTCGCAGCTCCATTCGACGTCGCCCACCAGATTGCGGGCGTGGCTGACGCTGTCGATGACCGCCTGCAGCACTTCTTCCGGCTCCATCTGCAGCTTGTGCTTCATATGGAGCGGGCTCGTGGAAATGAAGGTGTGGATGCGCGCCCGATTGGCGCCTTTCAGGGCCTCGCCGGCGCGGTCGATATCCTTCTTCGAGGCGCGGGCCAAGCCGCAGACGGTCGCGTTCTTGACGATCTTGGCCACCTCCCGGACGGCTTGGAAGTCGCCATTCGAGGCGATCGGGAAGCCGGCCTCGATGATGTCGACGCCCATATGCTCCAGGACTTCTGCGATCCTCAGCTTCTCCTCGAGATTCATCGAGGCGCCGGGCGACTGCTCGCCGTCGCGCAAGGTCGTGTCGAAGATACGGACGTAGTTGGACGAGTCGGCGGCGTTCTCGCGGCCGGTCGTGACGTTTGATTCTGATCGTTTGGTCATTGTTCGGATTCCAGGCTGAAAATTGGGCTCAAACTTCAACGTGCTTTGACCCCCTGAACGCCGCACCGACAATGCCGATAAGCGTCGCTCAGGGGCTTGTAAGTCGAAGCCCTTCGCCTGCAAGAAAACCCGTGTAGCACAGAACGGCGGAGGTCATGGATGTGACCGACGAGCGTGCGCCGCCGCTCACGCGGATAATCCCGCGCGCTGCTGCGATCTCGCTATGGCCGGTCCTGCCGTACACGCTTGCGTTCTCCATGGACGTCCGCAAAGACGTCGATAACTACCGGCATCCTGACACGAAATCTGAAAATATTTCGTGAAAAAGCCGGTTAATCCGCTGTTCTTACGACGAATCAAGCCTTTAGCGCAATAGTTTTGTCCACTTCGTTCATGGGAAATGGAGGCGTAGAGCGCTGAAATGACGTCGTGACACAAGATGGGAGCGGAAGCGGCCCAGCACAAGGATCGAATGCCGGAAACGCCGGTCGATATCACGTCTTGCTGTCGAGCAGGCTCCCCATGGTCTCGTCCAGCGTCTTCATTACCTCCGCGTTGGCCTTATAGGAGGCCACGGCCAGGGTGAGCTGGGCGAACTCGTTTTCGAGCGAGACATTGGGATATTGGGCGACGCCGTTTTCGTCCGCCGCTGGGTTCGTCGGGTCGTAGACCGGGACGGTGGCGGGCTTGACGGGGACCGTCTTGGCGGCCGTGCCGCCGGGCGTGCTGTTTTGGACCACGCGTTGCGGCTGATAGGCCTGGGCGCCGGCGAGCGCCTCCGAGGCGAGGGGCGCGGCGTTCGGGTCCGTTCCGCTGCTGAGCGAATTGACGATGTTGCGCGCCGCGACCTCTGCCCTGAGGGTCGCGGCGTTCATCCCGGTGAGGGCGGCTTTGAGGCCGGCGATCATGGCCGGCGAACCTTGGGCCTAGACCGGCGACCGGGCGTCTCGGCCTATGCCGGTGCCGCCCATGCCGCCGGGGAGGAGGGATGGCGCGCGACACCCCTTGGGGGCGACGAGCGCGAAACGATCGACTGCGACCATCACATCTTCCTTTCGGTAACCCCGCTACCCGATGCGATCGGGCCGGAGGCTTTGCGTCCCGCCGTTGCCGACGGTTTGCCGTTTCGTGTCCGAGTGCGGACGAGTCCGACTCGTGGCCAGTCTATGTCGCGAATCTTAACAACCGTTGAATTGGCGCGCCCACCGTTCACGAATGCCTAAGATCTTATCGCTTCAAGAGTATCGGGGAGGCTCGGGCGATAGAACATATAGCCTAGGGGGCCGGCGGCGGCCGTTCGGCCAGCAATCGAACAGCAATCAAGGCGATTCCGAATAGGAATCCAAGCCGTTATAAAATTTAGGTTTTTTCAAACAAGGCCCGATCCGGCAGGTCCAACACCTGCCCACTTGAGCAGGCGTTGGACGGGGAGGGGCCGGGACCCTCCGCCTTTGCGTCATTTATCGTTAACAGCGTTACAGCCGGGCGGACCCACAAGGCCGGCCTTGTCGCGTCGGAATTTTTTACACCTAGCGGTATGGTGGTTCCGCAGCGAATACCTCTAATACCTTGATATAAAATGATAAATTTTAGAGTGGAACTATTGGCTTGCTCTTTGCATTAAGTTGGATATGCAACAAGAACAAGCAGATCAGATCAAGAAGATGCGCCGTTTCTGGCTGGCGTATATTGCGGCCTGGGTCGGTGCCCTGGTCCTTTACGTATACGTGGCCTATTAGAGCCGATTACCGCCCCGTCGATTTCCGGACGAGCCTGTCGATATCCTTCTGCGCGAGCACGAACTCGCCGCCACGGATGATTCCGTTCAGCTCCTGCAGGCGGTTGTTCAGACATTTCACCGCCTCTTTACAGCGCTTGGCAAGCGTCGACTCGTCGCCGTCGTCGAGGGCGGCGAGAATCTTCGCCAGGCGTTCCTGGATCAGGATGTGCAACTCATTGCTTTTGGTCTCGAACGGCACGCGGTAGCGCGACGGTACGAGGGCATAGGCGTCGAGCGCCAGGTTGCGATCGGCGATCCGGCTGCGCTCGAAATGCTCTTTATAGGTGAGCGGCTGCCAGGCGCGGCATTCCTCGGCGAGATCCCACATCTCGGGCAGCAGCTCGATCAGCATGATGATCTCGACGAAGTGGTTGAGATAATCCGTTGCGAGCAGCGTGACGAGGGAGATGTTCGCCTGGGGTTCCTGTTCGACCTGGTTGACGCGCTCATCGATGGCGGAGAGATGTCTGGTTGGGTCTCCCTTCGCCCTCCATGGGGGCATGGCAAAGATTCCTTCCTGCGCCGGAGCTCCGAGAAACGCGGAGGCCTCCGTCCGGGCATTTGGCGTCATTGTGGAGGGAGCAGGGTAAAGATTGAGTTGCCGCGCCTGCCGGGGATCACGAAGCGGGGCGATAGGGCTCGCAGCGGAGCTCGTCCTGGACGTCGCTCAGAGGCTTGCGGTTCGTGCGGTCGGCGAGCAGCCGAAACACGACGATGCCCCGGGGAGTTGGTACCTCGACAACCTTGAAACCGCCCGATTGGGAGGGTGTCGGGTAGTCGTCGGCATAGAGCAGATACGGGCCGGCTGCGGCCGCGTCGGGGCCGGATGCGATGAACATCGCCTCGCCTCGGCGATTGAACACCGTCATCGACCAGTATTCGCTCTCGTCGGCTCCCTTGAGAAGGTAGGGACCGGTCGCGAGGTCGAAAACGCAGGCGCTATCGTTGAAATCGGGATCGGCGAGAGTGGCGCGGAGAGTGATGTTTCGGCCGAGGACGCCGATGCCTCCCGCCTGCATGGAGATCGTCTGCTCTTCCTGCACCCAGATGTCGGTCAGGGTATAGAAGAGGGTCGCCTGATAGCTGATATAGGCCGCGACCAGCAGCACGGCCAAGAACACCATGGAAGGCCAAAATCGTTCGGGCATCAGGCGCAGCCCCCACTTTGCACGACACGGGGCAGCATCAGCTTGGACGGTGTCTTGACCAGCTCATGGCTCGGTTCGAAGACCCGGAAGACGATCGAGACCTCGCCGGCGCTGCGGTCCGACAACCAGTTGCCGGGCTCGGATACGGCTGAGACATAGACGGTGAAGCTGCCATCGTCCTCGAGCCGGACGGTATCGGGATTGATCGATCGGTCGCCGGTCGACGCGATGAGGGCGAGCTTGTCGTCATAGACGGTGAGGCTCCACCAGGCCGCGTCGGGCGGCACACCGGTTAGCCGGTAGCGGCAGCCACCTTCGAGGGTGTGGCCGTTCTCGGCCATGGTGCGGAAGAAATAGAGCACATGGCTCGGCGGCCCGGCCGCGAAGGCCGATTGCGCCCATAGCGCGCGGGAACGTGCGCTGCCTGACGCAGTGGCAACGGCTTCGGAGATGCTCCAGCCCGCCACATCCTTATCGGTCGGCAGCGGCCCGCCCAGATTGAGCGAGAACAGTGCCGCTGAAATCCCCCCGATGATCGCCAGCACCAGAACGGCGAGGCCAACCAGGAATTTGCCCATTCGTCGAAACTCCGCCGGCGCGGCCCGTTCCCCGTATTCGGGATGGGCCCGCGTCCAGGCGCTGAATATCAGATTTCGCCCCGTCAAGACATCGCATGAATTCGATCCCGAGAGGTTAACGCGATGGGAGATATCGGCATCGAAATACCGCCGGAAACCGCCGGATCACTCCGGGCTTGGTAAATTCGCACTAGATTGCGGCCGGAATCCTAGAGGAACGACGTAGCGCGTATGCGTCGTTTAAACACTTGTAAAACTTTAGTCCGTTAACGTCTGGCGGGCATTCCGTGACGTCTGGAGCCAAATTTCGGCACGGGCGGGCGCTGGTCTCGCGGACCGCCACGGAATGGAATGTCAGCATCTCGGTCAATGAACGCGACGTCGCTTCGAAATCGCCTCAAGGCGTGGTGGGAAGGCTATGACGGCCAGGAATATGACGCCTGGCTCGCGTCGCGTAATGGCAAGAAACGGGCGACGAACGGTAAAGCGAATGGCGGCGCCTCCGCGCTCCGGAAGTCCGCGCTCCGGCGCGAGGCGGCGTGGAAGCCCGAGCGCATCGATATCGCCAACCTGGTTTGGGGCGAAGGCTATTGCGGTCCCGGGGGGCCTCAGCACGTCATCGATCTGGTGAAGCTTCTGGGGCTGACCCCCGAGATGAGCGTGGTCATCGTCGGCGGCGGCCTGGGCGGTCCGGCCCGCGTGCTCGCCAAGGAATTCGGCTGTTATGTCGATGCGGTCGAGCAGTCCAAGGAGCTGGTGGCGGCAGGCTCGGAAATGTCGCACGTCGCCGGGCTCGCCAAGAAGGCCGCGATCGAGCATTACGACTTCGGCCGGTGTGCCCCCTTCGCCCGGAAATACGATGCGGCGATCTCGACCGAGGCGATGTTCTGCGTGGAGAACAAGCCGGGCGTCCTGACGGCAGTCCACCAGTCGCTCAAGCCGTGCAAGCTGTTCGTGGTGACCGACTATGTCCTCGACGACGACGCCGATCCGGCCGATCCCGACATCCAGGACTGGCTCGACAACGAGCCAACCGAGATCTTCGCGATCAAGAACGAGGAAATGGCCACGCTGATCGAGCAGGCCCAGTTCAACCTTCGGGTCAAGGAAGACCAGACCGAGGAGCAGCGCAGCGTGATCGCCAAACGCTGGGCCGGGGCGGGCGACATGGCCCAGACCCTTCTGGACCGCGGCGAGGAAGGCCGCCCGCTCGTCGACATGCTGCTCCGCGAGGCCACGCTATGGTCGCGCCGGTCGGGCCTGCTCGCCAAAGGGAA
Organism: uncultured Alphaproteobacteria bacterium; assembly: GCA_963732795.1. Lineage (GTDB taxonomy): Bacteria > Pseudomonadota > Alphaproteobacteria > CAVTAV01 > CAVTAV01 > CAVTAV01. The sequence goes on along the minus strand of CAVTAV010000002.1, from coordinate 887,953 downwards.
GGTCCGCGTGATGCGCTATCTCGCCGAGAGGACCTGGTTCGACTAGACACGCGACGTCGTCGCGTGGCCCGAAGGGCCGTCCGGCTTTCGCAGCCGAAGTGGCTGATTCGGCGGAGTAGGCTGGCGAGCCAGCCTGGATCGCTTCACTTCGTTCGCAATGACTTTTCGACGTCTCAGATCGCTTCGATATTCGGCGTGCCGGCGTTGTCCCACAGGGCCGTGGGCCAGGAGGCGCCGCGATCGAGAAGGTCGTCGATCGCGTCGGAGGGAAGGGGCCGCGAGAACAGATAGCCTTGCGCGAAATCGCAGCCCAACGACTGGATCACCGCCGCCTGACGCGGCGTCTCGACGCCTTCCGCCACGAGATCGAGGCCGAGGGTCTTCGCCAGCATGGCGATGACGTTAACGATCTTCGCGTTCTCCGAGTTCGAATCCATGCCGCGGACGAAGCTGTGATCGATCTTTAGAACGTCGATCGGGAACCGGTTCAGATAGCTGAGTGACGAATAGCCGGTGCCGAAATCGTCGAGCGCGAGGTCGACATCGAGCGTCTTGACCTCGGAGAGGACCTGCGCCGTCAGATCCGGATTCTCCATGATCGCGCTTTCGGTTAGCTCCAGCTTCAAATTCTTGCCGTCGAGACCGCTATGATCCAGCGCCTGCTTGGTGTCGCGGAACAGGTCGTCGCGCATGAAATGGACGCCCGAAATATTCACCGCGACGGTGAGCTCGGCGAATTTCGGATAGCGCTCGTGCCAGTCCGCGAGCTGGCGGCAGGCGGCTTGGAGCGCCCAGCGTCCAAGCCCGCCGACGATGCCGGTCGCCTCGGAGATGGGGATAAACTCGTTCGGCGGAATGATCCCGCGCTCGCGATGGAACCAGCGGGCGAGGGCCTCGAAGCCCACCAGATTTCCGGTGCGCATGCAGACGATCGGCTGGTAGTAGAGGGTTAGCTCCTGGCGGTCGACCGCGCGCCTCAGATCGTTTTCGAGCCGCAGCAGCGAGCTCGCCTTGACGTGGAGATCCTGGCGGTAGACCTCGGTGCGCGATTTGCCGGCGGCCTTGGCCCGGTGCATCGCGAGATCGGCGTTGCGCATTACGTCGCTCGGTTTCTCGCGGCCGTTCGGGTTCGACGCGATGCCGATGCTGACGGAGAGGAACACTTCCTGATCGCGGACCTGGAACGGCGCTTCCATGGCGCCATGGACCAGATCCGACAGCGCCACCACCTGCTGCATGTCGCTGATGCCGATGAGAAGGATCGCGAACTCGTCGCCGCCGAGCCGGGCGAGCACGGCCCCTGCCGGAACGAGCGCGGACAGGCGCTGGGTCACCGCGACCAGCACGTTGTCGCCGGCGGTGTGGCCCAGGCTTTCGTTGATGCCCTTGAAGCGATCAATATTGAACGTCATGACCGCGTATTTGAGGGTCAAGTCGCGGATGGTGCGGTGGCCAACCTGCTCCAGCCGGTCGATGAACTGGTGGCGGTTGGGGAGCTGGGTCAGGCTGTCGTGGAGCGCGGTGCGGACGATCTCGTGCTGGGTGCGGCGGTCCTCGGTGCGGTCGATGACGGTGACCAGGACCTGCACGATCTCGCCATGGGCGTCGAAAACCGGCGTGAAGCGGTAGTCGATGAAGCGCGTTCCGGCGCCGACCTGGATCTCGCCCTCGATCATGATCGGATGACGGCGATGCAGGCAGCGGTCGAAGCCTTCGAGCAGCGGATGGCCGTCTGTCAGGGCCGGGACCTTGTCGAGCCGGCAGCCGATAAGGGTCGAGCGCGAGGCGCCGATGAACCGTTCGAACAGCCGGTTGACCAGCACGCAGCGCGGGTTGCCCGAGCGGTCGAATTCGAGGATGAGAAAGCCGAGCGGAAGGTTGTCGATGATGGTCTGGGGGTCGACCGGGCGGTCCTCGCCGTCGCCGACCAGGCCGACGGCCATCAGGCCCGCATGCAGCGACTCGCCCAACATGGCCGATTCGTCCGCCGGAAGTTCCTCGCGGCTGGAGGCCATCACACTTGCCCCTTCGATAGGACGAAGGTTCCGGCCGTTTCTGGCGCCGGAAAGCCCCGCGTCCTTACGCTCTCTCACACGATACTTGGTCGCTATCGGCTGCGCCCTCCCGCCCATATCGCAATTGTGCGACAGACGCCGCCTAAGCCCGGAGCATGGGCGCGCCCTGTAAACTTTCGGTAAAGTTTCGCGCCATGGCCGGGGTCAGGAACATCCCGTAGTCGAGCCGCAGGTGTCGCATTTGAGGCAGGTGCCGTTGCGGACGAGCGTGAAGTTGCCGCATTCGGAGCAGGCATCGCCCTCGTAGCCCTTGAGCCGCGCCTCGCGGACCTTGCTCGCGGTGGAGCGCGTCTCCCGGCGTTCGGCGGTCAGAATATTCTCCTCGACGCTGGCGCTGGTCAGCGTCACGGTTTCCTCGGTCTCCTGACCCTTTGAACCGTGCAGCAGATAGAGGTTGCTGCGGATATAGCCTGTGCTGGCCACGTGCTTCATGACCTCTTCGGGCAGATTGGACCGCAGCGTACCTTCGGTATCGCCACTGCCCAGCGTGTCGAACCTCAGATCGGAAGGCTGGACATGGGCCAGATCCTCGCGGCCGAGATAGGAGATCGCGAGCTCGCGGAACACGTAGTCGAGAATCGAGGTCGCCATCTTGATCGCGTCATTGCCCTCGACCGGGCCGGAGGGATCGAAGCGGGTGAAGGTGAAGGCCTCGACGAATTCCTCGAGCGGCACGCCGTATTGCAGCCCGATCGAGATCGCGATCGCGAAATTGTTCATCAGGCTGCGGAAGGCGGCGCCTTCCTTGTGCATCTCGAGGAAGATTTCGCCGAGAGTTCCGTCATCATATTCGCCGGTGCGGAGATAGACCTTGTGTCCGCCGACGACGGCCTTCTGGGTGTAGCCCGTGCGCCTCTGCGGCAGGCGATCGCGCCGGGTCCGGCCGGTACGTTCGATGACGCGCTCGACGATCCGCTCGGCGATGATCTGCGGCTGGGCCGGGGCGGCATCCCGCGCCCGCGCTTCGGCCTTCTCGGCGACCGTCGTCACCGCGCTCAGGGGCTGGCTCAGCTTCGAGCCGTCGCGATAGAGCGCGTTGGCCTTGAGGCCGAGCCGCCAGGACAACAGATACGCCGACTTGCAGTCCTCGACCGTGGCGCTGTGCGGCATGTTGATGGTCTTGGAGATCGCGCCCGAGATGAAGGGCTGAGCCGCGGCCAACATCCGAATATGCGACTCGACCGAAAGATAGCGGGTGCCCCGCGCGCCGCAGGGATTGGCGCAATCGAACACCGGCAGATGCTCCGGCTTCAGATGCGGCGCGCCTTCCAAGGTCATGGTGCCGCAGCAATGGATGTTGGCGGCCTCGATCTCCTCCTCGCTGAAGCCGATCGCGGCGAGGAGATCGCCGGAGGGGTCGTGGAGCACATCGTCATCGAGGTCGAGGACGGTCCGGCAGAAGGTTTCGCCGAGAGTCCATTTGTTGAAGACGAAGCGGATGTCGAACGCGGCGGCCACGCCCTTTTCGACGATCTGAATTTCGGCCTCACCGAAGCCCTTGTCCTTGAGCGCGGTGTGATGGACGCCGTCCGCACCGGAAAGCGTCCCGTGGCCGATCACATATTTGACGATATCGTCGATTTCCCGCTTGGAGTAGCCGAGTGCTTCGAGGGCCTTGGGGACGGTCCGGTTGATGATCTTGAAATAGCCGCCGCCCGCGAGCTTCTTGAATTTCACCAGCGCGAAGTCGGGCTCGATGCCCGTGGTGTCGCAGTCCATCACGAGGCCGATCGTGCCGGTGGGCGCGATCACCGTGGTCTGGGCGTTGCGGAAGCCGTGCTGCTCGCCCAGGGTGAGGGCGGCGTCCCAGGATGCCTTGGCGGCTTCCACGAGATCGCCGTCCGGACAGTTCTCGATATCGAGCGGGACCGGCGGCGTGGCGACCGACTCGTAGCCTGACGACTCACCGAAGGCGGCGCGGCGATGGTTGCGGATGACCCGCAGCATCGCGTCGGAATTCGAGTCGTAGCCGGGGAACGGGCCGACGAAACGGGCGAGTTCGGCCGAGGCGGCATAGGCCGTGCCGGTCATCAGCGCGGTGATCGCGCCGGCGAGCGCGCGGCCGTCGTCGCTGTCATAGGCGAGGCCCATGCTCATCAACAGCCCGCCGAGATTGGCGTAACCGAGGCCGAGAGTGCGGTAGCGGTAACTCAGTTGGGCGATCCGTTTCGACGGGTATTGCGCCATCAGCACCGAAATTTCGAGCACGACCGTCCAGATCCGGACGGCATGGGCGAATGTCTCGTGGTCGAACCTGCCGTCCTCGCCCCGGAAGGCGAGAAGATTGAGCGAGGCCAGATTGCAAGCCGTGTCGTCCAGGAACATATATTCCGAGCACGGGTTCGAGGCCCGGATCGGCCCGCCATTGGGGCAGGTGTGCCAGTCGTTGATCGTGGTGTGGAACTGGATGCCGGGATCGGCGCAGCACCAGGCCGCGTAAGAGATCTGGTCCCAGAGATCGCGGGCCTTCATGACCTCCGAGACTTCGCCGGTCGTGCGGTAGGTCAGTTTCCAGTCGCCGTCTTCCTCCACGGCGCGGAGAAATTCGTCGGTCACGCGCACCGAATTGTTCGAGTTCTGGCCCGAGACGGTGCGATAGGCTTCCGAGTCCCAGTCGGTGTCGTAAGTGTTGAAGACGATGCCGCGATATCCCTGGCGCGCGAATTCGATCACGCGGTGGATCAGGCTCTCCGGGATCATCGCCTCGCGGGCTCTCAGGACGGCCGAGTTCAGGGCGGGGTTCGAGCGGGCGTCGAAGGCCGTCGCGTCGGGCTCGTCCGACTCGGCGTAGCAGGACGTCGATGACGGCGTTGAGGTGCTTGTCGGCGAGCTTGGAGCCGGCCACGAGCGCCGCGACCTTCTGCTCCTCCTTCACCTTCCAGTTGATGAAGTCGACGACGTCGGGGTGGTCGATATCGACGATCACCATTTTCGCGGCGCGCCGTGTGGTGCCGCCCGACTTGATCGCGCCGGCCGCCCGGTCGCCGATCTTGAGGAAGCTCATCAGGCCGGAGGACTTGCCGCCGCCGGACAGCGCCTCGTCCTCGGAGCGGAGCGAGGAGAAGTTGGTGCCGGTGCCCGAGCCGTATTTGAACAGCCGCGCCTCGCGGATCCACAAATCCATGATCCCGCCGTCATTGACGAGATCGTCGCCGATGCTCTGGATGAAGCACGCATGGGGCTGGGGATGTTCGTAGGCGGACTCGGAGGCTACCGTCTCGCCCGACTTGTAATCGACGTAGTAATGGCCCTGGGCGGGGCCATCGATGCCGTAGGCCCAATTCAAGCCGGTGTTGAACCATTGCGGCGAGTTGGGCGCGACCATCTGGTTGGCGAGCATGAAGCACAGCTCGTCGTGGAACGCCCGGGCGTCGCTTTCGCGGTCGAAATAGCCGGCTTTCCAGCCCCAATAAGTCCAGGTACCGGCGAGCCGGTCGAACACCTGCGAGGCCGAGCGCTCGCTGCCGTAGCGCTTCTCGATCGGCAGTTTCTTGAGCTCCGCTTTGTTCGCCTGGTGCCGCCACAGCCATTTCGGCACATCGGGCTCGCGGACGGCCTTCGTCTTCGCGGGCACGCCGGCCTTGCGGAAATATTTCTGCGCAAGAATATCGGACGCGACCTGGCTCCAGGCCTCCGGGACCTCGATGCCCTCGGCGCGGAACACGATCGAGCCGTCGGGATTGCGGATTTCACTGTCGATAGTTTTGGTGCCGAGGCGGGCGTATGGCGAGGTGCCGGCCTCGGTGAAGCGGCGTTCGAACTTCATTGAAGAGACCTTACTCATTTCCCCCGGTGGAGTTTCCCCTAGATATCCGCCCTTGGTGGACGGCCCAAACCTGCTCCGACCGTTGCCGGCGACTGCAGCCCGATCTCGCAATACAATTTGAGCGCGAATAGTGTCGCAAGATCTTGTGCGCGCCGTGCCGGAGGACACAAAGTCTAGGCGCACCGTCATCGCGCTATCAAGCTTCAAATTGGCAGGATTTGCAAAATATGGGGGTTGACTTGGAGATCCTTCGGCGGCGATTGAAAAATCCGAAGCGGCGTTAGGATTTCCGCGGGATTCCGGCGGTTAGGAATCTCCCGGGCCGCCACGACTCGTGATGCGCGGCATGTTCCGTTCCCCCGGCGTCGCGACAGCGCCAAGAAACGAACAGAACACGTGGTATTAACGACGCAGCTTGAGCGATATGGGGGACCGACGCGATCTTGGGAACGCTGCGCTGAGGCGGGAAGAACCGACTCGGGGCGGCGCGGATGCTCCGTCTCCCCGCAGATTGTTTCGTCACGACCGAATGGTCCTCGTCAACAGTCTGCGATCCGCGCCAGTCTCTGCGCGCCATGGTCGATGGCGGGCTGACGCTGATCACCGCCCTCCACGACCTTGCCACCCTGGCGACGGCCTGGGACGAAGGCCTGATGCTCGCCGACGGGCGCGTCGCCTTGACGATCGATTTGCTGCGGTCGCGAACCGGCCGTTGACCCGTCGTCGGGTCGAATGTCGAACCGAGGCGCGATCCGACGATGTCGTGTGACGAAGTTGGTCTGGACGTGCCCGGACCCGGATGCCATATTCCGTCCGGGCTTAACAGGATTTTGGCCGGTACCGCATGGGCTTCTTTTCTAAGGTTTTCACTTGGTGGAACGACAGTACGATCGGGACCGACTTGTTCACGCGCCGCAAGGGTCTGCTGATCGGCGAGGACGATCAGGGCAACCGGTATTACAAGGAACGCAAGGGGCCGCGCCGCTGGATCATGTACAAGGGCGAGGTCAATGCCTCGCGCATTCCGCCCGACTGGCATGGCTGGCTGCATTACACGGTCGACCAGCCGCCGACCGAGGCGCCGCCGGTGGTGAAGCCGTGGGAGCGGGAGCACAAGCCCAATCTCACCGGCACGGAAGGCGCCTATTATCCGCCGGGCAGCCTCTTCGAAGGCGGTCGCCGCCGTCACGCCACGGGCGACTACGAAGCCTGGACTCCGGAATGATCCATCCCGCCGTCGCGCGCAGGGCTTGCTGAAGGGCAGGGCATGTCGGGCAATCTCGTCGAGACATTGATCGGGGCCGTGGTTCTGGCCGTGGCGGGGGTGTTCCTCGCCTTCGCCTATACCCACACTAATGCCGGTGCCGTCAGCGGTTATTCGCTTGAGGCCAAGTTCGACCGGGTGGACGGGCTCACCGTCGGCTCGGACGTGAAGATGAGCGGCATCAAGATCGGCACGGTCACCGCCCAGTCGCTCGATCCCAAGACCTATCAGGCGGTTGTCCATATGGACATCGCGTCGGAATACAAGATCCCCGAAGACTCGACCGCCCGGGTCGCGACCGAAGTCTCTCCTGGGCGGCAATTATCTCGAGCTGCAGCCGGGCGGCAGCCCCGACATGCTCGCTGCCGGCGGCGAGATCGAATACACCCAGGGCTCGGTCGATCTGATGGGGCTCCTTGGTCAGGCGATATTCAGCACCGGCAACTCGTCCAAGAAGGGCGACGGTGGCGGTGCCGGAGCCGGAGCCGGCGCGGGCAATGCGGGAGAGCTGCAATAACGGCTTTGCGCCCGATACTTGCCGCTATATCGCCGCATTGCCGGTGTAGGACTGACGCTCGACAAGCCGCCTTTGAGGCGGCGGCTCCGATGAAGAGACCGATCTTGCGCCGCACCGTTTCCCTGCTCGCCGGAATCGCCCTGGCGGGTTCCGCCGCTACCGCGCTCGCCGCCGAAGCCGACAACCCGACCGGCGACGCGAGCAATACGCCCGGCAGCAGCGAGACCCATTACGATCCCTATCCGATCGCCGTATTGCGCGAGCTCGACAAGATCACGGCCCGCGCCCACACGATCCAGGTTCCGGTCGACAAGCCGTTCAAGCTCGGCACGCTCAATATCACGGTGAAGGCCTGCTACAAGCGCCCGCCCGAGGAAACGCCGGAAACCGCCGCCTTTCTCATCGTCTCCGACGAAAAGCCCGACGAGCCGCCCCAAAAGTATTTTTCCGGCTGGATGTTCGCCTCCAGCCCCGCGCTGTCGGCGCTGGAGCACCCGATCTACGACCTTTGGGTTCTCAACTGCCGGATGGATTTGTCGAAGTCGATCGATCAGCCGGTCTATGCGACGGAAGAGCCGGACACGCTTCAGCCGCAGACGCAGGATCAGCCGGCGCAGCCGGCCAACTGACGTTTGTTCGCTTAGGCCGTCGAAGCCGGGGCTGCCGCCGATGCGACGATGCGGATTGCCGCGGCGCCGGTGATCGTCTCGGGGAGGGCGTCGAAATTGCCCATTTCTCTCAGCGCTTCCGAGAGGCGCTGGTGGTAGGCGTCGCGGGAGATGTTGCGGACGCCGAAGCGCTTCAGATGCTCGGTGGTGAACTGGGTGTCGAGAAGCTTGAAGCCGCCCGCGATCAGACGGGCGACCAGATGGACCAGGGCGACCTGGCTCGCGGATGGCTCGCGGGAGAACATGCTTTCGCCGAAGAACGCCGCGCCTAAACTCACCCCGTATAGCCCGCCGACCAGCCGGTCCTCACGCCAGCATTCGACGCTATGGGCGCGTCCCATGCGGAACAGCTGCTCGTAGAGATCGATGACCGTGTCGTTGATCCAGGTCGAGGGGCGCTCCGGCGTGGACTCGGCGCAGCCGTTGACGACCTCGCGGAACGCCGTGTTGACCTTGACGGTGAAATAGTCCCGCCGCACCAGCCGGCGTACTTTATGGGGTATGTGAAAGCCGTCGAGGGGCAGGATCCCGCGCTCCTCGGGATCGACCCAATAGAGCGTCGGATCGTGGCGGCTCTCGGCCATGGGGAAGACGCCCAAGGCATAGGCCTTGAGCAGGATCTCGGGCGTGATATGACGCATCAGGCTTGCGACTTCAGCAACTTCTCCAACCAGTGTACATCGTATATCCCGTTGACGAAGTCGGCGTTCTCGATGAGATCTCGATGTAACGGCAATGTAGTCTTGACGCCACCGATTACAAATTCCTCAAGACAGCGGCGAAGTCGCATCAGGCATTCGTTGCGGTTCCGGCCCCTCACGATCAGCTTGGCGACCATGCTGTCGTAGAAAGGCGGGATGACGTAGCCGGAGTAAACGGCTGAATCCACACGGACATCCAACCCGCCGGGCGTGTGGAAATCGGTCACGGCGCCCGGCGAGAGGGCACGAAGGTGTTCGGATCTTCGGCATTGATCCGGCATTCGATGGCGTGGCCGGTGAAGGTCACATCGGCCTGCTTGAATTCGAGCGGCGAGCCCGGAGGCGATGCGGATCTGCTCGCGCACGATGTCGATATCGGTGATCATTTCGGTCACCGGATGCTCGACCTGGAGCCGGGTGTTCATTTCGATGAAATAGAACTCGCCGTCCTGATACAGGAACTCGATCGTGCCGGCGCCGAGATAGCCGAGCTTCTTCATGGCCTTGGTAACGATCTTGCCCATCCGCTCGCGGTCCTTTGCGTTGATCGCGGGCGAGGGGGCCTCTTCGAGCAGCTTCTGGTGGCGGCGTTGGAGCGAGCAGTCGCGCTCGCCGAGATGAATCACGTTGCCGTGGCTGTCGCAGATGATCTGGAATTCGATATGGCGCGGCCGGTCCAGGCATTTCTCGATATAGACGGAATCGTCGCCGAACGCGGCCTTGGCCTCCGCAGCGGGCGGTCGAGAGCGCGCCTTCGAGCTCCTTCGGCGTATTGACCCGCTTCATGCCGCGCCCGCCGCCGCCGGCGGTGGCCTTCACGAGGACCGGATAGCCGATCTTCTTGGCGAGCGCCGTCGCGGCCTCGATATCGGTGACCGGGCCTTCGCTGCCGGGCACGACCGGAATGCCGAGCTTCACCGCCGTGCGCTTGGCCTCGATCTTGTCGCCCATGACGCGGATATGCTCGGGCGTCGGGCCGATGAAGGTGATGCCGTGCTCCTCGACGATATTGGCGAAAGCGGCGTTCTCGGCCAGGAAGCCGTAGCCGGGATGGATCGCGTCGGCATTGGTGATCTCGGCGGCCGCGATGATCGCCGGGACGTTCAGATAGCTTTCCGAGGCCTGGGGCGGGCCGATGCAGACGCATTCGTCGGCGAGGCGGACATGCATGGCGTTGGCGTCGGCGGTCGAATGGACCGCGACGGTGCGGATGCCCATCTCCTTGCAGGCGCGGTGGATGCGCAGCGCGATTTCGCCGCGATTTGCGATCAGGACTTTTTCGAACATGTCCGGCCCGCGGCTCAGGCGATCACGAGCAGCGGCTGGCCGAATTCCACCGGCTGGCCGTCACTGACCTTGATGGCCTTCACCGTGCCGGCGGTCGGCGCGGGGATCGGATTCATGGTCTTCATCGCCTCGACGATCAGGAGCGTCTGGCCCTCGCTCACCGTGTCGCCGACCTTGACGAAGGCATCGGCTCCCGGCTCCGGGGCGACATAGACCGTGCCGACCATCGGCGAGGTCACGGTGCCCGGCGCCGATCGGCTCCGCCGCCGGGGATCGGGGCGGGGATCGCGGCCGGCGCGCGGTCTCGGCAGCCGGCGCGGGCGCATGGCGCGCGACCGGGGCATGGACCTCGACGGTGCGCCCTTGCGGGCAACCCGGATGCGGCGGTCGCCTTCCTCGATCTCGATCTCGCTCAGATCGTTGTCGCGCAGAAGCTCCGCAAGCTCGCGTATCGCCTTCTTGTCGACGCTGAAACCCGGCATCATGCCCCCAAGATTTACTTTTTACGTTTGATGAGTTCGACGACGGCCCTAAGCCCTAGAAGGTAACTGTCTTTTCCGAATCCGCAAACCATTCCGTCCGCCGCTTCGCTGACATAGGACTGGTGACGGAACGCCTCGCGCCGAAAGATGTTCGACAGATGGATCTCGACGATCGGCCCCGGGAACAGCTTCAAGGCATCGAGAAGCGCGACCGAGGTGTGGGTGAACGCGCCGGCGTTGACCATCAGCCCGGCCGCGGTCTCCCGCGCCTCGTGAATCCAATCGACGAGCTCCCCTTCGTGATTGGACTGGCGGAATTCGACCTTTACTTTCAATTCCTTGGCCAGCGCCTGTGTCGCCTTCTCGATGTCGGCGAGCGTCTCCTTGCCGTAAATCTCCGGCTCGCGCTTGCCGAGCATGTTGAGATTGGGGCCGTTGAGGCACAGAATGGCGGACGGTCGTCGGCTGAGGCATGGTTAATCATTTATGACCGTGTCGGCCCGACCTATATAATGCCTAAAGCGAGGGCAGGGAAGCCGTGTCGGCGTATCGAAGCTTGTGACGAGTGGAAAGGCAGATCGATGCTAAATCGACAGAAAAATCATGTGTCTATAATGGTTAACGGCGAGCAAAGAGATGTCGCCGACGCCATGACTGCCCAGGAGCTCCTGACCGATTTGAAGCTCGATCCGGCCAAGGTCGCGCTGGAGCGCAACCGCGAGATCGTGCCGCGCTCGGCCTATGGCTCGACCCGGATTTCCGACGGCGACGTGCTGGAGATCGTCCATTTCATCGGCGGCGGCAATTTCGCCGAGCCCGATGACGATCTCGTGGTCGCGGGCCGCAAGTTGCGCTCCCGGCTGATCGTCGGCACCGGCAAATACAAGGATTTCGAGGAGACCCGCGCGGCGATCGAAGCCTCGGGCGCGGAGATGGTCACGGTCGCCGTGCGCCGGGTCAACATCAGCGATCCGACGAAGCCGATGCTGGTCGATTACGTCGATCCCAAGAAATATACCTATCTGCCCGAACACCGCCGGCTGCTACACCGCCGACGATGCCGTGCGCACGCTGCGGCTCGCGCGCGAGGCCGGTGGCTGGACGTTGGTGAAGCTCGAAGTGCTGGGCGACCAGAAGACGCTCTATCCCGAACATGGTCGAGACGCTCGCCGCCGCCGAAACGCTGATCAAGGACGGCTTCGAGGTCATGGTCTATTGCTCGGACGATCCGATCTTGGCGAAGCGGCTGGAGGACATGGGCTGCTGCGCGATCATGCCCTTGGCGGCGCCGATCGGCTCCGGCCTCGGCATCCAGAACCCGGTGCAGATCCGCCTGATCGTCGAGCAGGCCAAGGTGCCGGTGATCGTCGACGCCGGCGTCGGCACGGCGTCCGACGCCACCATCGCCATGGAGCTCGGCTGCGACGGCGTGCTGATGAACACGGCCATCGCCGAAGCCAAGAACCCCATCCTCATGGCCCGCGCCATGAAGCTCGCCGTCGAATCCGGCCGGCTGGCCTACCGCGCCGGCCGCATGGCCCCGCAAGAAATATGCCGACCCGTCCTCGCCGCTGGCGGGGCTGATTTAGGCCAATTCCAGACTTGGCAGAACCGTCATCGCGAGCGCGGCACGCGCGCGGCGATCCAGGATTGCCTGGATTGCTTCACCCCTTTCGGGGTTCGCAATGACGACAACCTAATCTCAAAACGCTTTCGCTTACGGGTCGGAGTTCGCGGCCTCGCCTGCCGCCGGTGCCTGTTCCTGGGCCTCGGTCGCAGAGGCGACAGCCGGTTGGCCGTCCAAGGTCTTCAGGGCCTCGATGAGCTCCAGGATATTGCCCTTGATCGAGCCTTCGTTCGCGAGCTTGAGGCGGGTGACGCCGTACAAAAGTTCACCGAGTTTCGCGCGGTAGGCGTGCTCGACCTGTTTTTCCCAGACGACACCCTTGGTCGCGGCATCGGTTAGCGTGTACTTGACCGTCGAGGTGACAGTCACGTTGAAGCCCGCGAGCGGCTGCTTGACCTTCACGAGCTCGGCGTTGAGCGTGTAACGCCCGCCGGTCTCGGTCTCCATCAGATATTGCTTCAGGGATTCGACCAACGCTTCCTTGAACTGCTCATCGCCGACATTCGACTTCCAGAGCGGCTCGATCTTTTTTCCGCCCGACACGTCGCCGACCTCGATCGCGCCTCGCAACGGACTATTGTCGGCGACCACCAGGGAATCCGCCGCGGGCGCCACACAGCCACCCTTCACTATCGGTTTGATGGTCTAGGCAAATCATCGGGACGCCGGATGTCGAAAAGGATCAATTTTTGTGCACAAGGTTATCCAGTGCAATCGTTCGGTCGTATGAATACACGGAATATTTCTATTAACCATAATAATTAACTTTATAAAGTCCAATTTTATATGGAATCTTATGGTAAACGATTGAGGTCAATGCTTTCATATCTAAGACATATATTTATGATTTGGTAAGCTTCACTTAATTTTTCGCTAAGTTTGTGTTAATCTTCCTCCGTATTGGCGCTTCGTATTCGCGAAAAGCGCGAGTTGGCGACGGTTGTCGCAGGGAGCCGGGTTCTTCGCGAGCGGATAGCGCGAACGGTAATGCGGGGGAAGCCATGTTTAACGCGAAAATGCGGCGCTTGTTGTCCGTGGCGGGCCGGATCGGCCTGTCGTTGATCGCGCGTAGCGTCTCACCATGCGACCTACGCGTGTATCATTCCAACACGTTCTGGTCCGCTCTTGTGTCGAGATTCTGTACAACTGTACGTCGATTTCAACTGCCATTTAGCTCAATTCACGGCTCAAAGGCTCACATAAGGCTTTATGGCATAGTATTTGCGTCACGATATGGCGGCTTGGTTTTAATCGAGCGAGTAGGCCTTTGAGTTCAAGGGCTGCCTGATGGAATAGACTTATTAACCTATAGTGCTATGTCAAAGAGCAAGCGGAGGTGCACAATGAAAGCTATGAACACAGTCAGGAGGAAACGAAATCTCCTTAGGTCGACCACCTCAATGGTGTTACTCGGCCCGATTGCCGCCCTTTTGTGCGGAATTTCCCCAGCGTCGGCGGCGTCATTACTACTACCTGATTTGCAGAGCTTCACTGTTCTAGGCTCCTCCACGGTGACCAATGTACCGACAAGCACTATCGGTGGGAGCGTCGGTGTCTGGTCAAGTGGTGGTGCGAATGCAATCACGGGCTTTAATTCCTCGCCAGGCGTTGGAACCTCAGACCCGCAGGTGACATCGGGATCGGTATACGCCGGCGGTGCGCTTGCTGAATCGGCTCAGTCTCAACTCACCATCGCGAGAAATAATCTTAGCTCTCTCGGGTCGGGTACTTTACTAGCGGCGGACCTAACCGGGCTTATACTCGCGCCGGGCGTCTATACGGTTCCAGCGGGAACGACCAATCTGTCGGGGGCACTCACTCTCGACGGCGGGGGGAACCTAAATGCGGCCTGGGTGTTCCAGATGCCAGGCACGCTGATCACCTCGCCTAACTCGGTCGTAAACGTGATCAATACCGGTTCGGGCGCCGGCCTGTATTGGAATGTCGGCAGCTCGGCAACCATCGATGTCAATACGACATTTCTTGGAAACATCCTCGCGTTGGCTAGCATCACCATGAATACGAGCGCAAGCGATGTTTGCGGGAGAGCCTTGGCGAACACTGGAGCCGTGACGTTGGATCAAAACAGTCTCTCCGGCATTTGCACGGATAGTCTGTCCGGAAGCGGTGGCCTCGGCGGCGGCCTCAATGTTACGCCTGGTGCAGGAACAGGGGGTACCGACCTGGTCGAATTCCTTCCGGTGAATACCGGCGGTGGTAACGGCGGTAACGGCGGTAACGGCGGTAACGGCGGTAACGGGGTAACGGTGGTAACGGCGGCAACGGCGGTACCGGCGGCAACGGCGGTGGCGGTCATGCCACGCACGTTCCGGAACCCGGTACGATCACGCTCTTTGGCGTGGGTTTGTTGGGGTTGGGCTTCATGAGGCGGCGTAAGCGCGCTGCCTGAATTATGACCACCTGCGATGCAACGAGAGACAGCGGCCTTCGGGCCGCTGTTTGTGTTTGCGCAAGACGCCAGCTCAGACAAACTCTATGTAGTCGACTGTACCGAACCAGCCCATGAGCGATTTCACTATCGCTATCGCAACCTCGTCGAGCGCTTCTTGAACAAACTCAAGTAATTCCGCGCTGTCACCACCCGATACAACAAGCGCGATGACAACTTCCTCGTCTCAGTCCAGCTTGCTAGCATCCGTATCTGGTTGCGACACAATAAGTCGGTGGCCTAGCAGGCTATTGGAAAAGGAGGTCTCGCGCTCGGCCGGATTCGTGATTCATTGGCATAGCGCAAAGGAGATGGGTCACGCGCCGGCATGTCAAAGGGCGGAGATTAATCCGTCTTCGTTCCGTCCTTGGTCGAGCGGGCGTCGGCGACGAGGGAGAGCATCTCGTCGTAGGAGATGGCGCCGGGGACGAGGCGGCGGCCGAACACGAAGCCGGGGGTGCCGGTGACGCCGATCTGGGTGGCGAGCTGAAGCGTGCGGTTGATGACGCC
Source organism: uncultured Alphaproteobacteria bacterium (assembly GCA_963732795.1). GTDB lineage: Bacteria > Pseudomonadota > Alphaproteobacteria > CAVTAV01 > CAVTAV01 > CAVTAV01. The sequence continues at coordinate 872,607 of CAVTAV010000002.1, read as the reverse complement.
GTCGATCGCGGGGTCCTGCATATCCTTCTTCAGCTTTTCGGTGTCGAGCCCGACCTTCTTTGCGATGGACATGATCATATCGGTGCTGAAATTGCCGCGGGCGGCCATTAGCGCATCATGGAATTCGAGATATTTGCCCTGCTTGCGCGACGCGATCGCGGCATGGGCGGCGACCTTGGACTCTTCGCTCAGGATCGGAAACTCGCGATAAACGATACGGAGCTTGTGATCCTCGTCGCGGAGCTTCACGAGCGAGGGCTGGACCTGTTTGCAATAGGGGCAGCGGTAGTCGAAGAACTCGACGATCGTGGCGTCGGCATCCTTGTCGCCCGCGATATAGGCGTCTTGCGGATCGGTGATCTCGTCCCAGTTCGCGACGATCGCCTGGGTCGTGCGCCGGTCCTGCAACACGCCGATCGCTTCCTCCAGCACCTCCGGGTTCTTCAACAGATAGGCCCGGATGACATTGCCCATGTCGTTGGCCTGGGCGACGCCGGACGTCGGGGTGGTGGGCAGGGTCGAGGCCGCAATGGGGGCCGTCGCCGCGCCGGGCCGCCAGATCACGGCGGCGGCGATGCCGAGGCCGATCAGAACGGCGGCAATGATCGTCAGATACATCCCGCGTCCGGATGCCGAGGGCGACGTTGTCATGGGGCTGTTACCTGTCCCAGTTGGGTACCGGGGCGCCGTGATAGCGCATGGAGTCGGGCACCTGCGGCAGATCCGAGCGAAGCCGCGGGCCGGTGCCGTTGATATCCTGGTCCTGCCAGGTTGGTGGCGGATTGAAATAGAACGCCCGGTTGGCGTCGTTTGCCTGGGCCCTGGCCTTCGCCTGGGCCTCCTCCAGCGGGCTCAGCTGGCGCCTACGGTCTTTCTTGCTCATATTGGCCTGGACGACGGACGTGATGTCCATGGCCCGAAGCTGAGCGGGCGAGCCCTTGGGCAGGGACCGCGCGGCGCGGCCGGCGACATAGGCGGCCTCGGAGGTCGCGGCCCGTGAGCAGATAGTTCTCGGCGGTGGCGAGGTCCGCTTCGCCCGACATGCCGGCATGGGTATAGGCGGCCGCGAGCTGGTACCAGGCGTCCTGATTGTCCGGCTCCAGCCGGGTCGCGGTCTTGAGATGGTCGATCGCTTGCTTGTTCATCTCGTCGTCGCCGGTCTGAACAAGGGCGGTCCCCAGGAGCGTCTGAAGGAGGGCCTGTTTCGGCGCCAGCTCGACGGAGTGGCGCAAGGGCGGGATCGATTCCTTGACCTTGCCGCTCTCCAGCAGGATCTGGCCCTGAAGCTCGCGGAAATAGGGGTCTTCCGGCTCTTGCTGCACGAGGCTGTCGACTTCGGTCATGGCTTTGTCGAGACGGGCCGAGCGGTGATAGGCGATCGCGCGGGCATATCGGGCGTAAAGGCTCTGGTCCTTCTGCGGATATTCCTGCATCACCCGCGGCACCGGGTCGAGGAAGCCGCGAAGCTTGGCCTGCATGCGCTTGAACTGGTCGATCTGCTTCGGCGTATCGGGCGTGTCGTAATAGGGCGAGGCTTGGGCGACGTCCTGGAGATGGGCGATACGTTCCGGGGTGAGCGGGTGGTCCGTCACATACGGATCCTGGTTCTTGACCAGCAGCGCCTCCTGGTCGCCCAGATATCTCAGGAAGGAGATCAAGCCGCGGCCCGATTCATGGGCTTCCTGAAGGAACTTCATGCCGGCCTGGTCGGCGGCGGATTCCTGTGTGCGGCTGAATTTGAAATAGACCCGCGTGGCGAAGTCGCTGCTGCTCGCCATGATCGCCGCGCCCGCATCCGGCGCGCCGGCGGCCGCGGCAGCGGCGCCGACGAGAATCGAAGCGATCAAGGTTCTCATCGCGTTGGTCTGGCCATCGTCGGGACGGGCAAGATGTCCGCCGGCGATATGGCCGGTTTCGTGGGCGATGACGCCGATCAGCTCGTTGGGCGAGCGGACCTGCTCCAACAGCGCCGTGAAGAAATACATCTGCTGGCCGTTCGACGCGAAGGCATTGAGCTGCCGGCTGGCGATCAGATGGATCTGCACGAAATCGGGATCCAGGCCCGCGACCTTGAAGATCGGCCGGGCATAGTCCTTGATGATGGACTCGATCTCGGCATCGCGGATGAGATACTCGCTCCGGCCCTGTGCCGAGGCCTGGGAGACCTGGCTCAGGACGAAGAGTGCGGCGGCGAAGAGATAGGAAAGATGCTTGCGCAAACGCGATGCTCCGCTACTTTGTCCGCTCAACGTAGGATCGGGCCCGAGCGCCGTCAATGGCGCAGTATCGGGCACCATTAAGCATATCACGTGAGCACAAAAGTCGGCCAAATCATGGCCGGAGCGGAAATTGCCGGGAAAAACGTCGCGATAGCAAGAAACGCTCAAAACGGGCCTTGCCGGCCGTTTCCGCGCGCAGCAATGTCGCGCCGTTCATCGCCATGGACATGTTCCGGGCGGCAAACGAATTGGCCGCGGAATGGCGCGGGACCGGCCAAGTCCATCGTCCATATGGAGCTCGGCCAGCCCGCCGTTCCGCCGCCCGCCTCGGTCCTCGACGCGGCCAAGCGGTCCCTCGACAGCGGCTCGATCGGCTATACGGAAGCGCTCGGCATTACGGCGCTCCGCGAGCGAATTGCCCAATATTATCAGGACTATTACGGCGTTTCGGTGTCGCCGGCCCGGATCGTGGTGACCACCGGCTCGTCCGGGCGCGTTCCAACTCGCCTTCCTGCTGGCCTTCGATGCCGGCGCGTATGCTCGCGCTCGCCGATCCCGGCTATCCGGCCTATCGCAATATCCTGTCGGTTCTCGAGATCGAGCCGGTTTCGATGCTGGCAGACCCCGCGAACGGCTTCCAGCCGACGCCGGATCTCGTGGACGAGGCGGCACGACCCCTCGCGAGCGGGCGGCTCGATGGGGTGCTGGTCACCAGCCCGGCCAACCCGACGGGATCGATGATCGGGCGCCAAGGACTTGCAGCGCCTTCTGGAGCATTGCCGGACCCGCGGAATTCGGGTGATATCGGACGAGATCTATCATGGCATCACCTTCGGGGAGCGGGCGCAAACGGCGCTCGCCTATGACGACGACGCGATCGTGGTCAATTCGTTCTCCAAATATTTCTGCCTTTCGGGCATGCGGGTCGGCTGGATGGTGGTGCCGGAGAGCTTCATCCGGCCGGTCGAGCGGCTGGCGCAGAACCTGTTCATCTCGCCGCCCACCATGTCCCAGCACGCCGCTCTGGCCTGCTTCGATTGCCTGGGGGCGTTCGACGAGGTCGTGGCCGGCTATGCGCGCAACCGGGCGATGCTGATGGAAGGCCTGCCCAAGGCCGGCTTCGACGATTTCGCGCCCGCCGACGGGGCGTTCTATCTTCTATGCCAATGTCGCCCGGCGGACCAATGACAGCGAGGCCTTCTGCCTCAAGATGCTCAAGGAAACCGGCGTGGCGACCACGCCCGGCATCGATTTCGACCATGCCCGCGGCCGGGGATATCTCCGCTTCTCCTTCGCGGGGACCTCCGACGACATGGTGGAGGCGGTGAAGCGGCTAAAGGCCTGGAACGGCTAATCGATTTCCGTGTCATTGCGGGGCGATTGGATCGTCGCGGCGCTTCGCGCCCCGCGACGACGGCCACGAGAGCTCAAGCCCGCTTCGTCTCGATCCAGATCTCGGACTTTAGCGTGCGGTGCACGGGGCATTTGTCGGCGATTTCCATGAGGCGCGTGCGCTGGTCCTCGTCGAGGTCGCCTTCGATGGCGATGATGCGCTCGATGCGGTCGACGAAGCCCTGCTTGGTCTCGCAGGTCTCGCAGTCCTCGGCATGGACCTTGCGGTGGCTGAGACGGACTTCGACATGCTTGAGCGGCCAGCCCTTGCGGTTGGCGTACATGCGGAGCGTCATCGAGGTGCAGGAGCCGAGCGCCGCCAACAGGTAAGCGTAAGGCGAGGGCCCGGCGTCCCCGCCGCCGACGCTCTCGGGCTCGTCGCCCTTCAGGCGATGCTTGCCGATCGGGATGTCCTGCTCGTAAAGCCCCGCGCCCGATTCCGCGACCACGGCGGATTCCTGATGGTCCGAGCCTGCATTTGCGGGTTTCGTGGACATGGGACACCTCCTGACCGGCGTGACTAAGGCCGGCCAGCATAGTGCCCGTGGCGTATTTCGCTAGAGCGCGATGTCGAGGCTCTGGCCGAGATGGCTCGCGAGCTGTCCCTTCTGCTCCCGCGGCTTAGCGTCGCGGTGGGCGTCGTTGTCGTGGTCCGAGCGCTCGGGTTCCTTGCGCTCGTTGACGGCGTCGGGCGCCTTCTTGCTGGCGGCGGGCGGAACGTAGGCCGGAGCGGCCTGCGAATTGGCGAGGGCGTTGGGGAGCGTAGCGCTGGTAGAAGAGGCGATATCCATACCGAATCCTTCGGTAGTTGGCGCATGCGGCCATCTGGTCCCGGCCGCCCGGGAGCCCCTCCAGCCGTCAATTTCTAGCAAAGAGTGCTTTCGGAAGAGTTAACGAATTGATCCCGAATCCCGCCGTTCCGGGGCTCCCGGCGGTTCAGATTTCGTTAACTATCGGGGTCTACCGTCCGATCAAAACAACCAATCGCAGGGAAGGGGCCTAGGCCATGCAAGCTCGTCACGGACGTTGGATGAAACTCGGCGCGATGGGGCCGCTCCTCGCGGGCGTGCTCATGCTCGGCGCCTGTGCGCATACGGTAAAGACGAGCGTTCAAGGCGTCGGACCCGAAAACGCGTCCGATGCCCAGCCGGTCACTGAAGTGACCAAGGATCAGGTCGCCCAATCCCTGGTGCGGGTGGCGGATTCCCTGCGCGAGAACGGCGACTACAAGACCGCCATCGGCGTCTATGAGCGCGCCCGCCAGACCGACCCCAAGAACTTCGAGCTATCCCTCGGGCTCGCCAAGTCGCTCTGGGCGGTCGGCGATTGGGAGGATGCCGGACGCGCCTTCGAGGACGCCCATGCCATCGATCCCCACAATAAAGAGGCCCGGATCGGCATCGCAAACGCCCTGATCGCGACCGGACGGCTCGACGAGGCCATCGACCAGTTCAAGTCCCTGATGGTCGATATACCGGAAGAGCCGAAGGTCTATAGCGGGCTCGGGATCGCCTACGATCTGAAGGGCGATCACAAGGACGCCCAGCTTCGGTATGGGATGGGTCTCGAAGTCGCCCCGAAGAATACGGCCCTTACGAACAATCTTGCGGTGTCTTTCGCGCTGGAAAAGGACTTTTCGACCGCGGAAGAGCTGTTGAAGACCATGCCGGACAATCCGAAGACCCGGCAGAACCTCGCCCTCGTCTTCGGCCTTGCCGACAAGCCGCAAGAGGCGGCCAAGATGGCCCGGATGGATCTGAACGAAGAGGACGTCGCGAACAACCTGGACTATTACCGATATCTTCGCGGCCTGAATCCGAAAGCCCAGGCGGAGGCGATCCTGCTCGGCCATACGACAAGCGACCAGCCGCAGGCCCAGGCTGCCAATTCGGCCGCCGAGACGCCGCCGGCAGTGCCCACGGTTCCGGCCGACGTCGCGCCGCTCGAATCATCGAAACCGGTGGTTCGCAAGGTTCCTCAAACGGCTGACGCGAGCCCGGCCGAACCGAATGACGTCGCGACCGACGCCGAAATCGCGCCGGAAGCCGGGCCGTCGACCGCGCCCGTCACGACGCCTCAATCCCAGGTCGCCGAGGCCGAAACCCCCGCACCCAAGCCCGAGATCAAGCCCGCCGGCAAGCTCTATCAGGCCCAGCTTGCCGCGTTCCGGGACTTAGCGGACACCGAAGGCGCCAAAGACAAGCTGGAACACAGCCATGGCGATCTCCTGGCCGGGTTCAATCTCGTGATCGAGCAGGCCGATCTTGGCCCGGACAAAGGCTCCTATCACCGGCTGCGCACGGCGCCGGTCGCCGACAAGGGCAGCACCGAGGCGCTGTGCCGGGCCCTCAAGGCTGCGGGCGCGCCCTGCTTCGTGGTCTCCACGCCAAACGACCATCCCCAAGGCTGAGAGGCGACGCCAAGAAACTTGATTTCGATTAAGGCGTCGTCAATCGGTACCGACATAGAATTGACGCAAATTTCGACAACAATGACTCAAATTAAAGGGTCGTCGGCATGAGACTTGCACAATATGTTGCGTGTCTCACGTCGGGAGGAAACGATGTACAGCGTCTTAGTGGGTACGGCCGTCGCGTTGTTGGGCCTGGCGGGATTTCTGATTCATCTCCGGTTGCGCAAGCCATTGGCAGAGCCTGACTATTTTATGCCCATTTTGACTCCATCCGAGTCACATGAGGCCGGTCCGGCGCCGATGGAAGGCGAGCGGGCGCTCCGGTCGCGTCAGGTTCGGAATCTCGATTTGGAACAGATCCGGTCCGCCGGATTGTAGAATTCAGGACGCCTTCTTGGCGTCCGACTTTGAGGGGCCCTCGATCTGAGGGGTGACCTCCTCCCCTTCGACCTCCTCAAGCGGATTGTCGGCATGGATGCACCGGCCTTCGATATAGGCGCCGGTTTCGATGCTCAAATCCGAGTGATAGATGTCCCCGATCACCTTCGCCGAGCTATCCAGCCGGACCTTCTTGGCCCGGATGGTGCCGATCACCGCGCCGCGCACCAATAGCGTCTCGACCGCGATCGAGCCGGTGATCGTGGCATGCTCGCCCACCGTCAGCGTGCCCGATTTGAGCTCGCCTTCGAGGGTGCCGTCGAATTGAATCTCGCCCGGTGTGTTCATGTCGCCGACGAAACGAAGGTCCGGTCCGATAATGGAGGGAACGGACCTGGACTCGGAATTGGATGTCTCCTTACTGGCCGGTTTCGTCTTCTTATTCTTTGATAACATACGAAGCAGCTCGGAAGAACTTCAGCGGATTCTGGAGTTTGCCGTTGAACCAGATTTCATAGTGCAGATGCGTTCCGGTGCTGCGCCCGGTATTTCCCATCAGGCCCACGACCTCACCCCGCGTGACATGCTGACCCTTCTTTACCTTGGTTGCGTAAAGATGGCCATAACGGGTCTTGAAACCGTTGCCGTGGTCGATCTCGACCATGTTGCCGTAAGGGCCATGGCGGCCGACGAAGGTGACGGTTCCAGGTACGGTGGCGTGGACAGGCTCTTTCCAGTATCCGGCCATGTCAACGCCCGAATGATACGCCCAGTGCCCGCTGAAGGGATCGCGGCGCTTCCCGAACGGGCTGGAGATGTAATAGTCGGTCACCGGCTTGGAGAGCGGCATGCTGTTGAGGGATTCGCGCAGCCCGTCGAGCCGGCTCACGGCCTGGACCACGCCCGAGAAGCCGTCGTCGGTGGCGTCGTCGAGCGTGGCGGCGGAGGCGGAGCCGATCGGGCTCGGGAATTTCACGCCGATCTCGGGGCCGCCCGTGCCGGCGACGGGGCCGTCGAGCGCTGCGAGCAGGCGATCCGGGCTCAGGCCGGTGACGTCCACCATGCCCTCGAGCTTGGCGTATTGATCCTGGATTTGGGCGAGAAGCTTATTGGCCGCCTTGTCCTGCGCGGCGCGGACTTTGGCGATGCCTTCGTCGACATAGCGGCGCCAGCGCGGATCGCCCGGACGGGGCGCCTTGGTGATCGTGGTCGAGAGCGTCGTCCCGGTAGCGGCGAACTGCCACCATTGATCGCCGGGATAGGAATTGCTTTGCGGTGCCGGCGCGGTGGTCTGGCTCGGCGAGGCCGCGCTCTGCTTGGCCGGGACATCGCCCGCCGCATCGGAGTCAGCGGCCGGGTCGCTCTCGGCGCCGGCATCGGGCGCGGTGACGTCCGTCGAGACGTTGGGCGTCGCCACGTCGGTCAGTGTCGCAGCCTGGGCCGTAGCCTCGACCTGTTGGCCCTGGGCGGTAACGTTGTCCTGGGTCTTGATGCTGAGGCCGGGCGTGTGCTCGATCTCCTTGGTCAGCCGGTCGTTCTTTTCGATCAAGCTGTCGAGCAGGTCCTGGCGGGTCTTCAGATCATCGACGCTCGCGACGACCCCCTGCTGCATCTTGAGCATCTCGTCGTTGAGATTGTCGTAGTCGGAGGCGAGGCGCTGGATGCGCGCGTCCTTCGCGGCGACGATCCGATCCTTCAGCAGGAAATTACCGGTGGTGAGACCGATCCATCCGGCGAAAATGAAAAGCAGGCAGGCGAGGGAAACCTGGATGCCGGTGGTGAAGGTGATGAATTTAACTTGGCCGTCGGTGCGTACGAAAATTTGGCGATCCGGGAAGATCGCTTTGACGGTTTCCCGAAAGCGGCGGAACTCGCGAACGAACATGTAGTAGGCCCTGTACTCTCGCTTATGAAACCGACCTCAATGGGAAGGCCGGTCCTCCCCCGCAACAACTTGAGAAATATGCCACAATTCGTTGCCAGGGTGTTACCCGAAATTTTGCGCGGGCTTAAGGCGGCTAAATCAAACGATTAAATCCCGGGCAGTTAAGGTTAACAAGACTTTAGCCGGCCGTTTGATTGAAAGGATAGTGATTCGTCAACCATATTTCGGGCAGTGACGCTTCCCGTTGCGGTTGCCGTTCGCGATGCGGCAAGCTGACACTTGACGGGTGCGGCATTTGGTCCGACCGTCGTGCCCGAGGGGATCATGGCTCGCTGGCTTCGCGCATCTGCCGTCTATATCGCGTTCGTTGCGTTCATCGTGCGCTCGCTCGTTCCGCTCGGCTGGATGCCCAATCCGGCGGGCGCCGGGCCGCTGATCGTGATGTGCTCGAAGGATGGGCCGGTCGCCCATCCGTTCGATCCCGACGCCGATCCGTCGAAGCCCGACCCGTCCCATCACGGCGGCGACCATCACACGGTCTGTCCGTTCAACGCCGCCCCGCATTTCGCGGTCTCGGCGACCGCTGCGGTCGTTGCCGTCCTGACTCCGGATCATGCCGACGCGCCGCTCTTGCCGGTCTCGACGGCGCTTAGGCCCGTCCGGCGGCACAATCCCCAATCGCCGCGCGCTCCGCCTTATTCCGTCTGACTTGACGACCGAAATCCATGACCGCCCGGGACAGCCCGCGCGGTTCGATGCCAGTCAGATATCGACGGAGCTATCATGCACGATGTTTTCTCTTTCGCGGCGGTCCGCCGGACCGCTTTCCCGATTCTAACCCTCGGCTTCCTCGCCGTCGCGCCCTCGGCTGCCTACGCCTGCGCCTGTGGCTGCAGCGTCTTCGACGTGGGCAGCAGCTCGCTGCTTCCCGCGGGACCGGGTGGCTCCGCTTTCGTCGAATGGGACCTTCTGGACCAGACCCAGAACCGCAGCGGCGGCCACAAGGCGCCCGCCGCGGATAACGCGGACAAAGAAATCCGGTCGAACTTCTTCCTCGCGGGCCTGCAATACATGTTCAGCGCGAAATGGGGAGCGATGGTCGAGCTGCCGGTCAGCGAGCGCCTGTTCCGCACCACCGATCCCGACAATCCGGGCACGTTCAAACACACGGCGCTCGGCGATATCCGCGTGATGGGTGTCTATTCCGGTTTTTCGCCGGACATGTCCACCGGCCTCATTTTCGGCCTGAAGCTCCCCACCGGCGACCACAGCTATCCCAATTTCGATGCGGATGTGCAGATCGGCTCGGGCAGCACCGATGTCCTCCTCGGCGCCTACCATCGCGGCAATATCACAATCACCGCATCGTGGACCTATTTCGCGCAAATCCTCTGGCAGCACGAGATCACGACGCAGAACGGCTACAAGCCCGGCTATGAGCTCAATGCCGCCGCCGGCGTTTCCTACAACAACTTCAGGGTCGGGAATGCCGGCATTGCGCCGGTCCTGCAATTTCTCGTTTCGAATCGCGGCCGCGACGGCGGCGCGATCGGCGAGCCCGACGACACCGGCTACACGCGCGTTCTGGCGTCGCCGGGCGTGGCGCTTTCGGTCGATACCTGGAAACTCTATGCCGATGTCGAGGTGCCGATTGCCCAGCACGTCCACGGCAATCAGCTCGTCGCGCCCACCGCCTTCAAAGTCATCCTCAGCCGGGGGTTCTGATCATGTCATATCGAATGCTCCTGATCGGCGCAGTTCTCATGGCCATCACCGTCCCCGCGCTTGGGGCCGAGCCGCCCAAGGTCTCGATCAGCAAGTTCGGGGAGCTCCATCGGCCTCTGCCGTTTCCCTTCGACGATAAGCGCGATGCCGACCGGGATATCGCCGAGGCGCGCGCAAAAGCGGCCGCGAGCGGTAAGCTTCTACTGATCGATCTCGGCGGCGATTGGTGCGCGGATTGCCGGATTCTGGTTGGGGTGATGGAGTTGCCGGAGGTGAAGGCCTTCGTCGACGCCCATTACGTGGTGGTGAATGTCGATGTCGGCCGCATGAATCGAAACCGCCAGGTGCCGGCCCATTACGGCTTTGCCAAAAAGTTCAAGGCCGTGCCCGTGCTATTCGTCGTGGATCCGAAAACCGACCGGCTGCTGAACCATGACGACATCGACGGCCTCGTCGATGCTCGGCTTTCGACGCCTCAGGCCTTGGCGGACTGGCTGGCCCGCTGGGTACCGTAACGCCCGTGAATTTCCCGGTCGCCTCGCGCCGCGATGCGGACTAAGATGAGTTGAACCGACAACCTGCAACGCAGGTCGAAGAGGTTATGGGGGAGAGATGATGAAAGCTCATCGGGATCGACGGGCCGGGATCGGGTGCTCGGCCCTGACCGGCGTCGTCCTTGGCGCAGCGCTCTTTTTCGCGGGCGCCGCACAGGCCGGCGACATGAAGCATCCGGATTTCACGGGCATGTGGCTCGGCTCCAATCTCGGCGGCGGGCCGTCGCTCACGAACGGACACAAGTCAACCAGCTGGCCCAATCCGCCGCCGCTTACCGAGGCCGGCAAAAAGGCGATGGCTGAGTTCGACGTCAAGACCGACGACCCGCCGGAACGTTGCATGCCCTGGGGCTTCCCACGTGACGTCGTGTTCAACTTCTATCCGATGCAGCTTTTCCAGACCAAGGACGAGCTGCTGATGCTGTTCGAATACGAGCCGATCCCGCGGCGGATCTATCTCGACGGACGGGACTATCCCACCGACATCCCGCCGCAATGGTTCGGCTATTCGATCGGCCATTGGGAGGGCGACACGCTGGTCGTGCACACCAAGAATATCCGCGAAGACAATATCCTGACCACCAACGGATTGCCGCAAAGCGCGAAGATGGAAGTGACTGAGCGATTCCGTCTTCTCGACGACGGAAAGACCTTGGAGGTCAAGGTCCATGCCGTGGACCCGGTCTACTACACCAAGCCGCTCGACCTCACGGTCTATTGGGGCCGCAGTAATGTCGAGCAACATGAATTCGTCTGCGCCGAGGGGCTCGAGGAGCAAATCAACGTGCCCAAGAGCCGGCAGGACGACACCATCGATGAGGACTTGAAATGAAGCGTTCCGTATTTTTCGCCGCTCTGGCCCTCGTCCTCGGCGGGGTGACGCCGGTCGTCGCCCACCATTCGGTGACGGCCTATTTCGACATGAAGAAAGACGTGGCCCTCAAGGGCGAGGTCGACGAATGGGTGTTCAAGGCGCCCCACGCCGTCCTGAAATTCGTGGTCAAGAACGACCAGGGCCAATTGGAGCTCTGGCGCGCCGAGACCCTGCCGTCGAACCTGCTGTTCCGCAAGGGCTGGCGCTTCAACACCCTGAAGCGCGGGGACCCCGTGACCGTCTACGGCCACCCGTCGATCGATGCCTCGCGGCACGCGATGGCGCTCAGCAAGATCGTTCTCGGCAACGGCGAGGAGCTCAATCCGATGAAGGATATCAAAGCCCGAGAGTGACGCTCGAAATCGGCCGTTATCCCCCTCCTTACAAATAGCCCGACCCTCAAAGCGCGCCATCTGGCGCGCTTTTTGCTCCGTCCAGCGCCACGCGACGATTCTGGTTCAAACCGGGACAGTCGGGTGGGTGCGAGAGCATAAGCATGTCCCGTAAGTTTAATAATTATAGAGGGTTATCAGTTATGCGTTCACGGGTTGCTGTGTCAGGTCGAGACGTGTTCACGAAAAGCGAGAGCACGTGGCGCGTGCCCACCATTTGGCGGGCGAGGGGGGAGGCTAGGATGTCGTCAATTATCCCGGAGCCCGCCGGTTCCGCCAAGGCGGATGGGCAGGATCGCGACGTCGCCAATGAGAACAAAGCGACGCCGCAAGGCGGCCAGTTCGGCGAACCCTCGAACGATTCAAACCCGGACGGTAAGCTGAAGTCCCGATTCGTCGGCCGCGGCCGCGGCGCCGAGGTTTACGCTATCGAGCAGGCCGACGGCACCGTAGTCGCACGAAAAGTCTTTGTCGGCTCCGGCCTGGCTCGGGTGGTCCATCAGATTTTCTTCGGCGCGGACAATCCTTACGTTTGGGACCAGACCGCGATCGAGGAAGCCATGCACCGCCGGCGGGTTCTGGCGCCGCTGGTCTCCTGGTGGCTGAAGGGCAAGGCTCGGGTCGCGGCGATCCATGGGACGTCCTGGAACGAAGAGCATAACGTCAACGAATGGACGATGGAGTTCATTGACGGCCGGCCGGCTCTCCTGCGGCAGCCGTTGTCCGAAGGCGCCGACGAGATGACCGATCTGGTCGAGAACGTCATGCGTCCGCTTCAGGCGCACCTCGTCGAAGCGGGTTTCGACGGGGCGGCGTGGCAGGCGGGTCTCTACAATCCGGTGGCGACCAGCAACTTCCTGCGCTGTGCCAAGGAAGACGGGTCCGAAGAATGGGTCTGGATCGATGCGGAATCCGGCGTGCCGGCCCTCTTTCCGGCCAACCCGCTCGGCCTCTTCAAATATTACATTCCGCGCTCCTTTAAGCATGGGCATCCGCTGTTCGACGATGTCGACGTGGCGACCTTGCGAAACTATATCGGGGCTCATGAGTCCGAATTGCGCCGGGACCTCGGCGATGAGGCTTGGACGGAGCTGTCGCAAAACGTCGACGCGTTGGACGCGGCCGCCACGGGAAGCCTCTGGAAGCGTTTGAGCCGCGTCGGACGCGGTGTCAAAGCCCGTTTGACCCGCAGAGAGATCGACGATCGCCAGGCGCGTTTCTATTTGCGCCATCCGATCTTGTGGGTCATGCGCGAGTCCGGCTTCGGACTGTCCATGGCCGCGCGCTCGATAACCTCGCGCCTCAAGGCATGGTTCCATCCGAAGCTCTGGGGGATGATCCTCGTCGAATCCCTGAAGTTGATGGTCTCCGATCGCTACCGCACGGCCTTCGCGCGGAGCTATGTCGGCCGCAACATCGACGGCTGGCACAAGCGTAAGCAGCTTGACGAAGCTCAGAGCGAACAACTGCATACCGATCTGAACGACGCCGCGACAGCGGTCTATCTGACGGATTTCGGCATGCACCTCGCCGTCAAACCTCTCGTAAAGCTGATCACCTGGGGGATTTTCCCAATTCTCCTGAGTGTCGGCGTTCTTGATCCGGTCGTCGTCGCGTTCTTCGTGGTCGCCGGTGGCGCGATCTCGAGGTCGCTCTATACCTGCTACCGGATTTCGGTCGCCACCGTGCGGAACCAGCCGAAACCATGGGTCGCGCTTGTGATCGGGGTCATGCCGGCGATCGGCAATCTGGCTTTCCCGGTCCAGGTGCTGTTCGACGGCGTGCGTGGCGGTCGGGGCGTGTCGCAGTTCATCATCTACGACACCGTCACCAAGCTCGGCCAGTTCGTTCCCATTTGGGGCGGCGCCGACACCTTGACGGAACACAAGGCCAACCGTCTGGCTCATTGGGCGTTCAGCTTTGACAAACGCCGGATGGCCTGAACCGCGGCGATCCGGCAACCGTCATTATTTCCATTCGATGCTCGACGCCCCCCGGCGGCTTGACTTGGCCGGGGGGCTCGGCTAGCACATGAAGTTAGCCGAAAAGATGAAGAGCAGGTTGGTATCCCTGCCACCGCCGTAGGGCGGGTTCCGTCCGCTCGCCCGCCGGGATGAGTGTTTCCCACGGCGCAGTCAACGGCCATTCGGTCGGGGGTGCGCGTGGGCTATCCGGATCGGCTCTCATATGCGCGCGCTCCCGAAGCACGGGGAGAAGAGGGGCGTGGTTTCTAGCGAAAAACATCGGCGAACGCCTGTCGTGGCCTGGCTTTCGACGATTGTCGTGCTCGCCCTGGTGCTCGGCGGCCTCTATTACTGGCATTCTTCGCGCTTCGAGGCGCCGCCGAGGGGCGCGCGGCCGCCCGTCACCGTGACGACGATGATTGTCAAGCCGGAGGATGCGCCGGTCTATCTCAATGCCGTGGGCTCGGTGACGGCGGTTCGCCAAGTGGTTCTCACGCCGGAAGTCGATGGTCTCGTTACCGGGATCAAGTTCGAATCCGGGGATTCCGTGAAGGCCGGCGATCTCCTGGTCCAGCTCAACGATGCGCCCGAACGCGCCGACAGAGCGGCGGCTCAGGCGAAGGCGGAGCTGGCCGCTCGTCAGTTGGCGCGCGCGCAACGCCTTGTTCGCAGCGGAGCCGTGTCGCAGGACGTGCTGGATCAGCGCCGGTCGGAGCGCGATCAGGCGGTCGCCGCCGATGAGCCAGCTCGACGCCCGGATCGCGCAAAAGCGGATCCGCGCGCCGTTCGCCGGCGAGCTCGGCCTTCGGCGGATCAATCTCGGCCAGCATCTCAATCCCGGCGACGCGATCGCGACCCTGACGGATCTGAGCCGGGTCTATGTGGATTTCTCCGTTCCGCAGCAGGATCTGAACGAGTTCGCGCCCGGCGCGACGGTTTCCATCACCACGGACGGCTGGCCCGGCCGAACCTTCACCGGCACGGTGAACGCGATCGAACCGCAGGTCGACGTCAATACGCGCAATGTGACTGTGCAGGCGCTTTTGCCCAATCCCGACGAGGCCCTGCGGTCGGGGATGTATGTGAATGTCGCCCTCGCCCTCCCGCCCGAGCATGACGCGCTGATGGTGCCGGTCACGGCAATCCAGACATCGGCATCCGGCGAGAACGTCATCGTGGTGCGGGGCGCCACGGCGGAGGGCGGCGGGACGGCCGATGTCGTTCCCGTCGCGACCGGACGCCGGGTCGGCGACCGCGTGGTGGTGACAAACGGCCTTCATGCCGGCGAAATCGTGGTGACCGAGGGCCAGCTGCGCGTCCAGCCCGGCGCGCAGGTCACGAGCGTTTCTCCACGTCAGGCGGGAGGCCAGTAGGTGAGGTTCACGGACGCCTTCATCCGTCGCCCGATCCTGTCGATCGTGGTCAGCCTGCTGATCCTGCTTATCGGGGCGACCGCGCTGTTCGAGCTGCAGGTCCGCGAATATCCCTATATGGAAAGCGCGACGATCCAGATCGACACGGCGTTTCCCGGCGCGACGCAGGACGTGATGCAGGGCTTCGTCACGACGCCCATCGTCCAGGCAATCGCGTCGGCCACCGGCATCGAATACATCACCTCGACCTCGGGCCAGGGAACCAGCCAGATCAAGGCGAAGCTGGTCCTGAACGCCAATTCCGATCGCGCGATGACCGAGATCCTCGCCAAGGTCCAGCAGGTGAAATACCAGCTGCCGATCGGGGCGACCGATCCCGTCATCACCAAGGTTACGGATGCCGAATCGGCCGTGCAATATGTCGCCTTCGTCACCGACACCTATCCGATCCCGCAGCTCACCGACTTCATGACCCGGGTTGCACAGCCCTTGATTACGGCGGTTCCCGGCGTCGCGACCGCCCAGATCCAGGGCGGCCAGAACTTGGCGATGCGCATCTGGGTCGATCCCGACAAGCTGGCGGCACGGGGCCTAACTGGGGCCGATCTTGTCGCCGTCCTGCGCGCTAACAATGTCCAGGCGGCGCCAGGTCAGCTCAAGGGAACAGAGACGGCGATCAACATCACCGCCGCCACGGATCTCAGGAGTCCGTCCGAATTCCGTCAGATCGTCATCAAGCGCGATAATACCGGCATCGTTCGGCTCGGCGACTTGGCAACGGTCGAGCTCGGCGGCCAGAATTATGATTCTATCGGCACAGCCGAGGGCCATCGCGCGACTTATATCGCGGTCTCTCCAACGCCCGACGGCAACCCGCTCGAGATCGTCAAGGCGGTGAAGGCGCTGCTGCCGCAAATCCAGAAGGTGGCGCCGCCGGGGGTGAAGGTCTTCAATGATTATGACGTCGCCCATTTCGTCAACAGCTCGGTGGAGGAGGTGATCCGCTCGCTGACCGCGGCCGTTGCGATCGTCGTGCTGGTGATCTTCCTATCGCTTGGATCCGCTCGCGCCGTGCTGATTCCCGTGATGACGATCCCGCTTTCGCTGGTGGGCACCGCGGCGCTCATGCTGTTGTTCGGTTTTTCGCTGAACCTTCTCACCTTGCTCGCGATGGTGCTCGCCATCGGCCTCGTCGTGGACGACGCCATCGTCGTGGTCGAGAACATCCATCGCCACATCGAGGAAGGCCATTCGCCGTTCAACGCCGCCCTCTTGGGCGCCCGGGAGATCATTAGTCCGGTCATCGCAATGACGATCACCCTGGCGGCGGTCTATGCCCCGATCGGCCTGATGGGCGGCTTGACCGGGGCGCTGTTCCGGGAGTTCGCCTTCACCTTGGCGGCCGCGGTCATCGTCTCGGGAGTCATCGCGCTTACCCTGTCGCCGATGATGAGCAGCCGTCTTCTGCGACCAAAAACGTCAGAGGGGCGGCTGACGCGGGCGATTGAGCACAATATGACCCGCGTGATCGCGGGCTATGGCCGAATGCTCGATGGCGCGCTCGCCTCCCGCGGCGCGGTTCTACTTGTCGGCGTCGTCATCCTGGCGACGATCGTCGTGTTCTTCACCGGGGCCAAGCGTGAGCTCGCGCCCCAGGAAGACCAGGGTGTGGTGATCGTCAACACCAAGGCGCCACGATACGCCAATGTGAACTATGTGGCGCGGGCCTCGGAAGCGGTCGAGAAATTGTTCGAAGGACTTCCCGAATTTCAGACGAGTTGGATCAATAATAGCGCGAGCAGCGCGTTCGGCGGCGTGGTGCTCAAAGATTGGTCCGAGCGCGACCGCAATGCCGACGCTATCCAGGCTCAATTGACCAGAGAAGGCGCAGCCATTCCGAGCGTCTCGGTCACCGTGTTCCAAAAGTCGTCGCTGCCCACCGGCAGCAACGGAGTGCCCTTGCAGATGGTTCTTCGTTCGGCCGACGACTTTCCGGTGCTTTACGCCGTAATGGAACGCATAAAGGACGAGGCCCGGAGCAGCGGATTGTTTGCCTTCGTCGACAGCGACCTGGCCTTCGATAGTCCCGAAGCGCATGTCTCCATCGATCGCGGCAAGGCCGGCGACCTAGGCGTGTCCATGGCGGAGATCGCGGATGCGCTCGCCACTCTGGTCGGAGAGAACTACGTCAGCCGCTTCAACTGGCACAATCGGTCCTATGACGTGATCGTGCAGGCGCCGCGCGATCAGAGGCTGACGCCGGAAAATCTCGGGCAATATTACGTCAGGACGTCCTCGGGCCAACTGGTGCCCCTCTCTACTGTCGTTCATATCGACATGCGGCCGCAGCCGAACCTTTTGCCGCAATTCAATCAGCTCAACTCGACAACCCTCTCGGCGGTTCTGGCGCCCGGCGTAACGATGGGGCAAGCCGTCGATTACCTGCAAAACCTGAACCTTGCCGCCCGGCATCTCGATCGACTGGCTCTCGAACAGCCGCCAGTTCGTGACCGAAGGCAACCGGCTGACCTTCTCCTTCATGTTCGCCCTGGTGGTCATCTTCCTGGTGCTGACCGCGCAGTTCGAAAGCTTCCGGGATCCGCTCGTCATCCTGGTGACGGTGCCGCTCGCCGTCTGCGGGGCGCTTGCGCCGCTCTATCTCGGTTTCACGACCCTGAACATCTACACCCAGATCGGCCTCGTGACCTTGATCGGCCTGATCTCGAAGCACGGGATTCTGATGGTGTCCTTCGCCAACCAGATGCAGCGCACCGAGGGACTGGACCGTCTGGCGGCGATCCGCCGGGCCGCGGCGGTTCGAATGCGGCCGATTCTGATGACCACGGCCGCCATGGTCGCCGGCCTCGTCCCGCTGGTCTTCGCCGCAGGGCGCGGGCGCGCGGAGCCGGTTCGCCATCGGCATCGTGGTCGTGATGGGCATGCTGATCGGCACGCTGTTCACGCTGTTCGTCCTGCCGACGATCTACAGCCTGATCGCCGGAGATCACCGCGAAACCATCGGACGAAGTAGAGGCTGACGCCGAGACGGAAGCGGAAGATCGCGTCGGATGCCCGAAATCAGAGCGCCTTCAGGGCATCCAGCACTTCCGCGGCGTGGCCTTTGACCTTGACCTTGCGCCAGGCCTTGGCGACCTTACGCCTTTGCTCGTCGATCAGGAAGGTCGAGCGTTCGATGCCCATATATTTGCGGCCGTAATTCATTTTCTCGACCCAAACGCCATAGTCCTCCAAGATTTCGCCGGCTTCGTCGCTCGCCAGGATGACGGCGAGGTCGTATTTGGCCTTGAAGTTGTCGTGCCGCTTCACGCTGTCCTTCGAAACGCCGATCACGACCGCGCCGGCCTTTTTGAACTTGGCGGCTTCGGCCGTGAAGTCCTTCGCCTCCATGGTGCAGCCCGGCGTGTCGTCCTTGGGGTAGAAATAGAGCACGACCGGCTTGCCCTTGAACTCGGCGAGCGAGACGGTGCCACCGCCGTCGCGGGGCAGCTTGAAGGCGGGAGCGCGGCTTCCCTCGGTGATGACGTCACTCAAAACGTGTCTCCTTCCTGCTTGGCGATGGAATTGAAATCTTCGGCTTCGTAATCGTCGGCCGGGTCCTCGATGATATTGGCATAGGCGTCGAGCACGGATTTCTTCGGTGCGTGCGGAGAGCCGCTTCCAAGGCCTCGAAGCTCGCCGCCCCGCAGGCCACTGCGAGGGCCTTGCGGGCGCCGGCGGGTGTGGTGTCCGGCGAGAAATTGTCGCCGAAATAGATGCGCAGCGCGCCCTGGACCTTGTTGAGGAAGGTCGCGGCGTCGATCAGCCGGTCGGCGAGCGGCTTCGGCAGACAATCCTGGCGCTTCAACGCCTGCATCGCCTGGGCCGTGTTCTGGTGCAGCACGTCGGGGCATTCGGCGGCATAGGCGAGCTGCAGGTATTGGCAGATAAACTCGAAATCCATCAGGCCGCCGCGGACATATTTGAGGTTCCAGATATCAGTGGTGCCGTGCTCGGCCTCGACCCGGCGGCGCATATCCGCGACGTCCGCGACCAGCTTCTCCGGATCGCGCGGCTCCACCAAAGCCGCGTGAATCGTATGGGCGATTTCGTCGAGCAGGTAGCTCGGCCCGACGATCGGCCGGGCGCGGGTCAAGGCCATGCGCTCCCACGTCCAGGCATGGTCCTGCTGGTATCGGCGGAAGCCTTCGAGCGAGACAGCGACCGGGCCCGAGCGGCCGGACGGTCTCGAACCGCATATCGACCTCATAAAGCCGGCCCTCGGCGGTGAGCGCGGTGATGGCGTTGATAAAGCGCTTGGACAGGGTCGCGAAGTAATGCGGCACGGTGAGCGGGCGCTCGCCGTCGGACACGGTCTCGGGCGCGATGTCGTTATAGATGAAGATGAGATCGAGGTCGGAGGTGAAAGTCAGTTCGTGGCCGCCGAGCTTGCCCAAGGCGATGACCGCCATGTCGGCGCCTTCGATGCGGCCGTGCTTGAGGGCGAATTCGTCGATCACCCTTGGCATGAGGGCGGCTAACGCCGCTTCGGCCAAGTCCGCCTGGGCCCGGCCGGCTTCGGTCGCGTCGATGGCGTTGCGCAGCACGTGGACGCCGACCTCGAAGCGGCGGTCGTCGACCCTGCGCCGGATGATGTCGAGCACGTCCTCGAAATCGCGGGCGCGCGAGAGGGCGTCGTCGAACTCCTCGATCAGCGTGTCCCGCGGAGGCAGAGGCTCGAAGAAGTCCTCGCTGATCATGGCGTCGAGCAGGAGGACATTGCGGGCGAGAAGCGAGGCGAGGCCCGGCGCGCTGCCCATGATCTCCGCGATCAGGTCCAGAAGCCACGCATTTGCTTGTAGAAGCGAGAAGAGCTGGACCCCCGCCGGAAGCTTGGACAGGAACTCGTCGAACCGGGTGAAGGCGGCGTCGGGGTCGGCGGTATGGGAGAAGGCCTCGATCAGCGGCCCGGTAAGCGCGCGGAGGAGGTCGCGCCCGCGCTCGCTGCGGCAGGAAGGATAGCGGCCGCGCTGCCAGGCCTCGACGATGGCGATGGCCTTTTCCGGCTCCCTGTATCCGAGTGCCGCCACGGATTCCTTGGTGAGGGCGACCTGAGGCTGCTCCTGGTAGGGCAGAGTATCGTGGAACAAAGCCTCGTAGCGCGCGCTGACTTTCTTCAAAACACTGCTTAATGCCGCCTCGAAGGCCGCCGTGTCGTCATAACCGAGAAACGCCGCGATATGGGCGAGGCCGTCGGCATCCTCAGGCAGGGTATGGGTCTGGACGTCGTCGACCATCTGGAGGCGATGCTCGACCTTGCGAAGGAAGCGATAGGCGTTCGAAAGCTCGTCGCGGCACTCCTCGTCGATATAGCCGCCCGTTGCGAGCGCCGCGAGGGCGCCGAGGGTGGTGGAGTTGCGCAACGCAGCGTCACGGCCGCCGGCGATGAGCTGCTGGCTCTGGACATAAAACTCGATCTCGCGGATGCCGCCGGGGCCGAGCTTGACGTCCTGGCCCGCGAAGCCCATGCCTTCATGGTGATGGTGCTCGTGGATGCGCGTTTTCATGGCGTGGATGTCGGCCACGGCGGCGTAATCCAGATGCTTGCGCCAGACGAAGGGGGCGATCTGGTGCAGGAATTCCTCGCCCGCCGCGATATCGCCGGCGATCGGCACGGCCTTGATCATGGCCGCGCGCTCCCAGTTCAGCCCGACGCTCTGGTAATAATACTCCGCCGCCTCGGTCGAGATCGCGACGGCGGTGGCGCCGGCATCCGGGCGCAGGCGTAGATCGGTCCGGAAGACATAGCCGTCCTTGGTCCGCGTCTGCAGGATCTTCACGAGGTCGCGGGTCAGTTTGATGAAGCAGTCGCCGACATCCCGGCTGCCGGTATAGCGGGCGATATCGGCGTCATAGAAGGCGATGAGGTCGATATCGCTCGAATAATTGAGCTCGCCCGCCCCGAGCTTGCCCATGCCGAGCACGAAATAACCCGAACCCTGGGCGAACTCCCCATCCGCCGGACTTTCCGACGAGCGGCCCTCGGGAAAGGCCAGTTCTCCCGCCGTCATTCGTTGGCGCAGGAGATGGCTCGTCGTCAGGGCGACGGCCTCCCTCGCGAAGTCCGAGAGGGCGCCGGTGACCCGCTCGACGCCCCAAACCCCCGTGATATCGGCGATTCCGGCAACCAGCGCCGCCTTCTCTTTGGCCTTGCGGAGGGCGGCCATGAGCTCGGCCTGGGATTTGAGGCCGGGCGTCTCGGTCCCCACTTTCGCCATAATCTCCTGCCATATCGCGTCCGGGCCGAGATCGAAGAGGCGCGTGGCGAAGGCCGGATCGCGCAGGATCAGGCGGCCGAGATAGGGGCTGTTTCCGAAAACGCCTTCGAGGAGGCGACGGGCGGGTGAACCGGGTTCGGGCTCAGGCGCACCCGTCGCGGTCCAATCCTCCATGCGATGCTTGACGGCTCTAGCGTCAAACGGCCGGGGTATTGCCGAGATATCGCAAGGAAATAGTTTCATTATCGGCTATCGTAATTCCGGCTTAAACCTGCGAGAACCATCGGGGCAGGTCAAGCCGAAGAAACGCGTCCCGGGGGGCCGGGCCGCGATGTGGCGTAAGCGCAGGCAGATGTGATCAAACCGACGGCGAAGTTCCTTCTGGAAGGGATCGGCACGTTGTTGCTGGTCTTGGCGGTCGGTTTTGCGCTTCTGGCCTGGCGATTGTCGTCCGGGCCGATCTCGCTCTCCTTCCTGAATTCCCGCGTCACCGAGGCGCTCCATCTCGGCGCCGACAGCGGCTTTAGGGTCGTGATCAAGGACACCGTGCTGGCCTGGGGCGGCTGGGACAAGACTTCTTGATGTCCGAGTCACCGGCACCCAGGTGTTCGATGCCTCGAATGCGGAGGTCGTTTCGATCCCGGAGATGTCGATCGGCATCAGCGGGGCGGCGTTGGTCCGCGGCATGGTCGCGCCGACCAGCCTCGAGATCATCTCGCCCAAGTTCAAGCTAATTCGCCGCACCGACGGCACGATCGGCATCGACGCCCAGGGAGCGACGGCCAATCCCGAGGCCTCCGAAGAGCTGCGCCAGTTCCTCGGCGTGGTTGCCCAGAGCCTCGACGGCCCGCCGGACAAGTCCAAGCCGTCCGGCTATCTGAAACGGATCAGCATCTCCGACGCCGACGTCTCGATCATCGACGAGCCGACCATGACCAATTGGCGGATGCCGGCGCTTCATCTCGATGTCGTGCGGGACAATCTCGGCCTTTCGGGCAACGCCTCGGGCAACCTCGTCGCCGGG
This sequence comes from uncultured Alphaproteobacteria bacterium, assembly GCA_963732795.1. Classification (GTDB taxonomy): domain Bacteria; phylum Pseudomonadota; class Alphaproteobacteria; order CAVTAV01; family CAVTAV01; genus CAVTAV01. The sequence goes on along the minus strand of CAVTAV010000002.1, from coordinate 850,139 downwards.
CTCGATGAATGGCCGATCGACGCCACCGCCACCTATGGCACCGACCGCGGCTCGATCGTGCTCCAGGTGCGGTTCACCGGCATCGAGCCGGCCAAGCTCGCCATGCTCAGTCCGTCCTTCGGGACCATGGCCGGCCTGGAATTCCCGGTCAGCGGCACGGCACGGGCGGAATTCAAGACATTCGGCGACACCCCGGTCGTTCACCTGGATTTGAGCGGCGGCGAGGGCGTGCTCAGCCTGCCCAAGACGCTCCAGAAACCGCTTCCCGTGGACCAGATCTCGTTCAAAGGCGTCTACGAGCCGGGGGCAAAACGCATCACCGTCGACAACGCCTTCGTCCAGACCGGCAAGACGAGCTTCGAGGGCGACGGCGTGCTCGACCTCGCCAAGGACGGCGTCGGCGTCAAGCTGTTCGGCACGGTGCTGCAGCTTCCCTTCGACAATCTGCACGAATTCTGGCCCGCGGGGCTCTCGCCCGGGACCCGCAACTGGGTCGTCGAAAATATCCGCGACGGTGTCATCGACGACGCCCAGGTGCTGGTGTCGATCGATCCCGGCGAGACCAAGAACGGCCCGCTGCCGCCCGAGGCGATCGATATCGCGTTCAATTTCCACGACATGACGGCCGGGTATATGCGCACCATGCCGCCGATCATGCACGCCAACGGCCATGGCAAGCTGACCGCGCGGACGCTGGACGTCTATGTCGATACGGCCGCCATGGATACCGATCTCAAGCTCCGCGACGGCGCGCTCCATATCACCGGCATCGGCATCAAGGGCGCGGCGGCGGCGGATATCGAGACCGTGGTGGACGGCCCGGCAACCACGCTGCTTAAGGTGCTCGACAACGAGCCCCTTGGCTATCCGACCAAATTCGGCATACCGCCGAGCGCCGTGACCGGCCAGGCCTCGACACGGGCGAAGTTCCAGTTTCCTCTGGGCTCCCGGCTCGCGCTCGACAAGATCCGCTTCGCCGCCGCGTCCAATCTCGCGGATCTGACGATTTCCGGCATCTTCGGGGGAACCGAGATGACCGACGGCAAGCTCCAGCTTCTGGTGAATACCGCGGGCCTGCAGGCCCTGGGCAATGTCACCATGTTCGGCGTTCCCCTGGATATGACCTGGACCGACGATTTCCATCCCGACCCCGGCGTGCCGGCCTCGAAATATGTCTTCAGCGGCATCCTGGACGACGCCCAGCGGAGGGATCTGTACCGCTTGTTGCCGACTACATCACCGGCCCCGTGCCGCTCAATATCGAGATCACCAGCGCGTCCACGGGGAAGGGCAACGGCAAAGGCAGCTTCGACTTGCGCGATTCGGATATCGACATGCCGTTCCTGAACTGGTCGAAGTCGCGCAACGAGCCGGGCAAGATGACCTTCGCCTTCACGGTGGGGCCGGACGGCTTGAACGTGAAAGACTTCAATGTGACGGCCGGCGGTCTCACGGCCGACGGCAGTCTCAGCTTCACCGGCGCCGACAAGCCGCTCGATTTCACGGTTCGCCGCGTCACGGTCGGCAAGACGGACGTCGGCGCCCAAATCGCGCGCGACGACGCCGGCAAGTATTCGATCTCGGTCAAAGGCGCGAGCTACGACGCCGGCCGGATGATCGACGGCGCCTTGAGTTCTAACGGGGGCGAAGAGGCGGTGCCCGATCTTACCTTTACCGGCAATGTCGACCGGCTGATCGCGCTCAACGGCGTGATCGCCCATAATGTCACGGCCTCGCTCGCCTCCGTGGACAACCGATGGCGCGACGTGAAGGTCCATGGCGACCTCGACGGCGGCAAGACGCTCGATGTGACGATTGCCCCGGATACGGATCACCGCACCGTCTCCATCACGTCGGACGACGCCGGCACGGTCATCCGCGCGATCGACATGTATTCGAACGCCAAGGGCGGCACGCTCGCGCTCACCGGCGACATCGACGATTCCAAGCCCCAGAGTCCGATGACCGGCCGCCTCCATATGGAGGACTTCTCGGTCGTCAATGCCCCCGGCCTCGCCAAGTTGCTGACTATCGGCTCGCTGACCGGCATCAGCAACCGGCTGCGCAACGAGGGCCTCCACTTCAAGCGGCTCGACGCGCCGTTCCAGTTTCATTCGCGGATCCTGAGGCTCGGCGAATCCCGCGCCGTCGGTCCCGCGATCGGCTTCACCCTCGAAGGCGTGGTCGATCAGAACAAGAATATGGTCGACCTCAAAGGCACGATCGTGCCGGCGCGCACGCTGAACAAGCTCCTGGCGAACGTGCCCCTCATCGGAACGATCCTGTCGGGCGGCGATTCCGAGGGCGTCTTCGCGTTCAACTACAACGTCAAAGGCACCGTCGGCTCGCCCCAGATCGGCGTCAACGCGCTCTCCGGATTGGCTCCGGGTCTGATCCGGCGCATCGCCGGCGGGGACGACGATTCGAAGCGCTTCGATGTCGAGGCGAAGACGGATGACGACGAGAAAGACGGATCCGGCGGCGCAATGATTGGGAAACAAACACCGTTCGGGCTGAGCTTGTCGAAGCCCGCTGCATGAGCGCGGCCCCACGCCCTTCGACGAGCTCGGGGCGAACGGCAGAACCTCTTAGGTCGGGTCGGACCAGCGCGTGCTTCTTCTTGCCTGACGAAAGCTTCACCACGCCGTCGGCATTGAGATCGGCCGAGGTGACCGTCGCGGCTTCGTCATCGAGCTTCTGGTCGTTGACGCGCGCGCCGCCGCCGCGGATCAAGCGGCGGGCTTCGCCCTTGGAGGCGGAGAGGCCGGCATCGACGAAAAGATCGACGACGGATTTGCCGGCTTCGAGATCGGCCTTGGCGATCGCGATCGTCGGCAGGCCTTCGGCGGAGGCGCCTTCCTCGAAGGCCTTGCGCGCCGTCTCGGCGGCCTCGGCGGCGGCGGCCTCGCCGTGGCACATCTTGGTGGCCTCGTCGGCGAGAACCTTCTTGGCGTCGTTGATCTCCGCGCCCTCAAGCTTGCCGAGCCGCTCGATCTCGTCCAGCGGCAGGTCGGTGAAGAGCTTCAGGAAGCGCACGACGTCGGCGTCCTCGGTGTTGCGCCAGAACTGCCAGAAATCATAGGGCGAGCGCATGTCGGCATTGAGCCAGACCGCGCCTTGGGCGGTCTTGCCCATCTTCGCGCCCGACGACGTCGTGATCAGCGGCGTGGTCAGGCCGAAGGCGGATTTGCCGTCCACGCGGCGGATCAGCTCGATGCCGTTGACGATATTGCCCCATTGATCCGAGCCGCCCATCTGGAGCGCGCAGCCGTAGCGGCGGTTCAGCTCCAGGAAGTCGTAGGCCTGCATGATCATGTAGTTGAATTCGAGGAAGGTCAGCGGCTGCTCGCGTTCCAGCCGCAGCTTCACGGAATCGAAGGTGAGCATCCGGTTGATCGTGAAGTGCCGGCCGTAATCGCGCAGGAACGGCACATATTCGAGGTGATCCAGCCAATCGGCATTGTTCACCATGATCGCGTCGGTCGGGCCGTCGCCGAAGGCGAGGTATTTGGCGAAGACCGCTCTTGATACCGGCCATGTTGGCGCGATCTGCTCTTCGGTCAGCAGCTGGCGCGAGGCGTCCTTGCCGGAGGGGTCGCCGACCTTGGTCGTGCCGCCGCCCATCACCACGATCGGCTTGTGGCCCGAGCGCTGGAGCGCGCGCAGGATCATGATCTGCACCAGGCTGCCGACATGAAGGCTGGACGCCGTGCAGTCAAACCCGATATAGCCAACCACGCGGCCGGTCGCGGCCGCGGCGTCGAGGCCCGGAGCGTCGCTGCAATCCTGCATGTAGCCCCGCTCCGTCATGGTGCGGAGAAAGTCGGACTTTAAGCTGCTCATGGCGAACTCCGGGGGCTTGTCTATTTCCTTGGGCGAGACCGTTTAACACAGCGGTCCTTCCCGCACAATTAATGTGCTGAGGGGGCTCCATGCGGGCAATCGGATTGATGAGCGGCACGTCCATGGACGGTGTGGACGCCGCGGTGATCGAGACCGACGGCGAGGTCGTGCAGGTGCTGGGCCCGTCGCGCTCGACCCCGTTCGACGATGACACCCGCCAAATCCTGCGCAACGCAGTCGCCGAGGCGCGCCGGCTCGACAAGCCAGACCCGGACTGTTCGCGAGATCAAATTCGCCGAAGAGGCGTGCACCCGGCTGCATATCGATGCCGTGAACTACCTGATGTCCGATCACGGGCTGACGGCGGCGGATATCGACATCGTCGGATTCCACGGCCAAACGATCAATCACCGGCCGGACCTGCGGCTGGACCTGGCAGATCGGCGACGGCGCGGCGCTCGCGGCGGCGGTCGGGATCGATGTCGTGGCGGATTTCCGCAGCAACGACGTCGCCTCGGGCGGGCAGGGCGCGCCTTTCGCGCCGATCTATCATTGGGCGCTGAGCCGTTCCACCGCCGACGGGCCTCGTGCGGCCGAGCGTCTGGCCGATCGCGGTGCTGAATGTCGGGGGCGTGAGCAATCCGACCTGGATTCCGTCGCAAGACTGCAGCCCGGAGCAGCTGATCGCCTTCGATTCCGGCCCCGGCAATGCGCTTGATCGACGACTGGATGCTCAAGCATACCGGCCGGGCGATCGACGAGAACGGCGGCCACGCGCGTCAGGGCCGGGTCGATCAGGACGTGCTGGCCCGGCTGATGGATCATGTCCATTTCGATCAGCCGATTCCCAAGTCCCTGGATCGTCACGATTTTTCGCTCGATGCCGTCGAGGGGTTGAGCCTCGACGACGGGGCGGCGACACTGGTGGCCTTCACGGCGGCGGCGGTGGCGAAGGGCGTCGAGCACATGCCGACGCGCGCCGAAGGCCTGGTATGTCACCGGCGGCGGGCGCCACAATCCGGCTCTGATGGACGCCCTCGAGGACCGTTTGAAGACGCCGGTCTCCACGGTCGAGGCGCTCGGCTGGCGCGGCGACGATCTCGAAGCGGAACTGTTCGCCTATCTCGCCGTTCGCTCGCTGAAGGGCCTGCCGCTCACCATGCCGGGGACGACCGGCGTGAAGAAGCCGGTAACGGGGGGGAGACTGTTTAAATCGACGCGATGACAGGGCCATCGCCGACCTCGGAGTTATGAAAGACAGCCCATGACGAAACAAAGCAAGAAAGCCTCGCTGACGATCCGGACTGCGGTGCTGGACGACATTCCGGCGATCATGGACCTGGTCAGGCGAGTCTATCCGGACTTCCCGCCCTATAAGCCGGGCATGCTGCAGGGCCAGATCACGGCCTATCCCGAAGGTCAGTTCGTCGTCGAAAACGAAGGCCGGATCGTCGGCTATGCCGCGAGCTTCCGGATCGACGAAAAGACCGCGATGAAGGCCCATAGCTGGAACGAGATCACCGGCGGCGGCTATGCGGCCCGGCACGATCCGAACGGCGACTGGCTCTATGGCATGGAAGTCTGCGTCGATCCCGCGGCGCGGCGGCTGCGCATCGGCGAGCGGCTCTACGACGCCCGGCGCCAGCTTTGCGAGGCGGAAGACCTCAAAGGCATCGTGTTCGGCGGACGATTGCCGGGCTGGGCCCGGCGCAAGAAGCAATATCCGACGCCGAGGATTATCTGGAAGCGGTCGTCGGTCGCAAGGTGAACGACCCCGTCATCGGCTTCCATCTCCGGCAAGGCTTCGAGCCGATCGGCATCCTGAAGAACTATCTGTCCTCGGACGCGGCCTCGGGCGGCTGTGCCACGCACATGGTCTGGCGCAACCCCTATGCCTCGACGGCCAACGAAACCCAGGACACGCCGCATGGCTTCAAGGAGACCGTGCGGGTCGCGACCGTCCAGTTCCAGCAGCGCATGATCTCCAGCTTCGAGGAGTTCATGAGCAACATCGAATATTTCGTCGACGTCGTCTCCGACTACCGCTGCGATTTCGTCACCTTCCCGGAGCTCTTCACCCTGCAATTGCTGGCCCTGGAGAAGCGGAAACTACGGCCCGCCGAGGCGATCGAGGCCCTGACCAGCTATACGCCGCGTTTCACAGAGGAAATGCGCAAGCTCGCGATCGGCTATAACATCAACATTATCGGCGGCACCCATCCGACCCGCACGGAGGACGGTGAGGTCCAGAACGTCGCCTATGTGTTCCTGCGCGACGGCTCGGTCCATGCCCAGGAGAAGATCCACCCGACGCCGAACGAGCGGTACTGGTGGAACATCCAGGGCGGTGATCAGGTCGCCACCATCCGAACGGATTGCGGGCCGATCGGCGTGCTGATCTGCTACGACGCCGAGTTTCCCGAGCTGGCGCGGCGTCTGGTGGACGAAGGCGCCCGGCTCCTGTTCATCCCGTTCTGCACCGACAACCGGCAGAGCTATCTTCGCGTGCGCTACTGCGGCCAGGCGCGGGCGGTCGAGAACCAGTGCTACGTCATCATGGCCGGCAATGTCGGCAACTTGCCGAATGTCGAGAACATGGACATCCAGTACGCCGAGTCCTGCATCCTCACGCCCTGCGACTTTCCCTTCGCCCGCGACGGCATCGCGGCCGAAAGCTCGGAGAATGTCGAGACGGTGGGCGTCGCGGACCTCGACATGACCGACCTGTCCTGGGCGAGGGCGCAGGGGACGGTCAGGAACCTCCGGGACCGCCGGTTCGACCTCTACCGGCTGGTCTGGATGGACGATAAGGCCTGAGGCCGCTTAGTCCGCGTCGGGCGCGAGGCGGGATTCCAGATAGCCTTCCACGATCTCGATCAGCTCGGGCAGGCGCTCGGTGAACAGGTGATCTGCGCCGTCGACGATGGTGTAATCGACGGTGATCTGCTTCTGGGCGCGGAGCTTGTCGGCGAGCTTGGCGACCGCCTCGGGGAGCGCCACCGTGTCCCGGTTACCCTCGATGATGATGCCCGAAGACGGGCAGGGCGCGAGGAACGAGAAATCATACATATTCGCGGGCGGCGCGACCGAGATGAAGCCGCTGATCTCGGGCCGGCGCATCAGGAGCTGCATGGCGATCCACGCGCCGAACGAAAATCCGGCGACCCAGCACGTGCGGGCGTTGGGATTGACGGTCTGCATCCAGTCCAGCGCCGCGGCGGCGTCGTTCAGCTCGCCCGCGCCGTGGTCGAACTCGCCCTGGCTGCGGCCGACGCCCCGGAAATTGAACCTGAGGACCGAAAAGCCCCGGTTCTGGAACACCTGATAGATTCGATAAACCATCTTGTTGTTCATCGTGCCCCCATGCTGCGGATGGGGATGAAGAACAAGAGCGACCGGCGCGTTGGGATCCGAGCCGTGGTGATAGCGGCCTTCCAGCCGGCCATCGGGTCCATTGAAGATTATTTCGGGCATGGAATTCTTTTTCTTATCGGCCCGAACGCGAGTTAAAGTCCGCTGGTACATGTGACGCTCGATTAACTCCCCCGAGCAAATGCACGACTCAAGCCGAACTCGCCTGTCGGGTCGCACATTGGCGCTCGTGGCAAAACTTGATTGATCCGACTGATAAACCTATGTAAGCCTTGGCCAATAGCCCCTGTGACCGGTAGAATCACCGGTTGGCCGTTGGCCCTTATAACACAGCCAGGCGGTTTGAATGACAAGAGACTCCGACATGTTCAAGCATTTGCGGGCAGATATTCAAGCAGTTATGGAGCGCGATCCCGGCGGCCCGCTCGCGGCTCGAGGTGTTCCTGGCCTATCCCGGCGTGCACGCTCTTATGTGTTACCGCCTCGCGCATGGGGCGTGGAAACGGCAATGGTATCTCGCTCGGCAGGTTGCCTGTCCCATGTCGGCCGGGTGCTGACCGGCATCGAGATCCATCCCGGCGCCAAGATCGGCAACCGGGTCTTCATCGACCACGGCATGGGCGTCGTGATCGGCGAGACCGCCGAGGTCGGCGACGACGTGACCCTCTATCAGGGCGTGACCCTGGGCGGCACGTCCCTGGAGAAGGGCAAGCGCCATCCGACCCTGAAGAACGGCGTGATCGTCGGCGGCGGCGCGATGGTGCTGGGGCCGATCACGGTCGGCGAGCGCGCGATCGTCGGCGCCAATGCGGTCGTGGTGAAGGACGTGCCGGAGGGCGCGACCGTCGCGGGCGTGCCGGCCAAGATCGTGCGTGGCCGTCGCAAGGCGGCGGACGGCGAGTTCTGCGCCTATGGCACGCCCGAGGATTTGCCCGATCCGATCGCGAAGTCGGTCGACGGGCTGATGGATATCGTCCACCGGCTGACCCTTCGGATCGAGCAGCTCGAGCAGGAAACGCGCGAGCTGAAGTTGGTCGGCGAGGCGGCTCGGGCCGAGGAAGAAAAACAGGCAAGGAAGAAACGCCGTCCGTGTAGTGGGGCGGCCACCGCCGTTATGACAGCCGTAAGAAGCTATTTCGATTACAACGCCACGGTCCCCGCGAAGCCCGAGGTCATCGAGGCGATGGCCGAGGCTTTGGCGCAAGGGCGGCAATCCGTCGTCGGTCCATACCGCGGGCCGGGCGGCGCGCCGCATGGTCGAGGATGCCCGGGCCAAGGTCGCGGCGCTTGTCAACGCCAAGCCGTTCGAGATCGTGTTCACCAGCGGCGGCACCGAAGCGAACAATATCGCGCTGAACGCCCTCGAGCCGAAGCATGTCCTGGTCTGCGCGGCGGATCATGATTCCGTCTTGGGCGCGGCCGGCAATTTCGGCGCGCCATGCGGGCTGATCCCGGTCGGCGAGACGGGGCTGGTTGACCTGACCGATCTGCGGACGCTTCTGAAAGGCTGTGAGGCCCCGGTCGTGGTTTCGGTCCATCATGCCAACAACGAGACCGGCGTCATCCAGCCGATCCGCGAGATCGCCGATATCGCCCATGCGGCAGGCGCCTATGTCCATAGCGATGCCGTGCAGTCGGCCGGGCGGCTCAAGGTCGATTTCGCGGCGCTCGATGTCGATCTGATGAGCTCTCGGGCCATAAGATCGGCGGGCCGCAGGGCATCGGCGCGCTCGTTGTGCGCGAGGGCCTCGATCTCATGCCGCTGCAGCGCGGTGGCGGGCAGGAGAGCGGCCGGCGGGGCGGCACCGAAAATCTCTCCGGCATCGTCGGTTTCGGCAAGGCGGCCGAGCTCGCCGAGGCGGACCGGGCCGACATGACGCGTGTCGCGGCGCTCCGGGACGATATCGAGGCGCGGCTCAAGAAGGCCGCTCCCGGCGCGATCGTGTTCGGCAAGGGCGTCCAGCGGCTCGCCAATACCCTCAACATCACCATGCCGGGCGTCGACAGCGAAACCCAGGTCATGGCGCTCGATCTTGCAGGTGTCGAGGTGAGCGCCGGCTCGGCCTGCTCGGCGGGCAAGGTGACGCGGTCCCATGTGCTGGAAGCCATGGCGGTCGATTTCGATACCAGCCGCACGGCGCTCCGCATCAGCCTCGGCTGGCGCACCACGCAAGAAGACGTCGAGCGGCTCGTCGCGGCCTGGACGGCGCTCTATGCCCGCACCCGCGACAAGGCCGGCGAGGCGCGCGCCGATGGCTGAGTCCGCCGACCAGCCGGTCAAAACCCCCGTCTATCTGGATTACCAGGCGACCACGCCGATGGATCCGCGCGTGCTCGACGCCATGCTGCCCTATTACCGCGACATCTTCGGCAATCCTCATTCGACGTCCCACAGCTTCGGCTGGCGCGCGGCGGACGCGGTGGAGAAGGCGAGGGGACAGGTCGCCGCCCTGGTCGGCGCGGACCCCAAGGAGATCGTGTTCACCTCCGGCGCGACGGAATCGAACAATCTGGCCATCAAGGGCGTGGCGCGCTTCTATCGCAAGGCGCCGGGCAAGCGCGATCACATCGTCACCGTCGCAACGGAGCACAAATGCGTGCTGGAGGCCTGCCGGTCGCTGGAGCAGGATGGCTTCTCCATCACCTATCTGCCGGTCGATGAAACGGCCTGATCGATCTCGACGAGCTCCAAGAGGCGATCACCGACAAGACGATTCTGGTTTCGGTCATGTCGGTCAACAACGAGATCGGCGTCATCCAGCCGCTGTCCGACATCGGCATGATCTGCCGGGAGCGCAAGGTGTTCTTCCATTCCGATGCGGCCCAGGCCCTCGGCAAGATCCCGCTCGTCGCTCCGGCGCTGCTCGTGGATCTGATGAGCCTGTCGGGACATAAGATTTACGGACCCAAAGGGATCGGCGCGCTCTATATCCGTCGCAAGTCGCGGGTTCGGCTTGATCCGCTATTGTCGGGCGGCGGGCAGGAGGGCGGCATCCGGTCGGGCACCTTGTCGCCGGCGCTCTGCGTCGGGTTTGGCGAGGCCTGCGCGATCGCCCGCGAGGAACTGGCGGAGGAGAGCGCGCGGATCGTCGGTCTGTCCCACCACTTCATGGACGAGCCTGCACGACCGGCTCGACGGCATCACGCTCAATGGCGACGAGCAACGGCGGTATCCGGGCAACATCAATCTGAGCTTCGAGGGCGTCGACGGCGAGTTGTTGATCGCCGAGCTGCGGGATCTCGCCGTCTCTTCGGGCGCGGCCTGCGCCTCTGCGTCTGACGAGCCGTCCTATGTGCTGGCGGCGATCGGGCTGTCGGAATCGGAGATCAAGAGCTCGATCCGCTTCGGGATCGGCCGCTTCACCACCGTCGAGGAGATCGACTTCGCGATCGGCCATTTCGCCGACGCGGTCACGCGCTTGCGCCGCGGCGAAGCGGCATGAGGACCGGCCTATGCCGAAGATGATTTTCGTCTCGCCGGACGGCCTGACCCGCGTCGAAGGTCGATGCGCCGGTCGGCAGCTCGGTCCTCGAGATTGCCCATGCCAACGACGTCAATATCGAAGGCGCCTGCGAGGGTTCGATGGCGTGCTCGACGTGCCACGTGATCGTCGATCCGGCCTATATCGACAAGCTCAAGGAACCCTCCGACGACGAGCTCGACATGCTCGACCTCGCCTACGGCTTGACCGAAACCTCACGCCTCGGCTGCCAGATCGTCATGACGGAGGAGCTGGACGGGCTGATCGTCCGCCTGCCCAAGGAAGTCCGGAATATGCTGGACCGCTAGAGCCCGCGCTTCGAGGGGAACGACGCGCTCGTAGCCGTCGGGGTGGGCGTTGGTCGTCGACGTCGGCTTCGCTGACCACGCGGTTGCGGCCGTTGCGCTTGGCGGCATAGAGGGCTCTCGTCGGCCCGGGCCACGAAATCCGCATGAGCCTCGCCCGGACGATATTCGGCGACGCCCATGGAGATCGTCACATAGCCGATCGTCTCGCCTGTGGTCCGCTTCTTCATCTTCTTGGCGCAGACGGCGCGGCGGATGTGATCCGCCACCAGAACGGCGCTCGAGAGCCGCGTCCTCGGCAGGATGATCGCGAATTCCTCGCCGCCGTAGCGGGTCGCGGTGTCCTGGCCCTTGATTTGGCCTTGAAGTAATAGCCGACGAGCTTGAGCACCTGGTCGCCGAGTTGGTGGCCCCAGGTGTCGTTGAACTTCTTGAAATGGTCGACGTCGCCGATCACGACGGACAGGGGGTCGCCGTCCTCGCCGGGCGCGGGCGATCGCGCGCTGCAACTCGTCGTTGAAGCATTTGCGGTTGCCGAGGCCGGTCAGCGTATCGGTGATCGCCTCGCGGCGCGCGGATTCGAGAGTTTCGCGGAGCGCGCTGATCTCGCTGGAGGCGGCTTCGAGATTGCTTTCGAGCTGCCGGGTCCGGGCCGTCATGGCGTGGGATTCGCCGACGATCTTGCTCAGGACCGATTTGACCTGAGTGTCGCTTTCGCGGCCGGTCAGCTGGTTGGACAGAACCTGGATCGTCTCGCCGAACCGCGAGGTGTCGCCGCCCGCTTCGGCAATGACGCCCATCACGGTCTCGATCGCCGATTGCAGCGACAAGTTGGTGCGGCTGACGGCCTCGGCCTCCGCCCGGCTTACAAGGAACCGGCTCTGCAGCACGTCGAGCTGCTCCGAGGTGAACTCGCCGCCGTCGCGCAGGATGGCGTCGATCGCCTGATCGAGTTCGGTATTCGTGCCCGCGATATAGGTGTAGAAAATCTCGTAGTTGGGGGGCGTCTCGGGGATGTCGTGCCGACGCAGGAGCGACAGCGTCTCCGAAGCGAGTCTGATGGTTTTCTCTGGCGATCTCAGTCACGTCCACGTCCAAACCCCCTATCCGCGAGCGCTTCGCGGGCCCCCCGGTTTCGGCGGTTCCCGCTGAGCGTTCCAGCGAATGGCGATCGTCTGCCCCACCGCTGGAGCAAGCGCTCGCCCGCACAATATGTACGTCAGGAGCCCCTAAGGAAGTCCTAATCGGTTGTGTAAACTTGTAATGAAATCAATTCCATAACGCGGCGGTAACAGTCGTTCGGCGGGCGTTTTGGCGGGAATTTGTCAACAGAAATGCGACTTCATCGGGGAAGTCGCATCGATCCGTCGGAGGGGAGGAGCGCTGGCTGGCCGGGCTCAGCCCGATTTGGGCTTGCGCATCAGGAATGCGGGCACGTGATCGCCCATGCCGACGACTTCCTTGTCGTCGTTTTCGGCCGGCTTTTCCTTTCGGCGGCGCTTCGGCGCTTCCTTTTTCGGCTCGGCCTTCGTGGCGGCCTTCCCTCGGGGCGGCTTCTCGGCGCGGGGTTTTCGCGCGGGCGAGGTTTGGCGGAGCGGGCGGCCGTCTTGACGGGCCGACGCCGTCGCCGTGTTGACTTGTCATCGGCGTCGAGGTCCAGCGCCTCGAGATCCGGCACCGAAACGGGCTCGATCGGTTTACCGATTAAATTCTGAATTGCGTGGACGTTAGGGCTGTCGTCGGGGGTCGCGATCATCATCGAATGACCCGTCCGGCCCGCGCGGCCGGTCCGGCCGATTTGGTGGATGTAGTCCTCGGCCTGCTGGGGCACGTCGAAATTGAACACATGGCTGACGTCCGGGATGTCGAGGCCGCGCGCCGCGACGTCGCTCGCCACCAGAAGCTTGATCTCGCCGTTGCGGAACCGCTCCAGCACGTCCATGCGGTGGGACTGGGTCAGATCGCCATGCAGGGCCTCGGCATCGAAGCCATGCTTCTTCAAGGACTTGAACAGCGTATCGACGTCGCGCTTGCGGTTGCAGAAGATGATGGCGTTGCCGATCTCCTCGGTCCGCAGGAAGTGCCGCAGCGCCTCGCGCTTGTCCATGTCGTCGACGACGCAGAGCGCCTGGCTCACGGTGGCGGCGGCAGACGTGCGCGGCGCCACCTCGATCACGGTCGGCATGACCAGGAACTGATCCGCCAGGCGCTGGATCTCGGGCGGCATGGTCGCCGAGAAGAACAGGGTCTGGCGCTTGCCGGGGATCAGCTTGCAGATGCGCTCGACATCCGGGATGAAGCCCATGTCGAGCATCCGGTCGGCCTCGTCCACGACGAGCACCTGCACGCCGTTCAGCATCAGCTTGCCGCGTTGGAAATGGTCGAGGAGGCGGCCCGGCGTGGCGATCAGCACGTCGACGCCGCGGTCGAGTTTGCGGTCCTGATCGTCGAAGGACACGCCGCCGATCAGGAGCGCCATGGTGAGGCGGTGATATTTCCCGTAGGTCTCGAAGCTTTGGGAGACCTGCGCCGCCAGTTCCCGGGTCGGCTCCAGGATCAGCGATCGCGGCATCCGGGCCTTTGCCCTGCCGGCGCTCAGGATCTCGATCATCGGCAGCGTGAAACCGGCCGTCTTGCCGGTACCTGTCTGCGCGATACCGAGCACATCGCTACCGGCGAGGATTTTGGGAATTGCTTTTTCTTGGATCGGGGTCGGTTCCGTGTACCCCGCTTCCGTCACGGCCTTGAGCGTTCCTTCGCCCAGGCCTAAATCCGCAAACGTCATGCTCTTCTCGTCAGGCCATTCTTCCATCGGGCCCGGTTCACACCCGCCCCGACGGCCAGGATGTCCCGTCGGCGGGGCGATTATCAATGTAATCCGTCGGCTTTGTCGAGCGCAGCATATGTTTTTCCGCGCGGCTGTCAAATAATGAGAGGGCTTATGAACATCATTGCCCTTCCGGATGTCTTGATCGCGGGCTTACAGGGGATATAGTCGGGCCATGGCAGAACCGCTACCCCTCGTCCTGGTCCCCGGATTGTTGTGCACCGAGGCGTTGTGGCGCCCCCAGATCGCACACCTCTCTTCGGTCGCGAAGTCCTGGGTGCCTAAGACCCACCGCCACAACAACATCATCCAGACCGCTCAGGACATCCTTGCCAACGCGCCGCCCGAATTCGCCCTCGCAGGGCTCTCGATGGGCGGTTATATCGCGTTCGAGATGGTGCGTCAGGAGCCGCTGAGGATTCGCAGGCTCGCCCTTCTCGACACAAATGCCCGGGCCGATCTGCCGGAGCAGGCGGCGAACCGGCGGAAAGCGATGCAGCGGGCGGAGGAGGAAGGCAATCTCCGCCGTGTGGTCGACGACCTCATTCCCATCCTTCTCAGTCCGGAGCACCAGAAGGACGCCGCGCTGGTCCGCCTCGTCCACGACATGGCGGAGGAAATCGGCGTGGACGGCTATATCCGCCAGCAGACCGCCATCATCGGCCGGCCGGACAACCGCCCGTTCCTGCCCAGCATCGACTGCCCGACCCTGGTCGTTGTCGGCCAGGAGGACGCCCTGACGCCGCCCAAGGTCGCCCGGGAGATCGCGGACGGCATCCCGAACGCCGAGCTCGCCGTCATCGAGGGCAGCGGCCATCTTTCGACCATCGAGCAGCCCGATGCCGTCAACGCTCAGCTCAGGCGGTGGCTGACGGCCTAGTCTCAGCTCCGGGGCGTGAAATCCTGGTTCGTATAAGGCGATGACGCCGGCCGCTGAATGTGGATGAATGGCTTGTCCGCGCTCTCATGGCAATTGTTGCAGGCGGCGGTGAGCTGATCGAAGGCGGCGGAGAAGCGCGCTTTGCTTTTGGCCTTGATCGCGGCCTCAAGCAAGGTGAGCGGGGCCGGCGTAATCTCCTTGATCAGTCCGGCGATCGGCTGACCCTCGTGCTTCGGGTCGAAGGTCTTGGCGTCGTCGAAGCCTTCCTTCAACTCGTCGAGCTCGTAGGACGCCAGCGGCCAGTTGCTAGCCTCTCCGGCCGACCATAGCTTGGAATGCCGCATCTGCTGCAAGCTCATGATTTCGCCCAGCCCAGGCGTATAGACCGGCGGCGCCTCCGCGGCGAGCGCGGAAAGGCTGAAGCAGGTGACAATGGTGCAAAACGCTGAGAATCGGTGCCGGTTTCATGGCAGACGCCCTCCGGGACATCCAGCCTCCCGGACCTGAAGGACGGTTTAGCACCTACCTCCCTAGATATCCACGTCCTCGACGAATTTCGCGTTTTCCTGGATGAACTCGAAACGGAGTTCCGGCTTGCGGCCCATGAGGCGTTCGACGAGCCGGTCGGTGTCCTTGGCGGCGACGGCTTCCTCGGGAACGATGACCCGCAGCAAGGTTCGCTTGCCGGGGGCCATGGTGGTCTCCTTGAGCTGGGCGGGCGGCATTTCGCCGAGGCCCTTGAAGCGGCTCACCTCGACCTTTGCGTTGGCCTTGAACTCCGATTTCAGCAGTTCCTCGCGATGGGCATCGTCGCGGGCGTAGAGGGTCTTGCCGCCCTGGCTCAGGCGGTAGAGCGGCGGCATGGCGAGATAGAGATGCCCGCCGTCGATCAGCTTCGGCATGGCGCGGTAGAAGAAGGTCATCAGCAGCGTGGCGATATGGGCGCCGTCGACATCGGCGTCGCACATGATGATGACCTTCTCGTAGCGCAGATCCTCCTCGCGGAATTTGCGCGCCGACGCCGCAGCCCAAGGCCTGGACGAGGTCCGACAGCTCCTGATTGGCGTGGACCTTGGAATCCGAGGCGCTGACGACGTTCAGGATCTTGCCGCGAAGCGGCAGCATCGCCTGGGTCTCGCGCACCCGGCCCTGTTTGGCCGAGCCGCCGGCGGAATCGCCCTCGACGATGAAGATCTCGGTGCCTTCGGACGAGTTCCGGCTGCAATCGGCGAGTTTGCCGGGCAGGCGCAGCTTGCGGGTCGCCTGCTTGCGGTTGACCTCCTTCTCCTGGCGGCGGCGCAGCCGCTCGTCGGCGCGTTCGATGACATATTCCAGAAGCTTGTTGGCGACGTCCGGCGCGCCCGAGAGCCAGTGATCGAAATGGTCGCGGACCGCGTTCTCGACCAGGCGCGTGGCTTCCTGGCTCGCCAGCCGCTCCTTGGTCTGGCCCTGGAACTGCGGGTCCTTGAGGAAGAGCGACAGCATGACCGAGGCGGTCGAGATCACGTCGTCCGCCGTGATCGACGACGGCCTTGCGGTTGCCGACCAGCTCGCCATAGCCCCGCAAGCCTTTGGTCAGCGCGCGCGCGCAAGCCGGCTTCGTGGGTGCCGCCGTCGGGCGTCGGTACGGTGTTGCAATAGAAGCTCGAGAAGCCGTCGGTATCGACCGGCCAGGCGATGGCCCATTCGACCTGTCCCGACTTGTCCGGGAAGGCGACCCGGCCGGTGAACGGCAGTGGGTGTCACGGTCGCCGCGCCTTCGAGGACGTGGCGAGATAGTCCTCCAGCCCGCCGGGGAAATGCAGCCGGTCGGTCTCGGGCGTCGGATCCCCGGCGCCGATCAGCGGCGGTATCGCATTTCCAGCGGATCTCGACGCCGCGATAGAGATAGGCCTTTGACCGCGCCATTTGATAGACGCGGGATGGGCGGAACGCCGCCTTGGCGCCGAAGATTTGCGGGTCGGGGCGGAACCGGATCTTCGTGCCGCGCCGGTTGTTGACCTCGCCCTTGGATTTGAGCGTGCGAGGTCGGCTTGCCGCGGGCATAGCTTTGGGCCCAGAGCTTCTTGTCGCGCGCAATCTCGACTTCCATGAACTCCGACAGGGCGTTCACGACCGACGCGCCGACGCCGTGCAAGCCGCCCGCCGTGCGGTAGGACTCGCCGGAGAATTTGCCGCCCGAATGGAGCGTGGTCATGATCACTTCGAGCGCCGACTTGTCCTTGAATTTCGGATGCTTGTCGATCGGGATGCCGCGCCCGTTGTCGGTGACCGAGAGGGTGCCGTCCGCCTCCAGCTCGACTTCGATCCGGCTGGCATGACCGGCGACCGCCTCGTCCATCGCGTTGTCGAGCACTTCGGCCGCCAGATGATGCATCGCGCGGTCGTCGGTGCCGCCGATATACATGCCCGGCCGCCGACGGACCGGCTCAAGCCCCTCCAGGACCTCGATGTCCTTTGCGGAATACTGATCTTTGCTGCGGGAAACTTGCTCGAACAGGTCGGCAGTCTGACTCATGCACCATACTCGTCTCTGGAGGGCCTCTTCAGACCCCTTATAATGGATCGGCCGCGTCGCCAACAACAACATACGGTATGATTGCCGCACCGCATGTATGCCAAAGCTCTCGTGGCGTCGAGCCGCCGCTCCGGCGCCGCGCTCTGGCAATCCATGCACAGATAAGTGGCTATTGCCGCTAGCGTTTTCCGTTTCTCTGATTTAGAGTCGGTTAATCGCCTTCCCCGGCCAGGGGGCAGGGGGGGTCGCGTCAGCCGCCGAACGATGTGACGGACAAACGGAGAGAGCGAGATATGGACAACAGTTTTTCCAAAGCCATGGAAACCGTGGCCGGCGCGATCTGGAGTCAGCTGATGCTGAAGGGGCGGGCGGAGGTTTCCGTCAACGGAATCAACCTGACCACGCTCAGTCTCGATGTCCATGTTCAGAACGAGCAGCTCGCTGCACGGCGGCGGGCGCCCCAATGTGTCGCCGGTCTCCGGCGGATCGCCGGCCCGCGCCGTCGATGACGCCGCCACCGCCGCCTCCGCCGCCGTCATCGGTGTCGAGCTATCGCAGCGGGGGCTCCGGCTCGGAATAATCCCCGCGCCAGCATTCGCAATTGAAAACCCTCCATCCCTCGACGGCTGGAGGGTTTTGCTTTTTGTTGGCGGCTGAGACGCCGCGTTTTCGGATCGCAGGCACGAAAAAGGGGAGAGCCGCGGCTCTCCCCTTGATCGCGTATTGCGGCCGGAATCAGACCGAATAGTACATCTGGAACTCGAGCGGATGCGGGGTCGTCTCGAACGCGATGACCTCGGTCCATTTCAGTTCCATATAGCCTTCGATCATGTCCTTGGAGAACACGCCGCCCTTCTGCAGGAAGTCGTTGTCCGCCTCGAGAGCTTCGCAGGGCCTGACGCAACGAGCCGCAAACGGTCGGGATCGTCTTCAACTCTTCCGGCGGCAGGGCGTAGAGATCCTTGTCCATCGGATCGCCCGGATGGATCTTGTTCTCGATGCCGTCGAGGCCGGCCATCAGCATGGCGGCGAAGGCCAGATAGGGGTTCGAGCCCGGATCCGGGAAGCGGACTTCGACGCGCTTGCCCTTCGGGCTCGACGCGAACGGAATACGGCACGAGGCCGAACGGTTGCGTGCCGGAATAGGCCAGCAGTACCGGCGCCTCGAAGCCCGGGACCAGCCGCTTGTAGCTGTTGGTCAGCGAGTTGGTGAAGGCGTTGATCGCCTTGGCGTGCTTGATGATGCCGCCGATATAGTAGAGGCAGGTGTCGGACAGGTCGGCATAGCCGCTGCCGGCGAAGGTCGGCTTGCCGTCCTTCCAGATCGACTGGTGAACGTGCATGCCCGAGCCGTTGTCGTTCCACATCGGCTTCGGCATGAAAGTCGCCGACTTGCCATAGGAATGGGCGACGTTGTGGACGACAGTACTTATAGATCTGCATGCCGTCGGCGATTTTGGTCAGCGTGCCGAATTTGATGCCGAGCTCGTCCTGGGCCGGCGCCACTTCGTGGTGATGCTTTTCGACGACGACGCCCATCTCCTTGATGGTGGTCAGCATCTCGGCGCGGATGTCGGAATGGGAATCGATCGGCGGAACCGGGAAGTAGCCGCCCTTCGGGCCCGGACGGTGGCCGAGGTTGCCCTCGGCATAGTGCTTGCCCCAGTTGGCCGGCAATTCCCGCTCGTCGATCTCATAGAACGTCCGGGTCTGCGAGACGCCGAACTTGACGTCGTCGAAAATGAAGAATTCGGCCTCGGGACCGAACACGGCGGTGTCGCCGATCCCGGTATGCGTCATATAGGCTTCGGCCTTCTTCGCGATCGAGCGCGGATCGCGTTCATAGGGCTCGCCGGTTTCCGGCTCCAGGATGTCGCAAATGATGATCATCGAGCTTTGGGCGGCGAACGGGTCCATGACCGCCGTCGAGGGGTCGAGCATCAGCGTCATGTCGGATTTGTCGATCGATTTCCAGCCGGCGATGGACGAGCCGTCGAACATCACGCCGTCGGTGAAGGTATCCTCGTCGATCAGGTCCGCATCCATGGCGACGTGCTGCCACTTCCCGCGGGTGTCGGTGAACCGGAGGTCGACATAGGCGATTTCTTTGTCTTTGATGGTCTTCAGGATGTTTGCTACGTCAGACATGTTTGCGTTCCTGTTGCTCCTCGTGATTCCAAATCGTTGATTTCTGTCGACCAACGGCTAGATGGCGTTGGCCCCGGTTTCGCCAGTTCTGATTCTGATCGCTTCTTCGATCGAACTTACGAAAATCTTCCCGTCCCCGATCCGGCCGGTCCGTGCGGCCTGCTGGATGGCTTCGACGGCCCGCTCGACCTGGCTGTCTTCCAGGACGATTTCGATCTTCACCTTGGGCAGGAAATCGACGACATACTCCGCGCCCCGGTAAAGCTCGGTATGCCCCTTCTGGCGGCCGAAACCTTTGGCCTCGACTACGGTTATGCCCTGGAGGCCCACTTCGTGCAGGGCCTCCTTCACCTCGTCCAGCTTGAAGGGCTTGATGATAGCTTCGATTTTTTTCATGAATTGCGCGATGCTAAATTCTAAGATGATCCCTCGGAAATGAGGCTTGGATACGGACGGGGTAAATGCACAGAGCGTGCCACCCGGGAAGTGGTCGCTATATTAGGCAACCAGCCCATTACGGTCCATCCGCATTGTGCAATTCCGACCAGATTGATCGCTTCGTGGGCATATTGATGCCTTTTTGTGCAAGTTTTCGCGCCATCTCCTCGTCCGATCCGGCCTAAAACCCTATCATGAAACCCGCCAACAGCACTTTCGCGAGCCTGGGCACGACGATCTTCACGGTCATGTCGGCGCTGGCCCAGGAGCATGACGCGATCAATCTCGGCCAGGGCTTCCCGGACGACGAGGGGCCGGACGATGTCCGCGCGGTCGCGGCCAAGGCGCTGATCGACGGCCCGAACCAATATCCGCCGATGATGGGCCTGCCCGCGCTGCGTCAGGCCGTCGCGGAGAACAATCGCCGGTTCTACGGCCTCGATATCGACTGGCGCGAGGAAGTGGTGATCACCTCGGGCGCGACCGAAGCCCTGGCGGCCTGCCTTCTGGCGCTGTTGAGCCCGGGCGACGAGGCGGTGGTGATCGAGCCTCTATACGACTCCTATCTGCCGATTATTCGGTTGGCGGGGGCGGTGCCGAAGATCGTAAGCCTCCGGCCGCCCGACTGGTCGCTGCCTTTGGATGAGCTGACGGCGGCGTTTTCGGACAAGACCAAGCTGATCCTGATGAATTCGCCGATGAACCCGACCGGCAAGGTGTTCAGCCGAGAGGAGCTGTCGGCGATCGCCGCCCTGGTGCTGCGTTACGATGCGATGGCGATCTGCGACGAGGTCTATGAGCACCTCGTCTTCTCCGGCCATGCCATATCCCGATCATGACCCTGCCGGGCATGCGCGAGCGGACGGCGCGGATCGGCTCGGCGGGCAAGACCCTGTCGCTTACCGGCTGGAAGGTCGGCTACATCTCGGCGGGGCCGGTGCTTCTCGAGAC
Source organism: uncultured Alphaproteobacteria bacterium (assembly GCA_963732795.1). Taxonomy (GTDB): domain Bacteria; phylum Pseudomonadota; class Alphaproteobacteria; order CAVTAV01; family CAVTAV01; genus CAVTAV01. Next base: position 829,375 of record CAVTAV010000002.1, on the reverse strand, counting down.
CATCGCCAAGGCCCACCAGTTCCTCACCTTCACCACGCCGCCCAATCTACAGGCCGCGGTCGCCTATGGCCTGGGCAAGGACGACGGCTTTTTCACAGGCCTCTCGATCGAGCCTGGAGGCCAAGCGCGATCTCCTGGGCGAGGGCCTCAAACGCGCGGGTTCGAGGTGCTGGAAACCCAGGGCACCTATTTCATGACCGCCGATTTCCGCCCGCTCGGCTTCAACGGGCCGGACGACGAATTCTGCCAGTTCATCACCAAGGAAGCGGGCGTCGCGGCGGTTCCGGTCAGCGCGTTCTGCGAGGAGCCGAGATCACCCATCTCGCCCGGTTCTGCTTCTGTAAGCGGACGAGCTGCTCGCCGAAGCCTCGGACCGGCTCGCCCGATTTTTCGTACAGGCGCGACGCTTGACGCTGTCTGGGCTTACCGATAAAGAAACCCGCGACGGCGAGCGTAGCTCAGTTGGTTAGAGCACCAGATTGTGGATCTGGGGGTCGTGGGTTCAATTCCCATCGCTCGCCCCATTTTTTCCAAAGACTTAGCGGCGGTTTCGCGTTTGCGTGACCGCCCTTTTTGACCTCAGAGTTAGCCTCAAGCCGGATTTCGGCACCCTGTCGGGGCCGGGGATCGGCGGTTTTCTGCGGTCTCGCGGCCCCACCGGGCAGGTTCCCCCGGCCGGGTAGTCGAGAGTAGGCCGGTCGACATGGGTCCCGCTACGACTATCGCCGCCGAAAAGTGGGTCGCGCCAAGAGAACACAGGCTATCGCGCTGAGGGCGATACCAATCACGGAACCTGCGCCAAGCAGAAACAACAGATCGGATGCGCCGATCCTCAGCCATTGCAGCAAAAGAACCCCCGCATAGATGGCGATACTTACCACCAGTGCGATCCGGGCGATCCTCAATGCGTTCACGCTAGCCTATCCTCTATCGATTTCCGGACTCGCCTGTGAGCCTCGCGGCCCTACCCGGTACCCGGATGTCCCCAGGCCAGCCCGGCGCTGTATGGGCCTCTGAGACGGAGATTTTGAAATCGGGAAAGTTATGTCATCCCCCGAACTATGCATCGAGCAACTTTTTGTGAACCCGCGATGCAAAGGGAACTGCAATGAAGAAGAGAACGGCGGTAGCACTAAACGCCCAAAACGAAAGGTAGGTAACAATACACATCAATCCAAATGTGGCAGTGCCAAGCCCAGCAATATAGATCGCAAGGAAAGGCATGCGGTGCATTGCAAAGAAATACATTCGTGCTTTTTCCGTACTCGCCGTCGATGCAGTACGCACGACAAGTGAATTCATTAAAATCGAAATCGAGAAGCTGCGAAGTGCGAGGTTTGAAAGGACAGTGTTGAAAAGGACGTTTGGCTTGTCGAGCGTCAGGTTTACAACGACATTTGGCCTGTCGAGCGTCAAGAAGGCCAAGATTGCAACGAAGCTTGCCCCAATCAGGGCACTGGCCTGCACCCGGACCGTCCTCAGGTAATCCATTACAGCATCGTCTTTTGCGGTTTCGTCCTGCCCTAAGGACACGGGAGGAGGGGTTTGATTAACTGAGTCGTCACCATGTTGTTGAGCCATGCCTCGTCTCCTTGGCGGTTGTGGACCTGCCGAAAGGGTAGCGGAAATTTAGAAAACTGAAACTGCTAGAGCGCTTAATGGTCTCTGGTCATCCACACCAACGGCGGAGAAGACGCTATGGCCAGTTTGCATAGGATCGGCGTGGGTTACGATCAATGGGTCGAAAAATTTAAAGCCTTCTTTGCGTTTGCATTTCTCCAAGGCGTGGGATGCGTCGGTGGTGGGATATTCGCCGCAGCGCCTGTAATGCTGGTGTGCGACCTGCTTTCCGTCTCAAAGAACTACGGTGACTTGTTCACGTGGCTGGCCGCGATCATCGGTGGTGTGGCGTACGGCGCTCACATATTTCCAGACGCCGCAAAAGTCGGGCTGGAAGCGCTTGGCTATAGGATCGTTCACGCCCCCACTCACGCGGGCGAGTAGCGTTGCCCTGCGCCACCAGCGATTAACGCATTGAGCCTGCCGTCTTAGGTCACCAATGGAACACGAGGCCGAGACGGAATGTATCCGCCGAAGGATTGACGAGCAGGTCGTATACGGAGACGCCGTCGCTCACTTCGAAGGCGTAATTCTTGTAGTTTGTGTGCAGATATTCGCCGCGAATGCTTAGGCTATTTGCGACCGGGACCTCGACCCCGGCCCCATATCTAAACCCGGTCATGTGATCCTTGAATTTGACCGCGAGTGGCGCGCTGGGGTCGCTGACATCCGTAAACGTGGTTCTCAGCCAGGTCTCGATCCAGCCGACGCTGCCATAGAGAAAGACCGAATCCCCGAAGGTGTAGCCATAGCGAGCGAGGAAGCCGAAGCTCCTTTGGAATTTCGTCGATGCCGTGTAGTCGGTTGGAACGTATCCGAGATCGTCCATGAGTGGGGCCCACCAGGACTCCTTCGACCAGACCTCCTTGGCGGAATTCAGGGTTGCATCGCCCTCGAGGGAGAGGATCCAGTCGTCCAGCTCATAGGAAAAGCCGACGACCGCCGAGCCTCCGACGCCATTCTTCTTAACGGATCCGATGCTCAGAGTATCGACGGTCGCGTGCCCGCGGCTGATCTGATCGTCGAACAGCACGCCGGTGTAGATGCCGTCAAGGGATGTGGCGCTTGCCTGGATCGCCGGAAGAGCCAGGGCGCACACCAGCAAAAGGAAATAGGTCGATCTCATAGGTTTGGACTCCCCCGTCAGAGTAAGGAGCTACGCTGAAACAACAAGAGTCCTGAGACGAAAAAGTAAAGAAAGGGCAAATCCAGGGTTGCGGTGAAATTTGGGGCCGCGAGACCTGTGTTGCGGGGCCGGGGGCAATGCGCCCCTCCGGTACAAGAACGGGACGGGAGGCCCGTCTTCTGATAAAAAGACAACCTCTTGGCGAAACGGGCTACCCCGGTCTGTGTATCGGGAGCAGAGCGGCGATCGGGGTTCCAACGCAGGAGAGGCACATGGTTCGACACCTGTTCACTGCGACAGTCTGTTTGTTCGTGGCCGTGGCGTTCAGCAGCGCGATGGCCGAAGAGGGCTCGTCACGGCAGGCTCAGGTCGACAAGGAAATCCAGGCGATCGAAATGAAATGGATCCAGGCCGAAATCGACGGCGACGCCGAAACATTGCGAAGCATTCTGCATGAGGATTTTCAGGCCAGCAGTTCTGATAGAGAGCCTGTCGATCGGGAAACCTTCATTGCGCGCGTCACTGGATACACGGCGGGCCAACACGTGTCACAGGCGCTGAGCAACCGGCACCTGGTCGTCAACGGCGACACGGCGGTCGTTCTCGAAGACGATACGCTTCGAGGGACAAACGAAGGCAAGCCCTTCTCGGTGGTTATGCGTCTCAACGCGACTTATGTGAAACGCGACGGCCGTTGGCGGGCGCTCACCTTACAGTCACATGCTCTGGCCCCGCCCGACGGCAATTAGGCCTCAGGCGCAGAGGGCGCGGTCACGGGACGAACCGCGAGGCTTGGAGTCCTTCCGGGATTTGATCGAACTCGGGGCCGGTCAGCCCCTGGCGAACCGCCGGCCAAATGCCGTCAAGCCGGCGAGTCCCGAGGCGAACAGCAGGAGGGCGCCCGGTAGCGGGGTCTCTGCGGTCGCGGCCGGCGTGAAGACCGCGTAGGTGAGGGCCGCGCTCGATCCAAAATCCTAATTCGGGTAAGGGTATTGGGGACCGTTGACGTCATGGCCTCCTGTAAAAACTCGTAGGTATTCTGAGGTGACGTAGACACTCGAGAGGAAGCCGTAGGGGATGTAGATATAGCAATCGGCCGCGGAGCCGCATCCTCGCGTAACGGGAGGTGTTGCAATCGAGCCGCTGTATATTTGATTGAAAAGCGCGTTGGCCGCATCGACGGCCGAACTTTGGTCATGGAAGGCAAAGCCGTTCGAGGCCGACGTGCAAGGCCCGAACAAATCGATGCAGGTGCCGTCCTCGAACGACACGTCGTAGTTCGTCCCGCCGACCAGGACGCCAGAGGCGCCGATCAGGGTGCCGCTATCGAAAATCGGAACGGCGGCGGCATTCGCCGAAATCGACCCGAACGAGACGAAAGCGAGCGCAAACGCATACAATGCAAGCACTCGGACGCGCACTAACATGTTACACACTACCACAGAATTCCGGGCCAAAGGCCCCAACCGGCAACTACTACCTCAATCTTAGTAGACCGCTTGCTGCCGATCAAGCAATTGAAAATTAACCATAATCTGACGGGCGCAGACATAACAAACTCCCCGGCGCGCCGGATTCCGGGCTCCGGAAGGAAATCGTTCGGTCGCGGTGGGTCTAGCGCGTATTCTCGCTGACGACGATGGGATTGCCCCAGGCGTCGCGCGGCACGGCGCCGCCGGTATGCGGCTGGCTCATTCCGGCGACGTTGGAATGGGCGCAGCCCGCGGCGAGTGCGGCCAAAAGAACGGCTAGAGTGATCTTGGAGAAACACGACGCGTTACGCTGCCGGCGACGGCCGGCACAAGAGTTGCCCTCGAACATTTATCCCCCTTAGGGACAGTTTGCCCCAGAATTGCCACAATGTCTGGAGGCATTCCGGGCTACAATGCTAAAATTTTCCTTAATCTGTGATCATTTTGCGCCGAATCCCGGTCTTTTGCCGCCTTCTGCTTTGAGCCTTCATTTGCTCTACGTTTGGAGTAGCCATGTCGGACAGCTTTAGCGATGCGCGCCGCACGCCGGCCCCCTATGCGCTGCTGACCGCCGATCAGATGTACACGGCCGACGGCCTCGCCACCGAACGCGGAGTGCCCAGCCTGTCGCTGATGGACGCCGCGGGGGGCCATGTCGCGGAGGCAATCCGTGCCCGCTGGGAGCCGCGCCCCGTCACCGTGCTGTGCGGCCCCGGCAACAATGGCGGCGACGGTTTCGTGGTGGCACGGCGTCTCAAAGAGTCCGGCTGGGATGTGCGGCTCGCGCTCCTGGGCGCGCGGGACAAGCTGAAGGGCGATGCGGCGGCGATGGCCGAAAAGTGGGACGGCAAGGTCGAGCCCTTGTCGCCGGCATGTCTCGATGGCGCCGCGCTCGTCATCGACGCCCTGTTTGGGGCCGGGCTTTCCCGCGAGGTTTCGGGAGCGCCCGCCGAGGTGATCGATGCGGTCAACGAGCGGGGGCTCGACTGCGTGGCCGTCGATATCCCAAGCGGGGTGCATGGCGATACCGGCCGGGTGCTCGGCACTGCGCCGCGATGTGCGCTGACGGTCACCTTCTTCCGTAAGAAACCCGGCCATCTTCTTGTGCCGGGGCGGTTTCTTTGCAGCGAGACCGTGGTCGGCGATATCGGCATCCCCGAGACAGTGCTGGAGAAGATCGGTCCTGACTGCTTCGAGAATGCGCCCGGCCTCTGGCTCGCAGACTTTCCAAGCCCCCAGCTTGACGGCCACAAATACCGGCGCGGTCACGCGATCGTAGTGAGCGGCGGCATGGCGCATACAGGCGCGGCACGGCTCGCGGCGCGGGGCGCGCTGAGAGCCGGGGCGGGGCTCGTTACCGTGCTCGGGCCGCCGGATGCATTGGCGATCAATGCGAGCCAGCTCACGGCGGTGATGGTCGGTGCGTTCGACGGCTCCGATGCTCTTGGCCGGCAGTTGACGGATGAACGGCGCAACGCCGTCCTTCTGGGGCCGGGCAATGGCGTGTCGGAGGCGACGCGGGCGAATGTCCTCACGGCGCTCGGGCTTGGCAAGGCCTGCGTGCTGGATGCCGACGCCCTGACGAGCTTCGAAGGGCGGGCCGGCGAGCTTTTCGAGGCCCTCAACGAGACCTGCATCCTGACACCCCATGACGGTGAATTCGCCCGGCTTTTCGGCCCCGACGATGCCGACAAGCTGACCCGAACCCGAAAAGCGGCCGAGCGCGCCGGAGCGACGGTGCTTCTGAAGGGCCCGGATACCGTCATCGCCGCGCCCGACGGCCGGGCCGCAATCAACGCCAATGCGCCCCCGACCCTCGCCACGGCCGGCGCCGGCGATGTGCTGGCGGGGGTCTGCATCGGCCTCCTGGCTCAGTCCATGCCCGCCTTCGAGGCCGCTTCGGCTGCCGTGTGGCTCCACGGGGCGGCGGCGAGCGCCTTCGGGCCCGGCCTGATCGCCGAGGACTTGAGCGAGGCATTGCCCGGCGTACTTAAGGAATTGTGGGCCTGATACCGCTTCACAAGCGTAGCCTGGGCGGCTAATGTCCCGCACCTTCTCGGCGGCAGCGCCGAGCGTGTATGATCGGGCGGGCGTGGTGGAACTGGTAGACACGCCAGATTTAGGTTCTGGTGACTTAGGTCATGGGGGTTCAAGTCCCTCCGCCCGCACCAATCCCGCCCGGGGGAGACCGTCGGCAATGTAGGTTGCGGCGGCCGCGGGTGATGGGTTAGCGACGTCAAACGTTACGGATGGGTTTTATGCAGGTTACCGAGATCAAGGCCGACGGCTTGAAGCGCGAATACAGTGTCGTGCTGGACGCGGCCGATATCGACCAGAAGGTCGATAAGAAACTTAAGGAAATAAGCGGCAAGATCCGCATGGCCGGCTTCCGGCCGGGCAAGGTGCCGCCGTCGCTGGTGCGCAAGATGCACGGGCCGGCAATCCGCGCCGAGGTGCTGGAGGAGACGGTCAACGAGACCTCCCAGAAGGCCTTCGAAGACAAAGCCGTCCGTCCCGCCGTCCAACCGTCCATCGACGTCAAGAAGTTCGAGGAGGGCCAGGGCCTCGAATACACCATCAGCGTCGAGGTGCTGCCCAAGATCGAGGTCAAGGATATCAAGGGCATGGAGCTCGAGCGCCTGGTCGCCGAGGTCGCGCCCCAGGAGATCGACGAGGCGCTGGACCGGCTGGTGGAGCAGAACAAGAAGTTCGAGGCGGTCGAGGATAAGGGCTATACGGCCAAGGACGGCGACGCCGTGCTTATCGACTATGTCGGAAAGGTCGACGGCGAGGCGTTCGAGGGCGGGTCGTCCGAGGGCGTCCAGATCGTGCTCGGCTCGGGCATGTTCGTGCCCGGCTTCGAGGAGCAGCTCACCGGCGCCAAGGCCGACGAGGACCGCACCGTCGAGGTCGATTTCCCGGAGGATTACGGCGCCAAGGAGCTGGCCGGCAAGCACGCGGTCTTCTCCGTCAAGGTCAAGGAAGTCCGTCAGGCCGTGAAGCCGAAGATCGACGACGAGTTCGCCAAGTCGATGGGCCTGGAGAATGTCGAGGCGCTGCGCAAGGCGATCAGCGACCAGATCCAGCGGGATTATTCCGGCCTGTCACGCCTGCGTCTGAAACGGTCGCTCCTGGACAAGCTCGCCGAATTCTTATGATTTCCCCGTGCCGGAAGGCATGGTCCAGGCCGAGTTCGACCAGATCGCACGCCAGATGGCCGACGAACAAGGCGCGGAACACGATCATGACCACGACCACGACCACGATCATGAGCACGACCATGATCACGACCATGCCCCGGCGGCGCCGGAGCTGACCGACGAGCAGCGCAAGGAATACATGTCGATTGCGGAACGCCGGGTCCGGCTCGGATTGCTCCTTTCGGAAATCGGCACCAGCAACAATATAACGGTGGGGCAAGACGAAATTAACCGCGAGATGACAAACCAGGCACGTCGTTTCCCCGGTCAAGAGCAGCAGGTCTTCGATTTCTTCCGTCAGAATCCAAGCGCCCTGGCCCAGCTTCAGGCGCCCCTGTTCGAGGATAAGGTCGTCGATTTCATCATCGAGATGGCCGAGGTGAGCGACCGGACCGTGTCGCGGGAGGAACTGGCGCGGGATCCGGACGAGGAAACCGAGACCAAGCAAGCCGCCGAGGAGAAGCCGAAGGCCAAGAAGGCTGCGGCCAAAAAATCCACGGCGAAGGCCAAGAAGGCGAAAGCCAAGGAAGAGTAGAGTTGCGGCCGAGCCGGCACTCGCCGGAAGACGGGACCCAAACGAGGACAAGCTGAATGGCACACATCGTCGAAAAGTTCACCAACAACCTCGTGCCGATGGTGGTCGAGCAGACCAATCGCGGCGAGCGCGCCTACGACATCTATTCCCGGCTCCTGGAAGACCGCATCATCTTCATCAACGGGATGGTCGAAGATTCGCTCGCGAGTCTCGTCACTGCCCAGCTTCTTTTCCTCGAGGCGCGAAACCCGAAGAAGGAAATTTCCTGCTACATCAACTCGCCGGGCGGCGTGGTGACCTCGGGGCTCGCGATCTACGACACGATGCAATATATTCGCCCCAGGGTGTCGACGATGTGCGTCGGCCAGGCGGCCTCGATGGGTTCGCTTCTGCTGGCGGCCGGCGAGCCGGGCCAGCGCTATGCCTTGCCGAACGCCCGGATCATGATGCACCAGCCCTCGGGCGGCGCACGCGGCCAGGCGGTCGACATTCAAATCGTGGCCGAGGAAATCCTTGCGATGCGGGCCCGGCTAAACAAGATATATCAGACGCATACCGGCCGGCCGCTCGAGGAGATCGAATCCGTGGTGGATCGCGACAAATACATGACCGCCGAGGAGGCCAAGGCCTTCGGGCTCGTCGATCAGGTCCTCGAATTACGGAAGGCGTCGGGCGAGGCAGGGACCGATGGAGGGAATTCGGCCTAATGGGCTTGTCAACACCGAGGTGTTAATGAAATATTGAACAGTGGAGCCTTAGCGTATGAAACTCTTGGACGTGGCGATGGTTTCATACGAGACTAGGGGTGATCACGGAACCGAGTAAGGGGTGGAAATACGGAAGCCGGGGCTGTCAGAAGGAGCCTTCTAAAGAACCGATAAGAACGCGGAAGCGCACGGAGGAAATGCGAGCGTAGCCCGGCAACCGGTGGCAGAGAGCGAATGACGAAGCTTAGTGGCGGCGATTCCAAGAATACACTTTACTGCTCGTTCTGCGCCAAGAGCCAGCACGAGGTCAGGAAGCTCATAGCCGGCCCGACGGTATTCATCTGCGATGAGTGCGTCGAGCTATGCATGGACATCATCCGGGAAGAGCACAAGAGCGCGCTCGTCAAGACGCGCGACGGGGTGCCCACGCCGGCGGATATCTGCAATGTGCTCAATGACTATGTGATCGGGCAGGACCATGCCAAGCGCGTGCTGTCGGTCGCGGTCCATAACCATTACAAGCGGATCAATCACGGCTCGAAGAGCAACGATGTCGAGCTGGCCAAATCGAACATCCTGCTGGTCGGCCCGACGGGCTGCGGCAAGACGCTCCTGGCCCAGACGCTCGCCCGCATCCTCGACGTGCCGTTCACGATGGCCGACGCCACGACCCTGACCGAGGCGGGCTATGTCGGCGAGGACGTCGAGAACATCATCCTGAAGCTGCTGCAATCCGCCGACTACAATGTCGAACGGGCCCAGCGCGGCATCGTCTATATCGACGAGGTCGACAAGATCAGCCGCAAGTCGGACAACCCCTCGATCACCCGCGACGTGTCGGGCGAGGGCGTCCAGCAGGCGCTCTTGAAGATCATGGAAGGCACGATCGCCAGCGTCCCGCCCCAGGGCGGCCGCAAGCATCCGCAGCAGGAGTTCCTGCAGGTCGACACCACCAACATCCTGTTCATCTGCGGCGGCGCCTTCTCCGGCCTCGAGAAGATCATTTCGGCCCGGGGCCAGGGCAAGGCGATCGGCTTCGGCGCCGACGTAAGGGCGGTGGACGAGCGTCAGACCGGCGAGATCCTGAAGGAGGTCGAGCCTGAGGATCTGCTGAAGTTCGGCCTAATCCCCGAATTCGTCGGCCGTGTGCCTGTCGTCGCGACCCTGAACGATCTCGACGAGGCAGCCCTCATGGAGATCCTGACCGAGCCCAAGAACGCGCTGGTGAAGCAGTATTCCCGCCTGTTCGAGATGGAATCGATCAAGCTGAAGTTCGCCAACGACGCCCTTATCCAGGTCGCCAAGAAGGCCATCGCCCGTAAGACCGGCGCGCGCGGCCTGAGGTCGATCATGGAAAGCGTGTTGCTCGATACGATGTACGAGCTGCCGTCCTTGGAGGGCGTCGAGGAGGTGGTGATCAACGGCGAGGTCGTCGAGGGCCGGGCCCAGCCGCTCTACATCTACTCCGAACGCCAGGAGGATGTCGGGAAGGGAGCTTGACGGCGCCGGTGCGCGGATGCCCGTCGCGCCGGACCTTGAACCGACATCGCCCGATCGCCAAATAACTATGGGCCCGCCGGACCTCCGGCGAAGAGTTTGGGTGCCGAGGCCGTCCGGTCCCGGTGAGATTTTAAAGTAGTTAAGGACCCGATGACCTCATCTGGCGACATCTTCCCGGTTCTGCCGCTGCGCGATATCGTGGTGTTCCCCCACATGATCGTGCCGCTCTTCGTCGGCCGCGAGAAATCCGTCCGTGCGCTTGAGGACGTCATGAAGGACGACAAGCAGATCCTGCTGGTCGCCCAGAAGAACGCGAGCCAGGACGACCCGACGAAGGAAGACATCTATTCGGTCGGCACCATCGCCTCCGTTCTGCAGCTCCTGAAGCTGCCCGACGGGACCGTGAAGGTTCTGGTCGAGGGTGGCAGTCGCGCGCGAATCGTCGATTTCCTCGACAACAAGGACTTCTTCCAGGCCCATGCCCGGATGATCCCGGACTTGGTTTCGACGGGCAAGGACGTCGAGGCCCTGGCGCGCTCGGCGGTGTCGCAGTTCGAGAGCTATGTGAAGCTCAACAAGAAGGTGCCGCCCGAGGTGCTGGTCTCGGTCAACCAGATCGAGGATCCGAGCAAACTCGCCGACACCATCGCGTCCCATCTCGCGCTCAAGATCTCCGACAAGCAGGAGCTTCTTGAGGTCGAGAGCGTTTCCGAGCGGCTGGAGAAGGTCTACGGCTTCATGGAGAGCGAGATCAGCGTTCTCCAGGTCGAGCGCAAGATCCGCGGCCGCGTCAAGCGCCAGATGGAGAAGACGCAGCGCGAGTATTACCTGAACGAGCAGCTCAAGGCGATCCAGAAGGAGCTCGGCGAGACCGAGGACGGCAAGGACGAGCTCGGCGAGATCGAAGAGCGCATCAACAAGACAAAGCTGTCGAAGGAAGCCAAGGAAAAGGCCAAGGCGGAGCTGAAGAAGCTGCGCAATATGAGCCCGATGTCGGCCGAAGCGACGGTGGTGCGCAACTATCTCGACTGGATGCTGTCGATGCCCTGGGGCAAGCGCAGCAAGGTCAAGCGCGACATCGCCAAAGCCGCCGAGATCCTGGATGCCGATCACTATGGCTTGGCGAAGGTCAAGGAACGGATTCTGGAATATCTCGCCGTGCAGCAGCGCACGACCAAGAACCGCGGGCCCATCCTGTGCCTGGTCGGCCCTCCGGGCGTCGGCAAGACCTCGCTCGGCCGCTCGATCGCGCGTGCCACGGGCCGCAACTTCGTGCGTATGTCCTTGGGCGGGGTCCGGGACGAGGCCGAAATTCGCGGCCACCGGCGGACCTATATCGGCTCCATGCCCGGCAAGGTCATGCAGAGCATGAAGAAGGCGAAGAGCAACAACCCGCTTTTCATGCTCGACGAGATCGACAAGCTCGGCGCGGATTTCCGCGGCGACCCGTCGTCGGCGCTGCTCGAGGTGTTGGACCCCGAGCAGAACAACAAGTTCAACGACCATTATCTCGAGGTCGACTACGATCTCTCCGATGTGATGTTCATCACCACGGCCAACACGCTCAGAATGCCGCCGCCGTTGATGGACCGCATGGAGATCATCCGGCTGTCGGGCTACACCGAGGACGAGAAGGTCGAGATCGCCAAGCGGCACCTCATCGCCAAGCAGATGGAAGCGCACGGGCTGAAGGCCGCCGAATGGAAGATCTCCGACGGCGCCCTCCGCGATCTCATCCGCTACTACACGCGTGAGGCCGGCGTCCGCAATCTCGAACGCGAGATCGCGAACCTGACCCGCAAGGCGGTCCGCGACCTGGTTCAGAACAAGAAGAAGTCGGTTTCCGTCACCTCCAACAACCTGGAGAAATATGCCGGCGTCCGGAAGTTCCGGTTCGGCGAGATCGAAGAGACCGATCAGATCGGCGTCACCACCGGCTTGGCCTGGACCGAGGTCGGCGGCGAGCTCTTGCAGATCGAAGCCGTCACCCTGCCCGGCAAGGGCAAGATGATGATCACCGGCAAGCTCGGCGACGTGATGCAGGAATCGGTGCAGGCGGCGGCGAGCTATGTCCGGTCGCGCTCGGTCTCGTTCGGCATCGAGCCGCCCTTGTTCGACAAGCGCGACATCCACATCCACGTGCCGGAAGGCGCGACCCCGAAGGACGGGCCGTCGGCCGGCGTCGGCATGGTCACGTCGATCGTCTCGGTTCTGACTCAGATTCCGGTCCGGCGCGATGTTGCCATGACCGGCGAGATCACGCTCAGGGGCCGGGTGCTGCCGATCGGCGGGTTGAAGGAGAAACTCCTCGCGGCCCATCGCGGCGGTATCACGACCGTGCTCATCCCGAGCGACAATGAAAAGGATCTGGCCGACATTCCGGACAACGTGCAGCGCGGCATCAAGATCATTCCGGTCAAAACGGTCGACGAGGTGTTGAAGCACGCTCTGGTGCGCCCGCTCGTGCCGATCGAATGGAACGAAAAGGAATCAGTGCCCGCTCCGGCCGCGTCGGAAGGGGCCGAAGAAGTGGGTGGCGTGCTCACCCACTGATCATTGCCGTTGCGTAACAAGCGAGTTATCCCCAGGATTCTGGGAGAAACTAAGGGATTCGCCGGTTTTCCCTTTGACGGGTTTCCGGGGCGTGACTAAACTGCGGCCGCGTTACAGGGGCTGGCCCTGGTCCGGTCTACTGTCTTCTCAAGAAGGGGAATGTCGTGAACAAGAACGATCTTATTGCTAGCGTTGCGGACGATGCCGGGATCTCCAAGGCGGACGCAACCAAGGCCGTGGACGCTGTCCTTAGCTCGATCGCCAAGTCCTTGAAGAAGGGTGACGAGGTTCGCCTCGTTGGCTTCGGCACGTTCAGCGTTGCCAAGCGCGCCGCTTCCGAAGGACGCAATCCGCGGACCGGCGAGAAGATTAAGATTCCTGCCTCGAAGCAGCCGAAGTTCAAGGCTGGCAAGGCACTGAAAGACGCCGTCAACTAAAACGCACGGCTCTTCAAGAACATTTGCCGGCCGTTCCGCAAGGATGGCCGGCTTTGTTTTTGTGGCCTCCCGCATCTCTTTACTTGCGGCGCCCATCCGCGCTATATAGCGGCCAGGGGCGATTAGCTCAGCTGGTAGAGCACCTCGTTTACACCGAGGGGGTCGGAGGTTCGAACCCTTCATCGCCCACCACGCTTCGCCCTTACGGGCTACGCGTGGCGCAGCCACGGGGAGACCGTTAGAGCGAAGACGGGCTGGAGTCGCCTCGGAAACCCGTCAAAGGGAGGCCATCGATGTTCCTTGCGATCATGAGCTTGATTGCCCTCGCATGCGGGCTCATCTGCCGCCATCTTGCGGCGCGGCGAGGGCTGTTCCCGGCGGCATGGTTTATCTGGGGGCTCGCTTTCGGGCCTATTCCCGTCGTCATATTGCTGTTCATCCCGCCGAAGCACGCGTCGCACCGGACCTGCTCTCGCTCCTTCGCCTGAAGCGACCAAGCAAGACTATTTCGCCGGCTTCGGCTCCGGGCCCAATTCGACGTGGTTGGTCGTCCCGCTTTTGCCGGGGAAATCCCTGAACAGCGCCGCGATGAGTTGCGGCATCACGAGGTCGATGTTGCGGCTTTCGCCGAGGCTGGTGGCTTTGCCTTCGTAAAGCTGGTGGCCGTCGGTGCGGCGGGTGATGACGAGCTGGAGCCAGCGGTTGGAGAGGCCGGGGGAGGGCTCCCGATGGCCGACACCGGTCGCGACGCCGACGCCGACATCCGAGTGCCGCCCGCCCGTGCCCACGCCGAAGCCGATGCTGAAGCGCGGGCGGCTGCTGCGTTCGGCGCCGGCCGGGCCGGGCGTGACGCCGTAATCCACCGTCGCGATCAGGTCGGAAGGCTTGCCGGAAGCGGGCGGTTTGTACCCCTCGGCGCCGAGGCGGTCGCCGATCATGTTGGCGTATTTCTCGAAGGAGAGGGAGCCGGCGAGGTCCGGGTTCTTCGGCGCGACCTCGATGGTCTCGCCCGCGGGCTTGGGCAGTTGCTGAAACCGGGTCACATCGGCGCTGAAATTGGTCGCGCAGCCCGCCATGAGGAGCGCCACGAACAAGGTCGCGGCCCGACGCAAGGTGTCCGATGGTCCGATCATGCGAGTCCCGTCCGAGGAAGCGGTTCCGGAGGCCGGGGCGGGAGGGCGCGCCGGCTTCCATTATTCTTAAGATAGTTACGCCAAACTGAACCGCCAGTGAATAGCGGGAACGGCCCGCCGGGTCGTGCTTGACTCGGCCCAGTGCGTACCGTACATGAGAGCCCGCAATTTCGCCCCTAAGGGGGGTGTAGCTCAGTTGGTTAGAGCGCCGGCCTGTCACGCCGGAGGTCGCGGGTTCGAGTCCCGTCACTCCCGCCAGGGACTTGAATTTTCCCCGCGAAAGCGCGACCCTTTTCCCTCCAGGAAGCGAGATCGGGGAGGGGTCGATGCGCCTGATTAGAACCACCCGTCGAAGCACCATTTTGTCCGCCGCGATCGTCGGCGTGATGATGGCGGCCGCGCCGAACATGGCCGGCGCCGCCTTCAAGGATCCGCCCGTGACGCTCAAGGGCGTCGATGTCTATGGAACCGACGCGTTCACCGGCGACGCAGTCAAGAAGCAGTTCAAGCACCAGTTCCACGAGATCGTCGAAGACAATCTGAAATTCAAGAAGCCCGACGCCCAGAAGCTTCAGACCGAGATCGCCAAGAAGCTGAAGGCCAAGGGCGATTTCGCCTATCTCGATTTGAGCGTCGTCGGCTATCCCAACCCTTATCGCGGTTATTTCATCACCGTCGACGCGGTGGACGCCAAGGATAAGGCGGCGCGCATGCCGTTCCGCGACGAACCGACCGCCGACGTCCAGGATACCTCCGGCGCGCTCGCCGAATGGGGCAAATATTCGAAGCAGGTGCTCGCCTTGTCGCGGCGTTTCGGTGGTGGCTTGAAGCCGTTCGATCCCAAGGACTGCCCGGTGCTCTATTGCGTCGCGAGCTTCGAGGAAAAGGAGCTCCAGCCGTTCCTCGATCCCATGAAGGATGCGGCGACCAAGGGCGCCGATACGCTGGCGAAGATGGCGCTCGAAGACAAGAATGCCAACAAGCGCCAGGTGGCCCTGTTCTTGCTGGCGTTCACCAACGATGCGGCGAAGGTGATGCCGGTGCTCGCCAAGGCGATTTATGATCCCGACGAGCTCGTCCGCAACGATGCGATGCTGATCATGGCGTCGATCGCGAACAAGGGCATCGATGTCGCCTATCCGGTCAAGGAGTTGTCGGCGGCGCTCGACTTTCCGACCACGCGCGGCCGCAACAAGGCCGTCGCCGTGATCGCCATCCTCGCCAAGAACGATAAGTACAAGCGCGTGATCGAGGAGGATGCCGTCCCCACGCTCTTGAAGCTCCTACACCTCCAGCAGCCCAACAATCACGAATGGGCCTATGAGACGCTGAAGGATCTGAGCGGCAAGGACTACAAGGACGAGGACTACGACTCCTGGGAGAAATGGGCCGCCACGATCCAGTCGTAGAGCGTTTCGCGACCACGTCGGATCGGCTCGGGCATCGCCCCCTCCGGGCTTCCCCCATCGAGGGGGAGGACTCGATGGAGCGTTCCATGTGAAGCCTTCCCCCTCGATGGGGGACGGTTTGGACGGGGGTGATGGCGGAGCCGCCTCCGCGTAGACAGGGACATCTGCAGGCCCAAAGTCCCCGCCCACGAACCTATCCGGATACGGCCCCGGACGGATCGTCGCGGCAATTCCGCAGGCGCGGAATTCCATCCTTTTCATCCCAGTTTTCGGGTTCTATACTCCGCCGCGAGCCAGGGCAGGGGGCCGCCTTTTCACAGGCGGCTTGCGCCTCATTTCCCGCCCGGTTACAAGTTGTTAGTGCGATTGTGCGGTGCGGAAAAAGGGCGATGAGCTCGTATCTTCTCGAATATCTGCCGATCCTGATTTTCATTGGAATTGCGCTCGTGGTTTCCGGCGCGTTCGTGCTCCTCGCCTATCTCGTCGCG
This sequence comes from uncultured Alphaproteobacteria bacterium, assembly GCA_963732795.1. GTDB lineage: Bacteria > Pseudomonadota > Alphaproteobacteria > CAVTAV01 > CAVTAV01 > CAVTAV01. The sequence continues at coordinate 813,195 of CAVTAV010000002.1, read as the reverse complement.
GAGCAGCGGCCGGACCCGGAGAAGCTCTCCGCCTATGAATGCGGATTCGAGGCCTTTTCCGACTCGCGTGGCCAGTTCGACGTGCGGTTCTATCTGGTCTCGATCCTGTTCATCATCTTCGATCTGGAGGTCGCGTTCCTGTTTCCCTGGGCGGTTTCGCTCGGCAAGATCGGCCTGTTCGGCTTCTGGTCGATGGCGGTGTTCCTTGGCATCCTGACCATCGGCTTCATATATGAGTGGAAGAAAGGAGCGCTTGAATGGGAGTAGAAGTTCCCGGCGGCGCTTCCCAAGCCGTAACGCCGCCCGATGAAGCTTATTTCAAGTCGCTGAACGACGACCTGGCCGACAAGGGCTTCCTCGTCACCAAAGCCGAAGACCTGATCAATTGGGCCCGTACGGGCTCGCTGTGGTGGATGACGTTCGGCCTCGCGTGCTGTGCGGTCGAGATGATGCACACCAACATGCCGCGCTACGACATGGAGCGGTTCGGCGCCGCCCCGCGCGCCAGCCCGCGTCAGTCCGACGTGATGATCGTCGCCGGCACGCTGTGCAACAAGATGGCCCCCGCGCTCCGCAAGGTCTATGACCAGATGCCCGAGCCGCGTTATGTCATCTCGATGGGAAGTTGCGCGAACGGCGGCGGCTATTACCACTACTCCTATTCCGTCGTGCGCGGATGCGACCGTGTCGTCCCGGTGGATATCTATGTGCCGGGCTGCCCGCCGACGGCGGAAGCGCTGCTCTACGGAATCCTCCAATTGCAGAGAAAGATCCGCCGGACCGGAACCTTCACCCGGTAAGCCCGCCCCCGGATCGTAGGCCAGTTTTAAGAGACGTCAGAGTTTGGGACATCGCCATGGATGAAGCCCTTCGCGAACTTGGAGAACAGATCGCCGCGGCCCTGCCGGACGCGGTGACGGGGTTCTCCGTCGCGTATGGCGAGCTGACCCTGACTGCCGAGGCGGAGCAAATCCTTCGGGTGCTCAATCACCTGAAGGACGACAGTCAGTGCCGGTTCCGCCAGCTCGTCGATATATCAGGCGTGGATTATCCCGGCCGGCCCCAGCGTTTCGACGTCGTGTATCATCTCCTGAGCCTCCACAATAACCAGCGGGTCCGCGTCAAGATCATGACCGACGAGGTGACGCCCGTGCCGTCCGCGACTTCGGTGTTCAATTCGGCGGGCTGGTACGAGCGCGAGGTATGGGATCTCTATGGCGTGATGTTCACGGATCATCCCGATCTTCGTCGCATCCTCACCGATTACGGCTTCGAGGGTTTCCCGCTCCGCAAGGATTTCCCGCTCACCGGCTATGTCGAGGTCCGCTATGACGACGATCTGAAGCGCGTCGTCTACGAGCCCGTGAAGCTGGTGCAGGAATTCCGCACCTTCGAGTTCATGAGCCCCTGGGAAGGCGCGAAATACATTCTTCCCGGCGACGAGAAGGCCGAGGCCAAGCCTGAAGAGGCCGGAAAGGGCTCGGGTAGCTGATCATGGCCGAAGTCTCGATCAAGAATTACAGCATGAATTTCGGCCCGCAGCATCCGGCGGCCCATGGGGTGCTGCGCCTCGTGCTGGAGCTCGACGGCGAGACGGTGGAGCGCGTCGATCCCCATATCGGGCTCCTGCATCGCGGCACCGAGAAACTGATCGAATACAAGACCTATCTCCAGGCGATCCCCTATTTCGACCGGCTCGATTACGTCGCGCCGATGAATCAGGAGCACGCGTTCGTGCTCGCGACCGAGAAGCTCCTGAACCTCGAAGTGCCGATCCGCGCGCAATATATCCGCGTGCTCTATTGCGAGATCGGCCGCATCCTCAATCACCTGCTGAACCTCACGACTCACGCCATGGATGTCGGCGCGATGACACCGGTGCTGTGGGGTTTCGAGGAGCGCGAGAAGCTGATGGGCTTCTATGAGCGCGCGTCGGGCGCGCGGCTTCACGCCGCCTATTTCCGCACCGGCGGCGTGCATCAGGACATTCCCCCCGCGCTGGTCGCCGATATCGCCACGTGGTGCGAGACCTTCCCGCAGGTCCTCGAAGACATGGAAGCCCTGATCGTCGAGAACCGCATCTTCAAGCAACGCAATGTCGATATCGGCATCGTGACGCCCGAGGAGGCCCTGGAATGGGGCTTTTCCGGCCCGATGCTGCGCGCCTCGGGGCTCGCCTGGGATCTGCGCAAGTCGCAGCCCTACGACGTCTACGACAAGATGAATTTCGACATTCCGATCGGCAAGAACGGCGACTGCTACGACCGTTTCGTGCTCAGGCTCGAGGAGATTCGCCAGAGCCTCAAGATCATGAAGCAATGCGTCGAGGAGTTGCCGGGCGGGCCGGTCACGTCAGTCGACAAGAAGGTCACGCCGCCGCGCCGCGCCGACATGAAGCATTCGATGGAAGCGCTGATCCATCAATTCAAGCTCTATACCGAGGGCTATCGCGTGCCCGAGGGCGAGGTCTATGCGGCCGTCGAGGCGCCCAAGGGCGAATTCGGCGTCTATCTCGTCTCCGACGGCTCGAACAAGCCTTATCGCTGCAAGCTCCGCGCGCCGGGCTTCGCCCATCTCCAGTCGATGGATTTCATGTGCAAGGGCCACATGCTGGCCGACGTGCCGGCGGTGCTCGGCTCGCAGGATATCGTGTTCGGGGAGGTCGACCGATGAGCGCCCCGAAAGAAACCTTCGAGTTTTCGGCCGAGAACAAGGCGCTCGCCGAGAAGATCGTGGCGAAATATCCCGAAGGCCGTCAGGCCAGCGCGGTGCTGCCGCTCCTGGATCTCGCGCAAAAGCAGAATGGCTGGCTCAGCGTGCCGGCGATCGAGGCGGTCGCGGACTTCCTCGACATGCCCTATATGCGCGCCTACGAAGTCGCGACCTTCTACACGATGTTCCATCTGGAGCCGGTCGGGAAGCACATCGTCGAGATTTGCACGACCACGCCCTGCTGGCTCCGCAATTCCGAGGAGATCGAGCGCGCCTGCCGCGACGTTCTCGGCATCGATTACGGCGAGACGACGCGGAGACGGCCTGTTCACGATGCACGAGGTCGAATGCCTCGGCGCCTGCGTCAACGCGCCGATGGTCTCGATCGACCGCGAGTATTACGAGGACCTCGATTACGACTCCATGAAACGCATCCTGGAAGCCTTCAAGTGCGGCGAGAAGCCGAAAGCCGGCCCTCAGGTCGAGCGCCAGACGTCGTGTCCGATTGGCGGCCCGACAACGCTCCAGAAGACGAGTGGGGGCGCCTGATGCTGCGTGACGAGGACCGCATCTTCACCAATCTCTACGGTTTCGAGGACTGGCGTCTCGAAGCTGCGAAAAAGCGCGGCGATTGGGACGGCACCAAGGACATCATCGCCAAGGGCCGCGACTGGATCATCAAGGAGATGAAGGATTCGGGGCTCCGCGGCCGCGGCGGCGCGGGCTTCCCGACCGGCCTCAAATGGTCCTTCATGCCGAAGGACAACGGCGGCCGTCCGGCCTATCTTGTGGTGAACGCCGACGAGGGCGAGCCCGGCACCTGCAAGGACCGGGACATGATGCGCCACGATCCGCACAAGCTGATCGAAGGCTGCCTCCTGGCCGGCTTCGCGATGGGCGCCTGCGCGGCCTATATTTATATCCGCGGCGAATTCGCCCATGAGGGCGACGTTCTGGATGCGGCCATCGACGAAGCCTATGACGCCGGCCTGATCGGCAAGAACGCCTGCGGCTCGGGCTATGATTACGATGTCTTCGTCCATCGCGGCGCCGGCGCCTATATCTGCGGCGAAGAAACCGCGCTCATTGAAAGCCTCGAAGGCAAGAAGGGCCAGCCGCGCCTCAAGCCTCCGTTTCCGGCGAATGTCGGCGTATGGGGCGCCCCCACCACGGTCAACAATGTCGAGAGCATCGCGGTCGCGCCGACGATCCTCCGGCGCGGGGCCTCATGGTTCGCGGGCATCGGCCGGCCGAACAACACCGGCACCAAAGTGTTCTGCATCTCGGGCCATGTGAACAAGCCCTGCAATGTCGAGGAGGAGATGGGCATCCCGATGCGGGAGCTCATCGAGCGCCATGCCGGCGGCGTGCGCGGCGGCTGGGACAATCTCCAGGCGGTGATCCCGGGCGGCGCCTCCGTGCCGGTGATCCCGAAAAATATCTGCGACGACGTGCTGATGGATTTCGATTCCCTGAAGGAGGTCAAATCCGGCCTCGGCACGGCCGCGGTCATCGTGATGGACAAGTCGACCGACGTGGTGAAGGCGATCACGCGGCTTTCGAAATTCTACAAGCATGAGAGCTGCGGCCAGTGCACCCCCTGCCGCGAAGGCACGGGCTGGATGTGGCGGGTGATGGAACGCCTCGTCGTCGGCAATGCCCGACCGGAAGAAATCGATCTCCTGCTCGACGTCACCAAGCAAGTCGAGGGTCACACGATCTGCGCGCTGGGCGATGCGGCGGCATGGCCGATCCAGGGACTCATCCGGCATTTCCGTCCGGAGCTCGAGCGCCGGATCGAGGCCTATCAGAAACAGGCGGCGGAGTAGGCGATGCCGAAGCTTACGATCGACGGTAAGGAGATCGAGGTCGAAGCCGGGATGACCGTGCTTCAGGCTTGCGAATTGGCCGGGGCCGAGATCCCGCGCTTCTGCTATCACGAACGGCTGTCGATCGCCGGCAATTGCCGCATGTGCCTTGTGGAGATGGAAAAGTCGCCGAAGCCGATCGCGTCCTGCGCGATGCCGGTCGGCGACGGCATGGTGATCCGCACGAACACGCCCTATGTCAAGAAGGCGCGGGAAGGCGTGATGGAGTTCCTCCTGATCAACCATCCGCTCGATTGCCCGATTTGCGACCAAGGCGGCGAATGCGATCTTCAGGACCAGTCGCTCTATTACGGCATGGGCTCCAGCCGCTATCTCGAGAACAAGCGGGCGGTCGACGAGAAACATATGGGGCCGCTGATCAAGACGGTCATGACCCGCTGCATCCATTGCACCCGCTGCATCCGCTTCGCGACCGAAATCGCGGGCGTGCCGGAACTGGGCGCGATCGGCCGCGGCGAGGACATGGAGATCACGACCTATCTCGAAAAGACGCTCCATTCCGAGCTGTCTGGCAATGTGATCGACCTCTGTCCGGTCGGCGCACTGACCTCGAAGCCTTACGCTTTCATGGCCCGGTCCTGGGAATTGCAGAAGACCGAAACCGTCGATGTGATGGATGCGGTCGGCAGCAATATCCGGGTCGATGCGCGCGGCCGCGAGGTCATGCGCGTGCTGCCGCGTCTGAATGAAGAGGTCAACGAGGAGTGGATCTCGGATAAGACCCGCTTCGCCTGTGACGGCCTCGGCTACCGGCGGCTCGACCGGCCTTATGTGAAGAAGGACGGCAAGCTTCAGGAGGCGAGCTGGAACGACGCCTTCGCCGCCATGGCTTCGGCGCTCAAGGGCAAGAAGGGCTCGGAGATCGCGGCCATCGCCGGCGACCTCGCCGACGCCGAAGCCATGATGGCGCTCAAGGACCTGATGACGTCGCTCGGCTCGCCGAACTTGGATTGCCGGCAGGACGGCGCGAAGCTCGATCCAACCAACCGGGTCGGCTATCTGTTCAACACGACCATCGCGGGGATCGAGCAGGCCGATGTCTGCCTGCTGATCGGCGTCAATCCGCGCGCCGATGCGGCGATCGTCAACGCCCGGCTCCGCAAGCGCCATCGCGCCGGCGGTTTCAAGGTCTATTCGATCGGGCCGGAGATGGATCTCACCTATCCGGTCGAGACGATCGGCAACTCGCCGCAAATCCTGAACGAGATTCGCAACGGCAACCACGCCGTGGCCGAGGCCTTGAAGAATGCCGAGCATCCGATGCTGATCGTCGGCCAGACGGCACTGGCGCGGCCGGACGGCGCGGCGGTTCTGGCGGCGGCGCGGGCGATCGCCGACAGTTGCGGCCTGATCAAGGACGGCTGGAACGGCTTCAACGTGCTGCACACCGCGGCCGCGCGGGTCGCCGGTCTCGATATCGGCTTCGTCCCGGGCGAGGGCGGCCAGGACGTCGCGGGAATCCTCGACGGCGCGGGCAAGGGCGAGATCGGGGTCGTGTTCCTCCTCGGCGCGGACGAGATCGATATGTCCAGGCTCGGCAATGCCTTCGTGATCTATCAGGGCAGCCACGGCGACGCCGGGGCACACCGGGCCGATGTCATCCTGCCGGGGGCAGCCTATACCGAGAAGAATTCGCACTGGGTCAATACTGAAGGTCGGGTGCAGCTCGGCTGGAAGGCGACCTTCCCGCCGGGCGATGCGCGCGAGGACTGGACGATTCTGCGGGCGTTCTCGGATGTGATCGGCAAGAAACTGCCCTATGACACGCTCGACGCGCTGCGCCGCCGCATGGTCGAGGCCGCGCCGCACTTTGCCAATATCGAGCAGGTCACGCCCGCGGCATGGGGAGCCTTCGGCAAGGACGGGCCGTTGGGCGAGGATCCTTTCAAAGTGTCGTCGCGCGACACCTATTTCCTGACCAATCCGATCTGCCGCGCCTCCAAGACCATGGCGAAATGCACCGAGGCGATGCTCGGCGTTGAAGGGGAGGCGACGGGCACCCATGGCTAACCCGGTCTTCCATTTCCTGTTCGGCTGGCTGCCCTACGATCTGCAGTATCTCATTCTGATCGTGCTGGGGATCGTGGCGATCATCGTGCCGCTGCTGCTGGCGGTGGCGATGGGCGTCTATCTGGAGCGGAAGATTTGGGGCGCGATCCATCTCCGGCGCGGCCCGAATGTGGTCGGACCCTTCGGCCTTCTGCAATCCTTCGCCGACGGCCTGAAGCTTTTCGTCAAGGAGACGATCGTGCCGGCGGGTGCGAACAAGGCGGTGTTCTTCATCGCGCCGATCATCACCTTCGCCCTCGCCATGGTCGCCTGGGCGGTCATCCCGTTCCAGCCGGGCGTGGTGCTAGCCGACATCAATGTCGGCATCCTCTATCTCTTCGCGATCTCGTCTCTCGGCGTCTACGGCATCATCATGTCGGGCTGGGCGAGCAACTCGCGGTATGCCTTCCTGGGCGGCCTGCGCTCCGCGGCGCAGATGGTGTCCTACGAAGTCTCGATCGGCTTCGTGATCGTCTCCGTGCTGTTATGCGTCGGTTCGCTCCGGATTTCGGACATCGTGCTGGCGCAGCAAAGCACCGGAATCGTCAATCACTGGTTTATCGGGCCGCTGTTCCCGATGTTCGTGATCTTTCTCATTTCGGCCATGGCGGAGACCAACCGCGCGCCGTTCGACCTGCCCGAGGCGGAATTGGAGCTCGTCGCCGGCTATCAGACCGAATATTCGTCCATGGCCTTCGCGCTGTTCTGGCTCGGCGAATACGGAAATATCATTTTGATGTGCGCCATGACGTCGATCCTGTTCCTCGGCGGATGGCTGCCGCCGTTCAACGTCGTGCCGTTCACCTGGCTGCCCGGGGTGGTCTGGTTCTTCCTGAAGATCGTCTTCCTGTTCTTCGTCTTTGCCTGGGTCAAGATGACCGTGCCGCGCTATCGCTACGACCAGTTGATGCGCCTCGGCTGGAAGGTATTTCTGCCGGTGTCGCTCGGCTGGCTGTTCCTGACCGCCGGCTTCCTGGTCTATTTCGACAAGTTGCCGCACACATGAGACCGCGTATGACAAGGAGGGTCTCGATATGAGCGTAATGAGCATGAAAGCGCGGACGATGTTCCTCGGCGAGATCCTCGTCGCCATGGGCGTCACCTTGCGCTACTTCTTCAAGCCGAAAGTCACCATCAATTACCCTTATGAGAAGGGGCCGCTCAGTCCAAGGTTCAGAGGCGAGCACGCGCTGCGCCGTTATCCCAATGGCGAGGAGCGCTGCATTGCCTGCAAGCTCTGCGAGGCGATCTGCCCGGCGCTCGCCATCACCATCGAGGCCGAGCCCCGCGACGACGGCAGCCGCCGCACCACGCGCTACGACATCGACATGACCAAATGCATCTATTGCGGGCTGTGCCAGGAGGCCTGCCCGGTGGATGCCATCGTCGAAGGACCGAATTTCGAGTTCGCGGTCGAGACTCGCGAAGAGCTGATGTACGACAAGGCGAAGCTTCTGGCGAATGGCGATCGCTGGGAGCGCGAGATCGCGGCGAATATCGCGATCGACGCGCCGTATCGTTGAGGGAGACGGGATAGCCCGATGATCCAGGCCATCTGCTTCTGGGCCTTTGCCGCCGTCACGGTGGCGTCCGCGTTCATGGTGATCGCGGCGCGCAACCCCGTGCATTCGGTGCTGTTCCTGATTCTCGCCTTCTTCTCCTCGGCTGGCCTCTTCGTGCTGATCGGCGCCGAGTTCATCGCGATGATCCTGGTGATCGTCTATGTCGGTGCGGTGGCCGTGCTGTTCCTCTTCGTCGTGATGATGCTCGACATCAATTTCGTGCAGCTCAGACAAGGATTCCTGCAATACGCGCCGGTCGGCGGCATCGTCGGCCTGATCCTTCTCGTCGAGCTGATCATGATCGCGCTGTCCTGGTTCGCCGGGCCGTCGATCTCGACCTATCTCGCCGCGCCGACGCCGGACGCCACGCTCACCACCAACACCGACGCCCTCGGCCAGCTTTTCTACACCACCTATGTCTACCTGTTCCAAGGCGCGGGCATGATCCTCCTGGTGGCCATGATCGGCGCGATCGTGCTCACCCATCGGACACGGCCGGGCGTCCGCAAACAACGCATCGCGGATCAGGTCCATCGCGACCGCCGCGAATCCATCGAAGTCAGATCCGTCGAACCGGGCCAGGGCATCTGACCCGAACCCGTCAAGAAAAGAGATACTCAGGGGACGCGTAAGATATGGAAATCGGACTGGGCCATTATCTGACTTTGGCCGCGATTTTATTCACGCTCGGTGTGATTGGGATTTTCCTCAATCGCAAGAACGTCATCATCATCCTGATGTCGATCGAGCTCATGCTGCTCGCGGTCAACATCAATCTCGTCGCATTTTCGGCCTTCCTGCACGATCTCGTCGGCCAGGTCTTCGCGATGTTCGTGTTGACGGTCGCGGCCGGCGAAGCGGCGATCGGTCTCGCCATTCTCGTCGTGTTCTTCCGCAATCGCGGTTCCATCGCGGTCGAAGACATCAATCTGATGAAGGGCTGAGGCGGGGGCATGTATCATCTGATCGTTTTCCTGCCGCTCGCCGGCGCCGCGATCGCCGGGCTCCTGGGCCGCTATATCGGCAAGAAGGGAGCGCAAACCGTCACCTGCGGGGCCCTGATCATCGCCGCGGTGCTGTCCTGCGTTGCCTTCGCCGAAGTCGCCTTCCTCGGCCATGACGCGCAGATCACGCTGGCGACCTGGATTTCCTCGGGCGGCTTCGAAGTCGATTGGATGCTGCGGATCGACACGCTGACCGCCGTGATGCTGGTCGTGGTGACGGGCGTGTCCGCGCTCGTGCATGTCTATTCGATCGGCTATATGAGCCACGACCCTGACAATCCGCGGTTCTTCGCTTATCTGTCCCTGTTCACCTTCTTCATGCTGATGCTGGTGACCTCGGACAACTTCCTGCAGCTCTTCTTCGGCTGGGAAGGCGTCGGCCTGTCGTCCTATCTCCTGATCGGATTCTGGTACAAACGGCCCTCCGCGAATGCCGCCGCGATCAAGGCCTTCGTCGTCAACCGGATCGGCGATTTCGGCTTCGCGCTCGGCATCCTGGCGATCTTCCTGGTGTTCGACACCGTCTCCTATGACACCGTATTCAAGCTCGCGCCCGATTTCGTCGGCGCGCATTTCAATTTCCTAAGCTGGCAGCCGGACGTGCTGACCACGATCTGCATTCTTCTGTTCATTGGCGCGATGGGCAAATCGGCGCAGATCGGTCTGCATACGTGGCTGCCGGACGCCATGGAGGGTCCGACGCCGGTCTCCGCTCTGATCCATGCGGCGACCATGGTGACCGCGGGCGTGTTCATGGTGGCGCGCTGCTCGCCGCTGTTCGAGCTGTCGCCGACCGCGCTCACGGTCGTCACCATCGTCGGCGCGACGACGGCCTTCATGGCCGCGACCATCGGCCTCGTCCAGAACGACATCAAGCGGGTCATCGCCTATTCGACCTGCTCGCAGCTCGGCTACATGTTCTTCGCCGCCGGCGTATCGGCGTACGGCGCGGCGATCTTCCACCTCTTCACCCACGCGTTCTTCAAGGCGCTGCTGTTCCTCGGCTCCGGCTCGGTGATCCACGCCATGAGCGACGAGCAGGACATGCGTAAGATGGGCGGGATCTACAAGCGCATCCCGCTGACCTATTTCGTGATGTGGATCGGCAGCCTGGCGCTTGGCGGCATCCCGCCCTTCGCTGGTTATTTCTCGAAGGACCGGATCATCGAATTGGCCTTTGCCGCGGGCTCGGATGTCGGGCAATACGCCTATGTCTTGGGCGTCGTGGCGGCGGTTCTGACGGCGTTCTACTCGCTCCGTCTTCTATTCATGACGTTCCACGGCAAGCCGCGGATGGACAATCACACCTTCGATCATGTCCATGAATTGCCGGGCTCCATGTTATGGCCGTTGGTGATTCTGGCCCTCGGCGCCACGGCCGCCGGCATTGCGTTCAACAGCTATTTCGTCGGCGACCACCAGGCGGAGTTCTGGCGCGGCGCGATTTTCGTGGCTCAGGGGCACGAGTCCATGGAAAAGGCCGAGAGCATCGCGGAATGGGCGAAGCTTCTGCCGCTTATCGGGGCGATCGTCGGCGGCTATGTCGCCTGGCTGTTCTATATCCGCCGGCCGGACATCCCGGCGTCGCTCGCCAAGACCCAGGAGGTGCTCTACCTGTTCCTTCTGAACAAGTGGTATTTCGACGAGATCTACGACTTCCTTTTCGTCAGGCCCGCCATGCGGCTCGGGCGCTTCCTTTGGAAGGTCGGCGACGGCAAGATTATCGACGGCTTCGGGCCCGACGGCGTGTCCAACGTCGTGCGCCGTTTGGCCGCGCGCGCGAGACAGCTTCAAACCGGTTATCTCTACCACTATGCGTTCGCCATGCTTCTCGGCATCGCGGCGATCACGACGTGGTACGTGATGACCCTGGCGAGAGGGTGACCCGGCATGAACATGCCCCTCTTGTCGATCATCACCTTCCTGCCGACCGTCGGCGCGGCGTTCATCTTCCTGTTCCTCAAGGAGGACCGGGAATACACCGCGCAGCAGGCGCGCTGGGCGGCACTCTGGGTGACCAGCATCACCTTCGTGCTGTCCTTGGCGCTGTGGATCGCTTTCGACCCGTCGACGCCGGACTTCCAGTTCGTCGAGCGGCACGAATGGCTCGGCGGCGCGATCAGCTATCACATGGGCGTGGACGGCATGTCGGTGCTGTTCATCATCCTGACCACCTTCCTGATGGTGATCTGCATCCTGGCCTCCTGGGATTCGATCAAGACCCGGGTCAAGGAATACATGATCGCCTTCCTGATCATGGAGACCCTGATGATCGGCGTGTTCTGCGCGCTCGATCTTCTGGTGTTCTACCTGTTTTTCGAAGGCGGCCTGATCCCGATGTTCCTGATCATCGGCATCTGGGGCGGACAGCGCCGGGTCTATGCGAGCTTCAAATTCTTCCTCTACACGCTTCTCGGCTCTGTTCTGATGATGCTGGCCATGCTGACGATGTATACCGTTGCGGGCACGGCCGACATTCCGACGCTTCTCACCTATCATTTCGACCCCGAGCTCCAGAAATGGCTATGGCTCGCCTTCCTGGCCTCCTTTGCGGTCAAGATGCCGATGTGGCCGGTTCACACCTGGCTGCCGGACGCGCATGTGGAGGCGCCGACGGCGGGCTCGGTGATCCTGGCGGGCGTGCTGCTGAAGATGGGCGGTTACGGCTTCCTGCGGTTCTCGATACCGATGTTCCCGGCGGGCAGCGAATATTTCTCGATGCTGATCTATGTCCTCTCGGTCGTCGCGATCATCTACACCTCGCTGGTAGCGCTCCGGCAGGAGGACATGAAGAAGCTGATCGCCTATTCGTCGGTCGCCCATATGGGCTTCGTGACCCTCGGCCTGTTCACCTTCAATCAGCAGGGCGTCGAAGGCGGCATCTTCCAGATGCTGAGCCACGGCATCATCTCCGGCGCGCTGTTCCTCTGCGTCGGCGTGGTCTATGACCGGATTCATACGCGTGAGATCGCCCGCTATGGCGGTCTCGTGAACCGGATGCCGATCTATGCCTTCATGTTCATGATCTTCATGCTCGGCTCGGTCGGCCTGCCGGGCACCAGCGGCTTCGTCGGCGAGTTCCTGACCCTGATCGGCGCCTATCAGGTCAACACCTGGATCACGTTCCTCGCGGCGACGGGCGTCATTCTCGGCGCGACCTATATGCTCTGGCTCTATCGCCGGGTGATCTTCGGCGAATTGGTGCATGAGGACCTGAAATCGATCCTGGATCTCAATGCCCGCGAGATCGCGATGTTCGTGCCCATGGTCTTGATCGTGATCTGGATGGGCGTGTATCCCGAATCCTTCCTCAAGATCATGCGGGTCTCGGTGGACAATCTCGTGATGCACCACGCCGAAGCGGTCGGGACCGACCACGCGCCGCGCCCCGGCGTGATCACCGGCCCGAACGGCGCGGCCCAGCCGCCCGCAACGGGGACGGGCTCGGCCGAGCCGCCAGCCGGCCAGGAAAATTCCGCAGGCCAAGGAGAGACCCAATGATCGCGGCCGCGCTTCCCGATCTCTCGCCGGTCCTGCCCGAGATCGTCCTCGCGGTTGGCGCGATGGCGCTCCTCATGGTCGGCGTGTTCCGCGGGCCGAAATCGGTCGATTTCATTTCCTGGACGGCCTGCGCGCTGCTCGCGATCGACGCCCTTTTCGTCTGGGGTTATCAGATTCCGGCCGGCCACCGCCTTCAACGGCCTGTTCGTGGTCAACGGCTTCACGACCTTCGTGAAGACCCTGATCCTGCTGGGCTCGATCCTCGCGATCATCATGTCGCGGAGCTATATGCGGAACGAAGGGATCGAGCGGTTCGAGTTTCCGGTGCTGATCGTGCTCGCGACGCTCGGCATGATGATGATGGTCTCGGCCTACGACCTCATCGCGCTCTATATCGGGCTGGAGCTTCAGAGCCTGTCGCTCTATGTGATCGCGGCGATCCGGCGCGATTCCATGCGCTCGACCGAGGCGGGCCTGAAATATTTCGTGCTCGGCGCGCTGTCCTCGGGAATGCTGCTCTACGGCGCGTCGCTGATCTATGGCTTCACCGGCACGACCCACTTCTCCGTCCTGGCGAGCCTCGTGGCCTCCGGCACACCGCCCTTAGGGCTAATTTTCGGCATCGCGTTCCTCTCGGCGGGTCTCGCCTTCAAGGTCTCGGCCGTGCCGTTCCATATGTGGACGCCTGACGTCTATGAAGGCGCGCCGACCCCGGTGACGGCCTTCTTCGCCGTCGCGCCCAAGATCGCGGCGATGGGCCTCTTCGTTCAGGCCACGGTCACCGCGTTTCCCGGCTTCGCCGACCAATGGCGGCAGATCATCGTGTTCCTCTCGATCGCCTCGATGGTCCTGGGCGCGGTCGCGGCGATCGCCCAGACCAACATCAAGCGCCTGATGGCCTACAGCTCGATCGGTCATGTCGGCTATGCGCTGATCGGCCTCGCCGCGGGCACCCAGGAAGGCATCCGGGGAATTCTGATCTATCTGTCGATCTATCTCGCGATGAATGTTGGCGCCTTCGTCTGCATTCTCTCGATGCGGCGCAAGGGCGGCATGGTGGAGGAGATCGCCGATCTCGCGGGCCTCGCGCGGACCCGGCCGAAGATGGCGCTGGCGCTCGGCATCTTCATGTTCTCGCTCGCCGGGATTCCGCCTTTGGCGGGCTTCTTCGGCAAGTGGTACATCTTCCTGTCCGCCATCCACGCGCATCTCTATGCGCTTGCCGTCATCGGCGTGATCGCCAGCGTGATCGGCGCGTTCTACTATCTGCGCATCGTCAAGCTGATGTATTTCGACGACCCGGTCGAAGCTTTCGAGCCCTTGGGCGACCGCGCGATGTCCGGGCTGATGTTCGTGACGGCGGTGGTCGTGGCCCTGTTCTTCGTCTATCCGGGCCCGCTGGTCGACACGGCGGCCGTCGCCGCGGCGGCCCTGTTTCCCGGTCTGATCGGAGTCCGGTGACGTCGGCCGCGACGCTCAATCTGCCAGAGGGCTTCAGCCTCGTCACCTTCGACGAAGTCGGCAGCACGAACGACGAAGCCATCCGGCTCGCCGAGACGGGCGCGTCCCACGGGACGATCGTCACGGCCAAGCGCCAGACCGCGGGACGGGGGAGGCGGGGGCGAGCCTGGGTTTCCCCGGAAGGAAATCTCCACCTATCGATCGTGCTTCGGCCCGAGGCGACGGCGGAGAGGGTCGCGCAGCTTTCGTTCGTGGCCGCCGTGGCGGTCGGCGAGGCGGTGAAGCCCTATCTGTCCGACAGCGTGACGATTCGTTACAAATGGCCGAACGACGTCCTTCTGAACGGCGCGAAGGTATCGGGGATACTGCTGGAAACGGCAAGCGCCGACAGGGGGCGCATCGAATGGGTCGTTCTGGGCGTCGGTATCAATATCGAGCACTATCCCGAGGATACGCCCTATCCCGCGACCTCGCTCGCGGCTCAAGGCGCCCGCGGGGCGACGCTCGAACAGGTCACGCGCCGATTTGTGGCGTGCTTGAACGATTGGTATGATCTGTGGCGAAGTGACGGATTTGTGCCGATCCGCGAGGCTTGGCTCGCCAATGCGGCCGGGTTGGGCCGGGAGATCGACGTGCGTCTTTCCAACGAAACCTGTCGCGGCCGATTCGAGCATCTTGATAACGACGGCGCGCTGATCCTCGCTCTGCCCTCCGGCGGCACGCGGCGGATCACGTCCGGCGACGTCTTTTTCGTCTAGGGAAACGGCATATGCTCCTCGCCATCGACGCCGGCAATACCAACACCTTGTTCGCGGTCCATGACGGTACGCACTGGGTGGCTCAGTGGCGGACGTCGACCAGCGACACCCGGACGGCTGATGAATATATGGTCTGGCTCGCCCAGCTCATGGGGCTCGAGAACCTGAAGCCGAGCGATATCGACGGCGCGGTGATCGGCACCGTCGTGCCCCAGGCGACGTTCAATCTGCGCACGCTGTGCCGGCGCTATTTCGATTGCGATCCCTTCGTCGTCGGCGACGATACGCTCGATCTCGGCATCGAAATCAAGGTGGACAAGCCGGAAGAAGTGGGAGCGGACCGTCTGGCGAATGCGGTCGCGGCTCATTCGAGTTACGAGAATTCCCTGATCGTGCTCGACTTCGGCACCGCCACCACCTTCGACATCGTCAATGCCGATGGCGCCTATGCGGGCGGAATCATCGCGCCGGGCGTCAACCTGTCCTTGGAAGCGCTCCACGCCCATGCCGCCAAACTACCGCGCATCGCGATCCAGCGGCCCGAGCATGTGATCGGCCACAGCACGGTGACCGCCATGCAATCCGGCGTCTATTGGGGTTATGTCAGTATGATCGAAGGCATGATTGCCCGGATCAAGGCGGAATACGGCAAGCCGATGAAGGTCGTCGCGACCGGCGGGCTCGCGTCGATTTTCGACAACGCCACAGACGCGATCGAGATCGTAGACCGGGATCTGACCATCCGGGGCCTGCTCGAAATCTACCAGCGCAACGCCAAGCAACGGGCATGATCGAGCCGGAAGCCCTGCATTTTCTCGCCCTCGGCGGTTCCGGCGAGATCGGGATGAATTTGAATCTCTATGGCTGCCGGGGTTCCTGGATCATGGTCGATCTCGGCGTCACTTTCGCCGACGATACCTTGCCGGGAATCGAGCTCGTGCTGCCCGACCCCGCGTTCATCGAGGCCGAGCGCGAGAATCTCTTGGGCATCATCCTGACCCACGCCCATGAGGACCACATCGGGGCCGTCGGAGCGCTTTGGCCGAGGCT
Organism: uncultured Alphaproteobacteria bacterium; assembly: GCA_963732795.1. GTDB lineage: Bacteria > Pseudomonadota > Alphaproteobacteria > CAVTAV01 > CAVTAV01 > CAVTAV01. The sequence continues at coordinate 797,209 of CAVTAV010000002.1, read as the reverse complement.
TCAATGCCCGGTCTACGCCACGCCGTTCACCGCCGAGATCCTGAAATCGAAGCTCTATGAAGCGGGCATCCTCGACGAGGTGCCGCTTCATATCGTGCCCATGGGCGGGCGGGTGACGCTGGGGCCGTTCGACGCCGAATTCGTTGCGCTCACCCATTCGATCCCCGAGCCGAACGCTCTCCGGATCAAGACCCCATTCGGCACCGTCATGCATACCGGCGACTGGAAGCTCGACCCCGATCCGCTGATCGGCGAGCCGGTGGATGCCGAGGCGCTGACCCGGATTGGCGAGGAGGGCGTACGGGCGATCGTCTGCGATTCGACTAATGTGTTCTATCCGGGCCATTCGGGCTCCGAATCGGAGATCGAAGCGAGCCTCGAAGCGATCGTAGGGCGGCTCAAGGGTCGGGTCGCGGTGACGACCTTCGCGTCGAACGTCGCGCGGATCAGTACGGTCTGCAAGGTCGCGGCCAAGCTCGACCGGCATGTCGTGCTGGTCGGTCGGTCGATGCTGCGGGTGGTCGCGGCGGCGCGGGAGACCGGTCATCTCGATCCGATGTTCCCGCTGATGTCGCCGGAAGACGCCGCGTGGCTGCCGCGCGACAAGGTGCTCTATCTCTGCACCGGAAGCCAGGGCGAGCCGCGCGGCGCCATGAGCCGCATTGCCACCGGCGAATCCCGCGACGTGGTGCTGGAAGAGGGCGATACGGTGATCTTTTCGTCCAAGATCATTCCGGGGAACGAGATCTCGCTTGGCCGCGTCCACAATCTCCTGGCTGATCGCGGTATCGAAGTCGTTACCGAGAAGAACGAATTCGTCCATGTCTCCGGCCATCCCAACCGCGACGAGTTGATCCAGATGTACCATTGGATCCGGCCGGAGCTCGCGATCCCCGTCCATGGCGAGGCGCGCCATCTGGAGGAGCACGCCAAGCTCGCCCGCGAGCTGCAGGTGCCGGAAGTGATCGCGCCGCGGAACGGCATGATGATCCGCATCGCCCCCGGCCGCGCCGAGGCGGTGGATCAGGTGCCGACCGGCCGGCTGGTGATCGACGGCGACGTGGTCGTGCCGGTGGAGGATGCCGGCGTGGTCGAGCGCAAGCGGCTGATGTATAACGGGCATGTGGTGGTGACCCTGGTCGCCGACGCGAAGTGCCGGTTGCTCGCGCGGCCCTCGATCGTGATCCAGGGCGTGCCGCAGTTCGACGGCGTCGAGGAATTGCCCGAGGTCCTGTGCGAGGCGGCCGAATCGGCGGTCGAGAGCCTCAAGGGCCGGGACCGGCGCGATCGCGCCGCGATCACCGAAGCCGCGCGGGTCGCCGTGCGCCGGTCCTGCCGGGACCTCTGCGGCAAGCGGCCTATCGTCAACGTGCAGCTGACCACAATCGAGTAGGAAGTCCGGGGGGACGCTCTATCCGGGAGATTGCCATGATCGGACGCCTCAACCATGTTGCCATCGCCGTGCCGGATCTCGAAAAAGCCGCGGCGATCTATCGCGATACGCTCGGGGCGACTGTGTCGGCCCCGATGGATGAGCCGGATCATGGCGTTACGGTCGTCTTCGTCGAACTGCCGAACACCAAGATCGAGCTCCTCCATCCCTTGGGCGACTATTCGCCGATCGCCAAGTTCCTGGAGCGCAATCCGGCGGGGGGCATGCACCATGTCTGTTACGAGGTGGACGACATCATGGCGGCGCGGGACAAGTTGAAAGCGGACGGCGCGACCATTCTCGGCGACGGCAATCCAAAGACCGGCGCGCATGGCAAGCCGGTGCTGTTCCTACATCCGAAGGATTTCTGCGGCACGCTGATCGAGATCGAGCAGGTCCGAGCATGACCCTGACCTCGTTCCTGCTGATCTATGTCGTCGTCTGGTGGGTGGTGATCTTCGCCGTCCTGCCGATCGGCGTGAAATCCGTTCACGAATCGGACGAGGATCAGCCGGAAGGGGCGGAGGCGGGGGCGCCCGAGCGGCCGGCGCTCCTGAAAAAGGTCGTGATTACCAGTCTGGTCTCGGTGGTGATTACCGTAGTGATCGCGGAGGCGTGGCCGTCGATCGATGCCTGGCTCACCAAGGAGGCCGGGCTCCAAGCGGCTCAGGATCAAGGCGCACCACCCGCCGAGCCCGGACAACATTAGGCCAAAAAAAAGCAAGGTTCCCGCTGGGAACCTCGCTCTACCCTGTTGCCGCCAATCAACTTTGGACTTTTTTGGTCCTTACCGGCGACTTTTATCGCCGCTTGGCGTTTCCTCTTGCTTATGGCCTCCCTAAACTTGAGCCATAATCGCCACGCTTTGCGTGTTGTTTTCTGGCAATGACGTTAAAAGATTCGCCCCACCCTGTCACCTTACAAAGCGCCGATTTCAGCCCTTTTTGTGCTATTTTTGGCACCTGTTGCACAAAAAACACAAACCCTTTCTCAACCCGGAATCCCTAGGCTTTTCACCTGTTCGGGCCGCCCTATGTCAGCCTTTGGGGCGCTTTGGAAGGACCGGTGACCATGGCCTGGAAGGGATTAACCATCATTGCGCTTTCGACGGCGTTTTCCGCCCTTTTGCCGGCGGCGCGCGCGGATGCGGAGACCGTAATCGTTACCGACCGGCAATGTGACGCCTATCAGCCCTACCAGCCGGATCCGTCCGTCGAGTACAAGCCGGGCGAGGATGTGCACGGCCGGCCGGTTGCGCCTGCCGATCTCGGCGGCGGTCTCCAGGTCTCGCCGGACGTCAACATTCCCATCACTGTCGACATCCGCCCCTGGCAGAACCGGCCCCGATCGAACACCCGCCAAACCCAAAATAGACGGAACCGCCCATCGCCGAGCTACCGCGCGCCCGGTATCGACGGCCGGGCCTCCATCGGCACGGTGAGCGTCCATAATGGTAAGGTCTATTTCAACGGTCAGCCCATGGAAGCGGCCTACCAGAACGCCGTCCGCCAGGCCTGTTTCGATTATCTGAAGCGGAAACGCGCCGACCGGCGCTAAGCTCAGGACAATCTCGGCGCAATCCTCGCCGACGGCGCAGCCGAGATTGGCGCGACAACGAAAAGCCCGCCATGCCAAATGAGGGTTAGGCCGCGTTTTCCAGGATTTCCGCCGTCCGCTCGGGCGCTTCCAGCATCAGCATATGCCCGGTATCGATGCCGACACCTGTCCAGGACGGGTCCGCCCTGTGCGGGCCGAGAATGGCGCCGGGGTCCGTCTCGCTGCCGGCGCGGACGAGGGTCTTCTTGGCGATGGTCTTCTGTGCACCGGAGAGGCGGATCGGTTCTTCGACGGCCGCGATGGGCTGCGGCAGGTATCTCCAGCGATCGGCTTGCGGGATTTTGAACAGCGCCGCCACTTCGGGCGGCATCGGCATGGTGGTCTCGCCCTTGGCGCGGGCGGTGTCGATCAACTGGCCCAAGGGGGTGCCCGCGTTGAGCTTGGCGACCGAATCGCCATCGCTCGGGATCGCCGCATCCAAATAGACCAGCGACGCGATACGATCGGCCATCTTGTCCGCCACACCGGTGACGACCATGCCGCCGTAGGAATGGCCGGCGAGCATGATGTTCGACAGCTTCTCGAAACGAATGAGGTTCGCGATGTCCGTAATATGGGTCGTGAGATCGGTCGCGGATGTCAGCAGGTGCGAACGGTCGCCGAGCCCGGTGAGGGTAGGGGTGAAAACCCGATGTCCGCGCTTGCGCAGGATCGCCGCCGTCTCGTCATAGACGAACCCGCCGCACCACGCGCCGTGCACCAGCACGAAGGTCGCCGGCTTGGCGACGCGGCCGCAGGTATCCGCGTCCGTGGCTCTTGCCGGCCCAGCGCTGAAGGCGCTAACGGCGACAAGGCCTGCGGCAGATCGAAGCATGTCACGTCTGTCCATATCTCGACTCCTATCTCTCTTGGCGATTTTGGACAGGCAATCGTATCGCGCTCAACGACCGTGGCAATACGACCTCTCCGCCTCGGTTGGCCATATGGATGCGGGTGAAATGGTCGCCGTTGCCAATCCGCAAGCCTTCCCATACAGTCGGGCGTCTTTCCGCCCGGCCCGGGCGTCCGCCGAGGATTCGAAGTGATTTTCCAGCGATTTAGCCGCTCGCCTTCAATTCCGAGATCCGGTGCATGACGTCTTCGTTCGAATGGATGATGGCGCTGCGCTACCTGCGGCCGCGTCGGCAGCAGGGCTTCATCTCGGTCATTGCGATCTTTTCGCTGCTCGGCATCGCGATCGGCGTGTGGGCGCTGATCGTGGTGATGTCGGTGATGAACGGCTTCCGGGACGAGCTCTGGGCGCGGATTCTGGGCCTTAACGGGCATGTTCTGGTCGAATCTTTCGACAAATCCCGGCCGATCACGAATTATGAGGCGCTTGCGGAGCGAATTCGGCTGATTTCCGGGCGTGAAATCCGCGATTCCGACCATCGAGGGCGAGGCGCTGGCGCTGGTCGGACAGCAAAATGCGGCGGCCGTCGTGCGCGGCATTCAGCCCAAGGATCTCGAAGCCAACCCCATGGTCGCGAAGAATATCGTCGCCGGCAGCCTCGACGATTTCAAGGGCCGCGATGTCGTCGTCATCGGCGACCGGCTCGCGCGGATGCTCGGCGTCAAGGTGGGCGACCAGATCACGCTTGGTCTCGCCTCAGGGCACCGCGACCGTGTTCGGCAATGCGCCGCGCATGGTCTCCTATTATGTCGCGGCGACGTTCGATATCGGCATGTCGGAATATGACTCGAGCTTCGTCTTCATGCCGCTCAAGGAGGCCCAGATCTATTTCAAGATCCCGGACGGCGTGAACGCCCTGGAGATCAAGCTCGACGACCCCGACCATGCCGGAGAATCTGATCGGCCCGATCCGCGCCCAGTCCCCGCCGAACACCTATATCGCGTCATGGCAGCAGTTCCAGTCGAGCCTCTTTAACGCGCTCGAAGTCGAGCGGAACGTGATGTTCCTGATCCTGACGCTGATCATCGTGGTGGCGGCGTTCAACATCATCTCCAGTCTGATCATGCTGGTGCAGAGCAAGGCGAGCGATATCGGGATTCTGCGCACCATGGGCGCCTCGCGCGGCACGATCATGCGGATCTTCCTGATCTCCGGCAGCAGCATCGGCTTCGTGGGCACGGCGATCGGCCTCGGGCTCGGCATTTTGACCTGCCTGAACATGGGGACCATCCGACAGATCGTCCAAAAGATCACAGGCACCCAGGTGTTCGATCCCGAGCTCTATTTCCTGAGCCAGTTGCCGGCCGAGATGAGCGCGGGCGAGATCACTCTCGTCGTCCTCGTCGCGCTGGTGCTTTCGGTGCTCGCGACCTTGCCGCCGTCCTGGCGGGCAGCCCGGCTCGATCCGGTCGAGGCGCTGCGCTATGAGTGACGCGTCGGCGCATGGAGCTGGTCGGGATCGCAGCAGACCTTCCATCAGGGCGGGGCACGACATCAACGTGCTGAGCGGCATCGACCTTACGCTCGCTCCGGGCGAGATCGTCGCCATTCTCGGGCCCTCCGGCTCCGGCAAGTCGACGCTTCTCCATATCGCCGGCCTGTTGGACACGCCGGACCGGGGCGAGGTGCGGATCGAAGGCCATCCGTGCTCGACCATGGACGACCGCCGCCGCACCATGACCCGCCGGAAGAAGCTCGGCTTCGTCTATCAATTCCATCACCTGCTGCCGGAATTCTCGGCGTTGGAGAACATCGCCGTGCCGCAGCGCGTGGCGGGCGTCTCCAAGGCCAAGGCCAACGAGCGGGCAATGGATCTCCTTCGGCCGAATGGGGCTCGAAGACCGTTCCACCCATCGGCCGTCCCAGCTTTCCGGCGGCGAGCAGCAACGGGTCGCCATCGCCCGCGCGCTCGCCAACGATCCGATTGTATTGCTCGCCGACGAGCCGACCGGTAATCTCGACGAAGCGACGTCCGAGCGGGTTTTCAACGAGTTGCTGGAGCTCGTCCGCGCGCATGGACTGGCGGCGCTGATCGCGACCCACAACACCAACCTCGCCAAACGCATGGACCGGGTCGCCAGCCTGCACAACGGACAGCTGACGTTCGCCGAAACATAGATTGCAGGTCCGGCAGGATCGGAGGGGGAGCATGGTCGGGTTGGATATCAATATCTGGGCCGTTCTTGCGGCCGCGATTGCCGGCATGGTCGATCGGCGCGATCTGGTATTCGGGAAAGGTGTTCGGGCCGGTCTTCCGCGCCGAAGTCGCCAAGCTCGGGACGCAAGGCGGCGATCTTGGTAAGGCCGTCGCCATCTCCGCCGTCACCCAGCTCGTTACGGCCCTCGTCCTGGCGACGATCTTTTCCTATGTCGGCATCGAGGACGTGATCCAAGGCGCGATCGTCGGCCTGGAATTCGCCCTAGGTCTCATCCTGCCCTACGCCGTCAAAGGCGCCCCGTTCGAAGGCCGCTCGTGGACCCTTGTCGCGCTCAATACCGGCGAACACACCGTGACGCTGGCCGCGATGGGCGCGATTTTGGGGGCGTGGCGGTAGCCCGATATCCACAAGAATCACCGGCTTGGGATTTTTCGCCTGACGTCGGGGCATCGTCCGTTATCATAGTAAACGATTCTCATCTTCCAACGGCACGGAGTCCCTCGTGAGCCACGCGAGTTTTGTTCATTTGCGCGTTCATACGGCCTTTTCGCTGCTCGAAGGGGCCCTGCATTCCGGCGATCTGGCGCGGCTGTGCCGAACGCATGGGATGCCGGCTTGCGCGATGACGGATACGGGGAACCTGTTCGGCGCGCTCGAATTCTCCAAGGTGATGTCGGGGGCGGGTGTGCAGCCGATCATCGGGTGCACGCTCGCGCTCGCGCGGGGCGATTCCGAGCGGCGGCCGGATCAGAAGGTGCTGACGGATTCGCTCGTCGTGCTCGCCAAGGATCAGACCGGCTACGACAATCTGATCAAGCTCTCCAGCAAGTCCTATCTCGAAACCGCAGCCGGCGATCCGCCTCATATCACCTTCGACGACCTGGCGCTGATGGGCGAGGGGCTGATCGTGCTGACCGGCGGGCCAGGCGGGCCGATGGGGCGGCTGATCCTGGACGGCCAGGTCGATGCCGCCCGCGCCTGGCTCCGCGCCGCCAAGCAGGCCTTCGGCGACCGGCTCTATGTCGAGCTGATGCGCCACGGCCTCGACGACGAGCGCGCCACGGAGGAGCCGTTCCTCGAATTCGCCTATGAGTTCGAGGTGCCGACTCGTCGCGACCAACCAGGCCTTCTTCGAATCCGAGCAGAATTACGAGGCCCATGACGTGCTCCTGTGCATCGCCGAGGGCTCTTATGTGGACGAGGCGAAGCGCCGCCGGGTCACGCCGGAGCACCGCTTCAAGACCGCCGAGGAGATGCGCGCTCTCTTTGCCGATCTCCCCGAGGCGATCGACAATTCGCTTGTGATCGCCCAACGCTGCGCCGTGATGGCGCCGCTGCGCGAGCCGATCCTGCCGCGCTTCACCCGCGACGAGACCCAGGATGAGGGCGACGTTCTACGGAATATGGCCCGCGAAGGCCTTCAGAAACGCCTGGAAAAGCATGTCTTTACCGCCGACATGGACGAGCCGGCGCGCGAAGCCGCGGCCAAGCCCTATTGGGAGCGGCTGGATTACGAGCTCGGCATCATCATCGACATGAAGTTCCCGGGCTATTTCCTGATCGTCGCGGACTTCATCCAATGGGCGAAGGCTCAAGGCATTCCGGTCGGGCCGGGCCGCGGCTCGGGCGCGGGCTCGGTGGTCGCCTGGGCGCTCACCATCACCGGCATCGATCCCCTGCGCTATTCCCTCATCTTCGAGCGCTTCCTCAATCCGGAACGTATCTCGATGCCGGACTTCGACATCGACTTCTGCCAGGACCGGCGCGACGAGGTGATCCGCTACGTCCAGGAGAAATACGGCCGCGACCGGGTCGCCCAGATCATCACCTTCGGAAAGCTTCAGGCCCGTGCCGCGCTGCGCGATGTCGGCCGGGTGCTCCAGATGCCCTATGGCGAGGTCGACCGGCTATGCAAGATGGTGCCGAACAATCCGGCCAATCCCGTCTCGCTCCCCGAGGCCATCGCCACCGAGCCCCGGCTTCAGGAGGAGCGCGCCAACAGCGAAGCAAGTCGCCAAGCTTCTCGACATTGCGACCCAGCTCGAAGGCCTCTATCGCCATGCCTCGACCCATGCCGCCGGCGTGGTGATCGGCGACCGGCCGCTCGAGCGAGCTGGTGCCGCTCTACCGCGATCCGCGTTCCGACATGCCGGTGACCCAGTTCAACATGAAATGGGTGGAATCGGCGGGCCTGGTGAAATTCGACTTCCTGGGCCTCAAGACCCTGACGGTGATCGACCAGGCCTGCGCGCTGATCCGCAAGAGCGGGACCGAGATCGATATCTCCACCATCCCGCTCGACGACCGGAAGACCTTCGAGCTCATGGGCCGGGCCGACACAGTGGGCGTGTTCCAGTATGAAAGTACGGGCATGCGCGACATGCTGCGCGGCATGAAGCCCGACAAGTTCGAGGACCTGATCGCCCTCGTCGCGCTCTATCGGCCGGGCCCGATGGACAACATCCCGTCCTACATCAAGCGCAAGCACGGCCAGGAAGAGGCCGACTGCATGCACCCTTCCTTGGAGCCGATCCTCAAGGAGACTTACGGCGTCATCACCTACCAGGACAACGTGCTCCAAATCGCCCAAGTCATGGCCGGCTATTCCATGGGCCAGGCCGATATCCTGCGTAAGGCCATGGGCAAGAAGGTCGCGAGCGAGATGGACGCCCAGCGCGAGAAGTTTCTCGCCGGCGCGGCCGAGCGCGGCTACGACAAGCGGCTTTCGGCCGATATCTTCGATCTGATCGCCAAATTCGCCGGTTACGGCTTCAACAAAGCCCATGCCGCGGCCTATGCGATGATCGCCTATCAGACGGCGTATCTGAAGGCCAATTTCCCGCTCGAATTCCTCGCCGCCTCGATGACCTTGGACAACAACAACACGGAGAAGCTCGGCCAGTTCCGCCAGGAGCTCATGCGGCTCGGCGAGACCCTATTGCCGCCGGACGTCAATCGCTCCGAGGCGGTCTTCTCGGTCGAGGACTACGAGGACGAGGAGGGGACGCCGCGCCGCGCCGTCCGCTATGCCCTGGGCGCGATCCGCAATGTCGGTATCCAGGCCATGGAGGCGTTGGTTGCCGAGCGCAAGGAGAACGGCCCGTTCAAGGATCTGGCCGATTTCGCCCAGCGGGTCGATCCGCGGGTCGTGAACAAGCGCCAGCTTGAGAACATGGCCATGGCCGGCGCTTTCGACAGTTTGAACCCGAACCGCGCCCAGGTGATGGCCGGGATCGAGATGATCCTGAAGCACGCCAACCGCGCCGCCGAGGAGCGCGTCACCCAGCAGGCAGCCTGTTCGGCGAGGCGAATCCTCGAGCCGGAGACCCTCGTGCTGCCCGAGGCGGAGCGGTGGTCCCAGCTCGAAGCGCTGCAAAACGAATTCGATGCGCTCGGCTCTTATCTCAGCGCCCACCCGCTCGATGCCTATCGGGCGACCCTCGGGGCGGTCGGCGTCGAGCAATATGCCCAGCTAGAGGGCCGTCTCACCGCCGAGGACACCCGCGCCAAGCTCGCCGGCACGATCTCCCGCGTGAAGGAGAGGAAATCCGCCCGCGGCAAGCCCTTCGCCTTCGTCACCTTGTCCGATCCTACGGGCGAATTCGAGGTGACGGCCTTTTCGGAGGCCTTGGCGGAATGCCGCGATCTGTTGACGGTCGGCCGCTCCGTGGTCGTGACCTTGGATGCCCGCATGGACGGCGACACGCCGCGCCTCACCGCCCAGTTCTTCGCCAGCCTCGAAGACGTCACCGCCCGCGCCGCCATGGGGCTCCGCATCACCCTTGATACCGAGGAAGCCATCCCCGGCATCCGGATGCAGCTTCAAAACGGCCCCAAGGGCCGCAGCAAAGTGAGCCTGCTGCTCCACTTGGAAGACGGCACCGAAGTCGAGATCGCGCTCCCCGGCGGCTACACCGTCTCGCCCCAACTGGTCGACGCGATCCGCCACGTCTCCGGCGTCGTCGATGCCGGCGACGTCGCCGACGCCGCCGCGCAGATGGCCGGATGGCCGCTCATCTGGCAAAATTCGGGCCGGGAGCGTAGCCCGCTGCCACGACAGGGCGCGCAGCCCTTGCCAAATCCCCGCACAACGGCTATGAACGCCGCCATAAATTCACACGCGGGATCGCGGTGGACGGACAGACAGCCCCGTTCTTCGCTCCGGTGTCCGAAGGATCGGATCACTCTCCCGCGGCGGTTCAACCGGAAAAGGAGTTAACGGGCACATGACCCTGCCTGCGATCAGCATGCGCCAGCTTTTGGAAGCCGGCGTTCATTTCGGCCACCAGACCCACCGTTGGAATCCGAAGATGTCGCCGTATCTGTTCGGCGAGCGGAACGGCATCCACATCATCGACCTGTCCCAGACGGTGCCGATGTTCTATCAGGCGCTGGAGGCCATCCGCGACATCACGACCTCGGGCGGCCGGGTGCTGTTCGTCGGCACCAAGCGCCAGGCCTCGGGGCCGGTGGCCGCCGCCGCCAAGCGCTGCGGCCAGCATTACATCAACCACCGCTGGCTCGGCGGCACGCTGACCAACTGGAAGACGATCTCCAATTCGATCCGCCGCCTGCGCGCTCTCGAAGAGCAGCTTCAGGCCGGCGAGAGCTCCGGCCTGACCAAGAAGGAGCTGCTGCAGCTCAACCGCGAGCTCGAAAAGCTCGAGCGCAGCCTCGGCGGCATCAAGGAAATGGGCGGCCTGCCGGATATCCTGGTGGTGATCGACACCAACAAGGAATCGATCGCGATCAAGGAAGCGGTGATCCTCGGCATTCCCGTGGTCGCGCATCCTCGACAGCAATTCGGATCCGGACGGCGTGCGCTATCCGGTGCCGGGCAACGACGACGCCCTCCGCGCCATCGAGCTCTATTGCGAGCTGGTCTCCCAGGCGGTGCTCGAAGGCATCCAGAAGGAGATCGCGGACACCGGCGGCGACATCGGCGAGGCGGAAGCGCCGATGGTCGACGAGCTTCCCGAGAGGCGGTCGAGGAAGCTGCAGCGGCGCCGCGGAACCGAAGCCGCGACCGAGGCTTGCGGCTGAGCCTGAAGCCAGCGCTGAGTAAAAAAATGCGTCAAATCAAAGTAGTTAGACGAAAAACATTACGGCAAGGATGAGTTATGGCTGAGATCACTGCAACGCTCGTGAAGGACCTCCGCACCCAGACCGGGGCGGGCATGATGGACTGCAAGAAGGCGTTGACCGAGACCGACGGCGATCTCGAGGCGGCGGTCGACTGGCTGCGTCAGAAGGGTCTCTCCCAGGCCGCCAAGAAGGCCGGCCGCGAGGCCGCCGAAGGTCTTGTCGGCGTGGCCGTGAGCGGCGGTGTCGGCGCGGTGGTCGAGGTCAATTCCGAGACCGACTTCGTCGCCCGCAACGAGGACTTCCAGAATTTCGTCCGCACCGTCGCCGATCTCGCGGTCGCGGCGAAGGGCGACATGGATGCGCTGACCGCGGCGCCTATCCGGATAGCGGCCGGAATGTCGGCGACCAGCTCACCCATATGGTCGCGACCATTGGCGAGAATATGCGCATCCGCCGCTCGGCGGCCGTCTCGGCCGATCCGGGCATCGTGGCCCAGTATGTCCACAGCGCGGCGGCCCCCGGCCTCGGCCGGATCGGCGTCGTCGTGGCGCTCGAAGTCCTCGGGCGACGCCGCCAAGCTGGAGGAGGCGGGCAAGCAGCTCGCCATGCATATCGCCGCGGCAAATCCGCGCGCCGTGACCTCGGCCGAGATCGATCCCGAGGTTGTCGAGCACGAGCGCAAGATCCTGACCGCCAAGGCCGAGGAGTCCGGCCGCCCGCCCGAGATCATCCAGAAGATGGTTGAAGGCGGCATCCGCAAGTTCTACGAGGAAGCCGCGCTGATGGACCAGGTCTGGGTCATCGACGGCAAGACGCGGGTCAACAAGGTCCTCGAACAGCTTGCCAAGGACGTCGGTGCGCCGGTCGAGGTGGCGGGCTTCGTCCGCTACGCCCTGGGCGAGGGAATTGAGCGTAAGGAAGCGGATTTTGCGGCGGAAGTCGCGGCCGCGGCCGGCAGTTGATCCGGCCGCGCCCCGGAGCCGTTCGGCGGCGCAAGAAACTTCTTAACCAAAGCTGCGTATCCGTTTAGTTTGATCCGCGCGTTCCGCGCCCCCGCCGCCTGCCCGAGTTGAGGATACCCCATGTCCGAGCCCACCGCCTACCGGAGAGTACTTCTTAAGATCTCCGGGGAAGCCCTTTTGGGCGAAGAGGAATTCGGGATCGACTTCGAGACGGTCGAGGCCATCGCAAAGGACGTGAAGGAAGTCTGCGAGCAGCGGCATCCAGGTTTGCCTGGTGATCGGCGGCGGCAACATCTTCCGCGGCCTGATGGGCGTCGCCAAGGGCATCGAGCAGGCCACCGCCGATTACATGGGCATGCTCGCGACCGTGATGAACGCGCTCGCCATGCAGAGCGTGCTGGAGCGCATGGGCGTGATGACCCGCGTGCTCTCCGCCATCCCGATGCAGAGCGTCGCCGAGACCTATATCCGCCGCCGCGCGATCCGGCATATGGAAAAGGGCCGGGTGGTGATCTTCGCCGCCGGCACCGGAAATCCCTTCTTCACGACAGACACCGCCGCGGCGCTCCGGGCGGCCGAGACCGGCTGCCATCTCCTGCTTAAGGGCACCCAGGTCGACGGCGTCTATTCCGCCGATCCCAAGAAGGACAAGAACGCCACACGGTTCGAGCGCTTGACCTTCATGGACGTCCTGCAGAAGGATCTCAAGGTCATGGACGCCGCGGCGATTTCGCTTTGCCGCGAAAACAAGATCCCGATCATGGTATTCTCTCTCCATGAACCAGGGGCGTTCGGCAGGGTTTTGGCCGGAAAGGGGTTGAGCACGCTGATCGGCGGGGAGGCCTGACATGACGAAATCATATGACGCCAACGACATCGAACACCGGATGCACATGGCGATCGAAGTGCTGAAGCAGGAATTCGCGGGGCTCAGGACCGGGCGCGCCTCGCCGCATCTGTTGGATCCGATCGTGGTCGACGCTTACGGCGCGGAGATGCCGCTCAATCAGGTCGCGACCGTCAATGTGCCCGATCCGCGGATGCTTTCGGTTCAGGTCTGGGACAAAAGCAATGTCGCGGCGGTTGAAAAGGCGATCCGCAACGCCAATCTCGGCCTCAATCCCATTATCGACGGGCCAGAACATCCGGCTGCCGATCCCGGAGCTCAATCAGGAGCGGCGCGAGGAATTGAAGAAGCTTGCCGCCAAATATGCCGAGCAGGCCAAGGTCGCCGTCCGCAATGTCCGGCGCGACGGCATGGATGCGCTGAAGAAGATGGAAAAGGACCACGAGATCAGCCAGGACGAGCATCACGGGCATGTCCGACGAGGTCCAGCAGCTTACGGATCTCACGATCGAGGAGATCGACAAGGTCCTGGCCACCAAGGAACAGGAGATCATGCAGGTTTGACGCGATGCTGACGGCCGAATTCGAGCATGTCCTGACGCTGCCCCGGCACATCGCCATCATCATGGATGGCAACGGCCGATGGGCCAAGCGGCGCCACCTGCCTCGGGCGGTCGGCCATCAGCGCGGCGCGGAGGCGGTGAGGCGGGCGGTCGAAGGCTGCCGCGAACTCGGCGTCTCCTATCTCACGCTCTACGCCTTCTCCTCCGAAAACTGGAAGCGGCCGCCCGCCGAAGTCGGCGACCTGATGAGCCTGTTGCGCGTCTATCTCCGCAAGGAACTGGCCGAACTTCACAAGAACAACATCCGGCTCCGGTTCATCGGCAATCGCGGACCCCTGGCCGGCGACATCATCGATCTCATCACCCAGGCCGAAGGCACGACCGCCGGCAATACCGGCATGACCCTCGTCATCGCGCTCAATTACGGCAGTCAGTCCGAGATCGTCGAGGCGGCAAAATCGATCGCGCGGGACGCCGTCGCAGGGCGGATCGATGTCGAGGATGTCGATGAAGGCCTGTTCGCCGGTTATCTCCAGACCGCCGCGATTCCCGACCCGGATCTCATCATCCGCACCAGTGGGGAGAAGCGGCTTTCGAACTTCCTGCTGTGGCAGTCGGCCTATTCGGAGCTCGTTTTCCTCGATTTATTCTGGCCCGATTTCAACAAGGATTCTCTGATCGCCGCGATCCAGGAGTTCACCAACCGCGAGCGGCGCTACGGCGCGCGCGAAAACGGCTGACCCGAGGCATCGGGGCAGGCATGAATCCCAAGGCTCTCGTAAAGCGTATCGCGTCGGCTGTCGTGCTGGTGCCGGTGGTTCTGGGCGCGCTGTGGCTCGGCGGCTGGTGGTTCGCGGCGCTGATGCTGGTCGCGGGCTGGCTGATGAGCTTCGAATGGAGCCGGATGTCGGGCGGCGGCCGCGTTGATCCGATCCTTGTCATTTACGCCGTAACCCTCTGCGGAATCGTGTTTTTTACCGAAACTTACCGGACCCAATCGGCCTTCTTCGCTCTTGGCGGCGGCTTGGTGGCGACCGGTGCGGCGGCGGTTCTTGGCAAGCGGCGGATCGTCTGGGCGCTGGCCGGGCTCGTCTATATCGGCATCCCGGTCCTGGCGCTGATCTGGCTCCGGCTGCTTCCTTCTTATGGCTTTACCTTCGTTCTATGGGTACTGTGCGTGGTTTGGGCGGCCGATTCGGCGGCGTTCTTCACCGGATCGGCGCTCGGCGGGCCCAAGCTGGCGCCGGCGATCAGCCCCAACAAAACATGGTCCGGCGCGGCCGGGGGGCTTGTTGGCGCAAGTCTGGTCGGGTTAGGTTTCGCCCTGTATGTGGGCGTGCCGATCGTGACCGCGATGGTGGCGAGCGCCTTCGTCGGGCTCTGGGCGGAACTGGGTGACCTGCAGGAATCATGGATCAAGCGGCGATTGAACATCAAGGACACCAGCAACCTCATCCCGGGCCACGGCGGGATTCTGGATCGGCTGGACAGTCTGATGTTCGCGGCGCCGGTGGTCTGCCTGATGATCGTGCTGCCGCAATATACGGCTTTTCCGTGGTAACCGGGCGGTCGCGATGCTGAAGATCCCCGATCCCGCCGACGCTCCGAAACGCAGCGTCTCGATCCTCGGCTCGACCGGCTCGATCGGCTGCAACACGATCGATCTCATCGAGCGCCACCGCGACGCTTATGACGTCGAGGCGCTGACCTGCCATCGCAATGTCGACATCGTGGCGGAGCAGGCGCGGAAGCTTACGCCCAAATTCGTCGCGGTCTGCGACGAGACGCAATACCCAGCGCTCAAGGACGCGCTCGGCGGCACCGGCATCGAGATCGCGGCGGGGCGCGAGGCCGTGATAGAGGCCGCGGCCCGGCCGGCGGACTGGGTGATGGCGGCGATCGTCGGCGCGGCGGGGCTCCTGCCGACCCTGACGGCGGTGCGGCGCGGCGCGATGGTCGCGCTCGCCAACAAGGAGACCCTGGTCTGCGCCGGCTCGCTGATGATGGCGGAGGTCTCGCGCCACGGTGCGACATTATTGCCCGTCGATTCCGAGCACAATGCGATCTTCCAGGTGATCGATCTCGACCGGCTGGAACTCGTCGAAAGCATCACCTTGACCGCGTCGGGTGGTCCGTTCCGAACCTTCACGCCCGCCCAGATGGCCAATGTCACGCCGGCCCAGGCCGTCGCGCATCCCAACTGGTCCATGGGCGCCAAGATTTCGGTCGATTCCGCGACCATGATGAACAAGGGCCTGGAATTGATCGAGGCCTGGCATCTGTTCCCGATCGGTGCGGAAAACCTAAAGATTCTGGTGCACCCGCAATCAGTCGTGCACAGCATGGTGTCCTATGTCGACGGCTCGGTGCTGGCGCAACTCGGCACGCCCGATATGCGCACCCCGATCTCCTTCACCCTCGGCTGGCCCAAGCGCATCTCGACGCCCTCGCGCCGTCTCGACCTCGGTGAGATCGGCAATCTGACCTTCGAAGCGCCCGATTTCGAGCGTTTCCCGTGCCTCCGGCTTGCGCGGCATGCCTTGCAAACCGGTGGGTCGGCCCCTACACTCCTCAACGCGGCGAACGAAGTGGCGGTCGAAGCGTTCCTGGCCGGCCGCATCGGATTTCTGGATATCGCCAAGGTCGTCGAGGAAGTCCTGACGGCGGGCGACATTAAGACGCTCGAAAGCCTGAGCGACGTCGACGAGGTGGACCGGGACGGCCGGCACCTCGCCAAAACAGCGTGCGAACGGATATCACGGACGGATCGAGTAGCGTGACATGATTGGGTCGGGTTTCGGTTTTTCGCTGCTGATGTTCCTGATAGTGCTGACCGTGCTCGTGTTCGTGCACGAGATGGGGCACTACTGGATCGCCCGGCGCAACGGGGTCCGGGTGGAGACCTTCTCGATCGGCTTCGGACCGGAAATCTTCGGTTGGACGGATTCCGTCGGCACCCGCTGGAAGGTGAGCTGGCTGCCGCTCGGCGGCTATGTGAAGTTCTTCGGCGACATGGATGTCGCGAGCCGGCCGGATCCCTCGATGCAGCCCGAGGTTCAGAACATGCTCCGGGCCTCCGGCGACGAGGACGAGGCGGATCCGGGCGACCCGTCGATGCACATCCTCACCGAGGAGGAGAAGGCGGTCGCCTTCCCGTATAAGAAGCTCTGGCAGCGCGCGGCCATTGTCGCCGGCGGACCGCTGGCGAATTTCGTCTTCGCCATCGTCGTTTTTGCCGTCCTGTTCATGACCGTCGGTCAGCCCTATACCCCGCCGCTGATCGGCGAGGTCGATCCGGGCAGCGCCGCGCAGAAGGCCGGTATAAGGCCCGGCGACAGGGTCCTCAGCATCAACGGCGCGAGCATCGACAGCTACCAGGATCTGGAACGAGCCGCCGACCTCAGCCCGGACAAGGCTCTTTCCATCACGGTCCTGCGTAACGGCGCGAAAGTGAATCTCACCGCCACGCCCAAGGGCACGATGCAGAAGGACACCTTCGGGGAGGAGCATCTCCTTGGCACTCTCGGCACCAATCGCGCGGCCTATGTCGGCGAAGTGTTGCCCGATAGTCCGGCGGCTCAAGCCGGCATCCGGACCGGCGACCGGATCATCAAGGTCGGCGACGAAAAGATCGAGAATTTCGACGATCTCGTGCGCGTGATCACGGCCAATCCCGGCGTGAAGTTGCCGGTCACGCTGATCCGCGACGACAAGGAAATCGTCCTCGATGTCACGCCTCAGACCGTAATGGAGGCGAACGAATCCGGCGTCCAACAGAAAAAGGGGAGGCTCGGCGTCAATAACAGCCCCGAGCGCCAGCGTCTCAATCCCGTGAGCGCCGTCTGGCAGGCGACGGCCGAAACGGGCTCCACCATCAAGATGATCCTGACCGCCGTCGGCCAGCTTTTCACCGGCGAGCGGTCGCTCGACGAACTGCGCGGTCCAGGGACCATGGCCAAGATGTCGGGTCAGATCGCCAAGGTCGGTGTGGTCGAGCTGATCAATTTCATGGCCTTGTTGTCGATCAATCTAGGTCTCGTCAATCTCTTCCCCATCCCGATGCTCGACGGCGGACATTTGCTGTTCTATGGCTTCGAGGCCGTGCGGGGCCGTCCTCTCGGTCTCCGGGCCCAGGAGTATGGATTCCGGATCGGTCTGGTCATGGTGCTGTTTCTGATGATCCAGGCGATTTGGAATGACTTCAAATCGCTTTCCGTTTTCGAGTATGTTTCGGGGCTCTTTTCTTGATCGCGGGATGATCCTCTGATCATTGGTGGGTGGTTTGGTCTGTCCGTTTTTTCGCAGCCTGAGGGTTGTCCTGGGCTTGATAGCCGCGCTCACGGCATTTGCCGTCGCGGGCAATGCTGCTTACGCCCAAGCTAGTTCCGGACATCATCTCCCAGATTCGAGTCGAGGGTAACCAGCGTATCGAGCCGGAGACCGTCCGCTCCTACATGCAGATCGGCGTGGGCGACAGGTACGACCAAGACAAGAGCGACCAGTCGCTCAAGACGCTGTATGCGACCGGCCTGTTCGCCGATGTGACGATCCGCCGCGAAGGCTCGGTGCTGATCGTCAGCGTGGTCGAGAACCCGATCATCAACCGCATCGCCTTCGAGGGGAACAAGGCGATCAAGAAGGACAAGCTGGACAAGGAAGTCCAGCTCCGTCCGCGCGTCGTCTATACCCGTGCCCGCGTCCGCGCGGATGTCCAGCGCATCATCGAGATCTACCGGCGGTCGGGCCGGTTCGCCGCGACGGTCGAGCCGAAGATCGTGCAATTGCCGCAGAACCGCGTCGATCTGATCTTCGAGATCCACGAAGGCAAGAAGACCAAGATCCGCCGCATCACCTTCATCGGCAACAAGCATTACGGCGACGGCGAGCTCCGCAGCAAGGTCTCGACCAAGGAATCCCGCTGGTGGCGCATTTTCTCCAAGGGCGACACTTATGATCCCGACCGCCTGGCCTATGACCGGGAGCTGTTGCGCCAGTTCTATCTGCAGCACGGCTATGCTGATTTCCGCGTCGTTTCCGCGGTTGCCGAGCTGACCAAGGACCGCAAGGAGTTCTTCATCACCTTCACGGTCGAGGAAGGCCAGACCTACCGCTTCGGCAAGATCGACATGGTGAGCGATATCACCGATCTGAAGCCCTCGGCGCTCTCCGACCTGATCATTCCGCGTGAGCACAAGACCTACAACGCCAAGCAGATCGAGGACACGGTCGATGCGCTGACCGAGGCGGCGGGACAGCGCGGTTATGCCTTCGTGGATATCCGCCCGGAGATCCAGCGCGATCGCGAAAAGCGGATCGTCAACGTGACGTTCCACATCCTTCAGGCGCCGCGCGTCTATGTCGAGCGCATCAACATCACCGGCAACTTCCGCACCCTCGACCGGGTCATCCGCCGCGAGATGCGGCTTGCCGAGGGCGACGCCTTTAACGTGGCCCTGATGCGGCGGTCCAGGGAACGTATCCGGGGCCTCGGTTTCTTCGGCGATGTCACCGTCGACCAGGTCCAGGGCAGCGCGCCGGACCGCAACGTCATCAACGTCTCGGTCCAGGAACAATCGACCGGCACGTTCCAGATCGGCGCGGGCTATTCAAGCCAGGAGAACCTGCTCGGCCAGGTCAGCATCCGCGAGCGCAACTTCCTCGGCCGCGGCCAGGATCTACGTGCGTCGTTCCAGATTTCGAGCATCCAGCAGACCTTCGATGTCGGCTTCACCGAGCCCTATTTCATGGGCCGCGACGTCGCCGCCGGCTTCGATATCTTCCATTCGAAGACCGATTACACCAATTACAGTTATTACCGCCAGGGCCGGACCGGCTTCCAACTGCTGACGAATTTCCCGATCACGGAATATCTGACCTTCGGCGTCCGCTACCGGTTCAGCCGGGACAATATCTCGCTCAGCAACCTCTATGATCCGAACCAGTTCCCCAGCTACATTCGGGATTCGCTCGGCGCGTTCACGAGCTCGGCGATGGGATACAGCCTGTCCTATGACCGCCGCGATGACGCGCTCGATCCCAAGCGCGGCTTCTACTGGGTGCTGTCGCAGGACATCTCGGGCCTCGGCGGCAACGTTCGATATCTCCGTTCGGATTTGAGCTTCTCCTGGTATCACCCGCTGGTCAAAGACAACTGGGTGCTGCATTTCGGCCTGCAGGAAGGCTTCATCATGGGCATCGGGCAGGGGGTCCGGATCAACGACCGCTACTTCCTGGGCGGCAACGACCTGCGCGGCTTCGAGCCCTACGGCGTCGGTCCCGCCACATACAACAGCCTGACCGGCAAATATGACGCGCTCGGCGGCAATTTGCGGTATAAGGGTACCTTGGAGTTCACGGTTCCGGTCGGCGCGGCCAATGAATTGGGTCTGAAGATCAGCGCATTTGTAGATTTCGGCAGTCTAGCGTATGTTGATTTCAACGGCGCCGGCGTAAAGGATGTCGGGAGCCTGAGAGCATCGGCCGGCATCGGCATTGGTTGGAAATCGCCTATGGGGCCGATTGTGCTTGACTTCGGTGTGCCTCTGAGTAAAGAGCCGTTCGACCGAACCCAACTCTTCCAGTTCAACTTTGGGACAGCTTACTAGATGAGACATCTGACAAAAAATATGCTTGCGGCGTCACTGATTGCCGCGGCGACACTGATGGGGACGCACACGGCGGTCTTGGCGGCGGATTCCACGCCTGCCGCCAGCATCATCGTTATAGACACGCAGCAGATCAGGCAGAACTCGCTGGCGGGCAAGGACATCCTGCGCCAGATCGACGACGTTCGCTCCTCGGTCCAGGACGAGATCCAGAAGGAAGAAGACAAGCTTCGCGCCGAGGAGGCGGAGCTGAAGCGTCAGCGCGCCATCCTGACGCCCGACGCCTTCGACCAGAAGTATCAGGCCTGGCAGCAGAAGGTCATGGACGTCCAGCGCAAGGTCCAGCAGAAGAACGCGCAGCTCGAGGCCGCTCTCCAAAAGGCGAACGGCGTGTTGCAGCGGGCGATTTTGCCGATCCTGCAGAAGACCCTGGAAGCCAGGGGCGCGACCTTCATGCTCGACAAGAGCCAGGTCATCCTGATCGCGCCGAACAAGGGCCTCGACGTGACCACTCAGGTCATCGAGCAGCTCGACACCGTCTTGCCGGGCGTTAAGGTCGACTTTTCGAACGTCGCGGATGCGGGCAGCGCGGCCGCCGCGCCAGCGGCCAAGCCGGCGCCTGCGAGCAAAGACAAGGATTCCAAGAAGAAGAAATAGCCGGCGCGTCGGTTCGTGACCGTGGCACGGTCGGCGCGGCTCTCGATGGGCGGCCGGGCGCGGCGGGAGATTCGGTGAGGGAAGGGATCGGCGCATGAGCGAGGGAGACGCTGCCGGCGCGGGCGAAACCATCGATCTGGCCGGGATCATGGAGCTGATCCCGCACCGCTATCCCATGCTTCTGATCGACCGGGTCGAGGACGTGCGGCTCGACGACTCCGCCGTCGGCGTCAAGAACGTCACCATCAATGAGCACTTTTTCCAGGGCCATTTCCCGGCCCGGCCGGTGATGCCCGGCGTGCTGATCATCGAGGCCATGGCCCAGACCGCCGCCGTCCTTGCCGCCAAGACCATCGGCGAGGAGGCCAAGGGCAAGCTGGTCTATTTCATGTCGATCGAGGCGGCCAAGTTCCGCAAGCCCGTCGTGCCCGGCGATGTGCTGAAGCTCCATGTCGCCAAGCTCAGGGGCGGCAACCGCCGCGTCTGGAAGCTCACCGGCGAAGCCAAGGTGAACGGCGTCAAGGTCAGCGAAGCCGAGCTCACCGCCATGATCGCCGACGCCTGACTCCTCCAAGGGACGTAACGTCTTTCCCGCGCAAGCGGGAATCCAGGCCCGGACCGTGTCTTTGGATCCCCGTTTTCACGGGGATGACGATTTGGCAGGTGGTGCGGCCTATTTCCGCTTCGCCAGCGGCACGAAGTCGCGCTGAGGGGCGCCGGTGTAGAGCTGGCGGGGCGACCGATCTTCTGCAGCGGGTCCTCCATCATCTCGTTCCACTGGGCGACCCAGCCGACCGTGCGGGCGACGGCGAACAGCACGGTGAACATGCTGATCGGGAAGCCCATGGCCCGAAGCGTGATGCCCGGAATAGAAGTCGACATTCGGATAGAGCTTGCGCTCGACGAAATAGTCGTCCTCCAGCGCGATCTTTTCGAGCTCCATGGCGACTTCGAGCAGCGGCTCCTTCTTGACCCCCAAATGGTCCAGCACCTCGTGGCAGGTCTCCTGCATGACCTTGGCGCGGGGATCGTAGTTCTTGTAGACCCGGTGGCCAAAGCCCATCAGCCGGAACGGATCGTTCTTGTCCTTGGCCTTCTTGATGAATTCCGGAATGCGGTTCTTGGTGCCGATCTCCATCAGCATGTTGAGCGCGGCTTCGTTGGCGCCGCCATGGGCGGGGCCCCACAGGCTTGCGATGCCGGCGGCGATGCAGGCGAACGGATTGGCGCCCGACGAGCCGGCGAGCCGGACCGTGGAGGTCGAGGCGTTCTGCTCGTGGTCGGCATGGAGGGTCAAGAGGCGGTCCATGGCCCTGGCGAGCACCGGATCGATTTTGTAGGTCTCGCAGGGCACACTGTACATCATCCACAGGAAGTTTTCGGCGTAAGTAGATGTCGTTCCGCGGATAGACGAAGGGCTGGCCGACCGAATATTTGTAGGCCATGGCCGCGATCGTCGGCATCTTCGCGATCATCCGGTAGGACGCGATCTTGCGCTGGTGCGGGTCGTTGATGTCGGTGCTGTCGTGATAGAAGGACGAGAGTGCGCCGACCACGCCAACCATCACCGCCATCGGATGCGCGTCGCGCCGGAAGCCCGAGAAGAAGCGGTGCAACTGCTCGTGCACCATGGTGTGGTAGGTGATGTCGTGGACGAACTGCTTCTTCTGCACCTTGTTTGGCAACTCGCCGAACAGCAGGAGATAGCAGACCTCGGTGAAATCGCTCTTCATCGCGAGTTGGTCGATCGGGTAGCCCCGGTAGAGCAGCACGCCCTTGTCGCCGTCGATGAAGGTGATCTTCGATTCGCAGGACGCCGTCGAGGTGAAGCCCGGATCGTAGGTGAAGCAGCCGGTATCCGCGTAAAACTTACGGATATCGACGACCTTGGGGCCGGCCGAGCCGTCGAAGGTCGGCAGGTCGTAAGTCTTGCCGTCGACCGCCAGGGTGACCTGTTTGGGCGCGGCAGGGGCTCTTTTCGGCTTCGCGGGTGCTTTCTTGGGCTGTTTTGCCATTGGCGGCGTTCCTTCTTGTTCTAATGCGGTCCGTGACGCCGTTCCGAGGGCCTCGTTCCGGCAGAGAGAAACTCGACGGCGCCACCTGGGCGACCGAGAAGGTCGCTTGCGCGGCGTTTAGGCGGCCTGGTCGCGAATCCGGGCCAAACTTTCTTCGCGGCCGAGAACCGTGAGAACATCGAAGATTCCCGGCGACGTGGTCCGGCCGGTCAGCGCCGCTCGTAGCGGCTGAGCGATTTTTCCAAGCCCCAGCCCCGCTTTCTCGGCATAGGCGCGCACCGCTCCCTCGAGAGCTTGCGCGGTCCAGTCCGCAGTCGCTGCCAGGATGTCGGACACGTCGGCGAGCAATTTTCGAGCATCCATAGTTAACACTTTCTTTGCGGAATCGTCCAGTGTTAGCGGCTTTGCAGCAAAACAGAACATCGCGCTATCTGCTAGCTCAACCAACGTCTTAGCGCGCGGCTTCAATTCCGGCATGATGCACCGCACACGTTCCATCCCCTCCCTCGAGGGCTCCGCGCCGTCCAAGGCCTTTTTGACGAACGGCATGATCAGGTCGACCAGCCGCGAGTCGTCCGCCTGACGCAAATAATGGCCGTTGAGATTGTCGAGCTTGTTGAAATCGAACCGGGCGGGCGAGCGGACCACGGCATCGAGCGAGAACCACTCAATGGCCTGCTCGGTCGAGATGATCTCGTCGTCGCCATGGCCCCAGCCGAGCCGGAGCAGGTAGTTGCGGATCGCCTCGGGCAGATAGCCCATGTCGCGATAGGCGCCGACCGCCAGCGCGCCGTGTCGCTTGGATAATTTCCCACCGTCGGGCCCGTGGATCAGCGGGATATGGGCGAAATGCGGGGGCTCCCAGCCGAGCGCGCGATAGATCTGGGTCTGCCGAAACGCGTTGGTGAGGTGGTCGTCACCGCGCACGATATGGGTAATGCCCATGTCATGGTCGTCCACCACGACCGACAGCATATAGGTCGGCGTGCCGTCGGCGCGGAGCAGCACCATGTCGTCGAGCTGGTCGTTCGCCACCGTCACCGGGCCCTGGACCAGATCGTCGATCGTGGTTTCGCCGCCGAGGGGCGCCTTGAGCCGGACGACGGGCGCGACATCCTTCGGGGCCTCGGACGGATCGCGGTCGCGCCAGCGGCCGTCATAGCGCATCGGCCGGCCTTCCTTGCGGGCAGTCTCGCGCATCTCCTCGAGTTCCTGGGGCGAGCAATAGCAATGATAGGCCTTGCCGTCGGCGAGGAGGCGCTTCGCCGCCTCGGCGTGGAGGTCGGCGCGTTTGGACTGGAGCACCGTCTCGCCATCATGATCGAGTCCGAGCCAGGCCATGCCGTCCAGGATCGCGTCGATGGCTTCCGGGGTGGAGCGTTTCCTGTCCGTGTCCTCGATGCGCAGCAGGAACTTGCCGCCGCGGCCGCGCGCGAACAGCCAGTTGTACAGCGCGGTCCGGGCGCTGCCGATGTGCAGCATGCCGGTGGGCGACGGCGCGAAACGGGTGACGATGGTGCTGTCGGGAGCGCTCATTCTTCCAGGCGGGCCTTTGGCGGATTACACTTTCGGCCGAGGCAACGGGCCGGCCGGCTTGGGTCGCGTGGTTTTATCACACCGTATTCGGCCAGGACAATCAGGGGAAGGCGCTTGGCGCGGTCGTGGGACGCGCAGGAGAGGCGGGCGATCGGCGGCGCTGATGTCGTCGCGGCGGCGCGCGGCTCGGCCGAAGCGGCGGTGGCGGTCGCCTGGGAGCGCTGGATCGTCTGGCTGCCGGTGTTCCTGGGGATCGGCATCGCGATCTATTTCGCCCTGCCGGCCGAGCCGGAGCCGCGTCAGGCCATCGGCCTCATCGTGATCACCGGCGCGTTCGCCCTCGTCACCACGAAACGGCCGGTCCTCCATTTGATCGCCGTCGCCGCGCTTGTTGGCTCTCTCGGCCTCGGCGCGGCGTTGTGGCGAACCGAGCGGGTTGCCGGGCCCGTCATCGCCGATCAGACCGGGCCGGTGGAGGTCCACGGGATGGTCAGGACCGTCGAACACCGGGCCGAAGGCGGCGCGCGGGTGACCCTGGACCATGTGGCGATCGATGGCCGCGCGCCGGACAAGGCGCCCCGAACCATCCGCCTGACGGTCCGCACGCCTGAAACGGCGCGTCCCGGCGAGGAAACCACGGTCCGCGCGATCCTGCTGCCGATCCCGCAACCCAGCGTTCCGGGCGCTTACGACTTCGCCCGAGACGCCTGGTTCGACGGCCTCGGCGGCCTCGGCATCGCGCTCGGGCCGGTCGAGGGCCATGCGCCCACGGGCGGCGTCGATACCGTGAGCCGGGTGCGGAACGCGGTCTCGGGGCTCCGCGACCGAATCTCCGCGCGGATCCGGGCCGCCCAGCCGACGCCCGCCGGCGCCATGGCGGCGGCGCTGATGGTCGGCGACCGGGGCGCCATTCCCGAGGACGTCACGACGGCGCTCAGGGATGCCGGACTCGCCCATCTCCTCTCCATTTCGGGCCTTCACATGGGCCTGATGGCGGGCATCGCCTTCTTCGCCGTCCGCGCGCTCCTCGCCCTCAACGAGAGGCTAGCGCTGCGTTATCCGATCAAGAAGATCGCCGCGGTCGCCGGGATCGTCTTCGCCGCGCTCTATCTCGTCGTTACCGGCGCGCCGATCCCGACCCAGCGCTCCTTCATCATGGTGAGCATCGTCTTCGCCGCGATCCTGTTGGACCGAACGGCGCTATCGATGCGCCTCGTCGCGCTTGCCGCCCTGATTATCCTGCTTCGCGCGCCCGACAGCCTGCTGGACGTCAGTTTCCAGATGTCCTTCGCCGCCGTCATCGCCCTGATCGCCCTCTATGATGCGTTCAAGCCCCGGCTGGCGGCTTGGCGCGCGTCCTTCACGACGCCGGTCGGGCGGGCGGTCTTCTATCTCGCCGGCGTCGGCCTCACGACCCTGACGGCCCAGGCGGCCATCGACCCGATCGCGATCTATCAGTTCGGCCGGCTGGTGCTTTACGGCCTTGCCGCCAATCTCGTCGCGGTGCCGATCACCGGCATCTGGATCATGCCCTGGGCGCTGGTCGCCTTTCTCCTGATGCCGTTCCATCTCGAGGCGCTCGCGATTACGCCGATGTGCTGGGGTCTCGACGTGGTGATCTGGATCGCCAAGACGGTCAGCGCCTGGCCCGGGGCGGTCGTTCTGGTCAAAGCCTGGCCGGTCACGAGCCTCGCTCTGATCACCCTCGGCGGGTTGTGGCTCTGCCTCTGGCCCAAACGATCCCGCCTGCTGGGCCTCGGCGTCGCCCTGACGGGTATCGCCGTCGGACTCCTGTCGTCGGTCCCCGATATCCTGATCAACGGCGACGGCTCCCTCATTGCCGCGAAAGGCCCGGAGGGCGCCTATGCCTTCTCCAGCCTGAGCCGCGAGAGCTATGACCGGGATCTATGGCTAAGGATGAACGGTCAAAAGACGGCGACCGCCTGGCCGATTGACCCTGGTTCGCCGGCAAGAGAGTGGCTTCGCTGCGATTCCCTGGGCTGCGTCTACCGCCCGCAAGCCGGCGCGGTGGTTGCGTTCAGCTTCGAACCACAAGCGATTGAAGAAGATTGCAAATCGGCGAGCCTCGTCGTGGCAACCGTGCCCGCCCCGCGGTCCTGCGCGGCGCGAACGGTCGATCGCTACGACCTCTGGCGGGATGGCGGCCACGCGATTTGGCTCGATGGCTCGAAGGCCGAGATCAAATCTGTCGGGGAGGTGAGGGGCGATCGGCCGTGGGCGCTGTATCGAGGCCGGCGGCATCGCACGGACTGAGCAACGTCATTGCAAACCCTGAAGGGGTGAAGCAATCCAGCCTCTCTGGATCGCCGCGGCGCTTCGCGCCTCGCGATGACAGATCCAAATCGGTACGCAACAGGCTCAGTACTTCCGGAACAGCCCCACCAGCCGCCCCTGCACCTCGACCCGGTTCGGGCCGAAGATCCGCGTCTCGTAGCGCTTGTTCGCGGGCTCCAGGGCGACGGAATTGCCCTTGCGGCGCAGGCGTTTCAGAGTGGCTTCCTCGCGGTCCACGAGAGCGACGACGATCTCGCCGTTCAGCGCCGTGCTGGTGCGCTGGATGATGGCGGTGTCGCCGTCGAAGATGCCGGCGTCGATCATGGAATCGCCGGCGATTTCGAGCGCGTAATGCTCGCCCGTGCCGATCAACGCGGAGGGAAGCTGGATCGAGGTGCTCGGATCGGACAGGGCCTCGATCGGCGTGCCGGCGGCGATCCGGCCATAAAGCGGCAGCTCGACCATCGCGCCGCCGTCGTTCGCGGCGCCCGACAGCGCGCCTTGGGCGGGCTCGACCTTGGCGAGATGGCGACGCGCCGCGCCGTTGTCGCGGCCGAACTTGGCTTCGATCACGCGGGAATCGCCCTGGGCGCCGCGCGAGGACAGCACGGACTCCGGCAGCCGGATGACCTCCAAGGCGCGCGCCCGGTGGGGCAGGCGGCGGATGAAGCCGCGTTCCTCCAGGGCCGTGATCAGCCGATGAATGCCCGATTTGGATTTGAGGTTGAGCGCTTCCTTCATTTCCTCGAAGGAGGGCGAAAAGCCGGTCTCGCGCAGGCGCGCGGCGATGAACGTCAGCAGCTCGTGTTGCTTCTTTGTCAGCATTTCTCCGCCCTTCTCTCCGAGATCCGGCGAGAACAAAACAAAAACCTTGGTGTGTGTTCTAGTTTGGTTCTCCATTTTCGTCAAGTAGAAAGGCAGAGTCTTGGGCGAATTCGCGGATCCCGCTTACCAGATGTTGTGGGTCACACCTGGACCTGGCCGAATTCGAGGGGCAGGACGGGAACATTTTCGCCGGCCTTCGCCGCGGGCGCGAAGGGCTTGCGGACGACGAGGCCGTCGGCTTGGGCGAAGCCCATGAGGACGGAGCTGTCCTGGCGGTCGAAGGGCGTGGCGACCAGTCCGGCCGTCGGCGCTTCGTTCGATCGAGGCGCGGAGATAATCCTGGCGGCGGTCGTTCTCGGGGAGATCGCGGCCGAGCCGGGCGGTCAGCATCGCGCGGCGGTTGACCGTGCGGCCGGAGAGCTTATGCAGCGCCGGCATCAGGAAGACGATCGCGCAGACCATGGCCGAGACCGGATTGCCCGGCAGGCCGAGCATGGGCGTCTCGCCGATCTGCCCGAACATCAGCGGCTTGCCGGGCCGCATGGCGATCTTCCAGAAATCGATCTTGAGGCCTTCCTCGCCGAGGACCGAACGGACGAGATCATGATCGCCGACGGAGGCGCCGCCGATGGTGATCAGCATATCCGCGCCGGCCGCTCCCGCGACCATAAGTTTGAGGGAGTCCGCGTTGTCCCGCGCGATGCCGAGGTCGATGGGGAGCCCGCCGTTCCGTTCGATCATGGCGGCGAGCCCAAGCGCGTTCGAGGACACGATCTGGTTCGGCCCGATCGCCTCGCCGGGCAGCACCAGTTCGTCCCCCGTCGCGATGAGGGCGATGCGCGGCCGGCGATGGACCTTGAGCCAGGGCACGTTCATCGCCGCGGCGAGCGCCACGTCGCGGGGAGAGAGCGGGCGGCCCTTGCGGAGCCCAACCTCGCCCTCCTTGAAGTCGATTCCGGCAAACCGGATATGGCGGCCGTGGGAGGCCGCCTCGCGAACGCCGATCTTGCCGTCGCCCAGAACCTCGACATCCTCCTGAATGACGATGGCGTCCGCGCCTTTTGGCACTGGCCCGCCGGTGAAGATGCGCACCGCCTCGCCCTTGCCCAAGAGCCCGTCATGCGCGCCGCCCGCCGGGGCTTCGCCGACGACCTTGAGCTTCGCGCCGGGCGCGGCCGCGTCCTCGGCGCGCACCGCATAGCCGTCCATTGCCGAGACGTCGACGGGGGGCTGGGTGCGCCGCGCCGCCACGTCCTCGGCCAACACGCGTCCGACCGCCGCCGACAGCGCGACGATCTCGGGGGCCACCGACTTCGAGGCCGGCGGTGATCCGCTCCTGGGCTTCCTCGACCGGGATCACGTCTTCTTCCGCCGATAGGTGCCGGAGCGCCCGCCCGCCTTGTAGTCGAGCTTGATTTCGCCGATCTCCATGTCGCGGTCCACGGCCTTGCACATGTCGTAGATGGTGAGCGCCGCGACGCTGACGGCGGTCAGGGCCTCCATCTCGACGCCGGTCTTGCCCGATACCTTTATATTCGAGGTAATCTCGACCGAGGGCGGGCGCGCGCGGAGCTTCAGGTCCACGTCGATCTTGTTCAAGGCCAGCGGATGGCAGAGCGGGATCAGCTCGTGGGTGCGTTTCGCCGCCATGATGCCGGCGAGCTTCGCGACCGACAGCACGTCGCCCTTCTTCATCATACCTTGCTTGATTAGCTTCAATGTCGCGGCCGACATGGTCACGCGCCCCGAGGCCTTGGCCGTGCGCTCAGTGACGTCCTTGTCCGAGACATCGACCATCTTGGCCGCGCCCTTGTCGTCGAGATGGGTCAGCTTGGCCATGGGATCACGCCAGTTGCCGGCCGAGGAGGCGCGCCGTCGCGGCCGCGACATCGGCCTCGCGCATCAGGGATTCGCCGACCAGGAAGCAGGATACGCCGGCCTCCTTTAGTTTGGCGATGTCGTGCGGCGTGTTGATGCCGCTTTCGCTGACGATCAGCGCGCCGTCCGGCGCTTCGGGTGCCAAGCGGAGCGTGACGTCGAGCGTGGTCTTGAAGGTCTTGAGGTCGCGGTTGTTAATGCCGATCAGGCTCGCGCCGAGCTCGACCGCCATGCCGAGTTCCGTCTCGTCATGCACCTCGAACAAGACGTCCATCTCCAGTTCCTTCGCCGCGGCAGCCAGTTCGCCCGCGAGGATTTCGCCGGTCGCCGCCAGGATGATCAGAATGCAGTCGGCATCGAGCGAGCGGGCTTCGAGCACTTGGTAGGGATCGATCATGAAATCTTTGCGCAGGACCGGCAGGCCGACCGACACGCGGGCGTCGATCAGATATTCGTCGTTGCCCTGGAAATAGGGCTCGTCGGTCAGCACCGAGAGGCAGGTCGCGCCGCCCTTTTCATAAGCGCGGGCGAGGGCGGGAGGATCGAAATCGGCGCGGATCAAGCCCTTGCTCGGGCTCGCCTTTTTGATCTCCGCAATCAGCCCGGTGCCGGTCTCCGACGCCTTCCTGAGCGCCGCCTCGAAGCCACGCACCGGCGAGGCATATCTCGCCGTCGCTTCCAACTGCGCGACCGAAACCTCGCCCTTCTTCTTGGCGACATGCTCGCGTTTGGTGGCGCAGATATCGTCGAGGATGGTCATGACGCGGGGGCACTATGGGGCGGAGCGAAGGGCTTGTTCGACACCTCGATCAGCGTGTCGAGCGCCTTACGGGCCGCGCCGGACTCTATCGCCTGGGCCGCCATTTTCGCACCGCTCGGCAAATCCTCCACCTTACCCGCGACGATCAGCGCGGCGGCGGCATTGAGGAGGACGATATCGCGGTAGGGGCCGATATGACCGTCGATCAGGGCCGAGAGGGCGAGGGCGTTGGTCGCCGCGTCGCCGCCCTTGA
Source organism: uncultured Alphaproteobacteria bacterium (assembly GCA_963732795.1). GTDB lineage: Bacteria > Pseudomonadota > Alphaproteobacteria > CAVTAV01 > CAVTAV01 > CAVTAV01. The sequence goes on along the minus strand of CAVTAV010000002.1, from coordinate 766,827 downwards.
GGGCCGTCGGCAGCGCGCGCTTGATGCCGGCTTCCTCGGGCGTGATCTCGAACTCGCGAATCTTGCCGAGATTGAGTTCGGCGACATGGGTGGGGCCGGTCGTAGTGATCTCGTCGAGCCCGTCGAGCCCGTGGACCACCCAGACATGGCGCATGCCGAGCTTGTGTAGCACTTCGGCCAAGGGCAGCACCCAGCGATCGGCATAGACGCCGACGATCTGCCGCTTGGTGCCGGCGGGATTGGACAAGGGCCCCAGGAGATTGAAGATCGTCCGGGTTCCGAGCTCCGCACGCGCCGGGCCGACATGGCGCATGGCGCTATGGTGCCTGGGCGCGAATAGAAAGCCGACCCCGGCCTCTCGAATGCAGGCGGCGACCTGGTCCGGCTCCGCCTCGATATTGACGCCGAGGAATTTCAAGACATCCGCCGCGCCGGCTTTGGAGGAGAGCGCGCGGTTGCCGTGCTTGGCGACCGGCACGCCGCAGCCCGCGACCACGAGTGAGACGGCGGTCGAGATGTTGAAACTGCCCGAGCCGTCGCCGCCGGTGCCGCAGGTATCGATCGCGTCGGCGGGCGCCGGGACCTTCAGCACCTTCTCGCGCATCACCTCGGCCCCAGCCGTGATCTCGTCCACCGTCTCGCCGCGCACTCGCAGTCCCATCAGGAACGCGCCGATCTGTGCGTCCGTGGCGTCGCCGGACATGATGATGGAGAAGGCGTGCCGGGCCTCGTCCCGCGTCAGGCTATCGCCATGCGCCACGACATCCAGCAACGGCTTCAGGTCGGACATGACCGGCGAAACCATGCTCAGGCCGCGACCGGCTCGGCGAGGTCGAGGAAATTGTTCAGGAGGGCGTGGCCGTGCTCGGTCTCGATGCTTTCGGGATGGAACTGGACGCCGTGGACATTGAGCGTCTTGTGGGACATGCCCATGATGACGCCGTCCTCGGTCTCGGCGGTGATCTCGAAGCAATCGGGCAGGCTCGCCCGCTCGACGATCAGCGAGTGATAGCGGGTCCCGCGGAAACGCGACGGCAGCCCCCTGAACACGCCTTTACCGTTCGTCTTGATCATGCTGACCTTGCCGTGCATCAGGCTCGGCGCGCGCACCACTTTGCCGCCGAAGGCCTGGCCGATCGCCTGATGGCCAAGGCACACGCCGAGGATCGGGATTTTGCCCGAAAGCTTGTCGACGAGGTCGAGGCAGATGCCGGCTTCGTTGGGCGTGCAGGGGCCGGGCGAGATGACGATGGAAGTCGGCTTCATCGTGGCGACCTCCGCGACCGTCACCTTGTCGTTGCGATGGACAATGACCTCCTGACCCAATTCACCGAGATAGTGAAACAGGTTGTAGGTGAAGCTGTCGTAATTATCGATCAGGACGATCATGCCGGCCTATCTACTTGATTTCGCTTGGGGAAGTCTACCACAGCGAAGGCTGGAGCCTCGCTCGCTCCGCCTGTTCGTTTCCAGCCCCACAAGATAGTTTCAGAGTCCGCTAAAGCAAAGCCCTATCGCCGGCATTTTCCGGCTACGTGGAGCCGCATCAGGAGGCGGATGGCGACGCGCGGCAGACAAAACTCGCCGGATCGTCGACGTCGCCATGACCCGCGTAATACGGGAGCGACGGATAGGGGCAGAGCGGCCGGCTGATCGGCGCATTCTTCTTGGTTGCGACGATCCGATCCGGCGCCTTGCCGGTGGTGACCCAATCGTCGATCACCTTGGCCCTATCGAATTCGCTCGGGCCGGGGCCGCCGCCGCAATGAAAGACGCCGGGGGCCAGGAAAAGCCGCACGCTTTCATCGGCTCTGGCACCCGTCTTCTGAGTGACGGCGTCAAAATACTTGATCGTTTGTAACGGGCTCGGACCCGGGTCGTTGAACCCGTGCCACAGCAATAACTTGCCGCCGTGATCGACAAACGGCGAGAGGTCGGTATCGGTCACGAGAAGCTTCTTCGCGCCTTCGCTGTCGATCGCTTTCGAGAGGTCGGTCTCGGGATGGAAGCTCATGATGTTGTAATGCGGATCTTCCATCATGACGTAGGCCAGGACGCCGCCGCCAAGCAGCGCATCGATACCCAGCGGCATCCTATCGTTGCCGATCGAACGCGACAGCCAGTTATCCTCGCCGCCGCGCAGGAACGGATTTGCGGCGACCCGGCCGTCAGGAAGAGACAATCCCGCGTATATATGGCGTACCGTTTCGACTTGCTGCTTGCTCAAGCAGGTTTCGCTCGTGGTCTTTCCGCATTCGAGTTCGGCGGGATCCCAGTTGCAGCGCCGCGGATCGGTGATGATACCGTCCTTGAGGCCGTCCTTGGCGTCGCATGCCGCCATGACCGCACCATGAACCGCATTGACCTGGGCGGCGGTGAGGTTGCTGCCCTTGGCCTTGTGGAAGAATTGCGTGCGGATCGTCGCATTGGTGTAGACCTGATAGTTGCTGACCGGCGCACCGGCCACCACGCCGTCGTAATCGTCGGGATAGCGCGTCACCTCCATCAGGCCCTGGCGACCACCGGTTGAACAGCCGACGAACAGCGCCTTATCCTGGGCCCGGCCATAATATTTGGCGACGACGTTCTTGCCGATCGCGGTCATCAAATGGACGGCGCGATAACCGAAATCGATGATCTGCGGCTCGTTAAACGCGTCTTTCGCCTTCAGGATCCAACTCGTGTCCAGGCCGTTGGGGCTGGGGTGGCCCGTATCGGTCTGGGCCACCGCATAACCTTGGGCGAGAAGCGGCGCGGCTGTTGCTGCGTTGACGTCGCCTGCGAATCCGCCACCGCCGACGCCGACCATCCTGCCGTTCCAACCCGTCGGCAGGCGGTAGACGACGCCGATATGAGAACCGGGCTCCGGCGCGATGGTGCCCTTGACCTCGCAATAGGCCGGCAATTTCTTCGCCGGATCGGCAGCGACCAACTCGGCACCGGCGATCGTGGTCTGCTCGAATAGACCGGGCTTCGCGAGCGCCGCGCAGGCTCCTCCATCAACAGCCGAAACGCTTTTCTGGACCGACAAGATCAAGAGGCCAGCGAGCATCGCGACTCCCGTCAATGTGACGAACGCGATACGATTTCGCCGGTTTTCGGATGGATTCATATCAACATCCTTTTCAGGTTTCGGCCGGAAACTGAAACAGGTTGTAAGTAAAGCTGTCGTACGTATCGGGAAGGACGATCATGCGGACCTGTGTCTGCCAGCCTTCCGGGGCCTTTCCGGGCTTCGGGACCATGGTTAATTCGAAGGCGCCGCGGGCCTGCGGAAACTAAACCGTTGCGATGGCGTTCGGCAAGCATTAGACCTGATAGCGCGACGCGGGGAGGCTGTTCGGACCGTATGCGCTTTTCCAAGGCCAGAGTGTAAAGGGTGCGCCCGCCAAGATGACCCGTCGCCGCCGTCATCATCTCCTGCATATCGCCGCCTGGGGCCTGGCCGGATTTATCGGCTTCGAGCTCTGGACCGGCTATCTGGACAATCCGGCGCAAAGCAACGTCCTGCCCTTGCGGCCGAGCGCGTCGGTGGTGAGCATCCCCTTGCCGGCGGGGCCGAAGCCCAAGGTGCTGGAACTCGGCCGGAACGCCGACCATGTCTCGGTGGTCAGCCTGCCGCTCGCGCTCAAACGCCCCCAATGGATTCGGAACGCCGTCGCGGCGCCGCCTGCGCATGGCCGGCCGCAGATCGCCGTTATCATGGACGACGCGGGGGTCAATCGCCGCAACACCGAGAAGGCGATCGCGCTGCCCGCGCCGCTGACGATCTCGTTCCTGCCCTATGCGCCGGAACTGGCGCCCCTGGTCAAGCAGGCCCGCGCGAACGGCCATGAGATCATGGTGCATCTGCCGATGGAGCCCCTGGGCGGCGAGGAAAACCCCGGCCCCCATGCGCTCATGGTCAGGGAGAACAGCGCCCAGATCATGCGCACGCTCGACTGGAACCTCGCACGGCTAGACGGCTATGTCGGCGTGAACAACCACATGGGCAGCCGGTTCAGCGCCGACCGCCCCGCCATGCGCGAGGTCCTCGCCGAGCTGCACCGCCGGGGCCTGCTGTTCATCGATTCCCGCACGACGGGCCATACGGTCGGCGGCGACGTCGCCCAGCATCTCCACATGCCCTATGCCGAGCGCGACGTCTTTCTCGACAACAACGAAGATCCCGCCGCCATCCGCACCCAGCTCCAAACCTTGGAACGCATCGCCCAGGCCCGAGGCCAGGCCATCGCCATCGGCCACCCCTATGACAGCACGATCGCCGTCCTCGGCGATTGGCTCGCGCATGTGCAGTCCCAAGGCTTTGAGCTCGTCCCCGTCAGCCGCATCGTCGAGCGGAACGTGCGCGAACGCGAGGTGGCGTCTCGGTAACGGCCACCGTCGTCGGTCCCACCTAATGGCAGGCCGGCGCTGTCGGCGCGAAATTCAAGGCCTTGGGTTTGTATCTCAGGCTCTCGGGCAAATTGAATTCCTTGTAGGGGATCGAGCCGGTGATCGACTCGCCGGGCGCCACGCGGGCGACGCAGTTGTACTCGACGACGACACAAGGGCCCTTGTTGACCTGTGAAATGGGGAAGCGTCGGCCATCCACGATGAGGCCAACCCGACTCCCCATCTGGTAGACTTTCCCCTCGGCATTCGGCCAGAAGCTCGCGGTGAGGCACATCGTGTGCTTCGTGTCGTTGTGGTACCGCAGCTCGATCCGGTTTTCGTCCGGGTGATCGGTCATCTGGTAGGTGAGCGGGACGCGTTCGGCGCTCGAGACACATGAAGCCAGGACGCCGAGTGCGGCGGCGGATACCAAGCTGATAATCAGTCGATCTGCACGCATGTCCATCAAAGCCTCCTATCGAGGGCGGACTGCGTCCTGCTTATTCCGTCCCACCGATGAACGTGCCGTTCGCCATTCCGGGACGTTGGACGCTAGCGCTGCTACAGCATCTCACCCTTTGCAGAAATCTTCAAATTCATCGCTGTCGCCGTCGTGATGATCTAGATCAACGTCGAAGCTCTTTCCGTGAGCCAATGGTCTATTGGCACACCGGATAGGAGATTGGCATGGCACTTCAAACCAAGACCGAAACCGAGACCGTTAGAGAAGCGGTCGGCGTTTTCAAGACAGCAGACGCGTTGCAAGACGCGATGGACGAATTGCTGGAGTCGGGCTTCGATCGCGCCGAGTTGAGTCTGTTGGCGGCCGAGCACACGGTCGACGAAAAGCTCGGCCACAAATATCGCAGAGTTGACGAACTCGAGGACGAGCAGGCGGTTCCGCGGTGCTGTTATGTCTCGACCGAGTCGGTCGGCGATGCCGAAGGCGGGCTGATCGGCGGACTTCTGTATGTCGGGGCGACGGCGGCGGCGGGCGCGGTAATCGCATCTGGCGGAACCTTGGCCGCCCTGATCGCCAGCATGGCGCTCGTCGGCGGGACAGGCGGCTTGATCGGCGCGATCTTGGCGAAGCTCGTCGGCGATCATCACGCGCACCATCTCCAGGAAGAGCTTAATCACGGCGGGCTTTTGCTGTGGGTGCGGACGTGGGACGAGAAGCGCGAGAAGCGGGCGGTCGATATTCTCAAGAAGCACTCCGGTCAGGATGTTCACGTGCACGCGCTGCCGGCGGCGGCCTGACGGAGATATGAATGGCGGTGGGAGCGTCGCTCCCACCGCTCCACAATCAGGTATTACGGTGACAGTACACTCAACTCCGGGAACTAAGATGACACTGCGTGTGACGCTCTATTGAGATGCACTGCCGCCGTGATCCGTGGAATAGTGTTCCGTCGACCGTCCATCCTGCGGGGCGTCTTCATCGAGACTTGGTCGACCCCCGCAATGGCGGCTCGGTGGATCCGCTTTTATACTCCGGCGGAACGTACAGCTCACTTCGGGTCGCTCCATGAGCCAAGACGCCTTGAACTTCGTTCACCGCGATGGAATGCGGATTGCCTGGGACGTACCCGTGCCGATGGACGACGGCGCGGTGTTGCGCGCGGACATTTTCCTGCCCGAAAAAGAGCAGCGCTATCCGGTGCTGCTGACGCATGGTCCCTACGGAAAGGGCCTCGCTTTCCAAGACGGCCATTTCGAGCCGATTTGGACGATGATGACGGCGGCGCACCCGGAAACGGCAGCGTATTCGTCCAACCGATACCAGGTGTGGGAGACGCCCGATCCCGAACGCTGGACACGGCACGGCTATGCCTGTGTGCGCGTCGACAGTCGCGGGGCCGGCAAGTCGCCCGGCAAGATCGACCTGCTCAGCCGGCGCGAAGTGGCCGATCACGCGGTGTGCATCGAATGGGCGGGAGAGCAGGATTGGTGCACCGGGAAGGTGGGCCTCAACGGCATCTCCTACTACGCGATCAACCAGTGGCTCGTTGCCTCGCTCCAGCCGAAGCACCTTGCTGCGATGTTCGCCTTCGAAGGCGCGGCGGACGGCTATCGCGACATGGCCCGCCACGGCGGCATTCTCACTACTTTCTGGCGGCTGCTGTACGATACGCAGATCGCGACTGTGCAAAACGGCCTCGGACCGCGCGGCTACCGGGCTTCCGCACAGGGCGGTCTCGTTTCTCCGGGCATGCTGTCCGACGAACAACTGGCGGCGAACAACACGGACTGGTTCGAGCGGCAAAAGGCCCAGCCGCTCGACGGGTCCTTCTATCGCGAGCGATCGGCGGAGTGGGAAAAAGTTACCGTGCCGTTTGTGTCCGCGGGCAGTTGGGGCGGCCAGGGGCTTCATCAACGCGGCAACACCGAAGCGTTCATGCTGGCGGGGTCCAGGCACAAGTATCTCGAAATGCACGGGCTGGAGCACTGGACGCACTTCTATACCGATTATGGCTTCGACCTGCAGAAGCGCTTCTTCGACAGGTTCCTGAAGGGCGATGACGACGCCTGGCCCGATGAGCCGGTGCGCCTTCAGATTCGCCATCCAGGCAATCGCTTCGTCGAACGGATGGAGCGGGAGTGGCCTTTGGCGCGAACCGAGTGGACCAGGATACATCTCGCCGCCGGCCTTCGTCTCAATGACGCGCCGGACTCGGAACAAGGCTCGGTTACTTATTCCGCCCTCGGTGACGGTCTCACATTCCTTTCGGAGCCATTTGCCGAAGAGACGGAAATAACGGGGCCGGCGTCGGCCCGCCTTACCATCTCGTCCGATACGCAGGACGCCGATCTGTTTCTGGTTCTGAGATTGTTCGGCCCGGACTTGAAGGAAGCGCATTTCATCGGCTCGCAGGACCCCTGGTCCCCGTTGACATTGGGCTGGCTCAGGGCGAGCCATCGAAAGACGGATCCGGACAAGTCGTTTCCCTGGCGGCCGTGGCACACCCATGACGAAAGGCAGGCGCTGACCCCTGGCGAAAAGGTCGTCTGCGATGTCGAACTGTGGCCGACAAGTATTGTCGCGCCGGCCGGTTGGCGGTTGGGACTATCGGTTCGTGGACGAGACTACGTTGCGCCGCAGGCTCCGCCCCGAAAGATCTACGACCGCGGCCGACCGCCCCCCAACGGGGTCGGCGCGATGTTCCACAACGACCCGGACGACCGTCCTGCCGAGACGTTCGGAGGCAAGGTGACGCTCCATTTCGGCGGTGAAGACGAGGCATCGCTGCTGCTGCCAAAAATACCGCGTCTAAAGACCGCACTCGGGAAATAGCGCTATTGGGGGATTACGGTGACAGGGGATAAAACTCCAAGGAGAGTGATGACAGGGGATTGTCGCGCTCAATTAAGCGCACTGTCACCGTAATACCCAGCTTGGGTGTGGCGATCTCCCCGCATCTTGTAGTATCAGACTACGCAACTCGATCTGGGGCTACGACCATGGATGAACCGCTCTTATGGACGAAGGTTGGGGCTATCGGTCAAGTTATAGCCGCAGTTGCAACTTTCGCGGCCGTGTGCGTTTCACTCTGGTTGGCGCATTCAGAACGAGGGGCATATGTCAAGGTTCGGGCGGGATTGCGGCTGCTATTTGCCGGCGACGGTTCGCCATTCGAGGACGTCATTTCGATCGAAATTACTAATCACGGCCTGCGCCCCGTTCGCATTTCGTCGGTTGGATGGCGAACTGGTTGGATAAGACATGGACCAAAGTGGTTGGCATTTCAGCACGCCGTGCAGAAATTCGATCACCCTATTTCGGCGATAAGCTCTGTAAGACCACCTTTCGATTTGGGACCTGGCCAACAGGTGTTTCTCCATGTTTCTCCCGGCCCCTTCGCGGACAGTAGCCAGATACGCGACACGTTTTTCAGCCGTCTTCTTCCTTGGAAACGCAAAGTTTCTCCGACCAAAATATGCGTCGTCGTGTCCATCGTCGCCTCGAAGGCAATAGTGACTCGGGTAGAGCGAAGCTTGGGGAAGTTTCTGGCGACCGGGGTGATTGCGGACGGTGCGGATCAGGCGAATAAAGCCGCCGATGCCAAGCGAGAGGCAATGATATCACCAGAACTTTGAGGTTCGTGAAGAGGACGGCCTTGGAGTTAGGTCGAGTTACGGCGACAGGAATTACGGTGACAGTGCACTAAACTCTGGGAACGGCCCCTACTGCCCTCGGCTAGGCATACTGGCAAACCGCACCGCTTCCTCCGCCGCCCGGAACAATGCCCGAGCCTTCTGGCGGCACTCCTGGTATTCGTTTTCCGGGACGGAATCGGCGACGATGCCGGCGCCGGCCTGGGCGTAGAGGGTTCCGTCTTTGAGGATGGCCGTGCGGAGCGCGATGGCGCTGTCCATGTTGCCGCTGGCGGAGAAATAGCCGACCGCGCCTGCATAGACGCCGCGCTTGTCCTTCTCCAATTCGTCGATGATCTGCATCGCCCGGACCTTGGGCGCGCCAGACACCGTGCCCGCGGGGAAGCCGCCGATCAGGGCGTCGATGCCGTCGTATTTCGGGTCGATCTCGCCTTCCACGTTCGAGACGATATGCATGACGTGGGAATAGTGCTCGATCGAATTCTTGTCGGTGACCTTGACCGTGCCGACCTTGGCGACCCGGCCGATATCGTTGCGGCCCAGATCCAAGAGCATCAGGTGCTCGGCGAGCTCCTTGGGGTCGGCGAGGAGGCCGGCGGCGATCTTGCGGTCTTCCTCGGGCGTCGCGCCGCGGGGGCGGGTGCCGGCGAGGGGGCGGATTGTGACCTTGCCGTCGCGGAGCCGCACCAGGATCTCCGGGCTCGATCCGACAATCGCGAAGTCGCCGAAGGCGAGATAATACATGTAGGGCGAAGGGTTGATCCGTCTGAGCGCCCGGTAATAGGCGAAGGGCGGCAGCGAGAACGGCACCTCGAAACGCTGGGAGAGCACGACCTGGAAGATGTCGCCCGCGCCGATATAGTCCCGCGCCCGCTCGACCATCTTGAGATAATCGTCATGGGCGGTGTTTGAGGTCGGCTCCGGCAGGGCGTCGAGATCGGCCATGGCGTCGTGGCCGTAGCCGCAGCGGCTTGTCCAGCGCGTCGATCACGTCGGACAGGCGCTCGCAGGCGCGGGTATAGGCGACCTTGGCGCTGAACGCCGGCTTCGGGGCGCACGGGCGTCACCACCAGGATCTCGTCCTTCACCGTGTCGAAGATCGCCATGATGGTCGGTCGGACCAGCAGCGCGTCGGGGATACCGGCGATGGGCGCGGGCTTGGGGTTCGGCAGGCGCTCCATCAGGCGCACCATGTCGTAGCCGAAATAGCCGACCATGCCGGCGGCCATCGGCGGATAGTCTTCCGGCAGGTCGATCTGGGATTCCGCCAGCACCTTGCGGAGCGAGACGAGCGGCGGGTCGTTTTCCTCGACGAACGCCTCCGCATCGGCCCGGACCCGGCGGTTGAGCGATGCCTTGTCGCCGATGCAGCGCCAGATCAGGTCCGGCTTCATGCCGATGATCGAATAGCGCCCGCGCACCTCGCCGCCTTCGACCGAATCCAGAAGGAACGCGTTCGCCTCGCCCTCGGCGAGCTTCAGCATGGCCGAGACCGGCGTCTCCAGATCGGCCACCAGCGTCGTCGAGACGACCTGGGCCTGCCCGGCCTCGTAGAGCTCGACGAAGGCATCGAAGCTCGGGGAAATAGGACATGGTTCGGCTCCGGATGGGCCTTACTTGAGTGGTGCTCAATTGCGAGAGCGTGCTCTTGACCATCTTCGTTATGGACCTTCACGCCGAGATCCTTCGAGAGAAAGGCCTGATATTCGGCCAGCAGGTCGTTCGCCATGTTCTCCGAGACCATGGCGTCGACCTTCTTGACGGGATCCGGCATTGGCCGCGGGATCGGGCGTCGTGATCTCCTTGACCTTGAACAGGACATAGCCCTTGCCGTCCGGCGCCGCGCCCCAACCGGCCGAGCCCTGCTTGGTGTCGAAGATCTGGGCGAGCAGGGCCGGGGTGACGTTGTCCTGGGTCACCGAGCCGTCGCGCAGAAGCGGCTTCGAAGTCACCACCTTGCCGCCGGCCGTGGTGGCGACGGTCGCGAGATTCTTTTCCTTGTCGGCCCAGTCGACCAGCTTCTTGGCGCGCTCCTGGGCCATGTCGCGGCGTTTCTCGGCCTGCCAGGAGGAGACGACCTGCGGCCTTGACCTTGTCGAGCGGCTTCGGCGTGCTCGGGGTTATGCCGTCGACCTTGATGATGAAATATCAGTTGTCGCCGCCGTCGGTCAGTTCGAGATCGTCGCCGGGACGGGCGTTGAAGGAATAGTCCAGGAACTTTCGGGACTGCGGCAGGCCCTCGACATGGGTGCCGTCCGGCGCGTCGCCCGGTGCGGTCGATGTCGGCGACCTTCTTGACCTCGAGAGCGAATTTGTCGGCGACTTCCTTGAGGTTGGCGCCGCCCGCGAGGTCGTCCTCGATCTTGCTGAGCATGCCGTAGAGCGCGTCGCTGGCCTTTTCGGTGGCGATTTCCTTGTGGAGGTCGTCCTTGACCTCGTCGAAGGTCTTGCCGAGCCCGGCGGTCGTGGCGGTCGCCTCGACCACCGACCAGTTGCCGAACACGTTCTTGACCGGCTTGGTGGCGGTATTGACCGGCACCGAGAAGGCTTCGAGCGCCACATCCTTGCCGAGCTTCTGTTTCGAGGTCGACCTGGGTCAGCTTGCCCGATCGACAGGTCGCTCCGCGTTGCTCGCGCCGAACTCCTTCGCGGCCTTGGCGAAATCCTCGCCGCCCTTGACGGCATTCGAGGCTTTCTCGGCGGCGGCCTGATCGAGGAAGTTCATCGCTTCGAGCGTCCGCTTCTCGCCGGGCATGTATTCGTTCTTCCGGGAGTCATAGAGGTCGTGCATGTCCTTGTCGGTGACCTCGACCTCGGACATTAGGGTCGCCGGCCCGAGCGCAATATAGCTGAGCTGGCGGTATTCGGGCGCGGTGAAGCGGGCGATGTGGTCCTTGTAATAGCTCTGAACGGCGTCGTCGTCCGGCGTCGGCACGTCGGAGATGGTGTCGTTCGGCAGATAGGCGAGGTCCACGACCCGGGTCTGGTTGCGGTATTTATACAGCGCGTCCACCAGGGACTTCGGCGCTTTGCGGCCGCCGATCAGGGCGTCGATCAGATAGCCCCGGGCGATGTCGTAGCGGGTCTGCGACTCGTATTGCTGCTCGGTCAGGCCGACCTGCTGGAGCAGGGCCTGGTATTGCAGCCGGTTGAAGCCGCCGCCCGCCTGATCGGTGAAGACGGGCTGCTGGCGGATATAGTTGGCGACCTGCTTGTCGGAGACCCGGAGGCCCATGTTGTAGGCGGTCTCGTCGAAGGCGGTCCGGTTGATCATGCGCTCCAGGACCTTGGTGTCGAGGCCGGCCGCCATCGCGGTCTGGGCGGTGAATTGCGGGCCGAGCTGCTGCTGATAGGCTCTTGAGCTCGCGCTGGAACTCGCTGAGGAAGGCGGTGCCCGAGATCTCGGTGTTGCCGACCTCGGCCACGGTGTCCGACCGCACGCCGTTCCGGAAGATGTCCTGGATGCCCCAGATCGCGAAGCTGACGATCAGAATGCCGAACAGGACCGTGACGATCGCCTTGCCGACGACGCCCTTCATGGAATTGCGAATTGATGCCTAGCATCGCTTCTTCAATGTTCCTAAATCGCGCGCCCGCCGGGCTCGAAGCCCGCACAGCCGCCGCCTCAAAGTTGGCGGCATCATAGTTACGGCTCCGCCGGGGCCGCAACACGCTATCATCCGGCCGATCGGCCGGGCGGCATCATAGCCTTTTCGGCGAAAAAGAGTGAAGGGTTAAACCCTTATTGGCAAAATGCCGGGATCGTTGTTAGATCGCCGCATTGCCGAAGGACCGGGCCCGATCATGACCGAAACCAAGACGCCGCGCCCGCTGGTGGCGGGAAACTGGAAGATGAACGGCCTGCAAGGCCAGCGCGAGCGAAATCACCGCGCTCGGGGAAAAACTCGCCGGGCGCCAAGGCGCCGGGCTGCGAGATCCTGGTCTGCCCGCCGGCGACCCTGCTGTCGACCTTCGCGCCGCTCGCCGCCAAGGCCGGCATCGGGCTCGGCGCCCAGGACTGCCACGCCAAGCCCTCGGGCGCCCATACCGGCGACATTTCCGCCGAGATGCTGGCGGATATCGGCTGCGCCTACGTCATCGTCGGCCATTCCGAGCGCCGGGCCGATCACGCCGAGAGCGACGAGATCGTCAAAGCCAAGGCCGAAGCCGCCCATCGCGCCGGGCTCACCGCCATCATCTGTGTCGGCGAGACCGAGGTCGAGCGCGATGCGGGCGATACGCTCGAAGTCGTTGCCGGCCAGATCGCGGACTCGATCCCGAAGGACGCCACCGCCGCCAACACCGTCATCGCCTATGAGCCGGTCTGGGCCATCGGCACCGGCCGCACGCCGAGCACCGACGACGTCGCCGAGGTCCATGGTCTGATCCGCAATGCCCTCGATATGCGTGTGGGCGAGGAAGGCAAGGCGATGCGCATCCTCTATGGCGGCTCGGTCAAGCCCGCCAACGCCCGCGAGCTCATGGCCGTCCCCAATGTCGACGGCGCGCTGGTGGGAGGCGCGAGCCTGAAGGCGGAGGACTTCTGGGGGATTATCGAGGCCTATGCCTAAGCGCCGGCGCCCCGGCCATGACAGTGTGTTGTTGTTTGGGGGAGATGCCTATTCGATGCAGCCGCCCTAGCCACAGCCTTCCTCCTGGTGTAAAAGCGGCGCAGCCGAGGTAGACGAGCGTAAGGTCCGATGCAGGAAGTCGTTCTGATTATTCATATTCTTCTGGCGATCGTGTTGGTCGCCGTGATCCTGTTGCAGCGGTCGGAGGGCGGGGCCCTCGGAATCGGCGGCGGCGGCGGAGGGGCCGGCGGGCTGATTTCGACCCGCGGCGCGGCCAATCTGCTGACCCGTGCGACGGCCATCCTGGCGGGCCTGTTCTTCCTGACCAGCATCGGGCTGACGATTCTGTCGCAGCACACCGGTCAAACGAACTCGGTGCTCGATACCTCGAATCAGCAGTCGACGCAGCAGCCATCGGGCTCGGAGCCGCAGTTGCCGAATACGGCGCTGCCGAAATCCGCGCCCGAGCCGACGACCGACAATGCGCCGACCGAGCCGGCTGCTCCGGCGGAGCCGCAAGTCCCCACCGGCAAATAGAAGCGAAAAGGGATCATGATCCCGAGTCGGACCGACACGATGCCGGTCCGGCCCGTCCCATGTGATGTCGAGACGGCGGATTGCATCGGGTTTGCGTTTCCTGTTCGCGGGGGTCGCGTTTGATGTATAGTGATCGCCCATGACCCGGTTCATCTTCATCACCGGCGGCGTGGTTTCCTCCCTCGGAAAAGGATTGGCTTCGGCGTCCCTCGGCGCGCTCCTTCAGGCGCGCGGATATTCCGTCCGGCTGCGCAAGCTCGACCCCTATCTCAACGTCGATCCGGGGACGATGAGCCCCTATCAGCACGGCGAAGTCTATGTGACGGACGACGGCGCCGAGACCGATCTCGATCTCGGCCATTACGAGCGCTTCACCGGCGTGCCCGCGCGCCAGAGCGACAACGTCACCTCAGGCCGGATCTACCAGACCATCATCACCAAGGAGCGGCGCGGCGATTATCTCGGCGGCACGGTCCAGGTCATCCCGCATGTCACCGACGCGATCAAGGAATTCGTCCTCGACAAGACCGACGACACCGATTTCGTCCTCTGCGAGATCGGCGGCACCATCGGCGATATCGAGAGCCTGCCGTTCCTCGAAGCCATCCGCCAATTGGGCAACGAGCTGGGGCGCGACCGGGCCTGCTTCATCCACCTGACCCTGGTGCCGTATATCAAATCGGCCGGCGAGCTGAAGACCAAGCCGACCCAGCACTCGGTCAAGGAGCTTCTCGGCCTCGGCATTCAGCCGGATGTCCTGGTCTGCCGCTGCGAGCGGGAGATCCCGGAGGCCGACCGGCGCAAGATCGCGCTCTTTTGCAATGTCCGCCACGAGGCGGTGATCCCGGCGCTGGACGTGCGCAGCATCTACGAAGTGCCGCTCACCTATCACGAGCGCGGCTTCGACACCCAGGTCTTGCGCGCCTTCGGCATCACGGACGCGCCAGCCCCCAATCTGACCGGCTGGGAGGACGTCGTTCACCGGATCCTGCAGCCGGAAGGCGAGGTGACCATCGCCGTCGTCGGTAAATATACCGGGCTGCAGGACGCCTATAAATCGCTGACCGAGGCCCTGATCCATGGCGGCATCGCCAACAATGTCCGGGTCAATATCGAGTGGCACGAATCCGAGATCTTCGAAGACCAGGATCCGGTCGGCCGGCTCGAGGACGTCCATGGCATCCTCATTCCGGGCGGCTTCGGCGGCCGGGGCATCGAAGGCAAGATCGCGGCGGCCCAATTCGCCCGCGAGCGCAGCGTGCCCTATTTTGGGATCTGTCTCGGCATGCAGATGGCGGTAATCGAGGTTGCGCGCCATCTGGCCCATCTCGAAGGGGCGGGGACGAGCGAGGTCGGCCCGGCCAAGGATCCGGTGGTGGGCCTGATGACCGAATGGGTTCATGGCGACGTCAAGGAAACCCGGACCGAGGCGAGCGACCTCGGCGGCACGATGCGGCTCGGCGCCTATGACGCCGTGCTCCGCCAGGGCAGCCGTGTCGCCGAGATTTATGGCGCGCGCATGATCTCCGAGCGCCATCGCCACCGCTACGAGGTGAACCCCAACTATCGGACGCAGCTCGAAGATGTCGGCCTGATGTTCTCGGGCGAATCCCCGGACGGGACCCTGCCGGAAATCGTCGAGATCCCGACCCATCCGTGGTTCGTGGGCGTGCAGTTCCATCCCGAGCTCAAATCGAAGCCGTTCGAGCCGCATCCCCTGTTCCGGTCGTTCATCGAAGCCGCCGTGCATCAGTCGCGGCTGGTCTGATGGTGATGGTCCGGCGGGTCAGGGCCTCCGACGAGCAGGCTTGGCGCGACATGTGGGCGGCCTACTGCGCTTTCTACAAAAGCGAGCTTCCCGACGAAGTGACCGACGCGACTTGGTCGCGGTTCTTCGATCCCAGCGTTCAGGTCCGCTGCCTCATCGCCGAGGACGGCGGCCAATCGGTCGGCTTCGCGACCTATGTGCTGCATCTCTATACCTGGGGCGCCAATCCGGTGTGCTACCTTGAAGACCTGTTCGTCCGTGAGGAGGCGCGCGGCCGCCGTGTCGGCCAGGCCCTGATCGACAAACTGATCGGAATGGCCGAGAGCGAGGGATGGGACCGGGTCTACTGGCACACCCAGGGAGTCAACGCGCCGGCGCGCAAGCTCTACGACCGCTTCGTGCCCGCGGACGATTTCGTGCGCTATCTCATTGACACCAAGGGACGCGGCGGCGAAAAAAACGTCCTGCCGTTTCCGGACAAAAGGGGAGAGAAGCCGCCACATGACCGCAATCGTTGACATTCTGGCCCGGGAGATTCTCGATAGTCGGGGCAATCCCACCGTCGAAGTCGAAGTGACCCTGGAGACCGGCGCGTTCGGGCGCGCCGCCGTGCCGTCGGGGGCCTCGACGGGCGTCCATGAGGCGGTCGAGCTGCGCGACGGCGGTAAGCGTTACGGCGGCAAGGGCGTC
Source organism: uncultured Alphaproteobacteria bacterium (assembly GCA_963732795.1). Lineage (GTDB taxonomy): Bacteria > Pseudomonadota > Alphaproteobacteria > CAVTAV01 > CAVTAV01 > CAVTAV01. The sequence goes on along the minus strand of CAVTAV010000002.1, from coordinate 750,771 downwards.
AGGAAAGCGGTCGCGGCCGTCAATGGCGAAATCTACGACGCCCTTTCGGGCCTCGACGCCGAGGACCAAATCCAGATCGACCGCATCATGCGCGAGCTGGACGGCACCGAGAACAAGTCTCGGCTCGGGGCGAATGCCATTCTGGGAGTGAGCCTCGCGGTCGCCAAAGCCGCGGCGGAGGACGCCGGGCTGCCGCTCTACCGCTATGTCGGCGGCGCCTCGGCCCATGTGCTGCCGGTGCCGATGATGAACATCCTCAACGGCGGCGCCCATGCCGACAATCCGATCGACATCCAGGAATTCATGGTGATGCCGGTGGCGGCCAGGACCGTCGCCGAGGCGGTCGAGATGGGCGCGATGGTGTTCCATGCGTTGAAGAAGCAGCTTTCTGAAGCCGGCCACAACACCAATGTCGGCGACGAAGGCGGCTTCGCGCCGGCGCTCGGCAGCACCGACGAGGCGTTGAAATTTATCATGGGGGCGATCAAGAAGGCGGGCTACAAGGCCGGGCAGGACGTCTGCATCGCCCTCGATGCCGCCTCCAGCGAGTTCTACAAGAAGGGCAAATATGTGCTCGCAGGCGAGGGCAAGACCCTCTCGGCCGGCGAACTCGTCAAATATTACGCCGACCTCGTGAAGCGCTATCCGATCATCTCGATCGAGGACGGCATGGCCGAGGACGACTGGAAGGGCTGGGCCGCGCTCACCGAGGAATTGGGCGGCAAGGTGCAGCTCGTCGGCGACGACGTCTTCGTGACCAACCCCAAGCGCCTCGCCGACGGCATCAAGAAGGGCGTCGCGAACTCGATCCTGGTCAAGGTCAACCAGATCGGCTCGCTGACCGAGACTCTGGAAGCCGTCGATATGGCCCATCGCGCGGGCTACACCGCCGTGATGTCCCATCGCTCCGGCGAGACCGAGGATTCCACCATCGCCGACCTTGCCGTCGCCACCAATTGCGGCCAGATCAAAACCGGTTCCCTTGCCCGCTCCGAACGCATCGCCAAATACAACCAGCTCATCCGCATCGAGGAGGAGCTTGGCACCCAGGCGGTCTATGCGGGGCGGAGTGCGGTGAAGGCGGTCAAATAACGGAACCGGCTCCACCACCACCCCCATCCAACCTTCCCCCATCGAGGGGGAAGGCTTCCATGGAGCGCTCCGTAAAGTCCTCCCCCTCGATGGGGGAGGTTAGGTGGGGGTGACGCCCGGCAAAGGGCTCGATCATCGAAGGCTCGCCCGAGAATTAACCACAAACCTGTGGCGTCATCGGCCGTTCCAATTTAGAATTCCGCAACAAATCATTTCAGAGAAGGCCGTCGGCCATCGGGGGAGTCATGACCATCTCAAAAGCCTTCATCGCCATCGCCGTTACCGCTTTCGGGCTGACCGCTGCGGTCCAGGCGAATGCCCAGGGAGCCCAGATGTCGCGCGGGGCCTATGTCCAGCGCCTCGCCAATTGCGTCGCCTGCCACTCGACGCCGGACGGCAAGCCGTTCGCGGGCGGGCTCAAGATGAACGTGCCGTCGCTCGGAAATATCTACACGACGAACATCACGCCCGATAAGGCGACCGGCATCGGCGATTACAGCTTCGAGGACTTCGACAAGGCGGTCAGGGGCGGTGTCGCGAAGGACGGCCATCATCTCTATCCGGCCATGCCTTACCCGTCCTACGCCAAGATGTCGGACGACGACGTCCACGCGCTCTACGACTTCTTTATGAAGGAGGTCAGCGCGGTCAATCAGCCCGACAAGCCGAGCGAGATTACCGGCATCAAGGGCTGGCGCTGGCCGCTGGCGGTGTGGAACATGATGTTCCTCGACGGCAACCCCTATGTCGAGAAGTCGGGCCATGACGCGGCCTGGAACCGCGGCGCCTATCTCGTCCAGGGCCCGGGCCATTGCGGCGCCTGCCACACCCCGCGCGGCTGGATTTTCCAGGAAAAGGCGCTCGACGAGAGCGATTCCGAGTTCCTCGCCGGCGCGCCCCTCGACAATTGGTCCTCGCCGAGCCTGAACGGCGACGTCAATTCCGGCCTCGGCCGCTGGAGCGAGCAGGACATCGTCGATTTCCTGAAGGACGGCCGCAACCAGCACGGCACCGCCTTCGGCACCATGGTCGAGGTCATCAACAACAGCACGCAATACATGACCGACGAGGACCTGAAGGCCGTCGCGGTCTATCTGAAGTCGCTGCCGCCGATGCGCGAGGACGGCGCCACGCCCTACGCCTATGACAACGGCACGACCGAGATGCTGACCAAGCTCAAATTCGACGATCCGGGCGCGGTCACCTATTACCAGTATTGCGTCTCCTGCCATCTCTATGACGGCAAGGGGCAGGGGATCTATCAGCCGGGCCTCGCCGGCAATCCCGTGGTGCTGGATAAGGATCCCAGCTCGCTGATCAATCTCACGCTCAACGGCTCGCTCCGCGTCATCACCAGCGGCGAGCCCCACGCCTACGGCATGCCGTTCTTCCGGGTGCTGAGAAACGACCAGCAGATCGCCGACGTGCTGAGTTTCGTCCGCAAGTCCTGGGGCAACAACGCTCCGGCGGTCACGCCCGAAGCGGTCGCCAAAATCCGCGAGGACACGGACCCGACCAGGAACGATATCGTCGTCCTGAAAATGAAGTAGGCGCCCTTCAACCGTCATGCCCGGACTTGATCCGGGCATCCACGTCTTAGCCGCGCCCGAAGAAAGACGTGGATACGCGGGACAAGCCCGCGCATGACGACGCGGTTCTGGTTCCCCAAACCGCCAAAAAAAGCCCGGATCGCTCCGGGCAAGGTTCGGTGGTGATAAGGGAGAACAGGAAATCATCCGCCTGATCCGGTCCCCCGCCGCCCCGCCGGTTCAGAGGGAGGTAGAACCGGCGGGGCGGGGAGGCTGTGGCCGTGGCGGAACGGCTCACCGGTTAGCCGCAACCTCGATGTTGTGGCCATTGACAATCGCCGCGAACGCCGGCTCATGCACGTCCCGAACGGCCTGAGCGGTCAGTTCGCGGGTACACTTCAACCGCTCCATGGCGCCCGCCGGGTTGTACGGCGGATAGATGTTCTTGCAGACCTCGTCGGCCGCGCTCCGGATGCGGGAATACAGCTCCTTTGCGCCGTCCTGGCTGGTGACGTCCAGATCGGAATAGCTCACGGTCTTGCTCGGGGCTTCACCGGCCTGGGCGGCTGCGACACCGCCGATGCCCAGCGCGGTAGCCAGAGCGATGGCGGAAAGGGTCGTCTTGAGGGTCTTTGACATGGGGGGGGGCTCCATAAGTTCCTACGTCGGGTTTCGCTCCCACAGCGATCGCCTCGTCCGCCAGTTCGGCCCCAAGGCCGCCCACCGAAGCGTCACGGTGTGTTAGGTATGTAATACACCAAGCGAAGGCCGTCAAGAAAGTTTTTCCCCGGCGCGTCATTTCGACGATTATTCTTTTTTAATCAATTAGTTAAGTATTTAGCCCCCAGATCGCGTGAGTCCCTTGCCATACCTGAAATCCCCCTTGCGAGCGCCCTGAATCGGCTCGACCAACACACCTCCGCGTTCCGCACCCATCCCGGTCGTCCCGGAAGCCGGTTCGACCGGAATCTTTGATTTCGCGGGCAAAGCGGGCTATCGGGATGACGGCATTGGCGCCATTCGGAGGCCATCCATGGACGTCGAAACCCTGCTCGCCGAATACGACCGGGACATTCGCGCGAAGCCCTTCGCGGAGGATCCCGATTTCCGTTTCGAATGGGACGGGCCGGTGTTCCGGTTTGCCGGGCGAAACCCCGCCCCGGCCTGGAATTGCGTGATTTTCTCTGACCTCACGGAAGCCACCGCGGATGACGCCATCGCCCGCCAGGTCGCCCATTTTCGCGCCCTTGGCCACAGCTTCGAATGGAAGCTCCATTCGCACGACCGCCCAGCCGACCTCGGGGCAAAGCTGGAGGCGGCCGGGCTCCAGCCGGGGGATGCGGAGGGCCTTGCCGTCCTCGAGGTCGCCGCGCCGCTCGAAGAGCCATCGATCCCGCCGCGCGTCGAAATCCGCCGCCTCGACGACCCCGCCGCCTTCGACCCGCTCGTGGCGCTGAGCATCGCCGTCTTCGGCAACCAGGACGACGCCCCCGGCCTCATCGCCGAGCTCAAGAAGGAGGCCGCGCGCTGGCCCGAAACGCTCTCGGTCTATGCCGCCATCGCCGACGGCGAGATGGTCTCGGCCGGCTGGATCCGGTTCCACGGCGGCAGCCACTTCGCCAGCCTATGGGGTGGCGGAACCCTGCCGGGCTGGCGCGCCCAGGGAATCTACTCGGCCCTCGTCGCCCGCCGCGCCGCGGAAGCCCGGACGCGCGGATTCAAATGGCTGACCGTCGATTGCAGCCCGGAAAGCCGCCCAATCCTGGAACGGCGGGGATTCCGCGTGGTGAGCGAGATAACGCCGTGGATTTGGCGGGCGGGGTAGGGAGCTACCGCCGCCACTCATCCCAAAACGGCGATCACGAATGCCTGAAGAATCTCAGATAGAAAGCCGCGAACACAAGGACGATGCCGACATTCGCCATCAGGCGTTCCCAGACATGGTGTCTGAAGAAGATGACATCTACGGCGACGATGATGGCGATCATCGACACGATGCAAAGTGCGACGATTAGTTGTCTGCTCATTTCAAGACCTTGGCCAAGGCATTGGCCTCGTGGAATTCGTGTGGCGAGCGAGACCGTACCGCGAATTTGGCGGCCTGATCATCAGGATGGGAGGGCCACCGTTTAGCGCAAGGGCTACGTCGTTAAATGCCTACTTTGCGTCAGAAGCGGACAGTTAGTTTATCGCTACCGATAGCTTGCCTTGCGGAACACTATCGGATCGGAAAATAGCTCACCGCTACTGTGGTCAGAAGCAGTCTGACATCGCTGACAAAATTGCGTTTCTTCATGTAGTCGCAATCAACGATATAAGCATCCTCCCCAACTAGCCCCCGTAAAACTGCAGGAGACGTCAGGCCCGGTTTGAACGCCAAATAAGCTTCACGTGTGGTCTCAGAGAAATTCTGAAACCAGTGAAGAGGGCACGGCATTGGCCCAACAACAGCCATCTCGCCGCGCAAGACGTTGAGAAAAAGGGGGAGTTTATCCAAGCTAAGCCGGCGTAACCATTTGCCAGGGCGCGTGATGCGAGGGTCGTCTCTCAGCATGCGGGTTCGCGAGTACTCCTCCAATAAGTGCGGCTCTTTCTCCAAACACCGAAAGAGGCGCTCTTCACTGTCAACGTACGTGGTACGGAACCTATACATCCCGAAACGCTGCGCACCCTGTCCAACCCTCGGTATGCTGCACATTATCGGTCCCTCGTCGCTTCCCTTGATCACGAGCGCAATCACGAAACAAAGCGGCCAAAATACGATAATTGAAGACACGGAGAATGCGATATCGAAGGAACGAACGCCTACACTCTCAAAAAGGGTAGGGGCATTAATTCTCTCAAGACCGATGCGCCAAGCCGCCATGAGAAATCCAAATGCTCTCAGAGTACGAAACACCTCCGCGCTCGGAAGCTGTTCGATTTCTGCCAGGCACTCCTCGTGATACGTCTGCCGTATCTCTGCCGGGACACGAGCGGCGGCGCACTTCAACAGCCACCTCTGAACGCGAGGAAGCCACGCATAACAGTCGCGCCCTATAAAACTCAACGCGACGGCGCAGAGCAGGGCGATAAGGGCGTGCAGAATCATACCGCCCAACCTTCTTTAGCCACTCCGCCTAGGTCAGCAAATGCAGCAGCGGCTGCTCGCTGACCGTTGCCAGTAAGTCGATAGAGCCGCCGCCTCGGTCGTCCGAGTTCCGAGGCTGGCAGTGATTCCCATTCGGCTCGCAGCCAGCCGGCACTCTCAAATCTGTAAAGAATGGGATAGGCAGTGCCGGAGAAGAGCCCAGTCTTCTCAATCACTTCGCCACCGTACAGGCTAAGTTTCTGCGCATCCAAGAATGCGCGAAGAACCTTGAGCGATTGATGACTGAGGCGCGGTTCTGAGCGTTGTTTCATAGTAGATACTCTACATAGGGGGTAAGCGCCCGTCTAGCCGTTGTGTCGAAGTTCACCAGATTATCCGGCATCAAACGGAGTGTCCGCTTTTGGGTATATAGACAACAACATTAGGATCTTGTGCCCGCCGCAATCGGAACACTTGCAGAACAAAAAGAATCTCTTTGTTATTCCAATGCTTTGCGGATTTCGCTTGCGCATGAGAACAAAAAGGGTACATTCAGAACGAATCAGGTTTCGCGCCGGTGGCGCGGCGAGGCGAGGGGGCGGGTGCTCCGGCCGAGCCGGGCATCGGCGGACCGAGCGAAGCATCGATTGCGCTCGACGCTGGCAATGGACTAAGAAAGGAACGCCTCATGGCATCTCCGAGCAATTCTTCCGCTAACCTCCGCGTGGTCGAAAATTCCGGCATGGACAAGGAAAAGGCACTTGAAGCGGCGCTGAGCCAGATCGAGCGCGCGTTCGGCAAGGGCTCGGTGATGAAGATGGGCCAGCGCGGGCCGTCGATGGACGTGTCGGCGATCTCGACCGGCTCGCTGGGCCTCGACATCGCGCTCGGCATCGGCGGGCTGCCGCGCGGGCCGCATCATCGAGATTTTCGGGCCGGAAAGCTCGGGCAAGACGACGCTGGCGCTCCATGTCGTCGCCGAGGCGCAGAAGAAGGGCGGCACGGCGGCTTTCGTCGACGCCGAGCACGCGCTCGACCCGGCCTATGCCCGCAAACTGGGCGTCGATGTCGACGAGCTTGCTGATTTCCCAGCCGGATACCGGCGAGCAGGCGCTGGAGATCGCCGATACGCTGGTGCGCTCCGGCGCGATCGACGTGCTGGTGATCGATAGCGTCGCGGCCCTGACGCCGCGCGCCGAGCTCGAAGGCGAGATGGGCGACACCCATGTCGGCCTGCAGGCGCGGCTGATGAGCCAGGCGCTCCGCAAGCTCACCGGCTCGATCTCCAAGTCGAACTGCATGGTGATCTTCATCAACCAGATCCGCATGAAGATCGGCGTGATGTTCGGCAATCCCGAGACCACGACCGGCGGCAACGCGCTCAAATTCTACGCGTCCTGCCGGCTCGACATCCGCCGGATCGGCCAGATCAAGGACCGCGACGAAGTGGTCGGCAACCAGACCCGGGTAAAGGTCGTCAAGAACAAGGTCGCGCCGCCCTTCAAGGTAGTCGAATTCGACATCATGTACGGCAAGGGCATCTCCAAGACCGGCGAGCTGATCGATCTCGGCGTCAAGGCCGATATCGTCGAGAAGTCCGGCTCCTGGTTCTCCTACGATAGCCAGCGCATCGGCCAGGGCCGCGAGAACGCCAAGCAGTTCCTGGCGGACAATCCGGCAGTGGCGGACGAGATCGAGGCGAAGCTCCGGGCCAATTCCGGGGTTCTGGCCGAGGTGATCGAAGGGGACGAAGACAGCGGCGCCGAGAGTGACGCCGCCGCGGACGCCTACTGAACCTCCCCCCTGACATAGGCAGTAGCATCCGCTTCGGCGGTGCGGCCGGGATCACGCCTCCCCTAGGCACCCAAGACGCCCCACAAGCGCAATCCCTCTGCGCCCTCTTGGACCCCCGGCCGCACCGCTTCTCTCCGAGGATACGAGCCCTCTCCCGCCAGGGGAGAGGGGACTATGTGGACCTGGCCCGGGCTGAAATGTCTCGACGAAACGCACAGGTTGGCCTGCCGGACTGCCGATCACCTCCCCATCCGCCATCACCCGCATCCCCCGGATCACCGTTCCCACCGGCCATCCCGTCACCGTCATGCCCTCGAAGGGCGACCAGCCGCATTTGCTGGCGAGCCAGTCGCCGGTGATAGTCTGGCGGCGCTTCAGATCCACCAGCGTGTAATCCGCGTCGTAGCCGACCGCGATGCGGCCCTTGGCGGCGATGCCGAAGATGCGGGCGGCGCCGGCGCTGGTGAGGTCCATCACGCGTTCCAGCGTCATCCGGCCATGGGCGGCGTGATCGAGGAGGAGCGGGAGCAGGGTCTGCACGCCGGGCATGCCGGACGGGCTATTCGGGATAGGGCTTCGCCTTTTCCTCGGCCGTATGCGGCGCGTGGTCCGAGCCGATCACATCGACGATGCCCTGGCGCACCGCTTCCTGAATCGCCGCGCGATGGGCGGCATCGCGGATTGGCGGGTTCATCTGGGCGTAGGTGCCGTGCTTTTCGTAGCACTCGGGCGCGGCCAGGGTCAGGTGCTGCGGCGTCGTTTCGACCGTCGCGATGTCCTTGTTCTCGGCCAGAAGCGCCATTTCCTCCGCCGTCGTGACATGCAGGACATGGACTCGCCGGCCGGTCTCGCGGGCGAGCTTCAACAGCCGCTGTGTCGCCCGAAGCGCCGTCTCGGCATCGCGCCAGTCGGGATGGCTGGACGGGTCGCCGGGCCGGCGCAATCCCTCGCGTTCCTTGAGCCGGTACTCGTCCTCGGAATGGATCGCCACCCGGCGCGTTCCGTGCGCCAGGAGCCGGCCGAGGGTCGCGTCGTCGGGGATGAGAAGCGTGCCCGTGGACGAGCCGAGGAACACCTTGATCCCGCAGCATCCCGGCAGCCGCTCCAGCTCGCCGACATGGTCCGCGTTCTCCACGGTCCCGCCGAGATAGAAGGCATGGTCGCACCACATCCGGCCCTTGGCCCGGTCGAGCTTGTCGGTCAGCGCCTCGGGCGTCGTCGTCGAAGGATTGGTGTTCGGCATCTCGAACACCGCCGTCACCCCGCCCTTGACCGCCGCCAGGCTGCCGGTGGCCAGGTCCTCCTTGTGCTCGTTGCCGGGCTCGCGGAAATGGACCTGGCTGTCGATCACGCCGGGCAGGACATGGAGCCCGGCCGCGTCGATCACCTCGCCCGCCGAGGCCGCGCCCAGATCGCCGATCGCGGCCGTCCTGCCCGAGCGCACGCCGATATCCGCCGGCCCGATGCCGTTATGGGAAACGCAGGTGGCGCCTTTGATGATGAGGTCGAAGCTGGCGGTCATGAGCTCGCGTCCGGCTGGCTGAAGTGGGGCCCCCGTTATACGGGCCGTGTCCGCCCGAGGCCAGAGCGAAGCCCGAGTTGACGCCCGTATGGAATCGACTACATGGTGAGGCCATGACCGACGTCACCGGCATAATCCTCGAAGACCGCGGCGTGTTGACCCTCGCCGGGCCGGACACACGCGCGCTTCTCCAGGGCCTCGTCACCAACGACGTCGACCGGGTCACGGAGACCCGCGCGATCTACGCCGCGCTGCTCACCCCCCAGGGCAAGTTCCTCCACGATTTCCTTATTGCCCAAACGGGTGAAACCCTTCTCGTCGATTGCGAAGGCCCGCGCCGGGCCGATCTCCTGCGCCGCCTGATGATGTATCGCCTCCGCGCCAAGGTGGACATCGCCGACGCCACCGACGATTGGGCCGTCGTCGCCCTGATCGGTGAGGGCGCGCCCGCCAAGCTCGGTCTCTCGGGCGATGTCGGCGCGGCGATCCCATCGGAAGGCGGCGTCGGCTTCGTCGATCCGCGACTCTCCGGGCTTGGCGTCCGCCTGATTGTCCCAAAGGACAAAATCGACGCCGCCCTCGCGCTCGCCGACAAGCGCGGCACGCCTGCCGACTACGATTCCCACCGCCTCGCCCTCGGCGTGCCGGATGGCAGCCGGGACATGGAGGTCGAGAAGCTGTTCCTTCTCGAATCCAATGCCGAGGCCCTGAACGTGGTCGATTTCGACAAGGGCTGCTATGTCGGCCAGGAGTTGACCGCCCGCACCAAGCGCCGGGCCAATCTCAAATGGCGGCTCTATCCCGTCGCGATCGAAGGCGCGGCCGCGCCCGACAGCGCTGTCATGAGCGGCGAGAAGGAAATCGGCCGCCTCAAATCCGTCAATGCCGGCCACGGCCTCGCCTATCTCCGCATCGCGGACGCCGAATCCGCCCAATCGCTCCGCACCGGCGACGCGGTCCTCAGTCTCGTCGAACCCGAATGGATGCGCCCATGACCGAGGCGACGTCCCGTTGCTCGTGGTCCACCGGCAGCCCGATCATGATCGCCTATCACGATGAGGAATGGGGCGTGCCGGAGCGCGACGACCGGGCGCTGTTCGAGAAGCTGATCCTCGACGGCTTCCAGGCCGGGCTGTCCTGGAGCACCATCCTGAACAAGCGCGACAATTTTCGCCGGGCTTTCGACGGGTTTTCGCCGGAAAAAATCGCCCGTTACACGGCGAAAAAACGCGAAAAACTGATGAACGACGCCGGAATCATCCGAAATCGGGCGAAAATCGAGGCCAGCGTGACCAATGCGCAGGCCTGGCTCGACATCATGGAGGCGGGCGAGGGGGCCTTTTCGGACTTCCTCTGGCAGTTCACCGACGGCCGCACGATCCGCAATACATTCAAGACCTGGAAACAGATTCCGGCCGAGTCAGCCGAAAGTCAGGCCATGAGCAAGGCCTTGAAACAAAAAGGCTTTCGCTTCTGCGGCCCGACCATCTGCTACGCCTTCATGCAAGCCGTCGGCATGGTCAACGACCACGTCGTCACCTGCTTCCGGCATTCCGAGGTCTGAGCCTCTCTCCGATCGCCCCAACCACACTCTCGAACATCGCCTCGGTCAACCGACCGGTATTCGTGTTGTAGCGCGAACAATGATAGCTATCGAAAAGCGTGAGCCCGTCCCGGATGTGGTGGGCGGCGCCGTGGGCGAAGGGGAACAGCTTCTGTTTGCCGCCGAGTGTGGCGACCACGCTTTCATGGGCGACGCGGCCCAGCGCCATGATCGCCCGGAGGCTGGGCATGGCGTCGATTTCGGCGATGAGGAAGTCGCGGCAGGTTCTGATCTCGGCGGGGGTCGGCTTGTTCTCGGGCGGCAGGCAGCGGACGGCGTTGGTGATGCGGCAATCGATCAGGGTCAGGCCGTCGTCGGGCCGCTCGCCGTAAGTGCCTTTCGCGAATCCTTTGGCGAGGAGCGTCTTGTACAGGAGCACGCCGGCATAATCGCCGGTGAAGGGCCGGCCGGTGCGGTTGGCGCCGTTGCGGCCGGGGGCGAGGCCGACGACCAGAAGCTGTGCGCTCAATTCACCGAAAGAAGGGACGGGCGCGTTGAACCAGTCCGGCTCCTCGGCGCGGCAGGCCTCGCGCAGCTCGACGAGCCGCGGGCAGAGCGCGCAATCGCGGGTGGGGGTGAGCACCGGCCTATTCGACGTCGAATTCGTCGGCGTAGTCGGCCTCGGCCGGCTCGTGATGGGCTTCGCGCGTGGGTCCGCGGGAGATCGTCTTCTCGAGGTCGGCGAGGTCGATGAACATGTCGGATTGGCGGCGCAGCTCGTCGGCGACCATGGGCGGGTTGGTGTTGATCGTGCTGACCACCGTCACGCGGCAGCCTTCGCCCTGGGCATGTTCGATCAGCCGCCGGAAATCGCCGTCGCCCGAGAACAGCACGATGTGGTCGACATGCCGGGTCATCCGCACCACGTCGAGGGTGATCTCGACGTCCATATTGCCCTTGATCTTGCGCCGGCCCGAGGCGTCGGTGAATTCCTTGGCCGGCTTGGTCACCATGGTGTAGCCGTTGTAGTCGAGCCAATCCACGAGCGGCCTGAGCGGCGAATAGTCCTGGTCTTCCATGATCGCGGTGTAATAGAACGCGCGGACCAGGATGCCCTTGGCGGCGAATTCGGTCAGAAGCCGGCGGTAATCGATATCGAAGCCGAGGCCGCGGGCGGCTGCATGGAGATTGGCGCCGTCGATAAAAAGGGCGACCTTTTCGGTCGGGTAGAATTTCATCATATGACTATCCATTCGAAAAAATTGATTCGTAATAGCGGCCACAATAGATCCCTCGCGCCGCGCGCCGCGAGGGACTTTCGGAACCAACGCATGAGCGCGGCGAAAGGTCCCATTTTGGTCGGCCTCGGGGCCAATCTGCCGAGTGCCGAAGGCGGCCCGCGCGAGACGCTTGGAAGCCGCGCTCAAGGCGTTCCCGGAGCACGGGCTCAGGGTCGTCAAGCGGTCGCCCTGGTATGAATCGAGCCCCGTGCCGCCCTCGGACCAGCCCTGGTTCGTGAACGGCGTCGCCGTGGTCGAGACCGCGCTTGACCCGCAGCAGGTCCTGCAAAGCCTCCTCGCCGTGGAGCGGTCTTTCGGCCGTCAGCGCGGCGAGCGCTGGGCCGCCCGGACCCTGGACCTGGACCTTTTGGCCTATGGCGACCAAGTCATTGATCTGCCGGCGGAAGAAGGCCGTCCGGCCGTCACGGTGCCCCATCCGAGGCTTCAGGATCGGCGCTTCGTGCTGCTTCCCCTCAAGGACGTGGCCCCGGACTGGCGTCATCCCGCCACCGGGGAGGGCATCGATGCCCTGATCGCGGCACTCGCCGACCCAGGCGAGGTGCGGCGGCTTGACCCGGCAAAAAGTTAAGCTGGCCCTTGCCTTAGCCGCGTTCTGCGAATATCTATACCCAGCCGCAAAGTCAGTGGAGAGAATGAATGGCCCGCGTTACCGTCGAGGATTGCGTCGATAAGGTTCCCAACAGGTTCGAGCTGGTGCTGCTTGCCGCCCAGCGCGCCCGTACGATTTCAAGCGGCGTGCCGATCACGGTCGAGCGCGACAACGATAAGAATCCGGTCATTGCGCTCCGCGAGATCGCAGACGAGACCGTGTCCGTCGACGAGTCTGAGGGAAGCCACGGTGCGCAGCATGCAGCGCCATGTCGAGGTCGACGAGCCGGGCGAGGACGAGTTCACCATCGACGCCTCGGATCTGGAACTCCAGTTTTCGGCCGGCGCCGCGGCCGAGTCCGACGACGATTCGGACGACGATTCGGATGCCGACGCCGGCGACGAGACGGCCGAAGGCGACGAGTAGCCCGCTCCCGATCCAGCCCGGTCATCGGCGGGCACTCGGCGGCTTACGCCAAACAATTGAATGGTAGGGGTTTTTGGGGCTCTCGGATCATCCGAAGTCGGGCCGCGGCGAACTATTGCGCGAGTCACCATATAGTAGTTGGGATGTAAAATTATTGAGCGTAATTATTCAGTGGGCATGATTGCGGCGAGGGCTCGGTGATCCGGCAATACGAATTGGTCGATGCCGTCAGGTCCTATGACAGGAACCTGGACGAGGCCCTGTTGAACAGGGCTTATGTCTTCTCGATGCGCGCCCATGGCTCCCAGACCCGGGAATCGGGCGATCCCTACTTCTCCCATCCCCTGGAAGTGGCCGGAATCCTCACCGGATTGAAGCTCGACTGCGCCACGATCGCGACCGCGCTCCTTCACGACACGATCGAAGACACGGTCGCCACCTATGATGAGATAGAAAAGCATTTCGGCGTCGAGGTCGCCAAGCTGGTCAACGGCGTGACCAAGCTTTCGACCCTGGAGCTCACCACCGAGCGCAGCCATCAGGCCGAGAATTTCCGCAAATTCCTGCTCGCGACCTCCACCGATATCCGCGTGCTGCTGGTCAAGCTCGCCGACCGGCTACACAACATGCGCACGCTCTCCTTTATCAAGAGCGTCGACCGCCGCCGCCGGATCTCCACCGAGACCCTGGAAATCTATGCTCCGCTCGCCGAACGCATCGGCATGCAGGAGATGAAGGACGAGCTGGAGGATCTGGCTTTCCTCCATCTCAACCCGGAGGCGCGGAACTCGCTGGTGGCCCGGCTCGAATTCCTGCGCAAGAATGCCGGCGATATCCGCGCGCGGGTCATCCAGGACCTGCGCGATACCTTCGCCAAGGCCGGGATCAAGGCCAAGATCGTCGGCCGCGAGAAGCGCCCCTATTCGATCTGGAAGAAGATGGAGCTCGGCAACGTGCCGTTCGAGAACCTCTCGGACGTCATGGCCTTCCGGATCATCACCGAGAGCCGCGAGCAATGCTATCAGGCCCTGGGCGTCATCCATCATGCCTGGCCGATGGTGCCGGGCCGCTTCAAGGACTACATCTCGACGCCCAAGCGCAACGGCTACCGCTCGATCCACACCACGGTCATCGGCCCCGAGCAGCAGCGCATCGAGATCCAGATCCGCACCCGCCGGATGCATGAGGAAGCCGAGTTCGGCGTCGCCGCCCACTGGAAATACAAGCAGGGCACCGAAAAGATCGACGGAACCAGTTATCGCTGGATCCGCGAGCTTCTGGAAATCCTCGAGCACGCGTCGAGCCCCGAAGAATTCCTCGAGAACACCAAGCTGGAGATGTTCCAGGACCAGGTGTTCTGCTTCACGCCCAAGGGCGAGCTGATCACCATGCCGCAGGGCGCGACCCCGGTCGATTTCGCCTATGCCGTCCACACCGAGGTCGGCGATAGCTGCGTCGGGGCGAAGGTGAACGGCCGCATGGTGCCCTTGCGGACCGTGCTCACGAACGGCGACCAGGTGGAGATCGTTCGCTCCAACGTCATGTCGCCCTCGCCGGTCTGGGAGAACTTCGTCGTCACCGGCAAGGCGCGCGCGGCGATCCGGCGTTTCGTCCGCAAGGAGGAGCGCGAGCAATATGTCGAGCTCGGCCGCACCATCATGGAGCAGGCCTTCAAGAAGGTCGGCCACGAGTTCACCGAAAAGGCGCTCGAAGGCGCGCTGAGCGTGCTGCAGCAGAAGACGGTCGAGGATGTCTATGTCGCGGTCGGCGCGGGCAATGTGACGTCGCGCTTCGTGCTGGACAAGGTGTTTCCCGGCGAGAAGCCGAAGGAGGAGCGCTGGTACTGGCCGCCGCTCAAGCTCCGCCGCAAGAAGAAGAAGCTCAACGGCGCCTCCGATCCGATCCCGATCAAGGGGCTGACGCCGGGCCTCGCGGTCCATATCGCCGAATGCTGCCACCCGGTGCCGGGCGACCGCATCGTCGGCATCGCGACCGCCGGCAAGGGCGTCACCGTCCACACCATCGATTGCGACATTCTGGACAGCTTCTCGGATCAGCCGGAACGCTGGCTCGATATCGCCTGGGAGGCGGGCGCGGTGCCGACCGACGCCATGGTCGGCCGTGTGCTGACCGTCGGCATCGACCAGCCCGGCACCTTGAGCTCGATCACCACGATCATCGCCCGCAATCACGGCAATATCCGCAATCTGAAGATCACCGATCGCGATGCCGATTTCTTCGGCATGACGATCGACATCGAAGTACGCGATGTTAAGCATTTGACCGATATCATCACCGCTCTGCGCGCGGCCCCCACCGTCACCTCGGTGGAACGGGCCCGCGGCTGACGGCGGTGACGACGCAGGCATATCGGCCGCCTGTTCAGGGCGGGCCAAAACAGGTAGGGACTTTTCACGGACGCCGGGCGGGCGCATTCGCCGCCATGCACGGCTCAGGACGATAGGATGCTTTTCCGACGGCGCACGAAAAAGCCGGTCTCCGCTGTCATCCGGGACTTCCTCTGGCCTTCCACGGGCTGGGGCCGGTACCTGACTTATCTGCGCCATCGGGTTGGCCGGATTTCCGGCACGCCGCACAATATCGCGCTCGGCCTCGCCTGCGGGGCGGCCATGTCGTTCTCTCCTTTCCTCGGCAGCCATCTTGTCATGGCGGCACTGATCGCCTGGCTCCTGGGCGGCAGTATCGTGGGCTCGGCGATCGGGACCCTGGTTGGAAATCCCTGGACGTTTCCGATAATGTGGATCTCGGAATATCGCCTTGGAACCTGGATTCTGGGCAGTGCGCATATGGCCCATGAGCCGACCGCGGACAGCTTCCGGGTGATGATGGAGCATCCGCTGGATGCGTTGCTGCCGATCTTCTGGCCCCTGACCGTCGGAAGCATTCCCTTGGCCATTCTGGGCGGGCTGGTTATGTATTGGCCGGCGCGCGGCATCGTCGCCGAATATCAGATCAAGCGCGCCGAGAAGCTGAAGAAGAAGCGTGAGCAAAAGAACATGAACAGCGGGGAACGATTGGCGTCATGAGCGCGAAGCGGCAGGTCGAGTATCTCCGGCTCGGGGTCAATATCGACCACGTGGCCACGATCCGGAATGCGCGCGGCGGGGCGCATCCCGATCCCGTGCGTGCGGCCATCCTCGCGGCGAAATCCGGCGCGGACGGCATCACGGCGCATCTGCGCGAGGATCGCCGCCACATCTCCGACCGCGATATCGAGCGTCTGCGCCGGGAGGTCGAGATTCCGCTCAATCTCGAAATGGCCGCCACCGACGAGATGCTGGAGATCGCCATCAAGCATCTCCCGCATGCGAGCTGCCTCGTGCCCGAGCGGCGCCAGGAACTGACCACCGAAGGCGGCCTCGACGCGCGCGGCGGGCACAATCACTTGAAGCCCTATGTCGCGCGGCTGCGGGACGCGGGGATCCGGGTGTCGCTCTTCATCGATCCCGATCCGGCCCAGATCGAGGCGGCGGCGGGGCTCGGCTCCGACGTGGTCGAGCTTCACACCGGCAGTTATGTCGACGCCGTGGGCGCGGCGCGGGAGGAGGAGCTCGAGCGGCTCGTCACCGGCGCAAGGCTGGCGGCGGAGGCCGGGCTCGAATGCCATGCCGGTCACGGGCTTTCCTTCGAGACCGTCGGGCCGGTGGCGGAGATCCCCGAGGTCGTCGAGCTCAATATCGGGCATTTCCTGATCGGCGAGGCGATCTTCGGCGGGCTGGAGAGCAGCATCAAACGGATGCGTGCGCTGATGGACCAGGCCCGCGCCCGGGTCATGGGCGCCGAGACGGCCTGAGCCCCATGGTCATCGGGCTCGGCAACGACATCATCGACATCCGCCGCATCGAGCGGACCCTGGAGCGTTTCGGCGAGCGGTTCATCCAGCGCGTCTTCACCGAGACCGAGCAGCGCAAGTCCGAACGCCGGCGAGACCGGGCGGCGAGCTACGCCAAGCGCTTCTCCGCCAAGGAGGCCTGCTCCAAGGCGCTCGGCACCGGGTTCCGCAAGGGCGTGTTCTGGCGCGACATGGGCGTGGTCAATCTCTCCAGCGGCAAGCCGACCATGCAGCTCACCGGCGGCGCCTTGGCGCGGCTCGAAGAGATCACCCCCGCCGGCATGCTGGCGCAGATCGACCTCACCTTGACCGACGATCATCCGATGGCCCAGGCGATCGTCCTCATCACGGCGGTTCCCGATCCCGGCTCACCCTCGAACCGGGGATCGGACCGCATTCCATAGGAAATTCACGGCTTTTCCGCCACGGATCGCTTGACAGGCCGTGGCGTGAAGGCTCTTTATGCGCGATCCGCGGTGGAGATCATGACACCTTCCGACGACGTCCAAAACAACGAGAAGATGAGCAAGCAAGAGCAAGGCGACGGCTGGGGTGAAATCCTCCGCACGATGATCTATGCCGTGATCATCGCGCTCGGCATCCGCACGGTCGCGTTCGAGCCTTTCAACATCCCCTCGAAATCGATGGAGCCGACGCTTCTGGTCGGCGATTACCTGTTCGTCTCGAAATACGCCTATGGCTACAGCCGCTATTCGATTCCGTTCGGCCTGCCGCTGTTCAAGGGTCGGATCTTCGAAAGCCCGGTGAAGCGCGGCGATGTCGCGGTGTTCAAGTGGCCTTACGACAACAGCACCGATTACATCAAGCGCATCGTCGGCATTCCCGGCGATCATATCCAGGTCAGGAACGGCATCCTCTACATCAACGACCAGGAAGTGAAGCGCAAGCGGATCGACGATTTTATCGAGGCCGCGCCGGAGGGCGGCCTCCGGCATGTCGCGGAATACCAGGAGACCATGCCGAACGGCGTCAGCTACGACGTCCTGGACCGCGAGCCAAACAACGAGCTCGACAACACGCGGGTCTTCACCGTGCCGCCGCACCACTACTTCGCCATGGGCGACAACCGCGACAACTCGGCCGACAGCCGGCTGGAGCTGCCGCGCGGCGTCGGCTTCGTGCCGGCAGAGAACCTGGTCGGGCGGGCCGAAGTGCTGTTCTTCTCGACCGACGGCTCGGCCCGGTGGTGGCAGTTCTGGAAATGGCCGACCGCGACCCGCTGGAGCCGGATGTTCACCTCGCTGAGACCGCATGTCAGCGACAAGAAGCCTTGAGCCCGTCTTCGAGGCGCTCGGCTACCGTTTCCGAAACCCCGATCTCTTGACCGAGGCCCTGACCCATCCGAGCACGGAGGGCGGGGAGAGCTATCAGCGCCTGGAATTCCTCGGCGACCGGGTGCTCGGGCTGGTCGTGGCGGAGCGGCTTTACGAATTGCTGCCGGCGGCGGAGGAGGGAAGGCTTGCGCCGCTCTTGAATCTCCTGGTGCGCCGCGAGACGCTTGCCAAGATCGCCAAGAGCATCGGGTTGCCGGATTTCCTCATCCTGGCGCCCGGAGAGGCCGCGACCGGCGGGCGTTTGAAGCCGGCGATCCTGGCCGATACGACCGAGGCGGTGATCGCGGCGATCTATCTCGATGGCGGGATCGAGGCCGCGAAGACTTTCGTGCTGCGGTTCTGGCAGCCGCAGTTCTCGACGCTCCCCGCCGAGGCCAGTGATCCCAAGACCGCGCTGCAGGAGTTTCTCCAGGCGCGCGGAGAGGGGCTGCCGACCTACACTGAAATCGGTCGGGAGGGCCCGCCGCACGATCCCGTGTTCACCATTGAGGCACGGACGGCGAACGGCCTCGCGGCGACCGGCACCGGCGGCTCCAAGCGCACGGCGGAGCGCAACGCCGCACGGGCGCTTCTCGACCAATTGGAGGGCGCGTGAGCGAGGCGGCCCGGCGCGCGGGCTTCGTCGCGCTGATCGGCGCGCCCAATGCCGGCAAGTCGACGCTCCTCAATGCCCTGATCGGCGCCAAGATCGCCATCGTCACGCCTAAGGTCCAGACCACCCGGAGCCGCGTGACCGGCATCGCGATCGAGAGCGCATCCCAGCTCATTTTCGTCGATACGCCCGGCATCTTCGCGCCCAAGCGGCGGCTCGACCGGGCCATGGTCGCCGCGGCCTGGGCCGGCGTCGCCAATGCCGACGAGGTCGTGATGCTGGTCGATGCGGCGCGAGGCGTGACGGATGAGGTGACACGGATCATCAAGGGACTCAAGGACCTCGGCGATAAGGCCCGCGGCGCGGTCCTGGCGCTCAACAAGGTCGATGCAGTCGATCGGGCCAAACTCTTAACGCTTGAGCGCGGAACTGAACGAAGCCTATCCCTTCCGCGAGACCTATATGATCTCGGCCCTGACCGGCGACGGCGTCGGCGATCTCAAGCGCGCCCTCGCCGCGCGCCTGCCGGAAGGCCCGTGGCTCTATCCCGAGGACCAGCTGGCCGATATCCCGCAACGCCTCCTAGCCGCCGAGATCACCCGCGAGAAGCTGTTCCTCAAGCTCCGCCAGGAGTTGCCCTACGCCGCGACCGTCGAGACCGAAAGCTGGAAGGAGCAGAAGGACGGCAGCCTGCGCCTCGACCAGGTGATCTATGTCCAGCGCCCCGGCCACAAGGGCATCATCCTCGGCAAGGGCGGCGCGATGATCAAATCCATCGGCGCCGATGCCCGCGCGGAGCTCGAGCAGATCTTCGAGCGCAAGGTCCACCTGTTCCTGTTCGTCAAAGTCCGCGAGAAATGGCTCGACGACCCGGAGCGGTATCGCGCGATGGGGCTCGATTACAGCGACTAAACACCCTTACCTCCCCCTTGATGGGGGAGGCCAGGTGGGGGTGACGTTGGGCATAAAGCCCAGTGCTGGGATTCATTCACGACCATCACCCCCATCCAAACCTTCCCCCATCAAGGGGGAAGGCTTATAGAATTCGAGCATGGAATGGACGGATCGGGGCATCGTTTTAGGGCGGCGGCGGCATGGGGAATCCGCCGTCATTCTGGAAGTCCTGACCGTTGAGAGGGGGCGCCACAAAGGCGTGGTCAAGGGCGGGACGGGCGCGCGGCTCAGGGGCCTGATCGAGCCCGGCAACGAGGTCCGGCTGACTTGGCGCGCCCGGCTCTCCGAGCATATTGGAACATTTACCGGCCTTGAGCTTCAAACGCCACGGGCGGCGGATCTCGATGGCGTCGCCGATGAAGCTCTCCGTCGCCTCGGCCGCCTTCGCGGTCGCAGAGTCTCAGCCTGCCCGAGCGCGAGCCCCATGCCGCCATTTTCGAAGGCCTGAACGCGCTCCTGGAAGGTCTCGAAACCAATGGCGAGCATCCCGAGACCTGGGCCGCCGCCTATATCGCCTGGGAAGCCGAACTTCTGCGCGAGCTCGGCTTCGGCCTGGACCTGTCGAGCTGCGCCGTTACCGGCTCGCTGGACGGCCTCGCCTTTGTCTCGCCGCGCACCGGACAGGCTGTGACACCGGAAGGCGCCGGCCTCTACCGCAACCGCCTGCTGCCGCTACCACCTTTTCTCACATCAAGCGGCCGGAATTCGATCACGCCCGAGGATCTCCGCACCGGCTTCGCCCTCACCGGCCATTTCCTCGACGCCCATCTCTTGAGCCCGCACAATCAGGCGTTACCGCCCGCCAGGGCGCGACTGGTAGAACGATTCGCCCCATAGCTGTCAATATCTTGTAGCGCCGGGCGGGCCCGCCTATAAGATGCGGCCATGACCCCACCCGCACTCCCCCAGGAAGACATTCGCGATACGCCGCTCGGCGAGGCGCTGAGCACGCGGTATCTCTCTTATGCCCTGAGCACGATCATGTCGCGTTCGCTGCCCGATGTGCGCGACGGGCTGAAGCCGGTGCACCGGCGGCTCCTCTATGCGATGCGTCAGTTGAAGCTCGATCCGGCATCCGGCTTCAAGAAATGCGCGCGCGTGGTCGGCGACGTGATCGGCAAATACCATCCCCATGGCGATCAGGCGGTCTACGACGCGCTGGTGCGCCTCGCCCAGGATTTCGCGGTGCGCTATCCGCTGATCGACGGCCAGGGCAACTTCGGCAATATCGATGGCGATAACGCCGCCGCCATGCGCTACACGGAATCGCGCATGACCGCCGTCGCCGAGGCGCTGCTGAACGGGATCGACGAGGACACGGTCGATTTCCGCCCGACCTATGACGGCGAGGAGGAGGAGCCGGTGGTCCTGCCGGCGGACTTCCCGAATCTGCTGGCGAATGGCGCGGCCGGCATCGCGGTCGGCATGGCGACCAGCATTCCGCCGCACAACGCCCATGAGCTGTGCGACGCGCTGCTGCATCTGATCAAGTTTCCGAACGCAACGGCGGTGAAGCTCGTGGAGCTGGTGCCGGGGCCGGATTTCCCGACCGGCGGCCTGCTGGTCGAGCCTAAGGAGTCGATCCTCGAAGCCTATGCTACGGGGCGCGGCGGCTTCCGGGTGCGGGCGAAATGGGAGGTCGAAGACCCTAGGGCACGGCCAATACCAGATCGTCGTCACCGAGATCCCGTACCAGGTCCAGAAATCCAAGCTGATCGAGAAGATCGCCGAGCTGATCGAGGCCAAGAAGATCCCGGTGCTCGCCGATGTGCGCGACGAATCGACCGAGGATGTGCGCCTCGTGCTGGAGCCGAAGACGCGCACGGTCGACGCCGACATGCTGATGGAGACGCTGTTCCGGCAGACCGATCTCGAAAACCGCTTTCCTCTGAACATGAACGTGCTCGACGCACGACCGCACGCCGAAGGTCATGAGCCTGCGCGATGCCTTGCGCGCCTTCCTCGACCATCGGTTGGTCGTGCTTCAACGCCGGTCCAGGTTCCGGCTCGACAAGATCGAGCGGCGGCTTGAAATCCTCGCGGGCTATCTGATCGCCTATCTCAATCTCGACGCGGTCATCAAGATCATCCGCGAGGAGGACGAGCCCAAGCCCAAATTGATGAAGCGCTTCAAGCTGACCGATACCCAGGCCGAGGCGATCCTCAATATGCGGCTCCGCTCGCTGCGGCGCTTGGAAGAGATCGAGATCAAGGGCGAGCACAAGGCGCTGGAAGCCGAGCGCAAGGACCTCAAGGCGCTCCTCAAGAGCGAGGACAAGCAGTGGAAGGTGGTGGGCGAGGAGATCAAGGCGATCCAGAAGAAATTCTCGCGCTCGACGCCCTTGGGCAAGCGCCGAACCGGCTTCGGCGACGCGCCTTCGGCCGACATCGTGCCCTTGGAAGCCATGATCGAGCGCGAGCCCGTGACGATCATCTGCTCGGAAAAAGGCTGGATCCGCGCCGCCAAGGGCCATCTCGCGCCGGATACGGACCTCAAATACAAGGAAGGCGATCGCGGCCGCTTCGTCTTCCATGCCGAGACCACGGACAAGCTCCTGCTGTTCGCCACCGACGGCCGGTTCTTCACCCTCGGCTGCGACAAGCTGCCGGGCGGGCGCGGGCATGGCGAGCCGGTACGCCTCATGGTCGATCTCGGAAACGACAAGGATATCGTGGCGCTGTTCGTCTATCGCCCTGAGACCAGGCTTCTGGTCGCGGCGTCGGACGGCCGAGGCTTCATCGTCGAAGCCGACAACGTGCTGGCGTCCACCAAGAACGGCAAGCAGGTGCTGAACGTCTCGGGCAGTATCGAGGCTCAGGTTTGCACGCCGGTCGCGGGCGATACGGTCGCGGTGGTCGGCGAGAACCGCAAGCTCCTGGTCTTCCCGCTCGACGAGCTTCCCGAGATGACGCGGGGCAGGGGCGTCGTGCTCCAGAAATACAAGGACGGCGGCCTCTCCGACGCCAAAGTCTTCTCCCTCGCCGAAGGCCTCACTTGGCGCATTGGCGAGCGCATCCGCACGGAAACCGACCTCGTCGCCTGGCAAGGCAAACGCGCCGCCGCCGGCCGCCTGGCACCGAAGGGGTTCTCCAGCGCGAATAAGTTCTAGCCGCTCTAACTAAGTCGTCATCCCCGCGCCGGCGGGGATCCAGGGCCGAGTCTGGATTCCCGCCTGCGCGGGAATGACGGGTAAGTCCGATATCGTCATCGCGAGGCGCGCCAGCGCCGCGGCGATCCAGACTCCCTGGATTGCTTCACCCCCTCAGGGTTCGCAATGACACCCGTCCCATGTTCACTCGCAGCCGGCAAAACTGGCCTTGATGCAGCGATCCTTCAATGCCTGGGCGGCGACGATGTCCTGGCTTGACATGCGGGCGCGGACGGCTTCCTTGGCGTCGCCGGCGGGCTCAAAGCCGAGATCGAAGGCCATGGAGAGCCAGGCAAAGGCTTTGACGTCGTCCTGCTGCACGCCGTTGCCGTCGGCATACATCTCGCCGAGATTGGACTGGGCGGGCGGAAAGCCCTTCTGCGCGGCTTTGCGGATCCAGGAGACACCGGTTCCGGCGTCGCGCCGGATGCCCTGGCCCTTGAAATACATCACGCCGAGATTGTATTCGGCGTTCACGTTGCCGGCCGTCGCGGCCTGCTCGTACCATTTGGCGGCCAGCGCATAGCTCTGGCTCACGCCTTCGCCATTGTAAAACATCAGCCCGATATTGTACTCGGCGGCGGCATAGCCCTTGCCCGCCGACAGCCGGAACAAGCGCATCGCCTCGTCGAAATCCCGCCGCACGCCCTCGCCCTTGTAATACATCAGCCCGAGATTGACCTCGGCCTGGGGATCGCCGTGCTTGGCGGCGGCGCGGAACCATTTCGCGGCGGACCCGACGTTCCTCGGCAGGCCCTTGCCCATGTAATACATGACGCCGAGATTGACCTCGGCCTCGACGTAATCCTGATCCGCCGCAAGCGTGAACCAGCGAGCGGCTTCGGTGTCGTTCTTCGGCACGCCGAGGCCGGTCAGGTACATCGAGCCGAGCTTGTATTGCGCGGTCGGGTCGCCCTTCCTGGCCTGCACGAAGAGATTGGCGACGACGTCATGCGCCCGGTCGTGCTCTTCGAGATAGCGCTCGTTCCGCTTCGACGCGGCCGCTCCAGACCAGCCGCAAAGCACAGCTGCCAAGATGAAGACATGCAGAGCTCGGACTTGCATTGGCCCCCGCCGCCTCCTGCGCCCAGCGTCTCGATATCTTGTGGCACATCGGCCGGGGAGACAACCCCGGCACGCCGTCACGCCGGACGGAGCAAGCGCCGCGTCGCCGCGATCGCAAATCCCGCGACCAGCGCGCCGCCAACGACGTCGATCAGGTAGTGCTGGCCGCAATAGGGGATGGTGAACAGCATCATCCCATTGAGCGCCAGAAAGGGCAGGAAGGTCCGCCGTAGGCCGCGATGGGCATAGGCGAAGAGGATCGCCATCACGGTGTGGAACGACGGGAAGCTGACGATCCCCTCATAAGGGAGCGGCGGGATCGTCCCCGCGCGCAAAGCCCGGATGATCGGCACGAAGGTCGTCTCGATGCCATGGGCCTCGGCCGGCCCGAGCGCCGGGAGCGCCGACGAGACCAGGATCGTTACTGCAAGCCCGATCAGCATCGCGGTCAGCAGCTCGGCATTCCGGTCACGCCGGCCGAGCGCCACGAAGACGCCGACGCAGACGAACGGCTGCATCACGTTGGTCTCGTAGACGAGCCATTGCAGGACCGAGAGCCAATGATGAGCGTCGACGAAACGAACCCAGGCCAGCCAATGGAATCCCAGGACCAGATCGGCCTGTTCGAACGCCGCGTCGCGCAGCGGAAAGGCCATCGCATTGCCGAGATAGGTCAGCTGAATCCCGACCACCATCAGCGCCATCCACAGCCCGGCATAGAACGCCGTCTCCGCCAGGGGGCGGCTGCGGCCGGTGCGGCCGATCGCCAGCGCGCCGGTCAACAGCCCGATCGGAACGATCGGCACCCATACGCGCTGCCACGGGATGCCCGCCCAGATGTTCCCCGCGAAGGCGATTGCCGCCATGCCGAGCAGAATCGCCAGGGGCAGGCGGTCGCCCGGCGCGCGGCCTAAGCGCTCCGAGGGGTGGGCGGACTGATTGATTGTCATGAGCTGGATGGACACACCGAATGCCCGCGCTTTGATGGCGCTAGACCAACTCAAAGTCTGTCCGTGTGGTCTTAAGGCGCCGTAAAGGCAGTAGGCTTGAGCCTCAAACTGGTTTTGGCCTGACCGAGCGCGATGCCCCACAAACCTTCGACATCGATGTCGTATTTTTCCGACAAAACACTTAGGTCATCTTTGAGCTCACGTAGGATGGCCTCTTCTTCTTGGGGAGTCATCGTAAATCGTCCGTATGCAGATGCCGGGATGGAAAGAGCTTTCCAGATCTTGAAACGGATATTGGTCGGCAGGAAAGTCTGATAGGCCGACTTCAGTGCACGAATTCCTCGCATCCGATCAAAGAGCCGCCGGGACGTCCGAATCTCGTCGCGTGTGTTCAACTTCTTTCTGGTGTCGACTTGGTACGGGAACACGCCCAGGAATTCCAAGATGTTTGAAATTATGGAACCCGGATCGGCCTGAAGCTGTTCCAAAGTCGTCAGGTAGATGCTGTTCCGGCCGAATGCGTCGACATACGGTTCGAGCTGATAAGCGTACCGCGACAAATCGACAGCGTGTTGAGAAATTCCGCCATTCAAGGACCAGTCGGTCCGATTTCTTTCTAGTCTGAGCCGTTCATCGTCATGCTTCCAATATGCGGTCCAGCGGATCTGTAACTCGATACGTCTTAGCGGATGTCGCATAATGTAAATGAAACGGAATTGCGCAGAGGGCATCTGCTTCATCCGTTCGATGACACCGTCGATTGCCGGCCGCTTGGTGTAGTATGTGGACGCTTCTAGAGCCCATTTATGACGGCGGTTGTCGAATTCGAAGAGCCCCTCATAAAAAGAGAGGCCTTTGCGCCAGACCTCCTCAAACGCAAAGAACCGCGGCTCCTTCGAGGCGCACGGGCAGATTTCAGGGTGTTGCGCAAGATATTCGAAGAGGCTAGTCGTCCCCGATTTCATCGCGCCGATGATAATGGCATAGGATTGGATGCGGGGCTCCATGACTCAATCATACCTCTACCTTGATTCGTATTGTCGCCACGTCATCCGTGGACCGCCGGTGGTTCGTGGTTTGGGAGCGACCAACGAACGCCGCTCTCGCGGTTTCCACGGGCGGCGGTGCGGCGGATTGCCGTTGCCAAACGAAATAGCCGAGCGCGACTACGAGCCCGGCGATGATGACGAAGTCCCATTTCCGGCCGAAACCCCCTTTCGACGCGGGGTCGCCGGACACGGCGGCGCTGCGCTTGATCCCGTCGGGCGTCAGCTCGTAGGCCCAAGCCAGAATGAGCGCGATCGGAAATCCGGCGATCAGGGCAAGGAGTATGGCCTTGCCCGTCCACACGGGCACGCCGAGCAGCGGTACCAGGTTATTGACGACCTGCACCACGAGCCAGGCCACGACCAGGTAAGTAAGCCCCACCCGGAATACGTTCCGTCGCCTCAGTTCGGAAAAGAAGTCCCTCATGTGCCCTCACCCCGGTGGCACGAAGGTCCATACTGTACACGATTAAGGCGAGAAACCAATGCTCGCCGTGCTCGGGAACTTGGCTGGGGGACCTGGACCCGAAGATTTATCTAGCCTAAGTCCAAGAAATCATTAAAGTCAATGACTTACGGCAGGCGGTTCCCCTAGATTTGTCACCTAGAATCTAGCCGCCTGCGTGTACTTTTTCATCTCCTTTACAACCTTTTAGCCTATTGTTGCTCCCCTATACGCCTTAGTACCTTCGTTTGATGTGAACAAGCACGGGGGGATGAAGACATGCCTTCAGATGCTCGCGAGAAGCTCGCCCACTCATTAGCCGACGTGCATGAAATCATCTTGGGACACGTAGCCCTAACGGGTGGCGGAAAAGGTAGACCGAAACAGCGGCAAGGACAGGCCATTACGCGAAGTGCTGTAGTGTTGCTTAGCGCGGCTACCGAACAGTTTCTTGAGGACCTGTTTGAAGAGGCTGCCCCGCTTGTGTATCCGACCGCAACACAGGACGAATTAGACCGGCTCTTCGGGGCGACCACCAAGCGCCTCAATCATCCGTCTCTACATAAAGTGACGGTTATGTATTTCAGTATCGGGATGAATCATCCCTTCCATGCTATCCGATGGCGTAAGATGCCTAACGACAGATTTAGGCGAAAATATAATGACTTGCTAGAAACGCGCGGGCAGATCGCGCACGGTCGTCGTCCTACAGTTAGGCTAGCAACGCTCAGGTCTTGGACGACGACAATCGAGAAATTCGCCGAACGTTTCGAAACGTTGGTGGCCGATCACATTGAACGACAAGGCAATGCGAGGCCCACATGGTGACGCGCACGGCCAAGCCGACGTCTACACTCGAAGCCGCCTACGCTAAGAAAAGGCCGGTGCTCAGGCGCGTGCGGCGAGAACTCCGTTCCACGTTGGTGGAAGACCGCCACGCTTACTTGACCTATCAGCACGCAGAGCAAAGAGTTCGGATCGTCCAAGCCGGCGCGCGCCTCGCTGCTGTATTCGAGGCAATATGGCCTCAATAGGGAGCGCGGGGGGCTCTACATGGAAATCCATCATTCAGAAGGCACGATCAGCGGGTCCGATCTTTTCCGCTTGATTTGGCGCGGGTGAGGGCGTTGTACGATGAAGGCCAGTCTATTGTTCAGCGTTTTGGTTGTGATCTCGATACCGTTGAATATGGCGGCTATGGCGGCCAGCAAGTCGCAAGCAAGCTTTGTGAGGCTCCTGTACCCGGGCAGCGGATTCGACCTCGTAGCGACCGACGAGCCGATCATCGGAGGAAACAACGCGTTACTCCGAATGTGGGGATCAGACATTTCACCATCAGCGTATATTTGCGAAAAGACGTCTGACTACGTTTGCCTATTCTCCGACTATACGATTGCTTTTGCGGCCCCAAAATCTCAACTCGCGACTGGTCAACGATGGCAGTTAAGAGGCTATGACTTCGTGATCGAACGCACGCTCTCGCCAGAGTTCTTGGGTGCCCAGAGGTCGGTCGAAATTTTTCAAATTCGGGCCGACGCGACGCCTGAAACAGTCAGGCGCATCGGTCACAGTCGATACGAGGCCTTTTATTCGCCCTCACTTGGTCTTCTGGGCTTCATGAGTGTGGACAGCCGCAAGATCAAAGAACTTGATAGCGATCAACTGTTTGCCCCAAGCGTGTGGCTGTCGGTTGGGACAAACTTTGGTGCAATCGCTCCGCAAGGCAACAGATAGATCACAGCAGGTCACAGATCATCCGGACAAATCGCGAGGTCACCCCTGAGCATAGGTTTTCGCCTAAGCCGCCTCAATAAGCCCCGCGTCATCCTGAGCCGGACTGTTGACTCGCTTAGACACCCGCCGGACTTCCAGTGCGTCATTGGGGCAAGGCCGCAATAGCTCCTTGCCACCTTGCGCCAACCAGAACTCCCACGTGTCAGCCCCCAAGATCACCGGCATTCGGTCGTGATAAGGACGCATGGCTTCGTTGGCGTCCGTGGTGATGATGGCGAAGGACTCCACGTCGCCTTCCGGCCCCTTCCAGCTATCCCATAGGCCCGCGAAGGTGAACGCGGGCCCCTTCGCTGAATAGAAGTAGTACGGCTGCTTCGTCTCGCCTTCCTTGCGCCACTCATAGAACCCCGACGCGGGCACTAGACACCGATGGCGCTTGAAGGCGTTTCGGAACGGTGCGGCCTTCTCCACGGTCTCAGCCCTGGCGTTGAAGTTGGTGAACTTCGGGTCTGGCCCCTTGGACCACGAGGGGATCAACCCAAAGCGACACATGGCGGCCTCGCGTCCTTCATCGCGCTTGCGGATTATGAGCGCTTGTTGAGTTGGCGCGATGTTGTAGCGGGGCTGAAGGTTTGAAGGTGGGTGAGCATTCAAGAACGCTTCGTATCGGGCGTGAAGCTCGGCCCACGTCATCAGGTTTGTGAAGCGTCCGCAAATGGCGTTGCCTCCACATTGGGGATCTGCGGAGACTTGATGCTAGCACTGTGTCGTCGCGGCGTCTTGTGGGCTCACTCAACGCACTCATACGGCGTGGCAACCTTGCCACCGCGTACTTCAGCGCTACAGCCAAGGACAGGGTCCTCGCGTTGGCATGTCCCTGTAGCTCGCGAACCAACGGGATGATCATGTGCGCCTTTGATACGCGGTCAAGTTCCTTGGCGAGTGCGATTGCTTCCTCAAGGCTATCGGTGTCGAGGGAGATTGCAACCTCCCCCCGACATTTCCGGGCAACCGCCGCCGATATCGATAGGTGCCGTTCTTCCATTTCAGGTGGGGGATTTGTGGGACTTTGTGGGATTTTGTGGGACTCATTGTGGGACTTTGGCCTTTCAGCGATGGTTGCTGAAGCGCCTAACTCTTTGTCCCAGAATGGTTTTTGCTGCGGTGGCTGGGGGACCTGGATTCGAACCAGGGCTGCTCGGGTCAGAGCCGAGAGTTCTACCGCTAAACTATCCCCCATCGCGGGCGCGGGCGGCCTCTAAGGCCTTCGGCGGCGGGCGGCACAATGCGGCGGAACGGCGGCGCTGTCAATCACTTGAAGCCGGCCAGCCCGCGAACAATCCTTCGATGTGCTCTGTTCGATTCCCGGGGAATGGTGTTACAGTCTTAACCGAAACAGGAACACGTCAGACCGCGGGTCTCGACCTTGACATCTAAGTCCGTTCGAAGCGCCGGTCCATGGCGGCGCGCCAGCCCTTTCGGCCCGAAACGGGGCCGGTGGCGCCATGTCTATGCCGCGATCGATCTCGGCACCAACAATTGCCGCATGCTGATCGCCAAGCCCACGCGGTCGGGCTTCCGGGTGATCGACTCCTTCAGCCAGATCGTGCGGCTCGGCGAGGGGCTCGGGTCGACCGGCCGGCTGGGCGACGCGGCCATCTCGCGCACGATCGAGGCCCTCAAAGTTTGTACCGAGAAGATGCAGCGGCGCGGCGTCAGCCGAGTGCGCTGCGTGGCAACCGAGGCCTGCCGCATGGCGGTGAATTGCGGCGAATTCGTCGAGCGGGTGCGGGCCGAAACCGGGCTCGATTTCGATATCATCACGGCCGAGGAGGAATCCCAGCTTTCGGTGTCGGGCTGCGAAAGCCTGTTCCTCAAGGGCTTCGACAAGGCGATCGTGTTCGATATCGGCGGCGGCAGCACGGAAGTGACCCTGCTGTCGGTCCAGGACCAGAAGGTCGGCGGCATCGTGGCTTCGATCTCTTTGCCCTGCGGCGTGGTCACTTTGTCCGAGAAATTCGAAAAACCGGTCGTTAACGGCGGGAATTCGCGAGAAAACGCCAAATCCAACGGCGTTATCAGCGATTTCGATTACCAGGCCATGGTCGATGTCGTGCGTGAGCGGCTCGAGCAATTCCAAACGGGCAACCGACTGGATGCCGTCATCGCCGGCGACAAGGTGCAGATCATCGCGACCTCGGGCACCGCGACGACGCTCGCCGGGCTCCATCTCGGGCTCAAGCGCTACGACCGCAAGCGGGTGGACGGCGCCTGGATCGATCGGGCCTCGCTCTTCGCCCTGGTCGGCCGGCTCCGTTCCATGACCCTGGAGCAACGCGCGAGCCAACCCTGCATCGGCTGGAACCGGGCGGATCTCATCGTCGCGGGCTGCGCCATCCTCGAGGGGGTCTGCGGCACTTGGCCTTTCGCCCGGCTTCAGGTCGCCGACCGGGGATTGCGCGAGGGCGTGCTTTTGGAGCTCATGGCCCGCGAAGACCGCGCGGCCGGCGAATAGATCATGGCGAAGTCGAGAGGATCTTCCGGGCCCAGGCCCGGCCCGGCGCGCAAGCTTGCGACAAGGGTGAAGACCGCGCGGGGCCGCAAGACGTCCTCGACCCGATGGCTGCAGCGCCAGTTGAACGATCCCTTCGTCGCGGCGGCCCGGGAACAGGGCTATCGCTCCCGCGCGGCGTTCAAGCTCGCCGGGCTGGACGACCGCTTCAACTTCCTGAAACCCGGCGCCCGGGTGGTCGATCTCGGCGCGGCGCCCGGCGGCTGGTGCCAGATTGCGGCGGAGCGGGTCGGGGCGAAGCAGGGCAAGGGCAAGGTGGTCGGGCTCGACGTCACGCCGATCGAGCCGATCCCCGATGTCACCCTGATCGAGGGCGACATCTATGACGACGCCGCGCTGGAGGCGGTGCGAAAAGCGCTCGGCGGCGGTGCGGATGTGGTCTTGAGCGACATGGCCGCGCCCTCGACCGGACACCGCCAGACCGATCACATCCGGATCATGGCGCTGTGCGAGGCGGCGCTCGATTTCGCCCGGGAAATTCTGGAGCCCGGCGGGGCCTTCGTCGCCAAGGTTTTGAAAGGCGGCACCGAGGACCAACTGCTCGCTCAGATCAAGCGCGATTTCGATTTCGTCCGCCACGCCAAGCCCCCCGCCAGCCGCCAGGATTCGGCCGAAGCCTATATCGTCGCGACCGGTTTTCGGGGCCGAAAAACACCCTAAAGTTGGCTCTATCAATCTCGCGGCGAGCGTGGCATAGTCCGCGCCAATTCGCGACTCGGGGTCACAATGGAAATACGCGAAGCGCTTACTTTCGATGACGTTCTCCTGGAGCCAAGCCACTCGACCGTCCTGCCTGCCTCCGTCGACACCCGAACAAAACTGACCCAATCCATCGAGCTCGGCGTCCCGCTGATTTCAGCGGCGATGGACACCGTCACCGAGGCCGATCTCGCCATCGCCATGGCCCAGGCGGGCGGCATCGGCGTGATCCATCGCAATCTCTCGGACAAGAAACAGGCCGAGGAGGTCCAGCAGGTCAAGAAGTTCGAATCCGGCATGGTGGTCAATCCGGTGACGATTCGACCGGATCAGACCCTGGCCGAGGCCCTGGACCTGATGAAGCGCTACCGGATCTCCGGCATCCCGGTGGTCGAGGGCGGCGATACGGCCGGCAAGCTCGTCGGGATCGTCACCAACCGCGACGTCCGCTTCGCCACCGATCGTGGCCAGCGCATCGCCGAGTTGATGACCAAGGAAAATCTGGTCACGGTCAGCGAGGGCGTCTCCAGCGACGAGGCCCGCCGGCTCCTGCACCAGCACCGGATCGAGAAGCTTCTCGTGGTGGACGACGACTATCACTGCATCGGCCTCATCACGGTGAAGGATATCGAGAAGGCCCAGCTTCATCCCAATGCCTGCAAGGACGAGAAGGGGCGGCTTCGGGTCGCGGCGGCGACGACGGTCGGCGATGCCGGCTTCGACCGCGCCCTGGCGCTGGTGGATGCCGAATGCGACGTGATCGTGCTCGATACGGCGCACGGGCATCAGAAACGGGTGCTCGATCAGGTGACGCGGATCAAGAAGCACAGCAATTACGTTCAGGTCGTCGCCGGCAACGTGGCGACGCAAGGACGGCGCATTGGCGCTGATCGATGCGGGCGCGGACGCGGTCAAGGTCGGCATCGGGCCGGGCTCGATCTGCACCACCCGGATCGTGGCCGGCGTCGGCGTGCCGCAACTCACCGCGATCATCGAAGCGGCCGAGGCCTGCCATGCGCGGAACATCCCGATCGTCGCCGATGGCGGCGTCAAGACCTCGGGCGATCTTGCCAAGGCCGTCGCGGCCGGGGCGTCGGCCGTGATGGTCGGCAGCTTGCTCGCCGGCACCGAGGAAGCGCCCGGCGAGGTGTTCCTCTACCAGGGCCGCTCGTTCAAGGCCTATCGCGGGATGGGCTCGGTCGGCGCCATGGAGCGCGGCTCGGCCGACCGCTACTTCCAGGAAGACATCAAGGACAGCTTGAAGCTCGTCCCGGAAGGCGTTGAAGGACAAGTACCGTACAAAGGGCCGGCCGCGAGCGTGCTGCATCAGCTGATCGGCGGTCTCAGGGCCTCGATGGGTTATGTCGGCGGCGGGACGATTTCGGAATTCCAGAAGAAAGCCAAGTTCCGGCGCATCACCAATGCGGGCCTCAGCGAAGGCCATGTCCACGACGTGATGATCACGCGGGAATCGCCGAATTATCCTTCGGCGCGGTAAGGCAGAGCGGCGAGGTCGTCATGCGTCGCGCTGCCCGGATTCATGCCGCAATCGAACTTCTGGATGAAATCGAGCAAAGCCTTTCAACCGGAGGGCTGGCCGCTGACCGGCTGATCGACGCCTATTTCCGCTCGCGCCGCTATGCCGGGGCGGGGGACCGGCGCGAGACGATCCGTCTGGTTTATGCGGCGGTGCGGAACCGGGGGCGGTTGCTGTGGTCGATGGGCCTCAAGAGCGATGCCCGTCCGCCGGCGCGCCAATTGATGCTGGCGCTCCTCACCGCGATCGAGAACGAGAAGGCGGCGAGCCTCGCGGCGGATTTTTCGGGCGGCAAATTCGCGCCCGCGCCCTTGTCCGCCGCCGAGCGCCGCTTGATCGACCGGCTGGCCGAACCGCCCGACGCCCCGCCGCCGGAATGGGCGCGCTGGAACCTCCCCGAATGGTTGATCGCGCCGCTCAAGGAAAGCTTCGGCGATCGGATCGGCGACGAGCTGGAGGGCCTGGAAGGCCGGGCGACCCTCGACATCCGGGTGAATACGCTGAAATCCGACCGCGAGACGGTGCTTTCGGCGCTTGCCAGGGATGGCATCGACGCGAGCGCATGCCCGATGTCGCCCCAGGGGATTCGCCTGCCGGAAGGGACGCGGGTGACCGAGCTCGATCTGTATCGCGCCGGTCTGGTGGAGATTCAGGACGAGGCGGCGCAGGTGGCGGCGTTTCTGGCCGATGCCCGGCGCGGCATGGTGGTAATCGATCTCTGCGCCGGCGCGGGCGGCAAGACCCTCGCCATGGCCGCGCGGATGGCGAATAACGGTACGATTCATGCCTATGACGTCGATCCGGGCCGGCTTCAGGAGCTCGAGAAACGGGCCAAGCGCGCGGGCGCGACGGTGGCCTTTCCCCGAGTGATGCCGGAAGGGGAGGAGCGGGCCAGGATTCTCGGCGAGTTCCGCTTCGGCGCCGACCGCGTGGTGGTGGATGCGCCTTGCAGCGGAACCGGCACTTGGCGCCGTAATCCGGAAGCCCGTTGGCGCCTGACGCAGGAACGCCTCGCGGCGCATCGCGAGCTCCAGCGCAAGCTGCTCGACGAGGCGGCGGCGCTGGTCAAGCCCGGCGGGCGGCTGGTCTATATGACCTGCTCCATCCTCCGTGCCGAAAACACCGCGAACGCCGAAACCTTCCTGGACGCCCATCCGAACTTCCGCGCCCTCGATTACCGGGATATCTGGCGTCAGGTGATCGGCGAGAATCCGGCCGAAACAGCCGGCCCGCCCGAGCCGTATCTCACTTTGACCCCCGCGCTCCACGGTACGGACGGCTTCTTCACCGCCATTTTCGAGCGCCGGGCAGGCTAGTGTCGGGCGACCGGATTCTCCTGCTGGACACGCCCGGAGACCGACGCTAGTTTCGCGCGATGACGGACCGGGTTTTGATCATCGACATGGGCGGGCAGGTGACCCAGCTCATCGCCCGGCGGGTTCGCGAAGGCGGCGTCTATAGCGAGATCGTGCCCGTCCAGAACGCCGAAAAAGCCCTCGAAACCTTCGCGCCCAGCGCCATTATCCTGTCCGGCGGCCCGGCCTCCATCACCAAGGAGGATGCGCCCCGCGCGCCCATGGCCGTGTTCGAGGCCGGCGTGCCGGTGCTCGGCATCTGCTACGGCCAGCAGGCCATGTGCGCGCAGCTCGGCGGCAAGGTCGAGACCTCGGACCATCGCGAATTCGGCCGCGCCTTCCTCAAGGTCGTCGACGACTGCGCGCTGTTCGAGGGCATCTGGCCGGTCGGCGCGAAGGAGCAGGTCTGGATGAGCCATGGCGACCGGGTCGAGGCGCTGCCGCCCGGCTTCCGGGTCGTCGGCACCAGCGACGGCGCGCCCTTCGCCGCCATCGCCGACGACAAGCGCCACTTCTACGGCGTCCAGTTCCATCCCGAGGTCGTGCACACGCCGCGCGGCGGCGAGCTTCTGACGAATTTCGCCCGCCATGTCGCCGGCTGCAAAGGCGACTGGACCATGGCCGCCTTCCGCGAGACCGCGATCGAGAAGGCGCGCAAGCAGGTCGGCAAGGGCCGGGTGATCTGCGGCCTTTCGGGCGGGGTCGATTCCTCGGTCGTCGCGGTGCTGCTCCACGAGGCGATCGGCGACCAGCTCACCTGCGTCTTCGTCGACACCGGACTGATGCGCGCGCAACGAAGCGGAAGAGGTCGTCGGCCTGTTCCGGGGGCACTACAACATTCCCCTCGTTCACATCGATGCGACTGACCTCTTCCTCGGCAAGCTCGACGGCGTCACCGACCCGGAGCAGAAACGCAAGATCATCGGCGCGACCTTCATCGACGTGTTCGAGAAGGAGGCGAAGAAGGTCGGCGGCGCGGAGTTCCTGGCGCAGGGCACGCTCTACCCGGATGTCATCGAATCCGTCTCGGCGACCGGCGGGCCGAGCGTCACGATCAAGTCGCACCACAATGTCGGCGGACTTCCCGAGCGCATGAACATGAAGCTCGTCGAGCCGCTGCGCGAGCTGTTCAAGGACGAGGTCCGCGCGCTCGGCCGCGAGCTCGGCCTGCCGGAAAAATTCGTCGGCCGCCACCCGTTCCCCGGCCCCGGCCTCGCCATCCGCATCCCCGGCGAGATCACCCGCGAGAAGCTCGACATCCTGCGCAAGGCCGACGACATCTACCTCGAGGAAATCCGCCTCCACGGCCTCTACGACGCCATCTGGCAGGCCTTCGCCGTGCTGCTGCCGGTGCGCACCGTCGGCGTGATGGGCGACGAGCGCACCTACGACTACGTCTGCGCCCTCCGCGCCGTCACCTCCACCGACGGCATGACCGCGGACTACTACCCCTTCGACCACGACGTTCCTGGGCGCGACCGCGACCCGGATCATCAACGAGGTGAAGGGGCATCAACCGCGTGGTCTACGACGTGACGTCGAAACCGCCGGGGACGATCGAGTGGGAGTGACGGGGTGGAAGCGGCAGCGCACCAATAGGCACGCTGACATTTATTAATTAAGTGCGCAGTCACCGCAATCTCTATCACCGTAATCTAGTACTCTACCTTGTCGCCGTCCCCCGATCTGGGATGTTTCGGCCGTCGTTCATGGTCCGCGCCCTGGTGTTTGCCGAGTTCCCAGCCGACCTCCTTGAGATTGGCTTCGGCCCAATCGACGGACTCCCGGTCGGTGACGGTGGCGATCGAATTGTTCCAGCGGTTGTACCAGCCTGCGAGGCTGACAACGGCCAGCATCTCGACGATCTGCTGGTCGGAGTAGAAGCGGCGCAAGTCTTCGAAGTGCTGGGGTTCCACCATGTTGGGGATCTGCGCGCCGTCTCGCGCCAGCCTCAGCGCGGCCCTTTCCGCTTCGCTGAACTCGTCGGAATCCTCGAACGTCCAGATATCGCGTATCCGGTCCGGGTCGACGCCCAGAAGGCTCAGCGTGTAGCCGCCGTGCGCCTGGCAATGCTGGCAGCCCCCGGCGATGCTCGCCATGGTGAACAGCTCGCCGCGCAATTGCTTGGAGATATTATTCTCGGAAACCATGACCAGTTCGGCCAGTTTCGCGAAAATCTCCTTGAGTTCCGGCCAGCGGAAAAATTCCAGGTTCTGCCTGTTTTCATACTTGGCGTCCGACATCCTGCGTCCTCACGGTAGCCTTCCGACATTCGGTACGACCGCGTGAGGTTATACCGAGCGTGGAGGATGGTCCATGCAGGCTTTGTCGTGATGTCGGAACCCTCTGGAGGTCTGTGAGCGACCTTCCGGAGCCCGAGGGTGTCCCGGATCGTGTAGAACATGTCGCTCTGGTCTGTCAGTCCGGAGAAATTTGTGGCCCATCGACCATAAGCTGCGACGTGGAGTTGGAATTCCTGTCACCGTAGCCTTCGGTACGCGTCCACAATCTCCCGATCTATCGCCGCTCCTGGAGCCCTCGTCCTTCGAAGATCGCGGGCATCGCCTTCTCGATCCGCTTGGTCCGCGTCGCGGACTGCTTGGCGCCGGCGAAGTGAAACAGGTATCCCCTTTGCCGGCCCGGCGTAAGCGCCTCGAAGGCGCGCTTGAATTTGGGATCGGTGCGGAACTTCTCCTTCAGCTCCTCGGGCACGGGAAACTCCCGGGGCTTCGTCTCGACCTTTAGTCCGGCCTTCGCGGCCGCCATGGCCTCGCGCAGATAGGCCTTGATGGTGGCTGCCTTCGCCGCGATCTCCTTGGCGCTGGTGAACTTCATTACCCGCCCGGCCTGTGTCTGCCCGAGCTGCACCAGCACCTTCTTCGGGTCCTTCAGCAGCGCCCCCTGAAAGAAGCTCAACGCGCAATAGTCCTTGAAGCCCCCAATGATGACGACGTTTCTTCCGTCCAGGGTGTAGCAGGGCTGTCCCCACTTGCACTCTTCTCTCAGGTCGAACCCGGACAAGATCCGTTGCAGCTCAGCGATCTCGGCCTGCCACCGCTCTCGATACGCCATCTCCATGCCTCACACCTCCTTGTCGCAAATGGCCGTGAGACCGATCGTCGTTTGAGGGTTACCTATGTCGAGAATCGACACAAGGCGTTACCATGCCGAGGAAAGATCGAATGGGATCGATGAGCACGTAGAGTGGGCGGGGAGAACGCATTGACGACGGGGGAGGGAAGCCGGGTCTCTAAGCGCGTTCTGAGTGAGGGGGCTGACACGTTCGAGGTCACGACCGTCGAAGCGGCCGAGCCGTCCCGGCTGGTGCTTTTTGCGGTCGGCGGGGGCGGGGACCCGCGGCGGCATCTTCCGTTACTGATGTCGCTGGCCGATCACGGCTGCACGGTGGTCGCTCCCCATTTCGAGCGAATGGTTTCGCTGATTCCAATCGGGAGCGATTTGGAGACGCGGGCGCGCAGGCTTAGCCTCGCCCTCGATTCCGTTGCGCCGAACGGGTTGCCGGTGGCGGGCGTGGGGCATTCGATCGGGACGACGATGCTGCTCGCGCTGGCCGGCGGCCAGGCATGGATGCGCATGGGACAGCGCCTCGCCATCGATCCCGACGCGCGCTTGGACAGGCTGGCCCTATTTACGCCCGCGACCGACTTCTTCAGGGCGCCGGGGGCATTGGACGCCGTGCGCGTGCCGGTCCTCGCCTGGGGAGGGACCAGGGATGACATCACGCCTCCCGCGCAAGCGACGTTTCTGAAGGAGGCGCTTGACGGACGCGCGCCCGTAGAGGTGCGCATTGTCGATGGCGCGGGACATTTCTCCTTCATGAACGAGCCGCCGCCGAATGTTGCGGAGCCGCTGCCTGACCGGGACGTCTTTCTCGTGGATCTCGCTGCGGAGGTTTGTCGGTTCGTCACGAGCTGACGGGGGCGTCTGGCCGGGGGGCTTGACATTCGATCGGCTGTGTCATACATTTCTGTCATGACAGAAATAAACGATATAACCAAGCAACTCCCGGCCGCCGTCCAGGAATTCGTCCTGCATTGGGGCGATCTCGGTGGGCAGTGGGGGGTGAACCGGTCGGTGGCGCAGATCCAGGCGCTGCTCTATCTCTCCGACCGGCCGCTGACGGCGGAAGATATCGCCGATATGCTCGGCATGGCGCGGTCGAACGTGTCGAACAGCATCCGCGAGCTGATCTCTTGGAAGCTCGTGCGGCGAGTGCCGGTGCTCGGCGACCGGCGGGACCATTACGAGGCGGAGGCCGACCTCTGGGAGATCCTGACCCGCATTGCCCAGGGCCGCAAGGAACGCGAGATCGATCCCGCGGTTGCGGCGATCCACAAGGCGTTGGCGGCGGCGGAAGGCGATCCGACGATCAGCAAGGTGGCTCTCGCCCGGCTCCACAAGATGCAGGACTTCGTGACGACCCTGGATACCTGGTTCGGCCAGATGCTGTCCGTGCCGCCGAGCACACTTATGCGGTTGATCAAGCTCGGCTCGCGGGTGGTCAATCTGGTCAATCTCGGCCGGGGCAAGAACGCCACGAAGGAGGACGCGGCCTAAAAAATTTTGGGCATGAGTTTCTCTTATTACAGAAATAACTGATCTAACGATATAGAGGGACAGAGACGTGAAACCGCAAGCCATGCTCCGGAACGTGACGGTCCCCGACGCCGGCGGGGCCAAGCGCGAGGCCGTTTCCCATGATCTGCGGTTCAGTGTCTTGACCGGCGCGGCCGGTTGGCGGCGGCTTCCTCCGGCGGTGCGGGAGCGCTTCGGCCGGCGGCTGGGGCCGGGCGTTTCGGTGACCTATGCGGGGGAGATCGTCGACGCTCATCGGACGCGCTTCGGCTATGTGCTCGCCCAGCTTTGCCGATTGATCGGCGGGCCGCTGCCGCTTTACGACGATATCAACGTTCCGGCCGTCGTTACCGTGACCGAGGACAACGCCACCGGCGGGCAGTTCTGGACCCGGATGTACGGCCGGGCGCGCGGCTTTCCACAGGTCATTCACAGCAGCAAGCGCTTTGCGGGGCCAACCGGCCTTGAAGAATATCTCGGCGGCGGCTTCGGCATCGCGCTGACCGTGAGCGCCGATACGGAGGCGCTGCATTTCCATAGCGACCACTATTTTATCGCGCTTGGACCAATCCGGCTGCGCCTGCCGCGCTGGCTCGGCCCCGGCGCGCTGACGATCAGCCATATCGAGTGCGAGGACGGATGGTTCGCCTTCGTCCTGACGCTTCGCCATCCGCTGTTCGGCGAGGTCATTCGCCAGACCGGCCTGTTCCGCGAACGCTTCGTTCGCGTGCGAGAGGAGAACCGCCATGACTGATCTGCTCTGGATCGCGGTGTTCGTTCAGGTGGCGATGGGCGGCTTCGACACGCTCTATCACCATGAGATGACGGAGCGTCTGGCCTGGCGGCCCTCGCAGAAGGGCGAGCTTCGGCTTCATGGCGGGCGGAATCTCGCCTATGCCGTGATGTTCGCGACGCTCGGCTGGAGCCGGCCGCACGGCGCGGCGGCGATCGCGCTGATGGCGCTGATGGTCGGCGAGCTGATCATCACCTTGTGGGATTTCGTCGAGGAGGACCGCACGCGGCACCTTCCCGCGAGCGAACGGGTCACCCACACCTTGCTCACCCTGAACTATGGCGTCGTGCTCGCCCTGCTTGCTCCGCTGCTGATGCGATGGGCGGCGCTGCCGACGGCGATCCCGCCGGCCTATTATGGCGCGTGGAGCTGGCTCTGCGCCATTGCCGCGGTCGGCGTCATCCTGTCGGGGCTGCGCGATCTGGCGGCCGCGCGGCGGACATCCCGGGATCCGGCCGAGCGATCCCGCGCCGCTCGCCGAGGCGCTCAAGGAACGCCGCCATGTGCTCGTTACCGGCGGGACCGGCTTCGTCGGCAGCCGCTTGGTGGGCGCTCTGGCCGCCGCGGGGCACGACGTCACCGTGCTGACCCGCTCACCCGCCAAAGCCGCCGAGCTTCCGGCGCCGCTTCGGGTGGTCACGTCGCTGGACCAGATCGCCGCCGACGACCGGATCGACGCCGTCGTCAATCTGGCCGGCGAGCCGATTTCCGATAGTCCTTGGACGGCGGCCAAGCGCCGCCGGATATTGCGGTCGCGCCTCGAGGTGACCCGCGCGGTCGTCCGGCTGATGCGGCGCTTGGAGACGAGGCCTGCCGTCTCGGTCAGCGGCTCGGCGATCGGCTGGTACGGCCTTCGCGGCAACGAGACGCTGGACGAGACCTCGGATGGCGTCGACTGCTTCTCGCGCGCCGTCTGCGTGAAATGGGAAGACGAGGCGATGCGGGCGGAATCCTTCGGGGTTCGGGTCGTGCGGTTGCGGATCGGCCTCGTGCTCGGGGCCGAGGGCGGGCTGCTGTCGCGGATGTTGATGCCCTTCGAGCTCGGTCTCGGCGGGCCGTTCGGCACGGGCAGCCACTGGATGAGCTGGATTCACCGCGACGACCTCGTCCGCCTGATCGTCCACGCCATCGCGACGCCGAGCGTCGCCGGGCCGGTCAACGGAACCGCGCCGACGCCGGTAACCAACGCTGGTTTCGCCAAGGCGTTGGGCCGGGCGCTGGGCCGGCCGGCGATCCTCCCGGTCCCTGCCACGCCGCTCCGCTTTGCGCTCGGCGCATTCGCCGAAGAGCTTCTGCTCGGCGGTCAGCGCGTTCTGCCGGCGGCGGCCCTGAAAAGCGGCTTCCGCTTCACCTATCCGGAAATCGACGAGGCGCTCGCCGCAATCGTCGGCCGGGCCCAAGCGTCACGCGCGAAGCGAGTGCCCGACCGAGCGAACCGGGCCGCGACCGCCGGCTTCATGCAAGGAAAATGACGATGTCCGATCATCTCCAAGCTAACCCGCACAAACCGGAGAAACTGTCGTCGGATGTGGCGTCTCGCCCAAGCATGTTGATGGCCGTGCTGGCGGCTTCGATCATCGGCGAGTT
Organism: uncultured Alphaproteobacteria bacterium; assembly: GCA_963732795.1. Taxonomy (GTDB): domain Bacteria; phylum Pseudomonadota; class Alphaproteobacteria; order CAVTAV01; family CAVTAV01; genus CAVTAV01. The sequence goes on along the minus strand of CAVTAV010000002.1, from coordinate 709,623 downwards.
CGTCGTGATAGGGCCATTGGTCGCAGGGGCGGCATTGAACGGAGCCGACGTGGCGTCGCTGTTCGGCGCCAAATTTGTAACGGTCTATGTTGGCACGCCCCTCGCCATCATATTAGGCCCCATCCTGGCGTTTCCGCTGATCCTTTTGGCGCTTCGTCTGAAGTGGACCAGTCGGCTCGCCTCTCTGCTTCTTGGAGGCGCGGCGGGCGCGACGATCGGACTCATATTCTTGGGTCCGGGTTTGTTCGACGACTTGTCCCGCGCCGGCGTCGCTTACTGGTCCAAGAATTTGGATTGGGAAGCAATCGGCGCGATTGCGATTTGCACCACAGTCTGCGCCATAGCGGGCTATGTCGCTCGCACTATACTTTTTGCCGGACGAAAGGGCTGAGCCACGAGTTGCTCGCGCAAGCAGCCGTCATCAGGGCGACTCCGAGAAGAGGAACGAAGACCCTCATGGCCGCCACACTGCGGGGCGGAGCGCCGGGTCCTAGCCGTCCGGCGCTCCGACCGGCCTACGGCTTGCTCTTGCCCACCAATCCCCAAAGGATGAACAGCGCGGATATGGCGACCGCGGCCCACATCACGGCGGTCTTGGCGCTGTTCATGGGATCGAACAGGACGAAATACGCCGTCGCGAGCAGCAGGCCCCCGGGCAGGATCAGCAGCAGGGCGGTCTTGCCCATATCCTGCAGGCGCCTTGCGTGCAGCATGAGTGCCGGGAACAGGAAGGTGAGCTTGACCCACTCGTTGTTCCGGCCGCCCGGCACCAGGAAGTGATAGAACGCAAAGGCCAGGAGCAGGGTTATCACCGCGCCGATATACTGGTCGCGGGAGGTTCGGCCGTTGGGGAACACGAACAGATTGTCGTAATTCATGACGTCCTCCTCAGGCTTCGCCGACGGCCAGGGCGCGCCGCTGCAGAACACCCTTGTAATAATCGATATAGGCCAGCATCAGCAGGCCGTTGAGCGCGACCGTGGCGAGCGCGATGATCGCCCAGAGCGGCTGATGATCGAGCAGCACGGCCCAGAACGCCGCGCAGACCGAAATCGGCATCACCAGGCAAAGCGCCAGCGGCACGAAGACGCCGGCGAGGATCAGCACCCCGGTCGCGAGCTGGACCACCATCACCACGTCGAGAAGGTGGCTGTCGACGAGGCCGTTCATCAGCTGGATCGCGAGCGGCTCGGTCCCGGTCGGCAAGGCGTAAATCGAGACGAAGAAGTAATTGATGCCGTTCACCACCATCCAGGCGCCGAAGATGATCCGCCCGATCAGGACGAGCTGCTTGCTGCCGAGGGGCTTGGCGCTCATCGCGAAGATGTCTTTGTAGGTCTTGGCGTAGGCCAGGCACAGCAGCACGTTGCAGACCAGCACGCCCTCGCCGAAGATACGACGCCATCGAGCCCCATCCCTCGAGCGGCGTGTCCCAGTACAACACGCAGAACGACACCGGCATGCAGATCACCAGCGCCAGCGGCAGGTAGAACCCCGTGATCACGCCAAGGCCGGCGATCAACTCCACCGCTTTCACCAGAGTGAACAGATGGCTGTCGAACAGCGCCGAAAACAGCTCGCGGCTGAGCGGCTGGCTGCCCAATGGCTGCGGAAATAATGGAATGAAGTGATTTAGGCCGGCCGGAACCATCCAGGCCGCGAACATGAGACGCACAAACCAAACACCGTACTTCATGGCGCTCCCCCCCGGGTTTGCTCAGTTCGGCCACTTCCCCCGCGGCCGGCAACGGAAGCTGAAATTAGACGCTACGCGCAGGCATTTGTAAATGCTGTAGATTCCGCCGGTCGAGCCGGGTCTGGGGGCGGCATCCGCCGCCCCCGAAGCCACCCGCTTACTTATTCGCCCGGTACTCCGTGCGGGCCTTCGCGTACAACGGCGCCTGCTGCACGGTGACGCGGATCTTGACCTGGACGTGCTCCTCGACCTGGGCTTTGGAGGAATTGGGATTTTCGCCCCAGATCAGGGTCAGCTCGGTGCCGGGCTCGGCGAGCGAGGCATCGACGACGCCGAGCGAGAGGATGGCGCGCTCGTTCGCGGAATAGCCGGTCCAGGTGGAGATGCCGACCAGCTTGCCGTCCTCCGTCTCGACCCGGTCGTGATGGAAGGTGTCGTAGAGCGACATCGGCAGGTTGATGAACTTCGCGCCCTTGCCGGGGTGGAACATCGAGCCATAGGCCTTCTCGGTGTCGTCCCCGTTCCACACGAAGGTCACCTTCTTGCGGGCCTTGTCCTTGCCCTCGGCTTCCATCTTCTCCAGCGCCTCGCGGCCGATGAAGTCGTGGTCGAACTGGACGATCTTGGCCGTAATCGAGATCGTACGGCGTGAAATACAGTTCCTCGAGCTTCTTCGGGTGCAGGCTGCCGCCCAGGGGCGAGATGGTCTCGTAGGCCTTGTCGGTCAGCCAGCGGCGGTAATCGGCCAGCTTCGGGCTGGTGTAGATCGCCGGGAAGGGGCGCGGCAGCCAGCCGGATTCGAGGGCATTGGTGTGATAGGCGCGGCCGCCGACCTGGGTCAGGCCGTATTTCTTGCCGGCTTCGAGGAAGGCGGCATGAACGGCGTCGTTGTCCTCCCACGGGCCCCACATTTCGAGGCCGGGCTCGCCCGCCATGCCGTGACGCAGCGCGCGGACATGCTTGCCGGCAATGGTGAGGTGGGTCATGTAGAAGAACTTCAGCTTCGGCACTTCCTGGCCGGCCGCGTCGCGGATGACGTCCATCGCGCCGGGGCCCTGGATCTGGTAGCGGTAGAGAACCGGATCGCCCTTGCGGACCAGCGAGTTGTCGTCGCGCCAGACCCGGACATCGTAATTGCCGGTGTCGGCGTGATAATGCATCCAGTTGATCGACGGCGGAATGCCGACGGCCTGGTACTCGTCATCGTCCAGGTGGAACAGGATGTTGTCGCCGATGATGTAGCCGTCGTGGTTCACGGCGACGAACTGCTTGGCCATGTCGACCGGGAAGTTCTCGACGCTGTTGACCGCGAGATCGCGGATCAGCTTCAGCGCGTCGGGGCCTTTGATGTTCAGGTCCACCATGTGGTGGCTCTGGTCGTAAAGCACCGCCGTCCTGCGCCAGGCCATCTGCTCGTCGCGCCAGTTGGTGAATTCCTGCACGACGCGCGGCACCACCGCGGGCGGCGTCTTGGATTCCCACAAAAGCTTTACCGGGTCGCCACCCGCTTCCGCGATGGCTTCTTCGAGATTCTTGGCCACGATCCGTCCCCTTATGTGCTGCGGTTTTCGATGATGTGTTCGAGGTTGGGCACTCTTGACCGCTTCCGCTCATTTGTAAAACATGTTTTTATAACGATTAACCCAAGGAAAACTGTGAATGCCATCGATCCCGTTCACCCTGAGGCAGCTCGAATATTTCGATGCGATCGCCAGCGAGGGGTCGCTTGGCCGCCGCCGCCCTTGCGCTGTCATGTCAGCGCCTCGGCCCTGGCGCTTGCCGTCGACGAGCTGGAGCAGCATCTGGCGTTGCAGCTTTTCGTCCGGCGCAAGGGCAAGGGCGTCACGCTCACGCCGGCGGGCTCGCGACTCTTATCCCATGCCCGGCTGGTGCTGTCAGGGGCGGAGTCGCTCGCCGCCGATGCCTCGCGGTCGTCGTCCAGCGTGAGCGGCCGGTTCGCGGTTGGATGTTTCTCGACCCTGACGCCGTTCTACCTGCCGGGAATCATGGAGGTGTTCCAGCGCCGGCATCCCGAGATCGAGCTGGAGCTTGCCGAAGCCAGCGCGATCGAGCTGACCGAGATGCTGTTGCAGGGCCGTCTCGACGCGGCGTTCCTCTATACCGCTGATGTGTCCCCGCAGCTGGCCTTCGATCCGGTCCAGGAGTATCGGCCCTATGTCATGGTGGCGAAGGACCATGCGCAGGCCGGCCGTGGCTCAATCCGGCTCGGCGAGCTGGTGGCCGAGCCGATGATCCTCCTTGACGTTCATCCGTCGCGGTCGAATACCGAGCAGCTTTTCGGCGAGCTCGATCTCAGGCCGCGCATCGGGCATGTCACCACGAATTTCGAGCTGGTCCGCTGCCTCGTGGCGCGTGGGTTGGGCTACGGCGTTCTCTATCAGCGGCCGGCCGCGCCGGTCACCTATGACGGCAATGAACTGGCCGTGCTCGAAATCCGCGACAAGGTCCCGCGCACCTTCGTCGGCCTCGCCCGCCCCGCCGGCGCCCCCGCTCCGCCCGCTACGCGGCGCTTTACGATTATCTCGTCTCCGATGCGGGCAGGTCGGGCTGAGGCTCAGCGTGCGCGAACGCCAAGCTTGATCTATGATGATGCAGACAATTTGAACTCGATCGAAGCGAATTGAGATATCGCCGATGTTGATCGACACGAGAGAGAAGACGATTGTCGCCGCCCAAGGCTGGAACGACAAAGGGGCGTTGTGGATCTTGGACGTGGATTCCGGAAAAGTCAGAAAAGTCGGTTCGGAGGGAGCGCGGTATCTGACGCTATATCTGGGGCGTCATGATCATTTTGCCGCAGTTCACAATTGGAACGGCGAAAAGGTCGCGATAACCGTTCACAGTTTCGCCAATCCCGAAACCATTCTCGCTCGATGTGAAGTCGCGGGAAACGCCGTGAGAGTTCGGGGCACGCCCGAGATTTGGTCGAACGTGCCGAGCCACTATGTCGCCTATTTGATGCAGCCGACTTGGAGCGACTTCGGCCTCATTTCGATCGATCATGGTGCCGGCGCGTCACTCCAGAGCTTCGACTGGTATAACGATTCCTACGACAAGGGCTATCAGGGGGTTGGCGAGGCGACCGAGATCCCCGGCTCAAATGTCCTTATCATTTCCGTACAGCGCAGTTCGCGGCTGATCTTTTACGACCCGGAAAAACGCGCAAAGGTTGGCGAATTAGCCTTGGCCGATCGGAACGGCAATCCAACCGCGTTCTTTCGGCGGACAGCGAACGAACTGTGGGCCGATGATTACGACACGCTGCTGAAAATAGGGACAAATGACTGGCGAATTCTTGACTCGCAACGGCTTCAAGACGGAAGAGGCCAGATGCGACAATTCATCGGGGAATTTTCCTTCGATGTCGCCGAAACTTTGTGTGGCGTCGCCCGCCCGTTTTCGGGAGATGTCGTCGGTATCGATCCGACCACGTTCAAGGTCACGTGTCGCGCCAGACTCGGAGATCAGCCCCTTTCGTTGGCCGTGCTCCGCGACCGCAGAGTATTCGCGCGCGATTGGATGAGCGGCCGACTTCTCGAAGGCACATTACGATAGCGCGACTTTTGATCCGACGGTCTTCCGGTGCGAGCGTTGCGCCGTTGCGCTCGGCAGACCGTTGACGCCGGTTCGCTGGCTGGCCGCCCGCCGCGCCACTTTGCGGCATAGGGCCGCGCAAGCTGATCCAGACTCGCATCACCCGTCATTGAGCCGAATCAACGCTGGCGTCCATGCGCCCGGTATTGTGTTCCTGGCAGAAATAGAAAGGTCAGCGACGATGGCTCATTATCCCGATACGCCCGGCTTCACCGGAGTCCTGCGGCCGATCCGGCTGGAATGCGATATTCTCGACATGGAAGTGGACGGGGAAATTCCCGCGTCGCTGAACGGCACCTTCCACCGGGTCCATCCCGACGCGCAGTTTCCGCCCAAATATGAGAACGACCAGTTCTTCAACGGCGACGGCATGATCAGCCTGTTCCGCTTTCATGACGGCAAGGTCGATTTCAAGCAGCGCTATGCCCGAGACCGACAAATGGAAGGCGGAGCGCAAGGCCGGCAAGTCGCTGTTCGGCGCCTACCGCAATCCGCTGACCGACGACGAGAGCGTCAAGGGCATGATCCGCGGCACGGCCAACACCAACGTGATGGTCCATGCCGGCAAGCTCTACGCCATGAAGGAAGACAGCCCCTGCCTGATCATGGATCCGCTAACGCTGGAGACCGAGGGCTACACCAAGTTCGACGGCAAGCTGAAGAACCAGACCTTCTCCGCCCACGGCAAGATCGATCCCGTCACCGGCAATTTCTGCAATCACGGCTATGCGGCGAAGGGACTGCTGACGCGCGACTGTAGCTATTTCGAGATCGACCCCGACGGCAATCTGCTGTTCGAGACCGAGTTCGAGGTGCCCTATTACTGCATGATGCACGACTTCGGGCTCACCGAGCATTACGCGCTCTTCCATCTCGTGCCGATCACCTCGAACTGGGACCGTCTGAAGGCCAATCTGCCGCATTTCGGCTTCGACACCACGCTGCCGGTCTATCTCGGCGTCGTGCCGCGCGGCCCCGGCGTGACCAACAAGGACGTGCGCTGGTTCAAGGGGCCGAAGACCGTCTTCGCCAGCCACGTGATGAACGCCTTCGAGGACGGCACGAAGATCCATTTCGATACGCCGCAGGCGGAGAACAACTGCCTTCCCGTTCTTCCCGGATATCCATGGCGCGCCGTTCGATCCGATCGCGGCGCTGCCCTATCTCCATCGCTGGACGGTCGACCTCGGCTCCAACAGCGAGGAGTTCAGCTCGGTCGAGAAGCTGAGCGACTGGATCGACGAGTTCCCGCGGCTCGACGAGCGCTATGTCGGCCAGCCCTACCGCCACGGCTGGATGCTGGTGATGGATCCGGACATGCCGATGGAGTTCGAGCGCGGCCGCGCCTCCGGCTTCAAGATGAACCGTATCGGCCATATCGATCACACCACCGGCAAGCAGGATAGCTGGTGGTGCGGGCCGCAATCGATCATCCAGGAGCCGTGCTTCATCCCGCGCACGCCGAACAGCCCGGAAGGCGACGGCTACATCGTCGCGCTCGTCGGACAATCTGGTCACCAACTATTCCGACCTCGTGATCCTCGACGCCCTGAAGATGGCGGATGGGCCCATCGGCAGCGCCAAGCTTCCGTTCCGGATGCGCTCGGGCCTGCACGGCAACTGGGCGGACGCCTCCAAGCTCGCGGCGTGACCAAGCGCGGCTACTTGAAGATCCTTCTTCTGCTTGGCGAAGAACGCGAAGAATCTGCGGGACCGATGGCGCGATCATGGACATGTGCGTGCCGCCCTCGGCCTCGAAATAGCCCGTCGTCATCCCGCGCGTATTCATGGCGTCGATCTCGGCCTTGCTCGCGGAGACGGTCGCCGTCTCGGTCGATCCGACGGAAAGCATGACAGGAACGTTCTCGAGGTCCGCCAGGTGAAAGTCATGGTTGGCGAAGGTGCCGGACATCGGCGCGATCGCGGCCCAGATGTCGCTGTATTTCGCGCCCAGGAACCAGGTTCCGAAGCCGCCCATCGAATGGCCCATAAGATAGATTCGGGCCGGATCGATGTTGTATTCATGGCGAACGAGACCGAGCACGTTCATGACGTCCTGTTCGCTAAGCGCGCGGTCATGCCTTTCTCGTGCCGGGGATTTCGGCGCCTCAAGGGGCGGCGGAGGCGGCGCGCTGCGAGGAATGTCGCCGGGGATCGACAGCGGCGCGCCATACCAGCTTCCGGGCGAATAACCCATCGGCGCGACAAATATGAAGCCGTACTTCTCGCAAAGCGCCGGTAGATCCTTCACGAGGGCGAAGAAGTAGTTGTGATTGCCGCCATAGCCGTGGAGCGCCACGACGAGCGGCGCGCCGACCTTAGGGTCATAGCTTTTCGGGACATAGAGACGGTAGGGCATCTCCTTGTCCGCCGCCGCGAAGAAGTAATGGCGTTGTTGGTCGCCCTTAGCACCGGCCGTTTGAGGAAGCTTGGCGAGCTCCTCGCTCGGAAGTCCAGAGCCAAATGCGGCTTTGAGCTCCGGCGGCATCGATGGCGCCTGGGCAATGGCTTGTGCGCCGAACGACATCGCCGCCAAAGCCGCCAGTCCAAACAGAATGTGTCGCATGTCGTGAACCTCCCCAATGTCGTCGCCATGTGGCGACAATGGCCGGAATCACCCGCACTACAGCACTATGGCATACGATATTGCTATACAATTCTGGCTGCGGATCTCGGCGCTACCTTAGCTCCGGTCGGGCGGCAAGAGCTTGGGGCCCCAGGGTGATCTCAACGATCAGAACCAATCGTCTAGCAGATTAGTGATTGCGGTGAGTCAGGGCCTGAACACTCTCTTGGTGCTTTTTCGCAAGTTGCGACTGGCCGGAGTCCCCCGCTGGCCCGCTATGCTGCGCTGTGCCACTTTGTCGTCTCCAGCGCAAACGCGGGACAGGCAGAACTCTTTTGAGGGCGAGTTGATGGCGGAAGAAAACGACAAAGCCACCGGGCGCGGTCTGCTCTGGCTTTGGCTCCTCTCGATGGCATGGCTCGTGATCGAGGTGCTGCGCGGGACCTATGCGGACGACGAGCTGCTTCGCGAGACCTATGTCAGCGCGACCGGCATCTGGGGCATGTGGTTTCTCATCGCATCGTTCGCGGTTTCGCCCCTGATCCGCAAGCTGAAGCTGTCCCGGCTCGCGCGGTTCCGCCGCGAGCTCGGCCTGATCGGATTCGTCTATGTGGTGGTTCACATCGTCTTCTATATCGTCAGCGTCGGGCTGTTCCCGCATTACATGGGCATCATCGTCCGGCGACCCTATCTTCAGGCCGGTCTCGCCGCCACGATTGCCGTGACACCGCTGGCCCTGACCTCCACCAAGCACGCCATCCAGAAACTGGGCCCGATCCTCTGGCGCCGGGTCCATTACCTGGTCTATCCGACGCTCATCCTCACGATTTTGCACGAAAACCTGTACCGCCACGGCCATATCATCGAACGCGGCGCCCATTTCGTGGTGGTCGCGGTCCTAATCGGGGAGAGGATTGTCGTCCGTTTGCGGAAGAATTGACATCTATTGCGGCGTTTCGTCCCAGTTCTGGCCGAAAGCGGCGAGACCTGATTAGATGCCGTCATGAAAGTGAACCCTCTGCATCCCGTCTTTGCCGCCGAGCTTGTCGGGGCCGATCTGACGAAAGAGCCGACGCAGGAACTCGTCGATACGGTCGAGCAGGCCATGGCGCGGTACGGCATCCTCGTGGTCCGCGATGCCGAGATCACCGACGCGCAGCACATCCGGTTCAGCCGGGCGTTCGGGCCGCTGGAGATTCCGAGCCGGCCGGCGGGGGCGCCTAAGCCTCGGATCGCGGCGGAGCTGTTCTTTTCGGGGAACCTTGATAACCAAGGGAAAATCGTTCCCTATGCCGCGCCGGAGCGGAAGCTCGCCAAGGGGGCGGAGCGCTTTCACACCGACAGCTCGTTCCATGCCATGCCGACCAAATGGTCGCTGCTTCTGGGCCATGAGACGCCGCCCCCGAGCGCCGGCGGGGACACCCTCTTCGCCGATGCCCGCGCGGCCTATGACGACCTGGACAAGGACATGAAGAGCCGCATCGAAGGCCTTGTCGGCATTCATGATTTCTGGAAAGGGCGGCAGCTCGCGGGGCTCAAGGGCGAGATCACCGAGGAGCAGCGCCGGCAGGTGCCGTTTCCGCCGGTCGAGCATCCGCTGGTGCGGGTGATGCCTTATGGCCGCAAGGCACTCTATGTCGGCGGGCATTGCACCGGCATCAAGGGAATGGGCGAGGCGGAAGGCCTGGCGCTGGTCGAGGAACTCTATGCCCATGCGACCCAGGAGAAATATGTCTACCGCCACAAATGGCGGCGCTGGGACATGACGATCTGGGACAACCGCTGCACCATGCACGCCGCCACGCCGTTGCTCAGCGATGCCTATCGCCGCGACATGCGCCGCACCACCGTCAACGATTACGGCCCGGAGATGTCAGCGGTCGAGGCCATGGCCGCCGCTTGAGGCGACTTGCGTGTTGTCCGCCGATGTCGAGGCCCTATGATCGTTCGGCACACCAAGGGGGGATCGACGACGCATGAGACGCAGTGAAGACCGTATTCTGACCACCCATGTCGGCAGCCTGGCGCGGCCGGCGGAACTTCTGCCGAAGCCGATCGACCGCAAGTCCGATCCGGCATCAACTCTGGCGCGACCGCCAGCACGACGCCGAGACGCTCCAGGCCGCCATCGATAAGGTCGTCAAGCAGCAGATCGATGTCGGGATCGATATCGTAAACGACGGCGAGTTCAGCCGGGCCCATTTCGCCAATTACATCATGAACCGGATTTCCGGCTTCGAGTTCCGGCCGGACGAACTGGTGCCGGTGGATTGGCTGGGCCATGAGCGCGAGCGGTTCGCCGACTATCTCAAGACCGAATTCCCGATGGCGATTACGGGCACGCCGGTCCACGCCTGTGTCGGCCCGATCAAATATGGCGATCCATGGCCCGATCCGCCGCGACCTCGGCGATCTGAAGGCCGCGATGGAGCGAGCGGGCGCGAAGGAAGGCTTCTTCACGGCCGTCGCGCCCGCCAGCACCGCCTTCGACGGCCGCAACGACTATTATCCGAGCGAGCGGGACTATGTCTTCGCGATCGCCGATGCGCTTCGTGAAGAATACCAGGAAATCCATAAGGCCGGGCCTCCTGGTCCAGGTCGACGACCCGGTGCTCGCCAATATGTATGACGCGTTGGTGAGCAAGAGCCCCGAGAACTACCGGAAATGGGCGGCGCTCCGGGTCGAGGCGCTGAACCACGCGCTCGAAGGCATCCCGCCAGAGAATGTGCGCTATCACATCTGCTTCGGAAGCTGGCATGTCGCGCACACCTCCGACGCGCCGCTCGAAGAGATCATCGACTTCGTCCTCAACGTGAATGCCGGCGCCTATCTCATTGAATCTGGAAATGTTCGACACGAGCATGAGTGGCGCGTCTGGGAGAAGGTGAAGCTGCCGCAGGACAAGATCCTGGTTCCCGGCGTCATTACCCATCACACGGTGACGTGTCGAGCATCCCCAGCTCGTCGCCGACCGGATCATCCAGTTCGCCAAGATCGTCGGCCGAGAGAACGTGATCGCGGGCACCGATTGCGGCTTCGCCCAGCTCGATTTCGTCCAGCGGGTCCATCCCTCGATCATGTGGGCGAAGTTCGAGGCCCTGGTCGAAGGCGCGCGGCTTGCGTCCGACGTTCTCTGGTCGTGAGCGAGAGGGGAAGCCATGTCGATCATCGAGACCAAAAGCGAAGAGGCCAAGGGCCTCAAAGGATTGCATCTCTATCACGCCGGCCAGTCCAACTGCGCCGCCCGGGTGCGGCTGGTCCTGTTCGAGAAGGGCCTGCCCTGGACCAGCCATCATATCGATCTCCTCAAGAAGGAGAATATCGACCCTGGCTATTTCGCCATAAACCCCAAGGGGGTGGTGCCGACCCTGGTGCACGACGGGAAGGTCGTGATCGAGTCCGGCGACATCATGCTCTACCTCGAGGACCAGTTTCCCGAACCCGGCCTCTCGCCGGCCGATCCGGAAGACCGCGCCGTGATGGAAGATTGGGTGCGTCGCTCGTCGAGCCAGCATCTCCCGGCGATCAAGACCTATGCCTATATCAAGGTCAACGCCCGGCTCGCCGCCAAGACGCCCGACGAGGTCAAGCGCTACTATGAGCTTCAGACCGATAAGGACCTGATCGATTTCCATTCCAAACACGACCTGCCGGGCTCTTCCTTCAGCCCGGAAGACGAGCGCGCCGCGATTGCGCTGATCGAATCCATCCTCGCCGAGATGCGGGGCCGGATCGACAAGACCGGCTGGCTCGCCGGCCCGGACTATTCGCTCGCGGATATGGCCTGGGCCCCGTCCTATCGCGTGCTTCAGCTCGCCAAATATCCGCTGGACGAAGATGATGCCGTGGCCGACTGGTACCGCCGCGTCGCCGCGCGGCCCGCCTGGCAGCCGATGATGGAGATGTGGCTCAATCCGCCGGCCGAACCGCGCATCCAGGAGATCATGCCGGCGGCGGCTTGACGGGTTTTCCCTCCGCGGCGACGTCCAGCGCGTCCCTGTAGTCCGGGGCGGAGAGGTTGGTCAGGAATTCGTTGAGGAAGACCTTGCCGTAGCGGTAGAGGCCGTCCGGCGTGCCGAGCTTCGCCTCGCCCTGCATCATCATCCGATGGAATTCGTCCAAGCCGGGAGCGGTCAGGTCGTCGTCGGCACCGCTCTGGCCTGCGGCAAAGGTGAGCATCAGGCAGGCATAGGCGAGGCGGGCGAACTGGCGGGCGAGGACGAGGCGGGCGCGGGTCTCGCGGTCGGGTTCGCGGCCGAGCCAGGCGGCGAGCATCGCCTCCCGGAGCTCGGGCGTCTTCGCGAAATAGTTCGACAGATTGCCGAGGTCGATCATCGGGTCGTTGCGGAAGGCAATCTCCCAATCGACCAGCCACAGGCGATTGCCGTCGAAGATGATATTGCCGGGATTGAGATCGTTATGGCTGGACACGGTCCTGTCTCGGTCCCAGCCAAAGGTTTGGACCAGCCGCGCGAAGCCCTCGCGATGCGGGTCCAATAGGCCGGGTGCGAAACGGCCGGAGCTGATCAGACCGTCCAGCAATCCGGTGAGGATCGAGGGATAGTCGGTCTCCACGGCCGGAATGACCGGCGTCGCTTGTAGCCGCGCGACCAGGGCGCCGAGATCGTGGGCCAATCCCTCCAGGCCGGTCGGATAGACGAAGATCGATTGGCCCGCCAGGAAATCCATGATGGCGACGCCGGCTTCGGCATCGGCATGGTGCAGCGGCGGCGCGATACCGGCCTCGGCGGCGGTCCCCATGCAGGCATAGCCGCGCGCGATGTCGTTGCCGGGCCGTTGCATGTTTTCGAGCCGCAACAGATACGGCCGGCCGTCAACCTCGATCCGATAAATCAACGCTCCCGAGGCGCCGTGGGTGATCGGCTGCAGGCTCGCTGCTTTGGCCCCGAACGCGGCCGAAATCGCCGATCTTGCGGTCTCGCGCCGATCCTCCGGGATGGCGTCGAAATAGGTCTCTGTCATGGATTACCGGGAGCAGGTGCTCAATGGGTCGCTAGGCGGCACGTTCCCACAAACCGGGCTGACGTCCAACGTAATTATCGAGACCGTTGCGGGACGACAAACAGCGCTTGTTTGGGGACTCACAAGCAACTCCTTGTGGCCAGCCGAAAGGCTCCGATACATTGCTTGCCCACGCCGCGGGTTTCATTGTGTTTTTCGGAGCAATTCTGCAGGGCGAGAATCCGGAAATCGTTGCGCGCGGCCGGGCGTCGGCCAGCGGGCGCTGGGGGTAATCACAACATGAAATCCGTTTCGATGGCCGTCGCGCTGCGTACCATGGCCGCCGCTCTGGCGCTTGCCGCCGTGTCGCTGGCCTATGCCGCCGGTCCTGCCGCTGCTCAAGACGGCAAGCAATGGAAGTATTACACCACCCTGCCGAAAGCCCCCAAGGGTGCGCCGAACGTCCTTCTGGTCATGACCGACGACGTCGGCTTCGGCGCTTCCAGTACCTTCGGCGGGCCGGTGCCGACGCCGGTCTTCGACGCCCTCGCTGCAAACGGCCTCCGCTACAACAGGTTCCACACCACGGCGATGTGCTCGCCGACCCGCGCGGCGCTGCTGACCGGGCGCAATCACCATGCGGTGGCCAGCGGGTCGATCTCCGACGTCTCGCTGGACGAGGAGGGCTATACCTCGGTCATCCCCAAGACCGCGGCCACGATCGGCCGGATTCTGAAGATGAACGGCTACGACACGTCGTTCTTCGGCAAGAACCACAACACGCCGGTCTGGGAGAACACGCCGGTCGGACCGTTTGACCACTGGCCGAACGCCTGGGGCTTCGATTACTTCTACGGTTTCAACGCGCCCTTCGCCGACCAGTACAACCCCGATCTCATCGAGAACCGCAATCCCGTCCGGCCGCCCAAGCAGCCGGGCTATATCCTGGACCGCGATCTCGCCGACCACATGATCCATTGGCTGCAGATTCAGCACAATCTGCATCCCGACCATCCGTTCTTCGCCTATTTCGCGTCCGGCTCGACCCATGCGCCGCATATGGCGCCCAAGGCGTGGGTCGAGAAGATGAAGGGCAAGTTCGACCAGGGCTGGGACAAGGTCCGCGAGGAGAGCTATGAGCGGATGAAAAAGCTCGGCGTCATTCCCGAGGACGCGGTCCTCACCGGACGGCCCAAGAGCCTGCCGGCCTGGGACAGCCTGTCGCCGGAGATGAAGCGCGTCTATGCGCGGATGATGGAGGTTGCCGCCGCCCAGCTAGCCTATGTCGACCATCAGGTCGGCCGGGTGCTGGATACCCTGCGCAAATCCGGCCAGCTCGACAACACCATGGTGATCTACATCCAGGGCGACAACGGCGCGAGCGAGGAGGATTATCGCGGCTCGAACCAGGAGCTTAGGGTCATCGCCGGCATCGAGGCTTCGGACGCCGAGCTCGCCCGCGACATCGACAAGCACGGCGGGCCGAACGCGTTCGGCAATTATCCGGCCGCCTGGGCCTGGGCGACCAACGCGCCGTTCCAATGGGGCAAGCGCGTTGCCTCCCATCTCGGCGGCTTGCGCGACGGCATGGTGGTAAGCTGGCCCGCCCGGATCAAGGATGTCGGGCAGGTGCGCAGCCAGTTCACCCATGTCATCGACATCGCGCCGACGGTTTACGAGGCGGCCCATATCACGCCGCCGAAGACGGTGGACGGCGTCACCCAACAGCCGATCGACGGCACCAGCTTCGTCTATACCTTCGACAACCCCAAGGCGCCGGAGCGGCATCACGAGCAGTATTTCGAAATGCTCGGCAACCGCTCCTACTACAAGGATGGCTGGATGGCCTCGACCATTCCCGGCCGCGCCCCCTGGGACAACACGACGCCGGCCGACCCCTATAAGTTCAAATGGGCGCTCTATAATCTGAACAAGGACTGGTCGCAGTCCAAGGATATCTCGAAGGAGTATCCGAAGAAGCTCGCCGAGCTCGAGGCGGATTTCGACAAGGCGGCCAAGAAGTATCACGTCTATCCGCTGAACATCGATCTGATTCCGCGGATGTCTCAGAAGTTCCGGCCGAGCGACCTCGACGACCGGGACAGCTATACCTATTTCCCCGGCGACACGCGCTATAGCGGCTATGCCTTCCCCGCCACGGGGCCGGGCTGGACCATCAGCGCGAGCGTCGGCGTGCAGGGCGCGGGGGCCGACGGGCCGATCCTCGTGCAAGGCGATCATTTCGGCGGGCAGGCGTTGGTGCTGGACCAGGGGCGGCCGGTCTATATCTTTAATCCCGGAGACGAGCGCTTCGTGCTCAAACTGCGGGCGAAGGACGTGCTATCCCCTGGCCAGCACCAAATCGACGTCGTGTTCAAGCCGGGGCCGAAGCGGCCGGGGGCGACCGTGGAAATTCTGGTCGACGGCAAAAGCGAAGCCATGGTCGAGCGGGATACCCCGGTCCGGGGCCGCGGCAACGCCTATATCGGCCGCGCCGGCATCGCCCCGCTGTTCGACGACGACAACGGCCCGGCGATCCCCGGAAAGTGCAATTGCGATATCTCCTCCGTCACAGTGAAGAAGACCAACGCGGTCGGTCAGTCGTCGAGGCCCGTGGACTAGGCTTCCGTCGCGTACGACGGTAGCACCGCGCCCACTAATCGGCGGCCGGGGCCGGCTGCAGGGGTGGACCGGTAAACTCGGCCTCGATGATGATCGAGACCTTGTCGCCGACGCCGAACGTCGTGCCGGCCGGGGGAAGGCCATAGGAAATCCCGTAATCCGACCGGTTCAGGCTGCCCTGCGCGGAAAAGCCGATCCGGGCGTGCGGGTCCTGCTCGATTCCCTTCCAGCCGCCGTTGAACGTCGCGTCGAGCGTCAGAGGTTTGGTGACGCCGTGCATCGTGAAATCGCCGGTGATCTTTGCCGTGTTCGCCCCCGTGAGACGGATTTCCGTCGAATGGAACGTCATCTCGGGATATTTGGCCGCGTCGAGGAACTCCTCGCCATAGATCTGGGCGTTGAAGTCGAGCGTCTTGGGATCCGGATAGTCCGTCTCGAGCGAGGTCGGGTCGATGGTCGCCACCACGGAGGAGTTGCCCGGCATCTTGGGGTCGAATTGCAGGTCCGCCTCGAAACGCTTGAAGCGCGCGGTGAAATTCGAGAAGCCGAGATGATTCACCTTGAAGATCAGGCTCGCATGGGCGGGGTCGATCTTATAGGCCCCCACCGGGAGATCGGTATTCACCGGCGCGGGGGCTGCCGTTTCCGACGTCTTGTCGGCCTGAGGCGAGCAAGCGGCAAGGGTGAGAATCGCCGCGGGTCGAAGAATGTGTTTCATGGCTACCGTTTTCATCCGCGGAACTCCTGTTCCAGTTTCGCGATGTCGAATTTCCGCATTTGCATGAAGGCCTTGGTGACGCGCTCGACCTTCGCGCGGTCAGTGTCCAGGAGCATTTCGAAAAGGGTGGCAGGGACGACCTGCCAAGACAGCCCGAACTTGTCCTTCAACCAGCCGCACGGCCCTTCGTGTCCGCCGTCGGTGAGCTTGGACCAGTAGTAGTCGATGTCCGCCTGGGTCTCGCAAGGGATTTGAAACGACACGGCCTCATCAAAGGTGAATTGCGGGCCGCCGTTCAGCGCGGAGAAGCCCCGGCCGTCGAGCTCGAACTCGACCGCCATGACTGAGCCTTCGTCCCTCCCGTGAATCTCATGGCCTTCATGACTGTAACGGCTGACCGAAACGATCCGGGAGTTCGGGAAGATCGCACAGTAAAACCTCGCGGCGTCTTCGGCTTGGGTGTCGAACCAGAGGCAGGGAGTGATGGTGTTCAAGGCAAGCTCCTTGCAAGGCGGCCGTCAGTCGTCGATCGCTTGATAGGCGGAGGTCCAGAAATCCGTGAAGTGGAGCGGCGGCATCAGCGAGCCCATCATCCGCTGGGTCAGGAGTACGCCGATAAGGCCTTCCGCCGGATCGGCATGGCCCGTTGTCCCGTAGCCTCCGTCCCAGCCGAAGCGGCCCGGCGCAAACAGGTTGTTGCGGCGGGTCACGACCGACATACCAAAGCCCCAGCTTGCGATGCCATGGAAGAACATATCGGCACCGGCCTTTTGCTCGGACGTGAGTTGGTCGCTGGTCATGAGCTCTATCGAGGGGCGCGATAGGATGCGCGTGCGGCCCGCCTTACCTTTGTTCAGCATCATGCGGAGAAAGGCCGCGTAATCGTCGACGGTAGAGATCAAGCCGGCGCCACCCGCCTCGAATTCCGGCGCGGACGAAAACCGTCCGCCTTTTGCCTCGTCGAAGACGGCGAACTTGCCGGTCTTGGGATCGGCGCTGTAAGCGGTCACAAGGCGGGCGATCTTGGATTTTGGCACATGGAACGCGGTGTCCTTCATGCCCAACGGATCGAACAGCGCCTCCTTCAGGAACGCTCCGAGGCTCTTGCCGGTCACCCGGGCGATCATCACGCCGAGCACGTCGAAGCCGGTGTGATAGAGCCAGGTCTCGCCCGGCTGGTAGGCGAGGGGGAGGGAGCCGAGGCGTTTCATGAACTCGTCCGGCTTATGGCGCGAGAATTCGGGACCGGGTTCGACATCGAGCTCGTTCATCGCCTTCTGGATCGGATACGTGCCGGGCGGCGCCATGAAGGCGCCGAGGCCCATGGTGAACGTCAAGAGATCACGCAGGGTCAGTGGGCGGCGGGCAGGCACGGTTTCGTCCAGTGGACTCTCGATGCTCTTCAGAACCTTACGGTTCGCAAGCTCGGGTAGCCAAGGATCGACCGGATCGTCGAGGCGGACTTTGCATTGTTCGACCAGGACCATCGCGCCGGCTGCCGTCACCGGCTTGGTCATGGAGGCGATGCGAAACAGGCTGTTACGGCGCATCGGTTTGCCGCCGAACGCGATCCTGCCGGCCGTCACAACATGGGGCTCGCCGCGTCGGCCCACCAGCGCAACGAGGCCGGGAAGGGCGCCGCTCTCGACATGGGCGCGCAGGATATCGTCGAGGCGGCGGAGGCGCATCTTTGATAGACCGTCACTGCTTGCCATGACGCGAACGCTCAGTTCTGCGGCATTTCGAAAAGCCGAAGGATTTCGCAGGTGCCGTCGCCGGCCAAGCTCAAAAAGCGCCTCACGATCGTCTGAAGCTCTGCCTCGTCCTTGGTGCTGAGAAGGGCGAAGCCGGCCATTTGGCCTTGAGAGGCGGCGGGGTCGCCGACTGTAAACTCGCCCTTGGAGAGGCGCATGGATCCTTTGCCGTCCGACATAAACGAACCGGTGGCCTGCAAAATGCCGGATTTCATCGTCTCCTCGACGAAAGCGCGCATCTCGTTCATGTGCTCGGGGGCAGGCGGGGCTCCGGTGACGGCTTCATCCGGCTTGTAAATCGTTAAGAATTGCATGGCCTGGTCTCCCTCCTGCTATCGTAATCCGTTGCTAGTTGACAGAATAAGTTGATATCAACATATAAACAGTCATGTCAATGCGCGACGATCTTCCTATCGAGACGACCATGAGGGTCAGGGACACCTGCCTTTGCCTCCACGCGCAGCGCGCGGCGAGGGCGCTCGGCCGGCGCTTCGATGAGGCATTGAAGCCGGTCGGCATCACCAACGGGCAATTTTCAATCCTGATGTCGCTCAATCGCCCCGAACCGCCGACCATCGGCTCCGTTTCCGCGCTTCTCGCCATGGACCGCACGACGCTGACGGCGAACCTCAAACCCCTGGAGCGGCGCGGGCTTCTTGAGGTGAAGGTCGATCCGGCGGACAAGCGCAGCCGCCGCCTGGTGCTCACCGCCGCCGGCCAGGAGGTGCTGGTCTCGGCCATGCCGATCTGGGAGAAGACCCATGCCGAGCTCCATGCGCTTATCGCAGGCTCCGATATCGAGCGCCTTTTGAGCGACCTCCGCGTGCTGTCGTGACGCCGCCGGCCGTGCAAATTTCCGATTAACGCCATAAATTGACCGAATTCGGGAGGTTGTTTGCGTGGTGCAAGCGGTCGGGGAGAGCGAGATGCACGGCATAGACTGGCGGCGCGGCTTCATGCGACTATGGCTGATCTTGGTCGTGGTCTGGTTCGTCGTGCTCGGCTTCTTTCCCGAAATCTTCTTCGGCGCGGAGACGACCGAGCGCCTGCATCTCGTGACCCATTGGAGCGAAACCGCCTCGGAGCGCCAGCAGCTCGCCTCGCTCAAGACCATCCAGGAACTGCAGGATCTCAAGGAGAAGAAGGGCTACAGCAACTTCTTCGCTCTCGAAGCGGTCAAGCCGCTGCCACATCATGTCGAGCGGCTTATGGTCGAAATGGCGCCGATGGTCTTCCTGCCGCCGATTGGCCTTCTGGCGCTGCTCCTTGCGCTGGCCTGGGCGCTCGCGGGCTTCCGGCCGAAGCGGCGATGAACGGCGTTCACGCCTCGTAAATCTCTCTCGAATAAGGTTTTCGGCCGTTCGGCGGCGTGGGGGACGCCGCTCATGGGAGAGAGAGCCGAGAGCATATGCAGGTCATCGTTCAGGACAACAACGTCGAGAAGGCCCTACGAATTCTAAAACGCCGCATGCAGCGGGAAGGCATCTATCGCGAGATGCGCCTGCGCCGGCATTACGAAAAACCCTCTGAAAAGCGCGCCCGCGAAAAGGCCGAGGCCATCCGCCGAATCCGCAAGCAGGAACGCAAGCGCAAGGAACTGGATAAGTAGGCGCCACGCCCGTCCTCACTTCCGATCCGCCTTTACCCTTCCGGGAATCGTCCATCCGCGCTATTTTGCGCCGCATAATTGTGCGGCAGTGCAGCATCGCGCGAGGCCCGGATGTCGTCGACCGTCGAGATCAAGACCAGGACCATACGCCAGATCCGCGAGCGCAAGGGCGGCGAGCCCGTGGTGTGCCTCACTGCCTACAACACACCGATGGCCGAAATCCTCGATCCCATCGTCGACCTGATCCTGGTCGGGGATTCCATGGCGAATGTCGTGCTCGGCCACGCCAACACACTGCCGTTGACCCTCGACGACATGATCGTCCACGCCAAAGCCGTGAGCCGCGGGGTCAAGCGGGCCTGCCTGATCTTCGACATGCCCTTCGGTTCTTATGAGGAATCGCGGGAGCAGGCGCTGCGCAACTCCGTCCGCGTGCTGAAGGAGACCGGCTGCGTCGGGGTCAAGCTCGAAGGCGGCCGCTATCTCGCCGAAACCATCGTCTATCTGACCGAACGCGGTGTACCGGTGATGGGCCATGTCGGCATGCTGCCGCATTACGTCAATCAGCGCGGTTTCGCCGTCCGCGGCCGCTCCAATGCGGAAAGCGACGAGGTATTGAAGGACGCGATCGAGATCGACGAGGCGGGCGTGTTCGCGACGGTGCTGGAAGCCGTGGCCGAGCCCCTGGCGCGCAACATCACGAGATCTGTTTCGAACGTCACCATCGGCATCGGCGCCTCCGCCGCCTGCGACGGCCAAATCGTGGTGACGGAGGACATTCTGGGCCTTACGTCCAAAACCCCGTCCTTCGTCCGGCGCTACGCCGAGTTGCGGGAAGTCATCACCGACGCGGTCAAGCACTACGACGCCGATGTCCGAGCAAGGCTGTATCCTGCGGACGAACATACCTACCCTCTGGACGGCAAGACCAAGGCCAAATCATAGGAGGGACATCATGGCCATGACCCAGACCGACGGGGTCAGTCTCGGCTGGACCGCCGCGGATTTCGACCTCATGGGCGCGGACGGCAAGCGCCATTCGCTCGCCTCGGTGCGGGGCGAGAAGGGCACGCTGGTGATCTTCATGTGCAATCACTGCCCCTATGTCAAAGCCGCGCTCGACATGATGATCGAGGACGTTAACGCCTTGAAATCAAAGGGTATCGGGGCGGTCGCGATCAGCTCGAACGACGTCGAGGCCTATCCCGACGATTCGCTCGAGAACATGGCCCGGCTCGCCCGCGACAAGGCCCTGCCGTTTCCCTATCTGATCGACGAGACCCAGGAGGTCGCCCGAACCTATGGCGCGGCCTGCACGCCGGAATTCTATGGCTTCGACGCCGATCTCAAGCTCAAATATCATGGCCGGCTGGCGGAATTCACCCGCCTCGCGGCGGCTCCGGACGCGAAGCACGAGATGCGCGACGCCCTGATCATGATCGCGGAGACCGGCGAGGGGCCGAAAGACCAGAAACCGGCCATCGGCTGCTCGATCAAGTGGCGGCGCTAGGTCGCGGGGACGCACGCGAAACGGCCTTTCAGGATCGCGCCGCATGGCTTATGCTCCGGGCGCGAAACAGATTAACCAGCCTGACCCCGCGTTTTGGAGCCAGAAGTGTCCGATATCTTTCGTGAAGTCGACGAAGACGTCCGCGCCCAGGAATATTTGCGGCTCTGGAAGACCTACGGCAAATTCGTCATTGCCGGGATGTTCGCGATCGTGCTCGGCACCGCGGGATCGGTGATCTGGCGCAACTACCAGAACAACAAGATGCAGAAGGAGGGCGACCAGTTCGCCCTCGCGGTCGCCGATTTCCAGGCCGGCAGCAATGCCAAAGCCGCCAAGCTGTTCGACCAGATCGCCAAGGAGTCCGGCAAGGGCTACGGCCTTCTCGCCAAGCTGCAACAGGCCGAGGTGCTGATCAAGCAGGGCAAGAAGGACGAGGCCGTGAAGATTTACAACGAGGTCGCGGCCGACGGACACTACGACAAGGTCTATCGCGATCTGGCTTCCCTGTCGGCCGCGATGCAGCTCATGGATACCGGCGATCCCCAGATGTTGGAGACCCGGTTGGAGGCGCTGGACACCAAGGACAGCCCCTGGCGGTTCAGCGCCCAGGAGCTCCTGGCCGCGCTCGCGATCCGCAAAGGCGATCAGAAGACCGCCGAGGATCTGTTCAAAGGGCTCTCTGAAAACGACGCCGCGCCCAGCGGAATTCGCAGCCGCGCCAAGGAAATGCTCTCGACCATGGAGTCGAAATCTTAATGCAGTTCCTGGGGTGGGTTGAGAGCGGCCGACCGGGAGCCGGTCGGCGGAGCGGAGGGCTCGGCGCCAAGGCCGTCCTGCTTCTTATTGCCGCCGGCGCGACGTTTGCCGGCTGCAGCCATGGCGGGTCCAAGGAGGATAAGACCCGGATTCCCGGCGAGCGCATTTCGGTGCTGTCCTATGAAGGGCGGCTTTCCGCCGATCCGCGCATCGCCGATCTCAAGGTCCAGCTTCCCAAGCCTTATGAGAACCCGGCCTGGCCGCAGGCGGGCGGCGATCTCACCCATGTAATGGAGCATCTGGAGCTCGCGCCGAACCCGCGGGTCGCCTGGCGGGCCAAGATCGGCAAGGGGTCCGGCGGCGTCGAACGCCTGATCGCCTCGCCCGTCGTGGCGGATGGCAAGGTCTTCACCCTCGACGCCAACAATACCGTCTCCGCCCGCAACATGTCGAATGGCCGCCAGCTCTGGCAGATCACCTTGAAGCAGAAGGGCGAAAAGAAGGAATCCGGCTTCGGCGGCGGGATTTCCTATCATGACGGGGTGGTCTATGCGACGTCGGGTTTCGGCTTCGTCTCGGCGATCGACGCCAAGACCGGCAAGGAGAATTGGCGCAAGGCGACGGGCGTGCCGATGCGCGGCGCACCGACCATCGCGGACGGCCGCATCTTCGCGGTGAGCTACGACAACCAGCTCTTCGCCATGACCACCGCCAATGGCGACATCATCTGGAACAAGGTCGGCATCGCCGAGAACGCCGGCGTGATCGGCACCGCGAGCCCCGCCGTGGTCGGCGAGACGGTGGTGGTCGCGTATTCCTCGGGCGAGATCTATGCCTACCGGGTCGAGAACGGCCAGGACATCTGGACGGACACGTTGAGCCGCACCAATGTCGGCCTGCCGACGCCGATGTCCAGCCTCAACGACATCGACGGGCTGCCGGTCGTGGACGACGGCATCGTCTATGCGATCAGCCAGGGCGGGCGCATGGTGGCGATCAATCTTCGGACCGGCGAGCGGGTCTGGGAGCGCAATATCGGCGGCACTCAGACGCCCTGGATCGCGGGCGATTTCATCTATCTGCTGACCAGCGACGATGAAGTGCTGTGCCTTTCGCGGCGCGACGGCCGTATCCGCTGGGTGCGCGAGCTGCCGGACTACATCAATCCGGATAAGCGCAAGAAATTCGTCTATTGGAGCGGGCCGGTGCTCGCGGGCGATCGGCTGGTCGTGGTGTCCTCGCTCGGCTATGCCGTGGCGATCTCGCCTTATGACGGACGGCTGATGAGCAAGATCGAGCTGCCGGCTCAGGGCTTCATCGCGCCCATCGTCGCCGATAAGACGCTGTATCTCCTGAGCAACGACGCGGAGCTGCTCGCGCTCAAATAGCCGTCGCGCCGCGCGTTCGAATATCGGTAATCTCATGAGCTTGACCGTGGCCATCGTCGGACGGCCCAATGTGGGCAAATCGACGCTGTTTAACCGGCTGGTCGGTAAGCGCCTGGCGCTGGTCGACGACACGCCGGGGGTGACGCGCGACCGCCGCGAGGGCGAGGGCCGTATCGGAGGCCTGAGCTTCAAGGTGATCGATACCGCCGGCCTGGAAGACGAAACGGGAGAGACCCTCGGCGCCCGCATGCGCCGCCAAACGGAAGCCGCATTGGCCTCGGCCGATCTCGCCCTGTTCGTGATCGACGCCCGCGCCGGAGTGACGCCCATGGACCGCCATTTCGCGGATTGGCTGCGGGCGAGCGGCCGGCCGGTGCGTCTCCTGGCCAACAAATGCGAGGGGGCGGCGGGCGAGCCCGGCTTCTATGAGGCTTTCGCGCTGGGTCTCGGCGATCCGATCGCGATCTCGGCCGAGCATGGCGAGGGCTTGGCCGATCTCCATGCGGTCATCGAGAGCATCGCCGAGGGCCATGAGGCCAAGCCCCAGGAAGACGAGGCGCGTCCGATGCAGATCGCGATCGTCGGCCGGCCGAACTCGGGCAAATCGACCCTGATCAATCGAATTCTCGGCGAGGACCGGCTGGTCACGGGGCCGGAGGCGGGCCTGACGCGGGATTCCATCGGTCTGACCTGGACCTATCAGGGCATGCCGGTGAAGCTGTTCGACACCGCGGGACTCAGCAAGAAGGCCAAGGTCGTCGGCAAGCTCGAAAAGCTCTCGGTCGCCGATGCCATGCGGGCGATCCAGTTCGCCGATGTCGTGACCCTGCTGATCGACGGGACGCTCGGGCTGGAGCGCCAGGACGCCCAGATCGCGGCTCTCGTTCATCAGGAGGGCAGGGCGCTCGTCATCGCGGTCAACAAATGGGACCTGGTGGAGGACCGCCGCGCGGCGCTGGACGCCATCCGCGAGCGGATCGGGATCGTCCTGCCCCAGGTCCGCGGCGTGCCGATCGTCACGCTCTCCGCCAAGACGGGCCAGGGCATCGACCGCTGATGCCGGCGATCAAGAAGATCTACGAGCATTGGGAGAGCCGCATCCCGACGCCGGCCCTCAACCGCTGGCTCGAAGCCATGGTCGAGCGCAACCCGCCGCCCGCCGTCGCCGGCCGCCGTCTGCGCCTGCGTTATATCACCCAGATCAAGACCCGTCCGCCGACCCTGGTTGTCTTCGTCAGCCGCCCGGCGGACCTCCCGGAAGCCTATGAACGCTATCTGATCAATGGCTTGCGCGAAGATTTCGGTCTGCCCGGCGTGCCGATCCGGCTGCTGAAGCGCAAGGGCGAGAACCCTTACGTCTCGAAGAAGATCCTCAGATCCCCTCGTCATTCCCGCTTTCGCGGGAATGACGTTTGACTATTCGGCTTTGTAGACGACCAATTCCCCGTGCTTCGTGCACTCGGGGCTCGCCAAATCCAGGAAGAGGCCTGTCAACGCCTCGGGCGGCTTCACCGTTTGGGGGTCTTCGCCGGGCATGGCCTGGTGGCGCATGGCGGTGCGGGTGGGGCCGGGGTCGATGAGGTTGACCTTAAGAGCGGAGGACTTCACCTCCTCGGCATAGATCAGGACCATCTTCTCCAGCGCCGCTTTGGTGATGGCGTAGCAGCCCCAATACGGGCGATCGACCGAGGCCGCGTGCGAGGTGACGAAGATCGCCCGGCCGGCCGGCGCGACCCTGAGCAAGGGATCGAGCGAGCGGATCAGGCGGTAATTGGCGGTCAGGTTGATGTCGACCGCCGATTGCCAGGTCTTGGGTATGAGATGCGCGATCGGCGTCAAGGTGCCGAGCACGCCCGGCATTGGCGACCAGGATGTCGAGATGCTTCCAGCGCTCCATGATCGCGCGCGCCGAGCCGGTCGATCGCGTCGAAATCCTTGAGATCCAACGGCACGAGGGTCGCCGCGCCGCCGTTGGAGTCGATCTCGTCGTCGAGTTCTTCGAGAGCCCCCGTGGTGCGGGCCAGCGCGATGATATGGGCGCCTTCCGCGGCCATGGCGAGCGCCACCGCCCGCCCGATGCCGCGCGATGCGCCGGTGACGAGGGCGATCCGCCCGTCCAGACGGCCTGCCATGACCTCTAGTTCAGCTCGGCCAGCAGCGAGAGCTGCGGAGAATTGTCGCCGCCTTCGCGGTCGGTCAGCGGGATCGGGTAGTCGCCGCTGAAGCAGGCGTCGCAATAGCTCGGCGCGTTATCGGCGCGGGGCAAGCCGCTCACCGCGCGGTAAAGCCCGTTCATCGACACGAAAGCGAGGCTGTCCACGCCGACGATCCGGGCCATTGCCTCGACATCGTGGCTGGCGGCGAGAAGCTCCTTCCGCTCCGGCGTATCGACGCCGTAATAGCAGGAATGGGTCGTCGGCGGGCTGGCGATGCGCATATGGACCTCGCGCGCGCCCGCGCTCGCGCATCATTTCGACGATCTTGATCGACGTCGTGCCGCGCACGATGCTGTCGTCCACCAGGATGATCGCGCTTGCCGGCGATCTGGTGCCGGTTCGGATTGTGCTTCAGTCTGACGCCGAGGTGGCGGATCTGATCCGTCGGCTCGATGAAGGTGCGGCCGACATAGTGATTGCGGATGATGCCGAGCTCGAAGGGAATGCCGGCCTCCGCGGCATAGCCGATCGCGGCGGGCGTGCCGGAATCCGGCACCGGAATCACGAGATCGGCGTCGACATGGGCCTCGCGGGCCAGCTCCGCGCCGATCCGCTTTCGCACCTCGTAGACGCTCGTGCCTTCCGCGATGCTGTCCGGCCGGGAGAAATAGACGAATTCGAAGATGCAGGGCCGCGCCTTGACCGGCGGGAACGGCTTCATGGACTCGACGCCGGAATCCGAGATGACGACGATCTCGCCCGGCTCTATCTCCCGGACATAGACCGCGCCGAGGATATCGAGAGCGCAGGTCTCGGAGGCCAGGATCATCGCGCCGTCCTCGAGCCGGCCCAGTACCAGCGGCCGCACGCCCAAGGGGTCGCGCACGCCGATCAGCAAATCCTTCGACAGCGCGACAAGAGAGTAGGCGCCCTGGATCTGCTTCAGGGAGCCGATGATCCGCTCGATCAGATTGCCATGGGCATTCGTCGCGATCAGGTGCTGGATCACCTCGGTATCGGAGGTCGATTGGAAGATCGAGCCGTCCGAGACCAGTTTCTTGCGGAGCGTCAGGGCGTTGGTGAGGTTGCCGTTATGGGCGATGGCGAAGCCGCCCGAGGAAAGATCGGCATAAAGCGGCTGGACATTGCGCAGAAGCGTCTCGCCGGTCGTCGAATAGCGCACATGGCCGATCGCCGAATAGCCCTTGAGCGAATTGACGACCTTCTCGGAGGTCAGGGTATCGGCGACGAGGCCGAGGCTGCGATGGGCGTTGAAATGCTCGCCGTCGAAGCTGACGATGCCGGCGGCTTCCTGGCCGCGATGTTGGAGCGCGTGAAGGCCGAGCACGGTATGGGCGGCGGCGTCGACGGTGCCGAAGATCCCGAAAACCCCGCATTCCTCACGGAATTTGTCCATCTCGAGGGGTTGGTCGTGGCGGCGTTCCACCGTCAATTCTTCGTCACTCCCTGTACGAGATCGTCCAGGTTCTGGCGTTCCTGGTCACTATAGTCGCCGTCCTTATGGTCCTCGGCATGACGAGTTGGCAAGGGCAGTGATTTATCCAGCTTCTTCAGATACTTGTCGGGGTCGTCCGTGTTCATGTCGACGAGACCCGGCCAAAGATTCGCCAGCATGTAGCCGCCATAGTCGATCAGCGGGAATGTGCGGGCCTCGCGCAGCCAGGGCGGCGGTTCGTTGCGGTTGAGGATCGGAATCACCCAGACCGAGACCGCATAGATCAGGCAGATCACGAAGGCCCCGCGTGCGAAGCCGAAAACAAGGCCCAGCATCCGATTGAAAAAGCCGAAGGTCTCCTTGTCCAGAAGATTGGCGACGGCCCGTCCGAGAAGGCTCAACACGATCACCACGGCGATGAAAATGCCGCCCGCGATCAGGAGCTTGGAGGTCGGCAGCCGGGCGACATAGTCCCAGTTGCGGGTGCTCGGCCCGCCGAAGATATAGAGATAGACCGCAGCCGCGCCGCCGAGCCAGGCGACGAGCGACGCGGTCTCCTTCAAGAAGCCCCGCATGAAGGCGAGCAGCCCCGACAGGAGCACGATCGCCACGACGATCAGGTCCGTTCCCGTGAAATGCAGGTCAGGCATGGTCTCTCCGCCGTATGGACGACGCGCCCCGCGCCTCGAGAAACTCCACGAGGTCCCGCACATGTTGCATGGCGCTCGTCTCAATTCCGGCCGTTTGCAGCTTTCCGGCGGGTGGTGTCAAGGCCCGCGTGAAACCCAGCTTCGAAGCTTCCTTGAGCCGGGCATCGCCTTGTGCAACCTGTCGGACCTCGCCGGAAAGCGAAATCTCGCCGAATACGACCGTTTCCGGCGGCATCGGCGTCCCGCTTGCGGACGAGATCAACGCGGCCGCAACCGCGAGATCGGCCGCCGGTTCGCCGATCCTCAAGCCGCCCGCGACATTCAAATAAACATCATTGCCCGTCAATCCAAGTCCTCCCCGCGCATCGAGCACGGCGAGGATCATGGCGAGCCGCCCCGAATCCCAGCCGACGACGGCGCGGCGCGGCGTGGCGAGGGGGGAGGGGGCGACGAGCGCCTGGATCTCGACCAGGACGGGACGCGTGCCCTCCATGCCGGCAAAAACGGCCGCGCCGGCGATCCCGGCGTCCCGTTCGCTCAAGAACAGGGCCGAAGGATTGGCGACCTCGGCGAGCCCGGTGCCGGTCATCTCGAACACGCCGATCTCGTCGGTGCCGCCGAAGCGGTTCTTGACCGCGCGGAGAATGCGGAACTGGTGGCTCCGCTCGCCCTCGAAATAGAGCACGGTGTCGACCATGTGCTCCAAGACGCGCGGGCCGGCGATCTGGCCTTCCTTGGTGACATGGCCGACGAGCAGGAGCGCGGCGTTGCGGCGTTTGGCGAAGCGGATCAGCTCCTGGGCCGAGGCGCGCACCTGGGCGACGGTGCCGGGGGCGGAATCGAGCTGGTCGACGAACATGGTCTGGATGGAATCGATCACCACGACACTCGGCGCGGGATCGGCATCGAGGGTCGCGAGCACATCGCGGACGCTGGTTGCCGCGCCCAATTCCAGCGCGGCGTCCGAAAGCCCCAGCCGGCGCGCGCGCATCCGCACCTGGGCCGGCGCTTCTTCGCCGGAGATATAGACGCACCGGCCGCCGTCCCTGGACAGGAACGCCGCGACCTGCAGCAACAGCGTCGATTTGCCGATGCCGGGATCGCCGCCCACCAAGGTTGCCGAGCCCGCCACGAGGCCGCCGCCGACGGTCCGGTCGAATTCCGCGATGCCGCTGACGAGGCGTGGCGGGTCGGAGGCTTCGGCCGTGAGGGGCGTCAGCTCGATCTTACGTCCGACGCCGGGGCCCAATCCCTTCGGCACGGCCTCGCGCCCCATCTCCTCGATGACGGAGTTCCATTCGCCGCAGGATTCGCAGCGCCCGACCCATTTGCGATAGGTCGCGCCGCAAGCCTGGCAGACGAAACGTTCGGCGCTTTGCGCCATCGACGCGGCTTTCTTCACTCTCGGCCCCAAGGACCCGGAAGGATCACGCCTTCAACACGTCCATCTGGATCGGGCCTTCCGCCCGGCCGTTGATGAACTGCTCGACATAAGGGTTGCCGGAGCGGTCGATCTCGGCCACCGGGCCGAACCAGATGATCTGGCCCTTATACAGCATCCCGATCCGGTCGGCGATCTTGCGCGCGCTGGCCATGTCGTGGGTGATCGAGAGGGTGGTCGCGCCCAACTCCTTGACCGACGCGACGATCAGGTCGTTGATCACGTCGGCCATGATCGGGTCGAGGCCTGTGGTCGGCTCGTCGAAGAAGATGATCTCGGGCGCGGTCGCGATGGCGCGGGCGAGGCCGACGCGCTTCTTCATGCCGCCGGAAAGCTCGGCCGGCTCAAGGTCGGCGACCTCGGGGCCGAGGCCGACGAGGGCGAGCTTTTCGATCGCGACGTCCCTTGCCTGGGCGCGCTTGATCTTCTTCATCGCCAAAAGGCCGAAGGCGACGTTCTCCCAGACCGACAGGCTGTCGAACAGCGCCGCGCCCTGAAACAGCATGCCGAATTTCCCCAGGACTTCGTCGCGCTCCCGGGCGCCGATGTCGAGTCATCTCCTGCCCGTCGACCTGGATCGAGCCGCTGTTCCGGGCGCAAGAGGCCGAGAATGCATTTCAGGGTGACCGATTTGCCGCTGCCCGAGCCGCCGATGATCACCACGGATTCGCCCGGCATCACATCGAGATCGACGCCGTCCAGAACGACCTTCGGGCCGAAGCGCTTATGGACGTCGCGCATCCGGATTTTCGGCGCGTCGGTCATGAGGCGAAGAAAAAGTTGGTGATGAAGTAGTTGGCGACCAGGATCAGCACACAGGCCGAGACGACGGCCTTGGTCGTCGCCGCGCCGACGCCCTCGGCGCCGCCTTCGCTGTTATAGCCGTGGAAGCAGCCCATCAGCGCGATGATGAAGCCGTAGACGGCCGCCTTGACGAGGCCCGAGACGACGTCATAAGTCTCGAGGAAATTGGCGGTGTTGTTGAGATAGATCGCGCCGTTGAAATCGAGCTTGCCGTCGCGACGACGTAGCCGCCCATGACGCCGATGATGTCCGCGATGAGCACCAGCGGGCGCGAGCACCAGGGTCGCGGCGATAATGCGCGGGGCGACGAGATAGCGGAACGGATTGGTCGAGAGCGTCGTCAGCGCGTCGATCTGCTCGGTGACCCGCATGGTGCCGAGCTCCGCCGCCATGGCCGAGCTGACCCGCGCCGCCACCATGATGCCGCCCAGCACCGGGCCGAGCTCGCGGGTGATCGCCAGCACGACGATATTCGGCACGATGTTCTCGGCATTGATGCGCGCGCCGCCGACATAGGTCTGAAGCGCCAGAACCGCGCCGGTGAAGATCGCGGTCATGCCGACGATCGGCAGCGAGTAATAGCCGATATTCATGATCTGGCGTGACGATGTTCCGGAAATGGAAGGGCGGCGTCACCGAATAGAGGATGGCGCGGCCGGTGAAGATCGACACCCGGCCGATGACCTGCAGGAAGCCGATGAAGAAACGCCCGATGATCGCGAGGAAGTTCACGGACGCGCGCCTCGCCGCCGACATAGATGCCGTTCGTAGCGGGGGCCGAGATTGGTGAGAAGCTCGTAGGACACGGTACCCGCCGCGCCGCGCGACGTCGTCGAGATCCGCGCCGTTGCCGATCAGGTCCACGAGATCGCCCTGTGCCGCAAGGGATGGGTCGGCCTGCGTCACGTCGAGCGTGATGAGGTCCATCGAGACCCGGCCGACCACGGGCACGCGGATGCCGCCGATGCAGCCATAGGCATGGTTGCCGGCCGAGCGGATGTAGCCATCGCCATATCCCAGAGCCACGGTCGCCAACCTTGTCCGCCTTTGAATGAATGGGTCGCACCATAGCCAACGGTCATGGGGCTGTCAACGAACCGGGTCTGGACGATTCTGCCTTGTAAATGAACCACTTCCGCCATCGGGATTGGGCTCGGTCGGCTGCGGTGCGCCGCCATAGACGGAGATGCCCACCCGCACCAGATCATGGTGATAAGGCGCGCCGAGGAACACGCCGGCGGAATTGGCGAGGCTCATGCGCCGGCCGGGGAGGCGGGTCTTCAAGGCGTCGAACGCGGCGCACTGCTTCTGGTTCATCGGATGCGAGCGTTCGTCGGCGCAGGCGAGATGGCTCATGATCAGGTCGACCCGGGCCTGGCCCGAGAAGCGTCCGGCTTGGCGACGAGCGCATCGACCTCCTCGGGCGGCAGGCCGAGCCGATTCATGCCGGTGTCGATGTGGACGCAGGCAGAGGGCAATGTCATCTTCGGTGGATTTGGCGAAGACGGCCCAGGCCTCGATCTGGCCGAGGTCGTTCAGGACCGGGCGCAGGCGGTGCTCGACGAACATCGTCTTCCGTCGCCGGACGGCAGGCCATTCAGGACATAGATCGGCGGCCTCGTCGCAGAAGCTCGCGTAGCTCGATGCCCTTCGTCGAGGGTCGCGACGAAAAAGGTCCGGCAGCCGGCGGCCCAGAGGGTGGGCGCGACGCGGTCCATGCCGAGGCCATAAGCGTCGGCCTTGACCGCCACCGAGCATTCGGCGGGGGCCGCGCGCGCCTTCAGGAGCCGGTAATTTGCAGCAACCGCGTCGAGATTGATGGTCAGCCGACCGCCGTAGCGCTCAGAAGACTTCATCGGGCAGGTGGTCGCTTTCGATAAGGTCGCTGAACCGGGTCGTGTTGCTGTCGAACAGCAGTTTGACGTTGTTGGTCGGACCGTGGCGCTGCTTGGCGATGATGATCTCGGCGCGGCCGTGGACCCGCTCTTCCTTCTCGCGCCATTCGGCCATGTTGGGCGAATCGTCGTCCGGCCGGCGCTGCTGGTGATAATACTCCTCGCGGAAGATGAAGAGCACCACGTCGGCGTCCTGCTCGATCGAGCCGGATTCTGCGAAGGTCGGAAAGCACCGGCCGCTTGTCCTCGCGCTGCTCCACCAGACGGCTGAGCTGCGAGAGCGCGATCACCGGGATGTTCAATTCCTTGGCCAGGGCTTTGAGGCCCTGGGTGATCTGCGAGACTTCCTGAACGCGGCTGTCGGTGCTGCGGGACGTCGTCGGGCGCAGGAGCTGCAGATAGTCGACCACGACCATGGACAGCCCATGCTGGCGGTGCAGACGACGGGCGCGGGTGCGGAGTGCCGCGATCGTCAGGGCAGGCGTGTCGTCGATGAAGAGCGGCAGGGTCTCGAGATCATGCGCCGCGCGGACCACATCCGGGAACTCGCCCGCCGAAATATGGCCTTGTCTCAATTTATGGGACGAGATGCCCGACTGCTCGGACAGAATACGGGTCGCCAGCTGTTCGGACGACATTTCGAGCGAGAAGAACCCGACCACCGCCCCGTCGGCCGACTTCGGATCGGCCCCCTCATCGAGCGCGTTCTTGCGGGCGCGGGCGGCGTTGAAAGCCATATTGGTCGCGAGCGACGTCTTGCCCATGGCCGGGCGCGCCGCGACGATAACGAGGTCGGACTTGTGCAGCCCGCCGAGGCTCTTGTCCAGGTCGCGGAAGCCGGTGGTCACGCCGACCAGATGGCTGTCGCGGCGATAGGCCGCCTCGATCGCCTGGATCGCCGAGGTCAGCGATTTGCCGAAGGTCTGGAACCCGCCTTCGTGCTTGCCGGTCTCGGCGAGCTTGAACAGCGAATCCTCGGCCTGCTCGATCTGCTCCGGCGCGCCGGTCTCGATCGGCGAATCATAGGCCGTCAGCACCATACTCTCACCGATATGGATCAAGTCCCGGCGGAGCGCGAGGTCGTAGATCTGGCGGCCGTAATCCTCGGCATGGATGATGGTCGCCGCCTCGGCCGCGAGCCGGGCGAGGAAGGTCGAGCCGCCGAGTTCCTTGAGCGCCTCGTGATTCTCGAAATGGGGCTTCAGGGTCACCGGCGTTGCCCGCTGGTTCCGGTCGATCAGCTTGAGCGCCGACTCGTAGATTTCGCCCAGAACCGGCTCGTAGAAATGCTCCGGCCGAAGGAACGACATCACCTTCGGCTCGCGGCTTCGTTGTTCACGAGAATCGCGCCGACGAGCTGAGCCTCGGCATCGAGATTATGCGGCGGCGTGCGATAGCCGACGCCCTCGGCCTTCTCGCCGCGGACGGGGACGACCGCCGCCGATGTCTTTGCCTGTTCCATGGCCCCGGTATAGCACCGGAAGGCGATCGGGAAATATGGTAAATTTTTCCCTAAAGATGAGGATAACGGGGATAGTATCTCCGGGATCACTCGGCGGCGGCCCGCTGATCCAAGCGTTTCTCCCATTCGCCCATATAATCGCGGGTCAGCGGTACGGCATACTGATCCTTGGCCATCTGGATCTGGAAGTTGCAATGGCCGCCGTAGCGGAAGGCGCAGCTCGCTGCCGGTGAGATAGAATTCCCACATCCGGCAGAATCGCTCGTCGTAGATCGCCTTCACCTTGTCGCGATTTTTCATGAAGCGCTTGCGCCATTCGCGGAGCGTGCTGGCGTAATGGAGCCTGAGAATCTCGACGTCGGTGATCACCAGACCGGCCCGCTCGATATGCGGCGCGATTTCCGAAAGGGCAGGGCTGTAACCGCCCGGGAAGATGTATTTCCGGGTGAAGGCGTCGGTCGCACCGGGGCCGTCGTAACGGCCGATCGTGTGCAGCAGCATCACGCCGTCATCCTTCAGAAGGTCCGCGCATTTCCGGAAGAATTCGGCGTAATGCGGCGTACCGACATGCTCGAACATGCCGACCGAGACGATCCGATCGTACTTCTCGTCGATATGGCGGTAGTCCTGCAGCCGAAATTGCACCTGGCCGGCGAGGCCGCGCCGGGCCGCCTGATCCTGGGCGTATTTGATCTGCTCTTCCGAGAGCGTGATGCCGACCGCTTCGGCGCCCGAAACCTCGTTGATATGGAAGACGAGGCCGCCCCAGCCGCAGCCGATGTCCAGCACCTTGAGCCCCTCCTTGAGGAGCAGCTTGGAGGCGATGTGGTTCTTCTTGGCGAGCTGGGCCTGCTCCAAGGTGTAGTCTGGCTCCGCGAAATAGGCGCAGGAATATTGCCGGCCCGGATCGAGGAACAGGTCGTAGAGCGTGTCCGATAAGTCGTAGTGATGGGCGACGTTCTGCTTCGCCCGCGGCGCCGGATTGAATTGCGTGATCCAGCGGGTAAGCGTCGCGATGCGCTTCTGGAGCTTGAGCATCCAGTAGTCGTCGTGCCGGTACATGTTGGCGGAGGCGAGCGCAAGGAAGCCGTATAGGTCGCCTTCCTCGACGATCAGCTTGCCGTCCATATAGGCCTCGGCCGTGCCGAGCTCGGGGCTCAACAGGATATCGCGCGCGACGGACTTCTCGGTGAAGCGGACGACGCTGCGCGGCTCCTGGCCGTCGCCGAACTCATGTCTCCGACCATCATAGTCGATGACGACCAGCGTGCCCTCGTGAATGACGGCCCGCAGAAAAGAGGATAACATCATTGGCTGCCTCCTTTCGCTCGTCTCTCGCGCACCGATAAATCGAACACGGCAGCCACGCTCCCGCATCCGACCCCGACTCGCCGGACGACTCTTCTATCCTTTTTACCAATTCTAAACGATTCGGGCCGGAGTCCAAGAGGTGTTGTTCGCAAGGCGCATCAAGCACCTGCGGCAGCCCCTTAATCAAAAGGATGTCCTTGGATTCCGGCCGCTCGGGACGGGACCGGGCGAAGCAGCGGCGAGACTTATTTGGTCTCTTCGGCTTCCTCTTCCGTCTCTTCCGCGGGCGCTTCGGCATCTTCCTCGCCGGTCAGCTCCTTGGCCGCACGCTCGGCCAGCTCTTCGGTCTCGAAGACGGCCTCGGCTTCCATCAGGGCCTCGCTCTTGTCGGGCTCGGATTGACGGCGTGCCTCTTCCTCGGACCGCGCCACGTTCACCTGAACCTCGGCCGAGATGTCCGGGTGGAGCGAAACAACGACGGTGTGGAGGCCCAACTCCTTGATCGGATTCTGGAGCTGGATCTGCCCGCGCTGGAGCCTGAAGCCCAGCTCGCCCACCGCCTCCGCGATATCGCGCGCGGTGACCGAGCCGTAAAGCTGACCGGATTCGGCCGCCTGACGGAGAAGCACGCAGCTCTGGCCGTTGAGCTTGTCGGCGACCGCCTGTGCCTCCTTGGCGCGCTCCAGGTTGCGCGCTTCGAGCTCGATCTTTTGATCTTCGAATTTGGCGCGGTTGGCGTCGGTCGCGCGTAGCGCCTTCTTCTGCGGCAGCAGGAAATTGCGGGCGAAACCGTCCTTCACCTTCACGACGTCGCCCATCTGGCCGAGCCGCTCGATGCGCTCCAGCAGGATCACTTCCATGGGAATTCTCCGATTTTCCTAAGAGCGCTATTCGATGACGAAGGGGATCAACGCCAGAGTGCGCGCGCGCTTGATCGCCTGGGCGAGTTCGCGCTGCTTCTTGGCGGATACGGCCGTGATCCGGCTCGGCACGATCTTGCCCTTCTCGGAGATGAAGCGCTGCAGCAGCTTCACGTCCTTATAGTCGATCTTCGGCGCATTGGGGCCGCTGAACGGGCAGCTCTTGCGGCGCCGGAAAAACGGCCGCCGGCGACCGCCGCCCCCACGGGGGCCTCCACCCTGTCCGTCGCTCATTCCTTTACTCCTTCATCGCTCGAGGACGTTTCCTTGCCGTCGCCCGACTCCTTGCCGTCGCTCGAAGCACTGTTGCTCGATTCCGACGATTCCGACTCCGCGCCGCGGCGGAACCGGCCGCCCCGATCGCCTCTGTCGCCTCGATCGCCCCGCGGGCCGCGGTCGTCGCGGCTCGATTTGGCAACCATCATTGCCGACGGGCCTTCCTCGAGCTCGTCGACGCGGATCGTCATGAGGCGGATCACGTCGTCATTGATGCGCATGACGCGCTCCAGCTCCAGGAGGGCCGCGGCCGGCGCGTCGACATTCAGCAAAACGTAATGGCCCTTGCGGTTCTTGCGGATCTTGTAAGCGAGATTGCGCAGGCCCCACTGCTCGGTCTTGGTTACCGAGCCGCCATTGTCGGCGATTATCTGGGAGAATTGGCCCGCCAGATCCTCCACCTGCTGGGGAGACAACTCCTGGCGCGCGATAAACACATGCTCGTAAAACGGCATCAAAGACCCCTTATGGCTATTCCTGCCGCCCTCGGGCGACGTAGCCGGCTGTGCCGGCAAGGAGTTCGCAGCACCCCGGTTCGCCCAGGGCCTACGCTAAAGTGCGCGCACTATACCCATTTTGAAGCCGACCGCAAGGGCTCGCTGACGTCTCCGTCGCTTGAAGTCTCGCGCTCGGAAGAGTAGATTCGAACCATTGTTCACCGCGCCTTGCGGTGGGCCGTGGGGTACCGCCCTGCGGTAGGTTCGTTGCTCCGGCTTGCGCCGGCGCGATACCTGCTGCGGGGCGCCGTCGTTTAAGGAGACGGAAACGTGCCCCAAACGTCTGCTCTTCTTTCGGGACGTTCTCTTTGCCAAGGATGCGGTTGGCGTCGCCGATCGGCGCGACTTAACTGCGCGCCGCTCCCGATGTAGACGGGATCACCCTGGGAGTGGTCGAAATGACGGGGGCTCCGGGGGATGTATGGCTCATGGATCTGCGCGTGCTGCACAACGGGTCCCCCAATGCATCGGGTCGGCCGCGCATGATGGCCATGCACCGCTTCATGCCGAACGATCTTGTCCCCGAAGTCGAGCAGGGGTTCGGCTGGCATAAGGACGCGGCCCAACCGACTTGACATCGCCGGACGGCCCATGACAACTGTCCCTCACGCTGAGGGGCGCTCTTTTTCGCGACGAATGGGCTGGTGGCGCTAAATCATGGTTCTTGCATTTACGTTTCCGGGACAGGGCAGCCAGGCGGTCGGCATGGGCAAGGCGCTGGCGGAGTCCTCCGCGACGGCGCGGCACACCTTCGAGGAGGTCGACGAGGCGCTCAAGCAGAACCTCAGCAAGCTGATGTTCGAAGGGCCCGAGGACGAGCTCAAGCTGACCGAGAATGCCCAGCCGGCGCTGATGGCGGTGAGCCTCGCCATCGTCCGGACCTTGGAGAAGGACGCGGGCGTCAAAGTCGAGAACAGGGCGGGCTATGTCGCCGGTCATTCCCTCGGGGAATATTCGGCGCTCGCGGCGGCGGGGTCGCTGACGGTCGAGGACGCCGCCCGGCTCCTCAAGCGGCGCGGTCAGGCCATGCAGCGCGCGGTGCCGGTGGGCGAGGGGGCCATGGCGGCGCTCTTGGGCCTCGATCTGCCGGCGGCCGAGGAAGTCGCAAAGGAAGCGGCGGGGGACGATGTCTGCACGCCCGCCAACGACAATGCGCCCGGCCAGGTCGTGGTCAGCGGCACCAAGGCGGCGGTCGAAAGGGCGGTCGAAATCGCCAAGACCAAAGGCGCGCGCCGCGCCATGCTGCTGTCGGTAAGCGCGCCGTTCCATTGCCCACTCATGGCGCCCGCCGCCGAGGAGATGGCCGAGGCGCTCAAGACCGCGACCATCCAACCGCCTGTGCGGCCGCTCGTCGCCAATGTGACCGCCAAGGAAATCTCGCAGCCCGAAGAAATCCGCCGCCTTCTGGTCGCCCAGGTCACCGGCCTCGTGCGTTGGCGCGAGAGTGTTCTGTATATGGTCGAGGGCGGGGTCGATACCTTTGTCGAGCTCGGCTCGGGCAAGGTCCTGACCGGCCTCGCCAAACGGATCAACGGCGACGTCAACGCCGTCTCGGTCCAGGGGCCGGACGATATCGACGCCTTCCTTAAGCTGATCTGATTGCGGAGCCTTTGCTCATGTTCGATCTGACCGGGAAGACAGCTTTGGTAACCGGCGCCTCGGGCGGGATCGGGGCGGCGATCGCTCGGGCGCTCCATGCCCAGGGGGCGACGGTGACGTTGTCCGGGACCCGCGAGGCCGTGCTCAAGGAGTTGGCGGCGTCGCTCGGCGAGCGGACCAATGTCGCGCTGTGCGATCTTGGCGATACGGAACAGGTCGCCGGCCTGCCGTCCGCCGCCGAGGCGTTGATGGGCGGGCTCGACATCCTCGTCAACAATGCCGGTCTTACACGCGACAACCTCGCGCTGCGCATGAAGGACGAGGACTGGGATACGGTCCTAAAGGTCAATCTCACCGCCGCCTTCAAGCTTTCGCGCGGCGCCATGCGCGGGATGATGAAGAAGCGCTGGGGCCGGATCGTCTCGATCACCTCGATCGTCGGCACGACCGGGCAATCCCGGCCAGGCCAATTACGCCGCCTCCAAGGCCGGGCTCGAAGGCATGACCAAGTCCCTGGCCCAGGAGGTCGCCTCGCGCGGCATTACGGTCAATTGCCTGGCGCCGGGCTTCATCGAGACCGCCATGACCGACGCCTTGCCCGAGGAGCAGCGCAAGAAGCTCCTCGATGCCGTGCCGGTGGGCCGGCTCGGCTCGCCCGAGGATATCGCCGCTGGCGTGGTCTATCTGGCGTCCGAGGAAGCGGCTTATGTGACCGGGCAGACTTTGCACGTCAACGGCGGCATGGCCATGATTTGACGGCCGGATTCTGGCTCTGGATTGCTGGCAAATCCTGATTTACTGTGTTAGGAGCCGTTTCTAGCCAAGGGATCGCCGGGGGCCACGCGTTTTGCTCTTGTTATGCCGCCCCTGTTGAGTTTAGTAAAACCCCGCCACAACTGAGAGGGACCACTGGAATGAGTGACGTTGACGAACGCGTAAAGAAGATCGTTGTCGAGCACCTTGGCGTCGACGAGGACAAGGTGACCGAGACCGCCAGCTTCATCGACGATCTGGGCGCGGACAGCCTGGACACCGTCGAGCTGGTTATGGCGTTCGAGGAAGAGTTTGGCGTCGAGATACCGGACGACGCGGCGGAAAAAATCCTGACGGTCAAGGATGCCATCGACTATATCAAGGAGAACGCCTCCTAGGCGCGAGGCCGGGTTTCGCTCCCTGGCTGAGGCGCCGAGATTGGCCGGACGCCGCGATTAGCCGGATGGAATAAGCGTTTATGAGACGGGTTGTCGTCACCGGACTTGGAATGGTCACGCCTTTGGGCTGTGGCGTCGATGCGACGTGGTCGCGGCTCTTGAAGGGCGAGTCCGGCGCGCGCCGGATCACCCATTTCGACCCGACCGACTATGTCGCCAAGATCGCCTGCGAAGTCGTGACGGGCGACGGCTCGGACGGCACGTTCAATCCGGACGATTGGATGGCGCCCAAGGAGCGCCGCAAGGTCGACGACTTCATCCTGTTCGGCATGGCGGCCGCCCAGCAGGCGATCGAGGATTCCGGCTGGAAGCCCGAGGACGAGGAGAACCGGGAGAAGACCGGCGTCATGATCGGCGCCGGCATCGGCGGCCTGCCGGGCATCGAGGAGGCCTCCGTCACGCTTCATGAGAGTGGGCCGCGGCGGGTCAGCCCGTTCTTCATTCCGGGCCGTTTGATCAATCTCGTCTCCGGCCAAGTTTCGATCAGATACGGTTTCAAAGGGCCGAACCACGCCGTCGTGACGGCCTGTTCGAGTGGCGCGCACGCCATCGGCGATGCCGCGCGGCTGATCATGTGGGAAGACGCCGACGTGATGGTCGCGGGCGGCGCCGAAGCGGCGATCTGTCCGATCGGCATCGCGGGCTTCTCCCAGGCAAAAGCGCTCTCGACCGCGTTCAACGAAGAGCCGACCCGAGCTTCCCGGCCCTATGACAAGGACCGCGACGGCTTCGTGATGGGCGAGGGCGCAGGGATCGTGGTTCTCGAGGAATACGAGCACGCCAAGAAGCGCGGCGCGAAAATCTACGCCGAAATCGCCGGCTATGGCCTGTCGGGCGACGCCTATCACGTCACCGCGCCGGCGCCCGACGGCAATGGCGGCTACCGCTCGATGCGGGCGGCGCTTGAAGCGGGCGAATTTGAGCGCCGACGATATCGATTACATCAACGCCCACGGCACCTCGACGCCGCTTGGCGACGAGATCGAGCTTGCGGCGGTGAAGCGGCTGTTCGGCAACGCGACGGCCAAGGTGTCGATGTCCTCGACCAAGTCGTCGATCGGGCATCTTCTGGGCGCGGCTGGCGGTGTCGAGGCGATCTTCGCAATCCTGGCGATGCGCGATCAGGTCGTGCCGCCGACGATCAATCTCGACAATCCGTCGGAAAGCTGCATGGGCGTCGATCTGGTGCCCCATCAGGCCAAGGAGCGCGAGGTTCGCGCCGTGCTGTCGAATTCCTTCGGCTTCGGCGGCACCAATGCCAGCCTGGTCATGACCCAGGTGTCATAAGGGGGTACGCGCTTACCGCCGAGACCGAACAACCACGAGGTGGCGCTGTTGCGGCCGCGCGTATTCTGGTCCGTGCTGATCCTGTTCGTCGCCGTCGGCGGCGCGCTCGGCACGTGGCAGGCGGTGCAATACATCTACAATCAGCCGGGCCCGGCGACGTCCAACACCAATGTCGTCATTCCCAAGGGCGCAGGCGTCCATCAGGTCGCCCGAATCCTGTCCGATGCCGGTACGATAAACAATCGGCGCGGCTTCCGCGCGCTTGCCTGGCTCCATGGCGCCGACCGTGAGCTGAAGGCCGGCGAGTATGTGATCCCGACCCACGCCAGCATCCGCTCGATCGTGACCGTTCTGAAATCCGGCATGACGGTCGTACGCTTTGTCACGGTTCCCGAGGGGCTGACCAGCCGGAACGTGGTCGCGATCCTCGATAAGGCCTACGGTCTGGTGGGTGCCGTTAAATCGATCCCCCCGGACGGCACGCTCCTGCCCGAGACCTATCGATACAGCTATGGCGACACCCGCGCGGAGATGATCAAGCGCATGTCGCTGGCGATGGACGACGAGATCGACAAGCTCTGGCCCGGCCGCGACCCGGATCTGCCGTTCCATTCGCCGGACGAGGCCGTGATCCTGGCTTCCATGGTCGAGAAGGAGACCGCCGTGCCGTCCGAACGCAGCCGGATCGCGGCGGTGTTCCTGAACAGGCTCAAAAAGGGCATGAGGCTTCAGTCGGACCCCACCGTTCTCTATGCGATCGAGCAGTCGGGCCCGCTCGGCCGGGCGCTCACCCGCGACGATCTCGATATCGACAGCCCCTACAACACCTATCGCGTCTATGGCTTGCCGCCCGGGCCGATCGCCAATCCGGGCAAGGACGCGCTCTTTGCCGTCCTCCATCCGGCCAAGACGCAGGAGCTCTATTTCGTCGCCGACGGCACCGGCGGTCACACCTTCGCCAAGACCCTGAAGGAGCACAACGCCAATGTCCGCAAATGGAGGAGGCTCAGGAAGCGGCGCTGAGGGCGTAATCCCGGCTTGTTGCGATAGGGGCGGCTGCCTATAGTCGCGGCCGGACTTATCAGGGGGCCTCTCTCCATGGCGGCACTTTCCAGCATGACCGGCTTTGCCCGCGCCGAGGGGCAATGGGGCGCGGACAGGTTCGTCTGGGAGGTGCGCAGCGTGAATGCGCGCGGGCTGGATGTCCGATGCCGGTTTCCTGCGGGCCTCGAATCCCTGGAAGCCGATGTCAGGGCGCTGATCTCGGCGGATCTGGCCCGAGGCAGCGTGAATGCCAATCTCACCGTGGCCACCGACGCCTCCCGGCAGAGCGTCGCGCTCAATCGGGCGGCGCTTGACGAGTTGGTGGCCGCCGCCACCGCCGCCGCCGAGGAATATGGCGTTTCGCCGCCGAAGCTGGATGCGCTTCTGGCCGTGCGCGGCGTGGTCGAGGTCGGCGAGCCGGCGTTGAGCGAGGAGGACCGGGCAGCCCGGTTTGCCGCCGTTCTGGAGGCCTGCAAGTCCGCCATGGACTCGCTCGTGGCGGCGCGGCGGCAGGAGGGCGAGCATCTTTCGGCGCTGCTGAGCGGACATATCGACCGGCTGGAGGCTCTGGTAAAGGCGGCGCGGGAGTCCGCGGCTACTCAGCCCGAGGCCCTGAGGGCTCGATTGGAAAAACAGATCGCCGATATCCTCGCCGCCTCGAAAGGCCTGGACGAGACGCGGCTTACGCAAGAGGTTGCACTTCTTGCCACCAAAGCGGATGTCCGTGAGGAATTGGACCGTTTGGCCGCCCATATCGCAGCGGCGCGGGCGCTTTTGAAGGAGGGCGGGGTGGTCGGGCGGAAATTCGACTTTCTGACCCAGGAATTCGGCCGCGAGGCGAATACGCTCTGCTCCAAGGCCGCCGATATCGAGCTGACCCGGATCGGGCTCGACATGAAATCTGTGATCGACCAGATTCGCGAGCAGGTCCAGAACGTCGAGTGAACGCCATGGCCGAGACCAGCGCCGAACCCAAAATCGCCCGCCGCGGACTGATGCTGGTGCTGTCCTCGCCATCGGGGGCGGGCAAGACGACGCTCTCCCGCGCTCTTCTGAGATCGGATAAAGATATTTCGCTATCCATCTCATATACCACAAGAAAACGTCGGCCTTCCGAGGTTGATGGTCAGGACTATCACTTCGTCGATGACGAGGCTTTCCAGGCCCTGGTCGCGAAGCACGGTTTCCTGGAGCACGCCACCGTGTTCGGCAATCGCTACGGCACGCCGGCCGCTGAGGTGGAGGAAATGCTTGGCCGCCGGCAAGGACGTGCTGTTCGACGTCGATTGGCAAGGCACCCAGCAGCTCAAGAAGAAGGCCCGGGCCGACCTGGCGATCGGTCTTTCATCCTACCGCCCTCCATCGCCTCGCTCGAATCCCGCCTCAAGACCCGTGCCCAGGACAGCGCCGAGGTCGTCGCGGAGCGCATGAAGCGGGCCCAGGACGAGATCAGCCACTGGAACGAATACGATTATGTGGTCGTGAACCAGGACGTCGATACCTGCCTGGCGGAGATCACGGCCATCCTCGCCGCCGAACGCCTCCGACGCCCCCGACGAGTGGGGATGGAAGGCTTCGTTCAGGGGCTGGGCCAGTAACCACCGTCATCGCGAGGCGC
Source organism: uncultured Alphaproteobacteria bacterium (assembly GCA_963732795.1). Lineage (GTDB taxonomy): Bacteria > Pseudomonadota > Alphaproteobacteria > CAVTAV01 > CAVTAV01 > CAVTAV01. Next base: position 666,799 of record CAVTAV010000002.1, on the reverse strand, counting down.
GTCAGCGCTGCGGCGATCCAGGCAGGCTGGATTGCCGCGCTCCCTATGGTCGCTTGCAATGATTGTCGTAGCGGCGGGCGATCGCACAGAAATCCTCGACGGAAAGCGTCTCTGGACGGGCTTGCGGGTCGATACCGAGCTCTTCCAGCCAGCCGGGCGCGTCCTTGTGGAGCGTCTTGAGGCTTGCGCGCAGCATCTTGCGGCGCTGGCCGAAGGCCGCGGCGGTGACGGCTTCGAGGGCGGCGAGGCGGGCCGGGGCGACGGGTGCGTCCAGGACCTCGAAGCCGACCACGCTTGAGGTCACCTTGGGTGGCGGCACGAAGGCCTTGGGGCCGATGTCGAACAGCATCCTTGGCCGCGTGCGCCATTGGCTGAGGACAGAAAGCCGGCCGCGCGCCTTGTCGCCGGGGCCGGCGCAGATGCGCTCGGCGACCTCCTTCTGGAACATCAGGGTCATGGACGCGTACCAGGGCGGCCAGGGATCGACGGAGAGCCATTTGATCAGCAGCGCGGTCGCCACGTTATAGGGCAGATTGGCGACGATGCGGACGGGCTCCCTGGCCTGAAAAATCTTTTTTCGTCGAGCCTTATGGCGTCCTCTTCAATTATCGTCAAGACGTCCGGGATAGGCCTCACGCGAGCTCGCCGAGCGCCTCGACGCAGCGCTTGTCGACTTCGACAGCGACGACCTTGGCAGCACCTTCGGCAAGCAGCGCGCGGGTGAGCCCGCCAGGGCCGGGACCGATCTCGAGGACCGTGACGCCATCCAGGCTCCCGGCCGAGCGCGCGATGCGGCGCGTCAGATTGAGGTCCAGCAGGAAATTCTGCCCGAGCGATTTGCGGGCTGCGAGGCCGTATTCGGCGATGACCTCGCGGAGCGGCGGGAGCTCCATAGGGCTCAGGCGGCGGCCGTGGCGGCGAGACGGTTACGGGCCATCTCACCGGCCATTTCGATCGCGGCGATCAGGCTGGCGGGATTGGCCTTGCCGCTGCCGGCGATATCGAATGCCGTGCCGTGATCGGGCGAGGTCCTGACGATCGGCAGGCCGAGCGTAATGTTGACGCCGGTGTCGAAGTCGATGGTCTTCAACGGGATCAGGGCCTGATCGTGATACATGCAGAGCACGACGTCGTAGCGGGTCCGGGCCGCCTCGTGGAAACAGGCTGTCTGCCGAGTGCGGCCCCGTTACGTCGATGCCCACTTCGCGCAGGGTGCGGATCGCCGGCCGGATGATATCGATCTCCTCCCGGCCGAACGCGCCGTCCTCGCCGGCATGGGGATTGAGCCCCGCCACCGCCAACCTGGGATGGGCGATCCCGAAATCCCGCTTGAGGGCGGCCGCGACGATCCGGCCCTGATCGGCGATCCGTTCCGAGGTCAGCAGCGCGAATACGTCCTTGAGGCCGCAATGGATCGTGACCGGCACGACCCGAATCTCGGGGCAGGCCAGCATCATGACCGGCTCGATCTCCTTGCCCCCGCCACTGCACAGGGCGGCCAGGAACTCGGTATGGCCGGGGTAGGGGAAGCCGGAGGCGATCAGCGAGGCCTTGTGGATCGGGTTGGTCACCACCCCGCCGGCTGCACCTTTAAGGGCGTAAGTGACGGCCCGCTCGATGGATTCGATGACGCAACGTCCGTTGGCCTCGATGGGAACGCCCGGATGCGGCGGCTCGGTAAGGCGCTGCTCGATCACGGGAAGGCCGGATTTGAAGGCTTTCGCCGCGTCGGCAGGGGCGTCGATCTCGATGATCGGTACGTCCGAAGCCGGGCGTCTTGGACAGATTCCGGAGATGCCCGGCATCGGCGATGGCGAAGAACGGCACCTCAGTGCCCTTCAGCGCCTTCCACGCTTTGAGCAGGATTTCGCCGCCGATCCCCGCCGGCTCGCCCATGGTCACGGCCAACGGCTTGATCGGGTCCGATCGGCTCATTTGTAGTCGATGATCGCGTCTCGCCTCAGGTCGCGAAGATAACGCCGCGCCAGCATCGACAGACGCTGATTGAACAGATTGTTCGCGATTTCGTCCTCGCTCGGCATCCGGAATTCGGGTTCCTTGCGGTCGCAGACCACCAGGATCCGGAAGGTGTTGTTGGCGAGCATCGGCTCGGTGGCCTGGCCGGCCTTAAGGTTCATGACCGCGTTCTGCATCGCGTCGGGGAGGTCGCCGGCGCGGACCGTGCCGATATTGCCGTAATTCGAGGTGCCGATCAGATTCCGCCACCTGGGGCACCTGATCGCAGCTCTTGATACCGCGCGAGATGCTTTCGAGCCCGCTCCGCATGGATTTCAGCTTATCCGGCGAAAGGCCCTTGGGCACGTCCATCGCGACCTGCATCAGCTTGAACTGGGTGTCCCGCGGATCGGCGCTGAGGATGCGGCGGCGGTCCTGGAGATCGATGATGTAATAGCCGCCGGCGGTCTTGATCGGGTCGGAGACCGTCTTGACCCGCATCTTGGTAACCTTGTCCTCGACCTCGGGATCGAGCTGACCCTGCTGAACCCAGCCGACCAGCCCGCCATTGGCCGCCGTCGCGGATTCGGAGAATTGCCGCGCGATGGCCGGGAACGGCGAGCCGTCGCGGATTTGGTTCACCAGCCGCTCGGCGGTCTGATGGACTTCTTCGTCCTTGGTCGGACTGTCGGAAATCAGGAAGATTTCCGCGACCAGATATTCGAACTGCCCGGCATTTTCTTTCAGCCGGTTGATGACAGCGTCGACCTCGTCGTCGCCGACCTCGACCCGGATGGTCTTGCGCAGCAGCTTGTTCCAGGCGATCTCGGCGTGAATCTGGTCGGCCAGCGACGTGGCGCTCGGGCCCAGAGATTTCAGGAACTGGGCGAACTGGTCATTCGGCATGTTGTTCTGCTTGCCGAGGTCGAGAACGGCCTGCTGAATTTCCTTGTCGGTGACGGTGACGTCCTTCTTCTTGGCCTCCTGGAGCTGGAGCTTTTCGTCGACCATGTTCTTCAGGACCTGTTCGCGGAGTCGCTTCAGGTCGGCCGGATCGGTCGGCGTCTGAGTGACGGTTTTGACCAGATTCATCCGGAGCTGGACGTCATACTGGGAGATGATCTGGTCGTTGACGATCGCCGCGATGCTCTCGACGTCGGTCGGCTTGGGCGTCGCGGCTTCGGCCGCCAGGGCAGGCCCGGCAACCGCGGCGAATCCCGCCAAAATAGCGATGTTTCGAGCGACCTTTCCGATCCGCGGACGGAATCGACAACCAAGCCTAACCATTAAATCTCAATCCGATCCTTGGTCACAATTCGCCAGCCTCCGGCGCCACGACGGTCGCCCTTCGTACCCGCAATAACATAACGCCATGCCCACCGAAAGCAAAGTCGGGCGCGGGAATCTGCCGCATGAGGGGTATTTTCCTAGCTGCCCAGATGGTTCAGCACGACGTTGATCGAGATGGTCGTCGTCGGCTGAACGTCGCGGTCCCGGGTGAAGTTCCGCCGGACCTGCATGCGCACCTTGAGGCATTCGTTGGCGAATTGGACGCCGATCCCGTATTTCACGGTAAAGGGCGAGGGGCCCACATTCTGAATGATGTTACCGACGATCGACCATTTCGAGGTGACGTTCAGGCTGCCCGTCGCCTGGATTTCGCGGCGGTTCTGGTATTCGCTGTTCGGGTCGGTCTGGCGCAGATCCAGATAGCCGAGGGTGAGCGCCAAGGGCTTGGTATCGGTGACGAAATAGAGTTCCTGACGCCTCAGCCCGAAGCTCCGGCGGTCGAGCCGGATGCGGTAGAACATGTTCACATAAGGCGGCAGGTCGAGATCGAGCCGGGCGACATAGTCCGAGAAATTGTGGGCGAGTCCGGTGTCCGGGCCGTATTCCTTGGTGTCGTTGAAACGATAGCTCTGACCCACCGTCAGGCCGCCCGACGCCCCGGTCATCCAGTGATATTCGTAACGCATGCCATAGGCGACGCGCTGGCCGCCCTCCCAAACGTCGAGCCCCGAGAACCGGTCAACCGAAAACAGGTTCAGCGCATTGAGCTCGAAGGCCGAGCTGTCTTCGTTCGGGATCGTCGCCGGATTGCCGCCGTTCTTGCTCGCCACCACGACCGCGATCGGCTCGAGGACCTGCCAGGACGATTTGGTCCGCCGGATGAAGGGATAGCGCCATTCCAGCGCGGCCTCGGGCAGGAAGCGGCTCGTGGTCCGGTCGTTGTTCGGCTCGGTCGGGTTGCCCTGCGCATCCAGTCCGCGGGTCTGGTAGACGTCGCCGCGCGCGCTCAGGGTCAGGCGGTAGATGTCGCCGGCGGGCGAGGTATAGGGGATGTCGATCCCCGAATTCGACGGAGATCCGGCGGGTGTCCGGGCCGCTGGTGCGCTGCAGATCCAAGAGATCGAAGTCCATCCTGAGGACGCTGTTCAGGACCATCGGCTTGCTGACGAAGTGATACGACACCCAGGGCAGGGCGTAGGGCGTCTGACCGGCGAGATCCTGCTGGCGCAGGCCCTGGAAGGTATAGGCGTCGACTTCGCCGTAACTGCGGCCGTCGAAGCGTTCGTAATAGGCCCGGCTGGTCAAGGTGTCGGAGCGGTCGATGCCATAACGCCTTAGGAAGGTGTCGTCCGTGCTCCATTCCCCGTCGACGCCCCAGCGGGAGTTGCTGGTGAGGTCGAACTTGGACGCCACCTTGACGTAGCCGCGATATTGCTTGCCGGGCAGAGGCTGGTTGGTGTCGCTGCGTTTCTGGACCCGGGTGATGCCGCCTTCGATATCGAACGGTCCGGCGCTGATGAGCTGGCGGTACTCGCCCGCGAGCACGACGCCTGCATTGGTGGTGAACAGCGGCGAGAAGGTGAAATCCTTGTTCGGCGAGATGTTCCAGAAATAGGGGATCCGCGCCTGGAGGCCGAGCTGGGTCGAGTTGCCGACATCGGGCGCCAGGAAGCCCGACTGGCGCTTTACCGTCGGGTCGGCATGCTTGAAATAGGGCGTATAAACGACCGGAACCCCGAAGAATTCCAGAAAAGCGTCGTGATAGGTGATCGTGTGCTTGGTTTCGTCATAGATCACGCGCCTTGCCTTGACGTCCCAGACCGGTTTGTCGTCGGGATCGTCGTCGCAGATGTTGCAGGGCGTGTAGATGGCGTTCTTGAGCCGGGTGACGGAAGAATTCTCCCGGGTGCCTTCGGTGGCGGCGGCCCGCGAATTGTCGTTGAAGATGATGTGGACGCCTTCGATGAAGCCGTTGCGGAGCTCGTCGTCGAGCTCCATGACATTGGCATAGAGCGTGTTGCCGGACTTGTCGGTGACCTGGATGTTGCCGTTGGCGGTCACCGTGCCGGTCTTGAGATTATAGGTCGCGCTGTCCGCCTTGAGGCTGATGTCGTCCCGATTTATGACGACATGCCCCTTGGCCGTGACCGTTTGGAGGTCGTTGTCGTAGATCACCTGATCGGCTTCGAAGCCGACCTGCTTGTCGGACGCCTTTTCCTCGGGCTTTTCGGATTTCTTGGCCGCCTTGTTGGCCGCCTTGTCGGTGGATTTGGCGGACTTGTTGCCGTAGATGTCGCCGGCGGCAAAGGCGGTCGCGCCGGCCGCGAGCCAGGCCAGGACGGTCAAAAGGGCCAGCACGGAGGCCTGCGGGCGGTTCCGCATTCAAACGGTCCTCATCGACGCGGCGAACTCCAGATGGTGACGTCCGTACTGTCGCGGTGGCTGGTCCCGGCGGCGGGCAATCGCCAACCTCATAGAGAAAAAAACGGGTTACCTCAAGGCGAAGCCGATGATCGGACCGGACGCAGGGGAGCCGCGGCCTTTTCATAACGGGCGTTTCTCGGCTAATAATCCCTTGGCGCGCGCCGGTTCCTGGCCGCAATCCCGAACAGTAAGGGGTCATGATGAGAATCACATTTGCCGAACCCGCATTGCCGAAAAAGGGCACGCTCGTCCTGTTCTCGGCCGATGGACCTGCTCTGAGCGCCACGGCCCGGGCCGTGGACAAGGATCTGGGCGGCGCGATCAAGCGCGCCATCGCCGCGAGCCGGTTCAAGGGCGGGAAGGGGCAGATTCTGGCGGTTTCCGCCCCGGCCAAGAGCACGCTCGACCGGCTTCTGGTCGCGGGCATCGGCAAGCCGGGCGACGTGACGCCGCTCGCGATGGAGGCGCTGGGCGGCAAGATATACGCCGCCCTCGCCAAGACCGGCGGCAAGGACATCCATATCGCCCTCGATCCCGCCAAGGCCATCAAGCTGCCCGGTGCCGAGATGGCCGCCCATATCGCCTACGGCATTCGCTTGAAGAGCTACCGCTTCGACAAATACCGCACCAAGGAAAAGCCCGAGGACAAGCCGTCCATCGCCAAGGTTTCGATCGGTGTGAAGGGCGCGGCGGCGGCGCGAAAGGCGTATGGGATCCTGGACAAGATCGCCGACGGCGTGTTCTGGACCCGCGATTTCGTCTCCGAGCCGGCCAACATCCTCTATCCCGAATCCTATGCGAACCAGCTCAAGACGCTCTCGAAGCTCGGCGTGAAGGTCGAATTGCTGGACGAGGCCCGGATGAAGAAGCTCGGCATGGGCGCGCTTCTCGGCGTTGCCCAGGGCAGCATCCGCAAGCCCTATGTCGTGGTCATGCAATGGAACGGCGCGCCGGGCTCCAAGGAGAAACCGGTCGCCTTCATCGGCAAGGGCGTGACCTTCGATACCGGCGGCATCTCCCTGAAGCCTGCCACCGGCATGGAGGATATGAAATTCGACATGGGCGGCTCGGGCGCGGTGGTCGGCCTGATGAAGGCGCTGGCCGGCCGGAAGGCCAAGGTCAACGCCATCGGCGTGGTCGGGCTCGTCGAGAACATGCCGGGCGGCAATGCCCAGAGGCCGGGCGACGTCGTGACGACCATGTCGGGCCAGACCGTCGAGGTCATCAACACCGACGCCGAGGGCCGGCTCGTGCTTGCCGACGCGCTCTGGTACACGCAGGACCGTTTCAAGCCCAAATTCATGATCAATCTCGCGACTCTGACCGGCGCAATCATCGTCTCTCTGGCTCGCGAATATGCCGGTCTCTTTTCCAACAACGACGATCTGTCGAAGAAGCTGACATCCGCCGGCGAGGCCGAGGGCGAGAAGCTCTGGCGGATGCCGATGGGCGAGACCTACGACAAGCAGCTCAAGAGCGACATCGCCGACATGAAGAACGTCGGCACCCGCGACGGCGGCAGCATCACGGCGGCCCAGTTCCTCCAGCGCTTCGTCAACGACGTCCCCTGGGCGCATCTCGATATCGCCGGCACGGCTTGGACCAAGACCGAGCTGGACACGGTGCCGAAGGGCGCGACGGGCTTCGGCGTGCGTCTGCTGAACCGGTTGGTGGCCGATAACTACGAGGGGAAGTGACCTGTCTCGTCATTCCCGCGAAAGAGGGAATCCAGGCGCAGGCTTTAAACTCCCGCTTTCGCGAGAGTGACGGCGAAGGGTGAGATGACCGACGTCAGCTTCTACCACCTCGAACGCCAATCCCTGGATCAGGTGCTGCCCAAGCTCCTGGAGCGGGTTATCGATGCCGGGCTGCGGGCGGTCGTGCTGGCGGGCTCGGAGGAGCGGGTCGAGCGGTTGAATGCGCTCTTGTGGACGTATGACGAGAGCTCGTTCCTGCCGCACGGCGCGCGGTCGGACGGCAATCTCGCCGATCAGCCGATCTACCTCACGACCGAGGAGGAGAACCCAAACGCCGCGACCGTGCTTGCGGTCATCGACGGCATACAGCCGGCCCATATCGAGGCCTTCGACCGTTGCCTGGAGCTTTTCAACGGCAAGGACGAAACCGAAGTGGCCGCCGCCCGCGAGCGCTGGCAGAAATACAAGGCGGCCGGTCACGCCGTGACCTATTGGCAGCAATCGCCGCAAGGCAAATGGGAGAAGAAGGGGTAGAGCCCTGACTGTCCATATCGCTCTCCTGCGTGCGGTGAATGTCGGCGGCCGGAACCGGGTCGCCATGGCGGCATTGCGCGATCTCGCGGCCGGTCTCGGCCTCACCAATCCCCGGACCCTTCTGCAAAGCGGCAATCTGGTCTTCGAGGCCGAGGGTTCCGGCGACGACCTGGAAAGCAGGCTCGAAGCCGAAACAGCCGAACGCCTCGGTGTCGAGACGGATTATTTCGTCCGCTCGGCGGATGAGTGGCGGCGGATCATTGCCGACAATCCGTTTCCAGCGGAGGCGAAGGCGGATCCCGGCCATCTTCTCGTCCTGCCGCTCAAATCGGCGCCCGCGACCGACCGTGTGGAAGCGCTTCAGGCGTCGATCACGGGGCGCGAGATCGTCCGGCCCGGCGCGCGGCATGTCTATCTGATCTATCCCGACGGGATCGGCCGATCGAAGCTCACGGCTCAGCGCATCGAAACGGCCCTCGGCACGCGCGGCACGGGACGGAACTGGAACACCGTCTTGAAGCTGATGGCGCTCGCGGACTCTGTCCTAACGCAACGGCTCGCGGCTGCGGTCCTTCATCCAGATCAGCGCTACGACGGACAAGGCCGAAAGAACGACCAAGTAGAAGGCCGGCGCGATACTGGCCCCGGTGGACGCTATGAGCCATGTCGCGACCACCGGCGTCGTGCCGCCGACGATACCGTAGGCGATGTTGTAGGCCATGGAGTAACCGCTCAACCGATCCCGCGTCGGGAACAGCTCCACGAACATCGCCGGGCAGGACCCGAGCGAAACGGCGACCAGAACGTCGAGCAGGAGCTGAACGGTGACGACAGCGACCAGCGTGCCGTTCTGAACCAAAGGAACAGCGGATAGGCGAGGAGAGCGATCAGCGCCGACCCGATGCCGATAAAACTGAGCCGCCGCATATAGCGGTCGCCGATGATACCGGAGAGCGGGATGAGCGGGATCATCAAGGCGGTCGCCGCCGTGTTGATCTGCAAGGCGACATTCTCCGCGATGCCGGTCTGTTCATGCACCCACGTCGGCAGATAGACCAGGGAGAAGTAGAAATAGACGCTGTAGCCTGAGGCGAACAGGATGCCCTGGATCGTCTCTTTCCGGTTATTGGTCCAGGCCGCGATGAAAGGCGATGTCTCGCCGCGCTTGGCATGATGCTGCGCGAAGAGCTCGGAGACCGGAAGCTTACGCCGCAGCCAGATGCCGAAACCGCCGATGACGCTGCCGAACAGGAAGGGAATGCGCCAGCCCCAGGATATCAGGAAGTCATGGGTGCAGAAGGTCGTGACGGCGGCGGCGGCGCCAGCCCCGATCAGCATGCCGACCAGACTGCCGGTATTAGCCCAGCTTCCGGCGTAGCCCCGCTTTCCTTCCGCGGCCGTCTCGACCAGATAGGTGACCGAGCTCGAGAACTCGCCGCCGACCGAAAACCCCTGGACGAGGCGTATGACGACAAGAAGAGCGGGCGACCAGACGCCGATCATGTCGAAGGTCGGAAGGCAGCCCAACAGGAAGGTCGGGAGCACCATCATTGAGATGGACAACAGCATGGTCTTGCTGCGTCCGAACAGGTCGCCGAACCACCCGAACCAGGCGGCTCCGATCGGCCGCATGATGAAGCCAGCGGCAAAGACGCCGTAGGCTTCCAGTAGCGTTGCGACGTGGCTATGACCGGGGAATAACAGGCTGCCGAAAACGTCGGCCAGATAGCCGTAAAGCGCGAAGTCGTACCACTCCACGACATTGCCGATAAATCCGGCCAGGATTACGGTTTTGCGATCATTAAGGTCCAATGGTCTTCCTTGGCTAGAGGTGCGCTAATCTCGAGCCAGCCCTGGGGTCGAACCATGTCACCTGGGCTTGAAACACGCAAGCATTGCACCGAAAGGCATTCTTTTTCGCCTAGGGCAGAGCCTCGCGGCTTCCGTCGCTCATCCAGAAAAGCGTCACCGTCGAGAGGCCGGCGAGGATGGCGAGAAAGACCGCGGGGGCGAGCCGGGCACCGGTTGCCGCCATCAGCCAGGTCGCGATCGCAGGCGTCGCGCCGCCCGCCACCCCGAGCCCGAGATTATAGGCCAGGGAATAGCCGCTCAGCCGGTCACGGGTCGGAAACAGCTCGACGAACAGCGCCGGCGCCGATCCGAGCGGGACGGCCACCAGAACATCGAGCCCAAGCTGGACCACGATAAGCGTCACGACCACGCCGTCCCTCAGCCAGAGAAACAGGGGGTAGGACAGGGCGGCGATAAGCCCGGTTGCGATGAGGATGAAGCTCCGCCGCCTGATATACCTGTCGCCGACAATACCGGAGAGCGGAATGAGCGGCAGGATCACGGCGGTCGCCGCGGTGTTGATCTGCAAGGCCGTGGCTTGGGCGATGCCGGTCCGGTCGTAGACCCAATTCGGCAGATAGACGAAGGAGAAATAGAAGAACACGCCGTAACCGGAGGCAAACAGGATCGCTTGGATCGTCTGTTTTCGGTTGGCGGTCCAGGCCTCGATGATCGGTGAGCTTTCGCCGCGCTCGGCGTGATATTTCAGGAATTGCTGGGACTGGGGCAGCTTGCGGCGCAGCCAGATGCCGAAGGCCCCGATGACGCTGCCGAACAGGAACGGCGCCCGCCAGCCCCAGGATGTCAGTTCATCCGGCGTCAGGAAGGTAGTCACCGCCGCTGCCGCCGCCGCGCCGACCAGCATGCCCGTCAGGCTTCCGGTGTTCGCCCAGCTCCCGGAAAACCCGCGCTTGCCATCGGGGGCGGTCTCGACCAGATAGGTCACCGAGCTCGAAAACTCGCCGCCGACGGAAAGCCCCTGGACGAGCCGCACGATTATCAGCATGACCGGCGCCCAGACGCCGACTGTCTCGTATGTCGGCAGGGCCCCCAACAGAAATGTCGGAATGACCATCATGGCGACCGAGATGAGCATCGTCTTGCTGCGTCCGAACAAGTCGCCGAACCAGCCGAACAATCCCGCGCCGAGCGGCCGCATGATGAAGCCGGCGGCGAACACGCCGTATGTCGCGAGCAGGGACGCGGCATGGCTGCGGCTCGGGAAGAACAATCCCCCGAACACGCTGGCCAGATAGCCGTACAGCGCAAAATCGTACCACTCGACGACGTTGCCGATGAACCCGGCCAGTATCACGGTTTTGCGGTCGTCGAGATCCACCAGTCTTTCCCCTCCTAGTGTCGGCCTACGCCTGACGGCGCAGATCACTCCCCGGCGGCTTCGGCCTTCTCGTAGGCGTCGAGCGCCTTCATCCATTCGTATTCGGCGTCCTTGATCGCCCGGGTGAGATCGGCCTGCTGCTTGGTGAGGTCGGCGACCTTTTCCGTATTGCCGGCGCCGTTATAGAGCGCGGGGTCGTTCAGGGCGTCCTCGACGGCTTTCAGGTCCCATTGCAGCTTTTCATGGGTCTTCTCGATCTCGGCGACCTTGCGGCGCATCGGGGCGAGCTTGGCGCGGGCGGCGGCGGCTTCGCGGCGGGCGTCCTTGCGGGAGGTCTTGGGCCCGGCGTCCTTGTCGTCGGCGCGCCCCGCCAGTCTGGCGCGGCTCAGGATCAACTCGGCATATTCGTCCATGTCGCCGTCATAGGAGGTGACCGTGCGGTCCGCGACCAGCCAGAGCCGGTCGGCGCATGTCTCGACCAAATGCCGGTCGTGGCTGATCAGGATCACCGTACCCTGGAAGTCGTTGAGCGCCCGGTTCAGCACCTCGCGGGAATCGACGTCGAGGTGGTTGGTCGGCTCGTCGAGCACCAGGATATGGGGCGCGTCGCGGGTGATGAGGGCGAAGACGAGCCGGGCCTTTTCGCCGCCCGACAGATTCTCGGATTTGACGTTCATCACGTCGTAGCTGAAGCCGAAATTGCCGAGCACGGCGCGGACCTGGGCCTGAGTCTTCTCCGGCAGGACGGCGACCATGTGCTCATAGGCGGTCTGGTCGGGATTGAGCTCGTCGAGCTGGTGCTGGGCGAAATAGCCGATCTTCAAGGCCGGCGCGCGCTTGATCCGGCCGGCGGTGTGTTTCAGGCGCTTCGAGATCAGCTTGGCGAGCGTGGATTTGCCGTTGCCGTTCGCGCCCAACAGCGCGATCCGGTCGTCCTGGTCGATGCGGAGATTGAGTCCCTTGAGAATAGGCGGGCCGTCGTCATAGCCGGTCTCGACATCGTCCATGGTAATGAGCGGCGGGGGTAGAGGGGCTGGATCGGGGAAGCGGAATTCCGGCGTTTTGTCCTCGGCCAAGGACGCGATCGGCTGCAGCTTGGCGATGGCCTTGAGGCGGCTTTGGGCCTGGCGCGCCTTGGAGGCCTTGGCGCGGAATCGGTCGACGAAGGCCTGCATGTGCTTGCGCTGCGCGTCCTGCTTCTCCATCGCCTTTTTGAGATTGGCCTGCTGCAGGGCGCGGGTGCGCTCGAAGGTGTCGTAGCCGCCGGAATAGAGCGCGAGCCTGCAGTCCGAGAGATGCAAGATGTGATCGACTGCCTTGTTCAGGAAGGCGCGGTCGTGGCTGATGATCAGGAGCGTCTTGGGATAGGTCTCGAGGAAGCGCTCGAGCCACAGCGAGCCTTCGAGATCGAGGTAGTTGGTGGGCTCGTCGAGCATCAGGAGATCGGGCTCGGCGAACAGCGCGGACGCCAGCGCCACGCGCATCCGCCATCCGCCGGAATAATCCGAGCAGGGCCGCTGCTGGGCCGCTTCGTCGAAGCCGAGACCCGAAAGGATGGCGGCCGCGCGGGACGGGGCGGCATAGGCGCCGATCTCCGACAAGCGCATGTGAATCTCGCCGATTTCGCCGGGATCGGTTTCGGTCTCGGCGCGGGCAAGAAGCTCGGCGCGGACCGTATCGGCGGCCAGCACCGTGTCGATCAGGCTCGTCGCTCCGCCCGGCGCCTCCTGCGCCACCACGCCGATGCTGGCGCGCTTGGGGAGCGTGATTTCGCCCTCGCCGGGATAGATCTCGCCGGTGATCAGTCGCAGAAGCGTCGATTTGCCGGAGCCGTTCCGGCCCACCAGCCCGACCTTATGGCCCGCCGGGATCACGGCCGTGGCCTTGTCGAACAGCACTCGCCCGGCGACCCGGTAGGTTATGTCGTTGATATGCAACATGGCGGGCTTCCTACCATTGGCAGGGCCCGCCGGTCATTAGGAAGTTGAACGCAAACCTAGAAGGCCTTCTGAACGCCCACCGTAAGCTGCCACTTCTCCTTCATCTGGGGGCCGTTGAGCTTCTGGTAGAACGGCGCGCCGAGCTCGATGCCGAGGCGATAGCCTTCCAACGGCCCGCTCGGCGCTATGAGGTTCACGCCGAGATAGCCGTCCGCGCGGTCGCCGCCATAGTCGTTGGGATCGGCGGTCTGGACCGGGCCGACGATGGCGGGATCGATGCCGTGGATGCGGCCCGTGGTGCGGCCGGCAAGGCGTGCGGAGGTGCTGATCCAGGGCGCGAGCATATAGCTGACCCAGCCGGTGACCATATGGCTGTCGCCGAGCCGGTAGCCCTGGCCGTTGGTGCCGGTGCGCAGCGTGCCCTGATATTGCAGCCCCCAGCCGAACGCGGCCTGCCGGCCCTTGATCGTAACGCCGGGCAGAAAATCCCAGGTGCCGGAGCCCAATTGCATGGCATAGGGCAGCCGGACGGTCGGCGTCATGTTCATGGGCGTCAGGATGGTGTCGATCTCGGTCGTGGCGCCGGTCGGCAGGCTGAGGCCGGCGCGGATGTTGATCTTGAGATCGGCCCGGTCGACGACGGGAAGGAGCGCCATCACCGAGGTGTCGCCGAAGCCGTCGGAGCCGGTCTTGAAGTCGCCCAGCACGGTGGTGCCTAAGCCGCCCTGATAGGTCCGCAGCCTCATGTCCTTGGTCATGACCATGCCCATCGCCATCAGGGTCACCCAATCGGTCGGCGCATACATGAAGCCCGCCATGTGCATGTCCATGGTCATTTCGAGCGGGACGATCCGCAGGGTTGGCGGCTGGCCAATCGCGGCGAGGAAGCGGTTTGGGATCGTGGTGACGATCTGGTCGGGCGAGATGCCCGTGGTGCCGATCCGATTTCCGCCCATATCCATGTGCTGGAACCGGTAGGAGAACATGAATTCTCCCTTGTGATGAGTGTGGTCGGCCATCACGCCGATCGGCGCGTGAGCGTCCGGCCGGTCGTCGGCCATGGCCGCAACAGGAACGGACAGGCCGAGAACGGCCAGTAAAGGTAGGTATTTCATTATGTCTTCCGCCCCCGGAAACCGGGAGCGCCCCAAACGTGAAAACCAGCACGCGGATCATTCTCCGGACGGGCGTGCCGGGCAACTCTCAGGATCCCGCAGCGACGCTTTGCCGCAGGTTTTAGAGCCTTTATCTCCAATGGGCTTGACGGACGAGGCCATGCCGCGTTTGCTCGGTGGAGGTGGAGGGGGAACTCGTGGACGCACCGAGCGGACAATTCGCGTTTTCTCAGCTCGAGAAGATCATTTTCGGGCCGGGCAAGATCGCCGAGATCGGCAAGGAGATCGACGCGCGCGGCAAGAAACGCGCGCTGATCGTCACCGGCAAGAGCCTGGGGGCGTCTAAGCTTCTCGATCAGGTGACGGGGGCGCTCGGGGCGCGCTGCGCGGGCGTGTTCAAGGGAATTGCCCAGCATGTGCCGAACGCGGGCGTGCGGGCGCTCGTCGAGGAAGCGAAGCGGGTCGAGGCGGATGCGCTGGTGAGCTTCGGCGGGGGCAGTCCGGTCGATGCGGCGAAGGTGGCGGCCGCGTCGCTGATCGAGGGGCGGGACGTCATCGCGGAAGCCGGTGAGCTCGATTTCGATAAGGCGCTTGCGCTTCCCGCCGGGACGCCATCGGTCATCCAGATCGCGGTGCCGACGACGCTGTCGGCCGGCGAATTCACGCCGGCGGGGGGTACGACCAACGAGCGGACTCACGTAAAGAGCGGTTTCCTCGATCCGCGGGTCATGCCGCGCGTCATCATCCACGATCCGGCGCTGACGGTCGAAACGCCCGACTGGCTCTGGGCTTCGACCGGCATGCGGGCGCTCGATCATGCCATCGAGGCGATCTATTCGATGCGCCACCAGCCCTTCGTGGATACCCTGGTTGTCAAAGCGATCAAGCTTCTGATCGAGCACCTGCCGAAGTCAGTCGCGACCAAGGGCGAGCAATCGATCGCCCATCGCGGCTATTGTCAGACCGCCGCCTGGTTCTCGATCTTCGGCGGCATGAACACCGGCTTCGGCGTGTCCCATTCCCTGGGCCATCAGATCGGCCCGGCCTGGAACGTCCCCCACGGCGTTACGTCCTGCATCACCTTGCCCCATGCCATGCGCTATATGGCGGAGATCACGCCGGACCGGTTTGCACTGATCGCCGAGGGCCTGGGCCTGCCGTTCGATGCCGCCGATCCGGTCACCGGCGCGCTGGCCTGCGCCGACCGCGTCGCTGACTTCATCGCCGGGTTCGACGTGCCGAATTCGCTTATGAAAGCCGGGGTCGCGCGCGATCAGGTCGCGACGATCGCCGAGCGGGTCTGCGAGGAGCTGGCGGTGTTCCCGGTGATCAAGCAAGAGGTGAGCCTCGAGGATGTCACGCGGATCCTCGAGGCGGCGTATGACGGGGGTTGAGGACCACTTCACCCGTCATCGCGAGGCCACGAAGTGGCCGTGGCGATCCAGCTTGCCGCGTCATAGTGCCCGCTTATGGATTACCGCGCTCCCTACGGTCGCTCGCAACGACGGGGAGATCCTACCCTTGGTCCGATCTATTTCGGAATGAAGCCCTTGCGCGGGTTGAGGACTGTGCCGTCGTCCTTGGTCGCCTGAATCCAGGTGGCGGCAGGGCGGCCGTCCTTCATCGGGTGGCCGGTGACGGTGAGCTTGGTGCCGGGCTTCAGGTCGCTCTTATGGATCCCCGCCCGCATCAAGGTGCTCGGGCCTTCCGCCTCGAACCCCCATGACGTCATGGTGCCGTCCGGATTCTTGGTCTCGACGATGAGCCAGGAATGGGGATTGGTGTATTGGAATTGCTTGACCACGCCCTTGATGGTCACGGTCTTGGTCATGTCGTACATGAACGACGAATGGTGGGCCAGTGCCGGTCCGGCCGACCATGACGCGGCGACCAGCGCGGATGCGATCGACAGGCTACGCAGCGAATGCCTCATTTGTTGTCGTCCTTCTTCTTGTCGTCCTCATGGGTGAAGGTGAAGTCGGTGAAAGTCGAGGCGCCGTTCTTCTCCTCGGTGATGTCGTTGTTCTGATTCTCGCCGCAGGCCCAGTAGCGGATCCGATACTCCTTCTTCGGATCGGTCAGCTTCTGATAGCGCTGGCGGATGAACCACGGCTCGACCAGCGACGGCGGATCGTAGATCCAGACATAAGCGTCCATGATGTTGTCGGCCGTCTTCTGCCAGACTTCGACGGTCTGGACTTGATCGGAATGGAACGGCTGGCCGCGCTGATACTCGCCCGCCTTCATCTCGTCGGTATGGATGACGAGCTTATCGCCGTCCCAGAAGCCGATCGAATCGCCATTATAGATCGGATACTGATCCTCCTTGGGCGGATGGCCGCGGCCGTCGGTATAGATGCGGCGGATGTCGTTGCCCGCCTCGTTGATCAGCAGGGTTTCGGTCGGGGTCGGCACGAATTCGCGAAGGAACGGCTCGGCGAGCCAGCGCGGCATTCCCGGCGGCACGCCGCACTTGCTGATCGGATCGTATTCGATACCTTTCTTGCGCTTCTCGATGATCTCGTCGAGCTGCGCCTTGTATTTCGGCGTCAGTTTCGCGGTCGGATAGCCTCCCGGCTTCTGATCAGGGTCATATTCGAACGGGCTTGCGATACGGGTCCAAACGCCGGTCCAATCCGGAACGCTTTTGGCCGGCTGCGCGCCTCCGTCGGCTTCTTTCTTGAAGTGCTGGTAGAGGTCCCAGGCGCTTTTGTATTGGGCGCCGAGCTTGGTCATCTCGGCCTTCTTGGCCATCCAGGCCTGATCCGGCGGGCCGGAATCGGTCTGGGCGCCGGCGGGCTGCCAATGAAGGGCGCACAGCGCCAGTGCCGCGGCACCGGCCGCCATTCTCATACGGAACATCAATCCCCCTTTTGTGGATGTTGTTTGTTCAACGGTTGGGCCTAGTCTAGCCAATGCCACGCAAGGCGCGCAACATGGCCTCGGTAAGTGGGACGTCTAGTCGCGGTTGCGGGCCCAGCCCTCGATCGTGGCGGCGAGGTCGGCAGCGGGCCGCAAGTCCTTCGTCGCCCAGGGCCGGAACCGGATTATGGATCCGACGCCGAGCGGGACCAGGATGATGCCGACGATCGTCAGATCGATCATGCCGTCCCGGGTCACTGATCCGGGATCGAACAGGCCTCCGACGACCGTCATCAGGGACAAGGCGCCGACAATGAAGGAGGCAATTCCTATGAAGAACCATGTCCAGCGCATGGCGAGGCTCGGCCCGACATAGATCTTTGCGTCGGGCTGTAGGGCCGCGAGCCCCCGAAGCGTGGCGGCGCAGGAATCGTAGAACGGCAGGAGATCGAGTTTCTTGCCGCCGTATTGGCCGCCGTTCTGTTTGATCGTCAAATGCTGGTGGTGCCCCGTGAGCCGGAGATACCGGGAGACCATCCGCTCCCCCATGAAGGGAAGGCCGAAATCCGCGCCATAAAGCTCGGCGAAGCGGCCGTGCTTCACTTCAGAGAATTTGCAGGACGAAATCCGCTTGCCGTTCTTGGCGCGGACCACCTCCGCGCCGTCGGCCGTGACGCGGCACCTCACACGGCGGCCCACCGGTGCGATCTTGAATTCCCGCTCGAACGTTTCGCCAGCCATCCAGCACTCCCCGCGTCCATTTTGCGCAAAATGTCGTGCGGGGCAAACCGCGATTTCCGGGACGCGGGAATCTCGGCTCTGGACAGCCGGCGCATGCGCTCCATAATTGGCGCGCAACAAGGGGGATGACATCATGCGCAATGTGGATCTGATCGGCTCCTACTGGACACTCGCGGGTAAGGCCTATCCGCACGACCGGGAGGAGAGCCCGTTCGATTTCGCCGACCGGGCCCAAGAAGCGGCACGTGCCGGCTTCAAGGGCATCGGCATCTGGCATTCCGATCTCGAAAAGATCCTGACCAAATACACTCATAAGGACATGAAGAAGATCCTCGATGATAACGGCTTGTTCATCGAGCTCGAGTTCCTGACCGACTTCTTCTACGACGACGAGCGCCGCGTCTGGTCCGACAAGATGCGCAAGCTCCTCCTGGATGCTGCCGAGGCCCTGGATGCACCGCATATCAAGGCGGGCGATTTCGCGGGCGGCGAGCCGCCGATGTCGCTCGTGATCGACGAGTTCGGCAAGCTTTGCGACCAGGCTAAGCAGCGCGGTACGAAAATCCTCTATGAGTTCATCCCGTTCTCGGTGATCAACACCTTCGACAAGGCCAAGCAGCTCGTCGAAGGCGCCGCGGCCGACAATGGCGGCGTTATCGTCGATCTGTGGCACGTCGTCTCGATCGGCATCTCCTACGACCAGCTCGCGACCTTCCCGGCGAAATACGTGCTCGGCGTCGAGCTCAATGACGGCCCGCTCAAAATGCCCGAGGATTGGCGCAACGAGACGATCAACCACCGCCGCCTGTTGGGCGAAGGCGAGTTCGATATCCCGGGTTTCCTGAAATGCCTGGACAAGCTCGGCTATGACGGGCCGTTCGGCGTCGAGATTCTCTCGGCCAAGCTCCGCGAGTTGCCGCTCCGCGAATGCTGCGAGACAGTCTACAGCACCACCATGGCCGCTTTCGCGGACTGATCCGAGGCGCTATCCCTCGGTCGCGAGGCGCGGCCAGTCGGCGATCTTGACCCGGCCGACCAGCATCGTGCCGCCCTTGCCGTCGGGCTTGAAGACGAGGGCCTCGCCGGACATGATCCCGGCGGCCTCCTTGCCGAAAGCCGCTTTGATGTTGGGCGTGTGGCTGACCACCACGGTGTTGGTGCCGGCGGCGGGCCGTTCCTCGGCGCGGTGGCGCAGGAAGGTCGACTTCTTCTTGCCGATCGTCGCCTTCATACCCTGCTCGCCCTCGGCCAATTCCTTGAACGTCATCGGCTCCCCGAGGCCGGCGAGGCGAACAGTTTCCAACGCGCGATAGGCCGGGCTCGAAATCACATTGCCGATAGGAATGTGCAGCGTCTTGATGGCCTCGCCCATGGCCTTGGCGGCGTCGCGGCCGGCCTGATCGAGCTGACGCTCTCGGTTGGGATTGCCAGGATCGGCGTCGGCCTTGGCGGGCCGGACCGGCGGCGAGCTCGCATGCCGCATCACCAATACGTAGCCGCCCTGCTTTAACGCGGAAACCAGCTCAGGTCCCGATAGAGTTTCGGCGCGGGCCCCCGTTGCCAGCCCCAGTATAAAGCCAATCAGAAGGACGCCACCAAATCCGAATTTCGATTTTGCAGCCATAATTCGCACTCCGATTTGCCGTTGGCCTCAGTCAATGCCGTCTCGGACGCGTTGTCAAATGGGCAGCCACGGCCGCCCTCCGATCTCACCAGTGAAATTCCCGGATCAGCGGGCCGGCGTCGAAATCGGAATAGCGCGCCCAGACGGGATCGATCCGCCAATAGATCAGATTGGGCCAGGACAGCCGGTCGCGTCCGTCGGGCAGGGCGGCGTAGTAGGCTTCGCGATAGGAGGCGTCGTCGGCGCCGTCGAGGGTGACGGGCGAGGCGAGGCCTTCGTATTGCAGCGTCTTTTCGCCCGGCCCCGAGAAGGTGACCGCCGCCCGCCGGTCCTGCATCAGGTTGGCGTGCTTGCGGCTGGTCGAGACCGTGTCGAACACGATCTGATGCGCGTCGGTGGTCGCCACAGCCACCAGGGCGGCCTGCGGCTCGCCGTCCTGCCCGAGGCTCGCCACCACGGCCATCTTGTGGCCGCGCATATAGCTTAGAAGGCGGGGTCGGTCGAAAGGCATGAGGCAGTCTATGCCAAGCTGTTCGACGGAAATATGGCACGCACAGGGGCGGATATCATCCGATTTCGCGGCCGTAGCCCTATACGTCTATAGATTAAATCTTAGGCGCGTCCCATGAAATTTGACGGTCCGTAAAGCATTAACACATAGGCTCCCTAAGTTAGGAAAACCATCATTGGGCAGGATCGGGTGGAAGGCGCACATCGCTTCGTCAGCTATGCATTCTGCGTGGGCGACGTATTTCTCGAATTGGATAAGGATCTCCGGGTAACCCATGCCGATGGCGCGTTGGGTTGGCTCGGCATGGACAAGCCGGAAAAGATTAAGGACCAGCCGCTTTCCGATTTCGTCGACGATGCGGATTACAAGCTTCTAGCATCGAGTCTCAAGCTGGTCGGTTCCAAGCAAAGGATGGGGCCGATGTCGGTCCATTTCGGCGCGGAACCGAGCCTCCGGCGGCTCGTGGGCCTGTTTCTGTCCCAGCTTCCGGGCGACAGGACGGTTCATATGGTCGCCGTGGCCCAGAGCCGACTCGGCGGCATGGGCGGCAAGCCGGAGCAGCTTCTGCCCGACGGCGACACCTTCCTGAACAAGCTGCCCTCGCTCCTGGCCGAGCGGTCGGATGCGAATTCGGTTCTTATCAGTCTCGTCCAGCTTGCGAATGACGAAGGGCCCAAGGATTACGACTTCTTTGCCCGCCAGCTCGCCGCGCTTTCGCTTGGCGGTCAGGCGGCGGCCGATTTCGGCGACGGGCGTTTCGCGGTCGTGCATGAGAAGGGGGACGCCGGCGGCGGCGACCTGATGGCGCAGTTGGCGAGCCTGACTGGCGAGACGTTCGAGACCGCGACCCTCGAGGGCGATGCCGGCGGCACGGGATCATCCGCCGATGCGGCGCGGGCGCTTGTCTACAGCGTCCGGAAATTTGCCGACACGCGCACCAATATCGATCTCAAGGAGCTGTCGCAGAACTTCTCGGAGAATTTCGAGGATTTGCGCGAGCGGATCGCGAATCTGCGCAAGCTGATGAAGGAGAAGCGGTTCCATGCCGCCTACCAGCCCATTGTCGCGCTGTCGACCGGCGAGATCCATCATGTCGAGGCGCTGGTCCGGTTCGACACCAGGAGCGGGTCGCCCTTCGAGCTGATCACCTTCGCCGAGGAAGTCGGCCTGATCGCCGAGTTCGACATGATGATGCTTTCGACGGTCACCTCCACGCTCAATCACTGGGCCGACAAGAACAGCCTGCCCCATATCGCGGTCAACATCTCCGGCCGGTCGCTCACCACGTCGGATTTCATGGACTCGTTGATGCAGCATTTGACGCGGCACAAGGCGTTGGCGGAGAACCTGCTGATCGAGGTCACTGAATCCGCCCAGTCCGCGGATCTGGCGCGGCTCAGCGAGTCCGCCAAGCGCATCCGCGACGCGGGCTTCAAGGTCTGCCTCGACGATTTCGGCGCGGGCGCCTCGGGCTTCCAATATCTCAAGAACATCAAGGTCGATTTCGTGAAAATCGACGGCGTCTATGTCCGCGGTGCGGAGAAGGATAAAGAGCTGAGGGCCTTTCTCCATGCCATGACGACTCTGTGCAACGGTCTTGGAATCAAGACCATCGCCGAGCATGTCGAGACCGAAACCCAGGCGGAGATTCTGCGCGGCCTGGGATGCGACTACGCCCAGGGTTTCTATTACGGCCACCCGCTGATGAACCTGTCGAACGCGCTTAAGCCCGTGCGCGGGCAGGCCAAGCTCAAGGTCCAGGCCAAGGCGTCATGATACAGAAGAACCGGCCCGGTCGTTTCACCGCTTGTTAAGACTTTGGGCCAACCATGGCGGCTTGGGTCCGGACGTCCTGTTTGCATGAGGCATCGCCATGTCGCTGACGATGAAACATCCGGGCACCGGCAGCATCAAAGTCGTCGAAACAGGCTGGAGCTGGTCGCTGTTCCTCGGCGCCGGATTTCTCGGCATACCCTTGTTTTTCCGCGGCCTCTCGTACTGGGGCGTGGTGATGGTTGTCGCCTGGACCTTGAGGATCGGCGCGCCGTTCCTCGTTTCCTCGGACGCGGGCGCAACCGAGCTCGAGTGGGTGCTCACGGCCCTCGTGACCGGGCTCTGCCTCTATCTCGGCGCCAAGGGCAACGAGTTGTCGGAAGCTCACTTCCGCGCCTGCGGCTACGAGCCGTACCGCAACGAGAACCTGGAAGACCGTGTCGCGGCCCGGCTCTGGAGCGACAGAACCTTTTCCTAGACTCGGGAACGATAATCGTTCGAGCGCGTTTACAGGACCGGATGCCGGCACCGGCGTCCATCCGTTGTCACGCGGAGAGGAAAGGAAAGAAAAGTGATCAGGAAAGCGTCTATCCCAGCGGCAATCCTAGCGGCCTCCGTGGCCTTTGCGGGCGTCACAATCGCCGGCTGCGACAACAATGACGGCCCGCTCGAGAAGGCCGGAGAGAAAGCCGACAAGGCGATCGACAATGCCGGCGATCAGCTCGACAAGGCGGGCGACAAGGCCAACGACGCCTATGACGACGCCAAGGACAAGCTCAACGGGGATAACTGACCGAGCCGGCGAATTCTGAGCATCGCGATCCTACTCCGCGGCGGCCTTTTCCGCGTAATGCACCATGCGCTGCGGGAAGGGGATCGTGATGCCCTGGGCGTCGAAGGCTTCCTTGAACGCCTTGGTCAAATCGAACTTGACCAGCCAGTAGTTGTCGCGGTCGCACCAGACCCGGACGATCAGGTTTACCAAGCTGTCGGCCAATTCGCCGACGACGAGGACCGGTTCGGGGTCGGTGGCGATTCGTGAATCCGCCGTGATGACACCCTTCATGATGCCGATGGCCTTGTCGATATCGTCCTCATAGGCGATGCCCATCAGGAAATCGACGCGGCGCTTGGGATTGGTCGTGTAGTTCTTGATGGTGCCGCCTATGATGGCGCTTTGGGCCCGGACATCCCGCTTGCAGGAGACATTGCGATGTCGCTCGCGATGAAACACCCGGGTACCGGCAGCATTAAAGTCGTCGAAACGGGTTGGAGCTGGTCGCTGTCTCTGGGCGCCGGCTTTCTCAGCAAACCGCTGTTCTTCCGCGGATTGTCGTTTTGGACCGTGGTGATGGTCGTCGCCCGGGCGCCCAGGATCGGCGCGCCGTTCTTCGCAACGTCGGACGCGGGGCGACGGAGCTCGACTGGGTGCTGACGGCCCTGGTGACCGGGCTCTGCTTCTATCTCGGTTACAAAGGCAATGATCTCTCTGAAGCGCATTTCCGCGCCCGCGGATACGAGCCTTATCACAACGAGACCATGGAAGACGCATCGCCGCCAGGCTCTGGAACGACTGAGTTTGCAATTAAAAGCGCGATCCAAAATAGGGCTTCATTTCATTTTTCGCGCAACGATGATCTTGCCATGCTTTTCTAGGCGTATGAGACTAGCGAGGCACTTGGAGGGCGGGAGAAAGCGAAATGGGGGCATTTCGTCGCGTACTTCTTGTCGCGGCCGGATCGTTGTCGTTCATCGTCGGGATGACCGATCTCGGCGCGGCTCGCGCCGGCGCGCTGGAAGATCACCGGCAAGAGTTCGCGCGTCTAACCAAGGCCAGGCAGTATCTTCGGGCTCTGCCGCAGGCGATGATCGTCCGACGGATGAGCGAGGTGGCAGCAAGGCACCAAAGCGCGCAGACCGCGAAGGCGGCCCTGGATCTCGCCATCACTTATGACCGGTTGGGCTGGCTCGATCAGGCCGATACGAGTTTCGCCGACGCTTACGCCATAGGGACCTCAGCCCTCGAGCAGACCGATGCGGATCGGATGGAGATCACCGGCAAAGCGGCGGATTTCTATCTCGAGGTGGGGGACTACAAACGCGCGGCCAGCCTGTCGAGAGAGTTGCTGGGCGAATTGAAGGTTGCGGCCGCGCCGAAGCAGAAGCTTGTCCCCGTCCTGACTCGCTACGCAATGAGCCAACGTTTTTCCGACGCCAAGCTGGCAGTTCAGCTCCTCAAAGAGGCCCTTGCCTATGCTCAGGCGACATATAGCAAGGACGATTCGAGGATCGGTACGGTCCTGCTGGCGCTTGGGCAGGTCTATCTGGCGCAGCGGAATCTCGGCAAGGCCCTGAACTATTACTATAAGGTTATCGGCGATTTCAGCGGAGGCCAGGCCCATCCGAGTGCTCTTGGCCATATGGCCAGTCAGGACCTTGCCTTTCTGTATTACCTCAAGGGCCGCTATCAGAAGATGATCGACACCCTCCACAATGGCGGGGCGAATGAGTACAGGTATAACGGACGACGACAATACATTGGAGAGTTGCTCCACTGTCCGGCCGGCCTGACCCACGAGCAAGCGGCCAATGGCTGGGTCTATGTCGGGTATGACGTCGATGACACCGGCAGGGTGATCAATCCGCAAGTCCTTGCCGCCAATCCGCCGATCCTGTTTGACAGAGATATCGTCCGGCTACTGCGAAGTTGGCGGGTGAGGTTGGTCACCCCGGAAGGCTCCCAAGGCCGCAAGATAGGATTGCGGTCGCTGATCCGCTGCTCAATGTTGCGCTCGACACCTTGGACGACGCAGGACTGGTTGACGACGGCCGCCGATGGGCGCCGCTTCCAGCGCCTTCTGAACGCTCTGCCCGAGCCACCAGAATTCGCCAGCGCGCGAAAGCGTTATGCCGGTCTGGCGCTGAACGGAAAGAAAGAACCGGCGCTCCGTGAGGCTGAGGCCACGCTTAGCGCGGTGTCGACGATTTTCGGCGAAAACGATCCGCGAATTGCCGTGGCGTGGTACGATCTCGCGGTCGTCAGCGATTTTACCGACAGGCGCGGCGACGCCATCGATGAGGCGGCGACGGCCTTGGCGATATTCGAGTTGAATTTCGGCGATCAAGATTTGCATCTCGTTCCGGTTCTAACGCTACTTGGGCAGCTTACCAACGGCGACCAAGCCGTCGCCTATCTCGACCAAGCGGAAAAGATCGCGCTGGCGGCGTATGGCGGACAGGACCGCAGAGTTGCCGACATCCTTTTTGCGAAGGCCATGGCCACGCGGGCATCGCCGGATACCGATGCCTGGGCGCAACGCAGCTTCGAGATCTACGAGAAGGATCCCGATGTCGATCAGGAAGAGTTCGCCGGCCAAATACTAGGGTACGTGGTGCGATCGGGGGTGGCGGGCGAAAATGACCGGACGGCCAAATCCGTTGCGCTCCTTGTCAGGCTGATCTCAGGCCCCGGAAGAACACTTCCGTCGGACAACGCCGTCCTCCGTGCGGCGCGCTATTATCTGGCGGTATTCCTGTCGAACACCAAGGCCGGCGACCAGGCGGCCGAGGCTGCCTTGGGCGATGCGACGCATCTCGGCGCCGATCGTGAATTCCTCAAACTGACGGCGAGGTTGCCAACCACCAGGTCATGCCTGTTGACCTATCCGCGCTCGGCAGTCGTGCTGAGAGCGGAAGGAGAAGCCGCGATCGAGTATGGCGTCGACACAAGCGGGTCGATCGAAAATCCGCGGTTTCTACGAACCGAGTTGCCTGGCGTCTTCGACTATAATCTTGTGAAATGCTTGAGAGAGTGGAAGTTCATGAAGCCCCTCGATAGCGACGGTTGGACAGGTGTCCCCCGAATGCAGATCGACCTGCACATACGTCATGACTGATGGCCGGCTACTCGGCCGGAAATTCGCACCCGATTCGGGCTACTACTCCGCCGCAGCCTTGTCGGCGTAGTGCACGACGCGTTGGGGGAAGGGGATCGTGATGCCCTGGGCGTCGAAGGCTTCCTTGAACGCCTTTGTCAGGTCGAACTTGACCGGCCAGTAGTTGTCGCGGTCGCACCAGACCCGGACGATCAGGTTCACGGAACTGTCGGCCAGTTCGCCCACGACGAGAACCGGCGCAGGGTCGGTGGCGATTCGTGAATCCGCCCCGATGACGCCCTTCATGATGCCGATGGCCTTGTCGATATCGTCCTCATAGGCGATGCCCATCAGGAAATCGACGCGGCGCTTGGGATTGGTCGTGTAGTTCTTGATGGTGCCGCCGATGATGGCACTGTTGGGAACGATGGTGAGCACGTTGTCAGGGGTGTTGAGCTCGATTGTGAACAGATTGATCGCGCTGACCGTGCCCGAGGTTCCCGCCGCCTCGATGAAGTCGCCGATCTTGAACGGCCTCAGGAACAGTATGAACAGGCCCGCCGCGACGTTGGACAGCGTGCCCTGCAGCGCGAAACCGACCGCCAGACCCAAGGCGCCGAGGACCGTGATGATGCTGGCCGTCTGCACCCCGAATTTGGCGAGCACCGCGATGATCGTAAAGACGAGCACGGCATATCGGGCCACGTCGGCGAAGAAGCGGCCGACCGTCTGGTCGATCTTGCCGGACTTCAGAACCGCCTTGAGCGCCATATTGTGCAAGAAGCGCGCGCCGATCCAGCCGACGGTCAGAATGACCACCGCGCCGACCATCGACATGCCGTAGGAGGTCAGAAGCTGCAGGGACGTATGGACCGTGTTCTCGAGCTGTTGGTTCATGGCCGAGTCTCCGTCGATTGCGGAATGAGGTGAGGGCATTACCTTAGCGGTTCGGCGTCCGGAGGCAACGTCGAGGAGGGGCCCGACACCGCATTTTTCGGCGATCTCGGATCGCGCCTTTGACGCGGCCGGGCGAACCGTGAGATGGATAGCCACTCCGAAGATCGAACAACGGTATCGCCAAATGGATGACGCTTTCGACCGAGTCCTGCGCCATTACAACGAGCGGGCAGAAAGGGAGTTCGAACCGGCGGCATGCCGCGAGCGTCGACGACCTGCTGCTTCATGTCGGTGAAAAAGTCGCCCGTGTGCTGCATTCGCTCGCGATCGCGCGGGGCGCCAAACGGATCGTGGAGCTCGGCACCTCCTACGGCTATTCCACCCTGTTCCTCGCCGATGCCGCGAAACAGACCGGCGGCCGGCTCATCACCTTCGATCTCGCCGAGAACAAGCAGGCCTATGCCAGAGAGCGCCTCGGAGAGGCGGGGCTCGCCGACCATGTCGACTGGATGGCCGGCGATGCGCTGGAGCTTCTGGACGATCTGGAGGGCCCGGTCGATTTCGTCCTGATTGACCTTTGGAAGGATCTCTACGTCCCTTGTTTCGAAAAGCTCTATCCCAAGCTCGCCGAAAATGCCCTGCTCGCCGCCGACAACATGATCTATCCAGAAGGGGCGCGACGTCACGCCGTGGCCTATAGCGCCGCCGTGCGCGGCAAGCCGGACATGGAATCCGTGCTGCTCCCCATCGGCAGCGGGATCGAGCTGTCCTGCCGGTGGCGGAAGCCGATCTTTTAGAGCCGGCCCCGCACCTCTCCATAACGCCCGTGACGATTGACCTTGCAACCGTCAGGGATCACAATGCCCCACGAGTTCTAGGACCCAGGACCGCGCGCAGCCATGGATGCCGGGGCATCCCGAGATCGATCGTGTTTTTCGTC
The DNA here is from genome assembly GCA_963732795.1 of uncultured Alphaproteobacteria bacterium. Taxonomy (GTDB): domain Bacteria; phylum Pseudomonadota; class Alphaproteobacteria; order CAVTAV01; family CAVTAV01; genus CAVTAV01. The sequence continues at coordinate 639,430 of CAVTAV010000002.1, read as the reverse complement.
GACAAATCCAAGATCGTTCCGCTCGGCCGCGCGTCGGTAGCCGTCTTTATGCCCTTTGGAGGTAATCATGGCCGACGATAAGACCCAGAACGACGCCTCGAGCGACACCGGCGAGACGAAATCGAAATCCGGCGTGGACCGGCGCAAGTTCCTCGGCACGGTGACCGCCGGGGCGGGCGCGGCGGCTGTCGCGACCACCATCATCACCAAGTCGAAATCGGCCGAGGCCGAGGTGCTGTTCCCGCAGAAGCGCGGCACCTTCGGCGGCGGCGGCAGCGAGCACGGCGGGGTCTACCGTTCGGAGAATGAACTTTTTGATTGCGAGGTCGAAGGCAAGCTGCCGGCCGATCTCGACGGCATCTTCTTCCGCGTTGGCCCGGACCCGCAATATCCCAAGCCCGAGAGCCATCAGAACGACATCTCGTTCGACGGCGAGGGTCATGTCAGCGCGTTCCATATCAAGGACGGCCATGTCGATTACAAGACGCGCTATGCCCGGACCCAGCGCTGGAAGGCGCAGCACAAGGCGCGCCGCTCGTTGTTCGGCATGTACCGTAACCCGATGACCGACGATCCGAGCGTGAAGGGCTTGAGCCGCGGCACCGCCAACACGCAGCAGTTCTTCCATCACGGCAAGCTCCTGGTCCTCAAGGAGGACAGCCCGCCGGTAGTCATGGACCCCTATACGCTCGAGACGACCGACGACTATTACCTGTTCGGCGGCAAATATCCGTCCCAGACCCATACCGCCCATCCGAAAATCGATTCTGATACCGGCGACCTGATTTCCTTCGGCTACGAGGCCAAAGGCTTCGCCACGGACGACATCTATGTCTTCCAGGCCGACGCCAAGGACGGCCATATCAAATGGGACGCCTGGGTGAAGGCGCCCTATATCGGCATGATCCACGACTTCGCCGCGACCGATAAACACATCATCTTCCTGGCCTGTCCGCTTGCCATCAACATGGCGCAGATGAAGGCCGGCGGCGTGCACTGGGCATGGGATTCGTCCATGCCGACCCTGATCGGCGTGATGCATCGCGGCGGCGACGGCAAGGACATCCGCTGGTTCAAGGGCCCACAGACCATGTGCACCCATGTGATGGGCTGCTGGTCCGACGGCGAGAAGATCACCATGGATATGGACGGCGGCGCCGGCAACCAGTTCGCCTTCTTCCCGAACGTTCATAACGATTTCGATCCCAAGAAGGCCTTCGGCAATGTCCGCCGCTTCAAGATCGACTTCGCGAACAAGGCCAAAGACACCTACGACATGGAGATCATGTATCCGGAGGTGGGCATCGCGCTGTCGCGCCAGGACGACCGTTATCACACCAAGCCCTATCGCTGGGGTTTCGCGATGGCCTACGCGCCTCAGGGCGGTTGGGCGATCTTCGACCAGCAGAAGCAGACATCGAAGGTCTTCTCGCTCGCCAATGCGCGCCTCGCCGAGCCGTCCTTCGTGCCGCGCAACAAGAATGCGGGCGAGGGCGACGGCTACCTGATCGGCGTCGCCACCTACCCGATGGAGAACAACCGGGCCGATCTCGTCCTCTTGGATCTCCAAAACTATGACGCCGGCGCCATTGCGAAGGTCAAGATGCCATACCCCATCGTCGGCCAGATCCATGGCTTCTGGACGCCGGGACACGAGCTACCGCCGATGAAGGCGTAAAACCCTAGTCGCCGGGCCCGGACGCGGTCTGGGCACTGGGAAAATCCGGGGACGGTAACCACTGGCGAAAAGTTGGTGCGTTGCGGTCCCCGCTTCGTATGGGGAACCGATGCACAGCGCTATTCCGCTTTTCGTTCGATACGAAGCCTGGACCAATGTGTTCTACGTTAGCTTCGGCGCATGGTGGCTCTCCGAAATGTGGATCCTCAGCCGGGATCGGCGGGCGGCGAAGGGGGTGAGCGGGGATCGGGGGAGCTATGGGGTCATTATGATCCTGCTCCCGCTGGCGATCGCGTCGGCCTTCGCGGCGCCGCATTACTGTCCCTGGGCGGCGATCGGCGGGCCGGGGGTGGTGTGGCTGGTCGCGGCGGTGGCGCTGATGTGGGGCGGGATCGCCTTCCGGCTTTGGGCGGTGCTGACGCTCGGGCGGTACTTCCGGACCTCGGTTCTGGTGCATGACGACCACGAGCTGATCACGCGCGGTCCGTATCGCCGGCTGCGCCATCCGTCCTACACCGGAACGTTCGTCACGGTTCTCGGCTTCGGGCTTGCCATCGGAAACTGGATGTCTATCGTGATCGCCCTTGCGCTGACCATGATCGCGTTCGGCCGGCGCATGGCGGTCGAGGACCAGGCGCTGGCCGAGAAGTTCGGCGAGGCCTATGCGGCGCGGCGGCGCAATACTTGGGCGGTTATTCCGTATATCTGGTGAAGACTTAAGGCGTTCACTCCATCGTCATGCGCGGACTTGATCCGCGTATCCACGTCCTAAAACGCAAGGGAAGACGTGGATGGCCGGAACAAGTCCGGCCATGACCGGTGACAAGGATCAATCCCGCGCCGGGTCTTTCCCGCCCGGCAGCCGCGCCTCCGGCGACCAGCTTCGGACGTGCAGGTCGCGTTGCGGGAAGGGGATTTCGATGCCGTATTTGCCCAGCGCGGTTTCGATGGCCCAGAGATATTCGGCCTGGACCGCCGAGGGGCGCTTGACGCCGTCGGATGTCAGCCAGACGACCAGCTCGAAGTTGAGGCTGCTGTCGCCGAAGGCCGTCAGCCACACTTGGGGCGCGCGCGGTCCTTCGCCGGTGAGCGTGTGCTTGACGTTCGCTGCCGCTTCGAGCGCGGCCTTGCGCACCAAGTCCTTGTCCGAGCCGTAGGCGACGCCGAACGGGACATGAACGCGTCGGTTCACGTCGCGCATCGTCCAGTTCATCACATGGCCGCTGACGAATTCGGAATTCGGCACCACGACGTCCACATTGTCGTTGGTGGTGATCAGGGTGCTGCGGATGTTGATCTCGCGGACCTCGCCCATCAGGCCGGACTGAAGCTCGATGAAATCGCCGACCTTGAGGGTCCGCTCGAACAGCAGCATGAGCCCGGCGACGAAATTGCTGATCAGGTTTTGCAGGCCGAAGCCGACGCCGACGCCGAGCGCGCTGGCGAACAGCGCGAGCTTGCTGAAGTCGATCCCGAGCGACGACAGGGCGATCAGGAAGCCGATCGCCAGGATGATGTAATGCATCACCCGGTTGAGGGCGTAGAGAGCGGCCCGGCTGAAATTCGGGCGGTAATGGGCGATGCGGGTGAGGGCGCCCTGGGCGAGCTTCGACAGCCACCAGGAGAGGGTGATGATGACGATGACGCTGATGATCCCGAAGGCGGTGATCGGCACGCTGCCGATCGTGAACAGCGTCCCGGACGCCCAATCGGTGGCGAGGTGCCAGGCATGGCTGAGCGACATGTCGCTCTCCTGGACGCGAAGCCCAAGGCCCGGCGCGCCGGCGATCGGCGACAGAACATCGCTCAGGACCCGCCGGACCGCCTCCACTATCCCCATCGACGCTCTCCCTTTGGCCGCCGGCTAGAGCCAGCGATTCCTTCGGAACAATAGTATCAGGGTGACGGCGACCGTGGCCATCACCGTCAGCACAGCGAAATAGCCGAGATGGCTCTTGAGCTCGGGCATGTATTCGAAATTCATGCCGTAGACGCCCGCGAGAAAGCTCAGCGGGACGAAGATCGCCGTGATGATGGTGAGCACCCGGATGATGTTGTTGAGGCGGTGGGAGGCGAGCGAGATATAGCCTTCGGTCAGATCCGACGAGACCTCGTAATAGAGCGACGCGAGGCTGTTCGCCCTCTCCTGATGCTCAAAGACGTCGCGCAGTTCATGGGCGCATTGCGGTCGCAATTGGGGTGGCGGGTTCTGCATCAGGTCCTGGAACACCTGGACGTGATAGACCAGCACGCGCCGGAACTTCCTCAGATCCGTCCTGTACCCCGTCAGCTCGGCGAGAAGCGCGTCTTTCGGGTTGTCGGTCATCTCGCCTTCGAGATCGTCCAGCCGGGGCTCGAGCTTTAGAAGAAGCGCAACATAGCGGTCGACCATGATCCGGCACAGCCGAAGCGCCGCGGCATCCGGCCCGGCGCCGAGCTGAAGCCCGCCCTGCTCGATCTCGTCGCGCAGCATCTCGATGCTGGGCGAGGGGCCGGAATGGCGGGTGACGAGGAATCGTTCTCCGATGAAGATCGCGAGCTGGATCGTGCCGAATTCGAATTCCTCCGGCATGGTTTGAAGGCCCTTCAGAAGGAGAAAGAGATTGTCGGTGAACCGTTCGGCCTTCGGCGGGTGGCGCATCCGCTGGGCGTCCTGCACAGCGAGGGGATGGAGGCCGAACGTGCCGGTCAGGATGTTCTTCTCGGTTTCGGCGTTGTTTTCGGCGAAATCCGCCCAGATGATCGAATCGGGATCGCGCCGCCAGGTCTCCAGCAGGTCTTCGCCGCCGGTCGCAAGCGTGCCGCTGGCCGGGTTGTAGAGCATCGTGCGGATCATGAGGCCTCCAATCGAACGCGGGCATGGCGGCGGAAGGCGAGGGGCCTATGACGGCCCGCAGCGCGCTAAGACACACGAACAGTGTGCCACAGATTCGACGTTCGATGTGAGTTGGGCGTCGGAAATGTCGGGAAGGGGCTATTTCTTCCAGATGTCGTCTATGGGCGTGGCCAGGGCGTCATTCAGATTGAGATGGCCCAAGTCGAACCGGTCTTCAACGAGCCGAAGCAGGCTGTAATGATCGTACGACGCGTGGGATACGGCCCCCGGCTTGACGCCGTCGCCGACGAGAATCGTCAGAATGTGATTGGTGATCCCTGCATCGTCGACCTTGCTCTGACTTTCGTCGAAGGTCACGATAAGCAGGAGGCCTTTCATGAATGCCCGGTTGTTGAGCAGCGGTCCGAACTTCGTCGAGAACCATTTGTCCGCATAGTCGGCGCCCGTGTTATGCCCGTCGTTCAGCAGGTTCGGGATATAGAGCGAATAGGTCGGTATCGCGCCGTTCTTGATGTCGACAGGCAATTGAGAGGCGTCGACGATCCGGTTGCAGCGGGCAGGGTTGGTCTGTACGTCGAGGAAGCTCAGAAATGGAACATGCTTGCGAACGTAGTAGCCCTGCTGCTCGTCGAGATTGCAGTTCCCGGGATAGTCCTCGGCATAGACCTTCCATTGCAGGCCTTTATCTTCGAGAAGGTCGCCGACATGCGTGACATCGACCGTCGTGTTGGCGTCGTGCTTAACGCCTTGAGTTCGAGCCTGAAATCAACGCCACGTAGTTCGGCTGCGATGGATGCGCCTCGGCCGTAAAATGGTCGAGCAAAGCCCCGCGGCTGGCCAGCGACGCGAAGAACGGCTGCTTGATCGCTTCGTCATAGTCGGCATTCTCGAAGACGACGATCATGACGCGTTTGAAGTCCGGCACATAAGGCTTGGCCAGTCTTGGCGACGGACCGGCACTGCTCGGGCGATCCTGAGCAGCTATCATTGCCGCAACCACCGCACACAGAACGACGATGGGTAGAAAGGCCTTACGCACGCATTTTACTCCTTACAAACACTTTCTTTCACGACAGCTGGCCGCGCCGAGGCCATCGCAGCCGGCACAACCTCAGACGATGCCGTGCTCGAAGAACCGCTATCAGTCCATGCTTAATCGAATCTGAAAAACGGAGGCTCGCCACAGCGTCGGCCTATCGCTCCCGCGCCGAGAAGTGTGTTAGGGTTGTTTAGAGGCGAAAATGCTGGGATCGGTGTGATGAGCGGGAAGACGGCAATTCGGATTGCGGCAGCGCTGTGCCTCGCGATCGCGGTCGTGCCGAATGCTATCGCGAAAGGCGTCCAGCCCGGTGTAACGACCGCCACGCCGAGGACTGCGGCGGATTATCTCGACAAGGCGGCGATGCTGGTCTCGGAGGGACAGTCGGAACGCGCGATTTCCGATTATCTCGACATCATCCTTCTCAACTTCAAACAGGAATTGAAGGACGAAAAGTCGCCGGTCTACAGCGCCCGTACGCCCGCCGAGGCGCTCTTTTACACGTCACAAGCCGCCAAGCATCATCAGAAGGCGCTCGTGCTCAACAATCTCTGGTCCGAGACGCTTTATCTCAAGGGCTATGCCCTGATCGATCTCGGCCGGCTCGACGACGCCGAGGCGACCCTCGAAATGGCCGTGATGGTCGCGCCGAAAAACGCCCGGGTGCTGGCCGAGCTCGGGCTCGTCCATCAGCTCAAGAAGGACTATTCCAAGACCCTGGACCTGATGAAGCGGGCCGCCGATGCCGCCAAGACCTATTCGCCGCCCGAGGTCCGCAACTCCGAGCTCGCCCATGCCTGGCGCGGAACGGCTTATGTTTTCGTCGAGCAGGGCAGGCTTAGCGAGGCCGAGAAGCTCTACAAGAAATGCCTCAAGCTCGATCCGAACGACAGCCGCGCAAAGTCCGAGCTCGAATACCTCAATCGGCTGAGGGCCAGCAAACGCTGATGCTCAAGTCGGCGGGGCGGGCGGCAGGTCAAGCTTACCGGGTTGTCCGTTATCCAGGCGATGTCTTCGTTCGGCTGCGAACCAGTTGTGCTCTTGCAGACGACCGGCGAACCATCTGAACAGTATCGAGAGCTATTCGAGCGTCTTTGCGACACGAATGCCCAGATAATTGCGCCCGCGCGTCATCGGGGGATATCCGGGTGACCGGTTGCCCGATCTGTGCATGAACGGATGGCTGACGAAGGATCCCGAGCGGAACATGCGCGTGCGGCAATCACCATCCAAATTGGGCGATCCATCGGACGGCCCGTCGGAGAGATCCTTCTTGTAGCAATCCTGAACCCATTCGAAGACGTTGCCTTGCATGTCATAAAGGCCATAGGCGTTCGGCGGGAACGACGCGACCGGCGCCGTTTCGTTGTCCCACTTGTCACGCCCTTCGACCATCCCGCCGAGTTCTTTGGAGTCGTTACCGAAATTTCCGTAGTTGTGGTCGATCTTGTCGCCCCAGGGATATCTCGTGGTCGTGCCGCCGCGCGCCCCGTACTCCCATTCGGAATCGGTCAGTAATCGGTACAGGTCGTCGTTGCCGGTCTTCCGGTTCAGCCAGCCGACATAGGCCAGCGCGTCATACCAGCTCACGCCGACCACGGGCCGGTTGCCGCGCCCGAAATCGACATAGTCCTTGTTCGGCTTTCCCTCGCGGTCGAGGCGGAGCGCGGTTTCCACCGCGATACCGTCGCAGCCGCCGTCGCGGACGCAGGCTTCCCATTGGTTCCAGGTGACTTCGGTAGCGCTCACGGCATACGAATAGTCGATCGTCACCTTGTGCTGGACTTCATCGTCCTGCTTCATGTCGTCGGTTTTGGGCGTTCCCATGATGAACGAGCCCGCCGGTATCACGACCATCTGCGGACAGTCGCGGCACTCCTTGAATGTGGCGCCCGGCTTGTAGTGTTTCTGGCCGGCTTGAGCGTCGGCTTGGCCGAAGGTGATTGCAACCGCGATCACCGCGATGACGAGATACAACTTGTTCATTTGCCTCCCCCTGATTTGGCCCGGAGCCAAAGACGTCGCCAACCAATTCGGAGAAAAACAGAGCACAAACTCCCGCCGATGCAAAGAGAAAACTGGGCTTATTTCTTATACTGGCTGTTGGTGTTCGGATTGAACTTCAAGGCCGCCGCCGACTTCTCGGCCGGGTCCCAATGCTCGGCGATCTTGCCGTTCTCGATCCGGAACATATCGAACCAGCTCGAATAATAGGTGTTGCCGTCGGCGTCCTTGAGAGTGCGGACGAAGCTCATGACCACGCGGTCGCGCTCGGCGACGATCGAGATCAACGGCAGCTTCAAGACCGGCTCGACCGGCCGTTCTGGACGCGAGCCCTGGATGAATTTCTCCAGCGCCTCGCGGCCATTGACCACATTCGGGTTGTGCTGAATATAGTCGTCGGCAATGAATTCCTTGGCGCGCTTCCACTGCCCGGCCTGCAGGATCGTGCGGTACATGTCGTAGCAGAGCTTCTTGTTCGCTGCGAGCTGCGGATCCGGGCTCTCGAGGAGCTTCGCCTGATCCTCGACCGGAATCGGCACCGGCGGCGTCGCCTCGGCCGGCGAGATCATCTTCGCGCCCAAAATTCCCACTCCCAAAATCGTCGCCAACAACGTCGTGAGTTTCATTATGTCTCTCCCTCTCGATGCCGCAATGGGCAAGGCGTCATTCGTTTCCGGGACGCGCCCGATCGTGCCCCATAAGACCCGGCGGCTCGTCCGGGTTCAAGGGCAAAGGAGGCTTGAACGCTCCTGTAAATCGTTGAAGCGAAGGCTGAGGGCCACTAGTCTGTATGGTCTAGGGCGGGATCGGAGCATGGGGGGGCAGATGAACAGGTTCAGGGCGGGGCTGGCGAGCCTATGTCTGGCGGGCGAAGTCACGGCCGGCGCGCCGGCGTTTTCGGCTACGCTGCAGGACCATTACCAACGCTACGTCCAACACGTTACAAACCGGGAGTTTCTTGAGGCGATCCCGGAAGGGCGCTTGATCCTGAACGTGACCGAAAAGGCCCTTGGCCGCACGAATGTTCAAACCGGCGTGATGGCGCTCAATATGGCGATCCTCTACTCTGGTCTGGGCTGGTACGACCGAGCCGCCCCTTATTTCGAAGAGGCTCAAAATATTCTGACCGCCACCACGGAGCCATCGGATCCCCGTCGTCAGCAGTTGACGTCGGCGATAGCGAGTTTCGATCTCGACCGTGGCGAGTATCGCAAGGCGGCGGATCTCTTCAAGCAGCTTCTCGAACAATCCGACTCGAACAAGCAATCTCCCGACGCGCGCGTCTCGTTACTCACCTCCTATGGCCGAAGCTTGCGGTTCGTCGATCCGGATCTCTCGATCAAGATCTTCGACGAGGCGCGCGACGTCGCCACGAAGGCCTTCGGCAAGAAGGACGCTAAAGTCGGCTCTATTCTGTTGGATGTGGCGGAAACTGAGGCTTCCAGAGGGAATCTCGAAGACGCAAAGTCGATATACGAGGATGTCATCGGCCATTTCGGCGGCGCAAAGGCGCGGCCGACATGGCTTGGCTACGCCGCCCGCCAGGAAAAGGCCTTTTTGATGTACCGGGCGGGTGACGCCGAGAAGGTGGTTCACTATCTCGGCGACGCCTTCATCGGCCGCTTCCAGTTCGAGGCCAATCGAATAGACATGTATCCGCCGTATAATTGTGCGACGGACGCCGATCGACGGCTCGCCCCCGACAAATGGGTTTACGTCGCCTTTGGAGTCGACAGCGACGGCCGAGTAATCGGGGCGAGAATTCTCGCGGCCAATCCACCGCTCGTGAATGACCGAGCAGTCCTCCGCGCCATGCATGACTGGCGCTTGCCGCCGGATGACGTGGACGACCTGATGTCCGGCATTGCGGCCATGAGGATGTATATCGGATGCGTTCCGGAATCTCAGGAAAATGCGGCGTCCAATCCGGGCGATGAAGATTCGCCGGTTCTCGAGAACGCCGTCAGACGGGCCCTGAGCGAGGTTTCCGCGCCGCCGGATCTTCAGAGCGCGCGTGCGAAATACACGGACCTCGCGGTCGCCCGCAAGGAACAAGCGGCGCTTGATCTCGTCGAAGACGCCCTTGGGGAGGCTCTGGATGCGTCCGATAAACCCGATCTTCGGATCGCGGCCGCCTGGTATGATTACGGCATGCTCCTTGCTCTCTTCGATCATCGGGCAGAGGCTCGCACTGCGGCGAAGCATGCGCTCGACGCTTTCGAGAAGATTTATCCCAAGAACGATGCGCGGCTTCTGCCAGTGCTGGCCCTGTTGACGAATGTGAGCGGCGCCAAAGGGAGCGAACCTTATGCTTCGCGGGCGGCCCTTATCGCAAAGGCCGAAGGCCGAAAAGACGATCTGCGCGTGGCCGATGTCCTATATGCCTATGCCGCGGCCGGCGGTTTCACGCAGGGCAGCGACGTCGAACGAAGCTTCGATATCTACGCGAGCAACCCCAAGACGGATCCTAAAGAATTCGCGGCGCGGCTTCTCAACTATGCGAAAAGTCAATTCAGGGGCGGGCGGAACAACGCGATCGACGCCCTCAAGCGAATTCTTTCAGGACCCGGCGCTACTCTGCCTCCCACGAATCCTTATGTTCGCGCGGCCCATTACTATCTGGCGGCAATGTTGGGGGACGAAGGGGCGAGTCCGGAGCAGGTCGCCGAGGCGAACAAACACGCCGATGCGGTCGGGTTCGAGGAGGATCCTGCGTTCTCGGCCTTGGTTCAATCGATGCCCGTGCTGCATATGGGCCATGGGCGATATCCCGAGACAGCCAGGAAACTTCTGTTGGAGGGGGAGGCGACCGTCAGCTACCGGATTAGCGACAAAGGCGCGGTCGAGGATGCCACCGTGATCGAATCTTTCCCTCTGAGCGTTTTCGATGATGCGGCCTTGGACGCAATCAAGCAGTGGAAATATCCGCCGATCATGGGCGAAATACCCTTACCCCGAAAAGTGATCCGCTTCAGATTCAAGTTCCAGCGATAGAGCGGCGATCCGTAGGAGGCAGCGCCTTCTAGTAGGGCCGGTACCTGTTTCCCTCTATACGCCTTATGCTATTAATTCCAGCCGGAGCACCGGGAACAAGAATACCGCAAGGAGGGTCGGGGCATCCGCCGAGCACAATCGGGACGACCGAAAAAACAACAACGACTGCACGATAACGGAGACGACAAATGATGAAGAGACTCATTTCCGCCTGCCTACTGGCGGGCCTTGCGGGTGTCTTGGCGACTACGGGCGCCCAGGCCCAACGAGTGGATAAGCCGACCTGCACCAGCGCCCAACTGCATTCCGCCACCATGGCCTATATCGAGGCGCAGAAGGCGGGCGACATTTCGAAATTGCCCATGGCCGACAAGGCCGAATACGTCGAGAACATGAAGAAGGTCGATAAGGACAAGGGCCTGTGGAACAAAGCCCTGCCGGTCGCCTTTTCGTCGAGCTATCACGATCCGGACCGCTGCAAGACCTTCACCGAGTTCGTGGTCACCGAGGGCGGCCATCCCTATGTCGTCGGCACCCGGCTCTATCTGAACGAGGGCAAGGTCGTGCGGATCGACAGCCTGGTTTCCGACAAGGGCGATTGGCTGTTCAACGCCACGCCGTATGAGAAGCATGCCAGCGCCGAGAACTGGGGCAAGCTGCCCGAGAACGAGCGGACCCCCGTCAAGGACATGATCTACGGCGCCGACGCCTATCTCGATCAGTTCTCCGACAAGGAGATGGAAGCGCCCTGGGGCACGCCCTGCGCGCGGCTCGAAGGCGGCGCCTATACCGACCGGGACCACAAGCCCGACGCCACCTGCAAGGTGGGTATCCCGGCCGGCATCCTCTATATCGTGAACCGCGATTACCTCGTCGACCCCGAGAAGGGCGTCGTCAACATCTTCTGCCGGTTCGGCAACAGCACCTCCGGCATGCCGGATTCGCACACGTTCCGCTTCGTGAACGGCAAGTTCCGCTATGTGCATACGATCAGCGTGAATCTGAGCAACAATCCCTCGCCGCAGGCCGACGACAACGGCGGCATTATCCGGCAGCAGCAGCCGGCGCAACAGTCGAATTAGAGTACCGTGATGGGCGCGGCGGGGAGGACCCTCCTGTCCGCCGCAGCCCGCTGCCTCTTTCTAAGCGCCGCTTTGGTGTGCGCGACGGGGAGCGCAAAGGCCGCGTCTAAAGACGGGTCCGAGACGGCGGATCTGATCTTCACCCACGCCCATGTGTACACGGCCGGGACCTGGGCGGACGCGCTCGCTGTCGGCGGCGGGCGGATCCTGGCGGTAGGTTCGTCTCGAGAGGTGAGAAAATGGCGGTCCGGCAAGACCCGGGTCGTCAATCTCAAAGGGCAGACCGTCTTTCCCGGCCTTATCGACATGAATGTCCATCCGCTGAACGGGGCGAACCTCGTTCTGGACAGCTGCAACTTCGCGCCGGGGCCGGCGGCAAGCATCGTGAAGGCCGTGGCCGATTGCGCGGCGCTGCGCAAGCCGGGCGAGTGGATCATCGGCGGCCAGTTCCGTGCCGAGCGCTTGGGTGCGGCCGCCACACGCCAAATGCTCGACGCCGTCGCGCCGAACAACCCGGTCCTTCTGGTGGACGCGAGCGGCCATAACATTTGGGCGAATTCCCGGGCGCTGCGCTTGGCGGGCATCTCCCCTGCGACCGGTTTGCTGCGCGACGCAGCCATCGCGCCGTTCCTCGCCGTGATCCCGCTGCCGACTCCCGAAACGCTTGACCACGATCTGGATTGGGCAACGCAGTTGTTGCTCTCGCTCGGCGTCACTGCCTTCACCGATGCGTCCGTCACGCGGCCGCAAATGAAGACCTATGATGGGTTTGCCGATGCCGGAAAGCTGAAGCAGCATGTCCGAATCTGCATGCTCTGGCGGCCGGATGTCGATCAGGGCAGCAATCCGGACGCCATCGACGCGATCACGGAAGCGGCGTCCTTCGCCCGGCCCGATATCGCGCCGGCCTGCGTGACGATCTACCTCGACGGTATGCCCGGCCCGGCGATGAGGGCGGCCTTCATCGACCCCTATGAGGAGGTTCCCGGCGGTCCTTCCAACTTTCACGGATCGTTGCTCGTATCGCCGGACGTTCTAAAGGCGGCTGTGACCCGGTTCGACAAGGCCGGTCTGACCGTGAAGTTTCGCGCCTCCGGCGATGCGGCCTTTCGTGAAGGGCTCGATGCGATCGAGGCGGCGCGAAAGGCGAATGGCCCCGATGGGCCGCATCACGAGATGAGCCACGCGAACTTCGTCCAGGCCTCCGATATCGAGCGCGCCAAAGCTTTGGGCGCGACGATGGAATTCTCTCCCGCCATCTGGGGCGCGGGCGGCATGCGCGCCGTTCTCGGGGACGATCGGATCGCGCGGGCCTGGCCGGTACGCGAAGCGTTGGATGAAGGCGTTCCGGCCGTCGGCGGCACGGATTGGCCGACCGCGTCGACGCCGAACATCTGGTATGCGATCGAAACCCTCGTCACCCGCCTGCCGGCAGGCGCGACGTCGGGCGAGCCCGAAGCGCCCGGCGAACGCATCACGCTCGAAGAGGCGGTCGATCTCTATACCATCGACGCCGCGCGCCAACTCGGGACCGACAAGGACGAAGGCTCGATCGAGGCCGGCAAAGCGGGCGGATCTCATCGTGCTCGACAAGAACCCGTTCGACGTTCCGATTTCCGAGGTTCACGCCGTGAAGGTAATGGCGACCTTCATCGATGGCGAACTCGTCTACGGCTCTCCCAAACGGCGCAAGAAACACCGTTAGCGACGGGTGGAAGCGGGCCCGGAATTGGGCTAGCGTGAGCGCCGCACCATAAGAACGAGGGGGGCGTCCGGTGATGCTGCGCCGCATCTGGCTTTCATTGGCGATGGTCGTGCTTGCGGCGGGGGCGGCGAGGGCCGCGGACGTCTACAAGAACTTTCACGCCGCGGTCTATGCCCGCGTCTTCGAAGTGCAGAAGATGGGCGACACGGACTGGCTCAAGAAGCGCTTCGATGTCATGGAGCGCGACGCCAAGGTCTCCAAGATCTACCTCGAAACCCATCGCGACAAGACGCTGATCGACGAGAAGACGCTCGAGAAGGCCATCGCCTTCTTCAAGAAACGCGGCATCAAGGTCGCGGGCGGCATCACCTTCACGGTCAACGAGCGCAACAACTTCCAGACCTTCTGCTACTCCGATCCCGAGGACCGCGCCTGGGTGAAGAAGGTGGTGGAATTCACCGCGCGGCATTTCGACGAGATCATCCTCGACGATTTCTTCTTTACGAGCTGCAAGACGGCCGGCGAGGTGAAGGCGCGGGGCGACAGGAGCTGGACGGATTACCGCCTCGACCTCATGGCCAAGGCCGCGCGCGAACTCGTCATAGGACCCGCCAAGGCGGTCAATCCGCGGGTCAAGGTGATCATCAAATACCCGAACTGGTACATGCATTTTCAGGGGCTCGGCTTCAATCTGGAGACCGGCCCGAAGGATTTCGACGGCATCTATACCGGCACCGAAACCCGCGACGCCGTCAGGAACGCCCAGCATCTCCAACCCTATCTCGGCTATCAGATCTTCCGTTATTTCGACAATCTGAACCCAGGCCATAACCGCGGCGGCTGGGTGGATACCGCCGCGTCCTTCACGCTCGACCGCTACGCCGAGCAGCTCTGGCTGACGATGTTTGCCAAAGCGCCGGAAATCACGCTATTCGATTTCAGCCAGCTCCAGACGCCGATTTCCGACCGCCTCCGCGCGCCGTGGCAAGGACAGGGGACGAGCTTCGATTTCGACAGGATGATGGCGGCCTATAAGGCGTCAGGCCGGACGGGAACACCGACCTTCGCCCTGGCCGCCGGAACCGCGCTCGCGGATGTCGACAAGGTCCTGGGCGATCTCGGCAAGCCCGTCGGCGTCGCGTCCTACCGGCCCTATCATTCGCGCGGCGAGGATTTCCTGCACGACTATCTCGGCATGATCGGCATCCCGATCGACTTGCGGCCGGAGTTCCCCGACAACGCCCGCACCATTTTGCTGACCGAATGCGCCAAGGAAGACCCGGATATCATCAAGAAGATCGAGCATCATCTCGCCGAAGGCGGTGACGTGGTGATCACATCCGGCCTCCTGGTGGCCTTGCAATCCTGGGGCATCCATCAGATCGCCGAGATTCTCGGTAAGCCAGCGCAAGGCCATGGTCCAGGATTTCCAGGCCCGATCCTGGGGGCCGCTCTTGCATATCGACAAGCCTATGCTCATCCCCGAGATCGAGTATCTGACCAACGATAGCTGGGAGCTCGTCTCCGCCATCGCGGGCCAGAGCGGCTGGCCCATGCTGCATTCAGCGGATTACGAGACCGGCCACCTCTATATCCTGACCATCCCCGACAATTTCTCCGACCTCTACCGCCTGCCGCCGGAGGTCCTGACCCGGATTCCGCCAGACCGTGACCCAGGATCTCTTCGTGCGCCTGGACGGCCCGTCCGATGTCGCACTCATCACCTACGACAATGACACCTTTGTCGTGGAATCGTTCCGGGACAAGCCGGTGACGCTCGACGTCGTCACCAGCGACCGCTTCAAGCGCATCTCCAACCTCGAAACCGGCCGTACCATCAACGGCGCCGTTCCCGTCCGCCCAGCCGGTTTCGGCCCGCGCGTGGCGGACAAGAACCTGCATTACACGATCACAGTGCCGCCCCATTCCTGGCGGGCGTTCAAGGCGGAGTAATGGCGAGGGGCGACGGTTTCGGCCGGATTGCCGGAAGAGCATAGGTGAGGACCGCGCCGAGCAGGGCGGCGGCCGCCAGCACGAGAAAGGCCGCCGTGGCGTCGCCGCCGGTTGCGGTGCGGATACGGCCGATCAGGTCGGGGCCGAAATAACCGGCAAGATTGGCGAGCGAATTGATCCAGGCGATGCCGCCCGCAGCGGCCGCGCCGGACAAAAAAGCCATCGGCAGCGACCAGTACGCCGTGATCGCGCACAGTAGTCCAGTCGTCACCAGCGTCAGCCCGACGATCGATGCCACCGGAGCGTGGCCGACAAACGCCAGCATGAGAAGCCCTACGATCGCGACCAGGATGCCGATGATGACATGCCAGCGTCGTTCGCCGGTGCGGTCGGAATGCCGCGCCCAGGCGACCATCGCGACGCCCGCCACGCCCCAGGGGATCATCGTGAGAAGGCCGACCTCGAGGTAATCGCCTTTGTCGATACCGATCTCCTCGACGATCGTCGGCATCCAGAAATTCACCGCATAGAATGCCAGGACGCCGCAGAAATAGATGAGCGCGAGCACCCAGACGCGCAGGTCCATGAAGATGTCGGCGACGTTGTGGCGCTGGCCGAGTTCGGCCTTGGCGGTTTCATCGGCCGCTACGCGGTCGATGATGAGGTCACGCTCCTCCTGGCTCAACCAGCGCGCGGATTCCGGCCGGTCCGGCAAAACCGCCAGGATGACGATGCCGAGCAGGACGGAAGGAATGCCTTCCACCAGAAACAGCCATTGCCAGCCCCGCAATCCTTGCGCGCCATCCAGGAATTGCAGGGTCGCCCCGGAAATCGGAGAGCCTATGACGTTCGAGACGGCGATCGCGGTCATGAACCAGGCGACCATTTGGGCACGCCGCTTGTCCGGGAACCAGAAGGTCAGATAGAGAATGACGCCGGGATAGAAGCCCGCCTCGGCGATGCCGAGCACGAAATCTCAGGGCGTAGAAGCTGAATTCCGCATCCGTGCAGCCGAACGCGGGGGCGACCGGTCCCCAGTGCATGACGCCGGCGAAAACGAAGGCCGACGAGACCACGCCCCAGGTGATCATGATCCGCGCGATCCATCGCCGCGCGCCGACCCGCGTCAGGATCAGGTTGCTCGGCAGCTCGAACAGGAAATAGCCGATGAAGAAGATGCCCGCGCCGAAGCCATAGACGGCATCGCTGTAATGCAGGTCGCCCGCCATCTGCAGCTTGGCGAAGCCGACATTCACCCGGTCGAGATAGGCGACGAAATAGCCAAGGAACAGCAGCGGGACGAGACGCCACGCGACTTTGGCGAAGGTCGCCGCCTCGAAGGCGCGCGTCTCGGTCTCTGTGGTCATTCGATAGCCCCCCCTTCGACGACCTGTGGTCCGCAAGCGTAGGCGTCGGGAGTCCCGTTCGCAAGCCGAAGTTGCAGCCCTGTTCGACATTTCAAAATGCTGTCCACTTGGAGCGTCGAGTGATTTAGAGTGGTCGCGGAACAAAAGGGGAGGCGAAGATGAAACGATTGATTCCAGTCGTCCTGGCGCTCGTCGTGAGCGTGGCGGCGGTACCGGCGTTGGCCGCCGATCTCAGCGGCAAATGGACGGCGGACGGCAAATACGTCTTTACGTTCGACAGGGCAGGGGACCAATTCACGGGCGCCGTCACCGGCGAGGACGGCAAGGTCTACAAAATCGCCGACGGCACGATCGACGGCGACGCGATTTCGTTTTTCGTGGTGCACGAGTTCGATTGGGATTCCGAGGTGCAGGAGAACGGCGGCAAGGCCTTCCGCAACACGGCCAAGGGCACCGTCACGGGCGACGAGATGAGCTTCTCAGGCTCCCGCGAAGGCACCGACATTCATCCGTACAGCGTCACGATCCACCGGATGAAGAACCAATAGGCACGGTCACATTCCGAAACGGAGGGGAAGAATGAAGAAATATTGGGTGGCGGGATTATTGGCGATCGGGCTCGCGGCGGCGGCAGGCTCGGCCCATGCGAAGGCCAGTTGCGACCGCAAATGCCTGGGCGGCAAGCTCGATCAATTCCTGAACGCGGTCGTCGCCAAGGATCCGTCCAAGGCGAATCTCTGGGTCGGCTTCCGTCAGACCCAGAACGCGGTGCTCACCGCGCCGGGCGAGGGGATCTGGAAGACGAATACCGGCATCGGCGCGCTCGACCGGCGCTATTTCGACGCCGACACGCAACAGGCGGAGTTCTACGGGACGATGAAGGAGGGTGACAGCCCGGCCATCGTCTCGCTCCGGCTGAAGCTCCATGGCGACCAGATCGGCGAGGCCGAATGGCATATCTCACGCGCGAGTGACCCCGACATCATGGGGGTGAAGGGCAAGGGCGTCTTCGACGTCGACAATCTGCTCAAGACCCCGCCGGAGCAACGCGTGGTCCCGAAATCCGAGCGCCATCCGCGCGACGAGCTGGTGGCCGCGGTCAACAGCTATTTCGACGGCATCACCGCGGGAACGGGCCGCCACGTCCAGGCCAATCCCGGCTGCTTCCGGTTAGAAAACGGCCTCGGCGGCCCGCAATGGGCCAGTCGTCCGGTGCCGAAGGCCGATCAGGATTTCGAGAGCCAGACCGATTGCCGCACCGGCTATGGCGGGCTCGGCATCATCAACGTCGCCGCGCGGCGCTATCTGATGGTGGACGAGGAAGCCCAGGTCGTGGTCGCCTCGGCGATCTTCATCCGCGAGCCCTTGAACCCCAAGCGCCGCAATTGCTTCATGGAGATCTTCTTCCTGGACGGCGGCAAGATCAGCCGGGTCTACGCCGCCATGGTCTATGCCGATCCCCTGCTGCCCATGCCCAACTGGCCGCCCTATGACGGCAACTACCCGATCAGCCAGAATCTCGTGTTGCACCAATGAGGTGAATGCTAAATCCGGCTAGGCCTGACCGGCTCGCTAGGGCTTGGGCAGTCAATGCTGCTGCGCGGCAACGAGCCCGCCCGGAGGATTCGAGTGCCCACGCCTCAAAAAAATAGAAGTCTAAGGTTTGGTTCGATCGACCTATGGGTGTCAGCTTCGGTGCTAGCTTGTTTCTGAACTCCTGGTCGTCGGTTATTCATACATGGCATGATCGGGACCAGAAGCCGGAGGTTAGTCACAGTCTAGAACGCTAGGCTAAAGGTACCGCTACAGTCGCTCAAGCAAAGACTGACCAAGTGCGTGGGCGTCCTCCCAAAGGCGGAGGTCGTCGGCCAGCAAGTTCTTCCTTGTCTCGAGATCCAGGCCCTCCAGGCCGATGATGTCGTCCGTGATGCCTTCGTATAGTTGATAGAAAGTGACTACATCGGTCGCAATATCCGGAGGAAGTAGGCCAATGTCAGACAGGTTGGAAAGAAAGATGTTCGTCGCGCGATCTCTACTTTGTTCCGTTAAATTGACAATTCCTGGAATCTGATCAAGGCGTTGTCCTTGCTTCCAGGCGTCCAAGAAACTCTTGAAATGGGTCACATGGTCCCGACGAGCGACGAGCTCGATTATCGACTTTATTTCGGCGCGCAGTGCACTTCGTAGAGATTTCGCTTTTCTGTGCTCCTGATACCAGTGGGCGAACACACCAGCCCCAATTGCGGAAAAAGCTCCGACAAGAACGCTTAGTAAGGTCATCCAGTCCATCGATTGCGCCTGTGTTCGCACGCGAAAAAGGACGTTTGTGGCTACGACGTCTAGTACTTGGTACTTTCGGGTGTGCGGGTGGCACAGGAAAAGACAAATTTGGATAAGGCCTGGGTCGCGTTTACTCTCTAAAACCCTGACCGACCACATGCACTGTGCTGCTTGAATAATGCTCGGTCGTTAGACCGAGAGCAATTCTTCCATCTAAGACCAGCGGGTAGCGCCTTACCCGAAATCGACCTCATCATCCCCGATCCAGAGGCCGTGGAGGCCGCTGGTGCGGAAGGGGAGGATGACGCGGGCGACGTCGCCGTCTTCGAGGTGCTTGGCGTCGGCGATGACGAGCTCCGAGCGCATCTCGGCGAGGTTCGAGGCCAGGCCGATGACATAGCCGTCGCCTTCGTCGCCGGAGCCGTGCATCACGGCGTTTCGGCTCGCCTTGCCGCGCGGCACGAAGGTCGGCTCGGCGAGACTGTGGGTCGGGCCGGCGAAATACGTACTGACCGCGTTGTTTTCCAGATTGTACTGGGAATAGACGTTCGTGACCCGGCCGCGGAGATTGCCCACCCGCGCCTCGTCGAACGGCTTCGTGGGGTCGTTATGCGACAGATAGGCGTAGCGGTTCGGCAGGTCATATATCGGGTGTCGACCCGCACGATATCGCCGACCGGCGCGTTCCAGACGATCTCTTCCTTGTATTCGTCGCTCTTGGAATTGAGATCGAACGTATATTTGCGAAGCAGCGCCGGCGAGGGCTTCAGCGGTGACCCGTCCATCGACTTGAAGTAAGGGATGAACGGGGCGAAGGGCCCGTCGACATAGGCGGCATACATCGTAACGATATTGCCTTCGGTCTTGGCGTTCGCGATGTGCACCATCGCCCGGCCCTTGCCCTTGAACCAGCGCATGTCCTTGGCGTCGCCGTCGCGCGGCAGGATGCCGATCAGGCTCGGCCGGTTGCCGTCCCAGGCCCAGTGGCAATTGCCCTTCTTCAGCCAGTCGAGGCTCGTCGACATAGGGCCCGCAGGGGAAGATGAAATGCTTCTCCGTCGCCGCCATGTCGTGGACCATCCGGACCTCGGGCATTTTCGTCCGCCAGCGCCGCGTGATCTTGCCGGTCTTGTCTATGGTGTAGACATAGAGATCGGGTGAGCACAGGCCCGCCGCTTCGTAGCCGTATGCCAGCAACTCGCCGGTCATGGGGTCGATCTTGTTGTGGGCGGAGAATGTCTCGCTGTCGTATTGGCCGCCGAAATCATAGAAGCCCGGAATCGTGTCGAGCGTCTTGGGATCGATCTCGAAGGGCGGCGCATCCTCCTTGATCGCGAACAGCTTGCCGTTGTGAGCGAGCGTATGCGTGTTGGCGAGGGTGCGGAGATTGGGCTGCTTGAGTGTCGCCTCGCGGATGCTCGGATCGTCGGTATAGGGATTGCGGTATTTGCCGTAGAGTTGGCGATGGGCCTTGCGGTCGGCTTCCCAGCGCGGCGTCTTCACCCAGCGCGACTGGAAATCGACCACGCCGTTCTTGAACCGGAACTTGAAGATGTGGCCGTCGGCGTTGATGATGCCGTCATCGGCATACATCTGCGGGAAATACCATTCCGGCCCGACCATGACAAAGGAGCCGGCCAGGTCCTTCGGAACGGTGCCGGTCGTCTCGCAGTCATAGACATTCGCTTCGAACCGCTGCGGCTGGCCGAAGCCGGAGGCGCCTTTGGGATAGTCAACCATGTCGTTGTCCTAGAGATGGAAGAAGTGGCGATGAAACTCTTCGTCGCTCATGGCGGCGAGCGCCGAGCCGGGCTGGGTCGCAATCGGCGGCTCATAGGCCAGCGCAGTTCCGCTCCTGTCATAGACGGGCCATCCGGTGAAATAGGCATCGAAGGTGAGAACGGGCTCCGCCGGCGCGGCGGAAGCTGCGAACAGCTTGTTCCCGGAAAAGATCGGCATCACCCCCAGCGCCGCGCCGCCGGCCAAGGTGACCGAGGTCGCCATGAAGGCCCGCCGCGAAATCCTGATTGCCGTGTCGCTCATCTGCCGGATCCCCCGTCCCGCTATCGGCTGCTTGTCCAACAGTAACAGTCGATACTATGGCGCTGTCAATAAAGCACGGCCAAGGCACATTTCTGCGCCTTGGCATTCGGTGCCTCTCGGGAGGGTGAACTCAGACCAGGTCGAAGCGGTCGGCGTTCATTACCTTGGTCCAGGCCGCTACGAAGTCGGTCACGAACTTCTTCTCGGCGTCCGCTGCGCCATAGACCTCGGAAACCGCCCTCAGCTCGGCGTTCGATCCGAAGACGAGATCGACCCGCGTGCCGGTCCATTTCAGCTTGCCGCTCTTTCGGTCATGGCCCTCGAACACATTCTCGTCCGAAGTCGGCTTCCACACCGTTCCCATGTCGAGCACATTGACGAAGAAGTCGTTGGTCAACGTGCCGGGCGCTCGGTGAAAACCCCATGCTTGGACTTGCCGTGGTTTGCGCCGAGGACCCGTATGCCGCCGACAAGAACCGTCATCTCCGGCGCCGTCAGCGTCAGAAGCTGCGCCTTGTCGACGAGAAGCTCCTCGGCCGGAACCGAATACCGGGCCTTGAGGTAGTTGCGGAACCCGTCCGCGGCTGGCTCGAGGTACTCGAACGCTTCGACGTCGGTCTGCTTCTGTGTCGCGTCGGTACGGCCCGGCTTGAAGGGAACGGTCACATTATGACCGGCAGCCTTCGCCGCCTGTTCCATGGCCGCCGAACCGCGCAAGCACGATCAGATCGGCGAGCGAGACCTTCTTGCCGCCCTTGGCCGTCTTGTTGAACTCTCGCTGGATGCCGGCGAGAGTCTCGCAGGACCTTGGCCAATTGGGCCGGCTGGTTTCCTCCCAATCCTTCATGGGGGCAAGCCGGATGCGAGCGCCGTTCGCGCCGCCCCGCTTGTCGGAGCCGCGGAAGGTGGAAGCCGAGGCCCACGCAGTCGAGACGAGCTCGGCCGTTGTGAGCTTGGTCGCCAGGATCTTCTTCTTGAGCGATTCGATGTCCTTCGGGCCGATCAGCTTGTGATCGACGTCGGGTACCGGATCCTGCCAGATCAGCTTTTTCCGTCGGAATCTCTGGGCCGAGATAACGCGAGATCGCGGCCCCATGTCGCGATGGGTCAGCTTGAACCATGCGCGAGCGAACGCATCGGCGAACT
Organism: uncultured Alphaproteobacteria bacterium; assembly: GCA_963732795.1. Taxonomy (GTDB): domain Bacteria; phylum Pseudomonadota; class Alphaproteobacteria; order CAVTAV01; family CAVTAV01; genus CAVTAV01. The sequence goes on along the minus strand of CAVTAV010000002.1, from coordinate 617,303 downwards.
CATCCGGGTTCTTGAGGAAGCGCCGCGAAATCTTCTCGTAGATCGGATCGACCCGCAGCGAGAGATCGGTCGTCAGCATGGTCGGCGTCTGACGCTTTTTCTTATCAAATGCGTCCGGAATCGGCTTGTCGTCGGTCTTCGCTTTCCACTGATAAGCGCCGGCCGGGCTCTTGGTCAGCTCCCATTCGTAGCCGAACAGATTCTCGAAGAAGTAGTTGCTCCACTTCGTCGGGGTCTGCGTCCAGGTGACTTCGGGGCCGCCGGTGATGGCGTCCTTGCCGACGCCCGTGCTGTATCCGCTCTTCCAGCCGAAGCCCATCTGCTCGATCGGCGCGGCTTCGGGCTCGGGGCCGATCAGCGATCGCGTCGCCGGCGCCGTGGGTCTTGCCGAAGCTGTGGCCGCCTGCGATGAGTGCGACGGTCTCCTCGTCGTTCATCGCCATGCGCTTAAAGGTTTCGCGGATATCGATGGCGGCAGCGACCGGATCGGGGTTGCCGTTCGGCCCTTCGGGATTGACGTAGATCAGGCCCATCTGCACAGCGGCCAAGCGGATTTTCGAGTTCGCGGTTGCCGGCATAGCGCTTGTCGCTGGCCGGATCAGGAAACCAGGACGTCTCCTTGCCCCAATAGGCGCTTTCGTCGGGCTCCCACACATCGGCACGGCCGCCGCCGAAGCCGAAAGTCTTGAAGCCCATCAACTCGAGCGCGACATTGCCGGCGAGGATCATCAAATCAGCCCAGGAAATCTTGCGGCCGTATTTCTGCTTGATCGGCCACAGCAACCGCCGCGCCTTGTCGAGGTTGGCGTTATCCGGCCAGGAGTTGAGGGGAGCGAAGCGCTGCTGGCCGGTCCCCGCGCCGCCGCGGCCGTCGCCGATCCGGTAGGTTCCGGCAGCGTGCCACGCCATTCGGATGAAAAGGCCGCCGTAATGGCCGAAATCCGCCGGCCACCATTCCTGGCTGTCGGTCATTAGTGCGTGGAGGTCTTGCTTCAGCGCTTTGTAATTGAGCTTCTTGAATTCCTTGGCGTAGTTAAAACGCTTGCCCATCGGGTCCGATTGGGGTGCGTTCTGGCGGAGGATCCTGAGGTTCAGCTGGTTCGGCCACCAGTCACTGTTCGAGCGCATGCCGACATTCGTCGTTCCATGCATTACCGGGCATTTGCCCATTCTGTCGTCAACTTTGGCGTCCATGTCTCTCTCCGATCATATTCCGGTCGTGGGCGTGTGGTTTTCGGACGTCGCACTCCCGCTGTGCGCATTGTGTCCGATCCGTTTGAGCCGTTCACGGGGCTTAAGTGCACCGTGCTCACACCCGCAAGCAGCAGCACTTGATATGCATCAAGTGCCTAACTTGCAGATTAGAATTAGTTTAAGCTTGGCGACCGTCAAGGTCATTTCGTGAGGCGACGCGAAATTTCTTCCCGCCAAGGGGCCGAAAAAAGCTCCCCAGCGCCTAAACGCTCAATAAAAAGGTTCCGTGGGGACATTGTGGAGCCCGCGGGAGATGAACTCGTACAGGACATGGACGTCATCCTCGCTTAAGCGCCCCTTGAAAGTCGGCATGCCGTTAGGCGCCAGGACGCCGTCCAGCAGGATGGCCTTCAGGCCGTCCTCGCCGATGTCGTGCACGCGCGAGAGATTGGGCAGCATGGGCGTACCGCCGCCGGTGCTGTGGCAGCCTGCGCAATTGCCGTAGAGGGCTTTGCCCTTAGCTTTCATTTCATCGCTCAAGGGCGGCATGGAACCGGCGTCGATTTGAGGCGGGCCGAGCTTGACGTCGCGCTTGGGCGGCAGGGGAACCTCACCGCCGCCGAGCTTGAAGACGAGCACGCGGCCCTGGTTTTCATAGTCCCGCACTGCCGCCTTGGCGGGTGTAGTGAGCATGCCCGCGCCGCCATAGCCGGCCGCAATGGCGACATATTGCACGTCGTCGAACTTATAGGTGATCGGCCCGGCCATGGCGCTGTTGCCGGTGAAGATATGGGCCAGCCGCTCGCCCGTGGCGGCGTTGTAGGAGTTGAAATAGCCGGCGCTCGAGGCCAGGAACACAAGGCCGCCCGCCGTCGACAGCGTGCCGCTGTTCCAGGTGCCGGGAAGCTTGACCTGCCACTTCACCGCGCGGGCCGCGGGGTCCCAGGCACGGAGGTATCCGCCGTTCACCACCTCGGGCTGGCCTTGCTTCATTCTCGCCAAGTCATCGGGCGGGACACCGAGGTCGTAGAAATACCGGAAGCCCCGATGCATGCTGTAGACCATGGGCAGGTCGTTGGCCGGGATGTAGACGAGGCCGGTATCCGGGTTGAAGGAGATCGGGTGCCAGTCATGGCCTCCGTTGGGCCAGGGATAGATCAGCCGGTCCTGCTTGGTGAAATCCGCATTGTCCGACAGCACCGGACGGCCCGTCGTCATGTCCACATGGTCGAGCCAGGTCGCAGGGCCGTATTTGTCCGCCGCCAAAAGGTCACCCGTCTTCCGGTCGAGCACATAGAACACGCCGTCCTTGGGCGCCTGCATGATGACCTTGCGCGGCTTGCCGTCCCACTGGATGTCGGCGAGGATCATCGGGCCGGTGGCGTCGTAATCCCACCGGTCGCCTGGCACTTCCTGATAATGCCAGACGATCTTCCCGGTATCGGGGTTCAGGGCGAGAAGGCTCGCGGTATAGAGATCGTCGCTCTTGTCGTCGGGACGGCTGCGCTTCCACGGCCCGTCATTGCCGGTGCCGACATAGAGCAAGTTCAGGTCCGGATCGTAGGCGATAGGGTCCCACGGTCCGCCGCCGCCGACATCGGTCCAGACCGGATCGTCCGGCCAGGTCTTGGCGGCCTCTTCCAAAGCCTTGTTCTCGAATGGTCCCTCCGGCCCTTTGGGCACGACGTAGGAGCGCCAGACCTGCTTGCCGGTCTCGGCGTCATAGGCCGTCAGATAGCCGCGCGCGCCCGCGTCCGCGCCGCCATTGCCGATCAGCACCATGCCTTTGACGACCGTCGGCGCGCCGGTGATGGAATAGGGTTTGGTGGTATCGGCCGTCTGAATCTGCCAATCGGGCGTGCCGGTCTTGGCGTTGAGGGCGAAGAGCCGGCCGTCCAAGGTTCCGAAATAGACCCGCCCGTCCCACACCGCCACGCCCCGGTTCACGACATCGCAGCACAGCGCCCGCACACGCGCGCGGTCGACTTTGGGGTCATAGGTCCAGAGCTTCTCTCCGGTCTTGGCGTCGAATGCCATGACCCGGCTCCAGGTGCTGGTCACATAGAGGACCCCATCCACCACGATCGGCGTCGCCTCGATGCCGCGGTGCGAAGTCCGAATCCCCTACCCAGGCGAGCCCGAGCTGGCCCACATTCTCGGTGGTGATCTGCTGCAAGGGCGAAAACCGCTGTCCATCATATCCGCCGCCTGAGGACGGCCACTGGCTGCCGTCTTTCGCGAAATCGAGAATGGGAGCGGCGGGGGAGGCGGCGTCCTTATCGGCGCCATTGCTACAGGCCGCGAGGCCGCCCATCATCAGAAACGCCAGTGCTAGCAGGCCTTTTCGAAACGGCGACATCGACGTATCGCGACCGTCCTCCTCCGTGACCATGAGATATCGCCCCCTTACCGCGACCGGTGCCCCGTTTGTTCGTTGCGGGATGATCACATATCGGGCTCGGGAAGGGAACGGCCAGGAAATCGAGACAGGAAGCGCGCTCCGGAAAGGTAAGGCACTGGTCACGGGCTGCATTAGCTTTAAGTCGCCAGCGATCACTGAAAACGCCTGCGACGATGGTCCGAACGCGGGCGCGTAGGACATTGATCCCAACGATGCAGTTCCCCCAATTCAGGGAACTTCTTGTATTTTGGCGAAATTCGCTTATGTCTAGCCGATACACTTCGCATTCGTTATGCGCTATCTGAACAGCCGCTAGTCCGGTTAGCCAAGTTATCCCTAACATTGTGAACGTGGAGACGGTCCGTCGCCACATGGTGTGGCCGCGTATGCCGTCGCATTCGCTAGAAGGCATGACTATGACTACTGGAACTGTGAAATTCTTCAATGTTAACAAGGGATTCGGCTTCATTCAGCCCGAGGATGGGTCCAAGGACGCGTTCGTGCACATTTCCGCCGTGGAGCAGGCGGGACTTGGCTCGCTGAACGAAGGCCAGAAGGTCTCTTACGAACTCCGCGAAGGCAAGAACGGCAAGTCGTCGGCTGAAAACCTGAAGCTGGTCGACTAGAGCACCGCGCGACCACCTCCGGCCCCGGCCGGAGGTGGTTACCTCAAGGCTGCCGTAAACGCCCGTTCGGACCGCTCAGATTTCCGCGAGGTTCCGCAGCGCCTTCTCCTTGCTGCACCCTCTGACAGGCAGGACATATCGATATGCAAAAGTCAGCAAGAGCCAAGTGGGACGAAAAATTCGGCAAAGCGTCGGAACTCGACAAATCAGTCGCGAAAATTCGAGAAAAAAGCGAGCAGGCGCTTAAAGAAAAGACGGCTCGCCTTCGGGCGCTACGGCTCGCAAAAGAAGCCGAGGACAAAGAGGTGGCCGCCGCAAAGAAGCAGGCGAAAGAGCGGCCCGCCCCGAAACGAAAGGCGGCGAAATAGCCCGCCGAATGCCGGTCCGTGCGCTCTCCACGGCGGGTAGTCCGCGCAATCTTGTCATTCTGATATTCGCCGGGAACTCAACGGGCGCGGCGCAGTCTCAACCCTGACTGCCGGTTAACCGATCCCTGAAACTCACTAACCGGTGACGATCCTCATCCCATAGCGCGAGGCGCCAGCATTTCAAGCTTTCGCGCAGCGTTATGCGTCGTGCCATGTGGCGCAGTTCCGGCACGACCTCCAGACAAGCCTGAAGCCGGTAGTTCGGGATCCGGCTGCACATGTGGTGAATATGGTGCAAGCCGATATTCCCGCTGAACCACCGCAACACAGGCGGAAGGTCGAAATACGAACTGCCGCGAAAGGCCGCGGCGTGAAAATTCCACTCGTCGTCCTGTTCCCAATAGGTATCCTCGAACTGGTGCTGGACGTAGAACAACCAGTTTCCGATCCAGGACGCGATGATCATGACCGGCAAGTAGGCCAGGAGCACATTTGTCACGCCGATGGCCGTCATCGACAGACCGAAAGCAGCGGCCAGCGCCAGATTCAGCGACAGGATGCTGAATAGCGAGTCCCGGTCCCGAAAGCGCCAACCCAAAGGCAGGCGCTGCAGGAGGATGAAATGGACGGGAGCGCCCAGCAGCACCATCACGAACGGATTGCGATAGAGCCTGTAGGCTACCTTCCGCACAGGAGACAGGGCTTCATACTCGCGGACGGTCAAGGTGTCGACGTCGCCACGGCCGCGGCGGTCTAAATTGCCGTTTGTCGCGTGGTGAATTGCGTGACCCTGTTTCCACAGGCCATAGGGCGTCAGCGTGAGGACGCTTAACACCCGCCCTAACATATCGTTCGCGACTCGCGTCCTGAAAAACGAGCCATGCCCGCAATCGTGCTGCATGATGAACAGGCGAACGAGCAGGCCCGCAGTCGGTACCGACAGCAAGAGGGTAAGCCAATATGCGCGTTCGGCGGCGCTGACCATGACCGCGAGAAGCAAGAGGAAGGGTAGGCCCGTCGTGATAAGCTGGAACAGGCTTCGCTTGACGTCCGTGCCATATGCGCTGAAAAGCCCTGCCAAGCGTCGCCCCATGGCGCGCGCTTCCGGGATCGAGGACTGATCTCGGAGGGAAGCAATCGAGCGATTGTCGGTCGGCTTCGTAGACCTGCTCGCAACGTATCGGCGGGCCGGTCGGTCGTTTCGGGCCTCGGCAGATATAGAACTCAATGATCGCACGCTTTCGATATTGGCGGCGGCCGTCGGGCCGGCCCTGCCGTCTATGTCGGTCGGGCGGCTCGAAGCCTCGAGCTGCCGCCACAGTTTCCACTATAGGGAGGTATAAAGATTAGCCGGGCATTGCTTGCGCCAAGCTCTCTATCCTGGCTCGAACCCTGGATTTATCAACTAAAGTGGCCGTGGCGGAAGTCGTTTGCAAGGCTGATGACCAAATATGATGCCGAAGCCGATTAGGTCGATGGTCGGCGCCGAGGGATTTTGTATTTTTGTGTCAATGCGATATGGGTCTTGGCGCGGCGGATGGGACAGATTTACGCACGGGGTCACCGTAATACGGCTGTCGTGACAATCTCGGCCGGTTTAGTGTCTTCCTGCGGAATCTTCGCGAAACGCGTGGGGCTCTCGCTCGCGCGGGCCGCTGTTTCCAAACCGATATCGCTCAGAGAGCGTCGATTGTGATCTTGTCAGAGCGGAGAACGAGATGAGACTTCGGGCCGGCTATGAACTTCGATATGAGTTCCCGCAACCGACTCCGATCATCCTGACTCTGAACGTCCATTTCACGCGCGTATCCGACCTTGAGACGCCGGATCACATCATCGTCAGCCCGTCGGTTCCTATATCCGGCTATCGTGACGGTTTCGGCAACTGGTGCAGTCGACTTGTGGCCCCAGTGGGCGGTATGACCATCACCACGGATTTCGTTATCAAGGATTCCGGCCTTCCGGATCCCCAGGTATCGGACGCCTGGCAAGTTCCCGTGGAAGAGTTGCCTGAAGAGACACTCGTCTTTCTGTTGGCGAGCCGGTTCTGCGACAGCGACAGGCTGCTGGATCTGGCTTGGACGTTGTTCGGCAAAGCAGTGCCGGGATTGGGACGGGTCCAGGCGATTTGCGATTTCGTGCATCAACGGATCGCGTTCGGCTATGAACACGCCCGGCCGACCAGAACCGCGTCAGAAGCGTATCAGGAGTGCCACGGGGTTTGCCGGGATTACGCGCATCTTGGCGATTGCGTTCTGCAGGGCTTTGAACATGCCGGCTCGTTACTGTACGGGCTATCTCGGCGATGTCGGCATGGCGCCTCCCTATCCGCCCGGCGATTTCGCCGCATGGTTCGAGGTTTATCTCGGCGGCCGCTGGCATGGGTTCGACCCGCGGAACAATATTCCTCGCATCGGCCGAATTCTCATAGCGCGTGGCCGCGACGCCGCCGACGTCGCCATGGTGACGACTTTCGGTCCGAATACGCTTCGCAGCTTTCGCGTTTGGACGGACGAGGTTCCGCAAGAGCCGTGATGGCGCGCTTTGCTCTCAGAGCCGTGTCCTCCGACGAGGAGTGGACTTTCGCTAGAGCACGATGGCTTTAGATGGCATCGGTCAGTCTGACCGCCAAGTCCGCTCATTCCGGCGAAAGCCGTAATCTCGTGCCGCTCGGCCCGCAGCTTGCGTCAACCGGATCCACGCTTCCGCCGGCATGAGCGGGTGAGACTGGGTCAACCTCAACCCATCCCGCTCTAGGAAGTGCCGCAGTTCGCCGGACTTTTCGGCGTCGATCGACTTTTTCTAAAAGAACCTTCACACATCTAGGAAATCGTAAAATAAAAATATGTCTAGAAAGAAAATACGAAAATATTACTTTGTGAATTATGAAATAAAATTCATATATATCGTTGATTTATATTTTTTGAGCCCCATATCTATAATGGCGATAAATTATCGTCCTGAATGATGAAAGTGATATCACATGTCATTTAAGGAATGGTCGGCGGCACAGATCGACCCGAACAAGGCAAAACCCGACGAAAAATCGAAGATCGCGCCGGTTGCCGCCAAGCCAGCCGCGACGCCGGAGACGCCTGACAAGGCGCCTATCAAGACCGCGCCGACGCCGAAGTCGTAAGCACGGAACCGATGGACGGCCGACCTCCTTCGTCGCCACATGCCCGGCATACATCGATTTCGATACGGTGCCCTCGCATGGCCATACGCTCTAGCGAAAAAACGGTGACCTTCCGGAGACCTTTCGTCCTCTCTGGATTCGATCGGCTGTTCGAGGCAGGCATCTTATCGGGTGGAAACGGATGAGGAGCTCTTGGAAGGCATTTCGTTTCCAGCCTACCGGCGCGTATTGACTTTGTTCCACCTGGACGTCGTGCCGGATCAACCTGGTGCTACGCAGACATTGACGGTCGATGGGAATGATCTCGACGTAGCTCTGGCGCGCGACCTCATGCTCACACGGATACCGAATGAACTTCGTTTCGGGCGCTCGGCGATAAATCCGCCGCATACCGTTGGGGCAGACTATTAGCAGGTCATGCCTCCTTAAGGTCCGAACCGAAGCTCAGCGACGTGATATCAGACCCTATAACGCGCTTGATTATGCTCAGCGATAGGCTGTCGGCGGCCACCGTTTGGCGCGCTTTCGAAAAGGCGCAGGCCGACCTAATAGCGCGTTCGGTCCGAGAGACGATGATTCGAATCCGGCGGCGCGCCCTGGTTACGAGGCGACAGCCGGGCCATGGAAATGACCGGATACAAAACGATGAAGTCGCGCTTGCACTCCCGGCGCCATATCAGGTGTCGCATGATGCGAACTCTTGGACGAGTGAAATCCCTGCTCGTGCAGGTCGGATCGACGCGCAAAAGGAAAGAAAGACAATGAGACGAATAAGAATCCCGAGGAAAGCCTATCTTTCCGCTTCTAACCCTGCTGCTGACAGTATTGCTGTCGGCGCCCGCCGGCATTGCGCTCGGCCGGGACGTGGCTAGCGGAGCTGCCGGCAAACGCTCATGCGGAAAGATATGGCGACGGATGGGTATGCAATAGAGGGTACCAGGATGTCGATGAAGCCTGCCTCGCCGTAAAAGTGCCGGCGAATGCTTTTCTGGATTCGACGGGCGACGACTGGGCGTGCCGCCGGGGTTATCGCCGGGACGGTGACGGCTGCATCGCCATACGGGTTCCGGCGAACGCCTACCTGAACAACTCGTCCTTTGGCGACGGCTGGAATTGCGACCGAGGGTACCGGGCGGTCGACAGCACTTGCGCCGCGATCAGGATTCCTCCGAATGCCTATCTCGTGTCCGCCGGCGATCGCTGGAAATGCGATCGGGCCTATCGGCGAGACGGTGACTCCTGCGCGGCCATCCAGGTGCCCCGGAATGGACATTTGGACAACTCATCCTATGGCGTGGGCTGGGAATGCGATCGAGGATTCAAGGCGGCCGAGGACGCTTGCGTCGCCGTGAAGATTCCAGCGAACGGTTATTTCGTGGACGCGTCATATGGAGAGGGATGGAAATGCAAACGCGGATTCCGTGCCGTCGACGGGGCCTGCGTCGCCGTCCAGATCCCCGCGAAGGCACACCTGGATTATTCCGGAAACGATTGGGATTGTGACCAGCCCTACAGGAAGCAGCAGGATGCTTGCGTTCTGCTTCGACGGGATTAGACGACCCCGACCGCCTTCCTTGAGCTAAGGTTCGCGGGGCCCGCGCCGCGCGTGCCATGGACAACTGATGGCGGACGTTGGCCCCAGCCAATCCGGCCTGGGAGGGCTCGAAACTCCCAAGTTACGGTGACGGGCGTAACTGTGACGGTGCACTCAATTCCGAGGTTGATGGCATTCGTCAATTCAGTGCACTATCACGGTAATTCCAATGCGTTGAAATTGCGCTCGATTCGGTGCTCGACGACACCTGTAAACAGAATGCACTGACACCCTGACTCTGTCGGCGTAACGCCTGAGCTTTCGGTTTTCGACAAGTCCCGGAGGCCCTCCGTCGTTCGCCCGATCTCCTCCTCAGTCGAAAACGTGGCCAAGCTTAGGAAGCCGATAAGACTTTTCGGCAAAACTTTGAACGGACTTGCCGGGTCATGGGCCGAGCCAACTAATTGGGCTCCGTGACGCGACACATCAGAGACATCTGGAGGCAGCGATGTCGTCGAAGCAGGAACAGAACAAGCAGATTGCGCGGGATTTCTATGATCTCGTCATCAACAAGAAGGATTTTGAGGCCGCGAAGAAATATATCGGCCCCAGATACAAACAGCACAATCCCCTGGTCAAAGATGGGCCGGAAGGGCTCGAAGAATTCGTCCACTTCCTAAGGGACAATTTTCCCGAAGCCAGAAGCGAGATCAAAGCGATCTTCGCCGACGGCGATTACGTCATTCTGCATGTCCTGTCATACAGAAGCCCGACCGTTAAGAGGGCGATCATCGAGATATTAAGGCTCGAAGACGGCAAAGTGGACGAGCATTGGGACGTCATTCAGCCGATACCCGAAACATCGGCAAACCCCAACGGCATGTTTTAGAGCGACCCTGGACGCCGATAAGATGGCGCGCCCGGAGGGATTCGAACCCCCGACCCTCAAATTCGAAGTCTGATGCTCTATCCGGCTGAGCTACAGGCGCTTATTCGGCGGCCGCGGCGTCCTTATAGAAGTTTCCGGAGCGGACGTGAATGGTCGCATTCTTCTCGTCGAAGGTGACGCCCATCGGATCGCCGCCCTCAGCCACGATGTCCATGTGCTTCATCAGCATCTTTCTTTGCATGATGACGCCGCGGTCGCTTGTCGCGAGGTGCTCCTCGGAATGAAGCGAGATCGGGCCCTGGCCGGCCTGGGCCTCGTAGTCGCCGGGGACGCGTTGGTGCTCTTCCTCGGTCATCTCGCCCCATCGCTTGCCGCCCAAGCTGATGCCGAAACTCGGCGCGTCCTTCGGCATTTTCATCACGAAGGCCTGGACGTAATGGCTGTCGTCCACCGGCACGACCCAGGAAATGCCGGACGAAAAGCCGGGCTTCAGACCGATATCGGGCACGCTCATGATATTGGGCATCAGCCAGGACGAGATGCGGTCGACCAGGCGGCCGTCCTCGAGCTCGCGCACGGCGGTGTAGCACACGCCTTCCTCGGTCTCGAAGAAATCGACCTTGGGCATGATCGCGAATTCGGGCGCGAATTGGGGGCCGGTCAGGGTCGAGTGCAGGACATGGACGTGGAACGGGTCCATGACGTTGTCGTTCATATGGAGCCAGGAATAGGGCACGACATCGAGGCTGTTGTCGCCGGTCGAGCCGAAGCCGCCGACCATCGACCATAGCGCCTGATCGGAGCCCATATCCTCCAGATTGTCGTAACGCGGCAGCACCGGCTTCTTCTCCGGCGGGCCCAGATAGGCGAAGACGAGGCCGTAGCGCTCCTCGACCGGATACCAGGGCTGACGGCAACGCTCGGGATACCAGGATCCGTTCGGCTCGCAGGGCTGCTCCAGGCAATTGCCTTCCACGTCGAACAGCCAGCCGTGATAGCAGCAGCGGATGCCGCGCTCCTCGACCTTGCCGTAGAACAGCGAGGTGCCGCGATGCATGCAGCGCGGATAGACAAGGCCGGCCCGGCCCTGCCGGTCGCGAAATAGAATCAGTTCCTCGCCGAGGATCTTCACCTTCTTCGGCAGGTCCTTCAGATCCCTCGACGCGAAGATCGGCTGCCAATAGCGCCGCATCAGCTCGCCCATCGGCGTGCCGGGGCCGACCTCGGTCAGCCGCTTGTTGGGATGCTGCGGCGGCCGGCCATAGGCGCTGCCGTTATTGGCGATGGCGTGCGGCGCCGGCGGTGCGGACGGGTTGGTGTCGGTCATCATGCCTCTCCCAATATGATGCCTCCGGGGAGAGTGTAACCGGCCAAGCTTCAAAGGGCCATCCGCTAGCTCCAGGTCGTGAACGGAATGATCGTCGGGACGCGGCTCATATAGTCGACATAGGCTTGGCCGAAATGGCGCATGAGATCGCGTTCCTCATAGCCGATCGCAATGAAGATGTAGCCCGTCCAGACGCCCGCGAAGAGCAGGTGGCCCACGGTCATGGTCGGCGTCGACCAGAAGGCCAGCAGGAAGCCCAGATAAATCGGGTGGCGCACGAATTTGTAGAATAGCGGCGTGCGGAAGACCGGCGCGGGGACGGCGCTGCCGCGGAACCGGTGCCAGACTTGCTGAAGGCCGAACAGCTCGAAGTGGTTGATCAGGAACGTCGCGATGAAGACGATGACGATGCCCGCGAAGAACAGCGCCGTCAGCACCGCCGACCAGAAACCCGGCCCAATATTCCAAACCAGGGTCGGTATCGGCTGCCATTCGACATACATGAAGATCAGCACGGCCGTCGTCGCCAGCACATAGGTGCTGCGCTCGATCGAAGGAGCGACGATCTTGGTCCAGATCTTCTTGAAACTGCGCCGTGCCATCACGGAATGCTGCACGGCGAAAAGCAGGAGAAGCCCGATATCGACCAGCGCCGCGTTGCCGCCGGATATGTTCCCCCAGTCGAGTGTCCGGGGCGCATCGACGAAGGCCAGCATGGAACCGCCGATGAACGGGATGAAATAGAGGAAGGCGGCGAAAAACAGAACATAGACAACGACGCCATACAGCAGAGCAAGTGCACCCATCTTTCGTGCTCCCTGACCGTAATGTGTGAATGGTGGCCGCGTTGTTATCGATTCCCGGACGCCAGCGCGAGACCGGGACGTTTGTCGGTCTTCTTACCGGGGAGTCTGGCATAACCAGCCAATAAATCAATATCGCGGACTTTTGCTTGGGAGACTGCGGCCAAAGGACGCGCGGATGAGAATGGAAATTCCCGCTGGACGGATCGGTTCGGATGCCGCTATATCAATTAAATATATCGAAGGGCAATTGCATCGATGCTTGGACGTCCAAAGGGACTGAGCCGCCGGGCCGGATGGATCGCGGGTCTACTCGCGCTGGCCATGGGCGCTCCCCTTATGCAGCCGGCCCGAGCCGCCGAGCCGATCACAGTGTTCGCGGCCACGAGCCTTACCGATGTTCTGCAGGCCATCGGCGAAGCCTATAAGGCCAAGACCGGCCAGGATGTCCGCTTCTCCTTCGCCTCGTCCTCGACGCTTGGCGCGGCAAATCGAGGCCGGCGCGCCGGCGCAAATCTACGCATCGGCCAACGAGAAATGGATGGACTACCTCCAGGAGCGGGACCTCATTGAGGCCGCGACGCGCGTGAGCCCGGTCTCGAACCAGCTCGTCCTGATCGCCCCCGCCGACAGCAAGCTCGGCGGCGTGACGATCACCCCGAAGCTCGATCTCGTCGGCCTCATCGGCCCGGAGGGGCGGATCGCGGTCGGCAATACCGACAGCGTGCCCGCCGGCATCTATGCCAAGGAAGCGCTAACGAGCCTCGGCCTCTGGACCGCCGTCGAACCGCGCCTCGCGCCCTCTGAAAACGTCCGCGTCGCGCTCGCCCATGTCGAGCACGGCGAAACGCCCCTGGGCATCGTCTATGCGACCGACGCCAAGATCGACAAAGGCGTCAAGATCCTTGGCGCGTTCCCGCCGGACTCCCACAAGCCGATCACCTATCCTTTTGCGATCACCAAGGGAAACGCGCAGCGCCGCCGTAAAGGCTTTCTTCGCCTATCTCACCGGGCCGGACGCCATGCCGCTCTATGAGAGATACGGTTTCGCCAAGAACTGAAATCGTGCCAAAACGCATTTCCCTTTTCGGGCGAATGACGCTAAGTCTGCCCCCGAGTTTTCATCTGCGGCGGGAGACAGGCGATGATCGACATCTATTTCTGGCCGACCGGGAACGGCAAGAAGATCACGATCATGTGCGAGGAGTGCGGCTTCGAGTACAGGATCGTTCCCATCAATATCGGCAAGGGCGACCAGGACACGCCGGAGTTCCGCAAGCTCAGCCCGAACGGCAAGATGCCGGCGATCGTCGATCACGATTTCGAGGGCGGGCCGATTTCGATGTTCGAGTCCGGCGCGATCCTCGAATATCTCGCCGAGAAATCCGGCAAGTTCCTGCCCAAGGACACGCGCGGCCGGTACAATGTGATCCAGTGGGTCTATTGGCAGGTCGGCGGGCTCGGGCCGATGGCGGGGCAGGCGCATCATTTCCTGCGCTATGCGCCGCAGAAGGTCGAATACGCCATGAACCGCTTCCGCAAGGAAACCGCGCGGCTTTACGGCGTCCTCGACAAGCAGCTCTCGACCCGCGAGTTCATCGCCGGCGATTATTCCATCGCCGATATCGCCGCCTGGCCATGGATCTCCCGCTATGAATGGCAGGAGCAGAATCTCGACGACTTCCCGAACGTGAAGCGCTGGTACTTCGAGTCCGTCGGCGGGCGGCCGGCGGTGCAGCGCGGGGCGAAGGCCGGCGAGGAATTGCGGGACATGAACCAGCCGATGTCCGACGAGGACAAGAAGCGTCTGTTCAATCTGACCGACGCCGATCTGAAATCCGCGCAATCCTGACCTTGAGAGCAATGAGGCGCGCTCGGCCATGGACATCGTCGAGAAGGTGGCCGAAGCCGGGGCGTGGCTCGCGGGGATCGGCCAGGAGGTGCGGGACGGGCCGCGGTGCCGGATCGTTCGAAACCCCGATCATCCGCTCATTTGGGATGTCAATCACCTCCGCCTGATCCGCGCCCGGAACGAAGGCGAGATCCGCGAGATGATGGCGGCGGCCCGCGCCGCACTCGCCCATGCCAGCCATAGCGTTCTTCATGTCGATCCGTTGACGCCGCCCGCCGTCGAGGCCTGGCTGGCGCTCGAGGGATACGAAAACGACCCGATGCTGCAGATGGTGCTGAGCGGTCCGCTTCTCGCGTCGCCGCCTGACATCGACCTGCGGCCGGTGCTCGATGCGGACGATTGGCAGTCCTTCGGGGCGATGCTGCGGGATAATTTCGCCGAGACGGGCCCGGCAGACAGCCGGGATATTGCCGAGAGCGTTGCCGCGGGCCTCCTCGCCGTTGCCCGCATGAAGGTGCCCGATTTCCAGTTCTTCATCGCCCGCATCGACGGAGCGGATTGCGGCTACGGGGCAGGCGGCGCGGGGGTGAACGGCCTCGGCGTCGTGGACGACATCTATACCAAGCCGGCATTCCGTAAACGGGGCGTCGCGACGGCCGTCATCGCCCATGCCATCGATTTCGCGCGAGCCGGCGGGGCAGGGGACATCGTGATCAGCGCCCATGCCGAGGAGACGCCCAAGCAGCTTTACGCCTCGCTGGGGTTCCGGCCCGTCTGCGTCACGCGGCAATATGTAAAATCCGTGCCGCGAATCTAAACGCCGCATGAAATTTTCGTAATGTTCTGATTTTTAAGACAGTTTTAGCCGTCGGGGCATCACGATAGCCGGCGTTTGGGGTATGGACCCGCGCCGGGAGTGAAGCTTTCGGGGCGAGGCGGAGGCGAAATCCTCGAGTGGAGTATGACCATGTCCATCACAAATGTCGCTTCCGGCAGCATTGCCCTTCAGACGCTGCGGCACAGCTCCCAGGACCAGAAAAACTATCTCGACCAGCTTCAGCAGAGCGTCAAAACCGGCGATCTCAACGGGGCGCAGCAGGCCTATAATTCGCTCTCGAAGCTGATTCAGAACACGGCCGCGGCCAAGAACGACAAGCCCTTCGGTGGCAACACCACTCTCCAGAAGGACTTCAAGTCCCTTGGCGATGCCTTGAAAACGGGCGACAAGCAAACCGTTCAGAAGGCCTTCTCCCAGTTCATCAAGGATCTTCAGGCCGCCCAGGCCCACCAAAATCACGCTCAGGACGCAGACCGCGACGGCGACACGACGGATGGTTCCTCTGGCGACTTGGACGGCAACGGCACGGCGGTCAATCTGACCGCCTGACGAGATTTCGATACTCGGCGAGCACCGGACTTCCTTCTTGTGAATGGAAAGCCCGGCCGACCAAAACGGTCCCGCTCGCCAGAGTCGAAACATTCACAGTTTAGACGGCGATTGACGTTTATCGACGGCCAGGCACCACTCTGTCCAAGGACTGAGGGACGACAGGGATAGGACGGCGTGCTATCGAAAACACCACGGTGGTTTTCGAGAGTAGGATCGAGATGTCCCAGATCGTTGCGATTTTCGTCACTGTTTTTCTGGCCGAGCTCGGCGACAAGACGCAGCTCGCCACGCTTCTCTTCGCGAGCGACCGGCAGAATTCGCCGGTCGTGGTGTTTTTGGCGGCGGGCGGCGCGCTCGTCGCCTCGACCGCGATCGCGGTGCTGCTCGGCGCGACGGCGGAGCGCTACCTGACCATGGTGCCGCTTAAGCTGATCGTGGGGATCGGCTTCATCTTCATAGGGGTCTGGACCCTTTGGGATCATTTCGCGGCTTGAGTCGGCAGAGGAATATCGTCATCCCTGAAATCCCTATCAGATGATAGGAATTTTTCCATTCCATTTGAAACTGTTGCATACGGATCACAGTTTCTGGCCATTTTCTAAATGCGGCCGTAACTTTTCAAAACTGCCCATAAATTGCCACAATTGACCACAATGTGGCTTGAAGGCTGGCGTGCAGCTTCATGGATCGACGGCGGTTGCCGCATTGGGAAATTCATGGACGAGTCGCGAAAACGATAACGAGCGATAGGAATTTTTCGCCCAAATCGCCAGCCGCTCCTCCGTGATTCCTCCGAAAGATCGATCGCAACGGTCCGTGCTCGTCCGGCTGGGACGTGATGGCTGCCTCACGGTGTCGGGTGGGGGGACCGTCCGCGCCGGCTAATCATAATGTCCCCAAAAATCACCAACCGCGCACCCCATTGGAGGAAACCCATGCGCATATCCACACCAACCTTCTCCCCCCTGGAGCGGAAAACGGGCTCAGTCGTCCGCGTCGGCGCCGTCGCTCTTACCGCTCTTCTCATGGCCAGCACGCCAGCCTTCGCCCTCGGTCAAAAGACCACTGCGACGTCCGGAGAACTCATCCGGCGCCACGGCCGGCAACTCGACTTCCGTTCTCCCCGAAGTCACCGTGACGGCGCAATACATCGCCCAGCCGCTCCAAACCACGCCGGTGTCCATCTCGGCCGTGACGGCACAGACTCTCGAACAGCGGGGGATGACGAGCCTCGCGGATCTGACCACCTCGGTGCCGGCCCTCACGCTGAAGAAAGCGCCGGCCGCGTTCGGCAGCGCCGTGCAGGCCTACATTCGAGGTGTCGGCCAATATGACTCCGCGTTCGCCAGCGAGCCCGGCGTCGGCATGTATATCGACGACGAATATTACGGCACATTGTTCGGCTCGAACCTCCAGCTGCTCGACCTCGACCGGGTCGAAGTTCTGCGCGGTCCGCAAGGCGTGCTGGGCGGCAAGAACAACATCGGCGGCGCGATCCGCCTGTTCACGCAGAAGCCGAAGGGCGACGGCAGCGGCTATCTGCAGGCCACCTACGGCTCCTTCAACAAGATCGATGTGAAGGGCGCTGTCGACGTCTCGATCATCCCCGATCATCTGTTCGCGCGCGTGACGGCCATGTCCCGCAATCAGGACGGCTATATGACCGTGCTCGATTATGCCTGCATGAATCCGGCGACATCGGGCTCCCTGCCGGTCAGGACGCTCCGGCCGGATTGCAAGATCGGCAAGATGGGCGGCACCAATGTGCAAGGCGGCCGCATTGCGCTGCGGGCTATCGTAAACCCGAGCATCGAGGACAATCTCAGCGTCGACATCATCCGCGACAATTCGCAAACCCAGGCCAATACGCTGATCGCGGCCGATCCGGGCACCGGTTCATGGAACCCGAGCGGCGACGTCTCCTGGTTCAACGGTAACAAGGTCGTCTCCGTCCCGCGCGACCAATTCTTTACGCCCCGATCGGACGGAAGTTTGCCGACCGCGGGGCCGACCGCCGCGGAGGCGCAGGTTTTGGCCAACTATGGGATAACTTGGGATAAGCGTTTTATTCCGGCCAATCCCTACAGGCAGACTTATGCGACCTACACGACGGCACAAGGCAACAACTACACAGAAGGCGCCTTCGTGCACTCCTGGGCGATCAACAACATCTTCGACTGGGATCTTACGGACAACGTCCACTTCAAAAATATAACCGGCTACCGGACCTACCACGCCGGGAACTCGGCCGACGACGACGTTTCGCCGGTGGATTGGGGGTTGGCCACCAGCTATCCCTATAATCGCGAATTCCAGGAAGAGGCGCGTTTCACGGGCAACCTGTTCGATGGCCACCTGGATTGGACCCTGGGCGGCTTCTATTACCATCGCCTCAATACGCAAAACGGCCCGGTGATCCTCGGGGCGATCGTGCCTTCGCTGGTCTTCGAACAGCACGACAAGTACGTGACCACGAACAAGTCGGCCTATCTAAACGTCATCTACCACCCCATCGACACCGTCGACCTGTTTGGCGGCGTCCGATACACGAAGGAAAACAAGACCTTCTATTTCGACCACTCCGGCGCGGTTCCCGGATATCCGGGAAGCGGCTTCTTCCGCTCGACGGTGGACCCGCAATACAGCTGCAACGCCTTCGATCCGACCGTGCCTCCCTGCGATCACAGCATCAGTCCGGCCTTGCAACCGCATACGTCGAAGACCTCGCGGCCGGATTGGCGTGCGGGCGTGGACTATCACATCACCAACGACAAGATGGTCTACTTCTCGTTTTCGACGGGCTATCGGACGGGTGGTACGAATTCGCGTCCGTTCACGCCGGCTCAGCTCGAACTCTTACGGGCCGGAGACGCTCAACAGCTACGAAATCGGCGCCAAGACCGAATGGCTCGACCAGCGCCTGCGCGTGAACGTCTCTCTGTATACGGCGAACTACAGCAACATCATCACGCCGACGACCGGCACCGATCCCTACCTTCCGGGTGTCTTGCCTTATGTGAAGTATGTGAATCTCAGTTCCGCGACGGATCGGGGCTTCGAGCTGGAAGCGCAGCTCACGCCGGTCGACAATTTCCTGATCGATGCGTCCATGTCGTATACGCATCTCAAGTCAAAGCCGGTTCCGGGCGCGCCCGACGGCTGGTTGGACGGCTGTTCGATGGCGGGTTACACGGCCGGTCTTTGCGACGCCAATCCGAACAACTACGTGAACCCGTTCAGCGGTCTGGTCGCGCCGCATACCGCGCCGGGCACGACCATGGTCGGGTCGCATTCGATCCTGTTCCCGAATACGACATTCCACATCGGGGCCCAGTATAAGTTCGCCCTGGATGGTGCCGGTGAACTCACGCCGCGCCTCGATTATTCGTGGCAATCCACGATCTTCGAGGGAGGCAACAATTCTCCTTACAGGTCCATCAAGTCTCGGGGCCTGCTCGACGGACGTGTGACGTGGGATGCGCCTTCGGCGGACTGGCAGGTCTCGGTTGCGGTCAAGAACCTGCTGAACAAGAAGTACTACCTGTCACTCTTCGACGTTTCCACGTTCGGCGAGGGAGCGCTCGAGGCGCAGCCCGGAATGCCGCGTGAATGGTCGGTCAGCATCAGGAAGAACTTCTGATCGATCACGACAATTTGTAACTGGTGTGAGGACGCGTGAATCTCCGGGTTCACGCGTTCTTTTTTTGCAACGATCGTTTTCCCACACCGCCGGTTTCGCAAAGCTCTTGATATTTCCGAGCTTTTTTGCCCCTTAACTCGCCACATCCGCCGATGTTACAGCGCGACATCCTGCCGCGTCCTAAAGCCGATTGTGGCTTTTGTGCAACAGATACTCTCCGCTGCCTGATGACGACGCAGGCAGTTTATGATAACAGGGGATAGCTTGCCGCATCGTTTGGGGCTGACGTCGTGAAAGTCGTAAGAGCGGGATTCAATCGGAAAGACGCGATCAGTCCGGGTACCTGACGGCGGCAAGCATTTAGTCGTTGGTTCGGAAACGGGCCACGCGCGTTCAACGAAAACAAACGTAGATAGTCAAGGAGGAAGGTCATGCACATACCCCTAAAGTCGAAGTCTGACCAAACCAGGAGGGCAAGTCTGCTCCGGCAGGCGAGCGGAATCGCGATCGCGTCGATCCTGCTTGCCGGACCGGCGGCACTTGCATCCGATATCGCCAAGGATGACGCGCCGGGCAACGCGGCCGGCGCCAGCACGGAAGGAGCGTCCATTCTTCCCACGGTCACGGTGACCGCACAGTTCCGCACCGAGAATCTGCAGAACACACCGCTCGCCATTACAGCGGTCAATTCGGAGATGATGGCGGCGCGCAGCCAAACGAACATCACACAGATCGCCATGCAGGCGCCGAGCGTCACGATGAAGCCGCAAGGCGCGGCATTCGGCGATTCGATGGCGGCGTCGATCCGCGGCGTCGGTCAATACGACTTCAACCCTGCCCTCGAGCCCGGCGTCGGCCTCTATGTCGACGACGTTTACTACGCTACGCTTGACCGGCTCGGTGTTCGATCTTCTAGATCTCGACCGGGTCGAAATCCTGCGCGGTCCGCAAGGTACGCTGGCCGGCCGGAACTCGATCGGCGGTGCGATTAAGCTCTATTCCAAGAAGCCGGGCGAGGGCGACAGCTATGTCGAAGCCGACCTACGGCTCGCCGCAACCGGCTCGATTTCCGGGGCAGCGCGCGACTTCAAGATCAACGATCACCCTCGGGGCGCGCATCTCGGGCGTTTCCAAGAGCCAGGATGGCTATATCAAGCGCTACGACTACGGCTGTCTTTTCCCGAACAGCGGAATTCCGGCTCTGATGACGTCCAGGAGCAACTGCGTTCTGGATAAGGAGAGCGAGGTCAACTACCAGGGTGCCCGCGGATGCTGCGCTGGGACAACAATGGCCCGTTAGACTTCACGCTGATCGGTGACTACACGCGCGATGATCATCAGCGGTCGCGGGTTCTTACGGTTTCCAACTATCCGTACCTGACCGGCGGTTCAGGCCAACAACACGAATCCGGCAATCAATATGCCGTTTGGGCGGATCGTCGTCTATGCCTCGACGATTTCCCCGGGCACTCCAATTCCAGGGGAGCCGGTTCATCTGCGGAGAATATTGTAACTACGCGTCCTACTACGATCCGCCGCAGCCAGCTCAGCGCATCGCTGCCCGCCGAAGACTACTCGTCTCAACGGCCGGGTAAAACTTCCATGGCTGCGTGCGTGTCGGGCTGGGGCATATCGGGTCACCTGACTGGTCGGCGACGGTCTCCAGCTTCAGTCGATCACAGCCTATCGGCCAGTATGGCCGAGCGGTTCACCAACGATGATGACGGCTCGCCGTTGACCGGCAGCCTTGGCCAGATCACTCTGACCTTCTGGTCGTTCAGCCAGGAGCTCCGGTTGAACGGACAATTCGCGGAAAACATGATCGAGTACACTTTCGGCGGCTATCTACATGAAGCAGAAATCGGTCTATGCGACGTTCCAGGACCTGCGTTATCGCCGGTCTGGCGCCGTTCCAGGGCGACGATCCTGTCAGGGCCAACAGCAAGGCCGGCTTCGTACACCTGACCTTGCACGCGACCGATAAGCTCGACCTCATCGGCGGCGTGCGTTACACCGACGAAGCCAAGAGCTACACCTTCGTTCGGTCTGAATCCCGACGGCACGCCTCACGGTCTTCTTGGCGCGCTCAATGGCGTCACAGGTACCTACTCGAAGAATCGGTTCGATTACCGCGCTGATATCCAGTATCGGTGGACCGACAACATCATGACCTACGCCCAGTACTCGACGGGCTTCAAGGGCGGCGGCATCAACCCGCGTCCGTTCTTCGCAACGCAGGTTCAACCGTTCGGCCCCGAGAAGCTGGGCACGGCGGAACTCGGCGTGAAGAGCGATATCTTCAACGGCCGCATGCGGTTGAACGCCGACGTGTATTACGGCTGGTACAAGGACATCCAGCTGACCGCGCTAAGCTGCCCGGCCTTTACGCCGACGCCG
Organism: uncultured Alphaproteobacteria bacterium; assembly: GCA_963732795.1. Taxonomy (GTDB): domain Bacteria; phylum Pseudomonadota; class Alphaproteobacteria; order CAVTAV01; family CAVTAV01; genus CAVTAV01. The sequence continues at coordinate 595,743 of CAVTAV010000002.1, read as the reverse complement.
AACGGAAGCCCGTGCGCCTTGCCGCTGAATGCAGGCAATGCCCACACCAAGGGCTTCGAGGTCGAGACGACGATCGAGCCGACGGATGGTCTGTCGATCGACGGGTCGCTGAGCTACATCGCCTTCGATTACACCTATATCAGCCCGATGGCAGGCGATCCCGTCACCGGACGCGGCGTGCAGCTCGGCATGATCACGCCGTACACGCCGCACTGGAAGGCGAGCGGCGGCATTCAGTACCGGATCCCCGTGCAAACGATGGGTTCGTTCACGCCGCGGTTCGACATCGCCTATCAGAGCAGCCTTTACAGCAATGCGACCAACGGGCCGCGCAACCTGATCAAAGGTTATGCCGTCGCCAATTTCCGCCTCACCTGGCGGGACGACGACAACAAGTGGCAGGCGTCGTTCGAGGTCACGAACCTGTTCGACAAGTACTACTACCTGACGAGCTTCGATCTCTCGGGTCTGTCCGGCACGGCGAGCGCCGAGCCCGGCCGGCCGCGCGAGTGGGCGCTCACGATCAAGCGCAGCTTCTGACGGCTTGATCTATCGATTGGGGCGCGTGGCCTATCAAGCCACGCGCCCCTTTCTTTTTCAGCAATCAGCAGCGGGCGAGGGTGATCAGCTCGAGATCGAGCCAGTGGTCGATGAGCTTGCGGTAGCCGTCGAGATCCGCGGGTTTCGAGAAGAAGGCCACCGCGCCGAGATCGCCGCACTGGGCACGGTCGAGACTGCTCGAAGAGGTCGTCAGCACGACGATCGGGATGTCCTTGACGACAGGATGGCCTTTGATCTGCTCCAGCACCTCGTAACCGCTGATGCGCGGCAGGCCGAGATCGAGGACGATAACGTCCGGCAGCCGGGCGTCCTGGAAGCTGCTCCGCCGGAACACGAAATCGAGCGCTTCGCCGCCGTCCTGAACGCGGTGCACGACCGGGGCGCCCGGCTTCTCGTCGATCATGTCGGTCAGGAGCTCCGCGTCCGCGGTGTTGTCTTCGACCAGAAGCAGGTTCATGGGAGGCGGCATTCGCTAACCCTCGGCCCCGTGCGAGGCTGTCGGCAGGGAGAAATAGAACGTGCTGCTGCGGTTTGGCGTCGAGTCGACCCAGAGCCGCCCGCCATGGCGCGCTAACGCTTTCTTGGAGACCGCCAGCCCGAGACCTGCGCCAGGATATTTCTCCTGTGAATGGAGCCGCTGGAAGTGCCCGAAGATCTTCTCCTGGAATTCGGGTTCGATGCCGATGCCGTTGTCGGTGACGGAGATCACCCATTCGTCGCCTGATCTCTTGCTGTCGATCTTCACCGACGGTCTGGAGCCCGGCGCCTGAAACTTGATCGCATTCGAGATCAGATTTTGCAGCACGCGGCCAAGCAGGACCGGATCGCCGATGACGGTCGGCAGGTCGCCAATCACGATCTCGGCGCCGGTTTCCTCGATCTGGGTGCCGAGATCAGCCACGACGCCCTTGGCGATCTCGGCCATGTCCACCGGCCCCGTGGCTTCCATCCGCTCGGCGCGTGCATGGACGAGGAGGCTTTGGATCAGGTGGCGCAGACGGCTCGTACCGTCCTTCACGAGACGGAGCCGGTTGTGCGCGGCTTCGTCCAGCGGGCCGAGATTCTTGGCCTGAAGGAGTTCGAGCTGGGTATGGATGGTTCGAAGCGGCTCCTGAAGATCGTGGGACGCGACCCAGGCGAACCGGCTCAGTTCGTAATTCGACTCCTCGAGCGCTTTGACGTTGCGCTGAAGCTCGTCAAACAGGGTGACGTTCTCGATCGAAACCGAGGTGGTATCCGCCAACGCCTGCAGTATCGAGACTTCCTCCGGTGTGGGCATCCGCTTGACCGCCCAGTAGGTGCCGATCGCTCCGATCGGCGCGCCGCGGCGGATCGGCACCATGGCAAGGCTCTTCACGAAGGTCGGGCGATAGGCGTCGGCCGGAATGCGCGGATCGACATAGATATCCTCGATCACCGCCGGCTCCGCGTTCAGCATGACCCAGCCGCTGATGCAGATATCCATCGGAAAGCGCCGGCCCTTCCAGAGCGGGCTTATCGCGTCCTCATCGGCGTAAAAGCACTGGTCGCCGTCGCGCAGCACGAAGGTCGCGCCGTCCGCCCCGGTGAGCCGGCGGGCGGCGTGACGCGTGATCTCGGTTATCTTGTCGAGGCTGCGGGCATGCGAAAGCTCTTGGACGACCCCGACAAGTCCTTCCATTGCTTCCACATACCAGCCGGACTCGGCCGGACATGGCCGAGTGGGCATGACTTTCCGACGCGCGGGCCATCGAACGCGACTCCATACATTGAATCCGGCTAGTGAATCTGTTCACTAGTCCATTTCAATAATGCTAACGCGTCAAGCCAATTCGAAAATCCGCAGGCAATCCGCCGTCATGCCGGGGGAATATGGAAGATCCGCTCGGCATTGCCGTGGGCGATCAGCTCCTTGTGGGCCGGGTCGATCTTCGCATTGCGGATCCAATCGGCTGCCGGCGCGGTCGGCTGATACGGATAGTCGATCGCCCACATGATGTGATCCGCGCCGATCTTGTCGATGCAATACTGGAGCGCCAGCGTGTCCTCGACGCCGCTCGTGGTGATCGCGAAATTGTCGTGGAAATACTCGCTCGGCAGCCGCTTGTTCGGCCGGTTGGCCCAGCTTCCCGGTGCCCCCATGAAATCGAGCCGCCATAGCCAGAACGGCACGGCCTCGCCCATATGGCCGATGACGATCTTGAGCTTGGGGAAGTGGTCGAACACGCCGCCGAGCATCAGCCGCACCGCGTGGGTGCCGACCTCCATGCCGTAGCCCCAGACCGCTGTTTCGATGTTGTAGTCGTCGAACGGCGCCATCATGCCTTCGGACGGCGCCCGCGGATGGATATAGATCGCCCGGTCCAGGGCCTCGGCCGCTTCCAGGATCGGCCAGTATTTCTTCTGGTCGAGATATTCGTTGTTGGTGTGGGAGTTGACCATGAAGCCGTTGCAGTTCAGCTCCTTGACCGCGCGCTCCATCTCCTTGACCGCGCGCTTCGGGTCCTGCGGCGCGAAGCTGGCCAGCATGGAGAACCGCTTGGGATGCTTGCGGCAGGTCTCTGCCATGATGTCGTTGGCGTCGCGCACCAGCGCGTTGGCGGTGTCGGCGTCGAACATCTGGACGCCCGGTGCGGTGAGGGAGAGGAGGTGCATGTCGACCCCATTCTCGTCCATGACCTTCAGGCGGCCGGCATCGATGTCCAGAAGCTGCGGCAGCAGCGGGTCGGGATTATCGGCCGGACCGTTATAGATCCGGTTGACGAGCTTGAGGTCGAGATTGTGCCAGCCCGTGCGCGCAACATTTCTCAAGCCCGCCGCCACTTCGGGAACGGAGCAGGCTTCTTCGGTGCCGATCAGTCTCATGTCTTATCCCCCTTTTCCATGCGTGCGGGCCCGCAGTCGATAGCGTGTCGTCGTGATGGTTCGACTCTTCAGGGGCGCGGCGACCGCCGCAAGTCGATTTGGTGTGAATATCCCGACTTTCGCTTCGCCAACGAAAAAGACAAGCCCGGAACTGTTCATCCCGGTAGGCGTTGTTCTGGGGCAAGCGTGCTTTGGAAAGGAAGGAGAACGAACCATGCGAAAAGCCCTGATGCTCGTAGCTAGTCCGTTGGTCATAACCGGCCTGCTTGCTGATCGGCCCCGCGCTTTTCGGCCGACAAATACACGCCGAAGAACTCGCCGCCATCAGGCGGCGAAGGAGATGGACGCGCAGAATCTGGTCAACAAGGCCACCGATGTTGCCAACGAGATGAAGAAGGACCCGAACCTCGTGCAGATGATGCAGAAGGCCAAAGGCATCTTCATCATGCCGAAATACGCCAAGGGCGGCCTGATCGTCGGCGCCCAGGGCGGCGAAGGCGTGATGCTTGTCCACCACCGCGGCAGCAACTGGACGACGCCCGTCTTCTATGACACCGGCGGCCTCAGCTTCGGCGCCCAGGCCGGCGTCTCGGCGGGCTCGATCGCCATGCTTCTGATGAGCGACAAGGCGATCAATCGCTTCAAGGGCGATGACAAGTTCGCGCTCAATGCCGAGGCGGGCATCTCGATCATCAAATATTCGGCCGCCGGCCGCGCCACGCCGGGTCAGCCCGACGTCATCCTCTGGTCCGACCAGAAGGGCGCCTATGCCGGCGCGACCTTGAGCCTTACCGATATCCATCGGGAACTCGAAACAGGATCGCGCCTATTACGGCGAGCCGGTCACCGAAACGAAGCTGATGTCCGGCGACATCAAGAACCCGGGCGCCATGAAGCTTCGGGACGCGCTGCCCGAAGGCTAATTCCCCGTACGCTTGCGTAGCCGCTTGCGGCCTCGGTGTCGCCGGGGCCGCAAGTATTCAGGTAAAGAGCTAGTTCCCGGCGGCGCCGTAGACTTCGGTGGGGACGATGAGCGGCTGCACCTGGGAGAAGTTGGGCACGTCGTCGATCATCGTCTGGTTGTGCTGCTTTCCCGCTTCGTCGAACGCCGTCTGGTCGCCGATATAGATATTGATCGTCGCGGTATAGAGCGGCGCGCTGGAGCCGTCCTGGCCGGAAAGCCCCTTGCGAAGCTCGAACCGGCTGATCGCCTCCGTGCCGCAGAGCTTCATGATCATCGGCAGGTGGCTGTCGCGGTAGTAGTCGTGATTGAAGGTGTCGCCGTCCTGGTAGGGATAGAGGATCGTCAGGCAGGTGCCGCCGACCTTCATGGCATTGAGGTCCTTGCCGGCCTCGCCGTACACGACGTCGTTCTGGATTGTCGGCATGGCGTTGGTGAAATTCGGCACGTCCTTCACCAGCGTCTCGCCATGCTTCTGCCCGGCTTCCCCGAAGGCCTTCTCGTCGGCGATCCAGATATTGACCGCCGCATTGAATGCGGGCGCCGACCCGTCCGGCGCCGGCAGGACCTTGCGCAATTCGAACCTTTTGATGGACGCGCCGTAAAGGTTCATGATCGTCATCAGGTGACTGTCGCGGTAATAGTCGGCATCGAACCGGATGTCGGGGCCCGCCGGATAGAGCACGGTGATGCAATTCATCGCGATTAACAACTCCCTTGATGGCCGGATTAATTCTCCGCGACGGCAAAGACTTCGGTCGGGAAGGCTACGGGATTGACGGGTGAGAAATTCTTCACGTCGGGCGGAAGCTTCGAGCCCTGGGTTTTACCGGCGGCATCGAAAGCAGCCTGATCCGCGATGTAGATGTTGACCGTCGCGTTGTAGGGGGCCGGGCCCGAGCCGTCTTGCGATGACAGGCCCTTGTTCAGCTCGAACCGGCTGATCGCCTTGGGGCCGTAGAGCTTCATGATCGCGGTCAGATGGTGGTCGCGGTAATAGTCGTAGTTGAAGTGATCGCCCTCGCTATGGGGATAGAGGATGGTCATGCAGCGGTCGCCGACTTTCATGGCGCTCGCGCCGAGCCCGGCCTCGCCATAGACGACGTCGTTCTGCATGGTCAGCATGCCGTTGGTGAAGTTCTTGACGTCGTTGCCGAGCTCCTGGCCGTGCATCTTGCCGGCTTCCTCGAATGCCTTCTCGTCGGCGACCCATATGTTGACGACGCCCGCAAAGGTCGACTGGCCAACGCCGCCGCCGCCCGCGACCGCCTTGCGCGCTTCGAAGCGCTTGATGGACTTGCCGTAGAACTTCATCACCGTGGCCATGTGGTGCTCGCGGTAGTAATCCGTATCGAAATGGATGCCTTCGCCGCCTGAATAGAGCCCGGTCAGGCAGCGCGTGCCGATATCGACATCGCCCGAGGCATCGGCCCAGGCGAAGCGGGTGCCGAGGGCGGAAACGAGCACGGCCCCGGCGGTGGCTTTGCCGGCGGTGACCAGCGCGTCCCGGCGGGTCTTCGGTGTGGCGATCAAATTGGAGAACTCCGGACGTCGAACGGTCCATGACGGTGCTCCCCCTCGTTATGTGATGCTGCGGTAAGGCGAGATATTGCCGCGATTGTAGTCTATGGTTTCGCATTGTCCAATCGCGGCCTGTGGCCGATAGGAGGTGGATGATGGAGCGGCCCTACAGCCTGTCATGCCATTGCGGCTCGATCCGCCTGGAAGTGGACGCCGAGCTGACCGGACTCCTCGAATGCAATTGCTCGACCTGTCGGCGGTCCGGCTTTCTCCACTGGAAGGTGCCGAACAAGGCGGTGAAGCTCGTCACCGAGAGGCGGGCGATGACGGCGTATCTCTGGCGCGATGCCGCCCGCGGCCATCACTTCTGCCCGACCTGCGGGACAGCGATGCTACGGACCGGCTATCCAGCCGAGCGTGTTTCGGTGAATGCCCGCTGCATCGAGGGAATCGACGTCTTTACCCTTGAGGTGCGGCGCTATGACGGCCGGAACGAGATGCCGCCCGGCCCGCTGCCCTGACAATTCGGTCGAATCGCGTATGATTCTGAGTCAGTGCTGTCGGACATTTCAGGGAGAATTCGCCATGTTGGGAATGAAATATGTCAGGCTGGTCCGTCTCGGGCGGCCTATGTTGGTGGCCGTCCTGGGAGCATGTCTGGGTTGGAGCTTGGTTGGGGGCGCTCAGGCGCAGGACAAGCCCTTGACGATCAAGGTCATCACGTCCAGCCCCGGCAGCCTGAACACGCATTTTACGCTTATCATGGGCGAGAAGGATGCCTTACTTGTCGATGCGCCGTTCTTGCGGAGCGACGCCTATCGCTTGGTCGCGGACATTCTCGATACCGGGAAGACGTTGCGGAAGATCGTCGTGACTCACGGCCACCCCGATCACTATTTCGGCCTCGACGTGCTCAAGGAGGCGTTCCCCGACGTCGATATCGTTGCGGATCCGGCGGTGGTTGCGGATATCTGGAAGTCGTATCCCAATCGGCTTGCCTTCTGGGGGCCGCGGATCGGAGTGAACGCGCCCCATCATCCACAGATGCCCCGTGGCTTCGACAAGCCCAGTTTCGAGCTCGAAGGACATGAGATCGATCTCTTGGGCCCGATGAAGGGCGATGCCGACAATTCGACCGTGGTCTATGTCCCGTCACTTAAGGCGATCGTTTGTGGCGACGTCGTCTTTAATCAGGTGTACCCCGGTATCGGCGCCGAAACTCATGCGCAGCGCGTGGCGTGGATCGCGTCACTCGACAAGCTCGCCACCTTGAAGCCGCAGATCGTCGTATCGGGACATACCAAGCCTGGCCTGCCCAACACGATGGCCGCGCTCGATTTCACCCGCGAATTCCTCAAGGACTTCGATGCCGTGGCGGCAACGGCCAAGAGCGCTGACGAGGTCGTGGAGGCGATGAAGAAGGATTTTCCGGATGCGACCGGCGGCGGGTTCTTCGCCAACACCGCCAAGGCCGCTGTCCGGGAGAAGCAGGGTAAGTAACCTGCCGCTTGCGGCCTGCAAGTCGAGCAATTATAAGGCCAGCCAACTTTCTAGCCCTTTAGTTGGAGGATATGTCGGGTATGGCCGTCGAACGGACGTTATCGATCATCAAGCCGGATGCGACCCGGCGCAACATCACCGGCGAAGTCATCGCGCGCCTGGAAAAGGCGGGCCTGCGCGTCGTCGCTCAAAAGCGCATCTGGATGACCCGCGCCCAGGCCGAAGGCTTCTATGCCGTGCACCAGAAGCGGCCGTTCTTCGAAGACCTGTGTTCCTTCATGATCTCGGGCCCGGTCGTGGTCCAGGTTCTGGAAGGCGAGGGGGCCATCGCCAAGAACCGCGAGGTCATGGGCGCCACCAATCCCCGTGACGCCGCTCCCGGCACCATCCGTAAGGATTTCGCCGAATCGATCGAGGCGAACACCGTCCACGGCTCGGATGCGCCCGAGACGGCGGCTAATGAAATCAATTACTTCTTCAGCGATCTTGAGATAGTCGGTTAATTGGACTCCGGGCCGTCGCCCCAGCGAGGGCTAGGGCCTAGGCCGGCGGACGTGCCGTTGCCGGCGGTTGCTACTTAAACGAAGACTGGATGCCAGCCTTCGCTGGCATGACGAATAACGGTTAGGCGGGGCTGCCTTCGTCGGCGCTTCTGGCGGTCCAGGGCTCGGCGCGGTCCCACGTTCCGGGGGCACCGGTGACCGTGGTTGCCGGTTTGCCGGGCTGATAAGGCGCGATGCGGCCGATCTCAAAGACCGCGTCACCTTCCGATCCCAGGGCGGCCACAATCTCGGCCGCATGGTCCGGATCGACGACGGCAATCATGCCAATGCCGCAATTGAAGGTTCGGCACATTTCCTGCGGCGGGAGGTTCGCCTCCTCCATGATCCATTGAAAGACTGCCGGCAATGGCCAGCGGTCGGCGTCGATTTCGGCGACGACGCCTTTCGGGAGCACGCGCGGCAGGTTCTCGACGATGCCGCCGCCTGTGATATGGGCGAGGGCTTCGATATGGCCGGTCTTCAATCCCGCGAGGCATTGGCGGACGTAGATGCGGGTGGGTGTCAGAAGAGCTTCGCCAAGGGACTTGGAGCCGTCGAACGGGGCAGGGTGGTCATAGCCGAGGCCGAGCGTCTCGACGAGCTTGCGGACCAGCGAATAACCATTCGAATGTATGCCGGTAGAGGCGATTCCTAAGATCGTATCTCCGGCCTCTACGCCGGACCCGTTGAGAATTTTCTCGCGCTCGACCGCGCCGACCGAAAAGCCTGCGATATCGAAGTCGCCCTTGCCGTAAAGCCCCGGCATCTCCGCGGTTTCGCCGCCGATCAGGCCGCAGCCGGCCTGACGGCAGCCCTCGGCGATGCCGGCGACGACCTTGCCGGCTTCCTCCACCTTCAGCGCGCTCGTGGCGAAATAGTCGAGGAAAAACAAGGGCTCGGCGCCTTGAACGACGAGATCGTTCACGCACATGGCGACGAGATCGATGCCGATCGTCTCCAAGAGCCCGGTCTCGATCGCGATCTTGAGCTTGGTTCCGGCGCCGTCGGTGGCGGCAACCAGCACCGGATCCTCGAATCCGGCGGCTTTCAGGTCGAAAAGAGCCCCGAATCCGCCGAGATCCGCGTCGCATCCGGGCCGTTTCGTGCTGGCGGCGAGGGGTTTGATTGCCTCGACGAGCGCATCGCCCGCGTCGATATCGACGCCCGCATCCTTATAGGTGAGGCTGGTATTGCGCTTGCCGGTCACGCTTTGGCCCAAATTCTGAGTGATTGACGGGTGGCGACATTACTGCATCTGTCCCACGCGTGAAAATGCTATAAATTCAAGAGAATGCGCATTCGGATGTCACCCCTGCGAGAACTCTCCCGGCTGGCTGGCTTGGCCGCGGTCGGCCTGATGCTTGCTTTGACCGCGCCGGCTTCGGCGCAGCAGGCGAACGAGACCTTTACGGTCAGCGGCATTCCGATCGACGCCACCGCATCGAGCGGCTCGCAGGCCCGGGACATCGCGATCGCCCAGGGCGAGCAGGCGGCGCTGAAGAAGCTGCTCGACAGCATGGTGATGAAACAGGACCAGCCGTTTCTGCCCTCGATGGATGCGTCCGATGTCGCGGCGCTCGTCGACGGAATCTCGGTCAATGGCGAGAAGGTCTCGCGGACCCGCTACCTCGCGCAGCTCACGGTCTATTTCAAGGCGGATGCCGTGCGGACCCTGCTGCAGAACACGGGCATCGCCTTCAGCGAGACGGTCTCGAAGCCGGTGCTCGATCATCGCCCGTGCTGGAAACCGCCGGCTTCGTCACGCTCTGGACCGATCCCAATCCCTGGACGGCGGCGTGGCAGGCCTATGACCAGACCGGAAGCCACGTGCCCTTCATGCTGCCGAAAGGCGGCGCCAAGGAAGCAGCCACGATTTCGGCGAACGACATCATCACCGGCGATCCCGACACCGTGGCCAAGCTCGAGAGCGCCTATGGCGTCACCGAGGTCTATCTCGCCTATGCCAACCTGCATCTCGATCCGACGACCGGCGCTTTCGTGACACGGGTGCTGTTCATGCGGTTCGGCGACAACCCCGGCCGTTCTGGGGGACGATACGGTTTCCGCGCCCGGCGACGCCGAGCCTACGGCGCGTCTCGACGCCATGATGACGGCCGCCGTCGATAACACCGTGAGCGATCTCGCCGAGGCCTGGAAGCGCGAGACGATCGTGCATTACGGCGCGGAAGTGACCCTTCCGGTCGTCGTGCCCCTGACGTCGCTTGCCCAGTGGGTCTCGGTCAAGGACAAGCTGGAGAAGACGCCCGTGGTGCGCGCGGTCGACGTCACCAGCATGACCATCCATGAGGCCCGGGTCGCGATCAAATATCTCGGCAATACTGATAAGCTGACGCTGGCGCTAGCCCAATCCGACCTGCAGCTCAATCAGGAACCGTCGGGCGATTGGGTCGTGACACCCGACGCCGCGCAAGCGTCGCAGTGACGCGCTGAGGTCGACCGGGGGGCAGGGTTGAACATACCGAACATCATCACGCTCTTGAGGCTGGTGTCCGTGCCGCTGATCATCTGGGTGATCCTGCAGGACCGGATCGACTATGCCTTCGGGCTGTTCGTGCTCGCCGGGGTCTCGGATGCGATCGACGGACCGCTCGCCCGCCTGACAGGGAAGGAGAGCGAGTTCGGCAGGATCCTGGATCCGATCGCGGACAAGGCGCTGCTGGTCTCGATATACATTACGCTTGGGATCAAAGGCGGGATGCCGTCCTGGGTCGTGATCCTGGTGGTGACCCGCGACGTGCTGATCGTCGGCGGCATTATCCTGGCCTATCTCATCGAGCGGCCGATCGAGATCAATCCGTCCAAGGTCTCGAAGATCAACACCGCGTCGCAGATCGCCCTTGCCGCGATGGTGATGTTCAATCTCGGATTCAAAGGCGCGACTAATCTGATCCATCCCTGGGCGATCGACGCCATGGTCATCCTGGTGGCGGTGACGACCGTGCTGTCGGGAACGCTCTATGTCTTGACGGGGATCCGCAGCGTGGCCCATGGAGACGCGTCATGAGCGGACGCCAGCACATTCTGTTCTGGACCGGCTTGGTGATCGTCTTCTTCCTGCTGCTTTATCTGCTCAGGGCGATCCTGCTGCCATTCATCGCGGGCATGGCGCTCGCCTATTTCCTCGATCCGGCGGCCGACAAGCTGGAAACCTGGAAAATCCCGCGGGCCGGCGCGACCTCGATCCTGCTGATCCTGTTCTTCGCCTTCGTCATCGGCCTGTTCATCCTGGTGGTGCCGCTGATCCAGGATCAGTTCGGGATGATCGCCGATAATTTGCCGGACTACGCATCCCGGCTCATCACCTCGATCAAATCCGTGGGCAATGGGCGTTTGGCCCAGATGCTCAACCTGGATCCCAACGCGATCCAGAATGCGGTGCAGAAATCTGGCGCAGCAGAGTGTAGGCGTCGTCACCAGGCTTGCCGGCCAGCTCCTCAGCGGCGGCGTGGCGGTGTTCGGCGTCTTGTCGATCCTGTTGATCACGCCGGTCGTGTCGTATTTCTTGCTCCGGGACTGGGACGACATGGTCGCGCGCATCGATAGCTGGCTGCCGCGCGAGCACAAAGAGGTCATCCGGGAGCAATTCCGCCGGATCGATCACGTGCTGGCGGGCTTCGTGCGCGGACAGGCGCTGGACTGCCTCGCCCAGGGCATTCTCTATGTCATCGGCTGGACGGCGGTCGGGTCTGGATTTCAGCCTCGTGCTCGGCCTGTTGAACGGTCTGCTGAACTTCATTCCCTATGTCGGCACCACCTTCGGCTTTCTCTTGGCGATGCTGGTCGGATTCGGCCAGTTCGGGCCTGATCCGTTGCCCCTAATCCTGGTCGCGGGCGTCCATGTCCTCGTTCAGATCACCGACCAAGCGGTGCTGACGCCAAATCTCATCGGGCCGCGGGTCGGGCTGCATCCGGTTTGGATCCTGTTCGCCTTGCTGGCCGGCGGGGCGCTGCTCGGATTCGTCGGCATCCTGGTTGCGGTGCCGATCGCGGCGTCGGTCGGCGTGCTCGCCCGGTTCGCGATCGAGCGGTACAAGGGAAGCGAGCTCTATCTCGGACCCGGCGGGAACAGGACGGAGCCCCCATGAGCGCACGGGCGCGCCAGATTCCCTTCGATCTGCCCCACCGCTCGGCTTTCGGGCGCGAGGATTTCCTCGTCTCGCCGAGCAACGAGACCGCCGTCGCCTGGCTCGACCGCTGGCCCGACTGGCCGAACAGCGGCCTCGTGCTGCACGGCCCCCGGGGGAGCGGCAAGACCCATCTCGTCCATGTTTGGCGCGCGATGTCCGGCGCCGCGATCGTCGATGCCACGGATGTCGGCACCGCCGATCCCGGTGAGCCGGCTGTCGCGATCGAGGATTTGGACCGCCTGGCCGACGAAGTCGCCCTGTTTCACCTGCTGAACCGGATGCGCGAGCGCGGCGGCCATGTCATGCTGACGGCGTCGGCCGCCCCGGCCCATCTCGCGATCAAGCTGCCGGATTTGCGGTCGAGGCTCCAGGCGCTGCCGGCGGTGGCGATCGGCGCGCCGGACGATGCGCTTCTGGCGGCGGTCTATGTTAAGCTGTTCTCCGACCGGCAGCTCAAGGTAAGCGCCGACGTCATCGGCTATCTCGTGACCCATGTCGAGCGCTCGATGGAAGCGGCGGGCGAGGCGGTCGCGGCGATCGACCGGGCCGCCCTCGAACGCCATCGGGCGATCACCGTCGCCTTGATCCGCACGGTTCTCGACCCCACGTCATGATTCCGTCGAAAAAAGGGCATATACGTGGACGATCTCCAATCATCTGATCCTTCGGAACTCTCTTTCCATGGCCCCAACCAAGGCAGCCAAGACCCCACGACCGGCGTCGGCCGAAAAAGCATCCGAGCCGTCGGAAACCCAGGAAGAACCCGCGGTTGCGCCAATCGCGCCCGAACTCGCCGGAGCGCTTCTTCAACCGGGAAATTTCCTGGCTCGCCTTCAACACCCGGGTGATGGAGGAGGTCCACAACACCAATCATCCGCTGCTTGAGCGGCTCCGTTTCCTGTCGATCTCAGCCAATAACCTGGACGAGTTCTACATGGTCCGCGTCGCCGGTTTGCGCGGCCAGATCCGCGCCGGCATCGAGACGCAGAGCCAGGACGGCCTGACCCCGACCCAGCAGCTCCAGAAGGTCAACGAAACCGCCCAGGAGCTGATGCGCGCCCAGAACAAATGCTGGCGCGAGCTCAGGGCCGAGCTGAAGGAAGCCGGCATCTGGGTCATGGACGCCGAGGATATCGGCCCGGACGAGCGCGACTGGCTGGAAAGCTATTTCCTGCAATACGTCTTCCCGGTCCTGACCCCGCTGGCGGTCGATCCGGCCCATCCGTTCCCGTTCATCCCGAATATGGGCTTCGTGCAAGTGCTGCAGTTGCACCGGTCGGCCGATCACGAGGATATGAACGCGCTACTGCCGTTGCCGCGCCAGGTCGGCCGGTTCATCCGGTTGCCGGGCGATGACATCCGCTTCGTGCCGCTGGAGACACTGGTCACCCTGTTCCTGGACCAGCTTTTCCCCGGCTATGAGGTCCGTGGCCTGGGCCAATTCCGGATCATTCGCGACAGCGACGTCGAGGTCGAGGAAGAGGCGGAGGATCTGGTCCGGCTGTACGAGTTGGCGCTCAAGCGGCGCCGGCGCGGCGAGGTCATCCGGCTCAAGGTCAATGCCGGCATGCCGGAAGAGCTGCGCGAATTCGTGATGAACGCCTTCGGCGTGACGCGCTCGGAGCTGGTGGTGGTCGACGGCGTATTGGGCCTGACCGATACCTCGCAGCTCATTGTCTCGGAGCGGCCAGATCTCAAATTCGTCCCCTACAATCCGCGCTTCCCGGAGCGCATCCGGGAGCATGGCGGCGACTGTTTCGCGGCGATCCGCCAGAAGGACATCGTCGTTCATCACCCTTACGAGAGCTTCGAGGTCGTCGTGCAGTTCATCGAGCAGGCGGCGCGCGACCCGGACGTCCTCGCGATCAAGCAGACGCTCTACCGCACCAGCCAGGATTTGCCGACCGTCAAGGCGCTGATCCGCGCGGCCGAGGCCGGCAAGTCGGTCACCGCGCTCGTCGAGCTAAAGGCACGGTTCGACGAAGCCGCCAATATCCGCTGGGCGCGCGACTTGGAGCGGGCCGGCGTGCAGGTGGTCTATGGGTTCGTCGAGTTGAAGACCCACGCCAAGGTTTCAATGGTCGTGCGACGGGAGTCCGACGGTATCCGGAGCTACGTGCATTTCGGGACCGGCAACTACAACCCGGACACGGCGAAAATCTATACGGACCTGTCTTTTTTCACGACCGATCCCGCGCTCTGCCGCGACGCCGCCTATCTGTTCAACGAGCTGACGGGATATGCCGCGCCCAAGAAATTCGAAAAGATCGCGACCTCGCCGCAGAACCTGCGGGACACGCTGATACGGCACATCAACGAGGAAATCGAGCACGCCAAGGAAGGCCGGCCGGCCTGCCTCTGGGCGAAGCTCAACGCGGTCGTCGATCCGAAGATCATCGATGCGCTTTATGTCGCCTCCAATGCCGGAGTTCAGATCGACCTCGTCGTGCGCGGGATCTGCTGTCTCCGCGCGGGCATTCCGGGCCTTTCGGAGAACATCCGGGTGAAAAGCCTAGTGGGACGGTTCCTTGAGCATTCGCGCATCGTGTGCTTCGGCGGCGGCGCGCAACTTCCCTCGCGCAAGGCCAAGGTGTTTATCTCCTCGGCGGACTGGATGCCGCGCAATTTCGACCGGCGCGTCGAGACCTTGGTGCCGGTGGAGAACCCCACCGTCCATGCCCAGATTCTCGACCAGGTCATGCTGGCCAATCTGAAGGACACGGCCCAGAGCTGGACGATGCAGCCCGACGGCTCGTATCTGCGCGCCAAGGCTGGCGGCAATGCCTTCAATGCGCACAAGTATTTCATGACCAATCCGAGCCTCTCGGGCCGCGGCGGCAGCTTGAAGAGCGGGTCGGCTCCGCGGCTCGTTTTGGAGCAGGGCTGACGACAAGTGGCCGCTTCCGGGAGTGATTGAGATCATTTCTGAGCCCGGCCGGGGCTTTTCTCGTCGATTGGTCTTGACCCGGCATCAACCTTTGCGCACTAGTCTCCCACAATGATCGGTTCGGCGATCGAGATGCCGAAGGAGACGTGCGTTCGCTCATGACCTATGAATTTCAACGGGTTGGTCAGCCGAACACGTCCGCTGTGACCGTCCCGAGCGGAGAGCGCGTCGGAGTCATCGACATCGGCTCGAATACCGTCCGGCTCGTCGTATACGACATGCTGGACCGGGTTCCGGCGGTCATCTTCAACGAAAAGGTCGCCTGTGGTCTCGGCCGCTCGATCGCCTCGACGGGCAAGCTCGACGGCGATGCCGTGATCCTCGCGCTCTCGACCGTCGGCCGCTTCATCGCGCTGGCGGCCGAGATGGGCGTCGTCCGGCTCGATATGGTGGCGACCGCGGCGGTGCGCGACGCGGCCAACGGATCGGATTTCGTCGCGGCCGTCGCGGATATCTTCAACCGCAACATCCAGGTCCTTTCGGGCGCCGACGAGGCCCATTACTCGGCCCAGGGCATTCTCGCCGGCATCCCCGAGGCCAATGGGATAGGCGGCGATCTCGGCGGCGGCAGCCTGGAGATCGTCGATATCGCCAAGGGCAAGATCGGCGATGCCGCGACCTTTCCGGTCGGCGTGCTGCGGCTGATCGACAAGCACAAGAGCAATCTCAAATCCGCCGCGTCTGAGATCAACGACGTCTTCGGCAAGTCGTCCGCTTCTCAAGGCGGGCAAGGGACGGCAGTTCTATGCCGTCGGCGGCACCTGGCGCGCGCTCGCTCATGTCGGCATGAAGCGCGCTAAATATCCTCTGGCGGTGATCCACGAATATGAGATATCCGGCCGGCAAGGCGAAGGATCTGTGTCAGGCCATCATGGGGATGAGCGACTCGGACCTTTCGAGCGTCAAATTCGTACCGTCCTCGCGCGCCAAGCTGTCTGCCGATGGCGGCCCAGGTGATGAATGTGATCATCGAGAAAGCGAAGCCGAAGGCCGTCGTCTTCTCGGCGCTGGGTCTCCGTGAAGGCATCGTTTTCGCCCAGCTTCCCGGACGAGATCCGCCACCAGGATCCGCTGCTCACCGACCTGCCGGGGCATCGGCGCGCGGCGCGGACGCTTCCCGCAGCATGGCGACGAGTTGATGGAGTGGGTCGCCGATCTGTTCAAGGACGAGCCGGTCATCGAGCGCCGGCTGCGCCATGCCGCCTGCCTCTTGAGCGATATCGGCTGGCGCGGCAATCCCGACTTCCGGGCGGAGATCGTGTTCAACGAAGTGCTCTACGCGCAGTTCGTCGGCATCAACCATGCCGGCCGCGCCTTCATCGCCTTCGCACTCTTCGCGTGCTACGGCGGCTCGGAATCGGACGCCTCCGCCAATCCGGCTGCCTCGTTGCTCACCCCCGAGGGACGCCGTCACGCCCGCATCATGGGCCTGGCGCTCCGGCTCGGCCAGCGTCTGTCGGGCGGCACCTCGGGCCTCCTGAAGCGCTGCAAGCTTCAGCGTAAGGGAAAGGAACTGGTGCTCACGGTTTCCGCCGAGAACAAGCACCTGGTGGGGGAGGTCGTCGAACGCCGCCTCAAGGCCCTGGGCAATGCGATGCAGATGCCGTCGCGGATCGATATTCTGGAACTCGGAGAGCTGACTTTCTGACGTCAGCCCTGCGGCAGGGGCACGATCGAAACCTTCCCGTCATGAGCCGAAAGGGCGATCTTGCCGTCGCGCAGCGCCACCGCGTCCTTGCCGAAGATGTCCCAGCGCCAGCCGTGAAGGATATGCTCCGCTTCAGGTGAACGGGTCGCAATGGCTTCGAGATCCGATACCGACGCCAGGAGCTTCTGGGCAACGCCGTGATCGGCGCATTTCGTCTTCAAGAGGACCTTGAGGAGCTCGACCAACGGGCCGGTGCCCGGCGGCGCATGTTTGGGCTTTTCGACCTTAGGCAGGTCCTTGTCCGGCAGGTTCAGGCCTTCCTCGACGGCGGCCAGCAGACCCTTGGTCAGGCCGTTGTCGGGAAAACCGCGCTGAAAGCTGCGCATTCGCTTCAGATCGTCGCGGGATTTCGGCGGATGCGCGGCGACTTCCTGCAAGGCCTCGTCGCGCAGGATGCGGTTGCGGGGCAGGTCGCGGGTCTCGGCCTCGCGCTGACGCCAGGCCGCCAGGCATTGCAGGATTCCGAGATAGCGCCGGTTGGTCGAGCGCGGCTTCAGGCGGAGCCAGGCATCCTCCGGCTTGGTGATGTAGGTCGAGGGATCGATCAGCACGCCGATCTCTTCTTCGAGCCAGGACCGCCGGCCGTTCTCGTCGAGTTGCTTGGCCAGCGCCCGGTAGATCGGCCGCATATGGGTCACGTCGCTCAGGGCATAGGAAATCTGGCGCTCGGTGAGCGGACGGCGCGCCCAATCCGTGAACCGGGAGCTCTTATCGAGCCGAGCGTCGGTGAAACGGTGCACGAGCGTCTCGTAGCCGACGGATTCCCCGAAACCGCAGACCATGGCTGCGACCTGGGTATCGAACAGGGGCTTCGGGAAGCCGCCCATGGCGTGGAAGAAGATTTCGAGATCCTGGCGCGCCGAATGGAACACCTTGAGGACGCTCTCGTTCCGCATGACCTCGTAGAACGGTTCGAGATCGATGCCGTCGGCCATGGGGTCGATGGCCCAGGCCTCGTCGGGCGAGGCGACCTGGATAAGGCATAGGATCGGCCAATAGGTCTTGTCGCGCATGAACTCGGTGTCGACCGTGACGAATTCGGCACGGGACAACCGGTCGCAAAGCTCTTGCAGGTCTTTAGTCTTGGTGATGACGGACATTACGCTCGGATACTCGGAAACCGCTCCTCGGAGTGGGAATAGCGCTCGTTCCGGCGGCTTTCGCTTGCGCCGCAGGTGCCCTTTCCCCTTGTGATCTGGTGCTGCTTGCCGGGGGTTTCGAACTTCACTCCCGACAAGTTTATTTCGTCTTAACCGCCCCTTGCCTGCCAAATCTGGCGAGCCTTGACAAGCAGGTTGTTCCATGCGCACTTCCCCGTGCCCTTTTTCAGGGTGTTTCAAGCCCGTTCGAGGAGACGCTCATTCATGAACGCTTACCGCAGCCATACGTGCGGCGAGCTGCGCCCCGGCCATGTCGGCGAGACCGTCCGCCTGGCCGGATGGCTGCACCGCAAGCGCGACCACGGCCACCTGCTTTTCGTCGACCTCCGGGACCATTACG
Source organism: uncultured Alphaproteobacteria bacterium (assembly GCA_963732795.1). Taxonomy (GTDB): domain Bacteria; phylum Pseudomonadota; class Alphaproteobacteria; order CAVTAV01; family CAVTAV01; genus CAVTAV01. The sequence continues at coordinate 577,511 of CAVTAV010000002.1, read as the reverse complement.
GCATCACGCAATGTGTTATCGAGACCGATTCCCCGATGTTCGGCGAGGTCGAGAAGCTGCGGTCGGAAAGCGTGATCTCGGTGAGCGGCAGGGTCGTTGCGCGGAGCGAGGATACGATCAATCCGGCGCTCGATACGGGCCGGGTCGAGGTGCGGATCGATGCGCTGGAGGTAATCTCGGCGGCGGCCGAGTTGCCGATGCCGGTGTTCGGCGAGGCGGAGTATCCCGAGGACATCCGGCTGCGCTATCGCTTTCTTGATCTGCGCCGCGAAAGGCTGCACCGGAATGTCGTGCTGCGCTCCAAGATCATTTCCAGCATCCGCCGTCGCATGACCGAAGCCGGGTTCCTCGAATTTCAGACCCCGATCCTGACGGCATCCTCGCCCGAAGGCGCGCGGGACTTTCTGGTGCCGAGCCGGTTGCATCCCGGCAAGTTCTATGCCCTGCCGCAGGCGCCGCAACAGTTCAAGCAACTCCTGATGATCGCCGGATTCGACCGTTATTTCCAGATCGCGCCCTGTTTCCGTGACGAGGACGCGCGGGCCGACCGCTCGCCGGGCGAGTTCTACCAGCTCGATGTCGAGATGTCCTTCGTCGAGCAGGACGACGTCTTCGCCGCGATCGAGCCGGTGATGCATGGCGTGTTCGAGGAATTCGCGGAAGGGGCCAGCGTCACGCCCGCGCCGTTCCCGCGGATCGCCTATGCCGATGCGATGCTGAAATACGGGTCCGACAAGCCGGATCTGCGCAACCCGCTTGTTATCACGGATGTCACCGAATCCTTCCGGGGCTCGGGCTTCGCGATCTTCGCCAAAGCCGTGGAGGCCGGGTCGGTCGTCCGCGCGATCCCCGCACCCAACACGGCCGATCGGCCGCGTAGTTTCTTCGACAAGATGAACGAATGGGCCCGATCCGAAGGCGCGCCCGGCATGGGCTACATCATTCTGGATGCGGAAGGGGGCAGGGGCCCGATCGCCAAGAACCTGGGCCCAGAACGGGTTCATCAATTGATGGAGGCAACCGGGCTCAAAGCGGGGGACGGCGTCTTCTTCGCCTGCGACAAGCCGATGGCGGCGGCCAAGCTTGCCGGCGCGGCGCGCATCAAACTCGGCGAAGATCTGGGGCTGATCGAGGAAGATACGTTCAAGTTTTGCTGGATCGTCGATTTTCCGATGTTCGAATACAACGAATCCGACCGGAAAATCGATTTCAGCCACAACCCGTTCTCCATGCCGCAGGGCGGCCTGGAAGCGCTCGAGACCAAGGATCCCTTGGATATCCTCGGCTTCCAATACGACATCGTCTGCAACGGCATCGAGCTCTCGTCGGGCGCGATCCGGAACCATTCGCCCGAAATCATGTTCAAGGCCTTCGCGATCGCCGGCTATGCCCAGGAAGAGGTGGAGGAGCGTTTCGGCGGCATGGTGAACGCGCTCAAATACGGCGCGCCGCCCCACGGCGGCATCGCGCCCGGCATCGACCGCATCGTGCGGATGCTGGCCCGCGAAGCCAATCTCCGTGAAGTCATCGCTTTCCCGATGAACCAGCTCGCCGAAGACCTGATGATGGGCGCCCCCGCCGAGGCGGCGCCGAAGCACCTCAAGGAGCTGCATATCCGGCTCTCGTTGCCGGAGGCGAAGAAGGCCGAGGCTTAGCCCCGGCCATAACGACTTAAAGTGGGTCGGATCAGCGGTGCGCTGTTATTTCTGCGTCCGCCGTTGCCACCAGCCTTTGCGGGCGGGGCGGGGCGGAGCGGAAGACTCTTCTGACGTTTCCGGCTCTGTCTCCGGCTCCGGTTCGGCGTGGCCGTTACTGGATTCGGCCGCGCGAGCGGGTTCTTCGGCGGGAGTGTCCGCAGGGTCGGTATCGAAGGGCCCCGGCGCTGATTCCGCCGTCTGTTCGATGGTTTCTGCGGCAGGTTTTTCCTTTTTAGATTCTTGGCTTGCGGCCGTTTCCGAAGGCTCTGCTTCAGCTTCGTTCGGCTCCGAGCCTTCCGCGGCGGCTTCGGCCGTCGGTTTATCGCCATCGCGCCGGCGCGAGCGACCGCCGCGACGGCCGCGGCGGCGGCGCTTGCGGGGCTGATCTTCACCGGCGGCGTCCTTCTCCGGGGCCTCCGCGAACTCATTGGCCTCGGACTCTTCGGCCTGCTCATCGGTTTGAGCTTCGGCCTCATGGGCCTGCAAAGCCTCATCGCCTTCCTCGCCGCCACGGCCGCGACGGCGACGGCCCCGACGACGACGTTTGCCGGATTTGCGCCCGTCGTCACCTTCTTCGTCGCGTGCGGCGGCGGCAGGACCCGGTGTCTTTTCCTTCTTCTCCTCGGCGACCGGCTCGGCGGTCTTCTCGGCCTCGCCGCCATGTTTGGCGGTGCGATCCATGGTGTAGTTGGGGGCGATCAGCTCCTCGTCGGCCAGGACCTGGACGGCCATGCCGTAGCGGTTGGTGATGTCGTTGATCGCCGAGCGCTTCTGATTGAGCATGTAGGACATGATCGTCGGCGGGGCGTGGACGACCACGGCCTCGCTGCGGCCGCGGATGCCTTCCTCCTCGATCGCCCGGATGATCTGCAGGGCCGAGGATTCCGTCGAACGGACGATGCCGGTCCCTGCGCAGTGGTTGCAGACCGAGGTCGTGGCCTCCAAAAGACCCGGCCTCAGACGCTGGCGCGACATTTCCAGGAGCCCGAAGGCGCTGATCCGGCCGACCTGGATGCGGGCGCGGTCGTGCTTCAGGCGCTCCTTCAGCCGGCGCTCGACGGCGCGGTTGTTCTGGTGCTTCTCCATGTCGATAAAGTCGATCACGATCAGCCCCGCGAGGTCGCGCAGGCGAAGCTGGCGGGCGACTTCCTCGGCGGCCTCGAGATTGGTCTTGAGCGCCGTTTCCTCGATGTTGTGCTCGCGGGTCGCGCGGCCGGAGTTGACGTCGACGGCGACCAGCGCCTCGGTCGAGTTAATCACGATATAGCCGCCCGATTTCAGGTGGACGGTCGGGCTGAACATGGAATCCAGCTGGCCCTCGACCTGAAAGCGTGCGAACAGCGGGATGTTTTCCTTGTAGGGCTGAACCACTTTGGCGTGGCTCGGCATCAGCATCCGCATGAATTCCTTGGCGGTGCGATAGCCTTCCTCGCCCTCGACGAATACCTCGTCGATATCCTTACTGTAGAGGTCGCGGATCGACCGCTTGATGAGGTTGCCCTCTTCGTGAATGAGCGCAGGGGCGGTCGATTTCAGCGTCTGCTCGCGGATCGTGTCCCATAGCCGGATCAGATAATCGTAATCGCGCTTGATCTCGCGTTTGTTCTGCTCCATGCCGGCGGTGCGTACGATGACGCCCATGCCTTCGGGCAGCTCCAATCCGTCGATGATCGACTTCAGGCGTTTGCGGTCCTTGGCATTGGCGATCTTGCGGCTGATCCCGCCGCCTCGCGCCGTGTTCGGCATCAGCACGCAAAAGCGGCCGGCGAGCGAGAGATAGGTGGTCAGCGCCGCGCCCTTGTTGCCGCGCTCTTCCTTAACGACCTGGACCAGCAGGATCTGGCGCCGCCGGATGACCTCCTGGATTTTGTAACGCCGCGCGCGGCGGGCCCGGCGGCTGGTAACCTCTTCGAGCTCGTCGTCGGCGCCGACGCTCTCGACGGACTCGGCCGGCTGCGCGACTTCGATAAGCTCGTTCGAGCCGCCTTCTGAGGACGCCTCGGCCTCTTCGTCGCCTTCCTCGGCCTCTGCCGCGGCTTCGGCGGTTTCGTCGGAGGCCTGAGCTTCAGCGGGCTCTTCCTCGGCGGCTTCGGCCTCCTCGGGAACGTCCGCGTTCTCGGCGTTGTCCGCATCCTCGGCTATGGAGGGAGCAGGCTCGGCTGCGGCCGCTTTAACCGCGCCGGCTTCCTTCTCGGCTTCCTCTTCGTCGGCCTCTTCCTCGGCGGCTTCCTCGTCGATGAGGGCCTGCCGGTCTTCGACCGGGATTTGGTAGTAATCGGGATGAATTTCGGAAAAGGCCAGGAAACCGTGACGGTTCCCGCCGTAATCGACGAATGCAGCCTGAAGCGCCGGTTCGACGCGGGTTACCTTGGCGAGGTAGATATTGCCTTTAAGCTGCTTCTTTGTGGCCGATTCGTAATCAAATTCTTCGAGACGGTTCCCTTTGATCACGACCACACGCGTCTCTTCCGCGTGGGTCGCGTCGATAAGCATACGCGTTGTCATTAATTGTATCTCCGCCACCCCGGCCGCTCGGCGGTACGCGCCGGTAAGAGGGCAGGGGTGCATTGTGGTTGAATACTGGTGAGGTGCCTGCCAAGCGTCCCGGCGTCCGTCGGACGTCGCCGGGGAATCGGTCGGAACCGGTGCTCAAGTCGATTGTGAATACCTGGTTCATCGGGGCAGGCAGCTTGCGAAACTCATTATTCCGGTGTTCGTCACGACCGGATCGGGAACGCCAGAATTCGAGAAAAACGGTGAATAAAGAATAAAATCGCCGTTCGGATTCGGCGGGTTCCCACCCGGCCTCTCATGCACCGAGTTCGCGTCGCCGCCCTCCGGACAACAGTCCTCTCCAGGCGGCGGGCCCGCGAAACCGAGCATGCCGGTACAATATGCACAGCCGGGCAGCGGTTACAAACTGTTTCTTGACCGGACGATGATCTCATTGAAATTGTGAGTGAAAGGAAGTATTCCAATAGGGCCACTGGGGGCGTGTGGCCGTATATATTGGTAGTCGATGCGTTTGTTGCGCCTTATTTACGGCTCCAACTGGGGACTACTTTCTGTCCTGACCGTTGCTCTTGTCTGCGCCGCGAACGCAGCGCTCATGGTATCTGCGCGGTCCGAGGAGCCTCTTTCCGTTACCGATGTTCGGATCGGCGAGCACGGCGACACGACGCGGTTCGTGCTCGATCTCAACAACTCGGTCGAATATCAGATTTTCACGCTCGGCGATCCCAATCGGATCGTGATCGACATGCCGCAGTTCCTGTGGACCGGCCCGACGACGGGCGGCGACACGAAGCACGGCCTGATCTCGGGCTATCGCTACGGCGTGTTCCAAGCGGGGCAATCGCGCCTCGTGCTGGATCTCGATCATCCGGCGGTCGTCAAGCGGGCCTTTCTCATCCCGCCGCGGGGCGATTTCGGCTATCGCTTCGTGCTCGACATCCAATCAAGCGACGAGGCGACCTTCGACAAGAGCATCAAGGCGGCGATGATCACCTCGGATCACAAGCCGGATTTCGCCACCACCACCGAACAGCCGAAGGCGGCGCCGAAGGTCGATACCCGGCCGACCATCGCGGTGGATGCCGGCCATGGCGGCGTCGATCCCGGCACGATCGGCGTCGACGGCATCTACGAGAAGGACGTGACGCTTGCCATGGCCAAGGAACTCGGGCGCGAGCTCAAGGCGACCGGACGCTATCACGTGTTCCTGACCCGCGATGCCGACGTCTCGGTCGGGTTGCGCGAGCGCGTGGCGCGGGCCCGGGCGGCCTATGCGGACCTCTTCATCTCGCTCCATGCGGATTCTCTCAAGGACCACAGGATGCGCGGCGCGACGGTCTATACGCTGCGCGAGAACGCGTCGGATAAGGAAGCGGCGGCGCTGGCGGCAAAGGAAAACAAGGCCGATATCATCATCGGCATGGATCTGACGGCGGAATCCAGCGACGTCACGAATATTCTGATCGATCTGGCGCAGCGAGAGACGATGAATTTCTCGACCCGGTTCGCCAACGAGCTGATCCCGGAATTCAAGGGCAAGATCCGGCTGACGCCCAACAGTCATCGTTACGCCGGATTTGCCGTGTTGAAGGCGCCGGACGTTCCCTCGGTGCTGATCGAGCTCGGTTATCTGTCGAACCGCCAGGACGAGCGCTTCATCTCGTCGAACAAGGGCCGGCACGTGATCTCCGCCGCCATCGTAGACGCGGTGGACGGCTACTTCACCGAGCAGCAGGCCATGGGAATCGCCATAACTCCGACACAATTGTCGGTCAAAGATTAACGAATTCGGATATCGAAATCGTATAGTCTTCGCATCCGGAAGGCTTGAGTAGAGGCCGAGCGAGAGAATGTTGCGCTACGCTGGATACGCGCTTCTTGGTGTGTTGGTGTTGGCTCTCGGCATCACGGCGGGCGGAGTCTTTGTTCTTTATAAGTTCGGCCGCGGTCTTCCCGACTATCACCAACTCGCCAACTACGAACCGCCTGTCGCCACGCGCGTCCATGCCGGCGACGGCCGCCTGATCGCGGAATTCGCCCGGCAGCAGCGCCTGTTCGTGCCGATCTCCCAGATCCCGAAGAAGCTCGACGACGCGTTCATCTCGGCCGAGGACAAGAACTTCTATTCCCATATCGGCATCGATCCGATGGGCATCCTCCGCTCGGCGCTGATCAACGCCTCGAACATGTTCACCGACCGCCGGCCGGTCGGCGCGTCCACCATCACCCAGCAGGTCGCGCAGAATTTCTTCCTGTCGAAGGACGTGAGCTATGTCCGGAAGATCAAGGAGGCCATCCTTTCCTTCCGGATCGAGCAGGCCTTCACCAAGGACCAGATCCTCGAGCTCTATCTGAACGAGATCTATCTCGGCTTCGGGTCCTATGGCGTTGCCGCGGCCGCCCTGAACTATTTCAACAAGTCCCTTGACGAGCTGACCCTCCCCGAGATGGCCTATCTGGCAGCGCTGCCGAAGGGGCCGGGCAACTATAATCCGATCCGCCATTACGACCGGGCGATCGAGCGCCGCAACTGGGTGCTCGAACGCATGAATATCGACGGCTACATCACCAAGGAGCAGATGGAGACCGCCCAGAAGACGCCGCTGACGGTGGTCGGACGGGGCGGGACCGATCTGGTCAAGGCCGAGTATTTCACCGAGGAGGTCCGCCGCTGGCTCTATGACCGGTACGGCGAAACTCGGCTCTATGACGGCGGCCTGTCGGTGCGCACGACGCTCAACACGACCTTGCAGGGCATCGGCGAAAAGGCGCTTCGCGACGGGCTCATCGCCTATGACCGCCGGCATGGCTGGCGCGGTCCGATCAGCCGGATCTCGACCGAGGACGATTGGGCGAAGGCTCTCGAAAACATGAATGTGCCGCTCGGCAAGGCGGCGTGGCAGCTTGCGGTGGTGCTCGGCGTCGACGATCAATCGGCTCGGATCGGGCTTACCGACGGCGGCGAGGGTGTCATTCCGATGTCGGGCATGGCTTGGGCGCGGCCCTGGCATCCAGGGCCAGCGCGTCGGCGCCGCGCCGAAATCGCCCCATGACGTCCTGTCCGTCGGCGACGTGATCGCGGTTGCTCGCATGAAGGGCCAGGGCGGATCGGACGATCAGACCGGGCTGCAGAACGCGTCGCTCACGACCGGCGACGAGGTCCGCTACGATCTCGAGCAGGTGCCGCAGATCGACGGCGCCTTGATCGCGATGGATCCGCATACCGGCCGCGTTCTGGCGCTGGTCGGCGGCTACGATTACGACGCCAGCCAGTTTGATCGGGCCATCCAAGCGCAACGCCAGCCGGGCTCCGCGTTCAAGCCTTTCGTCTATGCCGCAGCGCTCGATCACGGATTTACGCCGTCGAGCCTGATCCTCGATGCGCCCATCGTGGTCGATCAGGGCTATGGCCTCGGCAAGTGGAAGCCGGAGAACTACGAGCGCGAATTCTACGGCCCCAGTACGCTTCGCCTCGGCATCGAAAAATCGCGCAACGTCATGACGGTGCGGCTGGCCGAGAATATCGGGATGCCGACCATCATCGATTATGCCAAGCGGTTCGATATCGTGGACAATATGCCGCCGCTCCTGTCCATGGCGCTGGGCGCGGGCGAAACGACGGTGCTGAGACTGACCACGGCGTATGCCATGCTCGACAATGGCGGCCTGCACATTACGCCGACTCTGATCGATCGCGTTCAGGACCGGCGCGGCAAGACGATCTTCCGCCACGACACGCGCAAGTGCCCGCATTGCCAGGTCGATCACTGGGAACCCGGCATGATGCCGCCGACCCTTCCGGATAACGCGCAAGCGCGTCCTCGATGCCCGTACGGCCTATCAGGTCGTCTCGCTGCTCGAAGGCGTGATCCAGCGCGGCACCGGCAAGATCATCCGCTCTGTCGGCAAGCCGCTCGCCGGCAAGACCGGCACGACGAACGATGCCCAGGATGCGTGGTTCGTCGGCTTCTCGCCCGATCTCGTGGTCGGCGTCTATACCGGCTTCGACAAGAAGCGGCCGCTCGGGCCGGGCGAGCAGGGCGCCTCCGTCGCCGCGCCGATCTTCCGCGATTTCATGGCCGGCGCGCTCAAGGACGAGCCGGCGATCCCCTTCCGGATCCCGGAAGGCATCAAGCTCGTGCGCGTCGACGCCAAGACCGGCCTGCCCGCCGAAGCCGGGGACAAGAACGTCATCATGGAAGCCTTCAAGCAGGGCACCGAGCCCCATGGCCAGCAACCAGTGCTTGACGGCGTCGGCACCGTGATGCAAACCGGAAACGACGTTCCGGTGGGGACCGGCGGCCTCTACTGATCCGCCATCCTTCCCGACATTCGTATCGACACCTCCGGTCCTTCAGGGGATGACGTTCATGCGCGCGGAAATCGAGGCCAAGATCGACGAAATCAGGCAGTCCCTCGCTCTTTTGCGGAGGCATCTTTGACTGGGACACCGCGCAGAAGCGTCTCGAGGAACTGAACGCCAAGGCCGAGGATCCCACGCTTTGGGATGACGCCGCCTCGGCCCAGGAGGTCATGCGGGAACGCACCCGGCTCGAAGGGGCGATAGCGGCCTATTCCGAGCTCGAGCAGCAGCTCAACGACAACGTCGAGCTTCTGGAACTCGCCGAGGAGGAAGGCGACGACGCGATCGTGGCCGACGCCGAGGCGGCTCTGACGGCGCTTGCCGAGACCGCCTCGAAGCGGGAGCTTGAAACGCTTCTCTCGGGCGAGGCCGATGCCAACGATGCCTATATCGAAGTCCATGCCGGCGCGGGCGGCACGGAAAGCCAGGATTGGGCCCAAATGCTCCTGCGCATGTATGTGCGCTGGGCCGAGGCGCATGACTACAAGATCGAATATGTCCAGGAATCGCCGGGCGAAGAGGCGGGCATCAAATCCGCCACCGTGATGATCAAGGGCCACAACGCCTATGGCTGGCTCAAGACCGAAAGCGGCGTGCATCGGCTGGTGCGCATCTCGCCCTTCGACAGCAACGCCCGGCGGCATACCAGCTTCGCCAGCGTCTGGGTCTATCCGGTAGTCGACGACGCGATCGAGATCGAGGTCGCCGAGAAGGATCTCCGCATCGACACCTATCGCGCGTCCGGCGCGGGCGGCCAGCACGTCAACACCACCGACAGCGCGATCCGTATCACCCACCTGCCGACCAATATCGTCGTCCAGTGCCAGAACGAACGTTCCCAGCATAAGAACCGCGCAACCGCGATGAAGATGCTGAAGGCGCGGCTCTACGAGCTCGAACTGCAGAAGCGCGAGGAGGAAGCCCTGAAGGAGGCGGCCTCCAAGACCGAAATCGGCTGGGGCCACCAGATCCGATCCTATGTCCTGCAGCCCTATCAGATGGTGAAGGATCTGCGCACGGAGGTCGAAACCTCGAACACGGCCGGCGTGCTCGACGGCGATATCGACGAGTTCCTGGCCGCCGCTCTGGCGGCACGCGTCAAGGGCAAGGATTAGGCGCTTAGCGAAGCCCGTGCGGTGCGTCGCCAGCCGACCAGTCCGATCAGGCCCAGTCCGCCGAGCATGAGCCAAAACGCGTTGGGCACCGGCACGGCAGAGGCGACCTCCGTTCCCCACGCGAAGTTGTCCAGGCCAAGATAGCCGCCGCCGGCGGTGGGATAGTCGGAGAAGTTGAATATCGATTGCGTCATCGACGGGTCGGTCGAGATAAACCCGAAAAATCCGCTCGAGTTTTGTGGGGCAACCAATATGTCACTTCCCAATATGCTCACCTGAACGTCGAAATCGTTCGTATCCACGTTATTAAAGTCGAAACCGAAGGCGCGAACCGGGCTGTGGAAGTCGACGACCAGAGGAACACCGTTACTGCTGGCGTCGAAATACTGGATGAAATTTCCTTGGCCCAAATACCCCGTGTATCCGGAGTCACCGACCGAAGCCGTCGCGCCGCTCGTGCTCTGACCGATCGTGAACGGGCCAAAGTCCTTGTCGGTTGCGCCGTGCGCATCGATCTGGCCGACCGTGTCACTATTGAAGTCATAAGTCTGCAGATCGAGGACGGCGGCTTCGAAATTGGTTCGATTGCTGAAGGTCAGAACGGCGCTTTGAGCTCCGCCGGCACCAAGCGCGAAAGGCGCCGCGCTCAGCGCCAGACTGATCAGGCGAGCCAAGAATTTTGAGGAAGACATGGACCTGCTCCACTCCCTAGATGAATTTGGTCCAACAATAACAGAGAAAATAGGACAGTAAAAGGACTGTTAACTATGGGGATTTCAAATGATTTATAGAACTTATATTTATTGGTTAAAAATATTGGTTAATACCGGCACGGACATCAAAGCAATGTAGGACAGAGATCATTCGGTGCTTCATTCGGGAGGCTGGGCAATAGGCGGCATGGTGTCCTTCAAGAACGCCTCGATATAGACCAGGGCCACAATGCCTATGGCTGGCTCAAGACCGAAAGCGGCGTGCATCGGCTGGTGCGAATCTCGCCCTTCGATAGTAATGCTCGGCGGCATACCAGCTTCGCCAGCGTCTGGGTCTATCCGGTGGTCGACGACGCGATAGAGATCGAGGTGGCCGAGAAGGACCTCCGCATCGACACCTATCGCGCGTCGGGCGCGGGCGGCCAGCACGTCAACACCACCGACAGCGCCATCCGTATCACCCATCTGCCGACCAATATCGTCGTCCAGTGCCAGAACGAGCGCTCACAGCATAAGAACCGCGCGACCGCGATGAAGATGCTGAAGGCGCGGCTCTATGAGCTCGAACTGCAGAAGCGAGAGGAGGAAGCCCTGAAGGAGGCGGCCTCCAAGACCGAAATCGGCTGGGGCCACCAGATCCGGTCCTACGTCCTGCAGCCCTATCAGATGGTGAAGGACCTGCGCACGGAGGTCGAAACCTCGAACACGGCCGGCGTGCTCGACGGCGATATCGACGAGTTCCTGGCCGCCGCCCTGGCGGCCCGCGTTAAGGGCGAGAGCGCAACGTCTTAGCGATAGCGCCGGCCGGCGAAACCGACCGCGGCGAGGCCGCTCAGCATGAGCATCAAGGCGCCGGGGACAGGCACGGGAGCCACGCCGAACGTCACATTGTCCAGGCCGAGAGTGCCGCTGGAGCCCGAGCCCGTACTGTCGGCGAAATCGAAGACCTGCTGCGTAATGAGCGGGTCGGTCGATATGAAGCCGAAAAACCCCGACTGGTTACTAGGAGCAACGAGCGTCGGCGTACCAAGGATATTCAAGTAGATGTTGTAGGCGGCACTGCTAGTGACATTCTTGAAGTCAAACCCGAAGGCCGTTACCGGCGCGTCGAGCGTAATCGTCATCGGGACATAGGAGCCTGAGTTATCGAAGAACTGAAGGAAGTTCGAACCGTTGACGTCACCCGTTGCGCCGCTTGCGCGAATATAGGCCGTGGCACCACCGGTGGATTGGGTGACGGTAAGGGGGCCCAGGTCAACGCCGGTTGTGCCGTCGAGTTGCTGAAGCGCCGTGCTGTTGAAGTCGAAAACGCTATATGACGTCAGCGCATTCTCGAAGCTCGTCCGGTTCGTGAATGTCAGGACCGCCGCATTGGCCTGGCCGACGCCGAATGAAATGGCCAATGCGGCCAACGACAGTCGCGCGAATGTGCGCGAAATCTTTCTTGAATACATGATGACGCTTCCTCGCAGGTTGTTTGCTCCCGTATTGAAATGGGATTCTGAGTTCCCTCTGCTTAACAGATGGTTAAGGGCAGCGGGACGGGGGGCCGATTTATTCGGGAATGGGCGGTGTGGCCGGCGGCAGGACGTCCTTGAGGAAGGCGTCGGCATAGGCGAGAGCGAGGATGCTGCCCGGGCCGAAATGGACGAAGTCGAATCCATGCTCAGACCACGGGATTTCGACTAAGACGGCAGGTGAGCCGTTTTCCATAAGTTTCTGATGAAATTCACGAATATGACGGGCAGGGACGACATGGTCGTCCCCGCCCTGGATCAGGAGCGTGGGCGGCAGATTGGCCTTCAGGTGATTGATCGGCGAGGCGTCGCGATAGACTGTCGGGATGTCGCCGGGACTGCCTCCGAGAAACGCCTCAAGCTTGTCCCGGACGTTGAGCGGGTCCGGCTTCGGCGGATCGTCGTAGAGCTTGGTTAGGTCGGCCGGTCCGTAAAAGCTGATCACGGCGCGGATCGGGATGACCTCGCTCGTGAAGGCATCCAGCAAGGCGAGGTGCCCGCCCGCCGAGCGCCCCACAAGCGCGATGCGTCTCGGATTCCGCACCGTAGGAGAAGGCGTTCGCATAAATCCAGTCGATGGCCGCCCGGACGTCGTCGATCTGGATCGGATATCGGTTCTGCGGCGCTTTGCGGTAGTCGATCGAGAAAACCGCGTAGCCCTTGGCGGCCATATAGCTCGTGAAGGTGCTGTCGGTGAGCGCGTTTTCGTGCTGCCAACTGCCGCCGTGAATGTCGATCAGAGTGGGCAGCGGCTCGTGGCCGACGCTGCTCGGGGACTTGAACAGATAGATGCCGGCGTGGACCGCGTTCGGCTCGATGGTGTCGATCTCCATCACCGAAAGCGCCTTCCGGAGAACATGCGAGGTGTTCGGCACCGCAGGCGGCGTCGCGGAAATGCCTTGGGAGGTCCATTGCGCTGCGACATCGCTCTCCAGCTTGCTGATATCGGCGAGCGGCCAGACGGTGATCCCGAGACCGATGACGAAGACAGCGACGGACCAGCGTTTTCGCGCACCGGCGACGATGAGACCGAGGAGATTCACCAGAATCATCCATGGCCAGATTTCGTGGGCGATCATGTTCGCCGGCCAGAGCGTCTCGCTCGGGATAGGGACGAACCAGAGCACGCTCTCGAGCACCGAGAGGATGAGCAGGATCGCGGTAATGAATCTCATGGCCGGTCCCGAACGAGTCGCGCGGTCAGAGAAGCCTGTATATCGAGAGGTTGGAGGTCTGCGCGGCCTGGTTTGGATGGGCGAGGCCGATGAATAGCGCCTTGTTCAGCCAATCGTAGGGACCTTCGGGCGCCTCGAAGCTGGCCGTCGTGCGGATATAGGGTGGCGCGCCCTCGGGGCCCGGCACGATCAGGCCTTCATTGCGCGTGAAGATAAGGGCGCCGTCGGATGTCTTGAGGACGTACTGAGCGTCGACCACGGTCGCCCCGTCGGCTCGCGCGACATAGATGCTCGTGCCGCCCGGCGGGATCTCGCCCTTGATCTTCGGCCCCTCGAAGCTGCCACCCAACAGATTGACGACCCGGCGCGCACCGAACTTGCTCTGGCCGATGTCCATCGGATCGCCCCGTTTGATCGAGGCGTCGAACACGAACTCAAATTGGGGCAGATATCTGTCCCAGCTTGAGACAGGGAGAACGCCTTTCCCGGCATGGCAGACGTCCCGGCGGCAAGAGTCGCCGTCCCCGCAAGACCTGCCAGAACCGTCCGGCGGTTCCGCTTGCTCAAGGGAAACTCGGGGTTTTCAGGGTGTGTCATTGCTTTCCGCCCAATCATCTCGCGCGACGATGCCTCGATGGCACGATCCGTGCAGCCGGATGCGTAAACAATTCTAACTGGTGTCAATCCGATGTCCAGGATCGCGAACCGCAGCGATAGCGGTGGACGAACCGTCAAATCGTCGGCTCAGGGGCTAAGACTTGCCGGAATTCCATCATTTTCGATTTTTTAAGAACTGCCGCCTAGCGTCGGACCGTCGACACTTCCAACATCGCGGGGAGGGCTAATCCCGGTGCGCTTGACATGGAACGGCTGCATTCGTGCGGCGCTTTTCGCATTGCTTCCTCTATCGGTGACCGCGTGCGGAGGAGGGACGACAGCGCCCGCGCCGCCACCTGCCGGCCCGAATACCAGCCTGACCAATCTGGTCTCGAGTGAGACCTTTCCGACGATCTCGGGGGTCATGGCCGCGGATCTGGACACGAACGGAGTGACCTCGAACGTATCCAGCAACCTTACCTCGCTGGCCTCGACGTCGACGATCGAATACGACGCTGTGGCCGACGCGTTCAAACTCACGATGAGGAACGGCGGCGCGAATTTTACTCAGGAATTTACCTCGGCCGAGGTTTCCACAGCCGATTCCAATACGTCCTATCGGACTTACGTGCTGACGCGTTCGGACAACACGGTCGACGAATTCGTTTTGTTCATTCCAGGAGAGCCCACCCAAAACCTCTCCTATGTGACTTTCGGTACATGGAATTCGCCGAATGGATCGGCCAACAACGTAACGCTCGGCACTTTCGTGTTCGGCGTTCGAACCTCACCGGGGTCGCTCCCGACGACCGGCAGTGCCACCTATACCGGCATCACCGCAGGAACCCTCAATCAGGGCAACAATCTGTTCAACGTGGCCGGGGACATGTCCATGGCGGTCAATTTTGCCACAGGCGGAGTGACCGGTGCTTTTTCGAATATGGGTCGCGAAGATCTTCAGACCGGCGACGTGAGCATCTGGCGTGATTTCACGACGACCGGAACGATCAATTCGTCTACCGGTCTTTTTTCCGGTACGGCGCAAACAAACGACAGCGCGCTGAGTGGCACGTTCAATGGCGGCTTCTTCGGCCCCGTGAGCAGCGGCAGCCCGCCCGAAATCGGCGGTGGCTGGAGGCTTACGGGTCCGGGTAACGAACAAGCCGTCGGCGGCTTCGTCGGCAAACGCTAAAGGGAGTGTGAATTACAATGCGTGGTTTCACTGCAAAGCTCCTGGCGACGACGGCCCTTCCAAGCTTCGCCATTCTGCTCGCACCGTCATTGGCCTTTGCGGTCTGCACGCCGAATCCGGCGACCGCGAACAACCAATCGATTACCTGCGACTCCACGACGGATGAGACTGGTGGATTCAGCGGCAGCACATTCACGGGCCTGACCGTCAACGTTCAAAGCAATGCCGGCGTCACGAATACGACGGCTGCGCCGGCAATTTCCATGTTGGACGGCACGGTCAACGTGAACAACAGCGCTACCGTCGGCGGAACGACCGGCCTTGGTGCCGTCGGCATCAATACGCTGGGCATCGATATCACGAACGCAGGCACGGTCACCGTTCAGAACAATGGCGTTGTGACAGGTCTGTCCGGAGCCGGCATATCAATTGGCGGTGCGGGTACGGTCGACGTTCTCGCCGGCGGCACGGTTGTCGGCACCAACGGCGCCGGCGTCAGTGTTGGTGGCGCGGCCACCGTCACGGTAGGGAATGGCGCAGCGGTCACGTCTTCAAATGCGAGCGGCGTGATCGTCGGCAGTGGCACCGTGAATAGCGACGGCGATATCTCCGTCACCGGCGACAACACCGTCGTTGCCCCGATTGCGGGTATTCAGGATCCGAACGGCGACATCACCACGACCGGCAACGGCACGATTACGGTGAACCTCACCGATGCGATTGCCGGCACTGCAGGTCGGGACATCTATAGCGGCTATACCGGCAGCGCCGCGGCAATCGGAATTGATGCTGGTTTGACCGGCAATACGACGGTCAACACGGTCAACAATGCGTCGCAGATCGATGTTACCTCGAATGGCACGAACGGCGTCGCGATCGGTATTGAAGGCTCAGGAACGACGCAGCTCGAGAACTTTGACACCAACGGCATGACGGTCACGCAGACCGGCGCGGGCGGCATCGCAATTGGGATGAACGGCTCGACCGACGGCGCGGTCAATGGTCTGAACACGAGCATTACGGTCAATCTGAATCAGACCACTTCGGCGGGCTGGACGGCGCCGAATGCGAACCAGGGGCAGAACGGCACGGCCATTGGCATGCGCATCGCCAACGGCACCGGGATTACGCCACCGGCATCGGAAAACTTAAATGACGGCGCCATCGCGGTAAATCTGAACGGCTCTCAGGGCTTGGGCATCGGCGTCGCCCTCGACAGCGCCACTCAGAACTTCCGGATGTCCAGCACGGGTACCGTCGACGTTACGGGAACCGGCAGCAACAACACGTTGTTCGGTATTCGTGGCACGCCGATTTCAGGAACCAACAATCTTACCATCACCAATGATGGCGCGATTACGCTGACGGCTCAAACGGGCTCGGCCGCGACCGGTATTTCTGCCGGTGGCGACGCCAGCGTCGTCAACGACACGAATGGCACGATCGACGTTATCGCTGCCGCGAGTAGCTCGAGCGCGATCGGCGTCGATATAAACGATGCCGCGGCGGGGACGGGAACCTTCGTCAATAATGGCGCAATCACGACCAGCGGTGGCGTCACCTCCATAGGCGTGCGCGTCAATGGCAGCGTCGTTCAACAGAACTTCACCAACAACGGCACGATCGATGTGACCGGCACAAGCGCGATCGGCGTTGATCTGGGACTCGGGACCGCCGTCAACACCGGGTCGATCACCTCGACCGGCGGCATCGGCGTGCGCATCGATCCGCAGCTTACAAGTGCTACGGGGCCGATATTCACAAACGCCTTGAATGCCTCGATCACGGCGACCGGCACGGCGTTTCAATCGATCAGTTCGGGCGGTTACGGCAATCCTCTGCTGGACAATGCCGGAACGATCGACTCTTCAAACAATTCGACCAACACCGTAACGATTACCCACGGCGACAACATCCTCAATCGGTCGACTGGCACGATTTCGGCATCGGGCAATACCAGCAATGCGATCGTTATCAGTGGTCCCGAATTCGTCGGCGGAAAGAGTGTTATCACAAATGCCGGCGACATCACCGCAAGTCTCGACGCTATCGTCGGAACGGCCTTCGACGAGGACGTTGCCAACACTGGCACAATCACCGGTAACCTCAATCTTGGTGACGGCACCAACACGGTCACGAGCTCGGGCGATATCACGGGCGACGTGACGACCGGAAGTGGCAACGACACCATCACAAGCACGGCCGCGATCACCGGCAGCGTCAATATGGGCGACGGCACAAATAGCCTGAGCAGCACGGGGGCCGCGGCGTCGATCGGCGTTGACGTGACATTCGGCACCGGCGACGACACGTTCACGACCGACAACCAGGTTGGCGGCAATGTCGACATGGGCGCCGGAAACAACACTCTGACCGCTACGACGGCGAATTCGCAGATTGGCGGAAACGCGACGTTCGGCGACGGCAACGATACATTCACTACCGAAGGCGGTGTCGGCGGCAATGTGGCTATGGGCAACGGAACGAATTCGTTGACCAGCTCGAACAGCATCGGCGGCGGCGTCACCTTCGGAACCGGCGACGATACCTTCACCAACTCATTGGATGTGGCCAACAGCGTTGTCTTTGGCGATGGCACGAACGTTTTTCACGACAATACGGCCAATTCGGCCGTCGGCGGCGACGTGACATTCGGCGTGGGGGACGACACGGTTACCAATGACGGTCAGATCTCGGGATCCGTGACGATGGGCGCAGGCACCAACAGTCTGAGTAACTCATCGACCGGCCAGATCGGCACGAACGTAACCGCGGGAGTTGGCGACGACACCGTTCATAACTCGGGCACGATCGGCGGAAATGTCGATCTCAGCGACGGCACGAACATCCTCACCAACGATGATCCGAACAATTCGAATATCGGCGGGCTCGTCTCATTCGGGACGGGTAATGATACGTTCACGAACGCCGGGACGGTCGGTTCGTCGGTCGCTTTCGGTGCCGGCACCAACACCTGGGACAATTCGACGGCAACATCCAATATCGGCGGTGATGTGACCTTCGGCGCTGGTGACGACACGGGCAACAATACCGGGTCCGTCGGCGGTTCCGTCATTTTCGGCGACGGCACGAACTCGTTCACCAACGCCGCCACGGGCAGCGTCGGGACTAATGTGACGTTCGGCGCCGGCGCGGACACCTTCACCAACAGCTTCGATGTCGGCAATACCGTCGATCTCGGCGGCGGGAACAACACATTCCACAACAACACGACAAATTCGAGTGTCGGTACCGACGTTATCGCCGGCGCCGGCAACGATACCGTTACCAATGACGGTGCGATCGGCGGCAACGTGAACCTGGGCGGTGGCGCGAACACGTTCAGCAATACCAACGCGACCTCGAATGTCGGCGGCAATCTGACGACCGGTGCCGGCGACGACACGGTCACGAACTTGGGCACTAACGGTATCGGTGGGGCGGTTTCTCTAGGTGACGGTACGAACACGCTGACCAACGGCCTGAATGCGACCATTGGCGGCGATGTGACCTTCGGTTCGGGTGATGATTCACTCACAAATCTGGGTACCATCAGCGGCAACGTGGACGGCGGTGGCGGCAATAACATCTTCACCGCGGGCGCCAACAGCACCGTCGGCGGCAATGTCACCAACTTCAATCAGCTCATCATCCAGGGCAACGGCAACATTCAGTTCTCGAATGTGCCGACGTTCCAGAGCACGACGATCGGCAGCACGATCAATCTGATCAGCGACATGGCGGTAGCGAATACCACCGTTACCTCCGCGGGCACGCTGACCGGCAATGCGATACTCACCGGCAACGTGACCAATAACGGCACGATTTCGCCGGGCGACACGTCGACCAATACGCTGGTCGGGTCGATCGGCGTCGTCGGCACCTTCACCCAGTCGTCCGGCGGCCACATGATCATCGAGTTTGCCGGCAACAACTCGGATACCGTGGACGTCACCGGCTCTGCCCAGCTTGCCGGCACGTTGGATCTCAACGTCGTTCTCACCGAGACCGGCATTTCGCCGGGGTCGACGTACACTATTCTCAGCACGACGGGCGGTATCACCGGACAGTTCTCGACGATCAACACGACGACAACGAAGTTTTTCGATATCGCGTACACTCAGGGAACGAATACGATCCAGGTGACGCTCAACCCGACGAGCTTCGTCCTGCCGGTGTATAACAGCAACCAGCGCGCGGTTGCCCAGGCTCTCACTATTCTGCAGACCGCGTCGGTGGGCACGGCTTCCGTTTTCGTGAACAACCTGTTGTTCACCGACAAGACCGAGGCGGCCCAGGCGATCGACCAACTCATCCCCCAAGCGGCCCTGAACATGGCGACGCCGGCTCTGGTGACGCATCGGGCCTTCCTCGGCTCGATCGCCGAGAAGGCGCGGGAGTACGGCCCGGACTACGACCGTGAAGGTCATTGGTGGGCCTGGGCCTCGGGCTTTGGGCAGTTCGGCGACGTGTCCGCCGGCGGAAGCAGCTACGGCTTCTCGACCGGCGGCGTTGTCTCCGGCGCGACCTATGGGGTGAACGAGAACACGGCGCTCGGCTTTGTGGTCGGCGCATCGCGGTCGGACATCAATGTCGACTTCCAGCCCGGCAACAACAATCACCGCTCCATCGACGCCGGCCTTTACGGCGCCTATATGGACGGGCCGCTGTCGGCGACCGCCACGGCGTCGTTCGGCTATGACCGTTTCGAGACCGACCGGCGCATCAACACCGGCCCCGCGATCGAGCAGGCGGCCGGCCGCGTCGGCGGCTACATCATGGCCAGCCGCTTCGAAAGCGCCTATGCGCTGGACGCCGGCTTCGCGACGGTTTCGCCTTACCTGGCGGGCCAGGTCATGAGTTTCCATCATGGCGCCTACGACGAAACCGGCGCCGGCACGATCGGCCTCCATATCGCGGGCGAGCGGGTGACGTCGGTCCGCTCGACGTTGGGCTTCTCGGCGGAGCGGACGGTCGAATTCGGCTCCGGCGCGGAGATCACCTTCCATGCCGGCGCGGCCTGGGAACGCGAGTTCGGCGACCGTATCCTCTCCAGCCGCGCCGCCTTCCTGGCGGCCCCGACGGACACCTTCGAAGTCACCGGCATCACCCAGGACCGCAACACCGCGAACGTCGTCGGCGGCTTCAAGGCCGCCCTCACCCACGGCGTCGACCTGGCGCTCCGCTACGAGGGCAATGTCGGCAAGACCGAAACCGTCAACCGGGCGAGAGCGGACCTGACCTGGCGATGGTGACCGGCCTGGCCTGACCGGCCTTTAGATAGACTTCTTACGGCGCCCCGGCTTTCCGGGGCGCCTTTGTTTTGGGCGGGACGAGTTATCCACAGGCGCTTTCGATTTTAAACACTCACCCCCGCTGTGCTATTAATACAACGGGGCTTAGTCTTTTCAGGCTATCGAGGGCAATTCCGTGGAAATGCTATCTGGCCGCTCTGCGCGGCACGTGGCGCTCGGATTGTGCGTCACCTTCTTCCTTGCGGCTTGCGGAGGAGGGACGACCGCTAATGTCGGCGGCGGCGGTTCGGGTGGCGGCGGCACACCGCCACCGCCGCCCCCACCCGCTCGAACCAACTCTTCGCTCACGGCCTTGACCGTCAACCAGTCTTTCGCGGCGGTTTCCGGAGTTCTCAGTGCGGACATTTCCAACGTTGGCGTGTCCTCGAACGTCACGTCCAGTCTGTCCGGCGCCGACGGACAGGCCCATGTGGATTATGCCGCCGGCGGGGCCAGTTTTGCGCTGTCCATCGATCAAGGGGGCGTTACCTACAGTCAGACCTTTGCCTCGTCCGATGTCGACCAGGCCGCGACAACCAATTCGGTCCGCGTCTATCGTGTGACCCGCTCCGACAATACGATCGACGAATTCGCATTGCTGATCCCCGGCGACGCTATTCAGGACTTGAGTTATGTGACTTACGGCCAGTGGAACTCGCCTAACGGATCGAGCCGCGATCTCAATTTCGGCGTCGTGGTCTTTGGCGTGCAGACGCCCGCCGCGGACATCCCGACATCGGGTAGCGCGGTTTACGACGGCATCACGTTCGGGACGCTGAATATCGGCTCGGATCTCTACAATGTTGGCGGTTACGTCGAGCTCACGGCAAACTTCTCGACCAACAGCATTACCGGGTTTACCAGCCTGATGTCGAAGCAAAGCCTGCAAAGTTCCGGCGTGTCGGGTTGGCGGGACCTCAATTTCGACGCGACCATTACGTCCGGCACCAGCCTGTTTTCCGGCAGCGCGGCTTCGGCCGATTCCGCCGTGACCGGCACATTTACCGGTGGGTTCTTCGGTCCCGTCTCGAGCGGAAGCCCCCCTGAAATCGGCGGCGGCTGGCGTGTCAGCGGCAGCGGCGAGACTGCTGTCGGCGGCTTCGTCGGCAAGCGGTGAGGGGAGAGCGAATCATGACGACATGGCGCTTCAGGCTTCTTCCTTCAACCGCCGTATCGCTTCTGGCGCTCATGGCGACAGGCTCAGTGGCCTATGCGGATTGTCAGCCCGACCCGGCCAATGATGGCGACACGGTGACCTGCACAGCAACCGACGACGACGGCTTCGCCACCTCGGCGGCCAATCTCAATATTAATGTCGAAAACGGTGCGACAGTGGCGGGTCTCTCGACAGGCAATTCCAATTCAGTGGTCGTCGATGGCAGCGTTGTTTTGAACAACGCCCAGGCGAAAGCGGCCATCCAAATGACAACTTCAAATTTGATCGTTCATCCCTCCGGCACGGTGTCGATTACAGGTGACGGCGTGCACGGCGTTCAGGGCTTTTCCGCCGACACTATTGAGAATCAGGGGCAGATCACGGCTGAAGGGACAAACTCATTTGCGGTCGGCATTAGCGCGTCCGACCCTTCCAGCATCGTAAATAGCGGCGGAATAACGGTGAGCCAATCCGCCGACGGCGCATTTGCGACCGCCATAGCGGCGGACGCTCTTGTCACGGTTCAAAATGCGGGAACGATCTCGGTGAACGCCGACTCCGGGACTGCCAGGGGGATTGCAATCCTCTCCGCCGATCAAGCTCATCCGATCGAAAACTTGGGTACAATCTCAGTGTCCGCGACGAATGGGCAGGCGATCGGTGTCGGCTTCGACAATTACGGTTATTTCACGAACGACGGCGGCATCAACGTAACGGGAAACCAAGCTACCGCGATCTCCACCGGCACCAACATTCTGGGGCCAAGCAGAGTCTTTAACAACGGTAGTATAACTGCGTCTGCCTCGGCCGGAGGACTAAAGTCGGTCGGAATCGAAATCGTTGGAACGTCCGGCAATACGTTCAGTCTTGAAAATTCCGGCACGATATCTGCCGACATTGCCGTCCGCGAGGTGACCGGTTCAATTCCGCCCGGTGGGTCGAACGATGCGATCGACAACACCGGCACGATCGCCGGCGACATCACCCTGTTCATGGGTAACGATGTCATTTCCAATTCGAACACGATTATCGGAAACGTCACCTTCGGAAGCGGCGACGATACGCTCACCAATTCCGGAACGATCAACGGTTCGGTCACTGGCGGCCCCGGGAACGACACGCTTAATGCCTCTACCGGAATCCTGCACGGCAGCGTTACGGGGTTCGAGACGATAAATGGCAACCTGTCGCTCGGAGCGGGGGATGACCGGTTCGACAATCCGGGGACGGTCGACGGCAATGTCGACATGGGCGCGGGCAACGACGTCTTTATCGCCCGCAGCAGCACTGTCGTGAACGGCAATCTCACCTTGGGGGCCGGCGACGACGTTATCCTGTTGTCGAACGATCATCCCGACTTCAGCTTCGTAACCGGCACATTCGACGCGGGAAGCGGCATCAACACGACCGGGCGCGTCTATGAGTCCAGCGCGGACGGGACACTGGACGATGACGGTTCGGGCAAACCTTATACGATGGCCATTTTCGGCGCGGGAACGACGGTAACGCTTCAGCCTCAGGCCGATTTTCTCGCCAAGTCGATCGTCGTGTACGGCGACGGTACGCTCGACAATTCGCGGGGCGTAACGGTATCGGACGGTGTGGCCGTCGATCTCGCCGATCCCGGCCTGACTTTCATAAATCGCGGCGGCCTGACGGCGCCGATCGCCATCCGAAGCCTGCAAGGCGGGGCGACGGTCAGCAGTCTCACTCCGATTCGGGGCGATGTGGTCCTGCAGGGGGCGAGCAACACCTTCACGAGTACGGCCTCGATTGAGGGCAATGTGACCTTCGGGCCTGGAGACGACACGTTCCAGACACAGGGTGAAGTCACCGGCACGATCGAGGGTGGCGCCGGTAACGACACGTTGATCGTCGATGGCGATGCCACCTTCGCCAGCGACATCTATGACTTCGAGACATTTCGCACCACCAGCTCGGCCGGCCACATCGAAATTCAGGGAGGCGCAGCGTTTCGGTCGATGGAGCTTGCTGGACCGTCGCCCAGCGCGTCAGTCGTTATCCCGGCTTCCGGAGAGCTTCTGGGAGCCGGGGACGTCACCAACGTCATCAATGAAGGCACTCTGATACCGGGCTATATAGACGAGACCGGCTTTATACCAGGCATCCTCCATGTGGACGGACGTTATGTTCAGACCGGTGATAACAGCACCCTGTTCATCGTTGTCGACGGCGCTCGAAACAGCCGGCTTGACGTGACCGGCCAGGCCAGCCTCAACGGCCAGCTTCTGATCTATCTGAATCCCAGTTCCGAGCCGGTTTCCCCCGGTGCGAGATACACGATCCTTCATGCGGATGGTGGTGTCTTGAACGACTTTTCGAGTGGAATGGTCGCTTCGACGACCTTCTTCGATGTGTATTACACCGTCGATGCAAATGATGTGACGATTGAATTCGACCTGTCGAGTTTCGCCACGCCCTTCTTGAACTCGAACGAGCAAGCCTTCGCGCGCGCGATGACGCGGGCACTTCAGTCGCGGACCACCCAGGGGACCGCAGCGACTTTCATCAACACGTTGGCCTTCTCCGAAGAATCCCAGGCCGCGGCCGCGATCGACCAACTCATCCCCCAGGCCGCCCTCAACATGGCCACCCCCGCCCTGGTCACGCACCGCGCCTTTCTCGGCTCGATCGCGGAGAAGGCGCGGGAGTATGGGCCGGATTTCGGGCGGCAGGGGCATTGGTGGTCCTGGGCGTCCGGGTTCGGGCAGTTCGGTGATGTGTCGGGCGGCGGGACATCTTATGGGTTCTCGACCGGCGGTGTCGTGTCGGGGGCGAGCTATGGGGTGAGCGAGAATACGGCCTTGGGGTTCGTGGTCGGGGCGTCGCGGTCGGACATCAGCGTCGATCTGCAGCCGGGTAACAACAGTCATCGCTCCATCGATGCCGGGCTCTATGGCGCCTATATAGATGGGCCGGTGTCGGCGACAGCCACGGCGTCCTTCGGCTATGACCGCTTCGAGACCGACCGACGGATCAATACCGGCCCGTCGATCGAGCAGGCGGCAGGGCGCGTCGGCGGCTATACGATGGCGGCGCGGTTCGAGGGGGCCTATGCGTTGGATGCGGGGGTCGCGACCGTCTCGCCCTATGTCGCGGCGCAGGTGATGGAGTTCCATCATGGCGCTTATGACGAAACGGGAGCGGGAACGATCGGGCTCCATGTCGCCGGGGAGCAGGTCACCTCGGTGCGCTCGACTCTCGGCTTCTCGGCGGAGCGGGCGGTGGAGTTTGGCTCGGGTGCGGCGATCACTTTCCACGCGGGCGCGGCCTGGGAGCGGGAGTTCGGCGACCGCATCCTATCCAGCCGCGCCGCCTTCCTGGCCGCCCCGACCGACACGTTCTCGATCACCGGCATCACCCAGGACCGCAACACGGCCAACGTGGTCGGCGGGGTCAAGGCGGCGCTGACCCACGGCGTCGATTTGTCGCTGCGTTATGAGGGGAATATCGGCGCAACCGCTTTCGTCAATCGGGCGCGGGCGGACCTCACCTGGCGCTGGTGACGCACCGGGTCTCGCAAGGCATTGGACTGTCGGCTGCGCATCTCTATGATGAGCGCAACCTTCCACGCCGCGCATGAGGGAGTAGCGTGCGCCCCTTTCGATTTTCGTTCTGCGTTCTGGCGGCTACGCTGATTCTTCGCCCCGATGACGCCCGCTTTTGGACAGGCGGACGGCGGAGTATCCGCGTCCAAGCCCAAGCCCGCGCATCCGCCGGTCGTCATCACCAATCCGTTAGGGGCGGCCTCCGCGCTGATCGATCGCGGCCGGTATGACGAAGCCAGCCTGATCCTCGACGCCATCGATAAGATGCCGGCCCGGGACCGCGCCAAGTTCGACGTGACCGAGCGCGCCTTCCTGCGTGGCCGCATCGCCTTCGGCAAGGGCGACTTCAAAACCGCGATTCAATATTACGAGGCGATCCTCGCCAAGCATCCGGAAGTCGTCCGCGTCCGGCTCGAGCTTGCGCGCTCGCTCCTGATGGACGGCCAGTACGACCGCGCCGAGCGGGATTTCGAATTCGTGCTGGCGGGCGACGTGCCGCCCAACGTCGCGGCGAATATCAACCGCTTCCTCGAGCAGATCTATGCCCGGCGCACCTGGCGCTTCCGGTTCAACATGGCGATCGCGCCGGATACCAATATCAACAATGCGACCGACAGCGCGACCGTCGATATCTTCGGCCTGCCGTTCTCGCTTGGCCAGGACGCCCGGCGAACCTCCGGCATCGGCCTTTTCGCCTCGGGCGGCGTCGAATATCGCCCCCGGCTCAACAACCAAGTCCGGCTGTTGACCAACCTCCAGGCTCAGCGCACCGAATACAAAGGCAAGCAGTTCGACGACACCATCGTCTCCGGCAGTCTCGGCCCGGAGATAACCGAAGGCCGCACCGTCTGGAGCGTGACCGGCACCGGGTTTAGGCGTTGGTACGGCACCTCGGGCTACAACACCGGCGTCGGCGCCCAACTCGACGTCACGACGCGGCTCACCGGCACCTTCGGGATCGAGCTGAACCTTTTGGCGGAGGACGTTCACTACGACCAGGATCCCGGCCATTCCGGCCCGCTCCTGTCCACGTTGGTGTCGGGCATCTTCAGCCTGACGCCGGCGAGCTCGCTCAGGCTTAGGGTCGGCCTCAACCGGGAATTTACCCATGCCAACTTCCAGCGGAGCACGGCCTATCGGGTCGGGTTCGATTACTACCGGGAATTCCCCTGGGGCATGACCGTGACGGTGAGCCCGGATTTCGTCTACCGGCCTTTCGATGCCGTCCATCCGGCCTTCGGCGTCAAGCGCAGCGACAAGCTCTACGAAGTCGACGTCCAGATCCTGAAGCGCGATTTCAAGGTCTTCGGCTTCGCGCCCTATATCAATTACAGCTTCACCCGCAACGTCTCGAACGTCTCGATCTACCAGTTCTCGCGAAACCGCGTCGGATTCGGATTCACCCGGTTCTACTGACCGCCTTCCACGGCACGCTTCTTGCTCCGCAGGCCTCAGATGAGGCCGGCATGTCATTGTGGAACATTTTGTCGGAGGGACCGGATCAGATGAGCAACAATCGTCCACGGGTCGCTTTCGGGCGATATCCCTGCTGCGATGCCGTGCGTCCGGCGCCAATTCCGGAGCCCGCGCAGCGTGCGGTACAGGATTCCTGCCCGTCTTGCGGCACGCGCATCACCCGGCAGTTCAACGGATCGCTTCACGTGATCACGCTTCGCGAACCGTCGCGCCCGTATCGAAACGAGACGCGGCCGGCGTTCAAGACGGAACATTTCAAGGCAAACCCGGGTGTCGCCCACCCGGCCTGAGACGGCTCAGGAGACCGAACGGACGAGAGATTCGGCAGTCTCGTCCTCGCGGCGGACGAAGTCCCTCCAGGTGATGCCGTCGACCTCGTCTCTCCGGCTTTGGTCGAGCCGGTGCATCAACCCGTCGACGACCGTATCGGGCAGCAGCCGCAGGGAGGACATCGGCCCGGTATCGTCGGCGACTTGAGCGACCGCCAGGACCTCCGAGAGAGGGGTCTGATCCGGCGGCCGGCTCGGCAGATATTGCGGCGTTCCGTCGCCGACCTGTGCCAGCAAGCCCTTTGCCTCAAGCGCGCCGATCGCCCAGTCGACCGCCTCGAGCGCCGCGCCGGTCTCCTTGGCGAGGCTCGCCGCCGTGAACGGATGGCCGCCATCGTAATATTGCCGGCCCACTACCCGCGCTACCAGGAGAACGAGCTTTTCCCGGGCCTTGGAGCTGAGCCGGAGCAAGGTCCGTCCGGCCTTCTGGTATTCCGGGTTCTGGAAATAGAAGGCGATGCTGGCCCCGGTCAGCAGGATCAGCCAGCCGACATAAAGCCAGATCATGAACACGACCAGGGCCGCGAAGGCCGAATAGATCGCCGCGTAGTTGGGCGACGTCGCCACAAAGGCGGTGAAGCCCAGCACCGCCAGATGCCACAGACATTCCCGCGATCACAGCCCCGACCGCGGCCGCGCTCAGCTTCACCCTCGTGTTCGGCATGAACACATAGATGAAGGTGAAGGCCGCGATCACGAGGAAGAAGGGAAGGAGGGTCGCGACGAGCCGGATGACGAAGCCGAGGACTGGCAGGCCGGTGAGTGTCTCGAAGATTCCGTCGTAGACGAGCGTGGTGGTCAGGCCCACGCGACGAGAAAACCAGCAAGGGCCCGATCATGATGACGCTCAGATAGTCGCTGAAGCGGCGCGAGAAGGTCCGCTGGGATCCGACCCGCCAGACATAGTTGAACGACCATTCGATCTTGTGCATCAGCGACACGATCGTATAGAGCAGCAGCGCGAGACCGACCGAGCCCAAGGCCTTCACGTTCACGTTGTTGACGAACTCGATGATCCGCTGGCCGATTTCGAGGCCCTTGTCGCCGAACGGCGCCAAGAAGTTCAGCAGAGCCGGCTCGAGCTGGTTCTGAACGCCGAGCCCCTTGAGCACCGAAAAGCTGATCGCGAGCATCGGCACGAGCGAAAGCAGTGTCGTATAGACGAGGCTCATGGCCCGAAGGCTGAGCTGGCCCTCGATCACGTCGCGGCCGACGGCATAGGCGAGGCGCGAGGAGGCCAGGGCAAAGCGCTTCAGCGGCGTCAGGCCGCGCGGATTGGTTTCCCAAAGCAGCTTGTTCACGCGGTTTTCGATATGGGTCATCGGTGAGACGTTCTCGTCCATTGTGGTTCATACCGAAGGATTTGACGGAGCCCGTCGTTGAGACTGTTCTGAGCCCAAGGACCTGTCAACAGAAACGGGGCCCTGGACGGGTAGGGCAGGGGTGACGGTTCCGCTGGAGTTTTGGCGACATCGCAACATTGGATATTGGCGTTTTGGCTTGGAGCGATTAAATTGTGCCATTACGATAAGTCGCTGGACAACCGGCGTGGCGCAGTGCATAACTTGACAAATCAACAAGAAGACCGCTGCGCCCAGTCTGTATTCGGCCCGGAAGTGATGGTTGGCGATACCGGGCGATTGAGGATGCGGGTGTTCGGCGACGGCTGTAGGGCATGGTCCGGCCTATCGGGAGACTTGGGGATTGTGACGGTCCCGTGGCTTTAAGGAGAATTCGAATGAAGAAGTTGACGTTTTGGGTTGCCGCCGCGGCTGTGTCGGTCGGGATGCCGCTTAGCAGCGTCGGTCCCCGCTCTGGCTCACCATTCCGGCGCCGCCTACGACCACAGCAAGCAGACGACGGTCCAAGGTGAGGTGAAGGAGTGGCGCTGGAGCAACCCCCATGCCTGGCTGCAAATCTATGTTCCGGGCGACAAGGGCAACAAGCAGCTCTGGAGCTTCGAGGCCACGAGCCCGAACATTCTCGTCAAGCAGGGTTTCACCCGGACCGGCATGCGGCCCGGCGACAAGATCAAGGTGACCTTTTACCCGCTCGGCGACGGTGGTCCCGGCGGCAGCCTTGATCCGGGTCGTCAAGGATGACGGCACGGTCATGGGCCCGCCGGAAAAGAAAGCGCAGAACTGACCGCGTCGGATCGCCGAGAGAGGGGAGGAGTTCGATCTAAATGCGAGGACTGAAGAACGGGCTGGCGGCCGGGCGCGCTGATGGCGCTGGCATGGGCGGGCTTTGCGACTGCGGGCATGCGCCAGGGATTTTCGGGGATTTGGGACAATCCGGACGGCCATTTGGGATCGCTCGCGCCCGAAAATCTGAAGATGGATCATGGCAAGGCGCCGATCAACCTGACCGGCACCTGGATGATCTTCGGCGAATGGCGCTTCCTGCCGCATGCCGAAGCTCAAGCCGGCCGCGCAGAAGCTGTTGATGCAGCCGGCAAGGCCGCCAAGGAAGGCAAGGCCTTCAACGACGTGACCGGCCATTGCTGGCCTCCGGGGCTGCCGATCATGATGACTCGGGTCTGGCCGATCCAGATGATCCAGCTTCCGACCGCGATCGTCATGATCAGCAATTTCGAGAACCAGATCCGCTGGGTGTTCATGGACGGCCGGAAGCACAGCGATCCGAATATCTATGTCCCGAGCTATAACGGCGAGTCGATCGGCCATTGGGAAGGCAAGACCCTGGTCATCGACACCACGAATATCGAGACCAAGAAGCACTTCATCGATCGCAGCGTGCCGATCAGCGACAAGTTCCATGTCGTCGAATACATCACGCTGAAGGATAACGGCAACGTGCTGTCGGACGAGTTCCACATGACCGATCCCGAGAATTGGGAAGGCGAGTGGGTCTCGACCAAGACCTATCGGCGGCAGAACACGGTGGACTTCCTCGAAGTCCATTGCCTGCCCGATCTGGATGAGGGCATTCCCGCGACATTCGACCAGTACAGCGTCGACGCGCCGGCGAATTAGAGCTTAGCCACGGATCGAACGGCGGCGTTTTCGGACGCCGCCGTTCCTCGTTTAGGCCTGTCTTTGGTTCAGGCCGAAGTGTTGTGCCGCGGCATCTCGGTGATGGCGCAGGGCGTGTTCCGCTTGTCGCCCGCAATCTTGGCCCGGACGGCGTCCAGAACCCGCACGCAGACGTCGAGATCGTCTGGATCTACCTCGGCAAGAAGGTCGTTGCGCCAGGTTTCGGCGATTTCCGAGATTTCCCGCAGGATCGGCTCGGCTTTCGCCGTGATCCGGATCGCGTTCGCCCGACGGTCGCCTTCCACCGGACCGCGCTGGATCAGGCCCCGTTCTTCGAGGGCATCGAGCAATCGCACCAGGGTCGGCGGCGAGATCCCCGCTTTTTCCGCGACGACCCGCTGGGTTGCGGGTTTCGGCACTTCATTGAGGGTGAACAGGACGAACCAAAGTTGTCCTTCCAAGCCCGTAGGCTTCATCAATCCCCCTAATCCGACGGACCAGCGCTGACTGATGTAGTGAATTTCTCTGGCAAAGCGGAGCTTAGCATCCGCTGCCAAAGCAGCCCCCTTTCTCATCGCAATGTTCCTTTGTTTTCCCCAAACTGCGGCCCTTTTCGGGTTCTTTGATATCTATAACGGTATAGGTTTTTTTCCCAAAAAGCGAGAACAAGTATTATTTCTCACGAAATTACGTCAGTTTGCACGTTTTAATCGTGCACCATGTTGCGCTCACACGTTCAGGATTGAGATTCAGGGGCAATTTCAGACTTAATACTTCAGTTAATATCATTGTATTTCGAACGATAGCGGCGCCGATGGAAACGCGGGCGACTCTGCTTGGATTTCAGTGCTTCAACAGGGATGACGGGCGGGGACAGAAATCGCGAACCGATGGAGTCGACCTGGAGAGCCCGACCATTCTCTAGGTAACCGCCACGATTTCGCGTTATGAAGGACATCAAGGCACGCAGTCCGGGGGAATGATCACGAAACGGGAGACAAGGCGATGAAAAAGGGATGGTTCGGTCTGTTGGCGGGGGCGATCCTGGCGGCGGTGTTTTCCGCGTCGACGGCTCAGGCATCGGATGTCTGTGATCGCGCCTGCCTCGAAGGCATGGTGAACAAGTTCATCGCGGCCATGGTCGCGCATACGCCCGAAACGCTCCCCCTGCAGCGGGATTTCAAATACACCGAGGACGGCCAGCAGCTCTGGCTCGGCGACGGGCTCTTCGGCACCGCGAGCGCGCCCGGCAATTACAAGCTATATGTCTCCGATCCCGAGGCCGGCCAGGTCGGCTATATAGGCACCTTGTTCGAAAATGGCGTGCCGATCTATATCGCGCTCCGGCTCAAGATCGAATACGGGCTGATCAGCGAGGCCGAGGTGATCGCGGCCCGGGGCGGCGGTAGCGCCAATCTGCCTTCCGCCGGCAAGACCTTGGAGGAAAAGGGCAAACCGCGCTCCGAGTTCCTGCGGACGGTGCCGGAAAAGGATCGGATATCGCGCGCGGATCTGGTCAAGATCGCCAATTCCTACTTTACCGGCCTCGGTGGCAATACCGGCCATAACACCGCGCCGTTCGCCAAAACCTGTTTGCGCTGGGAGAATGGCACCCAGACCAACAGTAATCCGAATTTCCCGGATACCAGCGGGGCCGGCATCGTCGGTATGAGTTGCGAGGACCAGCAGAAAAGTGGCTGGTTCTCCTTCGTCACCGAAATCCGCAACCGCCGTTTCCCGATCGTCGATCGCGAGCGCGGGCTGGTCATGTCCTTCGCCTTCTTCGACCATAACGCCCGGCCGGAGCCGATCCACATGACCAACGGCAAGACCACCATGCCGCCCGTGAAAGCGCCGACCACCCTCGAGATATCGGAGCTGTTCCAGATCGATAAGGGGCTCATCAATCAGGTCGAGGCGGTGATCAACACCGCGCCGTACCGGATGAAATCGGCTCTCTGGGACAAAATTTTGACCGGGCATGGCCGGCGGGCAGCGCTCGCCCGCCGCCAGACCTTCTGACAGGGAACGGCGTCGATCATGCCTTGGCCGGATACCCCGCTCGGCGTGTTTCTGATCGCCGGCCATATCATTGCGGCCGGATGCGTCACCGCGCATGCGCTTCTCAACAAGCGCGATGTGCGGGCCGCCTTCGGCTGGATCGGCGTCGCTTGGCTCTCGCCGGTCATCGGGCCGGTTCTCTATTACGTCTTCGGGATCAACCGGGTGAGCCGCAAGATCTCCCGCATCGGCCGGGATGCGTCCGGCGGGGAGCCCGATGACGATCGTTCGCTTCCCCCCGAGTGCGGCGACCTGCCCGGCAACATCACTACCATCGCCGAGATCGGTACGCCGCGCGACTGGCAGCGCCCTGCTGGCCGGCAATGCCCTGACGGTGCTCGAGAGCGGCGACGAAGCCTACCCGGCCATGCTCGACGCCATCGGCGCCGCCCGGCAGAGCATCGCGCTCTCGTCCTATATCTTCCGGCCGGACCATGTCGGGGCCGCCTTCGTCGAAGCGCTGTCGCGGGCGCAGGACCGGGGCGTCGAGATCCGCGTGCTCGTAGACGGAATCGGCAGCGGCTACACCTATTCGCGGATCGTCGGCCAATTGCGCGGGGCGGGGATCCTCACCGCTAGGTTCATGCACGATTGGCGACCCTGGCGCATGTCGTTCATCAATCTCAGGAACCACAAGAAGCTGCTGATCACCGACGGCGAAACCGGCTTTGTCGGCGGGCTCAATCTCGGCGACGAGAATGTGCGGCGGTTTCGCCGGCCACGGCCGGTGGAGGACGTCCATTTCCGGGTCGAAGGGCCGGTCGTCCGCCAGTTGATGCTGGCCTTTGCAGACGATTGGCGATTCACCACCGACGAAGATCTGGACGACCCGATGTGGTGGCCGGAGATCGAGCCGTCGAGCGGCTGTCTTGCCCGGGCGGTCAGCTCCGGTCCCGACGAGGACCTCGGCAAGATCGAGGCCATCTGGGCCGCGGCGATCGGCCAGGCGCAAGATCGGATCCGCATCGTCACGCCGTATTTCCTGCCCGATATTAGGATCATGTCGGGACTGATCCTTGCCGCTCTGCGGGGTGTTC
The DNA here is from genome assembly GCA_963732795.1 of uncultured Alphaproteobacteria bacterium. GTDB lineage: Bacteria > Pseudomonadota > Alphaproteobacteria > CAVTAV01 > CAVTAV01 > CAVTAV01. The sequence continues at coordinate 544,710 of CAVTAV010000002.1, read as the reverse complement.
GGATCGAGCTTGTGATCCCGCAGCGCACGGACCATGCGATCCTGGATTGGGCCATGCGGTCCCACCTCGCGTTCTACCCCTTGCCCGATATTCGCTGCTTTGCCACGTCCGGCGCCGTTCGACCATGCCAAGCTGGTCACTGTGGACGGCGGCTGGTGCTCGATCGGCAGCGCGAACTGGGACGTGCGGAGCCTGCGGCTCAATTTCGAGCTCATGCTCGAATGCTATGACCGGTCGACCGTAGCCGTCATCGACACGCTGATCGACGAACGAATTGCCCGCGCCGAACCGATTTCCTCCGACGACCTCGCTCGGCGGCCGCTGCCGATCCGCTTCCGGGACGCCGCCGCAAGGCTCCTGCTGCCTTATCTTTGATCAGTCTCCCGCGCAACTCGCGCCGCCTATGCACGATTTGAGGTCCAGCGCATTGATTCGAAGCAATTAGTTGAAAACAGAGAGAAATCATGCCCTAATTCAGTTCGGCATCTTGCGATTGAGGGGCCAGGACCCCACCTATGCTTCGGCACTGGGGCCTGCATCGCAGGCGCCCGTTATTGGCGGAAAAGTAACCGACGTATGATCAACTCGCCCGCGGCACCGACCCGGCGAACTCCTGTCGTACGACAGGCCGAGATCGTACCCGAGTAGAGAAGAGGGCGCGTTGAAAGTCATCAGTTGGAATCTGCTGCGGCGCACCGGCGCACAGGTCTATGACGTTGCGAAGCTTGTCGAGGGGGAGGAGCCCGATCTTCTGCTGATGCAGGAGGCGACCAAGGAAATGGAGCATCTGCCCGATCTCGTGGGCGGTCATTTCCACCGCGAGCCGCTGCCGACCCGCATTCACGGGCTGGCGGCCTGGAGCCCGCATCCTTTGCCCCCGCCCGTCGTGCTTCCCTTGCCGGTATCCCGAATGCCGGGCCGCGTTCCGCCGCGTATCGCACAGATCCTGCGTCTCGGCGACGTGACCTTCGCCAATGTTCACCTGTCCCACGGCCAGCTTCTCAACCGCTGGCAGCTCATCCGGGTCTCCGAAGCCCTGGAAGGGCCGGCGGCGGTGATCGGCGACTATAACGCCGTCGGTCCGACGGTCATTCCCGGCTTCAAGGATGTCGGCCCGCGCGAGGCGACCCATATCGCCGTTGATCTGGTGCGCTTCCGCCTCGACCGCTGCCTTGTGCGCCTTCTGAAATGCACCAAGGCGATGGCGCTCGAGAGAGGCCCCTCCGACCACCGGCCGATCGCCCTGGAGCTCAGCCCGGTCTAACCGGACAAAATGCAGAGCCGGGTCTGAAACGTCTTCTCAGTGCGAATGCAGCTTGGCGTGGACCCTGGCCGTATGGCGCATGCCGGTCTTCGTGCCGCGACGCAGGAAGCGGTAGGCGTAGATCTTTACCGCACTGTTGACGAAGAACCAGGCGAAGGAGTAGGCCCACACCAACAGGGCATATTTCCACCCGATGGGGGCGATGGTCCAGCCATAGACCGCCGCCAACGTTCCGATCACCTTCGTTGCTTCCGTGACGAGGAAGAACTTCAGATTGGGATACGGGCGGTCCCAGATCTTGCCGACATTGCGCGTCAGATAGATCGTCAAATGTCCGGCCACCAATAGCTTCAGGAAGATCAGTGTCTGGATCGTTTCCCTGGGGAGATGCAAATACTCCTCGCCGATCCAGAAAAGGCCGAAGGTAGCAATAACGCCCAAGACGCCGAGAATGATGCTGAGGCTCAGCACCCGCGTCATGTCCCACCTCACCGGCCTCTCCGCCACCGGGGCGTTGTCGAAGGCGATCATCATGATCGGGAAGTCGTTGAGGATCGCCAAGAGGACGATCATGACGGCCGTTACCGGATAGAAATTGAACACCAGAATAGAGAGGGTCATGAACAACATGACCCGGATGGTTTCGGCGATCCGGTAGATCGAGTAGCTGGTCATGCGCTCGAAGATCATCCGAGCTTCCTCGACCGCGCGGGTGATCACCGAGATGCCGAGGCCGGTCAGGACGAGGTCGGCGGCGGCGCGGGCGGCGTCGGTGGCGCCGCTGACCGCGATGCCGACATCGGCCTGCTTGAGGGCAGGGGCGTCGTTCACGCCATCGCCGGTCATGCCGACGATATGGCCGCGCGATTGCAGTTCCTTGACGATCTTGAACTTGTGCTCAGGAAACACCTCCGCGAAGCCGTCGGCGGCTTCGATCCGGTCCCCGTCATGGCGCCCACCCTCATCATCGAAGATGTCGGAGGCCGAGACGATCTTTGTGCCGAGATGGAGCTTGCCGGCGATTTCCCCGGCGATGGCGGTGTGGTCGCCGGTCACCATGCGGATGTCCAGGCCCATCGCCTTGCTTTGTTCTATGGTCTCGGCGGCGTCGTCCCGTGGCGGATCGAACAGGGGCAGGAGACCCAGGAACTGCCACGAGCCGCCGTCGTCCTTCCGAGCGACGCCGAGGGTGCGGTAGCCCTTGCCGGCCAGTTCCTCGACCTTGTCCTCCATAACCCGCCGCAGCGATTCGGGCGGCTTGGCGAGACCGAGGATGACCTGGGGTGCGCCCTTGGAGAGGGTGAACTTGGTCCCGTCCGAGGCCTCGATATCGGTCTCGACCCGCTTACGGATCGGATCGAACGGCACCCAGCGGGTCTGGCGGTAGGGCTTCAACTCGTCCCGAGTCTTGAGCGCGGTCAGGATCGCGCCGTCGATGGCGTCTTCGCCGCCCTTGGTCTGGGAGGCCAGCGCCGCAAAGAAGATCACTTCATGGGCGTCCTTGGCGGTACCGAGGACGGGCTCGCCGAGCACGAGCTGGTTCTTGGTCAAGGTCCCGGTCTTGTCCGAGCACAGCACGTCCATGCCGGCCAGTTCCTCGATGGAGACGAGCCGCGAGACGATCGCCTTCATATGGGCCAGCTTGGTGGCGCCGACCGCCATGGTCACCGAGAGGACGGCGGGCAGGGCGACCGGGATCGCCGCGACGGTCAGGATCAGGGCGAACAGGACCGTCTGGATGAAGGGGTCGTGGCGAAACAGGGCGACGCTCAGGATCAGCGCGACGAGGCCGAGGGTCATCACGATCAGGAAGTCGCCGATCTTGAGAACGGCCTTCTGGAAATGGGAGGTGGCGCCGGCGGTTTCGACGAGCCCCGCCGTCCGGCCGAAATAGGTATTCGTGCCCGTGCCCGTGACGATCGCCTGCATCTCGCCCATCTTCACGATCGAGCTCGAATAGGCGGTATCGCCCCTCTTCTTGTCGACCGGAAGGGACTCGCCGGTCAGCGCCGACTGATCGATGCTGAGATAATCGCCGCTCGCGAGCTTCACATCGGCGGGCACGATGTTTCCGAGCCTGAGCTCCACGACGTCGCCGGGCACGAGCGCGCGCGCGTCGATCTCCCGCCATTCGCCGCCGCGGAGCACCCGGGCCCTGAGGGCGAGATTCTTCTTCAGGGCCGCGATCGCGTTGTCGGCGCTGAATTCCTCCCAGAAACCGACTCCGGCGTTGATCAGCAACATGATCGCGATGATCGCGAAGTCCTCCCAGCGCCGGACGATCGCCGAGAGCACGACGGCAGCCTCGATCATCCAGGGGATCGGTCCCCAGAAGAACGACAGGAACTTGATCAGCGGATTGGCGTGCTTTTCCTCGATCGCATTCGGCCCGAATTGGCTGAGCCGTGCGGCGGCCTCCGCTTCGGTGAGGCCGGTTTCGAGATTCGTATCGGTTGGGGCTGAGGGAGCCGGGGCATCGGTCATTGCGGCAAGAACTCCGTTTTGCCGTGCCGCGCAGCCTCCAGATGCGGCCAGGATCATGTCACCGAGGGGTGACATAATTTGAATATATGCCCGATAGCGGGAAAGTCACTCGGCGGCGTTGACCTCGGTCAATTCGGTGCCGCTGGCCGTGGCCCGCAGACGCTCATCGCCCGAGGCGATCGCGTAGATGCCGGCGCGATCGAGGATATCGATTATCTCCGTGTGACGGATGGCGATTAGGCCGTACTTCTGCAGCCGGCTGAAGCCGCGGCTTACGGTCTCGATGGTCATCCCCAGAAGCTCACCGATCTCACCGCGGAGCAGGGGCAGGCGGATCGTCGGCATAGGTCCGCCATCACCTTCGATGCGGCCGAGCAGCGCCACGAGGAAAGAGCAAATGCGCTCCATCATGTTCATCCGACCCAAGAGCAGCATGTGATTCTGGGCTGCCGCAAGTTGGTCATAGGCCAGCTTGAGGAACTGAAGGCGCAATTCAGGATGCCGGTCGAAGATGGCTTCGAGCCCGCGTCGCGGAAATTGGCACAGTACCGTGTCCGCAAATGCCTCGAGCGAATAGGGGTAGGCGTCCCCCAGCGGCAGCCCGATGACATCGCCGGGCAACAGATAGCCGGTCATTTGCGTCCGACCGTCCGCCAGCGACTTCAACAGCTTTACGCCGCCGCTCAATACGCCATAGGCGAAATCCGCCGGATCTCCATCGGTCAGCAATATCTGGCCGCGACATAGCCGTCGCCGGGATAGGATCGCGTCGAGATTGGGCCGGGCGCACGGACGGAACCGGTTCAGGATTGCGGCGGCGTCCACCTCGGGCGCACCGGGAAGGCCGTCCACGCCGGGACCATGGATCAGCCGCATCGCTCGACTTTCGAGCCTACGATGCCGATCGCGGGCGGGGCATGGCGATAGACCAGCATGCCGGCCTGCCAGAGTTCGAACGCATGGGTGCCATCGAGGCGCCTGAAGGCGAGATAGGCCTTCATGCGCGCCTCATCGTCGGTCCTGGCCTGGAAGTGTCGGGCGGCGGCGTAGACACGCTCCGCCCCGGGCTGATCGTCCGGGCCGAAGAAGTAGCAGTCGTATTCCGACATAGCTCGATCCAATCATCGTCGGGCGGCATGTCCCGCCACGCGCCTCGACGGCGCTGTCGATCTTGAATCGTGCCTTCCGCTCCCCAAACACGGCTAAGCCGCCAGGCTCGACGGAATCAGACGCAGCACGTTACGTATGAGCCGATTTTAAATCTAACTGAGAACTGGTCGCATCTTCTGTACTAATTCGAACATAGCGGATGCGCATTTTGCCGCATGGCTAACGGTGCCGGCGGGACGGACGCGGCAGCAATTCATCAAGCTGACGCCGAACCGTAGAATAACACTCGCAGGCGGCGTTTTCCAGGCCGCCCCGGTCGATTACCGTCACCCGTCCCCTGGTATAGCGGATATAGCCCGCCTTTTGCAGGAATCCGGCGGTGATCGACACGCCGGCGCGCTGGGCGCCGAGCATGGTGGCGAGGAATTCGTGGGTGAGGGGAAAAGTGTCCGACAGGGCGCTGTCATGGGCGATCAGGAGCCATCGGCAGCAGCGTTCCTCCAGCGTGTGGAGCCGGTTACAGGCGGCGTTTTGAATGATCCGGAACAGGGCGAGGTGGGCATAGCGCTCCATGATTTCATGCAGGGCGTCATCCGATTCGAACACCTCGTTAAGGGCATCGCCACGGATGCGGAGCGCGGTTCCGGGGACCTGAACGATCGATTCCGCCACGGCCGAGCCGATTCCGAACAAGACGTTAGGGCCGGTCACGCCTTCGATCCCGACCGCCTCGACCTCGACCGAGCGTCCGTCGTGCATGGTCTTGACCAGCGAGACGATACCCTGATTGACGAAGTAGAGGTTCGCGATCGGCTGATCGAGATGGTCGATGACCTGGCCGCGCGTCATCTTGACGAGCGACATCGACCGGCATTAGCCGGTCCAGCGTCGACTGAGGAAGGGAAAGCAAGATCCGGTTGGCGATGTCGCGGCGACTGAGTTTCTCGGACATTTGGCCTCCCGTATTCGACGGATCTCGATCCGCAAAACGTAAGGCCGAGTGTCGCCCGGATCGCGCCCGGACACTTTGAGGCAGGTCAAACCGCGGCTGGATCAGAGCGTGCCGGCGACTTCCCGGTGTACCTTGATCAGATCGGGAATTGTCTCCGCCTTGCGCCGGCCCCAGCCGCATTCTGTCGCGACGCCGTAACTGTCGCCCTCGAAGTGGCGCTTGAAGGCGGCAAGACGGCGGCGCGTGCCCTCGACTCCGTCGGTCAGATGCACCAGCCCGATATAGAGCTTTGTGTTGCCGAGCTTGAGATCCGAGAGCGGCGCGAAATAGGCGTCGTCGGCGCGGTTGCGGGGCACCGGCATCTGGACATAATCCAGCCGGCCGCCCGAGTGCTCGACAGCGAGATTGGTCATCTTGACGCAGACGGCGAGATCTTTCGGCTCGATCAGATGGCTGTGCTCCAGATCGCCGTAGCAGAGATGCATCCCGAGCAGCGCATCGTCGGGCACCAGGGGCGCAAGCCGCTCCACATAATGGGCGAAGCGGTCGAACGGGTCGCCGTCCCCCTTAAAGGCGAGGGGCTCGCGGCCCATATAGTCGCCGGTGTCGCAGGCGAAAACCTCCCAGCAGACGTCGAATTGCAGGGTCAGGTCCTCGGCAGGAACGCCGGCGACGATCTTCTCGATCTCGCGGACGAGGGCATTCTCGACCGCTTTGGTCATGATCCCGAAATCGCGCGCCGTGGAGGTGCACCAGCGGGTGAAATCCTCCGGCATCGGCAGCGAGATCTGGAACCGCGTGCCTGCCGGAATGACGCCCTGGTCGCGCTCTTTCTTGAAGACTTCATAGGAGGCGAGGGCGTATTCGGCGTAATGCAGGTTCTCGAACTCGATCGAACTCGACGCCGTCCCGGACCCGAAACTGCCACATCTCCTCCCAGGTCGTCGGGAGCCAGTCCGGGATCTCCTTGCCTTCGAAGACGCTGCCCTGGGGCCGAGGCTTCGGCTTGTTCGTCACCTCGATGTCGGGATGCGGCTCATAGACATGCGGGCCGTTGAACACGACCCACATGTTCCGCCAGCCGGGCTCGCCGTCGGAAAGCCCGACCAGCATGTCGCCGAGCGAGGGGCCGAGGAGCTCGAAGACCTCCTCAGCCGTATCGCGCGGCACGCTGCCGACCATCATGACCGGGCGCTCGGCGAGGAATGCCCGCCGTTTTGCGCCGCCCGATCCGTTACCCGTTGTCGTGTTCTCGTTCGTATCCGGTGCTGTTGCCATTAGAACTTCTTTGTGATGTCCAGACCCCAGCGACGCGGCTCTGCCTTGAACACAAATCCGCCGGGTGAGAATTCCGCATTGTACTTCTTATTCGTAAAATTCTTCACCCAGCCGGTGATCGTCAAGCCATGTCCTTCAATACTGAACCGTCCGTCGACCAGATCGATCGGATCTCGGCTGGTCGTGTTGTACGGTTCCCACCAGGTCCGGCCGAGGCGCTGATAGTCGACGCGCAGGACGCCGTCATAGTCTTCGGTGATGGAATGGCGGTATTGCGCGCCGATATTGAGCGTGTAGTTCGGCACGATCGGTACATGGTTGCCGATGGCGGTCGGATCAGGGAAATCGGTGATCTTGTTGTGATCGATGCCGAGGCCGAAATTCAGGTCCAGACCTTCCATCAGCTTGGCCGTGACCTGGGCTTCCATGCCGAGATGGGTCGCCCGGTCGATATTGCCGAGGTTCTGAGTCGAGTTTGCGGCCAGGAACACGAAGAAATACGAGTTGTGGTCCATGGTGTAGTAGCCGCTCAGGTCGACCGTCAGACGGTTGTTCAGGAACGACGACTTGATGCCACCCTCGTAGGTATAGGCGGTTTCCGCATTGAACAGGTCGCTGACGCCGACGATGCCGTTCGCGAACGCCACGGCGCCGACGCCCGTCTGGTTGAAGCCGCCGCTCCGGAAGCCCTGGCTATAGCCGCCATAGATGCTGACATTGTCCGTCAGCTTGTAGCGCAACGTCACCTTGGGCTGCCATTTGTCCCATGTCTGGCTGCGCTGCTGGCCCGTGAAGCCCTGCGGGAAGCCCGCCACGTTGGGCAGGAATGCCGTGGGCGTGTCGGTGGTGTTCTTGCGGTGGTCGCGGTCGTAGCGGATGGAGGCCGACGCTTCCAACGCGTCCGTGATGTCGTATTCGAGGTCGACGTAACCCGCCCAGGCGAAGTTGTGTTGGGTGTCGGCCAGGAAGGTGGCCTGCGGGTTCAGCGGATTGGTGCTGATCGACCGATAGACCGGGAACACCCCATTGCCGGTGTCGACCATGTTGCCGGTCGAGATGAAGCGATGCGTCCCGATGCCGTACATGCCGACGATGTAGCGGAACCGCTTCTCGGACGGCGAGGTGAAGCGCAGGTCCTCGCTGACCGATTTGACGACGAGATACTGGCTCTGGTTCAGGTCGACGCCCAAGAGATTATAGAAGAAGGACTCCTGGATCGGCAGGAAGTCGAAGGCGTCGCCGGTGAGGATTTCATCGAGCTTGTTGAAATCGGTCACCGACGTGATCGTCCCGCCGTCCATGACGTAGTCCATCTTCACGGACGAATTGTAGATGTGCCGGATGTTCTTGCCCGGATTGTTCACCCGGACCGGCAGGCTGGTGTCGTTGGCGTCGGAAACGATGTTGAAATAGAGCGCCTTGGTATCGGTCCGGTTGAAATTGGTGCGGATGTCCACCGTGAGCTTGCTCGTCGCATCCCAGAGCAGCTTGAAGCGTCCGGCGGCGTCCTGGAACGGATCGGCCTTGGTGTGGAGATAGGTGTTCGGGATGTGGCCTCTCGTGTTGAAGAACGACACGGCGCCGCGGAACTTCACCGTATCGGAGATCGGGCCGCCGACGCTGGCGCGGGCCTTGACGCCGGGTCCGTTCTCGAAGCCCAAGGTCGCGCTGCCTTCGAATTCGTCGGTCGGCTGCTTGGTCTGGATGATGATCGCGCCGCCGATCGCATTGCGGCCGTAGAGAGCGCCTTGTGGGCCCTTCAACACTTCGATGCTGTCGATATCGAACAGATCCTGGTTGAACGCCGCGGGCTGGGCCTGCTGAACGCCGTCGATCACCACGGCGACCGAGGGCTCGCTGTTGCGGGCCTGGGAAATGCCGCGGATCACGACGAAGGAGTTGCCCTGGTTCTGGGTCTGCACCAGCGAGACGTTCGGCGTCAGATTGATGAAGTCGGCGGGACGCTCGATCCCGGCAGACTGGATATCCTGGGAAGTGAAGGTCGAGATCGCGATCGGAACGTCGCGCGATACCTCGGTGCGCTTACGGGCAATGACCGTGACTTCGTTCAAGGTTTCGGCCGCAAGGCATTCCGGCCCGAACGCAATAACGGCAACACTCGTCAAAAGCAGGAATTTCGTGCGCGACGACATCGGCAATCCTCCCCATTCTTTCGCCTGTTAACGGCGGTTTTTGATGCGTTGATAGCGGGCGATGCTAGGACCAAGACATTTGGGTGTCAATTTGGGTCACTTAAATTTGATCGGCTAAGTTGTTGATTTAACGTTGATTGGTTAACGTTTTCGGGCCGTTTTTCCGCGGCTTTCCCCCTGCTGAAATATGTTTCCCCCTCCGATTTGAGCCACTAAGCTGCGAGTGGGGAATTCAGCCGACGGGCGCTTGCAAAAGGGGGAGGGGATGACCGCTCAATCCGGAGTCCCGGCCAAGGAGCCGGCGACGCCTTATCCGTCCGCGGGGCGGGCCTGGGGTCTGGTCGGCTTTCTCTACCTTGCCTATATGCTGTCGTTCATCGATCGGCAGATCGTGGCCTATCTGGTGGAGCCAATTCGCCAGTCGCTCGGCATTACCGACGTTCAGGTCAGCCTGATCGCCGGCTTCGCCTTCACCATCTTCTATGTGCTGCTCGGCATTCCCCTCGGCTGGCTGGCCGACCGGGTGAGCCGCGTCGGTATCGTGTCGGTATGCATCGCGCTCTGGAGCCTCATGACCGCCGCTTGCGGCTATGCCGGGAATTTTTGGCAGCTCTTCGCGGCGCGGGTCGGCGTCGGCATCGGCGAGGGCTCGGTGACGCCGTCCGGCGTGTCCCTTATTTCCGACAGTTTTCCCCGCGAGAAGCGACATTTGCCGATCAACATCTTTTCGGCCGGCGTGCATGGCGGGCTCGGTATCAGCAACATCGTCGGCGGCCTCGTGGTTTCGGCCATGGGATCGGAAAGCGCCCAGGGATTCCTGAATGCGCTCGGCGGCTTGCAGCCCTGGCAGGCGACATTCGTGGCGGTGGGCATGCCCGGCATCGCCGTGGCGATCATCTTCTGGTTCCTGCGCGAGCCGGCCCGGCAGGAACGCCAGTTCGACCGCCCCGATGCGGTCTCGCTGCTCGATACGACCCGGTTCCTGTTCAGCCATTCCCGGATTTACATCACGGTGATCGTCGGAGCCGCGGTGTCGGCCCTTGCGAGCTACGGCATGTATGCCTGGGTGCCGACCCTATTTCTGCGCAAATATGGTTGGGCAAGCGGAGAGACCGGCGTGACCTTCGGGCTCATCACGCTGGTTTTCGGCACGGGAGGCCTCGTCGCGAGCGGGGCGATGGCCGGCTGGATGAACCGGAACGGCGACAAGGCCGCGCAGGTCAAGATCCTGATCTATTCGTTGATCGGAGCGACCTGCGCCGCACCGTTCATCATCGCCATCCCGTCGCCCTATTGGACCTTTGCCTGCCTGGCAGTGGTGATCTTCTTCCTCGGCACGCCGATCGGCCTGACGCCTGCGGCCCTCCAGGCGATTACGCCAAACGAGATGCGGGCCCAGATCGTGGCGATCTATATCGCCGTCGTGGGCATCGTCGGCTTGGGCCTCGGCTCGTGGACCGTGGCCTCGGTGACCCAATACATCTTCCAGTCCGATGCGGCCGTCGGCATGTCGCTCGCGATCGTGATGTCGGTCGCGGCGGGACTGAGCGTCGTCATCCTGTGGCTCGGTCTCGACGCTTTCAGGGCGCGGGCGTCGGAGTACGAGGGAAGCACTCAAACGGTGCCGCCCATGACCGAAGCCGCCATCGAGCCGCAGTTCTGATCCGGTTGGCGACGTTCGATTGTCGAATAGATTCCGGCATTTGAGATTTCAGTTTCTCTCGTGCTGAAGCGATGGTATTTGGCCGCAGCACGAGCGGAAAAGCGAGGTTCCAGCAAGATGAAGGACTATCGACTAAAGGCGCTCGCCGCTGCGGCGCTTGTCGGAGGAGGCCTGTTGGCCGCGCCGCCCGCCCGCGCCTATACCGATTTTTCGGGCGTGTGGGGCGCGATCACCCAGGAGGACTGGGCCGAGCGCGCGCCGGGCTCCGAGATCGGCGATTTCGGCGGCCTGCCGGTCAATGCTGCCGGCCGGATGCGGGCCGAGACCTGGGATCCCTCGCTGTTCGCCATTCCCGAATATCAATGCCGCGTCCATGCCGCGGATTACGCCCAGAACTTCTCCGACGCCCGGATCTGGGAGGAGCGCGACCGCGAGACCCAGAAGCTGGTCGCGGTTCACATCCATTATTTCGCCTGGCAGACCGAGCGTACTATCTGGATGGACGGCCGGCCGCATCCCTCGGATCTCGCACCTTACACATCAATGGGTTTCTCGACCGGCGAGTTCATGGGCCCGGACAAAGCCATCCTGAAAATCACCACGAGTCATCTCCTGGAATTCTACATCCGGCGCAACGGCATCCCGAGAAGCGACAAGGCCCAGGTCATCGAATATCTCGACATGCATGACAACGACAAGCTGACCTGGACCGTCATCATCAAGGACCCGCTCTATCTCGAGGAGCCGTTCATCAGGAACCGCGACTTCGATCGCACGATCGACCGCCAAATCGCGGCGTATCCGTGCGAGGAGGTTATCGAGGTGGTTCGGCCCGAAGGCACCATCCCGAGCTATTTGCCGGGGGAGAACAAGGCCCTGATCGAATACGCCCAGCGTCATCAAATCCCCTTTAAGGCAACCCAAGGCGGGGCGGAGACCATGTATCCCGAGTATCAGAAGAAGATCGCCAAGATGCCGATGCCGCCTGAGCCCGACCATCCGCTCACCAACTTCTCGTTCGGCCAATGAGCATGCAATTTCCGTTTCCTGGGCGCGGGCGCCCTTCTCGTCGGGGCGGTGCTCGCCTCGCCGAGCGCCTTCGCGGCGTCTAAGGCCATGGACGAGCCGAAGATCGACTTCGACAAGGTCCAGATCGAGACGCTTCAGATCCGGCCCGACATTTACATGCTGTCGGGCGCGGGCTCGAACATGACGGTCCAGGTCGGCCCTAGCGGCATCCTGGTCGTCGATACCTTGTATGGCGAGCTATCCGACAAGGTTCTGGCCGCGATCCGGGCAATCTCGGACAAGCCGATCCGCTATGTCGTCGACACCAGCTACCGCGACGATCACGTCGGCGGCAATGCGGCGATCCGCAAGGCCGGCGCCACCGTCACCGGTGGCAATGTCGCGTTCGACATCACCGACGCGGCGCAGGGCGCGGCCATCATCTCGTTCGAGACGGTCCTCAACCACCTTAGCGCCCCGACCGGGCAAAAGGCGAAGATGCCCGTGGAGGCCTGGCCGACCGACACCTATTTCACGGCCGGTAAGGACCTCTTTTTCAACGGCCAGGCCGTGCGGATCATGCACATGCCGGCGGCCGCGACGGACGGCGACAGCATCGTGTTCTTCCGCAAATCCGACGTCATTTCGGTCGGCGACCTGTTTCAGATGACCACTTACCCGGTGATCGATGTCGATGGCGGCGGCAGCCTGCAGGGCCTGATCGACGCCGAGACCAAGATCATCGGCATGATGGTCGCCGATTACGGCGTGGACGGCGGAACGCTTCTCATTCCGGGCCACGGCCGGGCGACCGAGATGGGCGACATCATCTGGTATCGCGAGATGCTCTCGATCGTGCGCGACCGGATCAAGGACCTGATCAAGAAGGGCAAGTCGCTCAAAGAAGTGCTCGCGGCCAAGCCTACCTTCGATTTCGACGGCCGCTATGCCACAAAGAGCGGCCCCGCGACGGCGGAGAACTTCGTGACCATGGCTTACAAGAGCCTGTCCGCGGCGACGAGCGTCGACAAGAACGCGACCAAAGAGTAGGCCATGAAAATGACGCGCAAGATTCGCACACTCCTGGCCGCCGCCGCAATTTTCTCGGCTCTGCCGTTCACCGCCGTTATCGCTCAGAACGGGCCACCCGTGTCGATGCACAAGTCGCCGAAGCAGATGGCGCCTTACGACCTTACCGGCTATTGGGTCTCGATCGTGGACGAGAACTGGCGTTTCCGGATGGTGACACCGCCCAAGGGCGACTTCGAAGGCATCTTCCTCACACCCAAGGCCACCCAGATGGCCATGAAATGGGACCCGGACGCCGACAAAAAGGCCGGTCTCGCCTGCAAGGGCTACGGCGCGCCCGCGATCATGCAGATCCCGACCCGGATGCACATCTCCTGGGCCGACGACGAGACCCTGACCTTCGAGTTCGACGCCGGCAAGCAGGTCCGCACCGCCTATTTCGGCAAGGCGCCCGACAAGCCCGCCGATCCGGGCTGGCAGGGCGTCACCAAGGCCGAGTGGGAGATGCGCGGGCTCAACAACGGATTCGCCCCGCCCACGCCAAAGGCGATCGCGCTCAAGACCGTCACGACCAAGGCGCGGCCGGGCTATATCCGAAAGAACGGCGTGCCCTACAGCGCAAACGCGGTCGTGACCGAGTATTACGACATCCTGCCGGGTTTCGACGGCACGGAATATCTGGTGGTCAAGACGATTGTAGACGATCCCGAATATCTGACGCAGCGAATATGTCTTGAGCGCCAATTTCAAACGGATCCCGGACAAGAAGGGCTGGGATCCGAGGCCTTGCACAGTCCAGTGAACGGGATTTCCGCCATGAAAAGAGGAGGGGGACATGAGGTTGTTTACGCGCGGCACCCTGCCGCGAAGTCTGATTTTTGCGGCCGCCATGCTGGTTTCGGCCGGGACGAGTGCCATGGCGGGCGATAGTTTTTCCGACGACCGCTCGAAGATCGAGCAGCTCGAGGCGCGGTATCTGTTCGCGATGGATTTCCGCGATGCCGATGCCTATGCCGACACGTTCGCCAAGGACGGCGTGCTGACCTGGGCCGGCGGCGTGGTCAAGGGGCGCGAGGCGATCCGCAAATTCATGCAGGAGCAGCACAGCAGCGCCGGCTTCGGCGACACCAAGGAGACGGCGGGCGACCATCCGCCGGCGGCCCGGCACTTCCTGACCAATCTGGTGGTCAAGATCGACGGCAACCACGCCAAATCGGTCGCCTACTGGTTCGAGCTCGGCAACAACAATCCCGAGCGGAAGCCGGAGCTCGGCGCCTATGGTCATTTCGAGAACGAGCTCGTGAAGGAAGACGGCGAGTGGTACTTCCAGACCCGCACGATCTTCAACGAGCAGCTCAAGGCCCGCGCCGCGATGGGGAGGCCCAACCCGGCCCATTGAGGGCTCAGACACCTGTCGGTTTGAGGTGAGGCCGCCCCCGGTCGCTTGAAACAGGGCCGGAGACGGCTTAGATTGAACTAATCTATTCCTACTGGCCGGAACTGGAGGCTGGCATGCGGTATTTGCGGACTATGAGTCTTGGCGCTCTTCGCGGCGGGTTAACCCTCGGTTGCGCGACCCATGACGCAAGCCAAAAAGATGCTTCGAAGGAAGCGAGCAAGGAGGCCCAGAAGCAGGCCAACAAGAATCCTCAAGCGGCGTGACAGTGCCCGCGAGCATTTATCAGGGCTACAACGTCACCGGCGAGATACAGTAGTAGAAGTCGGGCGTTTTCGCTTCCGAACTGTATCTTCCATACTTCGGCGCGGGATAAAAAAACGGCGGGTGTTTCCACCCGCCGTTCATATTTGTGAAGCCGACTGGCTTTACATGTTGAACCGAACGCCGCCGTAGAAGCGCCGGCCGATCGGATCATAGTAGGTCGTCTGGAAGCCGGTACCGCCCGTTCCAGCAACAGGGTCGACCCCGTCCGCCTGGGATTGGAATCCAGACGTTATCGATGCCCGCCCGGAGCGTGACGTGGTCGGTGATCGACCAACTCCCGTACAGAGAGAATTTGTCGTACGAACCAATCAGGCAGGGCGTTTGTCGCCGGATTGGTGGCGTAGCTGGCGTCCTTGATGGACGGCAAGTGAATCCAGCGCAACCCAGCCGACCACATATTACGCACATAGGTGAAGTTAGTCGTTGTGCGCCACCGGTAATGGCCACTGCTCGCCAACGTTCCGGCATCGTTTTCGAACGGCAAGCCCGGGGCGTTCTGTTGCTTGAAGCTGAACAGATAGTTGCCCTGGACATTGACGTTCAACGAGCCGGAGTCGTTCATCCCCGATATCGCTCATCGCGATGTTCCAGACGAACGCAACATCGAGACCGGCGGTCTTTAGAGTGCCGGTATTGATGAACTGCGTGTCGACGGACTGACGATAACCGACAACCGGATCGCGGTGGATCGTCTTGACAAGAGATGTAGTTCGGATCGTAGGTCGGGTTATCCCCAAATACGTTGAAGCACTGGGCATAAAGCGTCCATGCATCCGCCTGCTGGATCTCGTTCTTGATCTTGATCGAGTAGTAGTCGAGCGTCATCGTCATGTTGCTGAGGACGCCGCTGTCGACCGGAGAACGAATGACGCCGCCCAAGGTAATCGTATCGGCGGTTTCGTTCTTCAGGTTCGGGTTACCCGACGTGACGCCGATTTCGAACGGGAAGTTGAACGGGAACGGTCCGACGATTGCGGACGGATCCTGGTTCCACTGCGAGTTCGGATTGCCGATCAGAGCGGAACACAGCGCCCTAACCTGCGCCTGGTTCGGGTTTGACGGCAGATTACCCCAAGCGTTCGTCGTGTTGGACAGGCAAGGGTCGGCGCCGGGGAAGAAGATCACGCTTTGCGTCGGCGCCGTGTAGGCTTCGGCCACGTTCGGTGCCCGGTTGGCCCGGTTATAACCGCCACGAAGCGAGAGCCAGCTAGTGACCTGCCAGTTGCTCAGCGCTTTGTAGGTCCCGATGGTGCCGATTCCCTTGAAGTCCGAAAGACGGCCGCCGAGTTCGAGATCGATATTCTGAACCGCCGGCAGATCCTTCAGCACAGGAATCAGCAACTCGCCATAGACTTCTTTCACGCTGGTCGAGCCCGCCAAGTCGTTGGACGGGAACAGGCCGACCGGATGGTCGAAGACCGACTCACTATCGAGTGCCGTGTCGGGCTTGTAGATGGAACGATCCCGACGATAATCCGCGCCTAAAGAGCCTCGGACCTCGCCCGCCGGCAGATCGAACAGTCCGCCCTGGAGGTCGATTTCCGCGATGTCCTGTTTGATCCTCGTAGTTTGGACAAGGGTCACCCCGATGGCGTTTAAACAATCCTGTGAAGGCGTGAAGCTGGCGAACAATGGCAAGCCGGTCGTGCACGAAATCTGGGTGCCCAGAACCGGAGCGTACACGAAGTTCTGGCCCCAATTGATGGATGGCGCCTTGCTGCCTACTGCAGGGCCCGTAGACGGATCCACTGCCATAGCGCTGGCACGTTCACACTTGGCACACCTTGGACCACAGCAAAGTAGCGCTCAGTGGATGCGTAGCCGTAACCATTGTTGATAATCGTCGTCTGACCGTGAGATCCATAGATGTCGTAGGTCCAGTCCTTGAACGGCAGCATTCCCTTGAAGCCGGCCAGCATCTGGTACTGGGTGGTCAGATTTTCCGAGCGCCGCGCCCCAAGAAAGTCGAGGTTTCGGGACAAACCCCAAGCACTGCTCGGCGGGAACGGGCGCCGAACGGACTTTCACGATTATTCAATAGCGTAGCCAGTTCCGGCGGAACCGGGTGATTGGCATCATTGAGCGGGTTCGCAATCCAGAACGACGTTGCCGGCGCATAGTTCAGGATCTGATTGACCTTCACGTCGCTGAACGTGCCTTGGGCATAGAACGTCATGTCATCGGTAAGGTTATACTCGGCCTTACCGTAAAATGAGTACCGCGCCAGGGGGCTGCTCATGTACCCCTGCGTGAAGTTGTGCTGAATGCAGCCAGTCAGAGTCGATCTTGGTGTTGACCCCGTCGATTGGTCCGGTGTAGTGCGAGGCTCCCGGTCCGCACTGGGTAAAGACGGTGCCGTCCGGATTGACGTAGAACGACTGGATAGGATTGACCGAACCGGCCGGAAGGTCAGAGAAGACGGAGTCGACCGCGGCCTGGGTCGGATGATTGAAGGCATTAGGCGACCAGTAAGTATAGTCTGGGCCGCCGCCGCCGGTCGTCGGATCGGACCAGAAATTGCGCTGCCAACTGCGGTCCGCGCTGAAGATGCCTTGGCGGTGATCCCATTCGGCGCCAAACATCACGTTGCCGCGGCCGCCTCCGAAATTGCCACCGACCAACGCGCTGATGCGGGTTTCCGGACCATCGCCCCGCTGGCTGATGCCGCTTTGCGCATCAAGCGTGATGCCTTCGTAGTCATGCTTCAGCTTGATATTGACGACACCGGACACGGCGTCCGCGCCATACACCGCCGAAGCGCCGCCCGTGATGATTTCGACGTTGTCGATCGCCGCTGCCGGGATCGTGTTGATGTCGACCACGAGGGTGGGGTTGGCAGGCTGTCCGCGCCGGCCATCGATAAGGACCAGGTTACGGAACACGCCGATGCCGCGCAGGTTGAGGGTCGAAAGACCCGGCGAATTGAACGGCGTCGCCTGCACGTCGCCCGTGCCGAACTGGGTTCCTGCGCCGGGGCCTCCGCCGGAGCCGCCGGGGACGAACTGCGGCAACTGGTTCATCACGTTTTCGATGCCAATCGTGCTGATCTGGTCGAAGGACTGGCTCTGCACCGTCACGGTCGGGCTCGGCGCCGTGAAGTCTTTGCGAACGATGCGTGACCCGGTAATCGTGATTTCGGGCGTCGCGCTCTTTTCCGCCGGCGCATTCGGGGCCGGTGCGGGCGCCTGAGTTCCATCATCCTGGGCGATTGCCGGCATGACGGCCATTGTAGACAGCGCCGTCGTGCCTAGCAGTGCAGCAAGAGTAAGCAGATGCGGCCTTCTTGCTGAAATTTTGTTTGACATTATTCAGATCTCCCTAATTGCAATTCAAGCGTTACGAGAGAACGGCCGATAACCGGGCCAACTTTCGTTCAGCTCATTCCACCGTTACTTCTGATTTTTATTGCGCGCTATTGTTCATGCTTAGCGCTGCCATCCTCCATTTAACGCAGTACTCAAGCTGCATTTTTATTCGTTTGCTTTATCCCCGTTTTCCCCTCTCTGTTCTAAGTTGTACGTAATCCCCTGAATGGTCCGCGCTTCGGGCGCGGTTACGGCATGCGCGTCGATGTCAGCACCTGCCGGTCCCGAATGAACTGCGAAAAAATCCATTTTTCTCCGTGTGTCGGCGGCCGGCCCGGCATGGACCGTGCGCAAATCCGGCTTTCCGTCCGGCATGCGCGTTGACGAAATACATGCCTTCGCCGAGCTGCCCTTATGGGAGAGACCGACCTTCGGAAACTCGGTTTCCCCGCCGTCGTAATCGCCGTTCAGATAGACCAGGAACGTGATCACCCGCTGGCCATGCTTTCCATCTCGGCGGCGTGATTCGGTGTGCGGGGATCGACGAAATCGAAATGGTTCGTGATTTCCTCGCCGAGGGCGTAATGCAGGACGGTCGACGCTTCGAAATGCGAGAGCGGCAACCCGCCGGCGGCGGCCATGCGGTTCTGCATCGAGCAGCATCACCATGTCGGTCTGAAGGAAATCGAACGAGGCGGCCGTGTTGGTCCGTGTCTCGTGGATCGTCTCCTGGCCGGCCTGGGCATCGTAGACGCGCGCCGGTCGAGTCTTGTGCCCCGCGCGCTCGATCAGCCAGTCGCAGACCCGGCGCGGCACCAGATCGGGGAAGGAACGGACGAGCGGCGCGTCGTTGAGCGTAGTCCCCGGCGGTCGCACTGTTCCAATGGCGAAATCGATGGTCATCGCGAGCCGCCGCCAGATATCGGCGTATGCGGCCCGATCCCGTGGCGCGTTCGGCAAGTACGCGGTCTTCGGCCAACACGCGGATCTGGTCCTGCGCCGGCCGCCAGCCGCGCTCGGCGGCCGTGAGCAGCAGGTTCAGCGCGCCGTTCCAGTCCTGCTTGAAGAAAGCGCCGGCGCCGACGAGGACCGCAAGGGTACAGGCCGCCTCGCCGCCGCCGAGCCGGGCGGCATCGGACAGGAAGCGCGCCCCGTCGGCGGGGAGATGCGGGGCCCGGTCGCCGACCAGCAGCCGCTTGCCGAGGACGGGTCATCGCCTCGACGTCGCCGCGCTTGGTCGCCCGCGCGAGCATGTTGATCGCATCGTCGTGCCGGCCGCACGCATCGTAGTCGTCCGACAGGACGATTTCGTCAACGAAATCTGAAGTTGCTGCGGTCACCCGCCCCCATACTCCGGCCCAAGATCGGGTGCTGTTCCCGCACCCTTGCTGCGTTGATCGCGCCTTTCAGCTTAGCAATGACGGGGGGTTTGAAGATAGTTGAAAATCGATACTAGTATTGAAAACACCATGATAAACGTTCAATGTTGCCGAAACATCCCAGTCGGGGCCTAAAGAGCCGCAAAATCTCAATTTTCGGCCGCAAATGCGACCGAGTTCGAGCACGTCAAAGGCGAAAGCGAAGCGTTCGATCCCTGTGGCAATTCGGCCGCACAATCCGTCTATCCACAGAAAGATCGGGCAACTCCGAAAAGCAAGTCCTTTTGAACTCGCGATCCGCCGGGACCTCAGTCGTTCCCCTTGGCCAGATATTTCGCCAGCCGGTCGAGCTCGGCGTCTGTGATGACGGTCGGCTTGAAGGGCGGCATGGCGTTGAGGCCGTGGCGGACGATGGTCTCGACGTAATCCGGACTGCAGATCGGTGCGCTGTTGCAGCACCGCGAATTCCTCGCCGCGCGTGTCGCGCAGTTGGCGGGTGCCGGCATGTTCGTCGCCCGGCGCATGGCAATAGGAACAGTTCTTGGCGAAGATCTCGGCGCCGGTGAGCAGGGCCGTGCCGCGCGGCTTCCTCCGCATCGGCACTGCGTTGCGGCGCGAGGCCCATGAAGACGGCCAGAGCGAGGCAAGAATTGGCCTGATCATCGGTGCGGCCTCCGGTTCTTCGGCCAGATGCCGGATTTGCCGGGCGCGAGGATGCCGTTGGGATCGAGCGCATCCTTGATCGTCTCGTGCATCTTCCAGAGCGCGTTATCGTTCCAGCCATAGGTCGCGGCGATACGATCCATATAGCGGATATGCGTCCGGTATTCGCCGTAGCCCTCGGACGCCGCTTCGTCGACCATGAGGTTGAACAGCTTGTCGAGCTTCGCGCGCTCGTCCGGGTCGTTCTTGTTGTAGACGATGACCGTCACATGATGAATCTCGCGCCAGCCGATGGCGAAAAGGCCCATATAGTCGAAGCCATATTCCCGCACCCGGCCGGATACCATGTGGAATTGCTTGATCGCATCCTTCCCGGTTATCGGCGAGACCGGCGAGAAGCCGACATGACCGCCGCCGCCGTTCCAGTTCAGGAAGTTGAATTCCGTCAGCTTGGGAATGCCCTTCATCGTCTCGGCGCGGTGGATCAGGATGTCGGCCGGGTTGTCCTTGTTCTTCCGGTCCTCGGGGAAATAGAACTTCACGCCCGGAATATCGGCGAAGGAATCCCGGATCGCGGTCCACAAGCGTATCCATGACGGGCGGCGGCCCGTAAAGCGCGCCGCAGAAATTCCACATGCCGAGCTCGAGATCGGCCTTGATCTTCTTCGCGACGCTCGGCGGGATGGGGCCGTCACCGGAGTAGTATTTGCTTTTCGGCTGCGGCGATCGCCGCATCCAGCACGAGGCTCCGCACGGTCGCGCCGTTCTGGATGACGCTGCCGACCTTCAGGGGCCGCAGCTTCTCCGTCACCTGCTCGATATCGTCCTCGTTCTCGAACGTGATGAGATACGGCCGATAGCCGCCCGGATCCGGCATCAGCCAGACGCCCATCTTGGTCACGACGCCGAAATTCGACTGCGAGAACATGCCGTCGACATACGGCCCGTAGCCGTATTTGAAGAGCTGCCAGGTACTGCTGCCGGGCACGCGCGCCCATGCCCGTGCGCACCAGTCTCGCCATTCGCCAGCACCACCTCCATGCCGCATTGCATGCCGAAATGGTCGCCGTAGGGCGTGTAGCCGACGCCGTGATCGAGCGCGTTGCCCATGACGCTGCCCCAGCCGGGATCGGGCACGTCGAGCCAAAGCTTCAGGCCCTTTTTCTGGATGTAGTCGTAGAGATCGAAATAGCTGACGCCGGGCTCGACCAGCGCATAGCCGAAGTCCTCGTTCACCTCGAGGATCCGGTTCATCCGGTTCATGTCCAGCACCACCGTGCCGGACATCACCGGCGCCGCGCCGCCATAGGCGAAATTGTTGCCGCGCGAGACCGGCCAGAGCGGCACGCCGAACTCGTTCGCCGCCCGCACGATCGCCTGCACCTCCTCGACCGAGGCAGGCCCGACCGCGGCCGCAGGGCTTATACTGGTTCTCGTCGTTCGAGATCGTGTAGGGATCGTCATAGGGCGTAAGCTGGTCGCCCGTGAACACCCATTCCTTGCCGACGATCTTCCGGAACCGATCCAGCGCGCCGTTCATCGCCTCGGCCGAGACGCCTTTGGGGAGCGGTGTCGCCATGAAAGTTACCCCGTCTTCGAAAGGGTCGACGTGATCGACCAGGCATAGAGATCTTTGCCGACCCGCCGGATCCGCGTCTCGACGCGAGCGTGGGAGCGGAGCAGGCGTGTCAGGCAAAAGTGGAAAGATTCCGTCGTGACGCCGCGCAAGGTGAGGGAGCGTTGTTGGGACAGGCGCTTTAAGTCGTCGGTCCAAACCTTTGTAACATCTCCCTGAACTGGCGTTAGAGTCGCGCTTCGATCGAGCCGCCCAGACATTGCCCGCGCGTCTCCAAACCGGTCGTCATAGAAGAATTTGTCCGGACATCGGGCGCTCGGGTCCAGCACGCTCGCGACCGCCGACCGCGAGGTTTGCGTGGCGATTGCGGCAAACAATGAGAACTTCAGAAAAGAACGACGCTTCATCCCACAAAACACGAGCGGAAAACCAGCCTCATGCTGCGTTCCATTCTCGGCCTCCCCAGCATTCATCTTAGGGAGGCCAGGGCGTTATGGGAAGTGTCGGCGAATACGAGGACGAGGCCGGATCGAAATTGCACGCGAGGCTCGTTCGACTGTAATCTGCGTGCGCCAGGGCTGGAGGGCAAGCCAAACATGAAAACGACGGCGCTTCTTTTTGCGGCACTCGCCGCAACACTTCCCGTTTTCGCTCAAGCGAGCGAATTGGACGTCTCGGCGGCGAAAGCCCGCATCGATGCAATTCTTGACAAGAGCTATGACGGGCTAGAGCGGATCTATAAAGACATCCATGCCCACCCCGAAGTCGCCTTTCAGGAGACCCGCACCGCATCGCTACTCGCCGAGAAAATGCGCAAGCTCGGATTCGAGGTCACCGAAAAGGTGGGTAAGACCGGGATTGTTGCGATCTTTCGGAACGGCAGCGGTCCAACCGTGCTGATCCGCACTGAGCTCGATGCGCTGCCCATGGAGGAGAAGACCGGCCTGCCATATGCCAGTCGGGCGAAGCAGATTGTCGATGGCGAGGAGAGCTTCGTAGCCCATAGCTGCGGGCATGATGTTCATATGGCATGGTGGGTCGGAACGGCCCAGACGCTTTTGGCCTTGAGGGACCAGTGGCACGGCACCTTGATGTTCATCGGTCAGCCTGCCGAGGAGCGAGTTGTCGGTGCGAAGGCGATGCTGGACGACGGGCTTTTCACTCGCTTTCCAAAGCCGGACTACGGCTTCGCCGCCCATGTCACGAATCAGCCAGTGGGAATAGTCGTCGTCAAAGCGGGTACGGCGACCTCGGCGGCGGACACGGTGGAGGTGATCTTTCACGGTCGCGGCGGCCATGGCTCCATGCCGAGCGCGACGATCGATCCCATCGTTATCGGTGCACATTTTGTCTCCGACGTCCAGACGATCATTAGCCGCGAGAAGGACGCCGGCGAGTTCGGGGTGATCACCGTCGGCAGCTTCCAGGCGGGGTCGGTGCCGAACATCATTCCCGATCGGGCAATTCTCAAGCTTGACTCTGCGTTCGTTCTCGCCAGAGGTTCGCAAGCTCCTGCTCGATGGGGTTGCGCGGACGGCAAAGGCTGCCGCCGACATGGCGCGCGCGCCGGCGCCCGAGATCAAGCATCTCGAAGGCGTCGGTTCGACCGTCAATGACGACGATCTTGCTAGACGGGCAGGGTCCGTGATGCGAGCCGCCATCGGCAATAATGCCATTCTTCAGCCGGCCTCCGCTCCCGGGGTCTCGGCCAGCGAGGATTATTCGGAATTCGTGCGCGCCGGCGTGCCGTCGGTGTTCTATTTCATCGGCAGCTATGACCCCAAGGTCATCGCGGGTTACAAATCGCGGGGCGAGCCGGTGCCGGTGAACCACTCCCCCTTCTTCGCGCCGGAGCCGTCCAGCATTCGGACAGGCGTGATGACGCTCACACTATCCGTGCTGATGGTGGCGGGCAGGTAAAGCCAACAGACGGCCCCGAAATCCGCAACGCTTGCCTGCGGCCGCTTGGTTCCCCATCATTCCGGTCGCCAGGCAGACGGGGAGGGGCCTCGGGTGAATCTGATCGATCGAGCCAGTGCGCCGGATGCGCAGCGATGGGCGATCTACAACAAGATCGCCTCCAAGATCCTGCCGCTGATCCTGCTCGCCTATACCGTCGCCACGATCGACAAGGTCAATGTTGGCTTCGCCAAGCTTCAGATGGGCCACGATCTCGGCCTGTCGAATTCCATGTACGGCTTCGGCGCGGGGGTGTTCTTCGTCGGCTACTGCCTGTTCGAGATCCCGAGCAACATGATCCTGCATCGGGTGGGCGCGCGGCTTTGGCTGGCGCGGATCATGATCGTGTGGGGCGTCGTCTCGGCCTGCACCATGTTCGTGCGCACGCCGCACCAGTTCTACGTCGCGCGCTTCTTCCTGGGCCTGTCGGAAGCCGGTTTCTATCCCGGCGCGCTGCTGTTCCTGACCAACTGGTTCCCGCGCTTCGCCCGCAGCCAGGCGATCGCCATCATGCTGGTGGGGTCGAGCCTGTCGGCGATCATCGGCAGCCCGTTGTCGGGCGGTATCATGGGCTTCCTCGACACGGTCGGGGGCCTGCGCGGCTGGCAGTGGCTGTTCGTGGTCGAAGGGCTGCCGGCGGCCTTGGTGGGCGTGGTCTTCCTGGCGTTCCTGCCGAACCGGGCGAGCGACGCGAAATGGCTCAGCGAGGCCGAACGGGAGATCGTCACCGGCGATCTGCTGCGGGAGCAATCCCTGCAGAGCGGCGAGGCGCGGCGGCACCGGTTCCGCGATGCCTTCAGCAATGTGAACATCTGGTGCCTCGTCGTCGCGAATTTCTGCAATCTCTGCATGCTGTACGGAATCCAGTTCTGGCTCCCGACGATCATCGACCGGGCGATTCACACGACCGTGTTCATGACCGGCGTGGTGGCGGCCGGGCTCACCCTGATCCCCTGCACCGTGCTGATCCTCAACGCGCGGCATTCGGACCGCACCGGCGATCGGCGCTGGCATCTGATCGTCGCCTTCCT
Source organism: uncultured Alphaproteobacteria bacterium (assembly GCA_963732795.1). Lineage (GTDB taxonomy): Bacteria > Pseudomonadota > Alphaproteobacteria > CAVTAV01 > CAVTAV01 > CAVTAV01. Next base: position 520,133 of record CAVTAV010000002.1, on the reverse strand, counting down.
GACGATCTTCGCGGGCATGGCGGTCTCCGGCACGTTCGGCGGGAACGCATACATCGTGCTGGCAGGTCTGGTGCTGGCGAATTCGGGGGTGGTGATGGTCTCCGGCACGATCTTCACGCTGCCGGGCACCTTCACGCTCGGCGCGGCGGCCGCGGCCGGCTTCGCCCTGATCACCACAATCGGCAACTTCGCCGGCTATGCCAGCCCCTACACGATCGGCCTGCTGACCGACGCGACCGGAAGCTTCACCGCGGCCTTCTTCACCCTGGGCGCGGTCGCCCTGATCGGCGCCGCCGCGATCCACCTCGCGCCGGGACTGCGCCTGAAGCCGGAGGGGGCGGCCGAAGCGGCCTAGGGTTTGCATTCAACAGCATTTTCGTTGTCATCCCGGACGTTAGGCGAGCCCGAAAACCGCAGGTTTTTCGGCATGTGAGCCTCGCGATCCGGGATCCAGGTCAGAGGCTCAGGCTCGTGACAATGGATCCCGGACAGCTCGGTTTGCCAACGAAATCAAAGATTTCGGGCAAACCGGCTTCCGGGATGACGGTTATTGAGTACGGACCCTATCTCACCGAATAGGATCGGACGACGTCCAGTGCCGCGATGTGGCCAAGGGCAGGGCGCTGCCCGTTCTACTCATCAACTGTTGTGGGCCTGCCCTCTCGATCGTCACGCGGCATAACCGTTGGCAGAGGTTCGGCTCGCTTCCCCCTGCGACGACCACGGCGATATTGGCTCTGATATTCTCTGCGCTGCTTGGCGACCTCATAAAGGACGATACCCGAGCTGGTGCCGAGATTGAGGCTCTCGATCATCCCGAACATGGGTATAGCGATGCACATGTCGCACCGCGCTACGGCCAAATCGCTAATCCCTCTCCGTTCGTTGCCAAACCAGACAGCTAGCTTCGTATGCTGCGTGAAGTCGCCTTCGTGGAGGTAGACGTTGGCTTTGCCTTTCACATGCGGCGATGTGACGACCGACACGAAGTGTCGTTTCTCCAAGTGATCCAGACAGGCTTCGGTGCTGTCGAAGCGCTTTACGAAGGTCCATTTGACGGCCGATACCGACGTCTTGGAAAGCGACTTGCGTTCCCGCATGTCTTGCCAGTCATCGGGCAGCGCCTTGCGGGAATCGACGATATACACCTTGTCCACGCCGAGCGCGTTCGCATTCCTGACAACCGTACCGATATTCTTGATGTCGGACGGGTCTTCGATCACGGCAATCAGGTTCTTGCAACGAAAGGACTTGATGGCATCCGCCCGTTTGCGAACCGAAGGCTTGGACTTTTGGGTTTCTTCGGTCTTCATAATTCCGCCCTTGCGCCTCGTCTCCTCCGACGGACCTCGCCGGAACCGCGCCGCACCGAACCCGGCGGTCACCGGGCCGGATCGGACGACGTCCAGTTCCGCGAAGTCGCCAAGGGCAGGGAGCGGAAGAAGGCGTTGATGGCGTGGATTTGGCCGCCCCAGATCTTGAACGCCTCGAAGGTTACCAGCGAATTGCCGGGGCCGTAGGAATTGGTGTAGCCGAAATTCATCCACAGCACGACGACGCCGTTCTGCTCGTCCACCGCGGCGACGTTCGGGATGATGCTCGGATGCAGCATGATGGTCTGGGCGTACATGCCGCAATCCGCGCGCCCGCAGCCCTGGCCCGCCGTGATGACGCCGTTCTCGACCCGGTAGGCCTCCGGCGCGAAGGGCGTTCCGCCATCGGTGAAATTGCCGACGCGCAGGCCCTCCGGATAGGTGAGGGCGGTCGCGACCATGGAGGCGCGCGACTGCCGCTTGTCCGCCGGCACCGGATCGTTCATGCCGCGGATCGGCTTGCCGAACTCGGTCGGCTGAAACCGCGCGCCCGGCTCGACCCGCTGGATCAGGGTCTCGATGCCGGAAATCTTGGAGTCCGTCAGATGCAGCAGCACCGACAGCAGAACCTGCTCCTTGCCCGACAGCAACTGCATATGCGACGCCGCGACCTGCTTCGTCGTGTCCAGATAATCCTGCCGGAACGTCCCCTTGGTCAGCGGCTCCGACCACAGGCCTTCGCCGAGCTTCATCACCTTGGAATCCTGGGTGAAGCGGACCTTGTCGGCGAGCGGAAGCTTCCGCGGATCGTGGGCGAGGAGGGAATCGACGTATTGGGTGATCATGCCTTTGAGGCAGGCGCGATCGCATTGGGCGGCGGAGGCGGATGCTGGTGATAGAGCGAGCGCGGCCAGAAGGCCTATGGCGGCGAGAAAATGGACTCTGAGACCGTGATGGCGTTGGAACATGATTCTTCCCCCTCCCTGGATGATCCGGAGACGATAACAAACGCGAGGAGGCATTTACCATGCTTGAATGGCGGATGGGGTGGGATTCGAACCCACGGTGACGTTGCCGCCACGCCGGTTTTCAAGACCGGTGCCTTAAACCGCTCGGCCACCCATCCTCGGGGCTCGACGCCGCCTAGAGCATTTTCGGATTAGGTTGACGTCATTGCGAACCCCAGAAGGGTGAAGCAATCCAGGCAATCCTGGATCGCCACGCGCCTTCGGCGCTTGCGATGACGAAGCGACTTAACCAGGAAACGCTCTTAACGGCTTCGCCTCTTAACAGCTTGCGGGCGGAAAAAAAAGCGGCGACCCCGAGGGGTCGCCGGTCAAGGAGGGTGTGTGAGGCCACAACGGGATCTGGGGGTGTGTGACCTCACACGGTTCGAACGCCTCGCCATCGGGAGTGGGAATCCACAGCAGGCAGTACGGCGGGTTCCCGGAAAACGGTGCGTTCGACAACGCGTATCCGATCGGAGTAGTGCATGGCGCGTGCCAAACGGGCCTGACGCGCGCGATGACGGTATTTCAAGGGGTTACCGGGTGGATGGCGGTGGCGTGCCAAATCCGGGCGGGGCCGGGCGTCGCGGAATCGGACAAAAGGGTAAACGCGCTGTCCTATTTCGGCACAACCGGTGCGACCTCATCGCCGGATTACGCGATTTTCGCCGCTAGGGACTATATATGCGCCGAATCCGATGCTATGGTCCCAGCGTTAGGACCTCAGAGACATCGGGCGGGCGTGAGGTTAGGAGTTCAGATGAGGTTTCGGAGTGGCTCGATCGGCCTCGCCGTCGGGTGCCTGATGGTCGGTCTCGGTGCGTTGTCCGGGACGGCGGAGGAGAACGGGGCGGCGCAGCCGTCCTTTGCGGATTGGCTTCAAGGGCTGCGCGCGGAAGCGCTGGACAAGGGGATCACCCAGGCGACCGTGGACAAGGCGCTGACGGGCCTCGAGCCGATCCCCCGGGTCATCGAGCTCGATAACGCCCAGCCCGAATTTACCCAGACCTATCAGGACTATATCTCCGCGCGCCTGACGCCGAAGCGGATCGAGTTCGGCCGCGAGCGGACCGCCGCCATGGCCAAGACGCTCGATGCCGTGGGCAAGGCTTACGGCGTCCAGCCGCGCTTCATCGCCGCGGTCTGGGGGATCGAAACGAATTTCGGCCGGGTAACCGGGTCCTATGACGTCGTCCCGGCGCTCGCGACCCTGGCCTACGAATCCCGCCGCGCGTCCTATTTCCGCTCCGAGCTGTTCAACGCCCTCAAGATCGTCGACGAAGGCCATATCGATCTCGCCCATATGAAGGGCTCCTGGGCCGGCGCGATGGGGCAGGGGCAGTTCATGCCGTCGAGCTTCCTGGTCTATGCCCGCGATTTTGACGGCGACGGCCGCAAGGATATCTGGGACGATCCCGGCGATATTTTCGCCTCGATCGCCTATTACCTGAAATCCGCCGGCTGGCGCGACGATCTCACCTGGGGCCGCGAGGTGAAATTGCCCGAAGGCTTCGATGCCGATGCCCTCGCCCAGGCCGAGCCGCCGAAAACCTGCTCCCGCGCGCTCAAGGATCACACCAAGAAATTGCCGCTCTCGCAGTGGCAGGCGCTCGGCGTGCGCCGGCTCGACGGCCGCGACCTTCCGACCCGCGACGTCGAGGCTTCGCTCGTCCAGCCGGGCGGGAAGGACGGACCGGCCTATCTGACCTACGCCAATTTCCGGTCGATCCTGCGTTACAACTGCTCCAACTTCTACGCGCTCGCCGTCGGACTCCTGTCCGACGCGCTCTGAGGGGCTGCTGCGTTGACCATATTCCGTCATCCCGGAAGCCGATTTGCCCGAGATCGCCGATCTCGTCGGCAAATCGAGCTGTCCGGAATCCAGTGTCGCAGGCCTGAGCGTGCGACCTGGATCCCGGCTCAAGGCCGGGATGACAAACTTTGATGTGTCGGATGTTGCAAACGCTATGAGGGGAATTCGCATCCGAGGGGGAACCGGTCTGCTCGTCGCGCTCGGCCTGATGCTCGGGGCCTGCGGGACGACGCATTACGCCGCGCCCCCGCCAACCACTCCGAAGGGCGGTCAATACAAGGTCGGCAATCCCTATACGGTGAACGGCGTCACCTATGTGCCGCGGGCCCAGCCCGGTTACGACCAGACCGGCACCGCCTCCTGGTACGGCCCGCAGTTTCATGGCCGCTATACCGCCAATGGCGAGCTGTTCGACATGAACAAGCTCACCGCCGCGCACCGCACACTGCCGATGCCGAGCTATGTCCGGGTCACCAATCTTCAGAACGGCCGGTCGCTGGTCCTCAGGATCAACGACCGCGGGCCGTTCGCCAAGAACCGGATCATCGACGTCTCGCGCCGCGCCGCACAGCTTCTCGGCTTCGAGCGGTCGGGAACGGCGAAGGTGAGGGTCCAGGCCGTGGTCGAGAAAGCCGACGCGCCGGACGAATTGCCCCCGGCCGAGCCCGACAACGACGTCTTCGTGCGCGCCGCCGCCGAAACCGCGCCGGCCGCCGGTCCGACGACGCCGCCGTCGGCCGCCGGGCTGTTCGTCCAGGTCGGCGCGTTCGGGACCCAGGACAAAGCCAAGGAAATCCAAGACCGCGCCTCGGCGCTCGGTCCTGCGACGATCGCGCCCATCGTCATCGACGGCCGCACTCTGTACAGGGTGCGCCTCGGGCCCTATGGTTCGGATGAAGCGGCCGAAGGGGTCCGCGCCGAGGTCAGCGCCGACGGCTTTCCCGATGCCCGAATTGTTAATGACTGAGGACTAGCGTTTCGCCGCATCGCGCCTTGAATATCCGCCCTTTGTAAACCCTGACGAGTAAGTCATCATGCCGAAACTTCTTCCCGTCCGTCTCTCGTATCTCTCCTGGCTCGCTGCGATTTTTGCGCGTCGTGCTCGCGATCGGCAGCCCGGCCCACGCCGCCGCGAACTACGACACCGCCGCCAAGCACGCGATCCTGATCGACTATAATACCGGCGCGGTGATGTTCGAGAAGAACGCCGACGAGCGCATGCCGCCCGCTTCGATGGCCAAGATGATGACCGCCCATCTCCTGTTCAACGAGTTGGAGAAGGGCTCGCTCAAGCTCACCGACACCACCAAGGTTTCCAAAGACGCCTGGAAGAAGTGGAACGAGCGCCCGGGCGCGTCGATGATGTGGGTGAGCCCGGGCGAAGAGGTCTCGGTCGAGGATCTGATCCGCGGCATCGTGATCCAGTCGGGCAACGATGCCTGCACGGTGGTCGCCGAGATGCTGGCCGGCAGCGAGGAGCATTTCGCCGATTGGATGAACGACGAGGCCAAGCGCATCGGCATGACCAACACGCATTTCATGAATGCGTCCGGTTGGCCCCATCAGGACGAATATACCACCGCCAGGGACCTCGCGACGCTGGCAGCCTACACGATCAAGGATTCGCCGCAGTACTACCATTACTATTCCGAGAAGTCGTTCACCTACGGCAAGTCGCTCGACGGCAAGCCGATCACCCAGGGCAACCGCAATCCGCTGCTCTACGGCACCGAGGGCGCCGACGGTCTCAAGACCGGCCATACCGAGGAAGCGGGCTACGGCCTGACCGGCTCGGCGATCCGCGACGGGCGGCGGATCATCGTGGTCGTTGCCGGGCTCGACAGCGTGTCGGCCCGCGCCAAGGAATCCGCGGCCCTGCTCGAATGGGGCTTCCGGAATTTCCAGGACTACAAGCTGCTGTCCCAGGGCGAGAAGATCGAGAACGCGGTGGTCTGGCTCGGCGACAAGCCGACCATCGGGCTTCTGGTGCCGAAGGATCTGACCGTCACCATGAGCCGTTCGGCACGGCGCAACATGAAGGTCACGCTCGAGTACAGCTCGCCGATTCCGGCCCCGATCAAGAAAGGCCAGGAAGTGGCCCAACTCACCGTCGAAGCGCCGGATTACGACACCCAGCATATCCCGCTCATCTCGTCCGACGATGTGGGCGAGCTCGGTTTCACGGGGCGGATCGGCGCGGCGCTGAACTATCTCGTCATGGGCCGGTCCGCCATGTGACCGGCTGGTCGAGGGAGGCATGGGCGCAAGACCCAAGGGACGTTTCATCAGTTTCGAAGGCGGGGAAGGGGCCGGCAAATCGACCCAGGTCCGGCTGTTGGCCGCAAAGCTTCGCAAGGCGGGGCTGAGCGTCGTCGAGACCCGCGAGCCCGGCGGCACGCCCGGCGCGGAAGCCATCCGATCGCTTCTCGTCACCGGCGACGGCGATAAGTGGGACCCGATGACCGAGGCGCTCCTCCATGTCGCTGCGCGACACGAGCATGTCCGAAACAAGATCGAGCCCGCGCTGAAAGCCGGCAAATGGGTGATCAGCGACCGCTTCGCCAATTCCACCATGGCCTATCAAGGCTATGCCCAGCGCCTCGGCCGCGACGCCATGACCGCGCTCGGCAAGCTCTCCCTCGGCGGCTTCAAGCCGGACTTGACGATCATCCTCGACATCCCGCCTAAAACCGGCCTCGCCCGCGCCCATGAGCGCCACGCCGGGAAGCATGCGGCTGAGATCGAGGATCGCTACGAACGCATGGGCGACGCGTTCCACAGAAAGCTGCGCGCGGCCTTCCGTGACATTGCCAAGCGGGAGCCTCGGCGCTGCAAGCTCGTCGATGCGAGCGGCACGCCGGATAAGGTGGGTGAGGCAGTGTGGACCATAGTTTCGGGCCGGTTTTCCCGAGACTTGGCTCGCTGAATTCTTAGTCGCATGTATTGCTGATGGCTTTTCTGAAGGCGGGAGATTTCCGATTGGGTCAGGCGGCGAAGACCTATCTTCAAATTGTCTTTGGGTTGGGACTGAGCGTCATTGTGATCTCGGCGATCGGTAGCCTGGTATTCGCCATCGCAGCACTCGTCAATGTAATGTTCGGACTTGGATGGGGATACGGTTGGAAGGACTTTGGCGGCGGTGTCTTGATGTTCTTTGCAGCCATTCTGATGGGCCTTTTCTTGAGAACGATCTTTCGTATCCTGGCCAAGATTTTCGAAACGCCCTGAGGGCAACATGACCTCCCGCGACGCCGAGCAGATCTCCGAAACCATCCATCCGCGAGCGGCAACCTCGCTGATCGGCCACGAGCGCGCGGAACATGCGCTTCTTGAAGCCTATCGCAGCGGCCGGCTGGCCCATGCCTGGCTGATCGCAGGGCCGCGCGGGATCGGCAAGGCGACCTTGGCTTATCGGTTCGCGCGGTTCGTGCTGTCTCAGCCCGCCGAGCCGGAGTCGCTGGTGATCCCCGCCGGTCATCCTGTGTTCCAGCGGGTGGCGGCCGGTGGCCATGGCGACCTGATGACGCTGGAGCGGGCAACGGACGAGAAGACCGGCCGGATGAAGTCCGAGATCGTCGTCGATGACGTCCGCAAGCTGCAGCATTTCTTCACCATGACCGCGGCCGAGACGCCATGGCGGATCGCGATCATCGACAGCGCCGACGAAATGAACCGCAATGCCGCCAACGCACTTCTCAAAATGCTGGAGGAGCCGCCGGCGAGGGGGCTGTTGCTACTGATCGCCCATACGCCGGGCCGCTTGCTCCCGACCATCCGCTCGCGCTGCCGGCGGCTGGATTTGCGGCCCTTGAGCGTCGATACCGTCGCCGACGTCATCGGGCTCAGGCGGCCGGATATCCATGCCGGCGAACGGCTCGCGCTCGCTCATCTGGCGGGCGGCTCGCCAGGACGGGCGCTGGAGATCGCGGCCTCGGGCGGCATCGCCTTCTACCAGGATCTGACGTCCCATCTCGAACGCCTGCCGAAGCTCGATATTCCCGCGCTCTACGGCTTCGCGGACAAAATGGCCGAGAAGGGGAATGACGGGCTGTTCCGCACCTTTGTGGGGCTTCTCGAGGATTGGTTCTACCGCCTGATCCTGGCCGCCTCGGCGGGGCCGGAAGCCCTTGCCGCCGGCCATGAACTGGATGATCGCGACAAAGCTCTGATGGTGCGTCTCGCCAAGGCCCGGCCGCTCGATCGCTGGCTCGCGCTTCGCGAGGAACTGCTCTCCCTGTTCGCCCAAGCCGATGGCTTGCGGCTCGACCAGCGCCAGGTCGTGATCGACTGCTTCACCAAGCTCCAGCGCGCTCTTTCCTAATTGTCCCTAATCCGCTCATTCCGGCGCAGGCCGGAATCTTGCGCATCAAGCTAACAGTGGACGACTCGAGATCCCGGCTGTCGCCGGGATGAGCGGATGCGTGGCTCAAGCTAAGTGCATATCGTTCTGACGCAGCGCAGCATCTTTCCGGTGGCGCGCCGGCACCATATTTTCTATGGTCCGGGCGATCCGCAGGGTGGAGTTAAGGATTTAGAACAATGACCGGGAAGCCGGCCTTTTTCGTGACCTCGCCGATCTATTACGTGAACGACGTGCCCCATGTCGGCCACGCCTACACGACGATCGCCTGCGATGTTCTGGCGCGCTTCAAGCGGCTCGATGGCTTCGACGTCAAGTTCCTCACCGGCACAGACGAGCACGGTCAGAAGGTGGAGAAGGCGGCGAAGGCGGCCGGCGTCTCGCCCCAGGCATTCTGCGATCGCGTCTCCGGCCGGTTCCGGGAATTGGCGGCGACGCTCGATATCTCCAACACCAACTTTATCCGCACCACCGAGCCGCGCCACACAACGTCCACCCAGGCGCTTTGGCAGAAGCTCCAGGACAACGGCCACATCTATCTCGACCGCTATGCCGGCTGGTATTCGGTGCGCGACGAGGCCTATTACGCCGAGAACGAGCTGACCGAAGGCCCGAACGGCGAGAAACTGAGCCCGTTCGGCGCGCCTGTGGAGTGGGTGGAGGAGGCGAGCTATTTCTTCCGGCTCTCGTCCTTTCAGGACAAGCTCCTGGAGCATTTCGAGGCCCATCCCGAGGCCATCCAGCCGGCGTCGCGGCGCAACGAGGTCCTGAGCTTCATCCGCTCGGGCCTGCGCGACCTTTCGATCTCGCGCACCAGCTTCTCCTGGGGCGTGCCCGTGCCGGGCGACGAAGCGCACGTGATGTATGTCTGGATCGACGCTCTTACGAATTACATCACCGAGCTCGGCTATCCCGACTGGACCGAGGAGGCGCAACGCTTCTGGGCCGATGCGGTCCATATCGTCGGCAAGGACATCGTGCGGTTCCATGCGGTCTATTGGCCGGCCTTCCTGATCGGGGCCGACCTGCCGCCGCCCAAGACGGTCTTCGCTCATGGCTGGTGGACCAGCGAGGGGCAGAAGATGTCCAAGTCGCTCGGCAATGTGATCGATCCGTTCGCGCTGGTCTCGGACTATGGCGTCGATGCCTTCCGCTATTTCCTGATGCGCGAGGTGCCGTTCGGCAATGACGGCGACTTCAGCATGGCGAGTTTCTTCAACAGGGTTAATTCCGAGCTCGCCAACAGCTTCGGAAATCTCGCCCAGCGGACGCTTTCCTTCATCGCCAAGAACTGCGGCGGCGAGTTGCACCTGGTTGCAACCGAGACCGAACCCGATGCGGCGCTCCGTTCGGAGGCGCGGGATCTTCTGAAACAGATGCGGGACCATATCGATCGCTTCGAAATCCATCTGGCGATCGAGGCCTGGCTGCGCGTGGTCTATGCCGCCAACAAATATATCGACGAGCAGGCGCCCTGGACCTTGCGTAAGAGCGATCCCGACCGGATGACGGCCGTTTTGGCGGCCTTGTTCCAGGTCATTCGCGATCTGGCGATCCTGATTCAGCCCTTCGTGCCAGAAGGCGCGGCCAAAATCCTGGATCAGATGGCAATCGGCGCGGACGAACGGGCCTTCGCTGAAATCGAAAACGCGAATTGGTTCAAACAGTTCGTGGAGGAGGGGCGTCGGATCGGCGCGCCCAGCCCGGCGTTCCCGCGTATCGTCGAGCCGGAGGCGAGCCGTGTTGGTTGACAGCCATTGCCATCTCGATTTCGCGACCTTTGCCGACGATCTCGATGACGTCGTCGCCCGGGCGGGCGCCGCCGGGGTCGGCATGATGGTGACGATCGCGACGTCGGTCGAGGGATGTGGGAGTGCCCGGCGGGTCGCGGAACGCTTCCCGAACGTCTATTGCAGCGTCGGGGTCCATCCGCACGAGGCCAAAACCGACGGTCAAAAGAGCGCAGATTTGCTGATCCGGCTCGCAAAACACGAAAAAACCGTCGGAATCGGCGAAACCGGGCTCGATTATTACTATGAACACAGCCCGCGCGACGACCAGAAGGTCAGCTTCCGCGCCCATATCGAAGCCGCCCGCGAGACCGGCCTGCCGCTCATCGTCCATACCCGCGATGCCGACGACGACACCGCCGAAATCCTCGCCGAGGAGATGAAACGGGCCCCCTTCACCGGCCTCATCCATTGCTTCAGCGCCGGCCGAAAACTCGCTGAGACTGCAGTGGATTTGGGCCTTTTTATCTCCGTCTCCGGCATCGCGACCTTCAAAGCCGCGGAAGACTTGCGCCAAACGCTCGCTTCCGTGCCGATGGACCGGCTTCTGGTCGAAACCGACGCGCCTTATCTCGCCCCGACGCCGAACCGGGGCAAGCGGAACGAGCCGTCCTTCGTGGCGCTGACCGCCGCAAAGCTGGCCGAAATCAAGGGCGTAACGCCTGACGAGATCGCGGCCGCGACGACCGATAACTTCTTCCGCCTGTTCACCCTTGCCGACCGGGCTCGCGCGCTGGCATGAAGGTCACGGTTCTCGGCTGCGGAACCTCGGGCGGCGTGCCCCGGATCGATGGTTTTTGGGGCACGGCGGACGCGAATAACCCCAGGAACCGCCGCCGCCGGGTCTCGATCCTGGTCCAGGAAGGCCCAACGAACGTGGTCGTGGACACATCGCCGGATTTCCGCGAGCAATGCCTCGATGCCGGCGTCACCCATGTCGATGGCGTGCTTTACACGCACGATCATGCCGATCACACCCACGGAATAGACGATCTCAGGACGTTCCGGACGATTCTAGGGCGGACGGATCGACATATTCGGAAACCGGGAGACCCTGGATATCCTCGAGACCCGGTTCCACTACATTTTCCATGCGGTGGACGGCTACCGGCCGATCTGCGCGCCGCACGAGATCGAGGGGCCGTTCAAAATCGGCGATATCGACATCCTGCCGTTCGAGCAGCAACACGGCCCGATTACGTCGCTTGGATTTCGCTTCGGAAGGGTCGCGTATTCCACCGATCTCAACGGCTTATCCGAGGAAGCCTTCGCGGCGCTCGAAGGCATCGACGTTTGGATCGTGGATGCGCTGCGCTACGAGCCGCATCCGACCCATCCGCATTTGGACCTGACCTTGTCCTGGATCGAGCGCGTGAAGCCCAAACGCGCGATCCTGACCCATATGACCTGGGACATGGATTATGAGACGCTCACTCGCAATCTGCCGGAAGGGGTGGAGCCCGGGTATGACGGGTTGGTCGTCGAGCTGTGAAAATATCAACTGTTCGTCCTGAGCTTGTCGAAGGACGTGGCGACACGCTCGGACTGGCGGGCTTCGACAGGCTCAGCCCAAACGGTGTTATAGGGTAATAAGTCACTGACCTATATCTCATACCTATAATTTAACATAATATATATTATGCGATAATTGGATCAGGCGGCCTAAGCCCGGTCAGGCTCGGTTTCCAAAAGCTCCCCCATCGTAAACAGACTCCGCACCTCAAGCGACGGGTCGGCTTCGACGATCTGCCGTCGCAGGCTCTTCCGGTCCATCGCGGCGCTCAGCCCCCGTTGTACTTCCGGCGCATCGCAATGCAGAGGTCGATCTCCTCAAGCGTATTGTCCAGCGCGCGTTTGCCGCCTTCGATGTCGGCGATGCGGGGCTTGAAGAAGCTGTCGACCTCGTCCCGGCGCTCGGGGTTGCAGAAGTGGTCTTCGGACGTTATCAGGTCCTGCTCGGTCCATTTGGCGTAGCGCGCGCTCAATGCCTTGTAATGCTCCCTTATCCAGTCCCATGTCGGCGCGGCCGTTTCCTCGTCGTACATCTCGGACGAGATGAGCATGCGAACCTCGTTGTTCCGGATCGTATCGGACAGCGCGAGCGCCCTCACCGCGGCTATTTTCGATCGGGCCGTCGTATGGCCGAGGGCCGACAGGATCTCGCTCCTCAGATTTCCGTCCTGGCTCGTCACGAGATGCTTGAGAAGCGCATCGACGAAGTTGGCACCAATGTCCTCGGCGCCGACCAAGAACGCGACGTCTGCCAGATCCGGAGAGATCGCATCCCGGTGTAATTGTCCGTCGCCGCCCATGCCGAGAAAGGCCTTCGCCCGTTCCGCAAGCTCCGCTCGGAGGGCGGCGTCTTTGGCGACGGTCGCAAGGAACTCGACCACCGACGACCGCATCTGGGTCGCGGAAATCGGGTCCGTGCGGTCCAACTCAGTCGTCGGATCGAGGCCGAGATCTTTGAGCCGACCTGAATAAAGCCCGCCAAGGCTCTGACGTAACGCGGCTTTTCCATCCTCCGGCGTCAAATGTCTAACGATGAAATCGAGCATTCCCATCGGCGCGCTCATCACGTCCCAATTGTCGCTCTTGGCCAGAAGCGCCGCGCGGGAGATGTAATCCGCCTTGGAAATCCGCCCCGCATTGAACGCCGCGTTGAGGCTGTCGGCGACGGTAAGCTGCTCCTGGGCCGGCAACTGAGGGAGATCGGCCAGGAGCGCGTCCCAGCTCTTTTCGTCGAGTTGCCAGCGGTAATAGCCCGCCCCCATCGCATTCGGCATGACGGCTGCGGGGCACTGGCCGGCCGGGATGTCGATCGTGGTCCGGCGTTTGGTCATCATCAGGCATTGGCGCGTGGCATTATCCTCGCGCCTCAGAGACAGGCAGACCGGCAAGGTCCAGCGCCGGTTCGTCGAGCCCTTCGAGCCGAGCGGCAGATAGCGGGATTGCTCAAGAGCGATCCGGCCCCCGCCGAACTTGTCGCAGTCCAGTTTGACGTCAAGTTCGGGCAGGCCCGCCTGCTCCAGGAAGGAATTGAACGCCGGCTTGACCCGCCGGACGCTCGTCGCCTCCGCGATCGATTGGATCAGGTCATCGGCCGTGGCCGTGCCGAAGGCGAATTTGTTGAGATAGGCCCGGATTCCGGCCCGGAACGGCCGGGCGCCGAGATAATTCTCCATCATTCGCAGCACGGCCCCGCCCTTGGCATAGGTGATGCCGTCGAACGCGGTGACGATGCCGTTGGCGTCGGTCACGGGCTGGCGAATTTGCCGTGCCGTCGTCAGCTGGTCCGAGCCGAAGGCCCGCTGGGCGTAGCGTTGTATGTCGCGGTCGTAATGGTCGCCGGGATAGAGCTCGTTCAGGGTCCGGTAGCTCATCCAGGTCGCGAAGGACTTGTTCAGCCAGATATCGTCCCACCACGCCGGGGTGACGAGGTCGCCGAACCACTGGTGCGACAGCTCGTGCGCCAGAGTGACGAGGACATTGCGTTTCTGGGAGAGCGGCGCGTCGTCGCCGACCAGGATCGACTGCTCGCGATAGGTGATCGCACCGGCGTTCTCCATAGCCCCGGCCGAGAAATCGACCGCCGCGATCACATCCAGCTTGTCGAACGGGTAGGGCCGGCCGAAATAGCGCTCCAGCGCCGCGACGACCGCGCCCGCCCGATCGAGCATGAAGGTAAGCTGGGCCCCCTTCCCTTTGGCCGCCACGCCGCGCAGCGGGATCGGATGATCGCGGATTCTCGTTCGGTGGGATGGCCGGACCGTCCACGACATCGAGGTCGCCGACGATGAACGCCAGGAGATAGGTCGGCAGCGGCTTTGTTTCCTTGAATTTCAAGCGCTTCAGGCCGCCGCTTAACCTGGTTTCTTGCATGACGGGCGTGTTGGTGACCGCGGTATCGCCGGCCGGGACCGTGAGCGTGACGTCAAACGGAGTCTTGAATTGGGGCTCGTCGAAGCCGGGAAAGGCCAGCCGGGCGGAAATCGGCTCCATCTGGCTGAAGACATAGGCCCGACCGCCCTCCTCCACCTTGTAGATGCCTTCGAGCGAGCGGTTGTAGGGCGCGGTATAGGTGAATTCGAGCCGCGCCTTGCCGGACTTGACCTTTTTCGGCAGATCGAGCCGCGCCACGCCCGAAGGATCGACCTCGCTGTATCGAATGGGGACCGTCTCGCCGTTTTCCTCGACCAGGCGGGCCTTGGTGACGTTCAGGTCGCGGCCATGGAGCCAGATGTGATCCGTCGAATGACGGATGTCGACGGCAATCACGGCGTGGCCGTCGAAATGGTCGCGCTCGGGGACCAGCGTGAGGTCGAGGCTATAGGCGGTCGGGGAGACCGTATCCGGCAGCTTTCCGAGCGGAGCATCCTCGGAACTTGTCGGCGCATTCGGGCCCGACGCGCCGCAGCCATAGGCGAGAAGCGCGTATAGCAGAAGCGCCTTCAGCCGCATTGCCACCCTCCGTGCCGTACCGGACCGATGCCTCGCAATCTAACGGTAGTCGGTGGGGATTGCGAGCCAAACCAGGGGTTGACGATGACGTCAAATCGGGCCTGGACAGGCCCGATCAATTGTCAAAGGATGCCCGCGGAAACAAGGGAGAGCGGCGTGAGCAAAGCGCAACCAACCGGCCAGATCGGCAAGCTTCTCGACATCATGGCGCGGCTCCGCGCGAAGGACGGCGGCTGTCCCTGGGACGTCGAGCAGACCTTCGAGACGATCGCGCCCTATACGATCGAGGAAGCCTATGAAGTGGCCGAGGCGATCACCGAGAAGGACATGGACTCGCTCAAGGACGAGCTCGGCGATCTCCTGTTCCAGGTGGTCTTCCACGCCCGCATGGCGGAGGAAGCCGGCGCATTCTCCTTCGCCGACGTGGTCGAGGCCGTGTGCGACAAGATGGTCCGGCGGCACCCCCATGTATTCGGGTCCGTCGACGTCGCGGATGCCGATGCCCAGACCATCGCTTGGGAGGAGCAGAAGGCCAGGGAACGCGCCGAAAAAGCCGATGCCGGCGTGCTCGACGGTGTCACCAAGGGTCTGCCCGCCCTGCTCCGTGCCCTGAAGCTTCAGAACCGGGCCGCGCGCGTCGGATTCGATTGGGGCGCGCCCGAGCCGGTGCTCGACAAGCTGAACGAGGAAATGGCCGAGCTCTCGGCGGAACTGGTCGGCCGCAGCCGGGACGGCGCCGACCAGGAGCATATCGAAGGCGAATTCGGTGACATCCTGTTCGTCTATGTCAATCTCGCGCGTCACTTGAAGATCGATCCGGAAAGCGCTCTCAGAAAAACGAATTTCAAGTTCGAGAAACGTTTCAGAAAGATCGAGGAAGCCCTGGCCGAAGCCGGCCGCCGGATCGAGGACGCGAGCCTCGACGAGATGGAAGCTCTCTGGCAGCAGGCCAAGGGCGCGGAGAACGAGTAGCGCTTGATAGATGTCATCGCGAGGCGCGGAACGTACCGTAGCGATCCAGGCCGGCCTGGACTGCTTCGCTCCGCTCGCAGTGACGGTTTGTTACTTGGCCAAGCTCGGAAACAGCAGCTTCTGGATCTCCGCCCAGATCGGCCGGCTCGGCGCGAGAAGCAAACCCTTGGTCGGGCCGACCGGGCGATAGGGCGAACCGTCGAACGAGGCGGCGATTCCGCCGGCCTCCCGGTAGATCAGGCTCCCGGGGGCGTGGTCCCAGGGCAGAAGGCGGTAATAGAAGGCGAAAAGCGTCGGGTCATTGACCAGGTTGCAATAGGTTGCACCGGCGCAGAACCGGGGCCGTCGGGTTCGGACATGGTCCTTGGCGGCCTTCACCGGTTCGCGCAATTCCGCGGGCAGGAAGCCGTAATGGAATTCGCCGGTCATATCGGCGAGGGTTAACCCTTCGGCCTCGATCCGGATGCCCTTGCCGTCGATGGTCGTGCCGCTTCCGTTCTCCGCGACGGTCATCGTGCCGCGCAGGGGCTGGTAGATCCACGCCATCACCGGCTCGCCCTGTTTCAGGAGGGCGGCCATGACGGCGAAATCCTCCCGCCCCTCGGCGAAATTGCGGGTGCCATCCAGGGGGTCGATGACCCAGGCGAGATCGGCCTCCTTCAGCGCCTCGAGCAGACCGGGGTTTGCATGGGCCCCCTCCTCTCCCACGATCAAGGCGCCCGGCGTCAGACCGGCAAGCGCGGGCTCGAGGAAGGCTTCCGAAGCGTGATCGGCGGCCGTGACCACGTCGTTCCCGCCCTTGTCCATGCGCTCATGGGCCGCGAGGTTGCGGAATCGCGGTAGGATTTCGGCCTCCGCGACCTCCTTCAACAGCGCGCTAACGGGTTCGATGAGCTCCAAGATATGTCCTTAACGGCGCGCGGGCCGGGATTGTTCGATAGTTCCTCCGAATTAACCATGGTATCAATAGCGGGGGAAAGGCTAATGGCAGGTCAATTCGGCAAGTTCCTCAGAGAACTGAAGCAGCGCCACGTCTTTCGCGTGGCGATCATCTATATCGTCGTCGCCTGGGTTGTGATCCAGGCGGCTGCCTTGCTTGAGCCGGCGCTTCACCTGCCAGACTGGTTCGACACGACGGTCGATATCGCCCTGATCCTCGGATTTGCGCCGGCGATGGTCATCGCGTGGTCGGCGGGTCCCGGATTGCGAGAAGCCGAAACACCGCCGCGCCCGGACACCGCCATCGCGCCGGAACCTTCGGCATCCGAGGCCACCGAGGGACCGAAGCAGGCCAAGGCCGAAGGATTGGCCGCGCGGCAGAAGATCAAGTATTGCGTCGCGCCCGACGGCGCGCGCATCGCCTATGCGAAGCTCGGCAACGGGCCGCCCGTCGTCAAGACCGCCAACTGGATGTCGCACCTCGAATTCGACTTGGCGACGCCGCGCTTCCAACACTGGTATGTCCCGCTCGCCGACGACCATACCTTAATCCGCTATGACGAACGCGGCTGCGGCCTGTCCGATTGGACCGTCAAGGACATCTCTCAAGAGGCCTTCGTGCAGGACCTGGAAACGGTCACGGACGAAATCGGCATCGAGAAATTCGCCCTGCTCGGGATTTCGCAAGGGTGCGCGGTGTCGATCGAATATGCGGTGCGGCATCCGGACCGGGTTGCCTGCCTGATTCTTTTCGGCGGTTTCGCCTGCGGCCAGCGCCGGCTCGGCGATCCCAAGCTCGAGCAGCAGTTCGACGCGATGAAGGCCATGGTCGGTTTTCACTGGGGAACCGACAATCCCGCCTTGCGCCAGTATTTCACGGCCCTGATGTTTCCCGACGCGACGCCGGACGAGATCGCCTGGTACAACGAGCTGCAGCGCCGCTCCGCTTCGGCGGAAAACGCCGCGCGAATTCTCGAGGCGGTCTCCATTATGGACGTCCGGCCGATATTGCCCCAGGTCAAGGCTCCTACCCTCGTCATTCACGCCGAACACGACATGATCGCCGATTTCGAGCGCGGGCGGAGCATGGCCGCCTCGATACCGGATGCCCGCCTCGTCACGCTCAAGAGCCGCAACCACATCCTCCTGCAAAGTGATCCGGCCTGGACTGATTGCGTCCAGGAAGTCCGCGACTTCCTCGCCGAGCATTGGCCCGGAGGCGCGTAGCGCGCATGAGTGTCACGGTTCGGGCAGCGACTGTGTCGGATGCCGAGGCCGTTGCCGCAATTTATGCGCCTGCGGTTCTTGATACGGTCATTTCCTTCGAGCTTGAGGCTCCAACGACGGAGATGATGGCGCAACGGATCGCCTCGGCCCTGCCGACCCATCCCTGGCTCGTGGCCGCGCGCGCTGGCGTGGTCGTCGGCTATGCCTATGCGACGCAGCACATGGAACGCGCCGCCTATCGCTGGTCCGTGGACGTCGCGGTTTACCTGGCTGAGGACGCCCGGCGGCAGGGCATCGGCCGGATGCTCTATGAGCGGTTGATCGAGATCCTGAAGCTCCAAGGCTTTCACATCGCCTATGGCGGGGTCGCGCTGCCGAATCCGGCGAGTGTCGCCTTGCACGAGGCGGTCGGTTTCGAGTTTCTCTGCGTCTACAAGGACGTCGGTTTCAAGATGGGACGATGGGTCGATGTCGGCTGGTGGCAGCTTCGCCTGTCGGAACCGGAGGCCGCGCCGCAAGAGCCGATCCCTTTCGACGAGATCGCCGCCCGGCTTGGGTAGAAAAAAATCGGGGCGCCGAAGCGCCCCGATCGATAGAGCTGGATGCCGGCAGCGGCTTACATCATGCCGCCCATTCCGCCCATGCCACCCATTCCGCCCATATCGGGCATGGCCGGGGCCGCGGATTCCTTTTCCGGCTTGTCGGCGATCATGGCCTCGGTCGTGATTAGGAGGCCGGCCACGGAGGCGGCGTCCTGAAGCGCCGTGCGCACGACCTTGGTGGGGTCGATGATACCGGCCTTGATCATGTCGACATATTCGCCACTCTGAGCGTCGTAGCCCATGTTCTTCTTGTTGCCCTCGAGGAGCTTGCCGGCGACGACCGCACCGTCGGCGCCCGCGTTCTCGGCGATTTGACGAACCGGCGACTGCAAGGCCCGGCGCACGATATCGACGCCGACCTGCTGGTCCGGGTTCTCGACCTCGACCTTGTCCAGGGACTTCACCGCATAGAGCAGCGCAACGCCGCCGCCCGGTACGATGCCTTCCTCGACCGCCGCGCGGGTGGAGTTCAGGGCGTCGTCGACGCGGTCCTTACGCTCCTTCACCTCGACTTCGGTGGCGCCGCCGACCTTAATCACGGCCACGCCGCCGGCGAGCTTCGCCAGCCGCTCCTGCAGCTTCTCGCGGTCATAGTCGGAGGTGGTTTCTTCGATCTGAGCCCGGATCTGGGTGCAACGGCCTTCGATGTCCTTCTTCTTGCCGGAACCGTCGACGATCGTGGTGTTTTCCTTGTTGATCGACACGGTCTTGGCCTGGCCGAGCATGTTGAGCTCGACACTCTCCAGCTTGATCCCGAGATCTTCCGAGATCACCTGGCCGCCGGTGAGGACCGCGATGTCCTCCAGCATGGCCTTGCGGCGGTCGCCGAAGCCCGGCGCCTTGACGGCTGCGACCTTGAGGCCGCCCCGGAGCTTGTTGACGACGAGCGTGGCCAGCGCCTCGCCCTCGACATCCTCGGCAATGATGAGGAGCGGACGCGACGACCGCACCACCGCTTCGAGGAGCGGCAGCAGCGGCTGAAGGCTGTCGAGCTTCTTCTCGTTGATCAGGATGTAGGGGTTGTCGAGCTCGGTCACCATCTTCTCGGCATTGGTGATGAAGTAGGGCGAGAGATAGCCGCGATCGAACTGCATGCCCTCGACGACGTCGAGCTCGGTTTCGAGGCCCTTGGCCTCCTCGACCGTGATCACGCCTTCCTTGCCCACTTTCTGCATGGCGGCGGCGATGATGTCGCCGATTTCCTTCTCGCCATTGGCCGAGATCGTGCCGACCTGGGCGACCTCGCCTTCCGAGGTGATCTTCTGGCTCATTTTCTTGATCGCGCCGGTGACTGCCTCGACCGCCTTCTCGATGCCGCGGCGCAGATCCATCGGGTTCATGCCCGCCGCGACGGCCTTGCAGCCTTCGCGGACGATGGCCTGGGCGAGAACGGTCGCCGTCGTGGTGCCGTCGCCGGCCTCGTCATTCGTCTTGGACGCGACTTCACGGACCATTTGGGCGCCCATGTTCTCGAACTTGTTCGAGAGCTCGATCTCCTTGGCGACGGTCACGCCGTCCTTGGTGATGCGCGGCGCGCCGAACGACTTCTCGATGACGACGTTGCGGCCCTTGGGGCCCAGCGTCACCTTCACCGCGTCGGCCAGAATGTCGACGCCCTTCAGGATCTTCGCCCGGGCCTCGGTATCGAATTTGATTTCTTTGGATGCCATTGACCGTCCCCTACTCGATTACCGCCAGAATGTCGGATTCCTTCATGATCAACAGCTCTTCGCCATCGATCTTCACTTCCGTGCCGGACCACTTGCCGAACAGGATCTTGTCGCCCTTCTTGACGTCGAGCTTCTGAACCTTGCCGGATTCGTCCCGCGCGCCCGAGCCGGCGGCAACGACCTTGCCTTCCATCGGCTTCTCTTTCGCGGTGTCGGGAATGATGATGCCGCCGGCGGTCTTGGCCTCGGAATCGAGACGCTTGACCAGCACGCGATCATGCAACGGTCTCAGTTTCATAAATGCCTCTCCAAATGGATTTCGGGCGCCCCAAGGCGCCCCGGATGGATGTCTGGCACTCTAATGCCATGAGTGCCAGCACCTATATAAGGAGGGTCAGGGGTGTGTCAACCGAAGCGGCGGGGAAATCTGCGACATTTCAGGCTTCGGGCCGAACAGTCTTTCGAGAAAGGTGGAGTTGAGCGGTTGCCCCGAGACGATTGGCTGGCGCGACCCATAAAGGTGCGCCGCGATCGCGATTTGGATGCAGCGGGTTCAGCAGGATAGCGATCTTCCGGGATAACGCCGTTCGAATTGGGCCCGGGCCTTGTCGGCGAGCCGCACGGAGACGTGGATGCCGGCGTCGTTGTCGTTCCGGCTCAGAACCTCGCCGTGCTCGTAGAGCCAGGCGAGTGGGGCCCCTTCTCCATGACCGAGATCGATGTCGATGACCGTGTCCTTGGCGGCCAGGATCTCGTCCAGCCTTTCGAGGAGACGATCGCAGCCTTCGCCGGTCAGCGCCGAAAGCTTGAGAACGGACGAGCCCAACGGCTGCTCGGCTTCCGGCACGAGATCGGATTTGTTCAAAACCTCGACGATGTGATGATCGTGCTCGGTCACGTTCAATGAAGCCAGCACCTCCATGACGTCGGCCCGTTGCTGGCGGGCCTCGGGATGGGACCAATCGCGGACGTGGAGGATTACATCGGCCTCGATCACCTCTTCGAGGGTCGCCCGGAAGGCGGCGATCAAGTGGGTCGGCAGGTCGGAGATGAATCCGACCGTGTCGGACAGGATGATCCGGCGGCCCGACGGCAACGTCAGGCCGCGCATGGTCGGATCGAGCGTCGCGAACAACAGGTCGTCGGCGAAAACCTCGGCTTTGGTCAACCGGTTGAACAGGGTCGATTTGCCGGCGTTGGTATAGCCGACGAGGGCGACAATCGGATAAGGCACGCGCTTGCGGTTGCGGCGCTGCAATTTCCGGGTGCGGACGACCGTTTCGAGTTGCTTCTTGAGGCTCTTGATCCGCTCGTCGATCATGCGGCGGTCGGCTTCGATCTGGGTTTCACCGGGACCACCCAGGAAGCCCGCCCCGCCGCGCGTGCCGCGTTGGCGCTCCAAGTGGGTCCAGGACCGGACCAGCCGGCTCTTCTGATAGGTTAGATGGGCGAGCTCAACCTGCAGGCGGCCCTCTCGGGTCTGCGCCCGCTCGCCGAAGATTTCGAGGATGAGTCCGGTTCGGTCGATGACCTTGACCTTCCAGGCCCGCTCCAGATTGCGCTGCTGGACCGGGCTCAAGGCACAGTCCATCACGACGAGCTCGACATTGGTCTCGACGGCGAGCGCCCCGATCTCTTCGACCTTCCCCGCGCCGACATAGGTCGACGGGCGGATCTCCGTGATCGGCACGACCCGCGCGGCCGCGACCTCCAGAGAAATGGCGTCCGCCAAATTGACGGTTTCTTCGAGCCGCGAGTCAGCCGAGCGATGGCGCTCGGCGCCGCCGTTCAGGGCGATCTGTTTCGTCTTGAGGCTCGGATGAAGGATGATGGCCCGCGTCCGCGCGATGCTTCTGCGTTCTTCGGTCATTCACTCGGCATTCGGTTTGGCCATGGCCCTAATCTAAGGGCTGGCCGGTCCCGCTTCAACGTCGTTCGAATATGCGATAGGCTTGCCCAATGTCCTCGCTCAACATCCAGATCGTGCTCGACAAGTCGGACCGGGTCGGCCCCGGCAAGATCCGGCTCTTGGAGTTGATCGACGAAAAGGGCTCGATCTCCGAGGCCGCGCGGGCGATGAACATGTCCTACCGCCGGGCATGGCTGCTGGTCGACAGCGTCAACAATATGTTCGACGAGCCCGCGATTACGACCAAGATCGGCGGTTACGGGCGCGGCGGCGCAAGCCTCACGGAATTCGGCAAATCGCTGATCGACCACTATCGGAGCTTCGAGTCCGAATGCCAGACTCTGCTCAACACGAAGCACACGCTCCTGGCGCAGGCGGAGCGCCGGTCTCGAAAACCCTAGCCGTCTTGCAGGCCGAACGGGTGCCTAAGAGGCCCCTTCGGCGTCGTCTCCACCTTCGAACAGCTGGATCATCGTTGCGGGCATGATGGTCGAGATGGCGTGCTTGTAGACGAGCTGGATATGGCCATTCCGGCGCAGCAGTACGCAGAAATTGTCAAACCAGGTGATCACGCCCTGCAGCTTGACACCGTTAACAAGGAAGACCGTCAGAGGCGTTTTGTTCTTGCGGACATGGTTCAGAAACACGTCCTGAACATTTTGTGATTTATCGGATGCCATGGATTGATCCTGGTGCTTGTCTTATACGTCGTTTTTGGGCCCCCAGTCAGGCCGTTAGCACTCATGGTGCGCGCAATATACTCGGTGCCCACCCTTCCGAGACGTTTGCCGCCTTTTTGACCAGACCTGAGCCCTGACAGCCAGCATGTCGCGATTGTGCAGACGCCGCAGAGTTAATTGAGTAATGGAGCACGATTACGGATTTGTGATTCCCGCAATCCGAGTTACACTTCGAGCGAAGCCCGCAGTTTCCGGGCGATTGGACCGGGCTTGCCGTCGCCGATCCTATGGCCGTCGATGGAGACGACGGGGATGACCAGGAGGGTCGTGCTGGTCTGAAACGCCTCTTTCGCGGCTTTCGCCTCGGCGACCGTGAACGGCCGTTCGGCGACTCTCAGTCCTTCCTGCTCGGCGATGTCGAGCGCCCTCAGCCGCGTAACACCGCTCAAGATTTCAGAGGAAAGGTTTCGCGTCACAATCGTACCATCCTTGGCGACGATCCAGGCATTGGTCGAGGTGCCTTCGGTTACCGTGCCGTCGTCGTCCACGAGCCAGGCTTCGAAGGCGCCCGATTCCCGCGCCGTCTGCTTGGCGAGCACATTCGGCAGCAGGGACACCGATTTGATATCGCGGCGCTTCCATCGGATATCCGGCAGTGTGACGACCTTCACGCCCTTCCTTGCAAGCAGCTTTCCGCGATCCCGATCGGTCGGCCAGGCCATAATGACCAGGGTCGGCCGGACGCCTGTTGGAAAGCCATGATCGCGGTGGGCAACGCCGCGCGAGATCTGTAGATAGAGCAGACCGTAATCGACCCGATTACGGCGCACCGTCTCGTTCATTGCCACGATCAGGGAAGCCCGCGCCATCGGCGGCGTGATCCGCAGCTCGCCGAGCGATCGCCACAGGCGATCGAGATGGAGATCGAGATCGACGATCTCGCCGTCCCTGACGAGGCAGACTTCGTAGACGCCGTCGGCGAACAAAAAGGCGCGGTCCTCGACCGGAATCGTGGCATAGGCGTGCCGCGTGTAGCGGCCATCGATATAGACGATGCGGGTCATGAGGTCAGCGCCGCCAATAATGGGGATTGAGGAGCGTCAGGGCCGCGAAGACTTCCATGCGGCCTAAGATCATGGCCGCGCACAGGACCCATTTCGCGACGTCGGGCATGTGGCGGTAAGGCACCGCCCCAGGATCGAGGGCGCCGTCCAACGGTCCGGCATTGCTGATCATGGAGGCGGCGGCCGTGAAGGCGCTCATGAAATCGACGCCGGTCATGGCGAGGGCGAAGACTCGTCCCGCAGAGCAGCACCAGATAGAGCAGGAAATAGGCCCAGATCGCCGAGAACAGCGCCGCGCCGATCGGCTGGTTGCCGTAACGCACGCGGAACACGCCGTGGGGATGGACCGACCGCGCCATCTCGACCCCGGCATGGCGCACCAGGAGATCGACCCGCATCACCTTGAGGCCGCCGGCCGTCGATCCGGACGAGCCGCCGATCAGCATCAGCGCCATGAGGAACAGCGCGGCCGAGGCCGGCAACGGCACCATGCCGCCCGCGACATAGCCGGTCGTGGTCGCGGTCGAGACGGCGGCGAACAGGCTGACCCGAAGCCGCCCGAGCCAGCCGAGATGCGGCATGTTGGCGACGAGGTCCGGAGGCCCGGCCGGCGTGCCGAGCGAAAGCATGATCCAGAACAGAACCGCGCCGATCCCGACGATGATCAGGAACAGGCGGAACTCGGGATCCTTCAAATGGCTCGCGCGCCGGGTCAGGATCAACTCACGGTGCAGAAGGAAATTGGTCGCGCCGATCAGCATGAAGACGATGAGCACCAGTTCGGCGAAGGGATTATCGAATCCCGCGATCGAGCCGCTCTGGGGCGCGAAACCGCCCGTCGACAGCGTCGAAAGCGCGAGGCAGGCGGCGTCGAAGACCGATATCCCGGTGGCGATCAGCCCGAGCCAGCACAGGAACGTGAAGCCGGCATAGATCGGCAGAATGGCGAGGGTCGCCCCCCGCAATCGCCTGAGCAGCGACTGCGCCTCGCCTTGCGGCAGGCCCCCCTGCGTGACCAGCGCGCCGCTCGCGACGCTCGGCAGGATCGTGAAGGCGAGCACGATCGTGGCCAAGCCGCCGAGCCATTGCAGGATCGCGCGCCAGAGCAGGATGCCGTGGGCCGTGGTGTTCAGGTCGGCGATGATCGTCGCGCCCGTGGTGGTGAAGCCAGAGACGGCCTCGAAATAGGAATCCACCGGGCTCAGAGTTCGGGCTTTCGAAATAGAACACGAAGGACGCCATGATCGGTAGAACGACCCAGATCAGCACCACGAGCAGCACGGCGTCGTGGTTCCTCACCGCGCCATAGGTCACGCGGAAGGTAATGATCAGGATGCCGGCGACGAAGACCGCGAGCGCCATCGCTCCGGCGAAGGCCAGCACGGCGCTGTGCTCCCCATAGACGGCCGACACGCCCATCGGGATCGCCATGAACGCGCCCAGAACGGCGACCAGCCAGCCGAGGACATGGAAGACCGACGAGACGTACATGTCTTAGAAGAACTCGAGCCGCACCGTGAAAATCTGCTCGACTTTCTTCACCGCGTCGGCGCGCGCGAACATGACCACGCGGTCCTTGGCCCGGATCACCGTGTCGCCGCGCGGGATGATTACCTGGTCGTCGCGCACCACCGCGCCGACGATCATGCCCTCGCCGAGCTTGATCTCGCGAAGCGGCTTGCCGACCAGGCTCGACGTTTCGAGCGCCTCCGCCTCGACGACCTCGGCCTGGCCGTTGAGCAAGCTGTGCAGCGAGCGGATGCGGCCGCGCCGGACATGTTGGAGGATGCTGGAAACCGTCATCGCGCGCGGGTCGATGAAGACGTCTATGCCGAGCGACGTCATGAGGGGACCGAAGCCCGGATTGTTGATCAGGGCAACGGCGCGCTGGCACCCCGACCTCTTGGCCAGGAGGCTGGTCAGGATATTGACCTGATCGTCGTCTGTGACGGCGATGATCGTCTCCGTATGGCCGGCATTGGCCTCGGCGAGAATCTCCTGGTCGAGGGCGTTGCCTTGAAGGACGACGGTGCGCGGCAGCCGGTCGGCGACCTCGCTCGCCCGGGGCGCCTCGATCTCGATAAGCTTGGCGTGGACGCCGTGGTGATGGCGTTCGAGCTCGGTCGCGAGGAACAGGCCGACATTGCCGCCGCCGACGATGATCACGCGGCGAGCTTCCTTCTCTTCGTGCCCGAGAATCGTGAGGGCCCGGCGGACATGGTCCTGCTCGACGCAGAAATAGATGTCGTCGCCGACCATGAGCTGATCGTCGCCGCGGGGGACATGGAGCTTGCCGTCCCGGATGACGCAGACGATCACGGCGTTGAGATCGGGGAACAGCTCGGTGATCTGGCGCAGGGGCGTGTTGAGGATCGGGCAGGAATCGGTCAGATGGCACCCGACGACGCGGACCTGTCCGTCGGCGAAGGGAATGATGTCGAACGCGCCGGGAACCTCGAGACGCCGCAGGATCGCCCGCGCCACCTCGATTTCCGGCGAGATGATCACGTCGATCGGCATGTTTTCGCGCGAGAACATGTCCTGCCACTTGGGATCGAGGTAGTTCTGGGCACGGACGCGGGCGACCTTGGTCGGTACGTTGAACAGGGCATGCGCCACCTGGCAGGCGACCATGTTCACTTCGTCCATATAGGTGACCGCGATGATCATCTCGGCGTCGGCCGCGCCGGCCCGCTCCAGCATGCTGGGATGGGACGCATAGCCGACGAGACCCTGGACATCCAAGGTATCGCTGATCCGTCGGATGAGCTCCGGCGAGCGGTCGATGACCGTCACGTCGTTATGCTCCGCCGTCAGGCGCATGGCGATGTTGTAGCCGACCTGGCCGGCGCCGCAGACAATAACTTTCATGCCGTCAACCCGTCCCTAGCGGCAGGAAGGCCTGCCCCCAGCTTCGCATTGGTATCACGATTTATCGTTAAGGACCTCTATTTGGGCTGGAAACGCCCAAAGACTTGAGCTTTCGATGCAAAGCGGACCGTTCCATCCCGATGAACTCGGCCGTTCGCGATATGTTACCCCCGAAGCGGTTCACCTGCGCCAGAAGATATTGCCGTTCGAACGCCATGCGCGCTTCGCGCAAGGGCGCCGTCATAATCACCTCGAGCCCGCCGGTATCCGCGCCGTTGCCATTGACTCCGCCGAATTCGGCGGGCAATCGAGAGGCTGTGATCTGCCGCTCGTCGTCCTCGGCCGGCAGGATAAGCAGGCGCTCGACCATATTCCTCAACTGGCGGACATTGCCCGGCCAGTCATAGGACTGCAAGGCCATCATGGCGTCGTCGGCAACGTCGCGCTCGGCGAGCCCGGTCGAGATCGACAGGCGACGCATGAAATGCTGGACGAGATCCGGGATATCGTCGCGCCGCGCGGTCAGCGGCGGCATGACGATCGGGACCACGTTCAGGCGGTGATAGAGGTCCTCGCGGAACCGGCCCGCCTCGATCTCAGCACGGAGATCCCGGCTCGTGGAGCTGATGACCCGGACGTCGACCTCGACCCTGCGTGTCCCTCCAACCCGGACGAAGGTCTGCTCGACGAGCGCGCGGAGGATCTTCGCCTGAGTCTCGGTCGGCATGTCGGAGACTTCGTCGATCAGCAGGGTTCCACCGTGGGCACGCTCGAACACGCCGATCCGGCTCGGATTCTGGCCGACGGCTTCGACGCCGAACAGCTCCGCTTCCATGCGGTCGGGCGCCATATTGGCGGCGTTTATGACCACGAAAGGTCCCCTCGCCCGCCGCGAGTTGCGGTGAATCAGCCGGGCCGCCACCTCTTTGCCGGACCCGGCGGGGCCGCTGATCAATACGCGGCTGCCGGTCTGGGCGACCCTTGTAATGGCATTGCGGACCGATTGGATGGTGTGAGATTTGCCGGTCAGCTCTTCCTCGAAGACGACCTTCTCGCGCAGTTCCTCGTTCTCCGAGCGAAGCCGGGCCGTCTCGATCGCCCGGCCGACGACGTGAATCAGGTGGTCGGTCTTGAACGGCTTCTCGATGAAGTCGTACGCTCCCTGCTTGATCGCCGCGACGGCGGTTTCGATGTTGCCATGGCCGCTGATCATGACGACCGGCAGGTTGGGATGCTCGCCGCGCACCGCCCGGAGGATCTCCAAGCCGTCCAGCCGGCTGCCCTGAAGCCAGATGTCGAGGATGACCAGCGACGGCCGGCGGGCGTTGATCTCCGTCATCGCGGAATTGCTGTCCGCGGCGAGCCGCGTGCCGTAGCCCTCGTCGTTCAGGATGCCCGCCACGAGCTCCCGGATATCGGCTTCGTCATCGACGATGAGGATGTCGTTGGTCATCGGACGGTTCAGTTCACAGGCTGCAGCTTGGCGGCGGGTTCTTCGGTCTCCGCCTCGGCATCGTTGGCGGGCGCCGGCGCCTCGGCCGTGACGGCATCATGGAAGATCAGCCGGACGATCACGCCGCCATCGGGCGCATTCTCGATCGAAAGCTTGCCGCCGTGGTCCTCCATGATCTTGTTGACTATGGCGAGGCCAAGGCCGCTGCCCTTGCCGTGGGTGGTGACATAGGGCTCGGTGACTCGGTCCTTGACCGACTCGTCGAGACCGGAGCCATTGTCGGCGACCGAGATCGCGACGTCTTCGGCCTGCTGGTCGATCGAAACCTCGATCCGGCCCTTATAGCCCGACTTCTCGCCGCGCCGCTCTATCTCGACCGAGACGCCCTCGCAGGCATTCTTAATGATGTTGGTGAGCGCCTGGGAGACCTGACGGCCGTCGCAGCGGATATGGACCGGTGCGTCGGGCGGCTTGAATACGAACTCGATCTTCGGATTGGCGACCTCCTGGAGGAAGATCGCTTGGCGCACGATATCGATCAGCTCGACCACGCCGATCTCCGGCGCCGGCATCCGGGCGAAGCCGGAGAACTCGTCGACCATCCGGCGAATGTCCGTCACTTGCCGGATGATCGTGCTGGTGCAGCGCTCGAAGATGCTCTTGTCGGTTTGAATTTCTTTTTCGTATTTGCGGCGCAACCGCTCGGCTGAAAGCTGGATCGGCGTCAACGGGTTCTTGATCTCATGGGCGATGCGGCGCGCGACATCGGCCCAGGCCGCGGTGCGCTGGGCGGCGACGAGCGAGGTGATGTCGTCGAAGGTTACGACATAGCCGAGGATCTGCTTGCCCGCGGCCTCGGCGGCGATGCGGACCAGGAGATTACGCTTGCGACCGCCGCGCTCGATGCTGATCTGGCCTTCGGCGACGCGGTCCGGGCGTTTGCGCGCGTCCTTGAAGAGCTGCGCCATCTCCGGGGCGACGTCGATGAACTTCTGGCCGACCAGCGAATCGTCCGGCTCGCCGAGCATCTGGATCGCCGAGCGGTTCGGCAGGTTGATGACGCCGCGCTTGTCGACGCCGATCACGCCCGCCGTCACACCCGAGAGAACGGCCTCGGTGAACCGCCGCCGGCTGTCAAGCTGACGGTTCGCCTCGACCAGCTCGTTGCGCTGGCTCTGGATTTGGTCCGTCATGCGGTTGAAGGCGCGGCTCAGGGTCGAAATTTCGTCTTCGCCGGGCTCTTCGATGACCCGCGCCGACAGATCGCCGCTTCGTATTCGCTCGGCCGCATTGGCGAGGCTACCGATCGGTTGCACGAGTCGGTTCGCGAGCCATAAACCGACTGCAACCGCAGCCAGGAGAACCAGCAAGGCCAGCGCCAGGAAGATCAGGTGGAACTTGGTCTGGATGCCGTATCGCGCCTGCTCCAATTGCTCGTATTCGGTAACGCCGGCTCTGGCTTGAGCCACCCGCTTCAAGACCCGGGGATCGACGAAGCGGCTGACATATAGATACGTATCGATGAATCCGTTGAGCTGCACGAGCGCGCGGACCCGGTCGTCCTCGCCCAATCGGCCGGTCAGGAATACGATCTGACCGTGGGAAGCCTCCTGCAATGCGCGTTGCGGCAGGCGGTCGAGGTCGAGGCCGAAGCTCAGATTGGCGCGCGCCAGCACCTTACCCTCGCTCGTGAACACGATCGCTTCGGAAAGCGAGCGCAGCGCCGCCTGATCGTTCACCACCTGCTGCAGGTAAGTCGGATTGCCGGACAGCACGAAAGCCTGGTTGTTGAGGTCGTTGGCCATCGCCAGGATATCGGCCTGGATGACCTTCTTGTGCTCCTCGGCATAAGCTTCGGCGACCTGCCTCGAGTCGCGCAGAACCTCCCGAATTCGGTGGTTGAACCAGGATTGCAGGCCGACATCGAAGAACAGGAAGGAAAAGGTCGCCACGATGATCGTCGGCGCGACCGCGACGGCGCTGAACAGCCCAACCATACGGGTGTGAAGCCGCGATCCCGCCGAGCCGCTCCGCCGCTGGATCCACAGCACGACGAGCCGCCAGGCGACGAGCGCGCCAAGGCTCAGCAGCAGAACCAGATCGACCAGCAGCAGGATATTGACGGTGCGCGGGTCGGATCTGAGCGGGGTCGTGGCGGAAAGCGCCAGATAGGTCGCCACGCCCGCAATGACGGAGGCGATAGCAAGACCGATGAACAGCCGGGAGCCGTGCGCCACGCGCCGGGTCCAACGGCTGATGCGACTCATAAAGTCCCGCTCGACGCGGGGAGCGCTTTCCGTCATACGCGCACTCGATTCATACGCCCGTTCGGTTCGACCTACGGCGGAGACCGGAGTTACATCGGAACCGGCGTTCCGAGTCAACACGCCCGTCGATTAGGTCTGATCGAAACTATCCTACCACATTGTTGCAGGATTGCATCACTTCAGACCGCGTATGACCTGAATATCCAGAGTCCGGATTTTCTTGCGCAGCGTATTGCGGTTGAGCCCCAGAAGTTCGGCCGCTTTGATTTGATTTCCCCGCGTCGCGGCGAGGCAGATATTGATGAGCGGCCGCTCGACCTCCCGCAGGATTCGGTCGTATAGCCCGTTCGGCGGCAGGCCGTCGGTATGGGCCGAGAAATAGGCCCCGAGATGCCGCTCCACCGCCGCGCTGAGGCTCGTATCCTCGGCAACGGGCTGCGTTGACGTCTCCTCGGTGACCTCGGGCTCGGCAAGCTCGGCCTCGACGATTGCCTCGGTGATGACGTCCTCGGTGTAAAGCGCGGCAAGGCGCTGGACCATGTTCTCGAGCTCGCGGACATTGCCGGTCCAGCGGTGGCGCTTCAAGCGGGCCATGGCCTTGGCGTCGATGGTCTTGCGCGGAAGTCCTTCGTCCACCGCCCTCGAAAGGAAGTGATGGACGAGCTCGGGAATGTCCTCGGTCCGCTCACGTAAGGGCGGCAGGCGCAGGGGAACGACGTTGAGCCGGTAGAACAGATCCTCGCGGAACAGGCCCTGGCGGATCAGGCGGCGGAGGTCGCGATTGGTCGCGGCCACGATGCGGACATTCGTCTTGATCGGCGTGCGGCCGCCGACGGTCATGTATTCGCCCTGCTGGAGGACGCGCAACAGCCGGGTCTGGGCTTCGAGCGGCATGTCGCCGATCTCGTCGAGGAACAAGGTGCCGCCTTCGGCCTGCTCGAACCGGCCGCTGGCCTTGGTGTCGGCGCCGGTGAACGCACCCTTTTCGTGGCCGAACAGCTCGCTTTCGATCAACTCGCGCGGGATCGCCGCCATGTTGATCGGCACGAATGGGCCGTTGCGGCGGCGGCCGAAGTCGTGCAGAGCGCGGGCGACGAGCTCCTTGCCGGTGCCGGACTCGCCGTTGATCATGACGGTCAGGTCGGTCTGCATCAGCCGGGCGAGCGCGCGGTAGATCTCCTGCATCGCCGGCGAGCGGCCGATCAGCGGCAGCGCCTCTTCCTCTTCGGCATGGGCGCGTTCGGAGGTATGATCGGCGGACTTCTGCGATAAAGCGCGCTCGATCACCTGGGCGAGATCATTGAGATCGAAGGGTTTCGGCAGATATTCGTAGGCGCCGCGCTCGTTCGCCTTCACGGCGGTCAGCAGTGTCGAGCGCGCGCTCATCACGATGATCGGCAGATCCGGCCGGATTTTCTTGATCCGCGGCAGGAGATCGAGCCCGTTCTCATCCGGCATTACCACGTCGGTGACGACGATGTCGCCCTCGCCGGACGAGACCCACCGCCAGAGCGTGGCGGCATTGCCCGTGGTCCGAACGTCGTATCCAATCCTTGTCAGCGCCTGATTGAGAACCGTCCTTATCGCCCGATCATCGTCCGCAACGAGAACAGTACCGCTTAGTGTCATGTCTTACCCTCTTTCCCGCTCCAGGCAGGCAGGAGCAGGCGAAACGTCGTGCGCTTCGGCCGCGAATCGCATTCGATGACCCCGCCATGGTCCCCCACGACCTTGGCGACCAGCGCCAGTCCAAGACCGGCGCCGTCCATCTTCGTCGTCACGAACGGGTCGAATAGATGCGGTTTCAGCTCTTCGGGCACACCCGGCCCGTTGTCGGTGATGGTGATTTCGATGGGTAACAGCCGCCGGTCATGCGAGCCCGGCAGCGCGAGCCGGACGCCATGACTATATCGTGTGGAAAGCTTGACCTCGCCGCCCGGCCCGGCCGCCTCGGACGCGTTCTTTACGAGATTGAGACAGGCCTGGATCAGCTGGTCGCGGTTGCCGCTGACCGGCGGCAGCGAGGGATCGTATTGCTCGACCAGCGCCACCTCGCGGCCGAAGCCGGTCTGGGCGATCTTGCGGACATGCTCCAGGACCTGATGGATGTTGACCGGTCCCCGCTCGATCGGGCGTTGGTCGGAGAACACGTCCATGCGCTCGACAAGCGCGCGGATTCGATCCACCTCGTCGCAGATCAGCCGGGTCAGCTCGCGGTCGCTCTCATTGGCGTTCTGCTCGATGAGCTGCGCCGCGCCGCGGATGCCCGACAGCGGATTCTTGATCTCATGGGCCAGCATCGCCGCCATGCCGGTGACCCGACGCGCCGCGCCCTGATGGGTGAGCTGGCTCTCGAGGGCATGGGCAATGCCGCGCTCCTTCAGGACGACCAGGAGAACGCCCGCCATATCCGGCACCGGCGCGACCTGAAGGTCTATATAGCGCGCGTCGGTCCGCGTCGTGTTGAGGCCGATATCGACGCCGTATTCCGCGACCGCATAGCCGTCCCGGTTGACCTGGCTGATCAGCGCCAGGAGCGGGCTGTCGAACGGCACGATGTCCTTGATGGACTTGCGCCGGAGATAGCTCGAGCCGCGCTGGAAAAGATCCTCCGCCGCGATATTGGCGAACAGGATGCCGCCCTCGTCCCGCACCACCAGCATCGGGTCGGGCATGCCGGTCAGGACCGAGCAATGATCGACCGGGAAGTCCTCCGTTGCCGGCGCTTCGACTTCCGGCAGAGCGGGCGCCGACATCAGGCGGCCTCCCTTTCGATCGCGGGCATATAGAAGTCGCGGATCATCGATTTGACCTCGGCCGGATTGTCCAGGGTGTTGACCGAATTTCGGAACTCGTTCGGAGTCCGCGAGGCCTTTCGAGTACCAGCCGATATGTTTGCGCGCGATCCGGACGCCGTTTTCGACGCCGTAATGCTCCAGAATCGAATCGTAATGCTCGAGAATGATGTTGAGCTGGACGTGCAGCGGCGGATCCTTGGGCGCTTCGCCGGTGCGCAGGTAGCCGATGACCTGGCTCAGGAACCACGGCCGGCCATAGCAGCCGCGCCCGACCATGACGCCGTCGGCGCCCGAATTCGGCGAGCACCTGCTTGGCGTCTTCGAGCGAGTTGATGTCGCCATTGGCGATGACAGGGATCGAGACCGCATCCTTCACCGCCCGGATAAACTTCCAGTCGGCCCGGCCCTTGTACATCTGGCATCGGGTGCGGCCGTGAACCGTCACCATCTTGATGCCGACATCCTCGGCGATGCGGGCGATCTCGGGTGCGTTCCGGCTTTGGTCGTCCCAGCCGGTGCGCATCTTCAACGTGACGGGGACTGAGACGGCTTTCGCCGTCGCTTCAATGATTTTCGCGGCGTTGCTGACGTCGCGCATCAAGGCGGAGCCGGCCCAGCCCTTGACCACCTTCTTGACCGGGCAGCCCATGTTTATGTCGATGATCTCGGCGCCCATGTCCTCGTTCAGCTTCGCCGCCTCGGCCATAACGTGAGGCTCGCAGCCGGCGAGCTGGACCGCCATGGGGCGCTCGTCGTCGGATTTCGCCGCCATCTGCATGGACCGGCGCGTCTCGCGGATCATCGCCTCGCTCGCAATCATCTCGGAGACGACCAGTCCCGCCCCATGACGGGCCACGAGACGGCGAAACGGAAGATCGGTGACCCCGGACATGGGGGCAAGGATTACCGGGTCTTTGATTTCGACTGGCCCGACGTTTATGCTCATTTTTTGTGCGGTCATGTAAGTGCGCAATTTATAGGCATCATATGGAAATGGGCCGCATGAAGCAAGCCCTTCGATGGCACGGATATACGTCCTATCGCGCTCTTGGCAAGCGCGGACCGGCCGGGTAGCTTGGGCTCCGAACTCGGGATTGACGATTTCATGACCACAGCCGCCCTCATCGTCGCCGCGGGTCGCGGAACCCGCGCCGGTTTCGCCCGGCCGAAACAATACCAGGCCCTCGGCGGCCAGCCCGTCCTGCGCCGCACGATTGCGCCGTTTGCCAAGCATGACGGGGTCGGCGTCGTCCAGGTGGTGATCCACCCGGATGATGAAGAGGTTTACGCGAATGCCACCGCCGGTCTCGATCTCGCCCCGCACGCGCTGGGCGGCGCGACACGGCAGAAATCGGTGTTCAACGGCTTGCAGGCGCTGGCCGGCTCGGCCGATCGCGTCCTGATTCACGATGCGGCCCGGCCTTTCGTGAGCCCTGCCCTGATTTCGCGGGTGATCGACGGCCTGAACGAGGCTGCCGGGGCGATCCCCGTCCTCCCGATCAGCGATACGGTCAAACGGATCGAGGGCACGCAAATCGGCGCCACGGTCGACCGCTCCAATCTCGTGCGCGCCCAGACGCCGCAGGGGTTTCGGTTCGATGAGATCCTCTCGGCCCACCGTGCCGTCGCCGGCGAAAGCCTGACGGACGACGCCGCCGTGGCCGAGCATGCGGGCCTCAAGCTCCTGACCGTTCCCGGCGAGGAGCGCAATTTCAAGATCACCGACGCCGGCGATCTCCTTCGCGCCGAAGCCGTCCTGGCCGGAGACCGGCCGGACGTGCGGGTTGGCAGCGGCTTCGACGTGCATCGCTTCGCGCCGGGAAGCAGCATCATGCTGTGCGGGATCGAGGTTCCGCATGACTTCGGCCTGGAGGGGCATTCGGATGCGGATGTCGGCCTCCATGCCTTGACCGACGCGATCCTCGGGGCGCTCGGGGCGGGCGATATCGGGATGCATTTCCCGCCGAGCGATCCGAAATGGGCCAAGGCGGATTCGGCGGCGTTCATCCAACATGCGGCGAAGCTCGTCGCCGAACGCGACGGGATGATTGCCCATCTCGACCTCACCCTCATCTGCGAGCGACCCAAGATCGGCCCGCATCGCGAAGCCATGGTGAAGCGGATCGCCGAGATTCTCTCGATCGATCCGAGCCGGGTGAGCGTCAAGGCGACGACCACCGAAGGCCTCGGCTTTACCGGCCGTCGCGAAGGCATCGCCGGCACGGCTTCGGCCACCATCCGGCTCCCACTCGGGCCGACGGCATGCTGAAGGCCAAGGCCCGGCGGAACGCGCCACAGCCCAAGCCGGTCAATTTCTGGTCGCCGGCCAGCCTGATCGCGACCTTGTTCGGCACGGGATACATGCCGACCGCGCCCGGCACCTGGGGCTCCGCCCTCGCCCTCCCTCTCGGCTGGGCGCTGAACTACTACTTCAATCCATGGGGCGTGCCGGTCGCCATCGTCGTCGTCTTCTTCGTCGGCTGGTGGGCGTCCTCGGCCTATACCAGGGCCGCGGGCGTCGAGGATCCCGGCGCGGTGGTGATCGACGAGGTCGTCGGTCAATGGATCGTCATGATCTCCGCGCCGCCGACCATCATCGGCTACGGCGCGGCATTCCTGCTTTTCCGGCTTTTCGACGTGTTGAAGCCGTTCCCGATCAACTGGCTCGACCGCCACGTCAAGGGCGGCTTCGGCATCATGCTCGACGACGTGCTCGCGGGCATCTACGCCTTCGCGATCCTTTACGCCCT
This sequence comes from uncultured Alphaproteobacteria bacterium, assembly GCA_963732795.1. GTDB lineage: Bacteria > Pseudomonadota > Alphaproteobacteria > CAVTAV01 > CAVTAV01 > CAVTAV01. Next base: position 484,187 of record CAVTAV010000002.1, on the reverse strand, counting down.
CGTCTATCTCCATGTCCTGAAGCTGCCCCATGTTGTTCTCTGAAGATCTGACCGATCTCGCGGCCGAGATTCTGGACAAGGCGCGGCAAGCGGGCCTCAAGATCGCAACCGCCGAGTCCTGCACCGGCGGATTGGTTGCCGGCTGCCTGACCGAAATTCCGGGTTCGTCGGATGTCGTCGAGCGCGGATTTGTGGTCTATTCGAACGATGCGAAGACCGAACTGCTCGGCGTGTCGATGGATGTGATCGCTGGGCATGGCGCCGTGAGTGCGGATGTCGCCCGCGCCCTCGCCGAAGGTGCGATCGCGTGGTCCCATGCCGACCTTTCGGTGTCGATCACCGGGATTGCGGGCCCCGGCGGCGGCTCGGCGGGAAAACCGGTCGGCCTGGTCTATTTCGGGGCGAAGCGCAAAGGCGAGGAGACCGTCGTCGAACGGCACGAATTCGGCGATATCGGCCGGAGCAATGTCCGGATGGCCTCGGTGAAAGTCGCGCTCAGGCTCCTTTCAAGCCTGCTTTAGCCGACCCGCCGCGCTTCTTGCCGTAGATCTCCTCGGCCCGGCCCTCGAAGGCGTGGATCATGCGCCGCACCGCCTCGTTGAACAGGGCGCCCACGAGCTTCTGGAACACCCGGCTCTTGAACTCGAAATCGACATAGAAATCGACGATGCAGCCGCCCTTCCCGTCCGGCTCGAACTGCCAGTGGTTATTTAGATATTTGAGCGGCCCGCGGAGATATTTGACGTCGATCTTATCGGGCGGCATGAGCGACACCTTGGAGGTGAAGCTTTCGCGGAACATACGGAAGCCGACGATCAGGTCGGCATAGACCGTGTCGGTCTCGCGCTTGGTGACACGCACGCCCTGCACCCAGGGCAGGAACTCGGGATATTTCTCGATTGCCGCGACGAGGTCGTACATCTGCTGCGGCGTGTAGGGGAGCGCCCTCCGTTCAGCGTGGGTCGGCAATCGCTTGCCTCGCCTTGTTCGCGAGATAGACCTCGCGCGCCTCGCGCAGCTGCCGGAAATCCTCGCCGGCGTGATAGGACGACCGGGTCAGCGGCGAGGCGGAGACCTGAAGGAAGCCGCGCGCCCGGGCGATCGTCTCGTAGGAGCGGAATTCGTCCGGCGTGATGTAGCGAGCGACCTCGGCATGACGCGAGGGTCGGCCGGAGATACTGGCCGATGGTGAGGAAATCGACGTCGGCCGAGCGCAAGTCGTCCATCACCTGCTGGACTTCCGGCTTCTCCTCGCCGAGGCCGACCATGAGGCCGGATTTGGTGAAGATCGTCGGATCGAGTCTCCTTCACCCGCTTCAACAGCCACAGCGAATGGAAATAACGCGCGCCGGGCCGGATCGTCGGATAGAGCCGGGGCACGGTTTCGAGATTGTGATTGAAGACGTCCGGCTTCGCCTCGACCACCGCTTCGAGCGCGCGGTCCTTGTGGCGGAAGTCCGGCGTCAGAATCTCGATGGTCGTCTCGGGCGCGGTCTCGCGCAGCCGCTTGATCACCTTGACGAACTGCTGGGCCCCGCCGTCATCGAGATCGTCGCGATCGACCGAGGTGATGACGATATGCTCCAGTCCGAGCTTGCCCGCCGCGATCGCCACATGCTCCGGCTCCAGCGGATCGGGATGGGCCGGCATGCCCGTCTTGATGTTGCAGAAGGCGCAGGCGCGGGTGCAGGTATCGCCGAGGATCATCACCGTGGCGTGCTTCTGCTTCCAGCACTCGCCGATATTCGGGCAGGCTGCTTCCTCGCAAACCGTATTGAGCTTGAGCTCGCGCATCAGCCGCCGCGTCTCGGCATATTCCGCCGATTTCGGCGCCTTCACGCGAAGCCAATCCGGCTTCGGCTTGCGCGGCCCTTCGGGCTTGAGAGTTTCGACGGTGCTCATGATTGTCCAATCTACTTCGACGTCATGCCGGGGCTTGAGCCGGCCATGACAGAAAATCTATTTCGATCCAATCGCTCGTTGCTCCAGCCTTCACCACAATATCGGCCTTCGTCCCTCGATGTGAAGTCCGCAGGCCGACCGTCAGATATGGATCACCCGCCCATAGGCGGCGAGCACGGACTCGTGCATCATCTCGGACAGCGTCGGGTGCGGGAAGACGACTGCATCAGCTCGACTTCCGTCGTCTCCAGTGTCTTGGCGACGGCATAGCCCTGGATCAGTTCGGTCACTTCCGCGCCGATCATATGGGCGCCCAGAAGCTCGCCGGTCTTGGCGTCGAACACGGTCTTGACCAGACCTTCGGGCTCGCCGAGCGCGATCGCCTTGCCGTTGCCGATGAAGGGGAACTTGCCGACCTTGACCTCGTAGCCCGCTTCCTTCGCCGCGGCTTCGGTCAGGCCGACGCTGGCGATCTGGGGCTGGCAATAGGTGCAGCCGGGGATGTTGCTTGGTGTTCAGCGGGTGCACGTCCTTCTCGCCCGCGATCTTCTCGACGCAGATCACGCCTTCATGGCTGGCCTTGTGGGCAAGCCAAGGCGGGCCGGCGACGTCGCCGATCGCATAGACGCCTTCGACACTGGTCCGGCACCATTCGTCGATCACGATATGGGTGCGGTCGACCTTCACGCCGATCTCTTCGAGGCCGAGATTCTCGACATTGCCGGCGATGCCGATCGCCAGGATGACCCGGTCGACGGTCACCGCGTCGGTCTTGCCGTCCTTCTGTGCCGATCGTGACCTTCACATTGTCCTTGCCGACCTCGAGCTTCTTCACGCTCGCGCCGGTATGGATCTTCATGCCCTGCTTGATGAACGCCTTGTGGGCGAGGCCGGAGATTTCCTCGTCCTCGACCGGCAGGATGCGGTCGACCATCTCGACGACCGTAACGTCCGCGCCGAGGGTCTCGGTAGAAGCTCGCGAATTCGATGCCGATCGCGCCCGAGCCGATGACCAGCAGAGACTTCGGCATGGTCTCCGGCACCATGGCATGCTTGTAGGTCCAGATCCGCTTGCCGTCGGCCTCGAGCTGGCCGGGAATCTCGCGGGCCCGCGCGCCGGTCGCGATGATGATATGCGGCGCGGTGAGGTTGCGCGACGTCCTTGCCGTCCTTCGAGACCTTGAGCTTGTTCTTGGCCGGTGAACTTCGCCTCGCCGTCGAACACGGTCACCTTGTTCTTCTTCAGGAGATGCCCGACGCCCTGATTGAGCTGCTTGGCGACCCCGCGGCTGCGCTCGACCACCTTCTTGAGATCGAAGCCGATGTCCTTGGCAGACAAGCCGAATTCGTCCGCTCGGTGGAACAGATGATAGAGCTCGGACGTGCGCAGCAACGCCTTCGTCGGGATGCAGCCCCAATTGAGGCAGATGCCGCCGAGATGCTCGCGTTCCACCACGGCGGTCTTCAACTTCAGCTGCGCCGCCCGGATCGCCGCGACATAGCCGCCCGGCCCGCCGCCGATCACGATGACATCGAATTTTTCTTCAGCCATAGGGGTACGCTCGCGATTAGAATCATGCATCGTCAAAGGCTCTTCCAGGAAGGCCTTGACGATGCCCAAGGAATTCCGCGCCGACCGCGCCGTCGATCGCGCGGTGATCGCAGGAGAGGGTCACGGTCATCACATTGGCGATGGCCAGCGCGCCATTCTTCACGACCGCGCGCTGCTCGCCCTTGCCGATCGCGAGGATGCCGGCCTGGGGCGGATTGATGACGGCGTCGAAATGCTTGATGCCGAACATGCCGAGATTGGAGATCGAGAACGAGCCGCCCTGGAATTCCTCGGGCTTCAGCTTGCCCTCACGAGCCTTGCCGGCGAGCTCGCGCATCTCGGTCGAGATGTCGTTCAGGCTCTTCGATTCCGCGCCGCGAATGACCGGCGTGATCAGCCCGCCGTCGATCGCCACCGCCACCGAGATATCCGACGCGCTTGAACTGCAGCAGCTTGTCGCCGGCATATTGGACATTCGCGCTCGGCATCTTCTTCAGGGCCATGGCGCAGGCCTTGATGATGAAGTCGTTGACCGAGACGTTGTATTCGTCCGACGTCGACTTGATCTGCTTCCTGAGCGCCAGCAGCTTGTCGATCTCGACATCCACCGTCAGATAGAAATGCGGGATCGTGCGCTTGGACTCTTCGAGCCGCTTGGCGATCGTCTTGCGCATCGAGGAGAGCTTGATCTCCTCGTAGGGCATTCGACGCGGCATGGCCTGCGCAGCAGCAGCGGCCGGAGCGCGCGCTGCCTTCGCGGCGGGCTTCGACGGCACGCCCTTCTCTTGCGCGACCTCGACGTCATGCTTGATGATCCGGCCGTGCGGGTCCGGAGCCTTGCAGGCTGGAAAGCCGAATCCCCGCCTGCTCGGCCAGACGGCGCGCCAGCGGGCTCGCGAAAACGCGGCCGCCTCCGCTGACGGCAGCCGGCTTGGGCGCTTCAGCTTGTGCGTGGGCGGCTGGTCTGGGCGCGGTCGACGGGTTCGCCGGCTTCGGCTCTGGCGCTTTCGTGCGTCTTGGCCTCGGCCTTCGGCGTGGCCGCAGCCGGCCCCGGGCGCTCCGATATCGGACGCGCTTTCGCCGTCCCCCAGGAGCACGGCTATCACGGAATTGACCGCGACGTCCTCCGTGCCCTCGGGAACGACGATCTTGCCGACCTTGCCTTCATCGGCCGCCTCGACTTCCATCGTGGCCTTGTCGGTTTCGATCTCGGCGATCACATCGCCGGCGTTGACCGTGTCGCCTTCCTTGATGAGCCACTTGGAGAGCGTGCCCTTCTCCATCGTCGGGGACAGGGCCGGCATGAGAACATTGGTTGGCATCGCCCGCTCCCCTCAGTCCACGTAAGACGACGGCTTTGGCCGCCGCCACGATTTCTTCGGCGGAAACGAACGCCAGCTTTTCGAGATTGGCGGCATAGGGCATCGGCACGTCCTTGCCCGTGACCCGGGCGACCGGCGCATCGAGATAATCGAACGCCTTTTCCATGATCTGCATGCCGATCTCGCCGCGCCATGCCGCAGGTCGGCCAGCCTTCCTCGACGACGACGCAGCGATTGGTCTTCTTGACCGGACTCGACAATTGTCTCGATGTCCAGCGGGCGCAAGGTCCGGGGATCGATCACTTCGGCCTCGATGCCCTGCTCCGCCAGCTTATCGGCGGCTTCCATCGCATAGCCCGACCGCGATGGAAAGCGCGACGATGGTCACATGCTTACCCGGCCGCACGATCCGCGCCTTGCCGATCGGCAGGACGATAATCATCGAGCTCCGGCACCTCGCCGCTCCGGCCATAGAGAATTTCGTTTTCGAGGAAGACGACCGGATTGTTGTTCCGGATGGCCGCTTTCAGAAGGCCCTTGAAGTCCGCCGCCGAATAAGGCGCGATCACGATCAGGCCGGGCACGCTGGCATACCAGGAGGAGTAATTCTGGCTATGCTGGGCCGCCACGCGAGCCGCCGCACCGTTCGGGCCGCGAAATACGATCGGGACAGACCACCTGACCGCCGGACATATAGCGTGTCTTGGCCGCCGAGTTGATGATCTGATCCATCGCCTGCATGGCAAAATTGAAGGTCATGAATTCGACGATCGGCCGAAGGCCCGAAAACGCCGCGCCGACAGCCAGTCCGGTAAATCCGTGCTCGGTGATCGGCGTGTCGATGACCCGTTTGGCGCCGAATTCGTCCAGAAGCCCCTGGCTGACCTTGTAAGCGCCCTGATATTCCGCGACTTCCTCGCCCATCAGGAACACATCGTTGTCCCGGCGCATTTCCTCCGCCATGGCGTCGCGCAGGGCCTCGCGGACGGTAATTGGACCATCTCGGTGCCGGCGGGAATTTCGTCTCCTCGGTGAACGGGCAGCGGGTTCGGCGGGCTTTCGGGCGGCCGCTTTCGCGGCTTTCGCTTCGGCTGGGCTTGGCTTCGGCCGGTTTCTTTGCGGCGGCGCGGCGCTGTCGACATTTCCGAGTGCCGATTTATCCTCGTCCTCGGCCAGAATATAGGCGATCACCTGGTTGACGGGCACGTCTTCCGCGCCTTCCTTGGCGACGATCTTGCCGAGCGTACCCTCTTCGACGGCTTCCAGCTCCATGGTGGCCTTGTCCGTTTCGATCTCGGCCAGCACGTCGCCGGACGAGACCTTATCGCCCTCCTTCACCAGCCATTTGGCGATATTGCCCTTTTCCATGGTGGGCGAGAGCGCCGGCATCAGGACCTTGGTTGGCATCGTGCGGCGGCTCCTCTAAGCGGCGATGATGTCGGTACAATCTCTGCGGGATCCGGCTCGGAGAGGACTGCGCCATTTCCGCCGCATCCGCGATGATCGTCTTGATCTCGTTGTCGATCTTCTTGAGCTTGTCCTCATCGGCGGCCTTCGACTCCAGGATCTCCCGCTTGACCTGCTCGATCGGATCGTGCTCCTCGCGCATCTTCTGGATCTCGTCGCGCGAGCGGTATTTCTGCGGGATCGGACATCGAATGGCCGCGATAGCGGTAGGTCTTCATCTCCAGAATGATCGGCCCCTTGCCCTTGCGGCACCATGCGACCGCGTCATCGGCCGCCTTCCTGACCGCCAGGACATTCATGCCGTCGACCTCATGGCCCGGAATCTTGAAGCTCACGCCGCGCTTCGACAGAGCGACACTTCGGAAGACGACCGCGCCACGGACGTGCCCATGGCGTACTGGTTGTTCTCGATCACATAGATCGACCGGCAGCTTCCAGAGCTCGGCCATGTTGAAGGCCTCGTAGACCTGGCCCTGATTGACCGCGCCGTCGCCGAAATAGGTCACCGCGACGCCGCCATCCTCCCGGTATTGATGGGCGAAAGCCGAGCCCGGTGCCGATCGGGACCTGGCGCGCCGACGATGCCGTGGCCGCCGTAGAAGCCCTTTTCGGTCGAGAACATGTGCATCGACCCGCCCTTGCCCTTGGAGATGCCGCCGCTCCGGCCGGTCAGCTCGGCCATGACGAACTTCGGGTCGGTGCCGCAGGCGAGGATATGGCCGTGATCGCGATAGCTGGTGACGACGCTGTCGCCCTCCTTGAGCGCGGACTGGACGCCGATCACGACCGCTTCCTGTCCGATATAAAGGTGACAGAAGCCGCCGATCAGGCCCATGCCGTACATCTGCCCGGCCTTCTCCTCGAAGCGGCGGATCAGCAGCATTTCGCGATAATATTGTAGAAGTTCCTCGGGCGAGGCGTCGTAGAAGCGGATCGAGACGGATTTTGCGGACTTGGTCGTCCGCCGCTTTGTCGTGCTGGCCATGTTGTCCCAGAGACGTTGGAAAAACAGTTGAAGGGCCGAATTGATAAGTCGGTGCTGCATTGAAAATTAGTGCAAAGGCTTTGTATTTCCAAGGAAAATCAGAAATTAACTGATTTTCAGTTAAGCGGGAAATTTGTGCGAAGCCGGATTGCGTTGCAGGCGCAACAAATCCCATGCCGCGGAAAGGCGTCCATGGCGTGAAATTACTGCCCGAAATTAGGGGGTATTGGGCGCTTGTCGTAAATGACGATTTCGTCCGGCCGGGAGAAGCCGAGCTCCGTCCGGGCCCGCTCGTCGAGCATGTCGGCATCAATCGAATTGGAGCGCAGCAGCTTGGTGCTGCCGCTCGATGTCGCGCTCGTTCGGTCTTGGCGACCGCGACCTCGGACTTCAACCGATCGATATCCTTAGTGAGCCGGGACAGGGCGATCAGCCCACGGTCGCCCTGAATGAGGTGGTAAGCGAAATAGCCGATCAGCGAGACGCAGCAGACCGGCACTACGGCATAACGCGCACGACGACGGAGATCTTCAAACAGGGTCATGAACTTATAGGAATCACACTGCGAGTCCCGCCGTCAAGCGGAAAGAGGCGTGCGTCAGGTCTTTGTCGTTTGAGGCGTCGGCTCGCCGACCGGCTGTTGCTGCGGGGCGATGATCGATCCGTTCCGGATGCTGGTGAAGGTCGCCTCGATCAGGTCCTTGGCGCCCCCGCCATAGAGCATGGTCAGAAAGCCCATGGTGTTCTGCGCCGGCCCGGCGAATTGCCAACGGCAGTCGCGCATGGTGTTGTTCTGCAGGACCGTCGGCATCAGCCCGCTATAGATGAGTTCGCATTCCTCGAAGGTGCAGTTCTGGAACGACGCCCCATCAAGGCAGATGCGCTGTTTCTTAAAGGTCTGGCCGTCTGCGATCATTCATCCCTCCCAAACAAATCGTGGCCGCACTATACCGGCGGCGGTGGAGCCGGCAAAGCCCCGACCGGCCCGCCGGATCGACATAGGCGAGCGCAGCTACCATAATTGTCCCATGACGACCATCTATTTCATCCGTCACGCCCAGAGCCACCAGTCGATGCGGATCGCCTTCTCCGATTGGCCGCTCAGCACGCTCGGACAGACCCAGGCGGAACGGCTCGCCGCGCTTCTGACGCCCTTGGGCCTGTCGCGCCTCTATTGCAGCCCGTTCGAGCGGTGCCAGCAAACAGTCGGTCCGTTCGTCGGCCAATCGGGCCTGGAGCCCCTGTTCCACGACGACCTTCGCGAACGGTATTTCGCGCCGCTCCGGCAGGACGGCTTCGCCGATGTCTGGTATCGGTCGTGGCAGGATTTCGACTTCGCGGTGCCCGGCTATGAAACCAACCGGGCGGCTCAACGGCGTTTCGTCAAAGCCGTCCGGGAAATCGCGCGGACCCATCCCGGTGAATCCATCGGAATCTGCACCCACGGCAATGTCATCGGCCTCTTCCTCCATCACCTCCATGACGGCCATGGCCGCGAAGTGACCGAGGCCATCCGCAACCCGGACGTCCTGAAGCTGAGGCATGTCGGCGACGGATTCGAATGGGACCGGAACTACAGGCTGGAAGGCCTCGACGACATCGCGTCACATCACGAACTCGACGCCCAAGGCCTTCGACTAGCGGCCGCCTGAGGTCAGGCGGTCAGTTCATAGTCGATGGCGCTGACCAGGCTCTTCGAATAGGCGAGCAAGGTGCACGCGAACATTGTCATGCCGACGATCTCCAGGCTTTCCTCGACCACGCGCTCGATCTGACCGAGGAAGGACATAGTCTCGTTATCGGCGGCGAGCATCGCCTCGAAAAACTCCATGCCCATCGCCCCGCCGACATAGATCACGCCGGAGATGATCATGAGGATCATGGTCTTCCTCGGCAGACGAAGCAGAAACGGCAAATAGTAGATCGCAAGCACGCACAGGACAGCGAAGACAGGTACGACCCACGCATAGGAAAGAAATGCGGGCAAATGCACGAAATGATGCATGAGCGGAATGAGTTCCTCATGTATCCCTGCAAATTCATCTAACGAAAGATACGCGAAAATGCCCGCAAGGATCGGCCAATGCCGCGTGCTCCTGCCGAGGGCCGCGTCGCTGGCGCAGGAAACGAGAACGAGAATTATCGCGCAAAGCATCAGGAAAGCCGAGGAATAGACCGACGGCACACTGATTTCAGTTGCCAGATTGAAGTAGCTCAGGGTCTCGAAATAGGTCCCGTCGCCATAGGTCTGCGTGAACCAGAACTGACTCCAGCCGAGGAGCACGATCGCAAGACTGGATACAATCAAAACGCGCGGCAGGCGGGAAAGGCTCAGGGTCATGCGGCTATCTCACGTAAGCTCAAGGCGCGCGCGCGGCATCAGGACCGCAGCGTGACGAAGCACCAGGCGAACCAAGAGGACGACGGTAATCAAGTTCAAGATGCAGAGGGCCCGTGTCCAATTGGGGCTGTCGTCGGTGAGGGTATGTGCGTCATAGATCACGCCGGTGAAGGCGAGCGCCCTCGGGGAAATCTTTTCGAACAAGAAAAGCGCGGCGGGTAGCGCGAAGACGAACGCCTCGTACCATGAAATTCGCAATAGGCTCTTCACCAGCACAAACACGTAAGCAAGGGCCGTGACCGCCAATAGGAGTAGGACGGCCTTTCCGACGTACCAGGAGTTGTGAAGGAGAAACGTGACGAGCGGTTCTGCAAACCAGAACAGATTGGTTTCGCGGATGACGGCAACCGCGATCACGAAGGATCCGATAATTCTCCAAGACGTTTTCGTGTATCCCGGGGCTCGTTCGTTACTCGCAGAGAAACAGATCATCAGGCCGCCTGAGATCAGACTGGCGGTCACAAAATACCAACTGGCGATCGTGTGCTCTTCCAAGTCGAGTTGGAACCAATCGGCATAAACCTTCAGCTGGTACCCTGTAAGGTTCGATAAGGCGATAATCGCGCCGAAAACGAGAATCGCTACAAAGATTCGATTGATCGCTCGTTCTATCGTTGTGCGCGAAACGGCAAGCCGGGCAACGGCAGCAGGTGTTACACGCTCGAACGAGGAGGCTTTGGTCCGGTTGTCGGAACGAGATGGGGCGTAGGGTGGATCTGCTTGGGACATACCAGCTCTCCGACACGCGTCCCCGGCTGTTGCCGGAGCACTTCCAAGCCTTTTGAAGACGAATAGGCGGCTCAGTTTGTGTCACAAATCCGTCAAGATTTCTGCTAAGGCGCGAAAATCTCGGAAAAGTATTGTCCTCGGTTGTGGCTGCTGGGCGTAAGGGCCAGCGTCCAAGCCGCGTCGAATAGTATTTATTTTTTAGGGGCTTAAGGGTAGATTCTGATATTCCGAGCTGACGCGTTGCCGGAGTTGCGTCCGAAACGTCGTCGTGGCCCCCTACTCTTCCAAGACGTCCTTCACCTTCTCGGCAAGTTGCTTGAGGCTGAAGGGTTTGGGCAGGAAATTGACGTTCTTGGCGTCGAGATTCTTGCGGAAGGCATCCTCGGCATAGCCCGAGATGAAGATGATCTTGAGGTTCTGCCGGGTCTCGCGCAGCCGTTTGATGAGGGTCGGGCCGTCCATTTGCGGCATCACGACGTCGCTGACGATCAGATCGACGTCGATGCCTTCCTCGTCGAGCATTTCCAAGGCTTTCACGCCGGATTCCGCCTCGAAAACGGTGTAGCCTTTGCTCTTCAACGCACGCGAGGCGAACATCCTCACCGCGTCCTCGTCCTCGACCAGGAGCACCCGCGCCTTGCCCGTCAGATCCTTGACCGGCGCCGTGGTCTTGGGCTTGTCGGCCTCCGCCTGCTCCTCCTCCGTCGCCACATGGACCGGGAGATAGAGCCGGAAGGTTGTGCCCTTGTCGACCTCGCTTTCGGGGAAGATGAAGCCGCCTGTCTGCTTGACGATGCCGTAGACCGTGGAGAGGCCGAGGCCGGTCCCCTTCCCCGTCTCCTTGGTGGTGAAGAACGGCTCGAAGATCTGACCGAGCTTTTCGCGCGGGATGCCGCAGCCGGTATCCGCCACCTCGATCAGCACATAATCGGCCGGCGGCATGAGATCATGGCCGAGCGCGGCGGATTCCTCGGCCGAGACATTGGCCGTCCGAATGGTCAGGGTGCCGCCCGACGGCATGGCATCGCGGGAATTGACGGCGAGATTGGTAATAACCTGCTCGAGCTGGCCCTGGTCCACCTTGACGTAGCCGAGATTCCGGCCGTGCACGACGTTGAGCTCGATGGTCGCGCCCAGAAGCCGGCGCAGGAGGTGCGACAGCTCGGCGATGACGTCGGTGACGTTCAGTATCTTGGGATGCAGGGTCTGCTGGCGCGAGAAGGCCAAAAGCTGGCGTACGAGATTGGTGGCGCGCTTGGAATTTTGCTGAATCTGCATGATGTCGGCGAAAGACGGATCGCCCGGTCCATGCCGCGCCAGCAGGAGATCGGTGAAGCCCATGATGGCGGTCAGCAGATTGTTGAAATCGTGCGCCACGCCGCCCGCCAACTGGCCGACCGCGTCCATCTTTTGGGATTGGGCGAAGCGGAGCTCCAGGTTCTTCTGCTCCGTGACGTCGAGAAGATAGACGATCGCCGCCGGATCGCCCGCCCCGTCGTCCTCGAGTCCGCGCGCAATCATCTGGGCGGTGTGCTCGGGCTTGTCGAGCCGGAAGGTGACGTCCCGAATGCTCGGGGTAGCCGCCGGGTCGAAGGCGACCGAAAGGATTTCCTGCGCGCCCCGGCGATCCTCGCCCTCCAGAAGCTCGGGGAAGGTCATGCCGGCGATTTCGGCCGACGGCACGCCCACGATCGACGCGAAGGTGCGGTTGGCCTCGACAATTACGCCGGATTTCTCGATCAGCGCGATGCCCACCGGCGCATCGGCGAAAAGCCGGGTAAACCGGGCTTCGGCCGTCGGCAACGGCGTGTCGGGAACGACCGTATCCATCTCGCGGGCATCACGGATGACGGCCCCGGCGCCATAGAGCCGGCCATAGGGGTCCCAGCGCGGCTTCGGGGAGACCAGAACGGGCATCGGCTCACCGTTCTCGCTGTGCAGATTGACCCGGATCGTCGATGGCTTGCCCTCGACCGCGGCCGAAACCGCCCGGGCGAATTGCATCGCCCCTCCGTCCTCGAACAGGTCGCCGACCATGGTCGGGGCCTGGATGATGTCGGCAGCCGGCCGTCCGATCCAGGTCGCTAGCAGCCCGTTCAAGGTTTCGACCGCGCCGTCGCCCGAGATCGAGCAATAGCCGAAGCCCGCGTCCTCCATATGATCGGCCACGGCCTGGCGGGCCTCTTCGAGCAATTCCTCCATGGTCCGGGCGGGCGAGATGTCGTCCAGCCGCCAGACCACGAGATCGGGACCGCGATGGAGCCATGTGGCGGTCACCCTGTAGGTGCGCGGTTCATTGCCGTAAAGCGCGAGATGAACCTCCTGGCTGGCGATGCCGGTTTCGGCGGCGGTCGCCATCAAGGTGCGGAACACGACATTCCCGTTGCCGTCGGCGACCGGAAGCTCGGTCGGCGGCGGCGGGGTCGCGCCGGGCTTGGTGAAGAGGTTGCGATAGGCCGAGTTGGCGTGCAGGTAATGCCCGTCCCGGCCGGTCAGGATGGTCGGCTCCAGACCCGAATTGATAAGCTCGATCAGTAGGTTCAGCCGCCGCCCCTCGACCCGGGCGGTCATCGGCGCGACGAGATAGTAGATTGTATTGAAGGCGAGCATGATGCCGCCGATGAGGAGGCCGATGCTGATAGGGCCGGCTTTTTCGATCGTGAAGGACGACAGGATCAGCACCGCCGAAATCACGAACAGGATCGTGTAGTTGCGCCGGCCCGAGCGGGTCCGGATGCGCTGACGGAACCGGGTCAGCGCAGTCTGATAGGCGCTCGAGGCGTTGTCGCTCAGTTTTGCCGTGGCGTCAGTCAAAGGTGACGGGTCTCCCCAGCATGAATCCGTCGTTTCCGGCCAGCCGATCCAACTGTTCCGGAAACATTTCCGCCAATTTACCCTGAAATTTCAATCTTCGCGACGGTCACTGAGTCTGGGCGCGGCGGGCGGGTGCTTTCGGACGTTTCAGGCCCAGGACGTAACTGATGACCTTAGCGACCGCCTTGTAATGCTCCGGCGGGATTTCCTGGTCAAGATCGACCGTCTTGTAGAGCGCCTGGGCCAAGGGCGGGTTTTCGTATAGCGGAATCTCGTTTTCCTCCGCGACCTCTCGGATTTTGAGGGCGATGTTGTCGACGCCCTTGGCCAACACGACCGGCGCCCGCATCTTATTCGCTTCGTATTTCAGCGCGACGGCATAGTGGGTCGGGTTGACAATCACGACATCCGATTCCGGCACGGCGGCCATCATGCGCCGGCGCGCCCGATCGACCCGGATCTGGCGTATGCGCGCTTTGATCATCGGATCGCCTTCGGTCTGCTTGTGCTCGTCCTTGACCTCCTGCTTGGTCATGCGGTTGCGCTTGAGGAATTCCATGCGCTGGAACAGGAAGTCGGCGCCCGCGATGAAGCCGAGAATGGCGACCACGCCCATGAACATCCGGACCGACAGGCTCCGGATCAGCTTCAACACTTCTTCCGGCGCGAAGGTCATCAACTGGCCGAGCCGGTCGTGCTCGGGCCAGACCAGCATCACCACGATCGAGCCGACAATGATGATTTTCACCATGCTTTTGGTGAATTCGACGAAGTTCTGCGCCGAAAACAGCCGTTTGAAGCCGCTTAGGGGCGAAATCCGGTTGAATTTCGGCTTGATCCGGTCGGAGGCGAGGACCGGCATATGCTGGATCATGTTGCCGCCGATCGCCATCAGCACCAGAAGCGACAACGGGACCGCGAGGATCGCCAAGACGCGTTCGAGAAGCGGTTGGATCACCGCAGCGATCTGGGCGGGATCCTTGGAGAACTGGTCGGATGATTTCAAGAAACGGCCGGAACAGCCGCGCGAGTTCGGTGGAGCTGGAGCTTGCGAAGATCGTGACGACCAGCGCGCCGCCCAGGATCATGAACCAGTGCTTGACCTCCTGGCTCTTGGCGACCTCGCCCTTCTCGCGAGCCTCTTCGAGCCGTTTCGCAGTCGGCTCTTCGGTCTTTTGACTTTGGTCCTGGTCTTCGGCCACGCCCGCCTCCCGCTATCTCAGGAACGGCGCCATGCCGTCCTGGAAGGCCTGGGTGAACCACATCATGATCCCGGAGATCAGGAACAGCATCAGGACGAAGCCGAGAAAGATATTGAGCGGCATCGCGATGAAAAACACCTGAAGCTGAGGCATCAGCCGCGCGATCAGGCCGAGTCCGACATAGAACACGAGGCCGTAGACGATGAAGGGCGCCGCGATCTGGACCCCGAGCGCGAAGGACGCAGAAACCTGACGCATCGCGAGCTGGGCGAAATCGCCGAGCGGAGCGTAATTCCCCGGCGGAAACTGGGAATAGCTGTTGGTGATCGCTTCCAGGATCACGAGATGCATGTCGGTTGCGAAGATCATGACCACACCGAGAAGCGTCAGGAACGACGAGATGATCGCCGCCTGAATGCCCTGGGTCGGATCGAAGGTCTGGCTCACCGCGAGTCCGGTCTGGAAGGCGATGATCGAGCCGCCGACATGGAGCGAGGCCATGATGAACCGCGCCGTCCCGCCGATCAGGAGCCCGACCAACACCTCGCCCAGGATCAGAAGTCCGGTCCCGAGCGCCGAGTCCGGCAGCGCCGGCAGATTGTTCGAGACCGCGGGCCAGATCGCGAGTGTCGTGGTCAGGGCGACGACGAGACGCACCCGCGCGGGAATCATGATCTCGCCCAACGCCGGCGCAACCATGATGATGGCGCCGACCCGCACGAAGATCAGGAAGAAGCCGAATAGATTTGCGGGAAGGACTGCGCTCAGCACCGTGTGCTGCCTCAGCCGAGGGCGACGATGCGATCGGCTATGCGGTCCATGAAGGCGTTCATGACGCCGCCGATGAAGGGAAGCATGACCAGGAGAATGACGAAAATGGCGATGATCTTCGGCACGAAGGTCAGGGTCATTTCCTGAATCTGAGTCAGGGCTTGAAAGAGCGCGATGCCGAGGCCGACCACGAGGGCGACGGCCATCAGCGGCCCCGCCACCTGCAAGAGGACGGTGAGCGCGTCGCGTGCCACGCTAATAGCGTCGGCGGCATCCATTGTTTTGTCTCCCGGCGGGATCCGGCGGGTCGCCGGATTGGGTTTACGTTTCTACGTCGATCGTCTCGAAGGGCCGAGCGCCCGTCAGATCGGCATCTTCATAATGTCCTGGTAGGCCTCGATCACCTTGTCGCGCACGGCGACGACGGTCTGAAGGGTAAGCTCCGCGTTGGTCACCGACGTCACGACATCGACGACGTCGGCTTGACCGGTGGCGGCCGCGAAGCTGGAGTTCTCGCTCTGTTTCAACGTCTTGACCGTGTCGTTCACGACGTCGCTGAGGACGGACGAGAAGTCCTTGTTCGAGCCGGTGTTGGTATCGACCGGCGTCCCGCCGTCGCCCTGGCCGGCGGCGCCGGAGGCGCGGGTCAAGGCTTCGGCATAGGCTTTCGCTGCTCTTACATCCATGGCGGCAAACCCTCTTTAGAGTGGTCCCCCAATCCCTTAACGCAGAATCTCGACCGTCCGCGTCATCATGGATTTCGCGGTTTCGATCATGTTCAGATTGGCCTCGTAGCTCCGCTGGGCCTGGCGCATATCCATCATTTCGACGAACGGATTGACGTTCGGCATCTTGACGTAGCCGTTGGCGTCGGCGGCCGGATGGCCCGGATCGTATTTGGACTCGAACTTGGTGTTGTCTTCCTTGATCTTGTCGACCTTGAGAAGGTCCACGCCGAGATTGGGGTCGAGCTCGTCCTCGAAAGGTCACGACCTTGCGGCGATAAGGGTCCGTCTTCGAATTGGGCGCGACCGAGTTGGCGTTCGCCAGGTTTTCCGAGATCACCCGCATACGAACGCTCTGGGCCCGCATGCCCGAAGCGGAGATCATCAGCGACTGAAGAAGATCCATGACTTAACTCCCGCGGCGCCGCGCGCCGATCCGTGCCTATTTGCTACTCACCGCCATGCGGACCATATCGGCCTGCTTGCGGTAGAGATTGGTCAGCATGTTGTACTGAACCTGGGTCTGAGCGACGTTGATCAGCTGTTCTTCGAGCACGACCGAATTGCCGGTCGGGGTCGTTTCGATGCCCTTCTTCTCGATTTCCTCGGCGTTCTTGCCGATAGCCGAAACGCTGGGTGGCGTGCCGCCGTTCTTCACCGCGGCCATTTGCGCCTGATGGATCGCCGTCGGCGAGGACGAGGATTTCAACAATTCGCCGAAATCGAGCTCCTTCAGATCATGTGGCGTGTAGCCCGGCGTATCGGAGTTCGCGAGGTTTTCGGACAGAACGCCCTGGCGGCGATTGAGCCATTCCATCTTGCCGGTAATGGCCTGGAAAATCGGCAGACTGAGGAGATCCATGATAACTCCTGCGCGAGTCCGGACTCGCGCTACTACTTGTGCCGCAACACACGACTCCCCTTAAAGGACAGGGCTCGCGGCAAATTTAATAAACTGTGCCGCCTCTCCTTTAAGAATCGGTTAAGTCGCGCCGCCTCCACCCGGTCAATTCGTCGCAATGCGGGATGCGATGGGCGGACCGTTCTTTAGCTTTTGTTAAGCCTGTCGCCAGCACTATTCGGCCGAGCCGCCGGCCCGTTCCGCCGGGCGGCCAGTCTGGAGTTAAGAAGTTCCCATGGCCCGCCCCGCAACCTCCGTGCCGAAGCCGTCCCAGCCGGTCCAGAAGGCGGTGGCGATCGCCGCGCCGGATCCCTCTTCCGAGCCCAGGATTACCGCCATCGGCAAAGGCGAATTTGCCGAGAAGCTCCTGGAGCTTGCTTTCAAGCACGGCGTCAAAGTGCGCGAGGACGCCGATCTCGCCGAAATCCTCTCGGCCTTCGAGGTCGACAGCTTGGTGCCAACCGAAGCGCTGGAGGCCGTGGCCGAAATCCTGAGCTATCTCTATCGGCTCGACGGCCGCGATAAGGCCGACGAGCCGCCGCAGGATCCGTCCGAGGGAACCGTTCCCTGATGGACGGTTATACGCTTCTCCGCTTTCTTGCCGCTTTCCTGTTCGTTCTCGCCCTGATCGGCGGATGCGTCTGGGCGGCGCGGCGTTTCGGTCTCGTGGCCCGCGTCAATCCGGGGATGAAGGCCGGCAAACGGCTCCAGATCGTCGACATCCTGCCGATCGACGGGCGTCGGCGCGCAATCCTGCTGCGCCGCGACGATGTCGAGCATCTGGTGATCCTGGGCGAAAAAGAAGCCACCCTCGTCGAAAGCGGCATCAAAGCAGAAAAGCCGTCGGGAGAGCCGTCATGACGCCGCGTTTGAGGCTGCTGGCTCTCGCCGGCGCCGTTCTAGCCGTGCTCGGCGTCGGATTCGTGTTTGCCGAGCCGGCGCTGGCCCAGGAGATCAATATCGATCTCGGCCAGGGCAGCTCGCTGACGGCGCGCATCGTCCAACTCGTTGCCCTGATCACGGTCCTGAGCCTCGCGCCGTCGATCCTGATCGTGGTGACCTCGTTCACCCGGATCATCGTGGTGCTGTCCCTGCTCCGGAGCGCGCTGGGCGTGCAGCAGACGCCGCCGAACACCGTGCTGATCAGCCTGGCGCTGTTCCTGACCGCCTTCATCATGGCCCCGACCTTCCAGAAGGCCTATTCGGATGGCATCTCGCCCTTCATGGACGAGCAGATCGAGGCGCCCGAGGCGTTTCAGAAGACGGTCGAGCCGTTCAAGGAATTCATGCTGGCCCATGTCCGCGAGAAGGACCTGAACCTGTTCCTGCAAATGTCCAAGACCGCGCCGCCGGCCGATCCCAAGGCGACGCCATTGCAGGTTCTGATCCCGGCCTATCTCATCAGCGAGCTCAACCGGGCCTTCGAGATCGGCTTCCTGATCTTCGTGCCGTTCGTGGTGATCGACATGATCGTGGCGTCGATCCTGATGTCCATGGGCATGATGATGCTCCCCCCGGTCATGATCTCACTGCCCTTCAAGCTGATCTTCTTCGTCCTTGTGGACGGCTGGAATCTGGTCGCGGGTAGCCTGGTAAAAGGCTTCGGCATCAGCTAACGCGCCGAAGGATTTCGGCAAAATCCATCGTGTAATTGGCAGAATCCGTGTCGGCATTTGTTTGACGGCGGCTGGGCGCGCGACCTAAACTTTTTGAAATCCGCCCAGCACATGGCGGCACAAACAGAAACTCGGGGGACCGAATGAAACTTAATGTTGCCTTGGGCGCAGCCCTGTCGGCGATGTTGCTGGCCGGCGGAATCGGCGCGGCCTTCGCCGACGACGCGGCCTTCAAGCCCGATACCTCATTGCCGGGCGGGACTTGGCAATCGATCGCCAAACTGCCCGACTGGGGCGGTCTCTGGGAGCCGACCTTCGGCGGCTCGGTGACGGCCGGACGACCGGAGGCCCCGTCGCTGACGCCGGCCTATAAGGCAAAATTCGACGCCTATCGGGCCGCTCAGAAGGCCGGCAAAATCCAGGATTCGCCCGCGGCGAACTGCGTGCCGCCCGGCATGCCCGGAATCATGGGCGAGCCGTACCCGTATGAATTCCTGTTCACGCCCGGCAAGATCACGATCATCGCCGAGGCTTACGAGCAATGGCGGCAGATCTTCACCGACGGCCGCGGCCATCCCGAGGATCCCGACCCGACCTATAACGGCCACTCGATCGGCCATTGGGACGGCGACACGCTGGTTGTGGACACCGTCGGCTTCGTGTCCGACACGCCGCTCGGCAGCTACGCCGCCCAGCACAGCGACAAGATGCACATCGTCGAGCGCATGCATACGATCGTCGCCCAGACATGATGGAGATCGACACGACCGTCACCGATCCCGAAGCCCTGACGAAGCCCTATCACATCAAGCGCGTCTATGGCCGCCACCGGGATTGGACCCTGGCCGAGTATGTCTGCCAGGAAAACAACCGCAATTCCGTGGACGAATCACGGCAAGGCCGGCATCGATATCAAGGAATAGCCCTAGAAGGGGCTAGGCGTTTGGAGGAGTTTTCAACCCAATGATCAAGATACTTGTCACGCGTTGCCATTCCCGGCCTCGGCCGCATTGGCCTTCGTGGCCGTGCCGCCCGCGATGGCCCATCATTCCTTCGGCCTGTTCGACATGGGCCATGAGAAGACCATCGAAGGCGATATCGTCGAGTTCCAATGGACCAATCCCCATACCTGGACCTTCATCGCAGTGAAGAATCCGGACGGATCGGTGACCAAATGGGGTCTCGAGGGCATGAGCCCGAACTATCTCGGCCGCCGCGGCTGGAGCAAGGAAACGTTCAAGCCGGGCGATCATGTGGTTGCGGTGATCAATCCACTGAAGAGCGGAGAGCCCGGCGGCGAGCTGATGCGCGCCACCCTTCCCAGCGGTACGACCATGGTCATGTTCGGCCGTCCCGGCGGCGGCGGTGTCGGCGCGACGCCGAAAGGCCAGAAGCCCGCCGATCCCGAGGGACGCTTCAAGAAAGAGGCTCCCTAGAGACACGTCGAGGGACGGGCTTCGACGAGCTCAGCCCGAACGGAGATATAGATCCATTCGTCCTCGTCTGTTGAGGGGCGTGCCGCGGATTTGCCTCGATCTAGGGTCTGTACTCAACAGTATTTTCGTTGTCATCCCGGACGTTAGGCGAGCCCGAAAACCGCAGGTTTTCGGCATGCGAGCCTTGCGATCCGGGATCCAGGTCGGACGCTCAGGCTCGTGATAATGGATCCCGGACAGCTCGGTTTACCAACGAAATCAAAGATTTCGGGCAAACCGGCTTCCGGGATGATGGCTATTGAGTACAGACCCTAGAGCTTATTGTGCGACCCGTCGCAGAACGGCGGGTTCCTGGTGTGCTTGCAGCCGCAAAGCCAGACGTCGCCTGCTTTCTTCTGGGTGAAGTCCACCGGGGTGAATGACGTGCCTTTGTGGGAACCGTCGCAGAAGGGCTGGTTGTTGCTGCGGCCGCAGGCGCACCAGAAGAACCGCTGCCCCTCGGTCATGGTCTGCTGATACGGCCCCTTCTGAGCGATGTTCGGTGCGTCGTCTGCCATGGCTGCCCCCGGTCGTTGTGATATCCGACGGCGACCTTAGCATCAACGGCGCGCGGGAGCCAAACCGGAACGACGTCAGGACGCCGGGGCGGTCTGATCGTCGTAATCGTCGAACAGTTTCTCGATCGTGTTGACGCTGGCGATCTGGCTCGCGAGATCGCGCAGATTGATGCCGGTCGGATCGGCGGTGGTCGTGACCACCTCGAAGGCGTTGGCGGCGGGCGTCGCCCCCATCAGCTTGCCGTATTTCTTCTGAACGTCGGCGAGGCCCTGCTGGTCGTTCTCGAGCGCGAGCGCCACCGCCCAACGCATGACCGTCTGGCGCTCGATCGGCGCCAACGCCCCGCCCTTCTCCCAGCGGTCGCCGAGGATCTTCGTTGGAGATCGAGACGACCTTGTTCCATTGCTGGGAGTCCCAATAGATGTCGGCGCGGACGAGATCGGCGGGCCGGCCGTTGATGCCTTCGAGCGTGCCCTCGGCCTCGTCGTATTTCTTCATGTCGGCCAGGCCCTTCGCTTCGAGCATAAGCCGAATATGGCCGATCTGCGGCGGCAGCAGGACTTGGCGCGTGTCCTCGATGATCTTGACGGCCTTCTCGGGCTTGCGGTCGAGGAGATAGACCCGGGCGAGCCGGGCCGCGACCTGGGCCTGCGCCGCGCCCTTGAGGCGGTAATTGACCTGGTGCTCCAGAAGCTGCTCGGCGCGGTCGAGGAGGTCGACCTTGACCAGCCGGTCGGACAGCTTGCGCACCATCTCGTCGCCGTCAGAGCCGATCGGCGTAAGCTCCTGGAAGTCGTAATAGAGCGCGACGGCCGCCACGGGCGCCATCTTGTCCGCTCCGCCGTCCAGGAACAGCTTGCGGAAGATCTGGTTCATCTCTTGGGTGATGGCGCGGGTCGCGTCGGAATCCGGGAAATAGGTCACCGCCTGGCGCAAGATCTCCAGGCCGTGGCGATAGTCGCCTTCATCGACATAACGCTGGCCGAGCTTGTGCAATACATCGAATTCCAAGGGTCCGCCGCGCCATTTGAAGCGCAGGGCGTCGAGCTTGTCGATCTCTTCCTTGGGCTTGATCTTGCCCTCTTTCGCCTCGACCTCGATCTGGCGGAACTCGGCTTTGGCGGCGACCGGCCGGTAATGCATGTCGATGGCCTTGGCATAGGCGTCGAGCGCGCTGGTCGCATCGTTCTGCAGCTCGTACATCCGGCCTTCGAGATATTTTGCTTGGGCCTCCATCGAGACCGGCAGCTTCATGCCGTCCAGGACCGAGGTTTCGGTGTTCATCGTGTCGACATCGCCGACGCCCATGGCGGCGGTGGCGGCGGCAAGCTGGAACCGCGCCCGGTCGATCTCGCCATAATGGGTGATGACGTCGAGGCCCTGATGATAGTGATCCAGCGCGGCCTCGTTCTTGCCGAGCTTAGCCTCCGCGACGGCGCGCCAAAGCGCGGCGTCGGGCTCGGCGTCGAGGCGGGGATAGGAGAGATCCTCCAAGGCGTCGGCATAGCGCCCCATAAAAATATTGGCCACGCCGCGCACGGCCCGGAACTGCTTGTCCTCTTCCAGCCGCACGTCGGACTTCGCCATCAGGCCTAACACGCCGAGCGCGTCGGCCGCCATGTGATGGGCGAGATAGAACTTGGCGAGCGACCAGCGCGCCGCGTTCCTTGCATCGGAGGGTGCGAGGGACAGGTCGTAGAGCAGCTTGTCGAGATTGTCCCAGTAATCGTCGTCGGAGCCGCGTCTCCAGGCGTCGAAATCGATCAGCCGGGTCGGCGAGTTGAGCGCGGGCCTGTCCGATACCGACTTCTTGTCCCCAGGCGTGTCGGCCGAATGAGCCAGGGCGCGGGCGCCGGTGATCGCGATGCCGTTAGATTCGCGCTGGACCGTCAGCCAGTCGGCGCGGGGCTCGATTGCGATGCCCTGGGGCGTACCGAGCAGGCGGAATTCCGCATATTGCCGGGACTGATCGAAACCGAAGCCCGAGCCGAAGACCGGGACCACCACCAGCCGGTCGCCGACGACGGGATCCTTCAGATCGATCTTGAGGCCCGGATCCTTGACCGGCATGAACACCCGGGCTGTGCCGCCTTCCGTTACCTGCTCGCGCGCTTCGATCGGCGTCGCGGGCGGGTTGGCGACATTATCCAGCTCGACGGTCCAGACGTCGTCCTTCCGCCGCACCACGGGATATTGCATCTGCCTGGTGGTGAAATGGAGGATGGTCGCCCGATCGTCGGCGATCTGCTCGGCCTCGGAGAACCGGTCGCCGAGCTTCTTTCCGACCTCCGAGGAGATCCGCCTGGGACGGCAGGTCGAACACGATCCAGAGCTGGCCCGCGCGCTGAACCACAACCGCCGCCGCCGAATCGGCCCACGGGAAGGTCATGCGAATACCATTTTCGCCCTGCCCTACCGCGACCTTGAGCTTGGGCAAATCCCTGGCGACCGCAGGATTGGCCGGTTTTATCTCGATCGGGCTGGTCTTGACGGATTCGGCAGGCGCGGCCGCCGGCGGGACCTCCGGGACGGTCTTCGTTTTCGGCGCCGGGTTCTCGTCGAACAGGACATCGACCACCACGCGTGGGCCGTCGCGGAACTGCCGTAGCTTGGCGGGCTTGGAGATCGCGAAGGCGACTTTCAGCTCGTCCTCGCTCGGGCTGACGGAGTTGAGCTTGATTCCGGTCGGCGGATCGCCGACGAAGGCCGAGAGATCCGGTGCACCCGCCGCCTTGAAATCGAGGGTCAGGAGACCTTTGTCGAGGCTCGCGGTATAGGGCACGGCCTCGGGCCAATCGAACACGATGCGGCTGAAATTCTCGTGCTCGCCGAACCGCACCTTGACGTCCGGCGGCGACGCATCGGCGGCGCGAACGACACCCGGCGCGGCCAGGCCGGCAAGGATCAGGAAGGCGGCGAGAAAGCGTCTCATGATCCGCTCTTCACGGCATCAAGGATCACGATATCGACCCGGTCCCGGTTCTCGGCGGTCGGATCGATGGCATAGCCCTGGCCGCGCGGATCGGCATAGGCGAGCGCGGCGGTGACGCCGTCATAACCTAAGTCCGAAAGATCGCGCGCCACGGCGGTAGCGCGGTCGATCGCGAGAACCGTCGCGTCTGTCCCCTGCCCCGCATAGCCCGCGACCGCAACCTTGTTGCCGATCTTGCCGAGGAAGCCGCCGATCAGGAAGATGCTATTGGCGCCGCTGGCGGTCAGGCCCGACTTTTGCGACGCAAACAGCCGGTTGGCGGGGATCGAGATGATGATCCGATCCGGCAGCGGCGTGATGGTCACGCCGACGAGGCCCGGGATTTCGCGGATCTTGTCTTGAACCAACGGCGTCAGATAGCCGAGATTCATGGCGGCCGGCTCGCTGGTCCGAGGCAGGTTCTGATCCGAAGGACCCGAGGTTTCGCTGTGATAGCGTGCGGGGTTCAGGCGCTGGGCGAGGCCGTTCGCCATGCTGAGCCAGGTATCGGTCCTGAGCGTGCTCATCGAGAACAGGAGCACGAAGAATGCCAGGAGCAGCGACAGCGTATCGGCGAAGATCAGCATCCAGCCGGACCCCGAGCGGTCCAGACTCTATCGGCTGCGGCAGTCCCGACATCAGCGACATCACCGCGTCCCCTTGGCCGGCGCCGGACGGCGGCGCTTGAAGGTGAGCACGGTCGTCACCGCGTCCTCGGTGCCGATCCCGGCGGCGATGGTCGACGGCACGACGCCGCGCGAGACGAGGGCCTGTTGGAGCGATGCCGCGCGACGGGCCGCGAGCGTCGCCGCCGGCGTTCCCGGCTTCGGCAGGTTTTCGCCGGTGCCGACGATGAAGCTGGTATCCACCGGGCCGTCCTCGTCCGACCGCATCAGAATCTCGGCAAGGCTGTCGAAAAGGCCCGCCTGATTGGCGCGCAAATCGCCGTCCCGCGGCGCGAACAGCTTATGGGTCAGCACGGAGACCTTAAGCGTATCGCCATCCGCCTGGCCCTTGAGGCCCGGCGTCAGGGCAATCCCGCGCAGCAGCACGCCGATGTCGTCGAGCGCGTCATTCTTGATGCGGAGCACGCCGGGCCGCTGCTTGACGTCGATGACGCCGCTTTCCTCGTAGAACGGCCCGCGAAACCTGGCGTCGATGCTTTCCATGGCCGTGCGAACCTTGTCCTCCTCCTTCGTCGACAGCGGCGTTTAGGACCAAGGAAGAACGCCAGCAAGCACGAGATAGAGCGACACGAAGACCAGTCGTCGTCCAGTCCCGCTGCGCCGGCTTGGGCGCGCCGTTGCGGGCGGCCATCAGGCTCGCCAGAAGAGCATCGGAATGGGTCGCCATGTCTGTTTGTCCGGCCGTAAACGATGGGCAAACCGGCCTCGTGACGCACGGATGCCTGGAAGCCCATTCGAAGCCTAGGGCGTGCTTAATCCGCAGTTAACCACCACGGAAGTTGAATTCAGCGGTTTTTTGCCGACGCGCCGGAAGGGCTATGGGGTCGCGCTGCCGGACTGGTTGTCGGCGACCAGCGGCTTGCGGGTCGCCAGTTCCATGGTCAGCTTCTTGGCGGTCGCCGACATCCATGGCGCGCCATGATCGGCGCGATCTTGCGCTCGCTCATGCGCTGGGCGACATCGATCAGCACCTTCATGTCGAGCGTGCTCATGATCCGTGCGGCATCTGCCGGTTTCATCGTCTCGTAGACCTTGACCAGGCTGTCGAGCTGCGCGTCCTCCTTGTCGTCATAGGTCTTGAGCGCGGCGTTGACCTTGTCCTGGACCTTCTTGATCTCGGCCAGCTTGTCCTGGAGGCGCTTCTCGGTGACCTTGAGGACCTGCTCGCGCATATCGAGGTCCTTCTCGCGCTTGTCGAGTTCGGCCCGGCGCTGCGACAGGCTCTGCAGGAGCTGAAGCTCGGCGGGCGAATAGTTTCCGTCGCTGTCGGGCTGAAGCTCCGCTTGTTGCGCATCGGCATTCTCGGCGGCGCTTTCGGCGGCGGCCTTGTCGTCGGCCGGCTTCTCCGCGCGGCGCGGCCTCCCCGGCCTTCTCGACATGCTCGGCATCCGCGGCCATGACGGGCGGCACCAGGGCGCTCACGCCATTCCAGACGGCCACCGTCTTCACGCCGCCCAGAAGAGCGGCCGATACGGCGAGAACGGGAAACAATCTGACCTTTTCGATCATGGCAAAATCCTTACTCTACGCGAATTCATGCCAGCCGGAGCCGCTCGGCTCAGCGCACATTGCGCAGCATGCTGAGCAGTTCCTTTTCGGTCTCCGAGCGTCGTCCGCCCTCGGGTTCCGCGGGCTTTTCGGGCTTCTTCTTCGTCTTGGACAGATCCACCGGCACCGGGCCGCCGGTCAGCCGGGCTTCGATCCGCTCGGCAAGCGCGTTGCCGGATTCGGTGATCACCGAGAGCTCGTCGGCGAGCTTGCGGGCGGTATCGATATTGCCGCTCAAGGTCTTCGAGGCGTTTTCTGTCAATTCGCGCAAGTCCTTGAGGCTCGACTGGGCCTTGTCTGTGGCCGTCGTCAGAGTCTCGACCAGAGCCTTGAACTCGGAATGGCCGTCCCGCAGCCGGGTCAGCCGCCGGTTGAGCACGGCGCAATAACCGACGGTCGTGCCGAGAAGCCCGATCAGCAGGAGATCCAGGATAATTTCGGGTGTCATTTCAAACCCTTTACCTGACGGAAGTTCTGGACGACCGAAATCGCAATGTTCTTGCCGATCCGGCCCATCGTTCCGTTCATCATGGTGATGCCGTTGCAGCGCAGATCGACGCAATCGTCGGGCGCCGCGGAAAGCATCAACGTATCGCCGACCTTGAGCGCCATGACGTCGCGGAGCTCCATGACCTGCTCGTCGAGCACGGCCTGGAGCGGCACGGCGGTCGCCCACAACTCGGTCGCAAGATGGCTTTCCCAGATCGAAGTCACGGCCGAACTTCTCGCCCATGAACCGCTGCAAGCAGCAGCTCGCGGATCGGCTCGACCGTCGCATAAGGCAGAAGAAGCTCGATGCGCCCTCCCCGGTCCTCCATGTCGATCCTGAGCTTGACCAGGATGGCGGCATTGGCCGGCCGGGCGATGGTCGCGAAACGCGGGTTCGTCTCCATGCGGTCGAGCTTGAAATCGACCTTGCACAAGCGGATCGAAGGCGAGCTTGAGATCGTGAAGGACGACCTCGTTCATCCGCTCGACGAGATTCTGCTCGATCGTGGTGTAGGGCCTGCCCTCGATGCGCATGGCCGCGGTACCGCGCCGGCCGCCGAGAAGCACGTCGACGATCGAGTAAATCAGGCTGCTGTCGACCGTGATCAGGCCGAAATTGTCCCATTCCACGGCGCGGAACACCGTCAGGATGGCCGGCAGCGGGATCGAATTCAGGTAGTCGCCGAAGCGGATCGACGTGATGTTGTCGAGCGAGACCTCGATATTGTCCGAGGTGAAGTTCCGGAGCGAGGTCGACATCATGCGGACCAGACCGGTCGAAGATGATGTCGAGCATCGGCAGCCGATCATAGGAGATCAGCGCGCTGTTGATGATCGCATAGATGCCGGATTTGTCGGAATTGCCGTCGTCGTCGCCGTCGAAGCCCAACAGGCTGTCGATCTCGTCCTGGTTCAGGACGCGATTGGTCGTGCCGGCGCCTTCGGAGGCCTCGGCCTCATCGGCAGCCTCTTCGTTCAGCGCGGCTTCCCACTCGTCGGCGACAGCTTCGTCGTCCGGGGCTTCGAGGGTATCGGTATCTGCCATCTACTCGGCCTACTGAACCAGCATTTCCTTGAACAACACGTCGGCGACCTTCACCGGTTTGACCGCCGTATTGACCCGCGAGAGAAGTTCCTCTTTGATCCGGAACATCCCTTCCGAGCCCTGCAAATCGTCGATCCGGAGCTCGCGCAGATAGACCTGGAAATTGTCGATGATCCGGGGCATCCGCGCGTCCAGCAGCGGCACGGCCTGAGGATCGTTAACCTCCAGCGCCACCTTGATCTTCAAATAGCTCGACTTCCGGCCGGTCGTGTTGAGATTCACCAAAATCTCCGGCAGGTCGTAGAAGACCATGTTCTTCTGTTCTTGGGCGGCCTCTTCCTCGGCGGTCTTCTGGTCGGCTTTGTGACCGCCGCCGAAAAAGCCCATGAAATACGCGCCTGCGCCGCCGCCGGCCA
The DNA here is from genome assembly GCA_963732795.1 of uncultured Alphaproteobacteria bacterium. GTDB lineage: Bacteria > Pseudomonadota > Alphaproteobacteria > CAVTAV01 > CAVTAV01 > CAVTAV01. Next base: position 456,651 of record CAVTAV010000002.1, on the reverse strand, counting down.
GAATGATGACCAGGGCGCCGGCAATCATGACGATCAGCTTCCCGCTCAGCTTTCGCTTCGGCGGGGCGTCGCCCTCTCCTTCCTGCTCGATCTCGTCGTCTTCGTCCGGCGCAGGAGCCTTGTTTTTGTTAGTGTCTGCCGCCATCGCTCCCTCGATACACTTACTTCCCTCGGGAACGCCTCCGTCGGGACTGCGACCGACGTTAAGATTTCGGGGTTAATTTCTGGTTGAAACGGCGGAACGTTTCAGGGCCATTTGCCGCACCCTCCTCGCCCCGGGACCGGCGACACATCCTGCTCGGCAAAACTTGCCATACTGCCTCCGAACTTGCCGATCGACGGTGTCTATCCGCCGCTCTAAGTCATTGAAATAAAACACTATCACTAATGGCATGGTTCGTGCAGCCATACGGACCGAACACATCGTGCGGGCAGAAAGGAGCCGTTGCCGTGGATAACACGATTTATGTGGCGCTATCGCACCAAATGGCGATGCAGCGGCAAATGGACATTATTGCCAACAACATCGCCAATGCGAGCACGACGGCCTTCCGCAACGAAAGCGTCCTGTTCCAGGAGTATGTCGTTAACACCGACCCCGCCACGCCTTCGATCGGCAATCAGATCGCGTTCGTGCAGGACCGCGGCGTGGTGCGCAATCTCGCCGAAGGCGAATTCACCCAGACGGGCAATGAGCTGGATGTCGCAATCAGCGGCAAGGGCTATTTCGAGGTCCAGGACCCGAAGGGCAATACCTACTACACCCGCAACGGCCATTTCCATGTCGACGATCAGGGCCAGATCGTAACCACCAAGGGCTATCCGGTGCTCGACGCCTTCGGCAAGCCCATGACGGTCAATTTGAACGACAGCACGATCAACATCGCCAATGACGGCACGGTCACCGCGGCTTCCGGCCGCCGGGGACGTATCGGCGTGGTCAAGTTCCCCAACGAGCAGGACATGGATGCCGTTGGCGACAGCATGTTCAAGACCACTCAGAAGCCGACCCCGACCACTGACGTCAAGTTTCTGTCGGGAATGCTCGAAGGCTCGAATGTCGAGCCGATCATCGAGCTCACCAAGATGGTGGACGTGCTCCGGAGCTACCAAAGCACGGCCAAGCTCCTGCAGACCTATGAGGATCTGCAGCGCGAAGGCATCCAACAGATCGGCAAGGCCGCAATAGCCGCCGATCGGCATTCGGAACAATCAGGAACGATCGAGAACTAGGGAAGAAAAGATGAGAGCGTTAAGTATCGCCTCCACCGGCATGTTGGCCCAGCAGCTGAACGTCGAAGTGACGTCCAACAACATCGCCAACATGAACACCACCGGTTACAAGCGCCAGCGCGCGGAATTCCAGGATTTGCTCTATCAGAACCTGGAGCGCATCGGCGCCTATTCGTCCGACGCGGGCACCATCACCCCGGCGGGCGTGCAGATCGGCGTCGGCGTGAAGACCGCCGCCGTCTACCGCATCACCGAGCAGGGCAACATGGTGCCGACCAACAACACCTATGACCTTGCGATCAACGGCCACGGCTATTTCCAGGTGCAGTTGCCGACCGGCGAGACGGCCTATACCCGTGCCGGCGCATTCCAGCTTGGTCCGACCGGCCTCCTGGTCTCGCCCGAAGGCTATACGATCCAGCCTGGCATCACGATCCCGCAGGACGCCACCGACGTCGCGATCAACCCGCAGGGCGAAGTCCAGGTAAAGGTCGCCGGCCAGGTTGCGCCCCAGACGGTCGGCCAGTTGACCCTGGCTACCTTCTTCAACCAGGCGGGCCTCGAAGCGACCGGCAGCAACCTCTATCTGGAAACGCCGTCGTCAGGCTCGCCGAACGTCAACACCCCGGGATCGCCGGGCTTCGGCACGGTCACCCAGGGCTTCATCGAGACCTCGAACGTGAACCCGGTCTCGGAGATCACCTCGCTGATCACCGCCCAGCGCGCCTATGAGATGAACTCGAAGGTCATCTCCACCGCCGACGAGATGCTGTCGGTGATGTCGAACCTGCGCTAGCACGATGACCATGCCGAACTGAAGGGAATAGACCCATGATCCGCAAGAAAGTGCGATGGCTGGCGATAACGCCTCTGCTGTTTGTTGCCGGCGTCGCCCACGGAGCGTCCCTCAAGACCAACGTCACGGTGACTGCGCCCGTGGTGACCCTTGGCGACGTCATGACCGATACCGGCGAGGCCTCCAAGGTTCAGGTCGCCGCCGCCCCCGCCGCCGGCACGCGCATGGTGCTTTCGGCCGGCGTCATCGCCCGGATCGCCACCGACAACGGCGTGGACTGGCAAAATCCCTACAATCTTAACGGCGTGGCGGTGACGCGCGCCGGCAAGGCGGTCTCCCAGAACGCCATCACCAAGGCGATCGGAGACGCGATCCGCGCCCAGGGCGACGATGGCCGGAAGTCGATCCAGCTCAGCGCGACCCAGGGCATGCTCTATGTCCCGGTGGATGCCGCCGACGTCGTGAATGTCGCGGATCTGAACTACAACAAAGCGACCGGCATGTTCACGGCCACGGTGACGGTCCCCTCGGATAGCGGAAGCACGTCCTCGGCCACGGTAACCGGCCGCGCGATCGAGGTCGTCAGCATTCCGGTGCTCGCTCGAAGCGTGGCGCGCGGCGAGATGATCACCAAGAACGATATCGACTGGGCCGACGTCTCGCCGTCCCAGAACTCAAGGCTCGGTCATCATGGACGACAAGGAGCTGATCGGTAAGACCGCCCGCCGGCCGCTCCGGCCGGACCTGCCGATCCGCACCGCCGACGTCCAGGAGCCGATCCTGATCGGCAAGAACGCGCTGATCACCATCGTCGCGGCGACGCCCAACCTCACGCTTACCACGGTCGGGCGCTCGATCGACGAAGGCAGCGCGGGCGACGTCATCCGGGTGATGAACATGCAATCCCACAAGATCGTGCAAGGCACCGTGGTGTCGGGCAACGAGGTCCGGGTCGAAATCTCGGGCCGCTTCGCCTCGCTCGGCCGCCAAGCCGATGCACGCCCCTACCATCAGTAACGAGATCGGGTCGATCCCATGAAGTCAGTCCGTCCCTATATCCTCGCGGCCATCCTGACCGTACCGCTCTGTGGCTGCGGCGCCCTTAACCGCGTCAGCGAAATCGGTCGGCCGCCGCCGCTGACCCCTATCCGGAACGTCACGCAGCAGCGGAACTATACGCCGGTGAGCCTGCCGATGCCGGCGCCGGAGCAGCAAAGGCCCCAGGCGAATTCGCTGTGGCGGCCCGGAGCACGCGCCTTTCTGAAGGACCAGCGGGCGTCGCAGGTCGGCGACATCCTGACGGTGCAGATCAAGATCGCCGACAATGCCAAGCTCGACGACACGACCAAGCGGACGCGGTCCAACGCCGACAATATGGACGCCACGAACTTCCTCGGTCTCGAGGGCCAGCTCAGCAAAGTCCTGCCGAGCTCGGTCGATCCGAGTTCTCTGGTCAATATGGGCAGCGACTCCTCCAGCGCCGGGCAGGGCTCGGTGGACCGGTCGGAGGACATCAACACCACGGTCGCGGCCGTGGTCACCCAGGTGCTGCCAAACGGCAATCTCGTGATCTACGGCAGCCAGGAGGTCCGGGTGAATTTCGAGGTGCGCGAGCTGACGGTTCAGGGCGTCGTCCGGCCCGAGGACATCAGCGCCACCAACACGATCAAGCATACCCAGATCGCCGAAGCGCGCATCTCATATGGCGGCCGCGGCCAGCTCACCGACGTGCAGCAGCCCCGCTACGGCCAGCAGCTTTTCGATATCCTGGCGCCCTGGTAGGCGAGAGGGTTGGGGGTGGAACACGAAGGGCGGCAGCCGAACCTGCCGCCCTTCGATCCATTCGGACGTCCGTAACCTAGTCGTCGCGATAGATGCGCTCGCGCCGCTCGTGGCGCTCTTGCGCTTCGATGCTCATCGTCGCGATCGGGCGCGCGACCAGGCGGTCGAGACCGATCGGCTCTCCGGTCACTTCGCAGTAACCGTACGTGCCTTCCTCGATGCGCCGGAGCGCCGCTTCGATCTTTGAGATGAGTTTTCGCTGACGGTCACGGGTCCTGAGCTCGATGGCCCTGTCCGTCTCGGCCGATGCCCGGTCTGCGATGTCGGGCTCCTGGCCGCTGTCCTGCTGCAAATGAGTTAACGTTAACTTCGATTCCTTGAGAATGTCGTCCTTCCAGGTCTCTAGACGTTCCCGGAAGTAAGCCTTCTGTCTCTCATTCATGAATGGCTCGTTTTTTCGAGGCCGATAAACGCGGCTCGATTTCTTTGTCATTCCATGACCTCCACCGAACTGACTCGCCCCTAAGCGGCGCGGAGTATATGCACGACGCCGCCCTGCTTCAAGCAAGCAATGTGCCGTGTGGTAAAGGTGCAATTCAGTATGATTTGAGGGTGATCTAAAGCCCGGAGTCTAGGCCGAGTTTTTCCAATTCAACGGAAGCTCTTAGGTCGATTTCATCAAGTATCGCCTTAAGCTTGGGATCGCTAACCGCCGCCTGCTCGCTGCGCACGGCTGCCACTAATCCGTTCAATTTTGAGGCAGGTATCACGCCGGTCAGTAAGCCACGCCTTACATCTTCGAGCAAATCCAGCAGCTTATTGCCGCGGTTTTTTGCTCGCGATTCGTTCGGGATCTTCGTCTTCGATCGTCTGCAAGGCGAGCAGCGCATCGACCGAAGAGGTCGCCGCGACGCCGCGTGCCGCGGGGTTTGCCGGCGCCTCCTCCGGCGTGTCGACCGAGAAGCTCTCGCCGGATGCGCTCGTGCCGCGCTTGGTCTTCCGGACGGAGCTGGTGGATGTGGATTGGGTGCCGAAAACTCTCATCGGATGGGTCTTTGGCGGGCTTCGATCATAGCGCGGAGCATGGCCGTCCCGAGGTTAAGATGTTCTTAAGGGTCAGGCCCGCAGCGGGCCTTTTGCCTAGCGGCGCGGAAATTTCTGCCGACCCGGCCCGGCCGCACCACCGTCCGATCCGGTCAACGCCTTGAAAACACGAAAGTTTCCTCAAACCCGCAATTGGCACGATCTTCGCTTCGCACGAGCATGAATTCTGTCGGCAGACGCCCTTAGCGGAGAACCACCACAATGGCCAGACGGCACCGGCGTATCTACTGCTCGCGGCCCCAAAGAGTTCCATCGCAAGCGCCTCACGGCGGTCTTCGCCGTCCTGGCGGTCCTGGTGACCAATTTCGCCCCGCTGACCGCTTCCGGCGTGTCGCGGATTAAGGACATCTCCGATTTCGAGGGTGTGCGCGACAACCAACTCGTCGGCTACGGCCTCGTGGTCGGCCTCGACGGCACGGGCGACTCCCTGCGCAACTCGCCGTTCACGCGCCAGAGCCTGGAAGGCATGCTGGAGCGCCTCGGCATCAACACGCGCGACGCGCCAAACCTGAATACGCAGAACGTCGCGGCGGTCATGGTGACCGGCAATCTCCCGGCCTTCGCGCGCCAGGGCACCCGCATCGACGTGACGGTGAGCGCGCTCGGCGACGCCCAGAGCCTGCTCGGCGGCACCCTTCTGGTCACTCCCCTGCTCGGCGCCGACGGCGAAGTCTATGCCGTGGCTCAGGGCAATCTCGCGGTCGGCGGCTTCAAGGCCAGCGGCGCGGCGGAGACCGTCACCAAGGGCGTCTCCACCAGCGCGCGGATTTCCAACGGGGCGATCGTCGAAAAGGAGGTCCAGTTCGACCTCGCCGACATGCATCAGCTGCATCTTTCGCTCAAGAACCCGGACTTCACGACGGCGAGCCGCGTGGCGCAGGTCATCAACGGCGATATCGGCCCCGGAACCGCCAAGCCGCTCGATCCGGCCACGGTCCTGCTGACCGTCCCGCCGACCTATACCAAGAACATGTTCGCGCTGATCACCGATATCGAGCAGCTTCCGGTCAATCCCGATCAGCCGGCCAAGATCATCATCGACGAGCAGTCCGGCATTATCGTCATGGGCTCGGACGTGCGGGTGAGCACAGTCGCGATCGCGCAAGGCAATCTCACGATCCGCGTGACCGAAACGCCCCAAGTCTCTCAGCCCCAGCCGTTCTCCCAGGGCGGCCAGACGACGACCGTCCCGCGCACCGCGTGTCGATGTCCAGGAAGACGACAAGAAGCTCGCGGTGCTGAAATCCGGCGTGAAGCTCCAGGATCTCGTGGACGGCCTCAACGCCCTCGGCATCGGCCCGCGCGACATGATCCAGATCCTCCAGGCCCTGAAGGCGGCCGGCGCCCTTCAGGCAGATATCGAGTTGCTGTAATGGACGCCCATCCCGCAGTTCCGACTTTCCTTCTGGCGCAAGCCGGGCTCGCCCGGCATGCCGTCCATCGCCAATGCGACGAACCTGACCAAGGATCAGAAGAAGGCGCGGGATACGGCCGAGCAGTTCGAGTCCGTGTTCCTGCACCCAAATGCTCCAGCACATGTTCGAGGGCATCAAGCCGGATCCGGAATTCGGCGGCGGCCAATCGGAGCTGGTCTACCGCTCGATGCTGAACGAGTATTATGCCCAAGCCGTCTCCAAGCGCGGCGGCATCGGCATCGCCGACGCGGTCTATCACGAAATCCTGCAGCTCCAGCAGAAGCAGGATCCCGAGGCGGTCAACGCCACGATGCGGGCCAAGGCGCAGAGCGCTTATCTAATCAGAGCTACCAGAGCCAAGCCGCCGGCCAGGAGATCAAATGATGACGGAAACCGATGGATTGATCGATCGGGTCATCTCGATCACCGAGAGCCTGACCGACGTGATCAGCCAGGAGAACACGCTGCTGAAGGAGCGCCGGCCGCGCGATACCGCCTCGCTTCAGGCCGAGAAGGCCAAGCTCACCGCGAGCTACGCCCAGGAGATGCAGACCTTGAAGCGCCAAGCCCAGGCGGTCCGCCAGGCCCGGCCCCAGTCGATCGAGCGGCTGCGCAAGGTCACCGACCGGTTCCAGGAGACGCTCGCGCTCCATGTCCGGCTGGTCTCGACGCTCAAGAACGTCACCGAGAAAGTCCTCAAGGCCATTTCGGACGAGGTCGACCGGCGCAATAACCCCGTTCAGACCTATGGCTTCAACGCGACCATGCGCCGCCCGCGCCGGCGCCGTCCCGACGTCCTTGGCGCTGAATCGGACGATCTGAAGGTCACTGTCTGCCGCGGTATGGTTAAGCGATTGTTAGTCCGCTGATACGATAATCGCCCGGCGTTTCGTTGCTTAAGTTGGAAGTAGCATGTTCAAGGCCACCGAGCGCCGCAAGACCGGGCCGGCGCATCATCCCAAGAAGTCCCAATCCTATCTCGACGGCAAGTCGGTCCTCGTCACAGGCGGGACCGGCTCGTTCGGCAAGATGTTCATCTCGAAGATCCTTGCGGCAGCACAATCCGCGCCGCGTGGTCGATCTTCTCGCGCGACGAGCTCAAGCAGTTCGAGATGCAGAACGACCCGGCTTTCGGGAACAATCCGGTGCTGCGCTATTTCATCGGCGACGTCCGCGATTCCGACCGCATGACCCAGGCCATGCGCGGCATCGACTGCGTCGTGCACACCGCCGCCCTCAAGCAGGTGCCGGCCGCCGAATACAACCCGATGGAATGCATCAAGACCAATATCTACGGCGCCGAGAACGTGATCCGCGCGGCGATCGACAACAACGTCGAAAAGGTCATCGCGCTTTCGACCGACAAGGCGGCCAATCCGATCAATCTCTATGGCGCGACCAAGCTCGCCTCGGACAAGCTGTTCGTCGCGGCGAACAACATGGTAGGCGGCGGGCGGACCCGCTTTTCGGTCGTGCGCTACGGCAATGTCGTCGGCTCGCGTGGCTCGGTCGTGCCGTTTTTCGCCGAGTTGGTGGAAAAGGGCGCGAAATCGCTGCCGATCACCCATCCCGACATGACCCGCTTCTGGATTTCGCTCCAGGAAGGCGTCGGTTTCGTGGTCAAGAATTTCGACCGCATGCATGGCGGCGAGATTTTCGTCCCGAAGATCCCGTCGGTTCGGATCGTCGATCTGGCCGAGGCCCTGGCGCCCGGCCTGCCCCAGGACGTCGTCGGCATCCGTCCCGGCGAGAAGCTCCACGAGATCATGTGCCCGGCCGACGACAGCCACCTGACGCTGGAGTTCGACGACCATTTCGTCATGCGGCCGACGATCAAGTTCTTCCAGCAAACCGTCGACTACACCGAGAACCGCCTCGGCGAACGAGGAAAGCCGGTCGCGCTCGGCTTCGCCTATCATAGCGGCGAGAACCCGCATTTCCTGACGGTGCCGGAAATCCGCAAGTTCAATAAGGCTGCGATGCAGGCCTATGCGAAAGCGGACAAAGAAAAGGTCGCCTAGTTCGTCGCCATCAACGCCCCGAACATCAGCTCGGCGCGTTTCCAATCTTCTTCCGTATCGATGTCCTGCACGCGCCACCGCGGCAGGATGACCGGAACGGCCGCTTCCGAGAACATCGGCGTGCCGGCCTTCCAGGCTTTCGGACGGCCCCAATAGAATTGGGCAGCATCCTGGTAGGCTTCTTCGAGATCCTGGGACCGGGTGTTGAAATGCTCCGGCTGGAACATGCCCGTCCGGCCATTCGGCAGATATCCGGATCGCCCGCTGGATTGGGAAACCGAAGGATGCGACCGAGAAGGCGTAGTCGGCACCCATAGAGTTCGATCAGTTCCAGGCCACGGCGGATATCCTCGGCTCGGATGAACGGCGCAGTCGCATAAATGCAGCACGCGAGATCCAGCGGCCCACGGTTTTCCTCGAACCAGCGGACGGCATGGGCGGTCACCGGGATGGTTCCGATGGTGTCGTTCGAAAGCTCCGGCGGCCGCTTGAACGGGACCTCCGCCCCATAGGACCTGGCAACTTCGGCGATGGCGTCGTCGTCGGTCGAGACGATGATCGCATCGAAACATCCGCTTTCCGCCGCGGCCTCGATCGAATAGGCGATGATCGGCTTGCCGTGAAAGGGCCGGATGTTCTTGCCGGGGATCCGTTTCGAGCCGCCGCGCGCCGGGATGACGGCGATCCTCATTCCGCCGCCCTTGCCCTTTTTCGGATGTAGTAATCCGGCGCGAGCAAGCCGAAAAACAGGCTGTCGTGCCAGTCGCCTTCGGCCCAATGGGTTTGGCGATGACGGCCGTCACGGCTGAAGCCGAGCCTGTCGAAGAAATCGATCTTCATGCGGTCGAAATCGTAGATCTCGGCCCAGATGCGATGCAGGCCGAGCTCATCGAAGCCGTAGGCCAGCAGGAGGTCGGCGGCATCCGGCGCAAAGACGTCGTCGATATAGAGCCCATCCGCCCCGATATAGATCGAAAAATCCGCGCTTCGGTTCACCCAATCGAGATAGCAAAGCCCACACGCCCCAAGAAGCCGTCCGCTCGCCCGTTCCTCGATGGCGAACATGCGGACCTTATCGCCAAGCACGACGGTCTCGTACCAGCGCTGCTGCATGTCCGGGCTGATCTCACGATACTCCCGGAAGTAGCGGCGGAATTCCGGCCGATTGCGCCATTCGCGCAGGGGCTCCAGATCGGCCCGCTCGATCGCGCGCAGTCCGACGACTTGCCCCTCAAGCATGGCCGCCCCGCAGATCGCTGGCATAGAGCGCGTCGCCCGTTTTCTTGGCCACCGCAAGCGGCCGGCCCAAGGCGCCGTCTCTTTGCCAGGGCGCAAGCGCTCCCGGCGGGGCGGGCCGGAGCGGCTCCAGATCCTCTAGGCAAAGCGCCTCGCCGGCCTTGACGTCGCGCGTCAGATAGAGGGCGCGGCGCTGGACAACGGCCGTGTCCTTCTCGTTTTCCTCGATCCGCTTGATCCCGTCGCCGAGCGCGGCTTCGAGCTCGCGGGTGCGGTCGACCATGTCGCGCCAGGTCACGGGGTTCATGGCGAAGGGATGGTCCGGGCCGTCGCGGGAATTGTCGTCGGTGAAATGCTTCTCGATCACCCGCGCGCCCATGGCGACCGCGCCGAGGACCGTCGCATGACCGGGCGTGTGGTCCGAAAGGCCGAGCAGCATCTCGGGCCAATGGATTTTGTAGGATTCGAGGACGCGGAGATTGATGTGGCGGAAATTTTCAAGGCTGCCGGTGTAGTTCGTGTTGCATTGCATGAGCACGATCTCGGGCGTGTGCTCGAGGATGGTGTCCACGGCCCGGCTCACATCGTCCAAGGTCGAGGCGCCGGTCGCGAGGAACACCGGCTTTCCCTGAGACGCGATGTTGGCGATGCTTTCGGTCCAGCTTATATCGCCCGAGCCGATCTTCATGGCGACGACCAGCGAAGCCACCTCCTCGCGTTGCGGCGAAATCGTAGGGGGTCGTCATGAAGTCGATTCCGGCCTTGGCGCAGGTCTCGACCAGGGCGGCGTTCCAGTCGCGGTTCAGCTCGTAATGGCGATAGACCTCGAAGACCGGCTTGGTCCAGGCGGCCTGGTGGCTGAGCTGGGAGCCGAGCCGGCGGAACCCGGCATCCGAAACGATCTTCTCGGCGATGAAATGCTGGAACTTGGCGGCGTCCGCGCCCGCTTCCTTGGCCTTCCAGATCAGATCCTTGGCGCGTTCGGGATCGCCGTCATGGTTCGCGCCGATATCGGCAATGAAATAACTCGGCTGATCGAGCGCGATCTCGCGGGTGCCGACCTTGACGCTGGTCACATAACGCATGACTGCTCCCCGGCTTGTTGGACGAGCGCGCGGCACACCGCCGCCGCGTCGGGCAGTTCGTATCCCAAGGTCTGCTCGGCCTTCGAGACATCCAGACCCAGACTATCGGCCCGGCGTGGCGCGAGGCTCATGACCGAGCCTTCCTGCGCGTGATGGAGCTCCTTGCCGACGGCACTGGCGAGCCCGCGAATGAAGGAGGCTTTGCTCGTGACCTCGTGCGCACCGACATTGACGATCCCGGTCAGCCCGGTTTCGGCGAGATCGAAGATCGCTCGTGCCAGCGCGGCGGCATCGATGGTCGAGGTATAGGCGTCGGTGAAGAGAGTGACGGGCTTGTCGTCCCGGATCGTCTCCAGGCACCATTCGACGAAAGTCGGCCGGCCGGTCCAGCCGCGGAACCCCGTGACGTTGGTGCGGATGACCAGGGCCCCATGGTCTAGCGCGGCCTGCTCGCCGGCATATTTGGTCCGGGCATATTCGTTGACGAAGGTCACGGGCGCAGTCTCGTCATGCTTGGCGGGGCCGTCGCCGGTCCAGTACTGGTCGGTCGAGATCTGGATGAACCGCGCGCCGACCGCCTCCGCCTCGCGAGCGAGAATACCGACGGCCTGGGCATTGACCCGCTGCGCCTCCGCCGGATCGGCCTCGCAGGCCGGAGATTTCGATCATCGCGGCGGCATTGAGCACCATCGTCGGCCGAATGTCCTGCAAGACATGCCGCACCGCCTCTGCATCCGTGATGTCCAAGACCGTATCGGCCCCATGCCGCGCCGCGCCGACGGCTTCGACACCGCGCCGCGCGGCCTCGCGCACGACAGCCTGTCCGAGCATGCCGGTCGCGCCGAGGATGAGCCAGTGTTGCGTCATCGCCGTCATCCAAAGATCGGCTGGCGACGATCCGCCGCAGTCACTAAAGTCGGGCCTCGGCGGGTGAAACGCGAGGCCATCCCATGCTGAAGAAATATTCGAAGCCGTCTTCCGACGTTTTGTCGCAGAAACAGGCTTTTTTCTCGAACAACGACGCGCTTCGCGCCGAAATGGAGCGAATTAATGCATTTTATGCCGAGCAGCCGCGCCGAACCGCCTGCAAAATGTGCGAGGCCGCGCTGGGCGCGTCCGACTTTACGTCCTTCGGCGTGGACTATGCGATTTGCGATCGGTGCGGGCATCTGAACGGACTTCATGAAGACACCGCCGCCTTTGCCGAATTTCTCTATCAGGAGGACCAAGGCGGCAACTACGCTAAAAACTATCTCGACGGCTATGACGGGAGGGTTAACGCAATCTATATTCCGAAGGTCGATTTCCTCCTGGAAGCCCTCGGAGACGCGGCTGGGCCCGGCCTTTCCGTCGCGGATATCGGCTGCGGCGGCGGTCATTTCGTAAAGGCGTGCGAAATCCGAGGCGTTTCAGCCCGGGGATACGACCCGAATGCGACCCTGATCGCGCTCGGCTCCCAAAAGCTGGCGAAAAACACGATCGAAGACGTGCCGATGGACCGCTTCGCCTCGGTCATCGAGACGACGGAGGCCGATGTCGTATCGCTGATCGGCGTGCTGGAGCACCTCCGCGAGCCGCTGAAAGCTCTGGCCGCGTTCACCCGCTCGTCCGCGCAATTCCTTTATATAAGCGTGCCCGCCTTCAGCTTTTCTGTCTTTCTGGAGCATGCTTTCCCGACGATCTTCCCGCGCCAGCTCGCCGGCGGGCATACCCACCTGTTCACGCGCGAGTCCCTGGATCATCTCATGCAGCGCCACGGGCTTCGCTCGCGGGCGGAATGGTGGTTCGGGACGGATATGGTCGATCTCTACCGGACCCTGGCCGTCACCCTCGACAAATCCGGTGCCTCGGAAAAAGCGCAGGCCGGTTTTTCCAAATCTTTCGGGAGCTTGATCGACGATCTTCAAGCGGTTTTGGACCGCCACGAAGTCTGCTCCGAGGTCCATGTAATCATAGAAAAGGCCTAAGAAAAAAGGGGCCGGTTTCCCGGCCCCATGTTTCTCGTCGTTTGGCTTTTATCTGGCTTATCTGAAGAGCTGGAGGATGGCCTGCGGCGCCTGGTTCGCGATCGACAAGGCCTGCACGCCGAGTTGCTGCTTGACCTGGAGGGCCTGCAGATGCGCGCTTTCCTTGGCGAGATCGGCGTCCACGAGATTGCCGATACCGACATTGAGCGTGTCAGAAAGCTTGCTGATGAAGGTCTTGTGCGTCTCGAGGCTCTTCTGACCCGTGCCGAGCCGGCCGAGCGCCGCGTTCACATTGGTGATCGAGGAGTCGATCTGGGCCAGGACCGCACGCAGCGCGTCGTCGGCGCTCGAGCCCAGAGTCGTCGTCGTGGTCAGCAGAACCGTGCCGCCGCTGAGCGACAGATCTTCCGCCGAGACATTGATCGTCTGGCTGCCGTTCTCGTTCGCGAGCGCCGCGATGCTGTCGCCGCCGGCCTTGATCATGTTCGTGCCGTTGAAGTCGGCATTGTTCACGATCGTGTTGATCTGGTCGCGGAGCGAGATGAATTCGTTGTTGATGGCCGCGCGGCTCGCCGCGTCGAGGCCCAAGTCCGAAGCCGCGGCCGCCTTCGCCTTCATCTCGTTCAAGAGATCCGAGATCGACTGGCCGGCGGCCAGAGCGATGGTCACGGAGCTGATGCCGCGGTCCAGGCTCTGGGTGACGGCGGTAAGACCGGCCACGTCGGAGCGAAGGTTCTGCGCGATGGCGTAAACCGCGCCGTTGTCCTTGGCGCCGGCAACCCGCAAGCCGGTGTTGATGTGGGTCTGCGTCTCTTCCAACTGCTTGTTGGTCGCGTTCAAATTCTGCAGGGCCTGCAGGGCGCTTGCATTGGTATTCACCGAAATCGTCATCGGTATTCTCCTTAGGGCAGGCCCATACTGCCCGGGCCCCGCCTTCTACAAACTGACAACCCGACGCGGTCCTCCGCGCCATGTGACCCAAGAAGAGCAAGCGGCGTGCCAGTCATGCCACATGGCATAACCGTTTGTTCTAATGATGTTATGGCGTTGGCCCTACGTAAAGGCGCATTAACGATAGGGAAGGAACGGATAGCCCCGGCAAATTTGCCCCCCGGCTAACTGGAACAATTTTACCTATCGGATGGCGCGTCGTGGCGATAAGGCGCAGAATGTGCCGACGGGCAATCCGAAGGCGGACTAGAACCGATGCAGCATCGAATTTATCGCGAAACCATTTCGCGGGCCGCGGAAGCGAGAGTCGCTGTGAAGAGCATCAACAGCATATCGCCGCCGGAGTTCGCCGTGGTGACAGATACGGCTGGAGCCTCTGCCACGCGGAGCCGGCCTCGAATTCGTCAATCGCGCGCACCCAGACGTTATGCTGCCCCATCACATCGCCGGAGTGGAAGAAGGCGTTCGCGACGCGGCCGAAGCCGGCGTTCTTTCGGGCGGGCCGGTCCAGGATCGTAAGGGCGATCCTATTGGACGGCGCCTATCACGAAATCGATTCTTACCAGCGAACCTTTCGGGCGGCTGCTAAACAAGCATTCTTGAAGGCTATGCGCGACGCGCATCCGAAATACCTGCTTCCCTAGCGGTTCAATCCGCCAGGATCGCCCATCTTTCGTGGTCTCGCCATTCGCCGCCGATCTTGAGATAGCGGGGCGATAAGCCTTCCTTCCGGAAGCCGAGGCGCTTCACCAGGGCGATCGAGCGCGAATTGTCGGGCTGGATGTTCGCTTCCAGACGATGGAGCCCCAGATTCGGAAAAGGCGAATTGAACGGCCTGCCCAACCGCCTCGGTCATCAGGCCCTGTCCGGCAAAGCGGGCCATGGCATAGAAGCCGAGATAGGCACTCTGGAAGATGGCGAGGACGATTTCGTTGATATTCACGACGCCCGCGATGTCGCCGCTTTTCTTGTCCAGGGCAAGAAGGCTGACATGGGGCCCGATCGCTTTCTGCGCGTACCATGTCTCAAATCCCGGCCGCATCCATGAATGGATCGACCCATGGCAGGAGGTGATCCCGGCTTTCCAGATGGCCTTTGATCAAGGCCCGCCCATCGGTACGGCTCGCCCGCCGCATTGTGACCCGCGACATGTTCCCGATCTCCGCGCGAAACTGCTGATCCGCGCAAGCTTATACAGGCAAGTCTGAGACGCCAGACAAAACGGGCAGGCTAGGCGGTCTTCTTCATCTGGGCCGGCAGGGCGTGAGCCTTGGTCGGCCGCCAAGCGCCAGGTCGCGTCGATAAGGGCGTCGACTTCCTGCTCGCGGGTGCGGTGGTTGAAGATGGCGGCGCGGATGGCGAGATTTCCGTCGATCACCGTGGTCGACGGCGCGGCGATGCCGGATTCCTGGATCGCGACGGCGAGAGCGGCGTTGAACTCGTCCGGATTGTCGGCCCGATAGCGGAAGCAGACGATATTGAGCTGGGCGGGCGCGAGAAGCTCGAGGCTCGGCTCGGCTTGGATGCGGGCTTCGAGATGCCGCGCGACCGCGCAGCTCCGCTCGATCATCCGGCCGATGCGCTTGGTACCGTAGGTCTTCAGGGTGAACCAGGTCTTGAGCGCCCGGAAGCCGCGCGACAGATCCGGTCCGAGATCGCAGGGCCAGGGCGAACCGGCGGCGAGCCCCCTCGCCTCCCGGCGCAGATAGGCGGCCGGCGACGCGAAAGCATCGAGATGCTGGCTGGCATCCCGGACCAGCAGGAACCCCGCGTCATAGGGAACTTGGGCCCATTTATGGAAGTCGAAGGCGATCGAATCCGCCGCTTCGATGCCGCTTAGGCGCGGCGCCAGTTCCCCAGACAATTTGGCCAAAGCCCCGAACGCGCCGTCGACATGGAACCATAATCCCTTCTTTGTGGCAGAAGGAGGCGATGGATTCCAGGTCGTCGATCGCGCCGACATCGACCGTGCCGGCGGAGCCGACCACGAGGAACGGCGTCAGACCGTCATCCCGGTCCTCGGCCACGGCCCGGCGCAGTGCGGCGATGTCCAGGCGATTGTTGGTATGGGTCTCGATCAGGCGAAGGCAATCGCTGCCGAGGCCGGCGAAATCCAGCGCGCGCGAGATGCAGCCATGGGCGGCGCGCGACGTATAGGCCCTGAGATGCGCGCCTTTCTCGCCGAGCCCTTTCATGCGGCTCGCGGGCCCGAGCGCCCAGGTCCGCGCGACGAGCACGGCCAGAAGATTGGCCATCGACGTCCCGGTCACGAAGACGCCGTTAGCGCTCTCGGGAAACTCGAAAATCTGCCGAGCCCATTCGACGATCTGGCGCTCGACCGCGATCCCGGCATGGTCGCGCCCGCCGAGATTGGAATTGAGGGCGGCGGCCAGCATCTCGGCCACCATCCCGACCGGCGTCCCGCCGCCATGAACCCATCCCATGAATCCCGGATGAGCATTCCCGAGCGCATAAGGCGCGACATAGCGCGCGAAATCGTCATAAACAGACGCCAAGTTCGACGGCTCTTCGGGCACGGCCAAGCGGAAACGCTGCCGCGTCTTCTCAGGCATGGCGCGCCAGACCGGGCGTTTCCGGATCAGCTCGAGATAGTCGACTGCATCGTCAAGCATGTCATGGGCGAGCGCGCGGAAGGCTTCCCAATCCTCGGGATCGAGCGTGTCGTCCGGCTCGGGCTTGGCGGTCATGCGGCCTCGGTCTGCCGCGACTTCGACCGGCGATGCAGCATGGCGACGAAGGCGCCGAACAGCTTGCGCATCTGGCCGACCTTGTAGGGATAGATCTCCGGCGGGTCCATGTCATGGACGATGAGGGCGGTCTCGCCCTCGAAGACGAGAAGCTTGCCGTCGCGCGTTTCGGCGCAGTCGATGCCGAAATAGTCGAGATCGACGCGCTCCGCCAATGCCTCGAAGGCCGCAGCATGCCGGGCCGCGAAATCGGTATCGAACTCGGCCATGAAGCGCGACTCTTCCTCGCGCTTGACTTCGCTCAGCTCCATCTGGGCGTTGAGGTACCAGACCTTCCAGTCCTCGGCGATCGCCATGTGGCAGGCGAAGGGCCGGCCGTCGATGAAGACGATGCGATATTTCCGGTGCAGCCCGTCCGGCCCGCTGTAATCGACGAAGGGCGAGACGAAGAATTCCGGCTCCAAATGTTCCTTGAGATAAACCTTGAGCTCGGAGACGCTGCTGATCTTCTCGAGGCCGCGACCGGCATGGGAATCGACGGGCCGGACGATGATCGGGAACCCGGCGTCCGGCAGCAGGGCATCGAGGCCGATGTCGCCCTTCGGCAGGGCCTCGAGCTCGGAGCGTTCGACCCGCGCCGATTGCGGGACCACGATGCCCGGCGCGCCGCGAAGCATCTCGGCGAAGCTGTCGCGCTGCAGCCGGACGATATGCCGGGGGTCGTTGAGGATCGGCCGCGGCCAGGCCGGCACGAGGTCCGTCATGACATCGAGCGTCGCCGCCATCGAGTTCGAATTGCCGAGGATCACGATCGCGACGTCGTGCTCGGGCAGCGGATCCGGCAACGGCTTGCCGGGCACGATATATAATGTCAACAACTCGACATCCGAGTCCTGCACCAGGAAGCCGATCGGGACATTGCCGCCGATATCGGTCGCGCCCGCAAGCGCCAGCAGACGAAGCTTCGGGGTCCCGGCCGCCGTGGCGCAGCGATAGAGCCGTTCGATCGCCAAAGCGCCGTCCTGAAGGATGGCCCCGGATTGAGGATCGCCGAGAAGCTGGGCGACGACCGAGAGATCCATCGTGGCGGCGGTATTGCCGGGCATCAGGCTGGTCGCTTCCAGAAGGTCGTTCCAGAGCTCGCCGAGATCGACGCCGGCGAAGGCCATCCGGGTCAATTCCGAGACGCCGAGCCGGGTCTTCACATCGTCGACCGCTCCCCCGATCGCAAGTTTGGCTGCAGTCACTTTCACCTCTTTTTCGTTGAAAGGGTTCCGTGCGACGCCATGAAGGCGACCCGCTCCAGTGCCGCGCCGAGCCGCGCGATTTCGCCGTTGAGTTGTCTCAGGGCGGTCGTCGGATCACCGGCGGCCCAGGCATCGGAGACGATGCGCGCGCTCAGGCTGGCCCTGAACGCACCGGCATTTTCCTTGGGCCCGAGGCCGAAGGCGATCGGCTGACCGAGATGGCACGCCCCCGGGGCCGCGAGCGCGATTTCGTCGTTGAGCCGGCGATAGAGGGCGGTCGCTTCGTCGACCGTCAGCCGTCGGCCTTGCCTGGTAAGGAAGAACGGAGCAATTGACCGACGTAGCCCTTGCGACAAGCTCAAGCCGGGCGCCGCGTCTATGCCGTCGATTTCGTCGCTATAGGCCGAGAACGCAATGTTGAAGGCATCGACCGCTCCCCGGCGGAAGGCGCGCGGGACCTTATAATAGGCCTGCATCTCGGCAAGGGCTGCTTCCCAGCGGAGCCATTCACCGACGTTCTGTTCAAGCGGCAGACCGTCCCGAATGCCGCTCCAACGCCGCGGCCAACTCGCCCTTGCGGTATAAGCCCCGAGCCCGACCGGGACATCGGCAATGTCCGCGGCGCGGTCAGCGACGTCCTTCGGCACCAGCAGAGCGCCGCTGAATGCCGGCCCGGTGAAGAATTTCGAGCCGGTCACCAGCACCATGAAATTGCGTGCCAGATAGGCGTTGAGATCCTCGCGCGTCAGCCGCATCTGGCAGGCATCGACCAGGACCAGAACGGAGTCCGGCCAGCACGACGCGAGGTCTTCGAGGCATGCGAGAGCTCGGGCCCGACAGGCCCGTCCGGGAACAATCCATGGCGTTGAGAAGGACTGCGCTCGCCCTGCCCGATCGCCTGCTGGACCATTGAGGTCGACGGTCTTGTCGATCTGCGCAGTGTCGACGGGGGCCCCTTCGACGTCGCGGCCGGAGAAGCCCAAGCTCGCCATGCCTCTCGGCAGGCCCTCGACCGGCTCACCCTTCATCACCGAATTGCCGAGCGCCGTGCAGATGCTGAAATGTCGTCCGATCGATGCGAAGGGAATGCCGCGGCCGGTCTCGTCCGACACCATCATGATATTGTCGATCGGCGCCCCCAGAAGCGCACGCGCCAGGAACACGGCGAACAGCGCGCCGTCCGTGCCCGAGGGCGCGAAGACGATTTCCGTTTCTTCGCTGATACGGAGCGTGGCCCGGAGCTCGGCCCGCAATTCCTCTATACGAGATTTCGAACGCCGTTTCGATCCCCTCACTCTCGGCGCGCTCGGCAAGTTGAGTTTGAGCGCGTTCGGCGCGATCGATGGCGCGCTTGGAAATCGTCGTGGCGGTCGAGGAAGCGAATTCGGCGATGTCGGGCCGTGGCGCCGGCGTGCAGCCATAGACGTTGATGCCGGACCGACCCACCATGAGAAGGCGGTCGTCGCCCCCGCTGAGAAGAAGATCGGGACAGCGGCCGTCGCAAGACCGCCGCGGCATTTCGCGCAAAGGCGCCGCGGGAACGGGCGGCAGCGGAGCTTCTCGAACGGGCTGCGGAACCGAGCATGGTAAACGCTCATTCACTTAAGCGACTGGGAACAATGCCGCGCAAATGAAGTCCCGACAGGGACCGCGCTCTTGCGCAACGGTACCATCGTGCCGCCGGTTGGTTAATATGGCGTTGAATTGGGCGGTCGCCGCGAAAGCCGGACGGCCGCCGGGGCCGATGCCCGATCGGGATGCAGGTGACCCGTTCGGTTCGGACGGTCCTAGACGGTCGTCCCGTTCTTCTTCGAGTCCAGTTGAGCCAGGAAAGCCAATTCGCGCAGCCTCTCTTCCGAGGGATATTGCGCCTTGACCTCGCCGGAGCTCGGATCGACGGACTGATAGACGAAGACGCCCATCTTTTCGTCCTGGTTGATCCTCAGTCGGGTCGTCGCGGTCCTCAAATTCTTGAGGAATTCGTCGACAGCGCCGGCTTCATCCTTGGTCTTACTTGACTTGTGGGACTGGGATTTGGCCGGGCCGCCGACACTCGCGGCGTCCGCCTGAGCACCTGCACCCGGCTTGGAAGGCACCGGATTGGACTGGTGCGTCGGCCCTAGAGCGGCCGTCGGCAAGCCGACTTGCGTCACCGTATCCATGGTTTTGCCCTCAATCTCTCCAAAGCCAGGGACTACACACATAATGTCCCTACCCGTTTCAACTCACGAGACCTGGGCGTCCTTCCGAACTCTGGCACGCACTATGTTTCTTCTTTTCATCCCCCCAACAGCAGTCTCCAGACGTTCTCGAAGCCGGGTCGTAATTCGTCACTCAAGTCGCAGACCGAAAGGGATGATGAGTGGGGCCACCAAGGTCAGTCGGCGGCGGCCCCACCCAAAATCGCTTTACCGGAACAGCCCCAAGAGCACGTTCGGCGACTGGTTGGCGATCGAGAGAGCCTGAATGCCAAGCTGTTGCTTGACCTGCAGGGCCTGCAAGTTCGCGCTTTCCTTCGCGAGGTCGGCGTTCACCAGGTTGCCGATACCGGTTTCGATCGTGTCGGACAGCTTGTTGGCAAAAGTCCGCTGGTTGTCGATGGCGTTGGCGCCAGTACCCAGCTTACCAAGAGCCGCATTGACCGCGTCGATCGACGTGTCGATGGTGGTCAGAACCGCGGCGGCGTCGAGTACGAAGTACCCAACGACGTGGTCGCCGTAATCCCGATATTCGCACCACCGAGGCTGAGATCGACCGCCGTCACCGTCAGGCTCGAAGAGCCGTCCGGGCTGACGATCGCCGACACGTTATCGCCACTGGCCTTCAACATGTTGGAACCGTTGAAGGTGGCGTTGTTCACGATCGTCGTGATCTGATCACGAAGCGCCGTGAAGTCGTTGTTCAGAGCCGTGCGGCTCGCGGAGTCGAGACCGGCGTCCGAAGCGGCAACCGCCTTGGCGCGCATCTGGTTCAGGAGGTCGGAAACCGACTGCCCGCCCGCGATGGCGATGTCGACGGTGCTGGTCGCACGATCAAGGCTCTGCTTCACCGCGTCCATGCCCGACAGATCCGCCCGCAGACCCTGAGCGATCTGATAGACCGCCGCATTGTCTTTCGGGCCGGAAACGGCCAGGCCGGTGTTGATGCGGTTTTGGGTGGTTTCCAGCGCCTTATTGGTCGAATCCAAGTTCTGGAGGGCGACAAGCGCGCCGGCATTGGTATTAACAGAAAGCATCTGTTTCTCTCCTTTTGAGAAAATTTAGCGTTTTGCTAGTGGGCATTTTGCCCGACGCGATCCGTCGCAAGCCGCGTGCCACAAATTGGTAGAATTTTAAGAGATCCGACTAAGTTGCCGGTCTGGCCTAGATATTTTCGGGATTCCGGCATCATCCCGGCGTCGAACGTGGTCGGCAGATCTTGCCGGAGCGGCATGTTTTGCCCGGCAAAATTTGCCGGACCCGGCAATTATTGCCGGAAGACCCGGTCGCGCGAGAATGCGCGGGCCAAGATCGGCCGGCCAGGCGAGATGCAGAGAAATGTGGGAGCCGTCAGACCGCCGCGGCGTGGGCGCTTTGGGCCGTGGGCTGGGGGGCTTCTGGGCGCCAGGCCTTCCATGATCGTGCGGTTGATATCGATCAGCGCGCCGATCTCGGCGCGGTCGAGCGCGACCATGGACGTGTATTTGCTCACCCAGATGCTGATCGAGATGATCTGGGCGCGGACCTGCTTGGGGAGCTTGTTGCCGGGCGACGAGCAGTCGGTCGACAGGGTCGACCACAGACGGCGGTTCCAATCGAGCGCGTCGAAGAAGGTCTTGTCGCGGGCGCCGGACTTGCCGGCCTCGATCAGGCCGCGCGTGACGTCCGCAAAGAGCCGGTACTCGTTCTCACGAGGCGTGCCCGTGGTACGTTGCACCCTCGTATACGCCATCAGGGACATACTGCAGCCTTTCCTTCTCGTACTCGAATAACTTCTTGCAGGTCATCAAGGCGCGGTAGTAGTTCCCGGTCATGACGTCCCGGCTGATCGCGAGGCAGGTCGTCTTGACCTCGGGATTCTCGAGCGCTCCCATGAACTCCGACATCCGCTCGACGAATTCGTCGTAGTACCGCGCGCCGGTCTCGTTCTCGAGATACATGAGCATGATCGGGAAGTAGATCCGCCGAACCGGCGTATTGGCCTCTTCCTCCTGGAGAATGTCTTTCTCCCGGAGGATCGAGACCCGGTTCTGGATGATCAGGCTTGCGCGCCGGTCGCCGTTGGTGATGACGGCGCCGTTGACTACGAATTTTTCGCCGGGCTTTAGGGAAATCTTGAGGGCCATTGCTCTTGTCTCGTTACATGGGTGTCGCGTTGTCGGACCAACGAAATCTGGCATCTTTCCGCCGAGGCCCTGGCATGGCGCCGCGGCGAGGTCGATCGCATTCCTTCCAAGCGTTCCGCATGTCTGGGCCGGAAGAGGCCGGCCGGACGGCACGGAACCGCGAACCATGGGGAAACAAGCTATGTGCCAATCGTGCACATATAGTTAACACCCCCTTGATGACACGCTTATCAGACTATCAAGCGAGTCTTAGCGGTTTCTTAATCGGCGCCCGGCTTTCATGCCTACCAGAGGCTTAAGATTCCGGGATCGAGGGACGTTCCACCGATGACCAAAACCGCGGCGCGGCACACTCAGCAGAAGGGCGATCACGCCACACCGACAGCCATTTTCGACGGCTCGACGGTTCCCGACAATTTGACTCCGAACCAGATCAAGGCCCTCAAGCTGTTCAAGAAGGGCTATACCCTTCAAAAGCGCGGCGAGGTCCGCGACGCCGCAAAGAGCCACCTCAAGGGCCTCAAGCTCGACAAGAACAATGTCTTCGGCATGAAGCTCCTGGCCGACGCGCTCGCGACCATGGGCCGCCGGCAATTGGCGATCTCGACCTACGAGCACGCGCTGGACCTGGCGCCCAACGATCCCGAAATCCATTTCGGCCTGGGTAGTCTCGCGGTCAGCATGAACATGCTCGATGTCGCGTTGCAATTCTTCCAGATTTACGTTCAGCACCGGCCCGACGACCCGGCAGGCTATACCAACCTCTCCAATGTCTTGCGGCAACAGGAACAGTTCGATCAGGCGATCGCGATGCTGCAGCAAGTCATCCCGCAGCATCCGGAATCCAGCGATCTTTGGAACTCTCTGGGGACGGTGGTCTACGACCGCGACGGTCTGGACGCCTCTCTGCCGTTCTACGAGGAAGCCCTGCGGCTCGATCCGAATTCGTCCAAGGCTTTAAATAACCTCGCCAGATCGATGGAATTAAAAGGAGATTTCGAGCGCGGTATCGAGCTTTGTCACCGGGCCATGGCAGCGGACAAGCTGGCCGTCGAGCCACAATTCGTGCTGTCCCACTGCGAGCTTGCGGTCGGACGGCTGGAGGAAGGCTGGCGTCATTACGCCATCCGGCACGATCCGAGGCGTCCCGGCACGACCTTCTACAGCCATGGCCTGCCCGCATGGCAGGGCGAGGACATCTCCGACAAGACGATCCTGGTCTGCCCCGAACAGGGCATCGGCGACGAAATCCTGTTCGCCAGCGTCTTCGGCGAGCTGATCGAACACGCCGGGCAATGCCTGATCGGCTGCGACCACCGCCTCATCCCCCTGTTCGAGCGGTCCTTCCCCAAGGCGCAGGTCAGCTTCTATGTCGACCGCACCATCGATGCGCATCGGGTGCGCTTCATCCCGCATTTTCAGAAAGAGGACGGCCCCAAGGCGGATCTCGCCGCCGCGGCGGGCGATCTGATGCAATTTTTCCGGCCCACGCCGGAAAACTTCCCAAAGCGCGCCGGCTTCCTGACACCCGATCCCGAGCGCATCGCCTTCTGGCGCGATCGTCTGGACGCGATCGGCCCGGGCCCAAAGGTCGGCATCTGCTGGCGAAGCGGCAAGCGGAACGTCGATCGCAACCGCTATTATATGTCGCTCGACCAGTGGGGTCCCATCTTCGGTACCGAAGGCGTCCAATTCGTCAATCTACAATATGACGACTGCAAGGCCGAGCTCGACGCGGCCCGCGCCCAATTTGGCGTACCCATCCATGTCTGGGACGACATCGACCTTCGGGACGATCTCGACGACGCAGCGGCATTGACCGCGGCCCTCGATCTCGTGCTCTCGCCCGCGACGGCCGTCGGCATGACGGCGATCGGCGTCGGGACCGAGCTTTGGTCGCTCTTGCGGATCCGCCACTACTGGGCGTTCGGCGGCACGGATTCCACCCCGCTCCACTCGAATAGCCGGCTTTTCACATGGCCGGATGGCGGCGGCTGGGACGACGTCATCGCCTCGGCGGCCGACGCCCTCAAGGAGTTCGCCTCGCGCTGATCCCTTCCCTGGCCTCTTGATCGCCGCGAGGGCAGGCCATAGCCTGCTCTCCAACGATTGAGAACAACGGGAAGGAAACGCCGACGCGATGAAATTTCGAGGGACCGAGAGTTACGTCGCGACCGAGGATCTGATGGTCGCGGTCAATGCGGCGATCACCTTGGAGCGCCCGCTCCTGGTCAAGGGCGAGCCCGGCACCGGCAAGACCATCCTCGCCTTCGAGATCGCCAAGGCGCTCGGCAAGCCGCTCATCCAGTGGCACATCAAATCGACCACAAAGGCCCAGCAGGGGCTTTACGAATATGACGCGGTCTCGCGGCTTCGCGATTCCCAGCTCGGTCGAGAGCGGGTGCACGACATCGCCAACTACATCGTCAAGGGCAAGCTCTGGGAGGCCTTCGAGAGGGAGTCCGCGCCGGTCCTCCTGATCGACGAGATCGACAAGGCGGATATCGAGTTCCCCAACGACCTGCTTCTCGAACTCGACCGCATGGAATTCCATGTCTACGAAACCCAGGAGACGGTCACCGCCCGCAACCGGCCGATCGTGATCATCACGTCGAACAACGAAAAGGAGCTGCCGGACGCCTTTCTGCGCCGCTGTTTCTTCCACTACATCAAATTCCCCGACCGCGAGACCATGGCGCAGATCGTCCAGGTCCACTTCCCGGACATCAAGAAGATGCTGGTCAGCGAAGCCCTCAACATCTTCTATGACGTACGCGACGTGCCGGGCCTCAAGAAGAAGCCCTCGACCTCGGAGCTCCTCGATTGGCTGAAGCTCCTGGTCGCCGAGGACATCGGCCCGGAGGTCCTGAAGGAACGCGATCCCTCGAAGATCATCCCGCCCCTTCACGGCGCCCTCTTGAAGAATGAGCAGGACGTGCACCTCTTCGAGCGCCTGGCGTTCCTACAGCGGCGCGAGCGTAATTAGGGAACTCCCCTAAGCACGAGGCAGTTCGGGCGTCACCCCCACCTAGCCTCCCCCATCGAGGGGGAGGAACTTATGCAGCGTATCCCTTCGGCCTTCCCCCTCGATGGGGGAAGGTTTGGATGGGGGTGATGCGCGCGACGCCTCGGCCAGTCGAAAAGAGGCTCTAAGCCGCCGCAACCGCCCGTCGTCTCCCGCCGAAAATGTGCAGCGCCATGATGCCGATGCCGAGCATGCCGAAGATGAACCAGGCCAGGGCGCCGAGGAAGGGGATCCAGCCGATCACCCAGAGCACGACGAGCACGAGCACGTAATAGAGGATCACCCGGCCGCGTGTTATGCCGCGGGCGGTTCTGCCCGCCAAGCTGAAGGCAACCGATGTCCCGAGCACGGGGATCGCGAGCATGGTCGCCAGGCCGTACACCAGGATCAGCGCCAGGGCGAATGGGATGCCGATGATCGAGATCATCAGAAGCAGGACCACCGGTGGCGTCGCCAGCGTGATCACGGCACCGACCCCGAGAGCCGCGAATCCCTGACGCGTCAGAATCTCGTGGCTTCGCTCGACGAAGAGTGGGCCGAACACGACCATCAGAAGCCCGACCAGGAACAAAAAGACATAGAAGATCACTGTCAAGATGACGGCGATCCAGACGAATCCCCCGACCCATTTCATCTGCGACGCCGTGACGTGCTTGCTGACCGTGCCGCCGACCGTCGCGCCGCTGTCGATCACCGGATCGTCGGGGCTGTAGACGTCGAGATTGCCGTCGATGCGCGCGCCGGATTGCAGCTCGACCTTCTGACCGCGCGCCATCACATTGCCCGCGATATGGCCGCGGATCACGATGGTTCCGCCAGTCAGTTTGGCCCCGCCCGCGACGTTTCCGTCGACCTCCACCGATCCGCCGGCCAGCCAGGCGTCGCGATGGACCATGGCCATTCGGCCGAGTTGAACATGCCCGCCCGCGGCAATTGCCCGGCCGGTTATGTCGCCGGTGATTGTCACGTCGCCGCCGGCCAACACGAGGTTGTGCCCGACATTACTGGTGGATTCGACGTCGCCGCCGGCACCGATGAGGTCGCTGCCGACATCGCCTTTCAGCCGAAGCTTGCCGCCGGAGGCATAGACCGACCGCTGGACGCTCCCGGCGGTCGTCACCGTGCCGCCGGTGAGAAAGGCGTCGCCGGAAATCTCGGCGTCGACATCCACGGTCTGGCCCGCGCCGAACACGTCGTCGTCGATCGTGCCGAGCCAGGAAACGTTTCCGCCGGTCTTCGGCTCGACCGACTCCGCCGCGAAGGCGACGGTCGAACCAAGCAAAATCAACACTGAAGCGAGAATACAGGCGATACGTGCGTTCATGGCGTCTCTCCCATGCTTCTGCGGAAGGGGAGCACTCCGCCTCTTCCGCCGAGCCCACGATTGGTCAACGCGCTTAACGTCAGTCCGCCATCTGACTATGCTGGGCCAAGATCTGACAGGAGCTGGCCCGAGTCAATGTTTACCGACTTTTTCTTTGCGCTGCGCGAGGCGAAAATCCCGGTTTCGCTCCGGGAATATCTGACCTTGATCGAGGCCCTGGAGAAGGGCGTCGCCCGATTCGATGTCGACGAATTCTATTATCTGAGCCGCGCCGCGCTGGTGAAGGACGAGAAGAATCTCGACCGGTTTGACCGCGTCTTCGGGGAGTGCTTCAAGGGGCTGGAGCCGGCCGACGTCGAGACCGGCTTCGCCGAAATCCCGCTCGAATGGCTGAAGGCGCTGAGCGAGAAATTCCTCACCGAGGAGGAGAAGGCGAAGATCGAGTCGCTGGGCGGCTGGGACAAGCTGATGGAGACGTTGCGCAAACGCCTCGCCGAGCAGCGCGAGCGTCATGAAGGCGGCAGCAAATGGATCGGCACCGGCGGCACGTCACCCTTTGGCGCCTATGGCTACAATCCCGAAGGCATCCGTATCGGCCAGGAGAAGAACCGGCACAACCGCGCGGTCAAGGTCTGGGACAAGCGCGAGTTCAAGAATCTCGACGACACGGTCGAGCTCGGCACCCGCAACATCAAGATCGCGCTCAGACGCCTGCGCAAGTTCGCCCGCGAAGGCGCGACCGAGGAGCTCGACCTTCCCGACACGATCAACTCGACCGCCAGGAACGGTGGCTTCCTCGACCTCCGCATGGTTCCGGAACGTCACAACGCCATAAAGGTACTGATCTTCTTCGATGTCGGCGGCTCGATGGACCCGCATATCCAGATCTGCGAGGAGCTGTTCTCGGCGGCACGATCCGAGTTCAAACATCTCGAATTCTTCTATTTCCACAATTGCCTCTATGAGGGCGTCTGGCAGGACAATGTGCGGCGCTTCGCCGACCGCACGCCGACCCTGGAGGTGCTGCGGACCTTCCCTCACGATTACAAGGTCATCTTCGTCGGCGACGCCTCGATGAGCCCCTACGAGATCGTCTATCCCGGCGGCAGCGTCGAGCACTGGAACGAGGAATCGGGGGAGGTCTGGATGCGGCGGATCCTCGACGTCTATCCCAAGGCGGTCTGGCTCAATCCCCTGCCGCCCGAGCATTGGCATTACACCTCGTCAATCGAGATGATGCAGAGATTGATGTCCGGCCGGATGTATCCGCTGACCCTGGAAGGCCTCGACGCCGCGATGGCGGAGCTGAAACGCTAACGCGGTTACACCACCTCGGAGACGATGCGTCCCCTGCCCCAGCCACCGAGCTGATCGAAGGCTTCCATCACCAGGGCCGTCGCAAGAGCGAGTTGGACGGCGGCGACGATCGAGTTCACCAAGGTGAGCGCGATCAGGATGCCCATGCCGGGCGACGTCGCGGCGGCCGCGGCGGCGGCATCGGCCGATGCCGGGATGAGCCGGATAACGGAGGCGCGGAGCAGCGAGCCGAGGAAGATGACGGGGAAGCAGACCACGATCACGGCGCCGAGCAGGCGCAAGGTGTTGCCGGCAAGAAGCGACCAGGCCCTCTCGAGCGGGGCCGGGGCATCGAAGACCGGCGAGATCAAGGCGAAGCTCACCCGGATCGCAAGCGCCACGAACAGGATGACGAGCAGGATTCCGAACAGCACCAGATCGTTGAGCGTCACTTCGAGCGTGGCGTTCGGGCCGAGGATTCCACGCAAGATCATCCGCAGCACGACCGCGAAGATGATCAGCCCACCGGCAAAGACCATCATCAGGGCCAAACAGCGAACAAAGAAGCCGAACGCCCTGACCGCGAGCTTCTTCAGCCCGCCCTCGAAGGCGAGAACAGTGCCAAGCCGTAGGACCCTGAGCCACAGCACGACCAGCCCGGCCTCGAAGAACCCAACGATCAGCGACACGATCAGAAGCTTCAGCGCCGCGTTGTCGTCGGCCGGCGTGTTCTGAAGCGCACCGCCCGTGCCCATGACGGCGATAACCTGCTCTTCGAGACGCGACGAAAACGGCAGGACAATGAGCGCGCTCACCGCGAGGCCGAGCCACAGAAGCCCGACTTCGAGCTTGAAATGCCAGACTTTCGCCAGCGCGGTCGAAATCAACGGGCCGATCTGAAGTGGGGGCCGG
The DNA here is from genome assembly GCA_963732795.1 of uncultured Alphaproteobacteria bacterium. Classification (GTDB taxonomy): domain Bacteria; phylum Pseudomonadota; class Alphaproteobacteria; order CAVTAV01; family CAVTAV01; genus CAVTAV01. The sequence continues at coordinate 428,225 of CAVTAV010000002.1, read as the reverse complement.
GACTTGGACGTCATGATTACTCTGCCTCCAGGACCCGGAGCCTAGCGGCGTCGCCCGATCCTGTCACCGCAATTTCTTGATGACGCTTTCCAGGACGCGCTGCACGCGCTGACCGACTTCGCCTTCGGGATCCTTGATCCGGGAATTGAGAATCACCCGGATGGAATCGATATGGGCCTTGACGATTTCGACCTCCGAATCCGTGTACTTCGCCTCGGTCGTGGTCGTCCGGTACAGCGATTCGGAGATTGACGAGACCAGGGGATAACCGAAGGTGCCGCCCTGCCCTTTCATGTCGTGGGCGATGCGGTGAATTTCCTTGTAATGCTCGGCCCGCGCATCGGGCGAGAAGACCAGACGCTTGTGACGGTCGGCGAGCTGATCGAGCTGGCCGATCGCCCAATCCGGATAGTCCTGAGCCATTTCGTCGATCGCCGTCTGGGCCTTGGCCAGGGCTTCAGGCGAGATCCGCCCGGTCGTCCCGGCCGGCACGCCGGTCTTGGATTGCAGGCGGTTGGCGAAGCGGTAGAACCGGACCTTCGGCTCCTTGCCCTGGGCGTCAGTCATGGATGACCTCCACGCCGGGATCGTCTTCGGTGAGCACCCGGCGGTCGGGCCCGTCATAGGGCATCGACCGGCGACGGCGATCCGGCCCGAAATAATCCGCGGTCTGGACGAACTGGCGCGGCCGCTCGATCACGTTGATCAGCCGGCTGCAGATGCTGGCGATGGTGAAGGGCTTGGCGACGAACTCGGTGACGCCCGCGTCCCGCGCCTCCCGCACCTTCGCAGGATCGGCATAGCTCGACACCATGATCACCGGCATGAACCGGTCGGGCAATTCCTCATGCCGGCGGAATCCAGCGGAGCAGCATCATGCCGTCGACGGTCGGCATATCGACATTCGTCATGACGAATCGATGGATGAGCCGCCCGGCCGATAACGCCGATCCGCCATGGGTTTGGCGGACTTCTTTAAGATGCTCAACGGCCTCGCCGCCATGGGCCGCGACCTCGACCGTGCCTACGCCGATAATGTCGAGCGTGGAATGGATAAGCTGGCGGATCGCCGAGGAATCGTCGATCGACCAGGATACGAAAGGATCTGAAGGAAAAATCGGCCATCGACGGTTACGGCGCGGTCTCGCGCGCCCTGGCGAAGGCCTCGACCTCTGCAAGGGCGGCCGCCAGCTCTTCGGTCAGCCGGGCTTTCTCCTCCGCAGACGGCTCGGCCGCCAAGCCTTCCGCCGCCTCGCTCAGCCGGGCAACCACCATGGCGCCGATCCCGCGGGCCGATCCCTTGAGCGTATGCGCGGCCTGGCGCCATTCCGCGAGGTCCGGCGCGGCCCTCATCGCCGCCACATAGGTTTTTCCGTTGGTCAGGAACAAGTCGAAGAGCTCCGCCTCCAGCGCCCGGTCGCCGGAGGTATATTGGGCCAGATGGTCGAGATCTACCACTAAGTCGGAACGGCCAGCGCTCATAATGCCGGCAAATTAGCCGGACGACCACTAAAAAAATGGTTTTCGCCGGGTTAAATCGGGTCTCGGGTCAGCCGGAAGCGGCCTTTGCAGGCTCGCGAGAGCGCGACCGGCCGCCTTTGGCGAGCCGTCGCCCCGTGCCTCCGTCAATTTGCAGACCAGCCAGTCGGGCTTGGTGGGATTGGAGAACCACGGCTCGGCCCAGCCCTGCTCGATGCAGGCTGTGACGGTTCGCCGGCTGACTTCCTGCCCGTATTCATCGAAAAGTGGCAGCTTACCGCCCGGCTGATCCAACCCGCCGCGCAAATAGCGCCGTTGAGCCGGAGTCGGCCCCCGCGTACCCGCCCGTGATTCTCTCGTCATGTCGATTCCAGTCTAGCGCAACGAGGGAGGTGAACCAAGCGAACGCAAAGGCGTTCGGCGAAATACAGTTAATTCCAACATATTGCGCGATTCCGGTTTATTGTTTCCCGAAACATTATATGATTCAGATACTTCCGTAGTTGACCGCGCATCAAGGATCAGTGATCTTTATTGCAGTTTTACGAAGGAAGTCCTGATGTCCCAGATGAAGATTTCGGCTGGCGAAGACGACTCTGTCAGCCCGACGGCCGGCGTTGCGGCCAATGAGGGGCGTCCCGGTCCGGTTCTGCCGCCTCAGCAATTGCCTCAGCGCAAGCGGAGCGCATCGAAGCGTAACGCCCAGTTCCTGATCGCGACGATTTTGTCCATCGTCTGGATCGGGGCCTGCGCCAGTTACGTCGCCTTCATGGCCTTGTCCGGCAAATACATGACGCTTGACGCGCCCAACCTGGCCGCGATGGCGGCGGGCGTCTCGGCGCCTCTCGCGGTGATCTGGCTGATCGCGCTCTATCTTCGTAACGCTGCCGACTCCCGGCTCAATCAAGCGCTTCTAACCAATCCGGCCGCCCTCACCTCGCAGCAGGTCTCGGCCATGTCGGCATCGATCGCCGAGGGCGCGCACCGTCTGACCGAGGCGGCCGAGATCGCCCGCAACCGCGTCGCCGAGATCGAGGACGGCATGGCACGACACACCTCGCGCCTGCTGGACGTCGCCGAGACCGCCGCGCGCAACGCCGACTACGTCAAGTCCCAACTTAAGTCGCAGAACGACGCCCTCATCGGCCTGGTCAAGGATCTGACCTCACGCTCCGACCAGATCGAGGCCATCGTCAGCACCGCGACCTCCAACCTATTCGGCGCGACCGATCAGGCCGTGCTCAAGGCCGAGCAGGCCGGCTCGTTGCTCGCCACCCATGCCGAAACCCTGACCGAGGCCACCCAACGGGCCGAGAGCTTGCGCAACGGCATCGAGGACACGTTCCAGAATTCGGCGGAAAGGATTCGCGACGCCAGCCTCGAGATCGACGACGCCTTCGGCCGCTCGATCTCGAAGATGCGCGATGCTTCGAAACAGGCGACCGACGAGGCCGAAAATGTCGGCAAGACCCTCGCCGAGCATTCCCTCAGCCTGACCGTCGCTGCCGACCACGCGGCCGACCGCGCCGGCTTCATCGCCCGCCGTCTCCACAAGGAGGTCGACGAACTCGGCCAGATCGCCGATCAGGTCAGCACGCGAACCGACCAGATCAGCGCATCCTTCTCCAATCAAGGCAAGGCGATCACCGACGCCGCCGCCGATTTCGAACATCTCGCGGGCCAGATCAACGTCACCGCCGAAGAAGCGCGCCGGCGTCTCGAGGATGAAACGCGCTCTCATGCGCAAGAAATGCAGCGGGTCTCCGAGCTCGCCGCCGAAAAAGCGAGTGAGACCGTCAAAGCGTTTTCCGACCAGGCCGGCGTGCTCCAGACCACCTCCGAGGGGATTATCGGTAAAGTGCATGATGCCGGCGCCGCTTTCGTCGAGCAGTCCGAGAAGATCGACGAGATTGCGCGCGATGCCATTTCCAAGGCTTCCAGCCGGATCGATCAGGCCCGCGTCAAGCTCGACGAGCATCTGGCGCGGCTGACCCGCGTGACCGAGCTCGCCGAGGCTCTGACCAATTCCTTGAGCGGCAAGTTCTCGGCCTATGTCGATCAGCTCAGCGCCGCGACCGATCAAGCCTCCTCCGAAGCCGAAGTGATCGGGGCTTCGTTCCGAGCGAGCGGCGACTCCCTCATGGACGTCACCCGCATGGTCGGCGAGCGCACCGAGCATATGCGTACGGTGCTCGATTCCGAGCGTGGCGAGATGGAGCGGCTCGCCCGCGACCTCCGCGCACAGGGCAGCGAGATGGAAGATTCCATGAAGGCCCATTCGCGGAACATGGAGGACGCGGCCGAGCGCGCGGCGAATTGGGCCGACACCGCCAGCAACGCCTTCAAGCATCAGACCGAGGAGATGACCGGATCCGCCGATGCCGCGGCGCGCCGTCTGATGGAGCAATATGCCAATCACGCCCAGACCGTGACCTCCGCGGCAGAGTCCGCGGTCGACTCCGTGGTCAACGCCATCGAGGAGAAGATCCGGTCCCACTCCATGGAGGTCGCCTGGATTTCCGAGCAGGCCGCGACCCGGGCCGAGGAGACGCTCTCCGGCATCGTCGGCGAGACTCGCAAATTTGCGGCCCAGACCGACGCCCAGTTCGTCGACCTCATCGACCGCTTCGCCGATGCGGCGCGTCAACAGGCCGCCGCCATGTCCGAGGCCGCCCAGGACGCAACCGATCGTATCGCCACGGCAGGTTCAGATTTCAAGTCGCAGGCCGGCGAGATCGAAACCGCCGCCAGCGGAATCAGCACCCAGCTTGCCGACGCCGGCGACAAGCTCTCCGGCATGGTCACGCGGCTCGGCGAGGAGGCCTCGGACGGCATTTCCCGCGTCGACGAGACGTTCACCGAGAAGATGGCCCGGATGGACGAGTTGGTCGCCGACAAGGTTGCTTCGATCGACCAGGAGATCTCGAACAAGATCGCCCATCTGGACGAAGAGGTCAGCGGCAGGATCGCCCGTCTCGACGAGGATATGTCCGGCCGGATGGCCCGCATGAGCGAGGAGATCTCGGCGACGATCGACCGCCTCGGCGAGCACGTCTCCACGCGGACGGACGGCCTCGAAAGCGTCGCGAGCCGGCTGGCCGCGACCTTGGCGGCCAAGCTCGCGGAAGCCAAGACCCTGCTCGACCAGCATGCCGAGTTGCTCGACACGGCTTCGGACAATGCCGCATCGAATATCGCGTCGGCCGGCGACGAGTTCTCCCGCCGCTCGACCGAGCTGGAGACCGCCGCGAAGATGTCGCGCGAATATATCGAGCAGACGACGGAGGCGATGCGCGAGGAGATGGGCTCGATCGCCGCGACCGTGGACGAGGTCTCCGAGCGCATCAAGCAGGCTTGCGCCGAGCTGGACGGGCGTGATCTGGGCCTCAAGAGCGCCTCCGATCAGGCCGTCGCGCATCTGACCGCGGCCGGCAATCTCCTGGACAAGCGCTCCGCCGATCTGCACGAAAAATCGGCCGCCGCGCGCGAGGATATCTCCCGCGTCGGCGACCTTTTCGATCAGAAGATCCTGACCTTCGCCCGGGCCGCGACCAGCGCCAAGACCGGCTTGCTTAACGCCGGCAAGTCGCTCGACGAGAGCACCGGCGACCTCGACGACCGTTCGAAAGCTGTCGTGGAGGCACTAACCCAGGCCACTCACGGACTGCGCAACGAAATCCGCCGACTGGACGAAGAGTCGAGCGATGTGCTCGCCAGGCTTTCTGCGGCGACGGCGCCCGCCAAGCGCCATGCCCAAGAGGCCAATATCGAGCCCATGCCCATCGCGAAGCCGGCTACGCCAGCGGCGCATGCGCCGGCCAAAGCGTCGGACAACCTGTCACCGGCGACCCAATCCTTCCTTGCGGGCGCCAAGCTTGCGATGAAATCCGTGCCGTCGGATCGCAGCCGCAACGACCTCCTCACCGCCGCGGCCTACATCGTCGAATGTGCCGAAACGGTTGGTGTCGACACGCTCGAAGTCTTCGACTTCGCCCTCACGGACAAGCAGTGGGAACGCTATATCGGCGGCGAAGAAACGCTGATGGGCCATACCGACGTCCTGCTCGGTTCCCGCAAGAGCCGCGCCGTTTTGCGCCATCGCTACACGGCGGACCCCAAGTTCAAGGCGGCGGCGTCGACCTATCTGACCTGGTTCGGTGACGCGATCTCCAACGCGGCCAGCGGCGGTGGCCGAGCCCAGATGCCCGGCCTCTTGAAGCTCCTCGTCTCCGACATGGGCACGCTCTACGCCTTCATGCTCCAGGCGATCACCCTGCGGCTGTAACGCCCGCCACACTCAAGGGCGACGTCGAGTGGAAGCTCACGGCTCCACGGGGACCCTGATCGCCGCCTTTGTGTCCTGCGCGGATTTGTTGGCGGTTACCAAAGTCCATTCGACCACCCGGCGGAGGACCTTGCCCAGGGCGTCGTCGAAGGCGAGCACGACGTCGTTGACGCTCGGGCCCTTCGCCTCGACCACCCGCTCGAAATTGTTCGAGGCGATGATCTGCTGGCGCGGCTGCTTGACGATCTTGACGTTGATCCGCACCCGCACGCTCGGAATGTCGTTGCCCTTGGTGTATTCGGCCTGAAATTCCCGGAGATCGCTTACGAGATTGAAATCCGAGCGGAGCCCGATGGTCTGCCGGCCCGACCGCGACGATCTTGCCGGTATTCTCGAAGGACTCCAGCATCAGGGTCTGGACCATGTCCGGGGCCCGATCGGTCCAGCGGGCGCCCGCGTAATATTTGATCTCCGTCGGTTCCGGATGAAGCGCAATACGGTCGGTATCGAGACCCCGCGCCGCCGTCGGCTGATCGACGACGAGCTGCCATTTCACCTTCGGCAAATCGTTGTCGAAGGTGCTCTTGGGCGTCAGGGTGTAGATATCCGGCGCGGGCCCCTCGGGCAAGCCGAGCAGATTGCCGCCGCATCCCGGCACGAGCAGCGCCAGGGCCAGAACGGCCGCGAGGCGGACGGCCCTCGCCGGCCGGCCGGCGGAATTAGTGTTTCTCATTCGGCGTGAACTCCGAGTCCTGGGTCCCGAGGAAGAAGCGCGCCGGATCGCTTTCGACGCGCTCCACGAGGCGGGAGATATTGGCGACCAGCTGCCGGCCTTCGACCATCAGCCGGCTGAACTGCACCAGCCCGTCGCTCGCGAAGACATCGACGGCGTCCTCGATTGCGCTGGACCAGATCGTTGAGATCGGCGAACAGCAAATCGGCCGACCTCGCCGCGCCGCGCGCATCGGCCAGAGCGGGCTTGAGCTCGGTATCGACCGATCCGTTCAGGTTCTGGCGCGAGGCCGTTGATCGAATGCGCCGCGCCGCCGACCTGATGCGAGGTGTCCTTCAGGCTCGACAGGAACTGGCCGAAATCGTTGGACCGGGCAGCGAACTCGTCGGTGACCGTCGCGGTATTGGCCAGGATCTTGCTGAAGGCTGCCCGGTTCTTCTCGTTCACGAGCTTGGTCAGTTCGCCGACCAGCACGGTGCCGCCCTTGATCAGATCCGGCGCGCCGGAGAACAGCTCCTGGAAATTGGACGGCTGCGACGCGATGACGGGATATTGCTGCCCCTGCTTCGCTTCCAGCAACTTGCCGCCGCCGATCGGACCCGAAATCTCGACATAGGCGACGCCGGTCAGCCCCTGATACTCCATCGTGGCGATCGCGTTCTGATAGACCGGGAAGTCGCTGTTGACCTCGATCGATGACGATGACCTGGGAGGGATCGTTGGGATTGAGGCGCATCGAGCGGATCTGCCCGACCTTCAAGCCATTGTACCGCACGTCTGCCGCCTTGACGAGGCCCGAGACCGATCCCGTCGAAATGGATCTCGTAATAGTGATACTGGCGATTGAACTCGAACTGCGCCAGCCAGATCACGAATGCAAAGATGCCGACGATGACCGCCAGGGTGAAGCCGCCGATCAGGACATAATTGGCTCGCGTTTCCATGGAACGCCTTCGCTTTCAGTTGCTATTGCACGCTCACGTCACTTTGAATGTCGGCCGCGCGGGCGCGCGGGCCGTGGAAGTAGTCTCGAATCCAGGGATGGGTCTGGCGCAGCATGTCCGCCATGGTGCCGACCGCGAGAACGCGCCGGTCGGCCAGGACGGCGATGCGGTCGCAAACCGCCGCCAGCGAGTCAAGATCGTGGGTCACCATGAAGACCGTGAGGCCCAGAGTCTGCTGGAGGTTCTTGATCAGTTCGTCGAACGCCGCTCGCGCCGATCGGATCGAGGCCCGAGGTCGGCTCGTCGAGGAACAGAAGCTCGGGATCGAGCGCGAGCGCCCGCGCCAGCGAGGCGCGCTTGCGCATGCCGCCGGATAGCTGCGAGGGATATTTCATGCCGGTATCCGGCGGCAGGCCGACCAGGGCAGCTTGAGCGCGACGATCTCGCACATCAGATCGTGGGGCACCTTGAGATATTCCTTGATCGGAACGGCGATGTTCTCGGCCACGGTCAGCGAGCTGAACAGCGCGCCGTCCTGGAACAGCACGCCCCAACGGCGCTCGAGTGTCCTGAGCTGCTTCTCGGCTGGCGTCGAGCACGCTTCTGGCCGAACACCTCGATCTGCCCCGCGCGTCGGCTTGCCGAGCCCGACGATCGCCTTCAGCAGCACCGACTTGCCGGTGCCCGAGCCGCCGACCACGCCGATGATCTCGCCGCGATAGACATCGAGATCGAGATCCGTCATGGACGACCTGTTCGCCGAACGCGCTCCTGCAGCCCGCGAATTCGAATGACGATGTCGTCTCCCGCCATGATCACACTCCGACGATGTGAAAGAAGATCGCGAAGAACGCGTCCGCGACGATCACCAGGAAAATCGATTGTACCACCGAGGTCGTGGTGTGCTGCCCGACGCTTTCGGCGCTGCCTGCGACCATTAGTCCCTGATAGCATCCCACCAGCGCGATCAGAAGCGCCATCACGGGGGCCTTGATGATCCCGACCCAGAACGACCAGAGATCGACGGTGTTCTGGATCCGCTCGATGAAGGTCAGAGGCGAGATGTCGAGCACGATCCAGGACAGGATGCAGCCACCCGCGATGCCCGCGATATCGGCGAGAAAAGTGAGGAGCGGCAAGGTGATGACCATTGCCAGGAGGCGCGGAACGACAAGCGTTTCCATCGGGTCGAGGCCGATGGTCTGCATCGCGTCGACCTCTTCCCTCACCTTCATCGCGCCGATCTGAGCCGTAAAAGCGCTGCCGGAGCGGCCGGCGACGACCACGGCCATCAGAATCACGCCGATCTCGCGCACGGTGGCGAGGCCGACGAGTTCGGCGATCAGGATTTCCGCGCCGAACTGCTGGAGCTGCGCCGCGCCCAGATAGGCGAGAACGATGCCGATCAGGAAGGTCAGGAGCCCGACGATCGGCAGCGCGTTTAGCCCCACCTGCTGCATGTGATAGACCATCGACGTGAAGCGGAACCGAGAGGGATGGATGATCACGCGGCCCAAGGTCCCGAGCGCGAGGCCCAGGAAGCTAAGACCGCCGAGGCCCCCGCGGATGCTCTCGACGGTGGCCCGCCCGATCGCGTCGAGAAGCCCCAGAAGGGTGTGTCGCTCGCGCAGATCGCGCCCGGCCGGCGGCACGCCCCCGACCTGGCGCAACAGCACGGCCTGATTGTCGCTGACATTGGCGAAGCCGACGTCGCGGCCGGCGGCCTCGAGCTCGGCGAAGGTCCGGTGCAGCACCCAGGCACCGGCGGTATCGAGCCTGTCGACCCCGGCAAGATCGATCACGACGGATAGCCCCTGCGGCACCGAGAGCTTGCGGAGCGCGCTATCGACAGACGAAATATGCGCGACGATCCACTCGCCGCCGGCGTCAAGTCGATATTGGCCGTCTTCCGACGCCATGCGGAGCCAGATCGCCTGATCGGTGGTTGCTTTCGTCGTCACGGATGCCAGGGTCTTCAGCCGGGGTCCAGGGTCGGAACCAGCGATGGATGGGGGCGCCTCGATGGATGGGGGCCTCGCGGACCGACCCGCCCATAGGCGTCAAGATGACACCAAGCTTACCGGCATACAAGAATTCGGGCGCCCCCGAGACTCCGGAGCGGCCGTGGCAAACGCCTCAATGGCCGGCGTGAACCGACTTATGGCTTAGCTTGGCAATGAGATAGTCGAGGTTTTCCTGGTCGAATCCCTGCTCGAACTGGGTCAGGACCCGTTCGATCATCCGGTGCTTGAACCGCTCGATATCCTGGTCGCCGCCGTCATATTCGGTCTCGGCGATGACCTTGAGGGCGGCACGGGCGATCTTGGCTAGGCTGGGCGAGAAGCCGCAGCGGTCGAACAGGGCCTTCAGCCCGAGATCGCCCTTGTCGTGTATGAGCTTGTAGGCGTTGAGCACCGGGATCCCTGCGAGCTGCGCCATGCCGGCCTCGAAGAACGCCATGTCGCCCATGCAGAGCGCACGCATGAGCAGGGTCTGGCTCAAACGGTGATTCTCGTGAAGCTGCTTGACCAGGGCGACGACATCGGTGGCCTCGTCCTCGCGGTCCAAGAGGCTGACGGTCGCCTTCTCCCGCGCCTGCAACACGAGATCCGCCGCCGAATTCGCCGACAGCTCGTGATGGGTCAGAATATGGGTGCGGATATTGTCGGATACGAGGGTGACGAGCCGCTCGGCGACGGTCAGCGGCAGCTCGTGGCGCAGCGCCAGAGGCTGGTTGACGGCTTCCTTGTCGCCGAACTCGTCCAACACCTTGTTCATCGTGCCTTCGGAAATCTTGGCGCCTTCGTTCGCAACCAGGGTCGCGACAACCTTTTCGTTGCGCGTGGCGGCCAGGGCCTCGGAGACGGTCTCTGAAACGACCGCTCGCTTGGCCACGGCCACCTGGTAGTCCGCGCCCTGTGAGGCGACGAGCTCCGAGAGATCCCCGTCGTCCAGCACGGCCGAGAACTCGATCATCGGCAGCGCGACTTCCCCGACGTCGTGGGCGAGCTTGAGCGCGATGTCGTGCGGGATTTCGGGATTGTCCTTCAGACTGTCCGACAGCGCCGCGCGCACGCGCACCGCGGCGTCGTCGACCATGAGCTTGAAGATGTCTTCGGCGATGGCGCGTTCGGAATCGCTCAGGGTCGGGCCAAAATTGGCGCTAACCTTCTGGGCGGTAACGGCTCTATTTTCGTCCGAGGGGTCCTGGAGAAGACGCGCAACGTCGTCGGTGGTCAGATTCAGCTTTTCGGGCAAGGCCATTTCCTTGGGTGCACGCGGTCGCCAAATGACGGCTGCCGGACACGGCGGATCCGTCTAGCCCATTGTGTTTCCAACATCTTAAGGCCCCGTTAACACTCGTTCGATGTGGACGCCCTGTTAACGCTCACGATGCGACGTTGTTCGCTATGGCTTTCCCAATCGATTTGGGGCTGTATATTCAGGCCCCGGAGGCGAAGCGGACCCCAATTCCGGCCGCGCCGGTGCGAACCACCGGCAAAGCCAGGCGTTAACTATGGTGCAAAGTGAGTTGTCATGACGACCAAGTCTAGGACCTTGATTTTGGCGTTTGCCTTCACCGGCCTGATCGCCGCCCCCGCCCTCGCCTCGGACGACGACGGCGGCTCGTGCAACCTCGATCACGGCAAAGAGGTGTTCACGAAGCTCTGCTCGGCCTGCCATGTCATCGAAAAGGGCGCGAAAAACACGATCGGCCCCAATTTGTACGGTGTATACGGCCATCACGTCGGCAGGGTGAAGGGCTACAAATTCTCGGAAGCGCTGCTGAACGCGGATGTCGTTCTCACAAAGCAAGCCCTCAACGAGTGGCTGACCCGGCCGCGGGACTTCATTCCGAAGACCAAGATGCCGTTCGCCGGCATTCCCAAGCAACAAGACCGAACCGACGTCATCTGCTATCTTGCCAGCAAGACCGACGACGGCCAAAGCGCGGGACAATAGACCATCGCATACCCACGCCCCATCCCGACAGGAATGAGACCTCTGATGCCAGCCTGGATACGTTCCGCGGCGGTGCTTCTCGTCGCCGTCCTGACATTTGCCATGGGCCCCGCCCTCGCCGACGACACGCCGGAGACCGTGCCGCCGGATCAGGCGACCAAGTTCATCCAGGATTTGGCGACGAAGGCGCTCGACGTTCTGCGCGACAAGAGCATGTCCGAAGAGGACCGCGAGAAGGTCTTCCACGGGATGCTCACGGACGGTTTCGACATGAACTTCATCGGCCGGTTCGTGCTCGGCATCAACTGGCGCAAGGCCTCGCCGCAGCAGCAGGACGAATACCAGGCCCTGTTCAACGAATATATCCTGAAGACCTATTCGACCCGGCTCGGCGGTTTCACCAACGAGGAATTCAAGGTTACCGGAACCACGCCCGCCGGCAAGAAGGACATCATGGTCCACAGCCAGATCACGCGGAAAGGCCAATCCCAGCCGCTTACGGCGGATTGGCGCGTGCGGTTGGTGGACGGGCAGCCCAAGGTGATCGACGTGGTGGTGGAGGGCGTCAGCATGTCGATCTCGCAGCGCCAGGAATTCGCGTCCGTCGTGCAGAGCAAGGGCATCGACGGCCTCCTGGAGACGCTCAAGGCGCGGATCAAGAAGGGCGTGCCCGCGACCCAGGATCAGCCCGGCCCGTCCGGCACGTAACCGCGGAAAATCGAGGCCATCGGGGGGCGGATCGACGAGCAAGAACCCGTCATATGTGCTGATCGGAGCCTGTCTCGCGTTTCTGGCCGGGATGGTCCCTGCCCGCGCGGATTTCCAGGCCGGCGTCGCCGCCTATCGCGACGGCAACTATGTCGATGCCGCGGCGGCCTGGGAGGACCTCGCGCGCCAGGGCGATCCCGTGGCCGAATTCAACATGGGTCTCCTGTATTACCAGGGCCTCGGCGTCCCGCTCGACCGGGAGAAGGGCCGGGCCTATTGGCTGAAGCGCTGCGGACCACGGCTATGCCCCGGCCTTCTATGAGCTCGCCCTCACCCGGATCGACGGCTATCTGGGCCGGATCGACTTCGAGGATGCGCCGGACGCTTCTGCAGCAGGCTGTCGATTCCGGTTATCCGCCGGCCGTCTATTTCCTCGCCGATCTGATGCGCCTCGGCCTCGGCGGCCCGCAGGACGAGCTTGGGGCCATGGATCTCTATCGCGAAGCGGCGCGGGCCGGGAACGCCGATGCGGCCTTCATGCTCGGCCAATTGGCGCGGCTCGGAACGGCGAATACGCCGCCAAGCCCGGCCGAAGCCTGCTCTGGTATGAATCGGCCGCCAAGAGCGGCCAAGTCCGCGCCCAGTATCGGCTCGGCCTTTGTTACGAACAGGGCTTCGGCACCGAGCCCGATCCGGTCCAGGCCTATGTCTGGCTCTATACTGCGTCGGCCCACGGGCATGTCGCCGCCGAAGTCGAGAGCGACAAGATCGCCGCCATGCTCACGCCCGAGCAGATGGATGCCGCCGATATGCAGCTCACCGCCATGGGCATCCCGCTGCCGCCGCCCCCGGAGACGGACGAAACGGACAGCCCGAACAGCCCACGATAGATGCGAGCGCCGCTGCTCCCCACCCGTCCCTGACACGCATGCCGGAACGACCGGCCAATAGGCCCGATGGCGCAAACCCACTTCGCAATATTCCGCGAAACCTGGCCGATCCGAGGCGGCGATTTTCGATCTCCCGAGGCTCCAAGACCGTTGCCGAGGTCATCCGCGTCGAACTGAGCCGTGACGGCCAGCGCGGCCAGGGCGAATGCGTCCCCTATCGGCGCTATGGCGAGACCCTGGACGGCGTCGAAGCCACGCTGAACGGCATCCGTCCGAGGTCGAAAACGGCCTGGATCGCGCCGGATTGCAGACCGCTCCTGCCCCCGGCGCCGCCCGAAATGCGGTCGATTGTGCCTTATGGGATCTCGACGCCAAGCTTTCCGGCATCCCCCCTGGAAACGGCGGGCCTGCCCGAGCCGAAGCCGGTCGTCACCGCTTACACGATCACCTTATCGTCGCCCGATGCCATGGCCATGGCAGCGTCGAAGGCCGCCGACCGGCCGCTCCTCAAGCTGAAGCTGGGCGGCGAGGGTGATATCGAGCGCGTCAAGGCGGTCCGCGAAGCCGCGCCCAAGGCCCGGCTGATCGTCGATGCCAACGAGGCCTGGTCGGAGGCCCAAGCCGAGGCCTTTCCGCTCCGGCTGGCTGAACTCGGGGTCGAACTGATCGAGCAGCCCTTGCCGGCCGGCGGGGATCCGTTCTGGAATTCGATCGAGACCCCAGTACCGTTCTGCGCCGATGAATCCTTTCACGGCCTGTCGGATTTCGCCGCGATGCAGCGGCGCTATAAAGCCGTCAACATCAAGCTCGATAAGGCCGGCGGCCTGACCGAGGCTCTTGACCTTGCCCGCGAAGCGCACGACATGGGTCTGGAGATTATGGTCGGCTGCATGGTAGGAACGTCCCTCGCGATGGCGCCTGCAACGCTCCTGGCCGGCGCGGCCCGCTATGTCGATCTGGACGGGCCGCTGATGCTGGAGCGCGACCGGGAGCCGGGAATAACCTATCAAGGATCGCTTATGTATCCGCCGCCGCGGGAGTTATGGGGCTGACGGATATTGGCAAGAAGGAAATACAAGGATTTTCAATGAGTAAGCCGCTTCTGCATCTGGTTTTCGGTGGTCGCGTGAAGGACCCGGCAGGAACCGACTTCGTTAACCCGGGCAAGCTCGACGTGGTCGGAATCTTTCCGAACTACGCCTCGGCGCTAAAGGCATGGCGCGGCGTCAGCCAGAAGCATGTCGATGACGCGATGACCAAATACGTCATCGTCCATCTCCACCGCCTGCTGGAGCCCGAAGAGACGATTACTCCGGACCGCAAGTCGGCCTAGCTTACGTCCCGTACGGGAAGTCGAGCTTCCGCGCTTCGAGATAGGCGGTCTCGGCCACGCGGCGCCATTCGATCGAGAGCTGTCCGGAAGTCCATGTAGCTCTTGTAGACCCGGCCGGACAGCTCGTCGCCGGCCGCGATCTCCTTCATCACCTCGTTCGAGACCCGGCCGATTTCCTTCAGGATATCGTCCGAGAGCTGGCGCGGGACGATGTGGTTCTGGGTCTCGAGGATTTTCAGATATTCGCCGTTCCGGAAATTGTATTCGGCGAGCGAGCGGTTGTATTCGGACTCGCTGATCGCCGTGATGATCTCCTGCTGGACCGGCGAGAAGCTCTCCCAGACATCCTTGTTGACGCCGAGGGTGATCGACGAGCCGGGCTCGTGGAAACCGGGATAATAGTAATAGCTCGCGATCGTGTGGAACCCGAGCGCCATGTCGTTCCAAGGGCCGATCCATTCGGCGGCGTCGATCGCGCCGGATTGCAGCGCCTGGAAGATGTCGCCGCCCGGCATCGCGTTGACGGCAGCGCCGAGCCGCCGGATCACCTCGCCGCCGAGGCCCGGCCAGCGGATACGCAGGCCCTTGAAGTCCTCCAGGCTGTTGATCTCTTTCTTGTACCAACCGGCCATCTGGGTGCCGGAATTGGCGACGATCATGGGCTTGATGTTGAACTTGCCGGAGACTTCGTCCCACAGCTTCTGGCCGCCGCCGTAATGGATCCACGACGCCATCTCGTCCGCCGTGAAGCCGAAGGGAACGGCGGTGAAGAAGTTCAGCGCCTTGTGCTTGCCTTGGAAATAGTAGTCGGCCGCGTGATACATATCCGCGTTTCCAAGGGAGACCGCGTCGAAGCTCTCGAAGGCGCCGACCAACTCGCCGGCCGCGTAGACCTTGATGTCGAGCGCGCCGTCGGTAACCGTCCTCACCCGCTCGGCGAAGCGTTCGGCGCTGGTGCCGAAGCCCGGGAAGTTCTTCGGCCAGGCGGTCACCATCTTGAGCGTCCGCTTTTTCATCGCCACGGCCGGCGCGCTGGCGTTGCTGGAATCGTCCGCCTTGCTGCATCCGGCGACGGCCGCGGCCGCGACCGCACCCGTGGCGACCGTGCTCAAGAAATCCCTGCGTTTCATCACTGTTCCCCGTTGACGTGCTGATACGGGCGAGAAACCGCCCCCTCGCCTAGGGTTTTAGCAATCGCGGACGGATTTAGCCAGAAGAACGGCCCGACATAGCCGCGACGATCAGACGCGGCCGTAGGTGTCCTCGAAGCGGACGATATCGTCTTCGCCGAGATAGCCGCCGGACTGCACCTCGATGATGTGCAGCGGCACCTTGCCGGGGTTTTCGAGGCGGTGAGTCACGCCCATGGGGATATAGGTGGACTGGTTCTCGTAGAGCGTCGTCACCTCATCGTCGCGGGTGACGATAGCCGTGCCCTGCACGACGATCCAGTGCTCGGCGCGGTGGTGATGTTTCTGGAGCGAGAGCTTTTGGCCCGGCTTGACGATCAGGCGCTTGACCTGGAACCGGCTGCCGGAATCCGTGGTCTGATAGGAGCCCCAGGGCCGGAAGACCTCGACATGGGCGACATGCTCGTTGCGGCCGAGCTGCTTCAGCTTGTCGACCATGGCCTTGACGTCCTGCGCGGCTTCCTTCGAGACCGCGAGAACCGCATCCCGGGTCGCGACCAGCACCACGTCCTTGAGCCCGACGGCGGCGATCGCCGGGCCGTCGCTCCGGAGATAGCAGTCCTCGGTATCGATCGAGATCACGTCGCCGAGGGTTACATTGCCCGCTGTCGGTCTTCTCGCTCAGGTCCCAGAGCGACGACCACGAGCCGACATCGCTCCACCCCATCGAGACCGGCACGACCGCGGCGTTCTCGGTCCGCTCCATCACCGCATAGTCGATCGAATCCGACGGACAGGCCGCGAAGGCCTTCGGATCGAGACGCAGGAACCCGAGATCGGACTTGGCCTGATCGCAGGCCGCCCGGCAGGCCTTCACCATCGGCGGATTGAAGCTTTCGAGCTCGCTCAAATAGGTCTCGGGCGGAAAACAGGAACAATCCGCTGTTCCAAGCATAGTTTCCGGCTTCGAGAAGTTCCTTCGCCTTGGCCGCATTGGGCTTTTCGACGAAGCGTTGGACCGCGTGGCAGCCCTTGTGGCCCGGCAGGCCGTCGCCGATCTCGATATAGCCGTAGCCGGTCTCGGCCCGGGTCGGATTGATTCCGAAGGTGACGAGCTTATCTTTTGCCAGCCGCGCCGGCGGCGATGTCCACGGCGGCGCGAAAGGCCGCTTTCGTCCTCGATGACGTGGTCGGACGGCATGATCAGGAGCAGCGCATCGGCGGATCTGACGGGAGACCAGGATCGCCGCCGCGGCCACGGCCGGCGCCGTATTATGGCCTTCGGGCTCGATCACGATCGTGGCATCGTCGACGCCGATCTGGGCGAGTTGCTCCTCGATGATGAAACGGTGCTCGTCATTGCAGACGATTATCGGCGCGGTGAACCGCTCCCGGTCAGCGACGCGCAGCACGGTGTCCTGCAGCATGGTCCTCTCGGAGACCAGCGGGAGAAGCTGCTTGGGATAAAGCGACCGCGACAGCGGCCACAGCCGCGTCCCCGACCCGCCGGACAGAATGACCGGTACGATCTTACCGTTGCTCATAAGGGTATTCCTGGCATGAGATCCGGCGGTTGCAAAGCCGAAACGATGGTGTCCGAAGCGCGCGTCGTCCGCACGTCTCGAAGCTAGGGAGATACGTTAAACCGGGATTAATCATGGAGATAGCCGGACACCGCAACAGTTACGCGGCTCCGAGGAGCGACTCTCCGAAGTCATGGAAGGCGCCCGGCTCGGGGCCGGGACCGGGCGGCGCAAAGACGCCGCTAGGCAACTCTTTCGAGCGCGTCGGTCTCGCTCTGCGACTCGAAATAGGCGTCGATCACCGTCGCGATCATGGTTTCGTCGATTCCGTAGCAGCCCAGCCGCACGCGAATGATATAGGCGGCTTCTGCCCGTGTGTCCGGCCGCACGTGGCGAAGGACGGTTGCTGCGACCCGTTCCACGCCTGCGCGGCTGATATTCACGTTCATTCGTCCTAGCTCCTTAACTCGGGTTACACGCCCTACCCCCGCTTTGCGGTCACAACCATAGAAGGCTTAGATGGCCGTATTGTGACAGTAACGTGAGAATCGAAAGCAACGGACCGGGTCGTCGAAGCGACCTCTTGAGTATTCGAACTCGATGGACGAAAAAGACATCTTCTGGACTTACGGCCGAATTTAGTCCTAAACGTCGCATAGAGTCCTTACGGCTTCATGTCTGGCTAAGGTGCATTAAAATTCTGTTAAGACTATATTGCGTAATCGAAGGACGGCGAACTCGCAGAGCGGGTTGCCCGATCGCGCGGATTTGACTGGTTACTGCGCCCCGTCTCTCGCAAAATTTTCGCCGGTATGCGATAATCGGCCCGGTTCGACCGGAGGTACGGTCATGACACGAACGAAACTAGCCTGCACCGCTCTGACGCTGACACTTGGCGCCCTGCTGGCCTATCCGCGGCCGGCATCGGCGGATATGAATTTCTCGCCCGCTGTGGGTATCGCGATCGACGCGGAACGCGCGCTGCGGGATGACAAACCCGAAAAAGTCGATCGAGCTCGGCGAAAAAGCCCTCAAATCCATGGATTTGTCGCCGAACTACTCGGCTTATGTCCTCAACAACTATGTGCATCGCCTATGCGCAGATGACGCGCTTCGAGATGGCGATCGACACCTGCAACAAGGCTCTGAGGTTCGATTCGGACGACTGGCGCTTCCTCAACAATCGCGCCAACGCCTTTCTCGGCATGGGCGATCCGGACGCCGCGATCACGGATTACGAGGCCGCGCTCGAGGATCGGCCGGACAATCAGATCCTGAAGGACAATCTGACGGTCGCCAAGAAGTACAAGCAGTACGGCAGCGTCCCGTTGTCGTTCTCGCAGCGCCGGATGAGGCTATAGCCTTAGGACTTAAGGCTTCTGCTTGAATTTCGACGCCGGCGGCAGATTGTCGGCGGCGGATGGGTCGTCTCCATCCGGCAGGTCGGCCGCTTGGCATTGGCCGGCCAATTTGAAGTTCCCCGCCCACAGACCGACGCGCGCCGTGCGCGCGCCGTGTCGCCTCCCGCACATAGCGGCTCGCATAGCCGCAGGCAACGGCCCAACCGGCTTCCACCATGGCCTCGGCCACATCCCGGCCGTCGGCATAGCAGGTGACCTGGTCGGCATCGCCGCCGGCCGCCTTGACGCAGACGAAATCGCGCGAGCCGCCGCGATGCTTGCCAGGAACGCCTTGGCGTGCTCGCCGCAGGGATAGCTGATCTGGCTCGTACCGCGCCATTCCAGGCAGGTCGCGTCGAGCGCGGGCGCGTCGATGCCGTAGAGCGACAACGTCTTGCCGTCGAGCTTGAGGTGCTGGCCGTCGATCGACCGTGGCCTGCCCGGCCATATAGTCGGCGGCCCAGGCGCCCGGAGTCGCCGCCAGGGCAGCGAGCATGAAATCCCATAAGCTTTCCATGTCGGAACCTTGGCATCGCGAAAAACTCCTTGAAACGCTATACTTTACGCGGCGTCCCGCCCGCCCTGAGCGAACTTGCGGGGTTGCCCGGCGTCCTGTATGAGTTCCCCCATCGTTCGCGCCGGAGAAATACGATGTGCCTGCAGTCTGACATGACCGGAGAAAAACCGAAAGCGGTGGTGCTGCTGAGCGGCGGACTGGACTCGATCACCGCCCTCGCCCTCGCCCGCGAGCGCGGCTACGAGCCCTGCGCCCTCACCTTCCGCTACGGCCAGCGCCACGCGGTCGAGGTCAAAGCCGCCAAGCGCATCGTCGAGGCCATGGAGGTCAGGCATCACAAGATTGTCGACATCGATCTCGGCACCTTCGGCGGCTCGGCGCTGACCGACGACATCCCGGTGCCGAAGAACCAGGAGTCGGCCGGCATTCCGATCACCTATGTTCCGGCGCGCAACACGGTCTTCCTGTCCTTTGCGCTCGCCTATGCCGAGGTGCTCGGCGCCTACGACATCTTCGTCGGCGTCAATGCGATCGATTATTCGGGCTATCCCGATTGCCGGCCGGACTACATCGACGCATTCGAAACGATGGCCAATCTCGCGACCCGCGCCGGCGTCGAGGGAAAGGCGAAGCTCAAGATCCACGCGCCGCTGATCGAGATGTCGAAGGCCGACATCATCCGCGAAGGCAACGCGGCTCGGCATCGATTACGGCCTGACCACGAGCTGCTACGATCCGGATGCCGGACGGGCCGGCCTGCGGCGAATGCGACGCCTGCCGCTTGCGGCTCAAGGGTTTCGCCGAAGCCGGGCTCGCCGATCCCGTCACGCTACGCAAGGCGTCAGCCGCGCCGTCGCGTCGACTGACCGCCCATGACCTATCTCGTCAAGGAGCTGTTCCTGACGCTCCAGGGCGAAGGCGCGCAGACCGGCCGGCGCGCCGTGTTCTGCCGCTTCGCCGGCTGCAACCTGTGGTCCGGCCGCGAACGAGGACCGGGACCGCGCCATCTGCCGGTTCTGCGATACCGATTTCGTCGGGACGGACGGACCCGGCGGCGGAAAATTTGCCACCGCCGACGAGCTCTGGCCGGCGCGGCCGCCGCGCTCTGGGGATGGCGGACGGACGCAACCCCTATCTCGTATGCACCGGCGGCGAGCCGCTGCTGCAGCTCGACGAGCCATTGATCGCTGCCTTCCATGCCCGCGGCTTCGAGATCGCGGTCGAGACCAACGGCACCGTCGCGCCGCCCGCCGGCATCGACTGGATCTGCATGAGCCCCAAGGGCGGGACCGACATCGTCGTCCGGCGCGGCCAGGAACTGAAGCTGGTCTATCCGCAGGCCGGAGCCGTACCGGAGCAGTTCGCCGACTGGGCGTTCGAGCGCTTCTTTCTCCAGCCCATGGACGGCCCGGACCGCGACGCCAATACGGCGGAAGCTGTCAAATACTGCCTCGCCCATCCCCAATGGCGCCTGAGCCTGCAGACCCACAAATACCTCGGTATTCCATGACAAAGGGACACACCCCGCCCTCCTCGTCATTCCCGCCTCTCACCCCGTCATTCCCGCGAAGGCGGGAATCCAGGCCCTGCATCGGCTGGACCCCAGCCTTCGCTGGGGTGACGATCCGAGCGGGTTAGAACGCCCAGGATTACATATGGAAATCTTCAAGGAATTCACCTTCGAGGCGGCCCATCTACTGCCGAACGTGCCGCCGGAGCATAAATGCCGTCGGCTGCACGGTCATTCCTTCCGCGCGCGCATCCATGTCGAGGGCGATCTCGATCCGTCGCTCGGTTGGGTGGCCGACTTCGCCGACGTCCGCGAGGCCTTCGAGCCGATCTGGGCCGCGCTGGATCATCGTTATCTGAACGAGATCGAAGGATTGGAAAATCCCACGAGCGAGGTCATCGCCAAGTGGATCTGGACGCGGCTAAAGCCTACACTTCCGGGCCTGAGCCGCATCACGCTCTTCGAAACCTGCACCGCGGGATGCGCCTACGAGGGAGACTGACGGCAGGGGGCCGAACGCTCCAAAGGGGGAGGATCATGAGAAAAGGCTTACTTGCGCTCACCATATTGGGGCTTCTCGTACCCGGCCTCTCGGCCAAGGCGGCCGAGACATGCGACCGGGCGTGCCTCAAGGGCTTCATCGATCAGTATCTCGCCGCCCTGGTGGCGCATGATCCCTCGAAGCTGCCGCTCGCCAAGTCTGTCCGTTTCACCGAGAACACCCACGACATGAAGCTCGGCGACGGGCTCTGGAAGGACGCCACCAAAATCGAGAAATTCCGCCAGGACATCATCGACACGACGACCCACAATGCCGGGTCCTACT
This sequence comes from uncultured Alphaproteobacteria bacterium, assembly GCA_963732795.1. Lineage (GTDB taxonomy): Bacteria > Pseudomonadota > Alphaproteobacteria > CAVTAV01 > CAVTAV01 > CAVTAV01. Next base: position 406,984 of record CAVTAV010000002.1, on the reverse strand, counting down.
TCGTTGTCGATACGACCTCGGGAATGCCCGCGCTTGCGACGCTCCGACTCAAGGTCATCGACGGCAAGATCACCGAGATCGAGACGACCGTGACCCGCACGCCGGAAGAGGGCTTTTTCTTCGACCTCACCGGCCTCGAGGAGCCGAGCCCGGCGATGAATTACATGCCGAAGCCCGACGAGCGCATGTCGCGCGAAGACGATATCCGGATCGCGTCCTACTATCCGCGTGGGCTTGAGGCCGGTAGCTTCGTCAAAGTCGACGCGCCGTTCACCGAGGACGCCTACCGCAGGGAAAACGGCCGCCTCACGGCCGGTCCGGCCTGCACCTGGAATCCGACCTGCAAGAACATCAAGACCCAGCCCTCGCCCATGCGGCCGGGCTTGCACGATCGGCTCGTGATGGTCGACGAGCAGATGGGGCTTGTCTGGCATCGGATCGATTGGCCGCGCGGCGCCGGCCATCGGCTCGCTGCTTGGGAGGTATTCAAGGTCTATGGCGGCAAGATCCACGCCGTCGAGGCGTTCCTGCAAAGGGTCCCCGAGGACGAGAAATCCGGCTGGGAGTAGCCCCGCCCCGTACTTCCTACAGTCTACTGAGGGACGCGATCGGCCATGTATTTCATGTGGCAGGAAGTCGCAGGAGTCGTAGAGCGTGTTCCCCGCATCGCTCACCTTGTCGACATCCTTGGCCTTGGCATACTTCGCCGCTTCGAGGGCCGCGGAGACGAGATCGTTCGAGAACTTCACCCAGTCACCCTGGTCTTTCGGGCGGCTGCCCTGAGTCAGTAGCCGGCCGGCTTCCGCGAGCACCATGGCGTCCGCCTCGATGCGCTCCCATTCGACGTCATTCTTCGGCGCCTCGGACGCCACCCCGAACACGCCGTCGGAGGCCGGGATCACGATCCCGAGCATGAGCTCCTTCACCGTCGCCTCCTGTCCGTCCGCGGCAATAGCGGCAGGCGCGACGAGCATTACGGCGGCAAGCGCCAGAATAGAGCGACGAAGAGACATGATTCCTCGCAGGTAAAGGTCAGCCAGCAATGGCAAATGACAACGCAAGGCGAGACAAGCTTCCTTGATTTTGATCAAGCCCCGACCGTCCTGGATCGCCGCGGCGCTTCGCGCCTCGCGATGACGTCCTAAAAAGATCCGTCATTGCGAGCGACCAACGGGAGCGCGGCAATCCAGTGCCTCTACGCCCGCCCGCGATAGGGCGCGACGCCCTGGTCCGGAATCCAGACATCCGTCGGGGCCTTGCCGGACTGGTAGAATACGTCGATCGGAATGCCGCCGCGCGGAAACCAGTAACCGCCGATCCGAAGCCATTTCGGCTTCAGAAGCGCCTCCAGCCTTTTGGCGATCGAGACCGTGCAGTCCTCGTGGAACGCCCCGTGATTGCGGAACGAGCCGAGATAGAGCTTCAGGCTCTTGCTCTCGACGAGCCAGCCGTTCGGCACATAATCGATCACGAAATGGGCGAAATCCGGCTGGGCGGTAATCGGGCAAAGGCAGGTGAATTCCGGGCAGGTGAAGCGCACGACATAGGCGGTGCCCTTATTCGGATCGGCGACCCGCTCCAGAAGCGCCTCGTCCGGCCCCTCGGGGAGCTTGGTCGGCTTGCCAAGCTGTTTCAGGCCGGTGGATCGGGGTTTCTTCGCCATGGCTGAAGCGAATACACGCAAGGCGGGCCGCTGGCAAGCGCGCCGCCCGTTAGGTGCTTGAACGGTCAGGCGTCTGCCGGTAGGTTCGGGTTTCCATCGGCCCTTCAACCCAAGACCGCCATGCAAATTCGCGACGGATTCCTCGGCACGATCGGCAACACGCCGCTCATCAAACTGCGCAAGGCCTCGGAAGAGACCGGCTGCACCATTTTGGGCAAGGCCGAGTTCCTCAATCCGGGCGGCTCGGTGAAGGATCGCGCGGCCTATTACATCATCCGCGACGCCGAGGAGAAGGGCCTGCTGCAGCCCCGGCGGCGTGATCGTCGAGGGCACCGCCGGCAATACCGGCATCGGCCTCGCGCTGGTCGGAAACGCCATGGGCTACCGCTCGGTCATCGTCATGCCCGAGACCCAGAGCCAGGAAAAGAAGGACATGCTGCGGCTGTGCGGCGCCGATCTCCGGCTCGTGCCCGCCGCGCCCTATGCCAGCGACCGAACAACTACGTCAAATATTCCGGCCGCCTCGCCGAGGAGCTCGCCGAGACGGAGCCCAACGGCGCGATCTGGGCCAACCAGTTCGACAATGTCGCGAACCGGATGGGCCATTTCATGAGCACCGGCCCCGAGATCTGGACCCAGACCGACGGCAAGGTCGACGGCTTCATCTGCGCCGTCGGCACCGGCGGCACGCTGGCGGGTACCGCGATGGTCCTCAAGGAGCGCAACCCGGACGTCAAGATCGGCCTTGCCGATCCGGGCGGCGCGGCGCTCTATAATTTCTACAAGACCGGCGAGCTGAAACCCGAAGGCACCTCGATCACCGAAGGCATCGGCACGAGCCGCATCACCAAGAATCTCGAAGGCGCGCCGGTCGATTTCCCCTACCAGATCCCGGACGAAGAAGCCCTGCCGGTCATCTTCGACCTGCTGATCGACGAAGGCCTGTGCGTCGGCGGCTCGACCGGCATCAATGTCGCCGGCGCGATCCGCCTCGCCAAGGAGCTCGGGCCCGGCAAGACCATCGTCACGATCCTCTGCGATTACGGCACGCCGCTATCAAAGCAAGCTGTTCAATCCCGAGTTCCTGAAATCCAAGGGCCTGCCCGACGCCCTCCTGGCTGGACACCTGACACGAGAGATCGCCCCGTGGCCGCTGACGTGCTCGCCGAACACCATCGTTTCGACCGACTGGCTGGCCGCCCATCTCGACGCGCCGGACGTCCGCATCGTCGACGCCTCCTGGTACCTGCCGGCCGACAACCGGGACCCCAAGACGGAATATCACGAGCGCCATATCCCCGGCGCCGTGTTCTTCGATATCGACGAGATCGCCGATACCGACAGCGACCTGCCCCATATGCTGCCGAGCGCCGAGAAGTTCTCCGCCCGGGTCCGCAAGCTCGGCCTCGGCGATGGCAACCGGATCGTCGTCTATGACGGCGGCGGCGTGGCGAGCGCCTGCGCGGGCATGGTGGATGTTCAAGGTGTTCGGGCACGAGGATGTCGTCGTGCTCGATGGCGGCCTGCAACAAATGGCTGCGCGAAGGCCGGCCGGTGGACGACCTGCCGCCGATGCCCCAGGAGCGCCATTTCACGGCGCGCCTCAATTCGCTCATGGTCCGCGACAAGGGGCAGATCACGCGTTACGTCGAGACCCGGCGCGAACAGGTCGTGGACGCGCGCTCGGCCGAGCGCTTCTCCGGCAAGGCCCCCGAGCCGAGGCCGAATGTGCGCGCCGGCCATATCCCCGGCTCGCTGAACCTGCCCTTCACGAAGCTGTTCGATCCCGAGAACGGCACCTTCCTGCCGCCCGAGGCGATCGAGGCTGCGTTCCGGGAGGCGGGCGTCGATACCAAGGCCCCGGTGGTCGCGAGCTGCGGCTCGGGCGTCACCGCCTGCGTTCTGTTCCTCGGCCTCCATATGATCGGGCACCGCAAGCTCGCGGTCTATGACGGCTCCTGGTCCGAATGGGGCAGCGCGCCGGACACGCCGGTCGAAGTCGGTTAGGCGCGTGAAGGACAAGACCCGCCTCATCACGGCCGGCCGCGACACGGAAGCTTTCCACGGCGCGGTCAATCCCCCCGTCTATCACGCCTCGACGATCCTGTTCCCGACCTATGCCGAGCTGCGGGCGGCGAACCCGTTCCAGACCGACCGCCCGTTCTATGGCCGCCGCGGCACGCCGGGCACCTGGGCCTTCGCGAAAGCCGTCGCGGAGCTCGAAGGCGGCCACATGACCTGGATATTCCCGTCCGGCCTCGCGGCGGTCGCCTGCTCGCTCCTCGCCTATCTCGACATGGGCGACCATGTGCTGATCACGGATTCGACCTATGCCCCGACCCGGGCCATCGGCGACAAGATGCTGAAGCCGAAGGGCGTCGAGGTCGATTACTACGACCCGACCGTCGGCGCGGGCATCGCCAGCCTGATCAAACCCAACACCAAGGTCGTCTATCTCGGAATCCCCCGGCTCGCTCACCTTCGAGATCCAGGACATCCCGGCGATCGCGGCCGAAGCCCATAAGGCGCGGCGCGACGGTCATCCTCGACAACACCTGGGCCTCGCCCCTGTTCCTCAAGCCGTTCACCCTCGGCGTCGACGTCTCGATCCAGGCCGCCACCAAATATATCGTCGGGCATTCCGACGCCATGCTCGGCACGGTCACGACCACCGAAGCCGCCTGGCTCCCCTTACGCAACGCCGCCGGCACCCTCGGCCAATGCGGCGGCCCGGACGACATCTATCTCGGCCTCCGGGGCCTACGCACCCTGGACGTCCGCCTGCGCCAACACCAAGCCAACGCCCTCACCCTGGCACAATGGCTGGAAGCCCGCCCGGAAGTCGCCCAAGTCCTCCATCCCGCCCTGCCGAGCCACCCCGGTCACGACATCTGGAAACGCGACTTCCTCGGCGCAAGCGGCCTTTTCGGCGTCGTCCTGAAAGAAGTCACCGAACCCGCCGTCGCCGCCCTGCTCGACAACCTGGAGCATTTCGGCATGGGCTATTCCTGGGGCGGCTTCGAAAGCCTCGCCCTCCCCGCCTGGCCCTCCAAGACCCGGACCGCCACGAAATGGACCGCGCCGGAGCCGATCCTGCGCATCCATGCGGGGCTTGAGGATATCGACGATTTGATCGCGGATTTGGATCAGGGCTTCCAGAAGTTCAACGCGGCGCTCTGACACCTAAACTCAGTTCGTCCTTCGACAAGCTCGGGACGAACGGAGGTTTGTGATCACCGTCATCGCGAGGCGCAAAGCGCCGTGGCGATCCAGGCAGTCTGGATTGCCGCGCTTCCTTCGGTCGCTCGCAATGACCACGGCGGCGCCAGTTAGCGGGCAGAATGATGCCCCGGCAACACCATCGTCACTAAAAAGATAATCGTCTCCGCCACCACGATGCTCGGCCCCGCCGGCGTGTCGAAGCGGAAGGAGAGCCAGATTCCCATCGCCACCGCGGCGCAACCCAGGATGGCGGCGAGGGCGGCCATTTGCTCGGGGGTGCGGCAGAAGCGGCGAGTGGCGGCGGAGGGGATGATCAGGAGCGAGGTGATCAGCAGCACGCCGACGACCTTCATGGCGATGGCGATGACGACGGCCATCAGGACCATCAGGGTGAGTTGAACGCCGCGGACGGGAACGCCTTCGACCCTGGCGAGATCCTCGTGGACCGTGGCGGCGAGGAGCGGCCGCCAGATGGCGGCGAGAACCGCGAGCGCGGCAATGGCGGCGATCCAGATGCGCCAGAGATCGGCCTTGGTCACGGAGAGCACGTCGCCGAGAAGATAACCCATCAGATCGACGCGCACCGAAGTGAGAAACGCGAGCGCGACGAGGCCGATGGCGAGGGTGGCGTGGGCCATGATGCCGAGCACGGTGTCGCCGGCGAGGGTCTTCTGGCGTTGGGAGAACGCCAGCATGACCGCCACAGCAACGCAGATCACAACGACGCCGATGACGGGATCCAGGCCCAGAACCAGCCCCAGCCCCACGCCCAGAAGCGCGGAATGCGACAGAGCATCGCCGAAATAGGCCATCCGCCGCCAGACTACGAACGCCCCCAAAGGCCCCGCGACGATCGCGACGCCGAAGCCCGCCAGCAGCGTTTTGATGACGAAGTCGTTCATGCGCGGCGGTCAGTGCTTATGGTCGTGATCGTGAGGGAGCGTCGCGATCTCGCCGCTCGCCTTGTGCACATGGTCGTGCTCGTGGTGATAGACCGCGAGGCGCTTGGCGTCCTCTTGCCCGAACATCTCGATAAAGGCCGGATGCTGGCTCACCACCGCGGGATGGCCGCTGCAGCAGACATGCTGATTGAGGCATACCACGCGGTCGGTCGAGGCCATGACGAGGTGGAGGTCATGGGAAACCATCAGGACGGCGCAGTGATAGCGTGTGCGGATGCGGGAGATGAGATCGTAAAGCGCGGCCTGCCCGGTTACGTCCACGCCCTGGACCGGCTCGTCGAGTACCAGAAGATCGGGCTCGCGCAGAATCGCCCGGGCGAGGAGCACGCGTTGGAATTCGCCGCCTGAGATGGACTGGATCGCGCTGTCGATGACGTGAGAGGCGCCCACCTCCTCCAGCGCCGCTTTCCGCCGGCCGATCTTGCAATGCCCCCCGAGCGACAGGAAGCGCCGCACGGTCAGCGGCAGCACGGGATCGATCGCCACCCGCTGGGGCATGTAGCCGATCCGAATGCCGGGTTTCAGCTTTACGGTCCCCTCGTCCGGCTTCTGCAGGCCGAGCGCCACCTTCACGAGGGTCGTCTTGCCGGAGCCGTTCGGCCCGATCAGTGTCACGATCTCGCCGGGGGTCAAAGTCAGGGAAATGTCCTCCAGGATCGTCCGGCCGCCCCGCGCGAAGCCGACGCCCTCCATCGTCAGCAAGGGCCCGCCGGACTCTGGCTGTATTCCATGGGAAATAACGGGAGCGTTGACGTCGGTCATGTTCGTGCTCATTCTGTCTTATAGCACGGCTCCACCGCCCCTCAACGCGGCTTGGCATAGGCCGGCATCCGAACCGACAAGCAGGACGACGCCGACATGGCCAATTCAGACCCGGATCGCGCCGCCGAAGCGGTTTTGCGGGAAATCGTCTTCGGCAAGGATGGGCTCGTCCCCGCCGTCGCCCAGCAGCACGACACGGGCGAGGTGCTGATGGTCGCCTGGATGAACCATGACGCCATCCTCGAAACCCTGAAGACCGGCAACGCGGTCTATTGGTCGCGCTCGCGCCAGCGGCTTTGGCGCAAGGGCGAAAGCTCGGGCCAAATCCAGACACTGAAGGAATTCCGCATCGACTGCGACGGCGACACGATCCTCCTCCTAGTCGATCAGAAGGGCGTCGCCTGCCATACCGGCCGGCACAATTGCTTCTTCCGGGCGCTGAAGGGCGACAAGCTGGTGACCATCGCCGATGTCGAGGTCGACCCGGCGAAGCTGTACGGCAATTGATGCTCGGCCTGACCTCCGGCGAAATCGACTGTAGCGTTTTGGCGGTCTTACAAGAACGCGTAAGAGGGGCCATCGACGACATAGAGCAGCTATATCAACGAGTACGCCTTTAGTATTCGATAGGTGGCCTGTCCATCGATTACGCAATATTTTCGTGTGCGACCGCCCGGATAAACGGTTAAGGCGCGTAACACCTGCCTAACCGCTTCGCCTACTAGATGCGAGTGCTGGACGACCGATACATCCGCGTTGGACCCCACCAAGCGGTACACCTGGTCGGCGCGTCGCCCGCACATGTCGAGCGTCATTTCTCTAAAATCGGTTGGGCCTTTCAAGAGAAAGGCTGCTGTGCGCCGACTTCCGTCAACCGTGACGTTACTCGAAAAGTGATCGTTGCTCTCACCGCCCCAGTCTTTCTTGGTCGGTTCATTTAGAAGACTGGCGAACGCTGCCTTCACCTTCGCCTCCGGCAGCTTGCACATGGCGTCCATCCACTCGGACGCACTCTCCGCTGCGACCTCTGACATCCTGGAGAATTCCACAATATCCTCTGGCAAGATTTCCCCAAAGTCTTGACCGTGCCACATTAATGTGCGGCTCGCGTCGCCGTTTCTCTGGTGGTCCCACCAAGGTGCACCAATCACGATTGGTTCGATCTCAAAATGACTCGATCGGTCATGCAGAATCCCGACGATTAACTCGACATAGCCGTCCCCGCTGCCCAAGGCCAACGTCATAGTCCCCGTCGAGCTGACGAGATGTCTCGTGTGGTACGCGATCTTAACCGGCTTGCCGAAGTCAATGTTAAGTTCGACTAGATGCTCCACTCGATCGGCTTCGTAGATTTCGGGGCAGGGTGTAAGCCGCTCTGTGCTACGAAATAGGCGGCGGGGGACTCCCTCATTGAGGGCTTCTAGAAGAGTGGGAACTTGTGCCCACTCACAGCTGTCAAGAAGCATGGTGACGAGCAGATGATCGTTACCTAGAACCGTCAAATGGTCGTCGCCCGACCTAGCGCGCTGCCGATACTCTTCACGTAGCGGTGCGGGTAGGGCTGTCATAGCCAGTCGCCGATTCAAGAATCCCATATCGATGTGGTGGAAGAAATCTTTCCCTCGGATATCCAAGGGAATCTCGTCGACGGTCATCTAAGCGTGTCTTCCCGTTAGAACGCGCCCCTGCTCTTTTTGGGCGGCTGATCTCAGAATAGATGGTACAAACACGAGGAATTTCCACCCTTGAGATGAGTGAAAATCTCGCCCGTGGGCATTCAGCAATTCAACAATCACTTCACCGCCCCATTGGCCTCCAGCTAGACTGTCGCAATGCTTGGATTAACCCCTGCAGAGACCATCGCGCTTGGCCTGTCGCTCAAGGTGGCAATCGTGGCCGTGCTGTGCAGCCTGCCGTTCGGGATCGGGATCGCCTGGGTGCTGGCGCGGGTCGATTTTCGGGGCAAGATCGCCCTCGATGCGCTGGTTCACCTGCCGCTGGTGGTGCCGCCGGTCGTGGTCGGCTATCTCCTCCTGCTTTTGCTGGGCCGACGAGGCCCGCTCGGCGCCTTCCTGCATGACGCGCTCGGCATCACGGTCGCCTTCACCTGGAAGGGCGCGGCAGTGGCCTCGGCCGTGATGGCCTTTCCCCTGATGGTGCGGGCGATCCGGCTGTCGCTCGAAACCATGGACCGGCGCTACGAAATGGCGGCAGAAACCCTCGGCGCCTCGCATTGGCGGGTGTTCCTCACCGTCACCCTGCCCCTGATCCTGCCCGGCATCCTGACCGGGACCGTCCTCGCCTTCGGCCGGTCGCTCGGCGAATTCGGCGCGACCATCACCTTCGTCGCCAATATTCCCGGCGAGACCCGCACCCTGCCCCTCGCCCTCTATACCTTAGCCCAGACGCCCGGCAACGAATGGCCGGCCGCGCGGATGATGATCATCTCGCTGGTCCTGGCCATCGCGGCGCTCACGGCCTCCGAGGTCATCTCCCGCCGGCTGGCGCAGCGCCTCGGAGTCCGGCCGTGACGCTGGATGTAAAGGCGAAGAAGACCTTCGGTTCCATCGCGATCGATGTCGCCTTCCAGGCCGGCCAAGGGATCACGACCCTGTTCGGGAAGTCCGGCGCGGGCAAAACGACCGTCGTCAACATGATCGCCGGACTGGTCAAGCCGGATGAAGGTCGGATCTCGGTGAACGGCAAGGCGCTGTTCGATTCCGAGGCCGGGGTGAATGTACCGGTGGCGCGGCGGCGCTTGGGCTATGTGTTCCAGGACTCGCTGCTGTTCCCCCATATGTCGGTGCTCAAAAACCTGACCTATGGGAACCGGTCGGGCGCGGGGTCGATCATCCTGGAGCATGTCACCGCGCTCCTCGGCATCGACCATCTGCTCGACCGCAAGCCGGCGACGCTGTCGGGCGGCGAGAAGCAGCGGGTGGCGATCGGACGCGCCTTTCTCGCCAATCCGCGCCTCGTGCTGATGGACGAGCCTCTGGCCAGCCTCGATGCCGAGCGGCGCGACGAAATCCTGCCTTTCATCGAAAGCCTGCGCGACGATCTCAAGCTGCCGATCCTCTATGTCAGCCACAACATCGACACCATCATCCGCCTCGCCGATACCTTGGTGCTGATGGACAACGGCAAGGTCGCGGCGGCGGGGCCGGTCGAAAGCCTGCTGAGCCGGTTCGATCTCGCGCCACTGACCGGCCCCGATACCGCCGGCTCGGTGCTCCCCGCGACGGTCGAGCGGCATGACGAGACCTTCGATCTGACCGAGCTCAAGGTGCCCGGCGGAAGCCTGTTCGTGCCGCGGCTCAAGGCGGCGCTCGGGTCCCGGCTGAGGGCGCGAATCCGCGCGCGCGACGTTTCTATCGCACTGGAACAACCCCATAATATCAGCATATTAAATGGTTTTTCTGGGATAATACTTGAGATGTCTGCCGCCGCGAACGCCCAGGTCGATGTGTTGATCGATACCGGCTACGGCACGGGCGAGGAGAATGCCCGGCTTTGGGCGCGGATTACCAAGCGGTCCGCCCATGATCTCGGCTTGATGCCCGGCAAAGAGGTCCATGCGTTGGTGAAGAGCGTGTCGTTCGACCGGGAGTCGATCGGGCTTCTCAGGACGGAAGATGCTATAACGGCGTGAGAGGCGGTAAAGGAGGTCGAGATGAATGTGGTCAGCGATCTGGTGCGCGAGCGCTATGCGGCGGGGGCGAAGGAGCGCGAGGAAGCGCTGTGCTGCCCGGTCGATTACGACGCGGACCTCCTGAAGGCGATCCCCGAGGATGTGCTCGCCCGCGACTATGGCTGCGGCGATCCCTCGCGCTATGCCCGGCCCGGCGAGACCGTGCTCGATCTCGGCTCCGGCGGCGGCAAGATCTGCTTCATCGCGGCCCAGATCGTCGGGCCCGAGGGCAAGGTGATCGGCGTCGACATGACGTCCGAGATGCTCGACCTCGCCCGCAAGAGCGCCCCCGAAGTCGCCCGCGCGATCGGCTATGCGAATGTCGAGTTCAAGCGCGGCAATATTCAGGACCTCCGCACCGATCTTGACTTACTGGACAAAATTTTCGCGGCGAATCCGGTCGCTTCCGCGGACGAATACGCGGCAACTCAGGCGAAAATCGAGGAACTTCGCGAAAAATCGCCGTTGATCGCCGATAATTCCATCGATCTCGTGGTCTCGAACTGCGTGCTCAACCTCGTCGGCGACGACGAGAAACGCCAGCTCTTTTCCGAAATCCACCGCGTGCTGAAACCCGGCGGCCGGATCGCGATCTCGGACATCGTCTCGGACGAGCCCTCCCCCGCCCATCTCAAATCCGATCCCGAACTCTGGAGCGGCTGCGTCTCCGGCGCGCTGCAGGAGCACGAATTCATCCGCGCGCTGGAAGACGCCGGCTTCTACGGCATCACCATCGACAAACGCGACGAGGAGCCCTGGCGGATCGTCGAGGGCATCGAATACCGCGCGGTGACCGTGCTCGCCTGGAAAGGCAAGGAAGGCCCCTGCATCGAGAAGAACCAGGCGGTGATCTACAAGGGCCCGTGGAAGACGGTCGAGGACGACGACGGCCACGTCTACCACCGCGGCCAGCGCATGGCGGTCTGCGAAAAGACCTTCCGGATCATGACCCGCGAGCCCTATGCCGGGCACATGATCCCCGTCGAGCCCGCCATCGCGCCGGAAGACGGCAAGGTCTTCGACTGCTCGCGCCCGACCTTCCGCGATCCCACGGAAACCAAGGAAGGCTTCGCGCCGATCACGACCGAGGCGAAGGCTTGCTGTGCTGACCATTCCTGAATTGGCCGGAAGCGGAACTCGCCGTCGGCGCGGCCTTTGCTTGGCGAAATAGCGCTCATGGTCTAACATCGCGGCCAAGTCGGAGCAGAATGACGCCGTTCGATCCGAAAAGACGTCAGACAGATGAAGCAGCTATTTCGCGCCTTCTCTAACATGCGGCCATCGAGTGATAAGGGAGGGATTCATGACGAAAGTCTTCTGCGCGGTGCTGGCCGCGGGGCGTTTTGACGGCGGGTGCGAGCGCTGGCCGCCGAGCCGGACGATCTGGTCCTGCCGGACGGCTTCCACGCCACGGTCTTCTACGCGGGCTCCGGCCCCGGCGCGGCATGTCGCGGTGCGCGACAACGGCGACGTCTATCTGATGACCAAGCAGCTCGGTTTCGGCCGGCCGGACCCGAACAAGAATCCAGGGCATCATCGCCATGCGCGACGTCAATCATGACGGCCGCGCCGACGAGGTTCATCATTTCTCGAAGATCGAGGGCACCGGCATCGCGTTCCATGACGGGATGCTCTACGTCTCCGATTCCACGACCGTCTACCGCTACAAATTCAACGGCGACGAACTGGTGCCCTCCCAAGGCCCCGAGACCGTGATCTCCGGCTTCGACGAGCAGCGCATGCACGAGGACAAGCCCTTCGCCTTCGATAAGGCCGGGCACATCTACGTCAATGTCGGCGCGCCCTCGAATGCCTGCCAGGAGCACGACAGGACACAAGGCTCGCCCGGCCAGGATCCCTGCCCGCTCCTCGAAAAGCACGGCGGCATCTGGCGCTTCGATGCAGACAAGACCGGCCAGACCCAGGACAAGGACGGGATGCGCTATGCCACGGGGCTGCGCAATTCCATTGCGCTCGAATGGGACAACGATTCCAACAAGCTCTATCTCGTCATGCACGGGCGCGATCAGATCAATCTCTGGTCCAAGCTCTACAACGCCAAGGACAACGCGACCCGCATCGCCGAGGAATTCCAGGTCGTCAAGCAAGGTCAGAATGACGGCTGGCCCTACACATTCTTCGACACCAAGCTGAACAAACGGGTGATCTCGCCGGAATATGGCGGCGACGGCATGAAGTCCCCGCCCGCCGGCAAATATTCCGACCCGCTGATCGCCTTCCCGGCCCATTGGGCGCCGGACGACCTGATCTTCTATGAAGCCGACCAGTTCCCGGCGAAATACAAGCACGGCGCCTTCATCGCCTTCCACGGAAGCTGGAACCGCGCGCCCGAGCCGCAGGACGGCTTCAAGGTCGTGTTCGTGCCGATGAAGGACGGCAAGGTGAATGGCAAATGGACCGCCTTCGCCGACAATTTCCGGGGCAGCCCGAATGGCATGCGCTACCGCCCGGTCGGCCTCGCGGTCGGCCCCGACGGCGCGCTCTATGTCTCGGATTCCGAAAAGGGCCGGGTCTGGAAGATCACCTATACCGGCAAGTGATGCGTCGGCTTCCGGTCATCCTCATCCTCGCCGGCGCGGTTGTCGCCATATGCGTCGTCGCGCCCGTGGTCCTGACTCTGTGGATGGGACCGGCCCATGCCGCGCCGGACGGCGAGAAAGTCTATGAGGCCAACTGCCTCGCCTGCCACATGGCGGACGGCATGGGCGTGCCTCGGATGCAGCCGCCCCTGGTGGGAAGCATGTGGGTGAAGGGCGATCCGCAGACCTTGGCCGCCTTCGTCATTTCCGGCGGCTTCGACAGCGAGAACCGGCTCGACGGGCGCGGCGAGAACACCATGCCGATGTTCGGCCAGCTCGACGACGCGTCCCTCGCCGCCGTCCTCTCCTATATCCGCGACCGGTTCGGCGACCATGCCGGCCCGGTTACGCCCGAGGACGTGAAGGCCGCGCGGGAGACCGTCGGCAACCAGTAAACGGAGTAACGCCGTGGCAAAGATCGTATTGGGCCTGGGCACGTCGCACACGCCGATGCTGATGAGCGACGACGAAGACCTCCTGAAATACAACGAGTGGGACGTCATCGTCGCGCGGCTCGACAAGGAAGGCCGCCCCGCCACCTTCGACCAACTCCTCGCCGAGGCCGATCCCGCGCTCAAGGACAAGGTCACGCGGCCCGAGATGGAAGCCCGGCAGAACCGCGTGCGCGCCGGGATCGAGACGCTCGCCGGCAAATGCCAGGCCGCCGATCTCGACACCCTCATCATCGTCGGCGACGACCAGGACGAGCTGTTCCATGACAGCAACCGCCCGGCCCTCGCCGTCTATTGGGGCGAAACCATCGACGCCGCGCCGAAGAACGAGACGCGGGTGCCGCCCTGGTTCGCCAAACAGATCGCCCGGCTCTACGAGCCCGAACGCCCGCGGACCTATCCCGTCCATCAGGATATGGCGCTGCATCTGATCAACACGCTTGATCGAGAACGACTTCGACGTGGCGACGTCGTCGGCGCTGCCGGGCGTGGACAGCGAAGGCCACGCCATCTCCTACATCCACCAGCACCTGATGGACAAAGCGCGTCCGATCCCCATCGTGCCGGTGCTCTTGAACACCTATTACCCGCCGAACCAGCCGCGCCCCGCGCGATGCTATGCCCTTGGACAGGCGATCCGCCGGGCGGTCGAGGCGTTTCCGGGCGAGGCGCGCGTCGGCATTCTGGCCTCGGGCGGCTTGAGCCATTTCATGGTCGACGAGGAGCTGGACCACAAGGTGATCGAGGCCTTGCGCACAAAGGACGCGGAAACCCTGAAAACCCTGCCGCGCAACAAGCTGCAGGCCGGCTCGTCCGAGATCCTGAACTGGGTCTGCGTCGCCGGCGCCGTCGAGCACCTGCCCTTGAACTGGGTCGACTACATCCCCGGCTACCGCACCCCGGCGGGCACCGGCACCGGCATCACCTTCGCGGAATGGCGGGCGGCGTAGGGAAAAGCATGACAATGTTGAAGCGGCTCGAGCATCACCCCCACCTGGCCTCCCCCATCAAGGGGGAGGAAGCTACGGAGCGCGCCATCGAAGGGCCTTCCCCCTCGATGGGGGAAGGTTGGATGGGGGTGATCGCCGAGCCGCCCCCTACTGAACGGAACATGCTCCCATGACCGACTTGGTCACCCGCCTCGGCAAGCTCGATAGCTGCGTCGTCTCGGACGCGATGGACCGGTTGGGTGTCAAAGGCGTCGCCTTTGGCCTCTCGCGCCTCTCGACCGCGCAAGAAGCTCCATGGCCGCATCCTCACGGTGAAGCTCGAGGAAGCCAAGGGCCGGACGGCGGAGCGCCATCTCTGCACCGCCGCCGTGGACGCCGCGCATCCGGGCGACGTGATCGTCATCGAGCATCACTCCCGCGCCGACTGCGCCGGCTGGGGCGGCATCCTTTCCGCCGCCGCCGTGCAGAAATTCCTGTCCGGCGTCATCATCGACGGCATGGCCCGCGACATCGACGAAAGCGACGCCCTGGGCCTCCCCGTCTTCGGCAAAGGCGCCGTCCCCGCCACCGCCCGCGGCCGCATCATCGAGACCGAATTCAACACGCCGGTCACGATCTGCGGCATCCCCGTAAAGCCCGGCGACTACGCCCTGGCGGACGGCTCCGGCACGGTCTTCCTGCCCGCCGAGAAGGCCGAGGAGATCGTCAAGACCGCCGAGGGCCTGGCCGCCCGCGAAGCCGCGATGATGGACGCGGTGCAGGGCGGCAAGCCGGTGGCGGAAGTGATGGCGGGGAATTATGAGAGGATGTTGGATAAGGGGGAGTGAGGGCGAGCCTGCGCAGCCGGTAGTTTTGTGCACTGTCACCGTAATTTGTAGCTAGAGTGCATTGCAAATAGCTGTAAATCTAAGGTTACCTAATGCATGAACTCTAGAAATTTGCTACTCTACTTTAGATAAAGTCGCGAATGGGTTGTGCTTCTCGCGAACTTTGCTGTGAGGGCCGGAGGGCAATGCATTTAGAAGAAGCCTTACCCTCTCGTTTCCGCGAAGACCGCTCGCTCCAATCCGAAAGTTCTTCAACCGTTTTGACGGCCGTGATCGCGCTGGCCGGCATCTTGCTGTTCTATATCTATCGTGATGTCATCCGCCAACTGGATTGGTCGACTTAAGGAATAATCCCGGCCGCCATCATCGCCCTTGCGATCGCCGTCGTATTTCTCCGCGTCACATATAGCGCTTTGCCGAGAGTTTTCGTAACGCTGACTCTGCGCAACTGCGATGGGGATCCTTTTCTTTCTCATCTTCCAGTCGCCCGACTTCACGTTGGCCGATGACCATTTCTCTTATCTCGCTCAATTTGTCGATTGGGCCTACTGGCCTGCGATTGCTGCCGCGATCTCGTCGCTTTGGCGGCCGAGCTTTCTTTATCCGGCAGCGTTCTACATCACACTGACAGGCTACGCTGTTCATGAGATCTCCGGATTTTCGTTGTCCCGTCTAGACATTCAGTACATGACGGAGATGGCCGAGTTTCTCGCGATGAGCGCATGTGCTCTCAGCCTCTTAAGGTGGATCGCAAGACGGAGCGCCGAAGAACGCGGGACCAGAGTGCTTGCCCGGATCGATCTCGAACTCCTGGCGACCTGCATTGCGTTTATCGCCGTTGGGCTGCATCTGGGGAACTACTTTTGGTCAGGTGTCGCCAAGGTAAATCTCGGTCCGGAACCTTGGTCGTGGGCGTTAGAAAATCCAACTCAAAACATGATGTTGGGGGACTCAAGCGCGGTGTTCTTCCTTCCGGGGCAATTCCCGCGCTAACCCAATGGCTATTCGACGGCTTTGGCGCCGTGGTCACGCAATCGAATACTCTTGTTCTGGTAACGCAGGTGTTTGCCCTATTCGCGGTCTGCCGGCTGTCTTGGCTACGAATTGCCACGCTGGCCTACGATGCACTGCATATTGGGATCTACCTATTTGGCGGACTCTTCTTTCTGGCCTTGGATCTGGAACAACGTCTCGATCCTTCTTGCCATTCGGAACAAGTCTGACGTCGATATTGGATGGGCTCCAAAGATTTGCTGCATCATTTCGGTATTGATGGGTGGAAGCGCAGCCCTCGGTGATTCCGCCAAACTTGCCTGGTGGGATGTCGCTGACTTCAAGATACCGATGATACAGGCCCAAATCGAGGACGGACCATGGGTCAACGTCCCTGTATCCTTCTTCTTGAGCCACTCATATGCGGCGTCCCATGGCTATTTCGATCAGGCGAAAACCGAGGGGCACTACTTCCCCACATACTGGGGGTCGGCTTCCGACTACAGCCGCGTCCTGAGCTCTGGAACCTGCCCGACCCCGCCTCCAATCGCTGATCCCGAGTTGGCGCAGGACCGATTGAAACGGCTGTCCCTTGTGGGCACGTTTCTGCGTGCCCATCACAGGAAGATGCTCAAGCGCATTGCGAATTTCGGCCGGTACAGCTTTTATCTGAGACTGCACCATCATCCGAGCAATCCATGGATGTACAAGGCATTCAATAAGATGGATGTGAGGAAGATCGACCGATATCGTTTGCTAACCCAGTCAGTCTGCCTATCTCTAAGGAAAGGCAAATTGGTGGAGCACGTCGTAAAGGAGGATTCGGTGGTCTTCGATGTCCAGTGATGACTCGGCCTACATAGTCTATGACGGCGAATGTCCCTTCTGCTCGAGCTATGTAACGATGCTCCGGCTTAAGGAAAGTGTCGGCGACGTGCAACTCGTAGATGCACGATCCGACCATCCGATTGTCTCATGGCTGAAATCGAAAAACATCGATCTGGATGAAGGCATGGCGCTCGTCCAGAATGGTTTGGTGAGCCACGGCGACGAGTGCATCCACAAAATTGCCCTTCTGACGACCCCCTCCGGCATCTTCAATCGTCTGAACGCGAGCGTTTTCCGATCGGAGACCGCATCACGGATCCTGTACCCCGTTCTTCGATTTTGCCGAAATACGACGCTGAGGATACTCGGCCGGCGCAAGCTAGCTGTCCCCGACGGCGACTAATCGGATCACGACGCCTCCCCTGCCCGCCGTCCCTCGCGCCCGCGATAGGCCTTTCCGAGCGCGATCCAGCGGTGTTCGTAGTAGAAGGTCGAGAGGTGCGCGAGGGCGAAGGTGGCGGTGAAATAGAGGGGGCGCTTGAGGTATTTGACGACCTTGTCGCCGGAGCCGAGCCAGGTGAGGCCCAGGATCCCGTGCAGGACATAAAGGGCGTAGGATATCTCGGCCACGTATCGAAGCGGCCGGGATTCCAGGCCTTTGGTGGTGAGGCGGCCCGGCTGGTAGATCGTCGCGCCGACCATGCTCGCGGCGAAGTAGGGCCGGAAATAGTTGAGCCACGCGCCCTCGGGATGCGACGCCGCCAGAAGCAGCGGCACGCCGATGAACACCGGGAGTTTGCCGAGAAACGCGCCTTTGTCCTTGTGGTAAAGAAGGGCGAGGATGCAGCCGGCCAGGATTTCGTCGACCCGGTAATAGGTGTTGATCGCGATGTGTACGCCGTGCCAGACGCGATAGCCCGTCACCGCGACGCAGATCAGCGGCAGGACGAAGATCGCCCGCTTGCCCCCGATCAGCACCAGCGCTGCGATGCCGATATAGAATTGCATCTCGACGCATAGGCTCCACAGATGTCCGGTGAGGTCCGTCAGGTGCATCGGCGGCCAGTTGGCGTAGAAGAACAGTTGCGCGAGGAGCGCATGGGGCTGCCACGTTAAGAGCGTCAGAGTGACCACCATGTAGAGCCATGCAAGCGGCACGATCCGGCAGATCCGGCGCACCAGAAAGACCGGGATGTCGTCGTTCCGGAGCAGGAAGCGGGTGATCAGAAAGCCGGAGAGCGTGAAGAACACGGCCATCCCGAAGGTGGCGACGGCCGCGTTCATCTGGAGGACCTTGGGGCCGAGCGGCAGCAAATGGCCGGCCATGACGGCGAGGATGCTGATCCCTCTCCATCCGTCCAAGACCCCGAGCCTCGACGGTTCCCGAACCATGCTGAAAGCGCCTTCCGCCCCGAAGTTCAACCAAGCAGACTAGAACATTCGAGTTTATCGTTTCTTCGACGCCGGCGACAGTCGGGCCGGCGCCATGATGAACGAAAGTTTAGGAAACTAGTCCGCAGGCTTTTCCGTCCCCGCCGCGTGATACCCTTTCGAGGCCGGCGTGCGGCGCATGGGGTGTCGCCTTAACGATAGGACGGAACATGGTCATGCTCATCCATCGTCGTCAGGCTCTTGTTGCGATCGGTGCGGCGGCGCTTTTCGGCACGCCCACCCTCACATCCGCTCCCGCGCGCGGGGCGGTGGTTTCCTCGAAATATGCCGATTTCACCGGCGTGTGGCTGGTCGATCGCGGACATCACCGGCCGGGCGGCCGGCGTGGATCGGGCGAACGCGATGGCCGGCGCGGACCGCCGCCTTTCGGGCGCGACGGCGGGCGCTTCGGACCTGGTCCTGGTGGTCCCGGCGGGCCGGAGACCGAGGACATCAAGATCGAGGGCGTCAACGTGCCCGGTCTCGATCGCGGCGACCGGCGGGTCTACGAACAGATGACGGCGGAGGGCAAGGCGGCGTTCGCGGCCATGGATGCGCACGACCTGCCGGCGAACCAGTGCAAGTCGCCGGGCCTGCCGTCGATCGTGATGACGCCCAATCTTCAGGATTGGCGGCAGGTGGGCGATACGCTCACCATCCATCACGAGTATTACGACACCCACCGCATAATCCATCTCGACCGCCGCAGCCATCCGGCCAGAGCCGCGCATACGCCGCTCGGCGACGCGGTCAGTTGGATGGACGGCGATACGCTGGTGATCGAGACCGCCGACCTGAAGGCAACCCCCGGCGGTCTCGGCCGCAACGCGCCGTCGAGCGACGCGCGCATGGTCGTCGAGCGCTATCGCCTGAGCCCGGACAAGAACACGCTCTATGGCGAGGTGACGATGACCGATCCGAAATACCTGACGCAGCCGATCACCGTCTACGCCACGATGCAACGCCAACCCGCGGGCACAAAGATCGAAATCGCCCCCTGCTCCATCGAGGCCGCGCAGGATTATCTCGACCACTCGTGAGCCCCTGCTTGTCGCAATGCACGGAAATCTTGGCCCAAGGGGAAGCAGTAGCTTAAGATTTCCGTGCGTTTTAGGCCACGGGCGGGGGTAATGGGCGAAGACATCACCAGGACGCAATTCAGCGATGCCGATTTCGCGGAATTCGAGGCGCGGCTCGCGGCCGAGACCAACCAGCTTTCCGACGCGCTCAAATCCGGTGCCTTTTCCGATTCCGATTCACCCTGGGGTTCGAGGTCGAAGCCTGGCTGGTCGATCACAATTTCTTCCCGAGCCCGATCAACGAGATTTTTCTCGATACGCTCGCTCACCCGCTGGTCGTGCCGGAGATCTCGCGCTTCAATGTCGAGCTGAATTTCGAGCCGCTGGTGATCGAAAGCGGCGTATTCGATCGCGCAACCGAACGGCTCGACGCCTTGTGGCGCCAGGCCAACGCGGTGGCGCACGGTCTCGACGCCAATCTGGTGGCGATCGGAATTTTGCCGGCGGTCCGGGAAGACGATCTAACGCTCAAGAATATGTCGCCGCGAAAGCGCTATTACGCGCTAAACAATCAGTTGTTGCGGCTCCGGGAATGGCGGCCCATGACGATCGATATCGAAGGGCGCGATCATCTCGTCACCCAGCATCTAGACGTCATGCTCGAGTCCGCCACGACATCGTTCCAAATTCACTTGAAGCCGCCGGCGCCGCTCGCGCACCGCTATTACAACGCATCCATCATGGCGTCGGCGCCGGTTCTCGCGGCAGCCACAAACTCGCCCTTCCTGTTCGGCCGATCGCTATGGGACGAGACACGCATTCCACTCTTCGAACAATCCGTGGCGTTGCGTGACAAATACAACTCCCACCGCCGCGTCTCGTTCGGAACCGGTTATGTCGAGCAGTCTCTTGCCGAGTATTTCGAGGCGAACGCCCGGGACTATCAGGTTCTGCTGCCGTTCCTGTTCGACGACAGCCCGACGGGCTTCCGGCATCTGCGCTTACAGAACGGAACGATCTGGCGCTGGAACCGGGCGCTGGTCGGTTTCGAGTTCGACGGCACGCCGCATCTCAGGATCGAGCATCGGACCCTGCCGTCGGGACCGACGATCATCGACATGATGGCGAATACGGCGTTCTATCTCGGTCTGGTCCACTATCTGGTCGAGCATGAGACGGGGCTCGAGGATCGCCTGCCATTCCTGACCGCGCGCAAGAACTTTTACACGGCGGCGCGCTCGGGCCTCGCGGCCCCGCTCGACTGGCCCGGCACGACGACTACGGAGGCGCGCCGTCTCGTCCTCGATATGTTTCTCCCTTGGTCCGCGCAGGAACTCGCGGAGATGGGCATCGAAAAGGAAGAATCCGAACGTTTTCTCGGCATCGTCGAGGCGCGCGTTCGGTCCGGCCAGACCGGTACCGACTGGCAACGGCGCGCTCTCGATCGGCATGGCGGCGACATTTTCAAGCTGATGGCGGCCTATTGCGAGAATCAACGAAATGGCGCGCCAGTGCATGAGTGGGCGATCTAACGGAGGCTTGCGTTCACGCGCCCTTATCGGAGAGTATGCGGGCGCAATCAAGCGCTGACACGCCGGAGTGACCCATGATCGAGCTATTTACCGCCGCGACGCCGAACGGCTGGAAGGCCTCCATCGCGCTGGAGGAATTGGCCCTGCCCTATACCTACAAAAAGATCGATCTCGGCAAGCTCGAGCAGAAGGAAGACTGGTATCTCAAGATCAATCCCAACGGCCGCATCCCGACCATCGTCGATCACGATAACGACGATTTCGCGGTGTTCGAGTCCGGGGCGATCCTGATCTATCTCGCCGAGAAGACCGGCAAGCTGATGCCGAGCGACGTCAAGGGCCGCTCCCTCGTCATCCAGTGGCTGATGTTCCAGATGGGCGGCATCGGGCCGATGATGGGCCAGGCAAACGTCTTCTATCGCTATGCCCCGCAGCATTTGCAGGAAAAGAAGGAAGAAGCGCTGCAATGGGCGATCGACCGCTACCAGCGGGAAAGCCGCCGGCTCCTGACGGTGCTCGATACCCGGCTGAAGGACAACGAATATCTCGCCGGCGACTATTCCATCGCGGATATCGCCACCTGGTCCTGGGCGCGGGGCTCGGCCTGGGGCGGCATCGATATCACGGGCCTCGACCATCTCCAGCGCTGGATCGACCAGATCGGCGAACGGCCCGCGGTGCAGCGCGGCTTCGCCATCCCGCCGCGCGAGGGCGAGCCCGAAGCCGACGAGGACACGCGTAAGAAATCGGTCGAAGGCGCCCGCAATATGCTGGCCTGATCCCGGCGAGACGCCTGATCGAAGGCATCAAATCGCCGGTCGCCCGCCGATATGAAAATCCGAAAACCGCAATTTGCGGTAAATCTTCGTTAACCATTTGGTGGAATAATTTCTCCTCGATCGGCTCTCTCACCGATCGTTCCTCTCCCTTAAGAAGCCCGGCGGTACCAGGAGCGCCCACTCCGGTACCGCCGGACTGCCCCCTTCCAAACCTTTAAGCTTTACAGATCGTTAGCCATTTTCGCCCATGCTTTAGGCAAGGTGCCAGTAAAGTCCGTGGGGGCGCAGTTGCCGGCAGAGCTGCTGCCGGGGAAAGTTGCGGTCATGAGTGACGATTTCGACGACAATGACATCAGTGCCCAGGGCACGAAGCCGATCCGTTCGCAATATGTCTATGCGCGGAAGATGGGCTCCACCGATACCGTGATGGTCACCGTGGACGAGGCCCAGCGGCGCGGCTATCTCGTCTTCGATTACGAGAGCCGGACCTATCGCCCGCTAGATACAGTGCCGCCAGGGGTTCTCAAGATCCGTGCCCGCACCCGTTTCAGTGAAGAATTGACCGGCCCTGGGGCGACCGCGGCTCCGGATCCTCTTCCCTGACATCGCGATCCCGGCTTTCATCGGCACCCTCGCCCGGCGCGGACGCCGCGGCCCTTTCGACCTCCGCCTCATGCGCCTTGGCGAGCTTGCGGTACCTCCACGCCCCATAGGGAATGGACACCGTATAGAGCAGCCCGATAACCGACAGCACGAGCCAGGGGAAGGTCGCGAGCAGCGCGGTCAACAGCGCCACAATCACCAGGATCTGCAGTGCGTACTCCTTGCGGATGGCGATACGCTTGGCGGAAATCGTCGGCACCTGGCTGACCATCAGATACGAAACAATGGCGAAGACGATCCCGCACAGCAGGGGAATGCGGAGCGCGTCGGTCTCGAAATGGAGATCGATCACGAGCGGCATCAGCGCCAGGCCCGCCGCCCCCGGCGCCGGCAGGCCGACGAAATAGGTCTTGGTCCAGGACGGCGCCGCCGGGTTCTCCTCCGCCGTGTTGAACCGCGCGAGCCTCAGCGCGCAGCAGGCGCAGAACGCCAAGGCCAGCACCCATCCAGCGCCTTTGAGGTCGCGCAGGGCCCAGAGATACATCACCAGGGCCGGCGCGACGCCGAAGCTGATCACGTCCGACAGCGAGTCCAACTCGGCGCCGAACTTGCTGGTGCCCTTGAGGAGCCGTGCCATCCGCCCGTCGAGCGCGTCGAACACGGCGGCCACGGCGATGAAGATCACCGCCGTTTCCCACCGCGCCTGCAGCGCGAAGCGGATCGAGGTCAGCCCGGCGCAAAGCGCGATCAGGGTAAGCACGTTCGGAAACAGGCTGCGGATCGGAATCGGCCGAATGCGGACGCCTTTCGGGCGCCGCCACTCAGAACCGTTCAGATCGAGCTCAGGCGCCGGATTGGTTGTTTTGGCGCTTTTGGCTCGGGCGCGCGCGCCCTTTTGGCTTGGCATTGGCTATTACGGTCTCCCCCGAGATCATCGTCTGTCCGACGGACACCAGCGGCGCCATATCGGGGTCGAGATAGACATCGACCCGGCTGCCGAAACGTATCATACCAACCCTCTGGCCGGCCGTCACGGCCTCGCCTTCCTCGACCCAGCGGACAATTCGCCGCGCGACCCAGCCGGCAATCTGGACGAAAACGAGCTGCCGGCCGTCGTCCAAGGTCATCAGGAAGGATTGGCGCTCATTGTCCTCGCTCGCCTTGTCCATCGAGGCGTCGAAGAACGCGCCGGGGCGATAGGCCACCCGCGTGATCCGGCCCGCGGCGGGGGCGCGTTGGATATGAACGTTGAACACGTTCATGAAAATCGAGATCCGCATCAGGGGATCGGTGCCGATCTCCAGATCCTCGGGCGGGGCGGCCTTTTCGACCGCCACGATCTTGCCGTCGGCAGGTGCGATGACGTGGTCGGAGCCTTCCGGCGTCACGCGGGGCGGATCGCGGAAGAAATAGACGCACCAGATCGTCAAAATCGCGCCGATCCAGCCCAGGGGCGTCCAAAGAATGAACAGCACCAAGGTCACCAGCCCGGCGAGCAGGATGAAGCGGTGGCCCTCCGAATGGATCGGAACGAAGACGGAGGTGATGGTGTCGAGCAATTTCATGACAGGGGTCCCAGCCCGGCGACCCGCCAACGCCGGCGTGTAAGTGGCGATCAAACGACCGCCAACCTGCTACAATTTACCGCTTTCTTCAAGAACCGCGAGCGTGGCGCGGGCAACGCTAGCCTCCTGCTGCCGAGCCCACATATCGGCATAGAGGCCGCCCGCTTCAACCAGATCGCGATGGGTGCCGCGCTCGACGATCCGGCCACCCTCGAGGACGAGGATCTGGTGGGCGTGGATGATGGTCGAAAGCCGATGGGCGATGATAAGGGTCGTGCGGTTCGCCGAGACCTCCTGCACCGAGCGCTGGATTTCCTTTTCGGTCGCGGAATCGAGAGAGGACGTCGCCTCGTCGAGAAGCAGGATTGGGGGATCCTTCAGGATCGTGCGGGCAATGGCGACCCGCTGCTTCTCCCCGCCCGAGAGCTTCAGCCCGCGCTCGCCGACCATGGTTTGATAGCCTTCCGGCAACCGCTCGACAAAATCATGGATATGGGCCAGCTTCGCCGCGTGGCGGACCTCCTCGTCGGTCGCGGTCGGGCGGCCGTAACGGATGTTGTAGAGGATGGTGTCGTTGAACAGGACCGTGTCCTGGGGGACGATGCCCACCGCGTTTCTCAGGCTCTTCTGGGTCACTTGCCGGATATCCTGGCCGTCGATCATGATCGAGCCGGACTGGATGTCGTAGAACCGGAACAGCAGCCGCGAGATGGTCGATTTTCCCGCGCCGCTCGGTCCCACGATCGCGACGGTCTGGCCGGCCGGGACCTGGAAATCGACGTCGAACAGGATTTGCCGGTTCGGATTGTAGGAGAAATCGACGTGGTTGAATTCGACCACGCCGCCCTTCACCATCAGTGGCTTGGCCCCCGGCGCGTCCTTGATCTCGGCATCGACCTTGAGCATGGAGAACATCTTGTCCATGTCCACCAGCGCCTGCTTGATCTCGCGATAGACGAAGCCGAGGAAGCCGAGGGGGCCGAAAAGCTGCAACAGCAGCACGTTGGCCATGGTGAAATCACCGATGGTGTAGCGGCCATCTTTGAAGCCGCTGGCCGCCATGGTCAGCACCACGATCAACCCGGTCGCGATGATCGCCGCCTGTCCCACGTTCAGAAGCGCGAGCGAGCTCTGATTGCTGATGGCCGCCTTCATATAGCGCTCCATCGCCGAGCCGTATCGCCGTGCCTCGTGCTCCTCGTTCGAGAAATACTTGACCGTTTCGTAGTTCAGCAGGCTATCGACCGCCTTGGTGTTCGCTGCGGTGTCCTGCTTGTTCATCTCGCGGCGGTATTTCAGCCGCCATTCGGTCACCGTGAAGGTGAAGAAGATGTAGAGCCCGACCGATACCAGGGTCACCAGCGCGAAGCGGTAGTCGAAATTGAACAGCATCACCCCGGTGACGAGGCAAATCTCGATCAGGGTAGGAATGACGTTGAACAGCGAGAAGCGCAGCAGGAACTCAGTCGATTTGACGCCGCGCTCGATGACCCGGCTCAGGCCGCCGGTGCGCCGCTCGACATGAAACCGGAGCGCGAGCTTGTGCAGATAGACGAAAACCTCGACCGAGACTGAGCGAAGCGCATTCTGGCCGACCGCGACGAAAACCGCATCGCGCAGGTTCTGGAATGCGTCCACGGTCGCCCGGCCGAGGCCATAGGCGACGATCATCAGGATCGGGATCGTGACAAGCTTGCCGGTCGTCGGTTCCAAGGCATCGACGGCATATTTGTAGGTGAAGGGGACCACGAAGACGGTCACCATCTTCGCCGCAAGCAGCAGTATGAGCGCGGTGACGACGCGGATCTTCAGATCCCGTCGGCCCGGCAGCCAGAGATAGGGTAAGAGAGTCTTGACCGTCCCGAGATGGTGTTCCGTGGCGTCGATGCCCTCGGGATTAAACCCGCGTACGCTCATCGACTATCTCGGAATTTCGCGCTGCTTGACCGCCTGGGCGTCCACATCGGCGGGCGGCTTCGGCAGATCGAAGACCTGGCCCGGATAGATCAGGTTGGGATCGCGGATCTGTTCCTTGTTGTTCTGGTACAGGAGCACGAAATGCGTCCCGCCGCCCAAGAGCCGCCGGGCGATATGCCACAGGCTGTTGCCGGGCTGGACGATCACCTGACCCTCGGCGAGCTTCATGTTGACCGGCTCCGAGCGGTCGAAGGGCAGCTCGATGCGGACCTTGACGTCGCCCTCACCGAGCGCCTGATCGAGCCGGAGGATATGCTTGCCGGGCTCGATCCCCTGCTTCGGCTCCATCCGCCATTTGCCGCTCGCCGGCACCCAGACCGAGCCGATGAACTTGTTGTCGACATAGGCGAGGATCGAGGTGTTCGGCTCCGCCCGGCCGGACAAGATGGCGTTGCCATTGGCGTCGTAATCGACGGTATCGAGCGTCAGGGTCATGGCGGGCGTGCCCTGGATTTCGGGCTGCTGCAGGATCCGGCTCGGCTGGTTCTCCGCATTCGGGATCAGCACCGCGACGACGCCTTCCTCCTCATTGGCATTAGTCTTTTCGGGCACGGCGACCACCACCACACCATCCGAATCGACGGTGCCCCCGGTGGACGGATCGCGCGCCGTTAACGTTAATTTACGGGGGCCGCTCTTCAAGGGCGTCAGGATAATAACCACCCATTCGCCCTTGGAATTGGCGGTCGCCGTCCCAATTACCGTACCGTCGGCCTTGACCTGGACCTCGGCATCCTTGCCGGACCGGCCCGCGATGACGCCGGTGCCTTCCCTGCTGATGCGCACAACGTCGAAGGTCGGAATGACGGGCTGCTCGGCGGTTTTGGCCGGGGTTTGAGGCTCTGCCGGTTGGGCAGGCGCGGTAACGGCAGGGGTCTGGGCGGTTTGCTCGGGCTCCGATGGGCCCCACTTCAAGACTCTTGCCGCAAAGAGGATAGCCACGATAATAGCAGCTGTGACTACGATGATGACGGTGTTACGCAACGCTCCCTCGCGGCATGAAATGTGAGCGGCGCCACCCTACCGCCAAGAATATTATGGCGCAATCCTTGCCGAGCGGGAAGCGATAGCACATCATGGGGGCGCAGCGGAGGATTGGCTGGGAGTTAGACAGTATGGAATTACCCGGTTCGGTTTGCGTGTATTGCGGGTCGGAGTCCGGCAAATCCGGCGTCCATAGCGAGGCGGCCATGCGGCTGGGCCGCATCCTGGCCGACAACGACATCAGGCTCGTCTTCGGCGGCGGCTCGATCGGCCTGATGGGCGTGCTGGCCCGGGAGGTTCTGTCGGCCGGCGGGACGGTTGTGGGAATCATCCCCAAGCACCTCCAGACGGTCGAGATTACCCTGCACGAGGTCAGCGAACTCGTCGTCGTGGACACGATGCATGAGCGTAAGAAGCAGATGTTCAAGCGCTCGGACGCTTTTGTGACGCTTTCGGGCGGGCTCGGCACCCTCGACGAAACTTTCGAGATCATCACCTGGCGGCTCCTCGGCATTCACGACAAGCCGATCGTCATCGTCAATTCCGACGGTTATTGGCCGCATTTCATCGAGCTCGTCGAAAAGGTCATCCACGAAGGCTTCGCCCGGCCGTCGAGCCGCGATCTGTTCGCGGTCGTGGAGTCCGTCGACGACGTGCTGCCGGCGATCGCGACCCTGCCGCCGCCGTGCCGCGCCGCCTCGGGCCGGCTGCTCTGATCTGACCGGCCTCTAAAGCCCTGAAAGCCTTGCAGTCCGGCGGCGCTTTGCTATTGTGCCGCGCAACGGGCCGAGGGGTCGCGCCCGCCCGCCATTCACGCCATCCGCATTTCTCAAACTTTCCTCTTACAGAACGAGGGCTTGATGGAAAAAATTAAAGTAAAAAATCCGGTCGTGGAGATCGATGGCGACGAGATGACCCGGATCCTCTGGGCGTTCATCAAGGAAAAGCTGATCCTGCCCTATCTCGATATCGAGCTCGAATATTACGATCTCAGCATCCAGCACCGCGACGAGACCGACGATCAGGTGACGGTCGACGCGGCGGAAGCCATCAAGAAGCACAAGGTCGGCGTGAAATGCGCGACGATCACCCCGGACGAGGCCCGGGTGAAGGAATTCGACCTCAAGAAGATGTACCGGTCGCCCAACGGCACGATCCGCAACATCATCGGCGGCACCGTCTTCCGCGAGCCGATCATCTGCAAGAACGTGCCGCGGCTCGTGCCGGGCTGGACCGATCCGATCGTGATCGGCCGTCACGCCTTCGGCGACCAGTACCGCGCGACCGACTTCATGGTGCCGGGCCCCGGCAAGGTCACCATGACGTTCACGCCCGAAGACGGCGGCGATCCGGTCGAATACGAGCTGTTCGACTTCCCGGCCGCCGGCATCGCCATGGGGATGTACAACCTGGACCAGTCGATCCGCGATTTCGCCCGCGCCAGCATGAACTACGCGCTGATGCTCGGCTGGCCGCTCTATCTCTCGACCAAGAACACGATCATCAAGGCCTATGACGGCCGGTTCAAGGACCTGTTCCAGGAGATCTTCGAGAACGATTTCGCCGACAAGTTCAAGGAAGCCGGCATCACCTACGAGCACCGGCTGATCGACGACATGGTCGCCTGCTGCCTCAAATGGAGCGGCAAATATGTCTGGGCCTGCAAGAACTACGACGGCGACGTGCAGTCCGACACGGTGGCACAGGGCTTCGGATCGCTCGGCCTGATGAAGTCCGTGCTGATGTCGCCCGACGGCGAGACGGTCGAGGCCGAGGCGGCCCACGGCACGGTCACCCGCCACTACCGGCTGCACCAGCAGGGCAAGGAAACCTCGACCAATCCGATCGCCTCGATCTTCGCCTGGACCGGCGGTTTGAAGCACCGCGCCAAGCTTGACGGCAACGAGAAGCTTGCGACCTTCGCCGAGACGCTGGAAAAGGTCTGCGTCGATACCGTCGAGTCCGGCTTCATGACCAAGGACCTCGCGATCCTGATCGGCCCCGACCAGACCTGGATGACCACGACCCAGTTCCTCGACAAGCTGAACGACAATCTCGTCAAGGCGATGGCCTGACGAGGAGGATCGCGTTACGGCCCCTTCAGCGCCGACGACGACGCCACCTTCATCTCGTCCGGGGCGAGGTCGCCGCGGCTGCGGAATTCGGCGCGTTTGGCGGCGACGCGTTTGACGTGCTCGCCGATCTTGGGGTTGATCTCGATGAGGTGATGGAAATCGCGGGCCTCCAGGATCATGAGCCTGGTCTTGGTCTTGGCGATCGCTGTGGCGCTGCGCTTGGTCTTGTGCAGGAGCGCGATCTCGCCGAAGAAGTCACCGTCCTGGAGCTCGATAGGGGCCGGATCGATCAAAATCTCGACCGTGCCCGCGATAATGAAATACATGCCATGGGCGGTATCCCCTTTCCGGGCGATCGTCGCACCCCGCCCCACGACATGGGATTTCAGAAGCACGGCGATCTGGCCGACCTCGACGGCGGTCAGATCGGAGAACAGAGGCACGCGCGCGATCATGTCCCAGGTGATGACGAATTCGCGCCGGTGGATCTCGCGCGCGAAGCCGGACGCGATGATGCCGATGGGCAGCGCGTAGACGCCGACGCCGAACATCATGGTGATCCCGCCGACGACCTTGCCGAGAACCGTCCGCGGCACCTCATCGCCATAGCCCACGGTCGTCAACGTGGTAAGCGCCCACCAGAGGGATGACGGCACGCTGCCGAACACGTCGGGCTGAGCTTGGCGCTCGACGAAATAGATGAACGAGGCCGAGAGCACCGCCATGCCGCCCATGATGCCGAACGCCGCGATGAGACCGCGCCGTTCTTCATAAAGAACCTGCATCAGAGTCGAGACGGCGACGGAATAGCGGCAGAGCTTCAACAGCCGCAACAGCCGCAGGACGCGCAGCACCCGGAGATTCGGCCAGACCAAAAAGGCCAGGATCGACGGTAGGATCGCCATCAAATCGATCAGCGCATAGAAGGTGAAGACATAGCGCAGCCGGGCTTTCCACGGCGCCATATGGGAATAGCGCGGGGTTTCGACCGCGGTCCAGATGCGGACGGCATATTCGATCGAAAAGACCAGGACCGAGAAGATTTCGAAGCCGGTGAAGAAGCCTTCGTAGCGGTCGTGAAGAGGCTCGACCGTCTCGAGCGCGACCGCGATGGCGTTGAGGACGATGAAACCGCCGAGCAGGTAGTCGAATACCTGGCTCGGGACGTCATGGGTGACGCCGGTTTCGACGATTTCGTAGATTCGGCCCCTAAGCCGGCGCCATTCCCGCGGCTTCATTCCAGCCTCCAAAAGCGCCGCGCCAGCCCGTCTCCCAGCCTCTCCGTCTAGCCCGCCTTGGCGAGCTCGACCACGGCATCTTCGATCGCCGCCAGAGCCTCCCCCGCTCTGTCGGCGTCCGGTCCGCCGGCTTGCGCCATGTCGGGCCGGCCCCCGCCGCCCGAGCCGCCCAGCACCGCCGAGCCGCGTTTCACCAGATCGACCGCATTATAGGCGCTCGTCAGGTCGCTCGTCACGCCGACCGCGATCGCCGCCTTGCCTTCGTTGACCGCGACCATCGCCACGATGCCGGATTTGAAGCGGTCCTTGGCGTCGTCGATCAGGCCGCGCAGCTCCTTCGCCGGGATGCCGTCGAGGCGCTGGGCCAGGACCTTGATCCCGCCGACATCCTTCGCCTCGGACCCGGGATGCGCCGCGCCGTTACCACCTTGTCCGCCGCCGAGCGCGACCTGTCGTCGGAGCTCGGCGATTTCGCGCTCCAGCTTCTTGCGCTCGTCCTGCAGCGCGACGATGCGGGCCGCGACCTGATCCGGCGCCGTCTTGAGCGATTGGGCCACGTCCTGCAGCCGATGCTCCTGGGACAGGAAATACTGCCGCGCGGCATCGCCCGTCAGCGCCTCGATGCGACGGACGCCCGACGAGACGGCGCTCTCGCCGACGATATGGAAAAGCGCGATGTCGCCGGTGCGCCGGACATGGGTGCCGCCGCAAAGCTCGGTCGAATAGGCCGCGCCGTCATGGACCTCACCGCCCATGGCCACGACCCGGACCTCGTCGCCGTATTTCTCGCCGAACAGCGCCAGCGCGCCTTGCTCGACGGCGGCATCGGGCGTCATCAGCCGGGTGGTCACATCGGTGTTGCGGCGGATCTCTTCGTTGACCTGGGCCTCGATCCGGTCGCGTTCCTCGGGCGTCACAGGCTTGGGGTGACTGAAATCGAAGCGTAGCCGGTCCGGCGCCACGAGCGAGCCCTTCTGCGTCACGTGCTCGCCGAGCACGGACCGCAGCGCCTTGTGCATCAAGTGGGTCGCCGAGTGATTGGCGCGGAGCTTATCGCGCCGCACGGCGTCGATCTCGAGCCGCACGACCTCGCCGCGCTTGAACGTGCCGCTGGTCACCTTGGCGAGATGAACGATCACGTCGCCGAGCTTCTTCTGGGTATCGCTCACCTCGGCCACCGCGTCGCCCCGGCGGATGGTGCCGACATCGCCCATCTGGCCGCCGGATTCGCCGTAGAAAGGGGTCTGGTTGACCACGATGGCGACCTCGTCGCCGGCCTTCACCTCGTCGACTTCCTCGCCGCCCTTGACCAGCGCATCGATCCGACCGTCGGCCTTGGTGCCGGAATAGCCGAGGAACTCGGTCGCGCCCGTACCCTCGCGGATCGAAAACCAGACGGAATCCGTCGCCGCCTCGCCCGAGCCCGCCCAGGCGGCGCGCGCCTCGGCTTTCTGCTTGGCCATGGCGGCGTCGAAGCCGGCCATATCCACCGCCCGGCCGACCCCGCGCATGATGTCCTGGGTCAGATCGACCGGGAAGCCGTAGGTGTCGTAAAGCTTGAAGGCGACCTCGCCGGGCAGGGTCGCGCCATGGGGCAGCTTCTCGACCGCTTCCTCGAGCAGCGACAATCCCGCGATCCAGCGTCGCCTTGAACCGCATTTCTTCCTGGCGCAGGGTTTCGGTCGCCAAAGCCTCGGCGCGCACCAGCTCCGGAAAGGCCTGGCCCATGAGACCGGCCAGCGTGGGCACCAGCCGGCACATCAGGGGCTCGGTCGCGCCCAGCATGTGGGCGTGACGCATGGCGCGGCGCATGATCCGCCGCAGCACATATCCCCTGCCCTCGTTCGACGGCAGCACGCCGTCGGCGATCAGGAAGACGGAGGAGCGAAGATGGTCGGCGATCACGCGGTGGGACGCGCGGTGGTCGCCCTCGGCCTTGACGCCCGTCGCCTCTTCGGAGGCGGTGATTAGGGCGCGGAACAGGTCGATGTCGTAATTGTCGTGGACGCCCTGCATGATGGCCGCGATGCGCTCCAACCCCATGCCGGTATCGATGCCGGTCTTTTCGAGCGGTACGCGCACGTCCTTGGATTTCTGGTCCCATTGCATGAAGACCAGATTCCAGAACTCGACGAAGCGATCACCGTCCTCATCGCCCGATCGCCCGGCGGCCCGCCGGGAACATCCGGGCCGTGATCATAGAAGATTTCGGTATTGGTGCCGCAGGGTCCGGTATCGCCCATGGACCAGAACGTTTTCCTCCAACCGGACGATCCGATCGTCTGAAAATCCGGCGATCTTCCTCCACAACGCAACGGCGTCCTCGTCGGCCGGATTCACCGAGACCATCAGGCGGTCCTTCGGCAGGCCGAGGTCCTTGTGGATGAACTCCCAGGCGAAATGGATCGCCTCCTCCTTGAAATAATCGCCGAAGGAGAAGTTGCCGAGCATCTCGAAAAAGGTGTGATGGCGCGCGGTGTAGCCGACATTTTCGAGGTCGTTGTGCTTGCCGCCGGCGCGCACGCATTTCTGCGAACTGACCGCGCGGGTATAGGGCCGCTTCTCCGCGCCGGTGAAGACGTTCTTGAACGGCACCATGCCGGCATTGACGAACAGGAGCGTCGGATCGTTATGCGGGATGAGCGGCGACGAGCGCACGACCTCATGGCCGTTGCGCTTGAAGTAGTCGAGGAACATGGTCCTGATTTCGTTGGTCGACGTCATGTCCGCGAGATAAGGCCGATCCGGTGGTTTGCAATCCGTGAGCGTTCTGGAAACCCCGGCCGGCGCTCATGCCGCGTTCGACAGGGGGCACAAGGTTTTATCCCGCGCTCGGGGCACTGTCCAGAATTCCCTTAATGGCTGGAATCCGAGCTCTGCGAGAAGGTCCGAAGGATGATCAGTTCTTGCCGTCCGAGGCGCCGGCCGAATCGGTGGCGGTCGCGGTGGTGCGGCTGAGATCGGCGCTGAGCCGGACGGTCATATCCGGCGTCTTGCCGAGGCGGAAGCGATAGACTTCGAGGCTTTCCAGCACGCGCTGGACGTAGTTCCGGGTCTCGGAGAACGGGATCAGCTCGATCCAATCGACCGGATCAACCTCGCCGACCCTGGGGTCGCCGTAAAGCCGGAGCCAATTCCGGACATTCGCTGTCGCCCGCGTTATAGGCGGCGACGGCAAGGATGTAGGAGCCGTCGAATTCCTGGAGCAGGGACTGGAGATAGGAGCTGCCGAGAAGTGCGTTGTAGTCCATGTCGTCGGTCAGGCGGTCGCGGCTGTAGCGGACATTGAGCTGCCGCGCCACGTGCTTGGCGGTATAGGGCATGAGCTGCATCAGGCCCCGCGCGCCGACCGGACTGACCGCCTGGGCATTGAATTCGCTCTCCTGGCGCGACAGCGCGTGAACGAGCGCCGGCTCGATCGGCATCCGCTTGGGGAAGCGCGCGGTCGGATAGGACACGTCGACCAGCACCAGACCGTCGCGCGCGGCATATTTGCCGGCCCGGACGCCGAGATCGACCCGACCGACCTCCTGGGCGAGATCGGCGATCATGGCCTGCTCGGTGGTCGAGACGGAGCGGTCCAGAAGGGTCAGGAAGAACGGCTTCAGCCATTTGCCCTGCCCGATCGCCCCCATCGCCCGGATTATCTTGACGAGGTCGCGCTGGTCGAAGGCGGCCTGCTGCTCAGGCGTCGGCTTGGGATCCCGGATCGAGCGGAACAGCGTCGCGTCGCCGCGTCTTCTCGACGGCGAGCTGGCCGTAGAAGGTCGTCGGGTTGCGGGCGGCGATGTTGTACCAGCTGCTCGGCCTTGTCGGATTCGTCCATTGCCTCGGCGGCGCGGCCGGCCCAATAGGCTCCGCGCGCGACGCTGATCGGATAGCTGACGGTCGCGAACATCCGCACGAAATGAGCATAGGCGTCGGCCGGATCCTTGAGATAGGTCAGCGAGATCCAGCCCGCGAGCCATTCGGCGTCGGCGAAGTCGCCGGCATAGTTGGTCTTGATCGGACGCTCGGGCGACGGCGGCCCGGTCGAGTTCGTCTCGCGGCGCGAGCCCGTGGTTGGAGACGATTTTATACGCCTCTGCATATTTTCCGAGGCGCAGCAGCCGGCGGGCCTGAAGCTGGCGCTCGTTCCACCATTTGTCGGGCCGGCCCAGGGATCTTGGGGTCGGCCGGGGCGTCTTCCAGGATATCGAGGGCGCGGTCGTCCAGCCCGGCGCGGCGGCGCCACCGGGCGCGCTCATAGGCCAGGCCCGGATCGTTCTTCAGATCGCTCGGCACCCGGTCGACCGCGGCATCGACGCCGGCCCGCCGCTCCATGAGCTTCAGCCGGGCCTCGCCGAGCGCGCCCCAATCGGAACCGACCCGGCGGATCGCGCGGCGCGACGAGCTGCGGTATTGGTCCCACAACATGGTGTCGAGCCGCTCGCGCTGGTCCTTCCTGGTGAGAACCTTGCCGAACTTCTTCTCGATCGTCGCCTCGTCGGTGGCCGTAAAGGCGTCATTGATCCAGGCGGTCTTGATCCAGAGCGCGGCTTCGTCGGTATGGCCGAGCGCCAGGAGGGCCTCGGCGAATTTCATCCGGCCGACCCCGCTCACCGGCGGGTGGTGCTGGAACCATTCGATCTTGCGCGCCGGCGGAACGGCGTCGTCCATCGCGTCCTCGGCCTTGGACCGCAGCCGGTCCATGCTCGGCCAGTCGGGATTAAGCTCGATGAAGGACGCGTAATTCTCGAAATCGTTATAGCTGCGGTCCCACAGCAGGGAGAGCCACTTGATGACCTTGGCCTGGGTCTGGTCCTTGGCGGTCGCGGCGAGCTCGCGAGAGCGCGCCCATTGGTTAGCGTCCGCCGCATCGAAGGCTTCCGTGTAGACCTTTTTGTCGTGATTGGAGACGTTATAGGTGGCCGATTTCGGGGCCTCGGCTTGGGCGCTTGCGCCAAAAACCAGAAACCGACACAAAACTCGCTACTAGGACGCGGCCCCTGGACACAGTTTTTCACCCGTCAAACGCACTCGGCATTAACCCTAACAGAGGGTTTCCCGCCGTCTTCCGGTCGGTGCAATTGATATGCCATCCTATAATGGGACAGGCGCGAATTCAATCGGAGTCGCTATGAATCTTTGCGTGAATCCGAAGAACACAGGGGCTTAGAAGCCAAATCCGCTTGTTCGCCCCCAGGCCTGTTTGTATTGTCGCCCGTTGGGCGGGGGAGCAGCCCGAAGGTAAATCTGGGACGGAATCATGATTAAGGGGTCCATAATACCCTTGATAACGCCGTTTCGTGACGGCGAGGTCGATGAAGAGGCGTTTCGCGCGCTGATCGATTGGACGATCGATCAGGGAACCAACGGCCTCGTGCCCTGCGGCACGACCGGCGAATCCGCGACCTTGAGCCATGACGAGCACAAGCGCGTCGTCGAAATCTGCATCGAGCAGACCGCGAAGCGCGTGCCGGTCTATGCGGGGTCCGGGTCGAACGCGACCAGCGAGGCGATCGAGCTCTCGCAGCACGCCCAGGAGGCCGGCGCGGACGGGCTGCTGATCGTCGCGCCCTATTACAACAAGCCGACCCAGGAAGGGGTCTACCAGCACTTCAAGGCGATCAACGACGCCGTCGATATCCCGATCCTGGTCTACAACATTCCGGGCCGCGTGGTGATCGATATCCAGGTGCCGACCATGAAGCGGATCTCGGAGCTGAAGAACATCGAGGGCGTCAAGGATTCGACCGGCGACGTCTCCCGGATAAGCGACCAGCGCCTCGCCTGCGGCAAGGACTTCACCCTGCTGTGCGGCGACGACGCCCTCGCCCTCGGCATGGGCGCACACGGCGCAATAGGCTGCATCTCGGTGACGGCGAATGTCGCGCCGAAGCTCTGCTCGGACTTCCAGAACGCGATGGCCGCGGGCGATTTCACGACGGCATTGGCTCTCCACGACAAGCTGATGCCGCTGCACCGCGCGCTCTTCGTCGAGGCGAGCCCCGGTCCGGTCAAATACGCCGCCGGTCTGATGGGCCTTTGCTCCGACGAGATGCGCCTCCCGATGGTGCCGATCACCGAGGCCAGCCGCGAGCGGGTCAAGGCCGCGATGATCCAGGTCGGGATCTATTCGGAACGCTGATTTATGGCCGGCAAGGATAAAGATGACGGGCGCCGGGTGGTGGCGCGCAACCGCCGTGCGCGCTTCGATTATTTCATCGAGGATACCTTCGAAGCCGGAATCATGCTCGAAGGCACGGAGGTGAAGTCGCTGCGCGGCGGCAAGGCCAGCATCAACGAAGCCTATGCCCGGCCCAAGGACGGAGAGCTATACCTCCTCAATGCCTATATCCCGGAATACGGCCAGGCGGGCGCCTTCCTCCAGCACGAGACGCACCGCGCCCGCAAGCTCCTGATGCACAAGCGCCAGATCGCGCGCGCCATCCAGGCGGTCGACCGCGAGGGCATGACCCTGGTTCCCCTATCCATCTATTTCAACGAACGCGGCCGCGCCAAGCTGGAGCTGGCTCTCGGCAAGGGCAAGAAGGTCCACGACAAACGCGAGAGCATCAAGCAGCGCGACTGGCAGCGGGATCAGGCGCGGCTCATGCGGCGGCGGTAACCACCTCCTACGTCATCGCGAACCCCGAAACGGTGAATCAATCCGGGCTTCCTAGGTCGCTGCAGCGTTGACGCCGGAGCCTATCGTGGTTGCACTGCAGCGGTTCCAGAATCACCCCCACCTAGCCTCTCGCATCGAGGGGACGGAATTGATGGAGCACTCCGTTCAAAGCCCTCGCCCTCGATGGGGAAGAGCCTGCGCCGGACTTGATCCGCGGCGGGATGGGTGTGATATCCCGGCCGCTTCCGCGCAGATCGGAATTGCCCTAGACGGTTCCGATCCGCGCCGATACGGCGGCGATTTGCCTGCGGTGCTACGCGGTCTTGCGCTGGCGGACACGTCGCAAGCCGGCCAGTCCGATCAGGCCGGTGCCGAACAGCACCAACGAGGCCGGCTCAGGTACATGGGTCGGCACGGTCGTAGCCACATCGCCGATGATCTGGAACGATTTGGAGCTAATCGGGATATTCCCGTTCTGAAAAGCCTGCGACGGCCCACCATTAATACCCCAGGCGGCCAATGTGCCATTCGCCGTGACGCCGTTCTGGAGGTTCAGCCAATAGCCGCCGGCAGTAAGGTCGAGCGCCGGGATGGTGAAGCTGTACGCATTAACGTCGAAACCCAATCCATTGGTGACTGGGGTGAAGCCAGGGTCGATCGAAACGTTGGCGGTTCCCGTCCCAAAGCTCGTACCGCCGAGCGGTGCGGAGGTGATCGACCAGTCCACCGTGTCGATAAGATCGCCGAGCGTCCAGCCGCCAAAATTGACGCCAGTCACGGTCGAGTTGCTCGCCAGCGTGAAGGAATCGCTGACCTTAAAGCCAAAATTTATGGGATAGGAATCATTGGCGCTGATGATGGCACCATTGTCGTATAGAACGGCGGCCGAGGCCGGCGCGGCGGCCAGCAGGCACGACGCGACCAAAATTGTGGCGATGCGAGAATTCATGATCCAGCTCCTAGATGCTTCCCAACTTGTAGGACCATCTCAAGCAAGAAGCGGACCAAAACAAAAATCGCGAAATATCAGTTGGTTAGCGTCTGGCCACCTCCGCGAATTGTCGGGACTTCGAATGCTTTCGGCCCCGGACTCTGCGACGCATCCCGCTCTGGCACAGGTGCGCTCCGCTTTTCCCCTCCGACGACCAGCCATTTGCTCCAATGAGCGCGGCCGTCGGCGAATGCGGACTCGGATCAAGCCGCCCGAGCGTCGTCGCCAAGTCCGGCCCGCGACCGTAAGAATTTCCGACACTCGTGAATGAGCGGTAAGCCCTACCATGTCGCCTCAGACGTCATTGTGAATCCCGAAGGGGTAAAGCAATCCAGGAAGTCTGGATCGCCACGGCGCTCCGCGCCTCGCGATGACGGTGGAGAGGCCTAGGTGGCGGTAAATTCGACCTGGCCGAGCCCTTCGACCTCGTGCCGGACATGCGTCCCCGCGCTTAGCGGATGGGGCGTCGTGGCGCTGCCGGCGAGGACGATCCAGCCGGGCTCCAAGGTAACGCCCGCCGCGCCGGCCATGCGGGAGGCGGTGGCGAGCGAACGGGCGGGATGGCCCGAGATCGCGGCCGACGAGCCGGTCTGGACGACCCGGCCGTCATAATCCAGCACCATGCCCCGGTTGGCGAGATCGAGGTCGGGCCGGTTCCACGCGCCGATCGCGATGCCGAAGGCCGACACGTTGTCGGCAATGGCATCGACGAGGGAGAAGCCTGGATCGTCAAAGCGCGTGCCGATGATCTCGATCGCCGGGGCGACCGCCTCGACCGCCGCCATGGCCTCGACCGGCGAAACCGGCCCCGAGAGCGGCTTTTTCAGGAGGAACACAAGCTCCGCCTCGACGCGCGGCACGAGATCGGGAATGAGCTTGAGGGTCCCGCCGTCCTCCACCCGCATCTCCTGGGTGAGCCGTCCCCAGACTGCCTCGTCGAGCCCGAACTGCGCGCGAAGGACCGGGCTTGTCATACCCATCTTGATGCCGAGCATTTTGTCGCCGCGTCCGAGCCTCAACGCGACCTGCTTGGCCTGGATCTCGATAGGCCTCGGCCAGCGTGATCTCGCCCCGCGTCGAGAGTTTCGGAATCGGCGTCGCATTGCGCGTCGCGTCGTCGATGACTTCGGCGAGTTTGTCGATATCGATCATGAGGAAAACACCGCGCGGACGGAGCCGAGGCCCGAGATGCGGGCCTCGTAGATTTCACCCGGCTTGGCCGCAACCATCGGCCCCAAGGCGCCGGACATGATGATGTCGCCGGCAAGAAGCGGGCGGCCGACCTCGACCATCTTGCGGGCAAGCCAAAGGACGGCGTTCAGAGGATTACCCATGCAGGCCGCCCCCGCCCCGACCGAGACCGCGTTGCCGCGATGCTCGATCACCATC
This sequence comes from uncultured Alphaproteobacteria bacterium, assembly GCA_963732795.1. Taxonomy (GTDB): domain Bacteria; phylum Pseudomonadota; class Alphaproteobacteria; order CAVTAV01; family CAVTAV01; genus CAVTAV01. Next base: position 367,841 of record CAVTAV010000002.1, on the reverse strand, counting down.
CCGCAGAGCCGGTGATCGAAGGCATTGAGCGGCATCGGCGTCGTGCCGAGCACGAACACGCCGGCCGCGGCGTTGTCGGCGATGGTATCGACGGCCTTGATGTCCCATCCTGCGATGCGGCAGCAAGCGACTTCGATGGCGGGGACGACATAATCGATCGCCTCGATGATGTCGGTGACCGTGAGTTCCGTCGCATCCAGGTTTTCGTCGATGCAGAACGCGATCTCGGCCTCGACTCGGGGCTGCTGAAGCCGGGAAAATTTGATTTCTTCCCCGTCGGCCATCTCCATATCGGCGAACAGCATGCCGAAATCCGGCTGATCGAGGCCGAACTGGGCCTGGACGGCCTTGGCGGTCAGACCGATCTTGCGGCCGACCAGCCGCCTCCCCTCGCCCAGCCAATGCTCGACATTGAGGTGCTGGACGGCATAGGCGGATTCGACGTCCTGATCCCCCAGCGCCTCACGGACCGGCGCGCAGGGCTTGCCGGTCTCGTGCGCCGTCCGGATCGACTGCGCCGCCGCCGCAATCGCGGCCATTTTGGTTTTCGTCATGGGAAGCTCCGCCCCGTCTACGAGCGGAGATTACCGGCGGAGTTTCCCCGGCGTCAACGCGCGGTTCAAAGCGCCCGGTTCGGGCGTCATTGCGAGCCCCGGTGGGGGCGCGGCAATCCAGACCCCCTGGGTCGCCGCGGCGCGGGCCGCGCCTCGCGATGACGTCTTCGAATGCCCGGTCAGGCGGCCTGACCCCAGACCTCGTCGGCGACCTCGACGCAGAGGCGAAGCTTGGCCTTCTGCTGCTCGACGGAGATCATGTTGCCGTCATGGGTGCTGGCGAAGCCGCATTGCGGGCTGATCGCGAGCTGGTCCAGCGGGCAATATTTGGCCGCCTCGTCGATCCGGCGCTTGAGAGCGTCCTTGGATTCGAGCGCGCCCACTTTCGAGGAGACGATGCCGAGAACGGCCGTCTTTCCCTTCGGCATGAAGCGCAGGGGCTCGAAATCGCCCGACCGCTCGTCGTCGTATTCGAGGAAATAGGCGTCCACGTCCATCTCGTTGAATAGCACTTCCGCGACGGGTTCATAGCCGCCCGAAGCGACGCCCATGCTCTTGAAATTGCCGCGGCAAAGATGGATGCCGATCACCATGTCGTCGGGCCGGCCCTTGATCGAGTCGTTGACCAGCTTGGAATAGACCTCGGGCAACTGGTCCGGATCCTCGCCGATATGGCGGGCGGTCTCGCGCATCTCGTGATCGCAGAGATAGGCGAGGTTGGTGTCGTCGAACTGGAGATAGCGCAGGCCCGCATCGGCGAGCGAGGCGACCTCGGCGCGGTAGACCGCAGCCAGATCCTCGAAGAACTCGCCCATCTCCGGATAGGCCTTCTCGCAGACGCCCTGCCGGCCGCCGCGGAAATGAACCATGCTCGGCGACGGGATGGTCATCTTAGGCATCTTGGTGGTAGCCGCCTTGAGGCAGTTGAAGTCCGCCAGCATGATGTCCTTGTCGTGGCGAAGCTTGTCCACGACCAGCATCTTGGGCGGCGAGAACGTATGCTCGGTGCCGTCCGCCGCACGGAATTTCTTTGGCGTGCCCTCGTAATTCACCGTCACGCCGCCGACCTGTTCCAGGAAATCGGTATGGAAGAACTTGCGCCGGCACTCGCCATCGGTGATGCCGGAAAGGCCGATCTCCTCCTGAAGCTTGACGAGATCCTGCACGGCGTCGTCTTCGATCTTGCGGACGTCTTCGCCCGAAATCTTGCCCTGGTCGCACTCGGTCCAGGCGGCCAGCACCTGATTCGGCCTGAGAAGGCTTCCGGCATGATCGGCTCTAAACGGGGGTTTGCGTGTCATTACTCTGAACTCCATATAGAACGGCATCTTGATATCAGGATATAAAGATGTCTTTATGTTATAATCCCCAAGAAAGTCAAGATCTTTCGCCACCTCCCCTCGACCAGACGAAAAAGCGGGCCCGCGATGGGCCCGCCAAGTCTGGGGAGGACGGACCGGCCTCTACGGCCGGTCCGATCTCGGGGGGGTCGATCTAATGTGCGCTTCGGCTGATCATCTGAACGAAGCGGCCCGTCAAGCTGCCGCCGCTCATTACGATCGACGCGCCGAGCACCAGCAGACCGACCAGCGACAGAGTCATCCAGGTCGCGGTGGCCGCTGTCGATGTCGAGGCCAGCGCGATGATGCCGAGCACCACCGCCGCGATGCCGGCAAGCACCTGGCTCGCTGCCGCGCCGGAGGTCGTCGCCCGCATGATGCGCTGCGCGGAGTCTTCGGACTCGGCCGCTTCGAGCTTGAGGTCGTTGAGGCGGCGGACCGAGCCCGCCGTCAACATGACCGCCGCGCCGCCGGCAATGACAAGGGCCGGAAGCAGGATGTCGGTGGATATCTGCAGAAGCGAGAGGACGCCGAGAACGATCGCGGCACCGCCCGCCATGATCTCCGCGGTCATGCCGCTGCCGAGCTCGATCTCCCGGAAGCTGGTGCCGGCGACTTTCGAGAACAGGCTGGCATGTTCGGCCGCGATCGCGGTCCCTTGAGTCAGCACCGATACGCCGAACACGATGCCGGCAATCGGCCCGAGATAATCGGGCGCGAGACCGATCAAGCCAAGAATACTGAGGACGATCACGCCGAGACCGCCGACGGCCTCGACCGCAGCTCCACTGCTCTCCACTTCCATCAAACGCTTATCGGATTTTGGCTGGTAGGTTGTGGACACTGGCTTTCTCCTTTCGGTGCAAGTGAGATATGGCCCCGTCTGGAGACTTGCGGACCGGAATGGCCGCACAAGCCCTGCCGTTCCGGCGGACGTTGTGTGTGAATCAGGAGGGCGAACCGCCGGAAGGACATCGCCACGCCGCTCGTTCCCGCATTGGGAGGCTGAAAGAGGGGATCAGCGGCATGAGCGCCTTGGTGACTCTCACATGTTGCCTAACCCATGGGCATTCAAGACATGCGACGGGTGCGCTTTTCCGTCGCATCCAGGGCCAAGGCACGGGCACTGGCTTCGAAAGAAGCTCCGGCCGAACGATGTCCGAAAAAGAAAAAGGGCAGGCGCAAGCGCCTGCCCTTCCCTCGTAATTTGCCGTCTGAGGTCGGCGGCTTACTCCGCCGCGCCGGCGTGACGCCACTTGCCTTCGTATTGCTCGCGAACGACGCGGGAATACGGGACGGAGCTGACGATGGCGCGGACCTCGAGCTGCTTGTGGTGCTCGACGGTGGTCTTCTTGGTGCCGCCGTTCTCCTCGCCCCATACGACCTTGACCTCGGTGCCGACTTCGATGCTCGGGTCGATGGTCGCCAGCGACAGAGCCGTGCGCTCATTGTAGCTGTAGCCGGTGAACATGGAGAGACCGACGACATTGCCCTTCGCGTCGAGAACCTTGTCGTAATTCGACGAGGCGTAGTTGGCGAGCGGCAGGTCGAAGAACTTGTAGTTCTCGGCATCGGGATCGAACAGCGAGGCGTAGATCTTCGCCATGTCGTCCTTGTTCCACGCCAGGGTCACCTTGTTGCGGTGGACCTTTTTCTGCTTCTCCATTTCCTCCAGCGCCTCGCGGCCGTGGAAGTCGTGGTCGAACTTGATGAACGGGCCGTAGCCGAGATCCTGCGGCGTCATGTAGTAGTCTTCGATCTTGTCGGAGACGAAGCTGCCGCCGATGGCGCCGGTCGCTTCGTAGGAATCCGCACCAAGCCACTCGCGGTAGCCCTTCAGCTTGTCGCCGGAATAGATCGCCGGCAGCGGCGACGGGATCCAGCCCGAACTCCAGCGTGTTCGACGGATAGGCGCGCGAGCCGACGGGAACGATGCCGAATTCCTTGCCGGCCTCGAGAATGGCGGCGCGGATTTCCTCGATCTCCTCGTAGGGGCCCCAGAGCTCCAGGCCCGGCGCGCCGGCCATGCCGTGACGAAGGGTGCGGACCTTGCGGCCGGCGATGTTGATCGAGCTCATATGGAAGAATTTCAGCTTCTCGACCGGGCCGCCGTTCAGCTTCTCGATGATCGGCCAGGCGTTCGGGCCCTGGATCTGGAAGCGCCAGGAGATGCGCTTCACCGGCTTGCCCATCGGGCGCGACGGCGAGCGGTCGTCCTTGATCACCTCGACGTCGTAGCCGCCGGTCTCGGCGTGGTACATCAGCCAGTTCGCGGCGGGCGCGCGGCCGACATAGACGCATTCCTCTTCCGCCAAATGGAAAATGATGCCGTCGCCGATCACATGGCCATAGGGGGTGGTCGGGACATATTGCTTGGCGCGATTCACCTCGAAATTCCTGAAGGTGTTGATCGTCGTGTCGGCCAGCAGCTTCACGCAGTCCTTGCCGTTGATATAGAGATCGACCATGTGGTGCGACTGGTCGAAAAGGACGGCGGACTTGCGCCAGGCGGCCTGCTCGTCGCGCCAATTGTGGAATTCGGGCGCAACGACCGGATAGACGTAGGCGCCGATCTGTGAGTTCCGCAACATGTGGACGGGGTTGCCGGCACTCTGCAGCACGTCCTCCAAGCTCTTCCGGGTCATTAAGTACCTCCAAGGTGATAGATGAGTTCGCGATCTCGTTCCTGCGCTCAGCGTGCGCAAAAATGATGTATGTACTTGTTCGGTCGGCTTTTTCAGCTCCGAACAGCGATCGGCCAATCACCGGCCGGGCCATTCCGATAAGCCGGAAGGCCGACGCCCATGATTGGATCCAATTCCGTAATACGCCTCCCCGATCCGGCCTTTGACACGGTGCTCGGCCGCTCGATTATGACTGCGGCATCTTATACAAATTTCGTCCGGCGACAATATCAAACGTAGCCGCAGGGCAAATTGGATCCAATTATTCGCGGCGAAATTAACCTTAATTGCGCTTTCGCCGCGCCCTTGCCAAAATCGTCGTCGGACGGTCGTGAGAACCGGAAAATTGGGGGCGCGATATGAAAACAGCCATGACCAGGATCATTTTGCTCGGCGCAGCGCTGCTTCTGGCGCCCCGATTGGCCTTGGCGGACGGGACCGAGGCAACGGGAACATGCGACCGCGCCTGTCTGATCGGCTTTATGAATCAATATGTTGCGGCGCTCGTCTCGCGCGATCCGTCAAGCCTTGCCGGTCTCGACCGACGTCAAATTCACCGAAAACCTCGTGCCCCTGCCCTTCGGTAAGGAAGGGTTGTGGCGGACGGTCACCGGGCGGCGCGATTTCAACATCTATGTCGCGGAGCCCGCCCGCGACAGCATCGCCTGGTTCGGCATCGTCAAGGAGATGGACAAGCCGGTCTTCCTCGCCGTGCGGCTCAGGATCGAGAACGGGAAGATGACCGAGATCGAAACCCTGGTCGGCCGCAGCCCCCTGACCGCCGCCGCAACGGTAGGGGCGCCGAGGCCCGGTTTCGCCGAGATCGTCCCGCCCGACCAGCGCGCCAGCCGCGCCGAATTGGTCCGCATCGCCAACACCAAATGGGACGCCTTCGAGGACACCAAGAAAGGCGTTCTCATCCCCTATGCCGAGGATTGCGAGCGCCACGACAACGGCTTCCTGACTGCGGGCAATAAGCCCGCTGCCGACACCAAGAGCAGCCTGACCACCTGCCGCGAACAGATGACCTCGGGCCGCTTCAACAACGGCAATATCGTCGATCCGCGCCGGATCTGGGCGGTCGATCAGGAACGCGGGCTCGTCGTCGGCTTGTTCACGCCGAACGTCCCCGGCGATCGGTCGGAGATCGTGTTCAATGACGGACATAAGACGAAGGCGGGGCCGGACGAGTTGATCCCCTTCACCATCCAGCAGGTCGAGATGTTCAAGATCTCGGGCGGCAAGATCCACATGGTCGAAGTCGTCTACGGCCCGCGCGTTCCCTATGGAATGCGGAGCCCGTTCGACATGAAGACCCCCTGGAAACGGAAATAGCGCCTCCGTTTTGGATCCAGTCCGGGGCTTGCCTTCGCCGAAAAACGGTCAAGATCTCCATCTAACGTCACAGAGTCGGGGTCTGGCCATGTGGAAAGTACTCGTCGGCGGCTGCGCGATTGCCATTGCGATCGGGATGTTCCTCTCGGTCGCGATCGCCTAGCCCGTTTCCAAAAATCCTCCGGTTGAGGCCGCCGCCTCGCCTGTCCCTACCGGGACCTGACCGCCCGGCCGTCTACCGGGCGAAGATGAACCGATTGAAGCGGTAGCGCCGGGCGGCGATACCGATCGCCACGGGGAACACCAGCCCCACGATCACGCCCAGAATCAAATAAATCGCGACATTGCGAAGATGGAAGGCGTGCTCCAGCACCACGCGGAGGCCCGAGGCGAAGATCACATGCATCACGAAAATATAGAATGAATACTCTCCGAGCGTTCTTAACGGTTCGCGCCGGATGAGCCGCGACAGGAAGACGATGGCGAAGATGCCGGCAAGAGCGCCGATCACGTCACGGGAATAGGGAATGTGGTGCGTGTAGCAGTATGCGATCGTCGCCGCGCAAAGGGCGGCGCTTACGACCGCGGCGTCCAGGCGGAACATCGGATGATCTAGGGCCACGCGCCCCAACATCCTTGCCGCCACCATACCCATCGAGAAATACAGCAGGCCATAGACGACGCCGGCATAGTCCAGGCGGAACCAGAACAGGATCGCCGCGCCGAGCAGGCTGAAGACCGGGTAAATCTTCAGAAGCGCGCAGCCCAGGGCGACGCAATAGCTGACGGCGAGCGCGAACAGGAACCAGAACTGGTCTTTCGGGATCCAGAGCGTGAAGACGTCGCTCAGGCTGAGCGGGCGATTGACGACGCCGGAAAACTCGTAGCGAAGGCCGAGATGCACGATCGACCAGAAGATATAGGGGAGCACCAGATATCGGATGATGTCCAGGGCCGCGACGGACGCCGCCTTTTTGGGCAGGCTATGCTGTGCGAAATATCCGCTGATCAGGAAGAACAGCGGCATATGCACGCTGTATACCGAGTAAATGACGACTTTCCAGACGTCATTCGGCTTGAGGAGGCCGGCGGTCGTCAGGCCGATCTGGACATGGCCGTAGACCACGAGAAAGATGCCGATGCCTTTCGCAACGTCCAGATAGACTTGGCGATTTTGGCTCTCCGACACCGCTATGATCCGGCCTAGCCCAGTTTTTCCCTCAAGATGTCGTTCACGGCTTTCGGGTTCGCCTTGCCCTGGGTCGCCTTCATGACCTGGCCGACGAAGAAGCCGAACAGCTTGTCCTTGCCTGACTTGTATTCCGCAACCTTATCGGCATTCGCCGCCAGAACCTGATCGACGATGCCGGCGATTGCGCCGGTGTCGGAAACCTGCTTGAGGCCCTTTTCCTCGACAATCGCGGCAGCGTCCTTGCCGGTCTCGAACATGATCTCGAAGACGTCCTTTGCGATGCGGCCGGAGATCGTGCCGTCGGCGATGAGGTCCAACAACCCGCCGAGCTTGTCCGGGCCGACCGGGCTCTCGATCGATGCCGACGCCGGCCTTGTTCAAGGCGGCGAAGAAATCGCCGATGACCCAGTTGGCGGCGAGCTTGGCGTCCCGGCCCTTCGAGACGGCCTCGTAGAAGTCCGCGGTTTCCTTCTCGGCGACGAGCACCCCGGCGTCATAGGCCGAGAGACCGAGATCGTTCATCAGCCGCGTCTTTTTCTCATCCGGCAATTCCGGCAGATCGGCGGCGATGCGATCGACCCAGGCCTGATCCAGGGTCAGCGGCAGGAGATCCGGGTCCGGGAAATAACGGTAGTCATGCGCCTCCTCCTTGGAGCGCATGGACCGCGTCTCGCCCTTGCCGGGGTCGAACAGCCGGGTTTCCTGATCGATCTTGCCGCCGTCCTCGATGATCTCGATCTGACGGCGCGCCTCGCACTCGATGGCCTGCTGGACATAGCGGATCGAATTGACGTTCTTGATCTCGCAGCGCGTGCCGTAGTCATCGCCCGGGCGCCGCACGGAGACATTCACGTCGGCCCGCATCGAGCCCTGCTCCATGTTGCCGTCGCAGGTGCCGAGATAGCGGACGATGGTACGCATCTTGCGGAGATAGGCTCCCGCCTCCTCCGCCGACCGCATGTCGGGCTCCGAGACGATCTCCATCAGCGCGACGCCGGAACGATTGAGATCGACATAAGTCATGGTCGGGCTCTGGTCGTGCAGGCTCTTGCCGGCATCCTGCTCCAGGTGCAGGCGCGTGATGCCGACTTCCTTGGTGCTGCCATCCTTCATGTCCAGATAGATCACGCCCTTGCCGACCACCGGCTGGAGATATTGCGAGATCTGATAGCCCTGCGGCAGATCGGGATAGAAATAGTTCTTTCGGTCGAACACCGAGAACAGATTGATCTCGGCCTTGAGCCCGAGCCCGGTCCGCACGGCCTGCTCGACCGCAAAATCGTTGATCACCGGCAGCATGCCCGGCATGGCGGCATCGACGAGGCTAACCTGGCTGTTCGGCTCCGCCCCGAATTCCGTCGAGGCCCCGGAAAAGAGCTTCGATTTCGACGTCACCTGGGCATGGACCTCCATGCCGATGACGACTTCCCACTCGCCGGTCTCGCCTTTCATCAGGTTCGCCATGGCCCTATCCCCTAACGCCGATCCACGCGACTGGATCACCCCCATCCAACCTTCCCCCATCAAGGGGGAAGGCTTCTATGGAGCGCTCCGTACTCCTCCCCCTTGATGGGGAAGGCTGGGAGGGGGTGTTGCCGTCACGCGCGCGCCGCATGGCGTAATTCTCCAATCTTTTCAACGATGACCGCATGGACTCCGTCAGGATTTTCCAGCACCTCGTTGTTCCAGAAACGCAGAACGCGATAGCCTTCGCGATTCAGAAAAGCCGTGCGCGCCACATCCGAGGCGCTCTCGGCGTGTTGTCCGCCGTCAAGTTCGATAACGAGCTTGGCCTCATGCGATACGAAATCAGCGATATAGGGCCCAAAGGGAACCTGACGGCGAAACTTGAGGTCGTTCATCTGCCGACGCGAAAGCACTGACCACAGTTTTCGTTCCGCTTCCGTCATTTCGTGGCGCAAGCGGCGGGACCGTTCCTTCGTGATTTCGGCGACATGCTTCTTCACGGACGTCACCCCCATCCAAACCTTCCCCCATCAAGGGGGAAGGCTTCTACGGAGCGCTCCGTGCTCCTCCCCCTCGATGGGGGAGGCTGGGAGGGGGTGATGCCTGGGCCAAACAACCACATCATCGTCTTACTCCCACCATGGATCAGGCTTGGCGGCAAACCCGGCGGCATCTTCCAGAACGCCTGCGACCTTGAAGACGGTTTCTTCGTCGAAGGCCTTGCCCAGGACCTGGAGGCCGAGAGGCAACCCCTCCTTGGAAAGGCCGGCCGGGACCGAGATGCCGGGGATGCCGGCCAAGGGCGCGGGGACGGTGAAGATGTCGTTCAGATACATCGCGATCGGATCGCCGGTCTTGGCGCCGAGCGCAAACGCCGCCGAGGGCGCGGTCGGGGTCAGGATGGCGTCGACCGTTTCGAAGGCGGTCGAGAAGTCCTGCAAAATGCGCGTTCGGACCTTCTGTGCCTTGAGATAATAGGCATCGTAGTAGCCGGCGGAGAGCACATAGGTGCCGATCAGGATGCGGCGCTTCACTTCGGCGCCGAAGCCGGCCGCGCGGGTGCTCTCGTACATTTCGACCAGGGAATCGCCGGGCTCGCGCAAGCCGTATTTCACGCCGTCATAGCGCGCCAGATTGGACGAGGCTTCGGCGGGCGCGACGATGTAATAAGTCGGCAGCGCATATTTCGTGTGCGGCAGGCTGACCTCGACGAGCTCCGCGCCGGCGGCTTTGAGCCAGTCCATGCCCTTCGACCACAGCTCGTCGATTTCGGGCGGCATCCCGTCGACCCGGTATTCCTTCGGCACGCCGATCTTCATGCCGCGCACGTCGCCGGTCAGCGCTGCCTCGTAGTCGGGCACCGGAATGTCGGCCGACGTGGAATCCTTGGGATCGAATCCCGCCATCGCGCCGAGCATGATCGCGGCATCCCGCACCGTGCGGGTGATCGGCCCCGCCTGATCCAGGGACGAGGCGAAGGCGACGATGCCCCAGCGCGAGCACCGCCCATACGTCGGCTTCAGGCCCACGACGCCGCAGAACGATGCCGGCTGGCGGATCGAGCCGCCGGTATCCGTGCCCGTCGCGCAGAGGGCCGCGCGCGCCGCCACCGCCGAAGACGAGCCGCCCGAGGAACCGCCCGGCACGAGCTTCGCGTCCTCGCCGTTCGCCCGCCAGGGATTGATCGCCGCGCCGAAATAGCTGGTCTCGTTCGAGGAGCCCATGGCGAACTCGTCGAGATTGAGCTTGCCGAGCATTACCGCGCCGTTGCGCCAGAGATTGGCCGTCACGGTGGACTCATAAGGCGGCACGAAGCCTTCGAGAATGTGGCTGCCCGCGGTCGTCTGGACACCGTTGGTGCAGAACAGGTCCTTCACCCCGACCGGGATACCGGTCATCGGCGCGGCGTCGCCCGATTTCAGCCGCTTGTCGGCCTCCGCCGCCATCGCCCGCGCCTTGTCCGGTGTCTCGACGATATAGGCCTTCAGCGGCCGGGCGGCCTCGGCCGCGGCGATATAGGCCTCGGTCAGCTCGACGGAGGAAAACGTGCCCGCCTTCAGGCCGTCCCGCGCCTCGGAAAGGCTCAAGTCCAGAAGCGACGCCATCGCTATTCGATCACCTTCGGTACGGCGAAAAAGCCATGCTCCGTGGCCGGCGCGTTCTTCAGCACGTCCTCGGCATAGCCGCCGTCGGTTATCTCGTCCTTGCGGCGGCGGAGCTTCATATCGGCGACGCTGGCCATCGGAGCGATGTTGCCGGTATCGACCTCGTTCAATTGTTCGACGAAGGCGAGGATCTGATTGAGCTCGGCGGCCAGCGGCTCGAGCTGTTCCTCGGGCACGGCAATTCGCGCGAGATGAGCGATCCGGGCCACGGTGGCCTTATCTACCGACATGACGATTTTTCCCAGAATTCCGACGGCGCGCGGACCTTACCATCGCGGCGCGCGGCCCCGCAAGCGCTTGGACAAGCTCGTAAAGCCAAGCTATGGTAAACGCGGTTTGGCTGGGAGGGGAGACTGTCCATGACAACGCTGATCGTCATTGTCGCCATCGTGCTTGTGGTCGTCGGCTTCATCTGGACGACCTATAACAGGCTTGTCGGTCTCAGGGTCCAGGTCGGCGAGGCCTGGAGCGATATCGACGTTCAATTGCGCCGCCGCTACGATCTCGTGCCGAATCTGGTCGAGACCGTGAAAGGCTATGCCGCCCACGAGCAGGGCACCTTCGAGAAGGTGGTCCAGGCGCGCAACGCCGCGATGAACGCCACCGGCTCTCCCAAAGAGCAACAGGCGGCCGAGAACATGCTGACCGGCGCGCTCAAATCCCTGTTCGCTCTCGCCGAGGCCTATCCGGACCTCAAGGCGAGCCAGAACTTCCAGCAGCTCCAGGCCCAGCTCACCGAGGTCGAAACCAACATCCAGGCCTCGCGCCGCTACTACAACGGCGTCGTCCGAGAGCTGAACACCAAGGTCGTGCAGTTCCCGAGCAATATTGTCGCTGGCCAGTTCAAGATCGAGAAGGCGGAATTCTTCGAAATCGAGGAGCCGGCCGCCCGCGGGCCCGTCAAGGTCGACTTCTCTTCCAAGTCGTGACCATGGCTCTCAAGCGCCTCGGGCTCGCCGTCGGACTCTTCGTCCTGGCGGGCATTCTTTGCGCCGGGGCCCGAGCCGACGAGCGCATCCTCGACTTCCAGAGCAATGTCGAAGTCAATACCGACGCCAGTCTGAGCGTTACGGAATCGATCAAGGTCCGGGCCGAGAACGATAAGATCCGCCACGGCATCTATCGCGATTTCCCGACGATCTATGTCGATGAACACAGCAAGCGGCACTCCACGACCTTCGACGTCCGGAAGGTGACCCTGGACGATGCCCCGGTCCAATACCGCATCGAGAAGCGCGCGGCGGGCGTCGTTCGGGTCTATATCGGCGATCCCGACCATTTCGTCTCGCCCGGCGTCCACACCTACCGTCTCTCCTACACCAGCGACCGCCAGCTCGGCTATTACAGCGATTTCGACGAGGTCTATTGGAACGTCACGGGCAATGGCTGGATCTTCCCGATCGACCATGTGGAATCCTCGATCCTCCTGCCCAAAGGCGCGACGATCAAATCGGTCTCCGCCTATACCGGCCAGCTTGGCGCACGCGGCAAGGATTACGAGATCACCAAGCAGGAGGACGGCGAGGTCCAAACCAAGACCACGCGGACGCTCTATCCCGGCGAGAACCTGACGGTCGCGGTGTCCTTTCCCGAAGGATTCGTCACGCGGCCGACCGCTCTCGACAGCACGATGGGCTTCCTGCGCGACAACGGCTCCGTGGCGGCGGGCATCGTCGGGCTGCTCCTGACCGTCGGCTATTTCACCATGATGTGGTCCAAGGTCGGGCGCGATCCCCAGGCCGGCGTGATCGTGCCGCAATACGAGCCGCCGGCGAAGTTCACGCCCGCCGGCTGCCGCTTCGTCCGCGAGATGGGATACGACCGCAAGGCGTTCACGGCGGCGGTCGTGAACATGGCCGTCAAAGGCGCGATCAAGATCGTCGAGGACGACAAGGTCTTCAGCCTGGAGCAGGGTGATCCCGCCAAGCGCGCGAGCCTCTCCAAGGCCGAGCGCGCGGCGTTCGACAAGCTGTTGGGGTATGGGTCCTCGATCGAGCTGAAGCAGGCGAACCACAGTACCCTGAGCTCCGCACAGCGGCGGTTCAAAGGCGCGCTCGCCAATGAGTTCGAAAGAGTCTATTTCGCCCGCAATACCAGCTATTTCCTGCCCGGCGCGGCGCTTGCGATCGTCACGCTTCTCGCCATCATCGTCTTCTCGCCGATACCCGGCCAGGCCTTCGGCATGAGCGCCTGGCTCGGCGGCTGGAGCGTCGGCTGCTACTTTCTGCTCAACCGGGCCAAGATCGCCTGGATCGGGGCGGCCAACGCGCCGGGCTTCGGCAGCCGGCTTTCCCGAGGCTTTGGGGCTATCTTCCAGTCGCTTTTCGTCCTGCCGTTCCTGTTCGGCCTCGTGGCGGGCACGTTGGCCTTCAGTCAGAGCCTGCCCTGGTTCGTCATCGCGATCATCGCCGCGCTGATCCTGGCCTCCCTCGGCTATTATCATCTCCTGAAGGCCCCCACCCTCCTGGGCCGGAAGGCTCTCGACCACATCGAAGGCTTCAAACGCTATCTAAGCGTCGCCGAGAAGGACCGGATGAACTTCCACAATCCGCCGGAGCGCACGCCCGAGCTGTTCGAGAAATTCCTGCCCTATGCCCTGGCCCTCGATGTCGAGAACCAGTGGAGCGAGCAGTTCGACGACATCATCTCCAAGGCGCTGGTCGACGGGACCTACCATCCGACCTGGTATGTCGGCCCGGGCTTCTATCCCGGCCAATTCACCACCTTCAGCCACAGCTTCGGCAACTCGCTCTCGAGCGCCATTGCCAGCGCCTCGGCATCGCCCCGTTCCAGCGGCTCGGGCTCCGGCGGCGGCGGCTTCTCCGGGGGTGGCGGCGGCGGTGGTGGCGGCGGCGGGTGGTAAGCCCGTCTAAGGAATGATCTGAATCGTCGTCGGGCCGACCTTGACATCCGGATAGCGCGGCGGGCTCAGCGTCGCTTTTCCGTCGATCAAAGCCTGCATGAAGGCGTCGCTGGTTCCCGGATCGAGCCCCGTGATCCGGCTCCTCAGGAGGGACCAGCCGCCGTTGGGGACGACAGTATTCTGGGCGAAAATCACGACGAAGGGCGTCAATCCGCCCGTGGCCGCGTAAAGATATTCCGGCGTTCCGTCGCCATTGATGTCCATTGGGACCAGGACGCAGTGATACAACGTCGACGTCTTGCAGCGCCGGATGGCGAAGGCCTGCGACTTGGCGATCGCGTCTACGAGATCGTCCGGGATCTTGAGATCCGCCGGTATTGTCGTGACGGCCTTGGCCACATCCTCCGCCGTGGCCCGGCCGAGTTCACCCCGCCGCCGGGCTTGCCATTGATAGGCTTCGTTGGAGTCGGCCAGCATGTTCAGGCTTTCGTGCAGAGCGTCCTGATCCGGCAGAGTCGTGTCGGCGGCAATCCTGTCCAGGGCCTTCGAGCCGTATTTGCCGAGGTAGAACTTGAAGATTCCGTAATCGAATTTCGCGATGTCGACCTTGCCGCTCGTCAGCCGCGCCATCTGGTCGCGCACGCTCAGCGCATAGGGATTGATCCACGGCATCTGCATCAGGAGCACCACCGCCACGACGCCGATCGCCAGCGGCGGATTGACCCGCGCGACCCATTCGGCCCATCTCGACCGGTAGCGCAGCACGCCGTAGCAATAGCCGATCGCATGGGCAGCGGCGATCACGACGATGATCAAGGCGTAGATCCGCGCGGGCGTCAGGCCGTATTGCTGGACCCGCAATGTCGTGGCGTAGAGCGCGAGCCCTGCCAGGATCGGCATCAGGGCAAGCTCGACGGCGATGAGCCATAAGGCGGGCTTCGGCATCACGAGATCAGACTTGCCGTCGTTCACCACGCCGGTCATGAGAAGAATGCTCAAGCCGATCAAGGTCAGCAGGATGGGCGTGGCAGCCGACGTTTTCCACAGCGTCGCAAGTCCGGTCACCGGCAGCACCGCGAGGAACAGGATCGCCACCACCGCCACGACCGGCGCGAGAATCCGCGCCAATGTGATGCAAAGGCTGCGGATCGCATAGACCAGCTTGGCGTGCTCCCGCGCCAGCGCGAAGGACACCGCGACCGCGAAACCGGTAAAGACCCAGACGAACAGGGAATCCGTGAAAATACGGTCGAAGATCGTGATGTCGACGATCTTGAACAGCGCCGCCCAGAGCCAGAGGACCAGCCAGACCACCCCGGTATAGATCGCCGCCACGAGGATAAGCATGGCGTTGGTCCAGCCGTGCTCGAACAGATCCTCGTAGGGAAAGCCGTCGCGTCCGTGGGCGAGCCAGGTCTGGAAGAAGGCCAGCGCGACGCAGCCCGTGATCGCGATGGTGAGGAAATCGGCGAGATAAAGGACGCCGGTGTCGAGACCGTCATGGCCGACCAGGGCCTCATTGACCCCGAGCGCCAGCCCGAGCACCGCACCGACGGCAAGCGCGAACGCTGTCGACGCCACGGTCCGGTCGGGGTCATAGCCGATATAGACTGCGAGCGGCGCGGCAAGGGCGAAGACGATCAGGCCCGCCGAGACGGCGTCGAGACCGTTGATGAAGACGCCCTTCTGCACCAGCAGATAGAGCGCGAAGCCCTGGGCGAGACCGATCAGCCCGAGCAGGAGCTTGAGGTCATGTCTGCGCGAGTCCAGCAACATGGTCCACCCTCCCCCGACCGTGCCGATGACGCCCGGCCTCAGAGTACCAACCGCCTGCGCGCCCCGCCAACATAATCGCCGACGCCCTACGGGCCGCCCATATGCCCCAAATAGAGATTGTATCCGAGCATCAGCGCCGCACCGATCGCGAGCCAGACCGCCACATAGCGGAGCGCCTGGCCCGGCCGGGCGCGCCAATGGACGATCAGACTGGCCCCCAACGCCCCGCCCCAGAGGGCCAGATAAACGAGACGCGGGCGCTCCAAGGGATTGTCCTGCAGCGCGCCGGGATAGCGGTGGATCAGGTAGATGATGACCGCCGCCGTGACGGCGATCGCCCCGACGACCACCCACAGAACCTTGTGGCCAGACTGCGGGTTGCGGTCGTCATGATCGCGGTTCGGGTCAGGCTGAGTCATCTGGTGGTCCGTTCTCCATCCCTGTCGCCTAAGAGACTACATGCGTTCTGCCCGAACATGAAGGATGCCCCGATGAGGCTTGCCTTTCCCCACCCAATCCATGACTTTCCCGAAAATCCACCTTCGGGGCAGACATGGCCGTCATCGAGATCGGAGAGCTTTCCAGCGAAGTGCCGCGCGGCCGCCGGATTCTCGGCCTCGATGTCGGCGCGAAGACGGTCGGGCTGGCGCTCTCGGATTCCGGCTGGACGGTGGCGACGCCGCTGGAGACCATCCGCCGCACCAAATTCACCAAGGATGCCGACTATCTCTTCGCCCTGATCGACCGACGCGAAGTCGGCGGGCTGGTGATCGGCCTGCCGATCAATATGAACGGCACGGAGGGCCCGCGCTGCCAGTCGGTCCGCCAATTCGCCGCCAATCTCCTCAAGCTCCGGGACCTCCCCATCACCTTCTGGGACGAGCGTTGGTCCACCGCCGCCGCCGAACGCGCCCTTCTGGAAGCCGATACGTCCCGCCGCAAGCGCGCCGACGTCATCGACAAGGTGGCGGCGAGCTACATCCTGCAAGGGCGCGTTGGATCGGCTGAAGTCCGTCATAACACCCTTGCCTCCGGCGTCTCATGCGCCTATAGATTTCGCTTTAATGACATCGCAGAGAGTGACCTCCCGTTTGGCGTTTGGGGACGCGGGCCAGGGCCCGTCGACGTCATTCTCTTTTCCTCACCGGCACTTGCTTGGAATCGAAGGGCTTTCGCCGGCCGATATCACCGGCCTGCTGGACCTTTCCGACTCGTATGTCGAGCTGAATCGCCAGCCCGAGAAGAAGCTGGCCCTGCTGCGCGGCCGGACCCAGATCAACCTGTTTTTCGAGAATTCGACCCGCACCCGCACCTCCTTCGAGCTGGCGGGCAAGCGGCTCGGCGCGGACGTGATCAACATGACGGTCGGCTCGTCCTCGATCAAGAAGGGCGAGACCCTGATCGACACCGCGATGACCTTGAACGCCATGCATCCGGATGTGCTCGTGGTACGGCACGCGGAATCGGGCGCGGTCGCGCTGCTCGCCCAGAAAGTCACCTGCGCGGTCATCAATGCCGGCGACGGCAGCCACGAGCATCCGACCCAGGCTCTTCTCGACGCGCTGACCATCCGCCGCCGCAAGGGCAAGCTCGCCGGGCTCACCGTGGCGATCTGCGGCGACATCATGCACAGCCGGGTCGCCCGCTCGAACATCCAGCTTCTCAACACCATGGGCGCGCGGGTCCGCGTCATCGCGCCGCCGACCCTCCTGCCGGTCGCCGTCGACCGCCTGGGCGTCGAGGTCCATCACGACATGCGCGAGGGCCTCAAGGACTGCGATATCGTGATGATGCTGCGGCTCCAGACCGAGCGGATGCACGGCGCCTTCGTGCCTTCGCTCCGCGAATATTTCCACTTCTACGGCCTCGACGAGGAAAAGCTCGCCGCCGCCAAGCCGGACGCGCTGATCATGCATCCGGGCCCGATGAACCGCGGCGTCGAGATCGACACAGAGCTCGCCGACGACATCAACCGCAGCGTCATCCGCGAGCAGGTCGAGATGGGCGTCGCCGTGCGCATGGCCTGCCTCGAAACCCTGGCCGCCAAGCTGCCGAACGATCCCGCGCCCACCGTCCTCGACGGCGGCAAGTCATGAGCGACGCGTCCCGCGTCGCCTATGTGAACGCGCGCATCGTGGATCCGGCCTCCGGGTTCGACGGGCCGGGTGAATTACTCACCGCCGACGGCAAGGTCGGCGCGGTCGGCGCCAAGCTGTTCGAGGGCAAGGTTCCCGACGGCGTGACGGTCGTCGATTGCGGCGGCAACTGCCTCGCGCCGGGCCTGATCGACATGCGGGTCTTCGTCGGCGAGCCCGGCCAGGAGCATAAGGACACCTTCGCCTCGGCGGGCCTCTCGGCGGCGGCCGGGGGCATCACCACCTTCGTCACCATGCCGGACACCGACCCGGTCGTCGACGACGCCGCGCTCGTCCAATATGTCGCCCGCCGCGCTTACGAAACGTCTCCGGTTAACGTGTTGCCGATGGGCGCCGCCACCAAGGGCCTCAAAGGCGCGGAGATGGCCGAGCTCGGCATGATGCAGGAGGCCGGCGCGGTCGGGTTTACGGACGGCCGCCGGGCGATCGCCAATCCGCGTGTCATGATGCGCATCCTGAGCTACGCGACCACCCTGGACGCCCTGATCATGCAGAAGCCCGAAGAGCCGAGCCTCGCCGAGGACGGCTGCATGAACCGCGGCGAGATCGCGACCCGGCTCGGTCTGATCGGCATCCCGGCCATTGCCGAGACCATCATGATCGAGCGCGACGCCCGGCTGGTCGCCGAGACCGGCGGCCGCTGCCACATGGCCCAGGTCTCCTGCCGCGCCTCCGTTGACG
Organism: uncultured Alphaproteobacteria bacterium; assembly: GCA_963732795.1. Lineage (GTDB taxonomy): Bacteria > Pseudomonadota > Alphaproteobacteria > CAVTAV01 > CAVTAV01 > CAVTAV01. Next base: position 349,628 of record CAVTAV010000002.1, on the reverse strand, counting down.
TCATCCGCAAGGCCAAGGAAATGGGCCTGCCGATCTCCTGCGGCGCGTCGCCGGAGAATTTCGGCCTCAACGAGCAGGCCATCGACAGCTACCGCACTTTTTTCAAGACGTCCCCGCCGCTCAGGTCGGAGGACGACCGCCAGGCCGTGGTCGAAGGCATCGCGGACGGCACGATCGACGTCATCGTCAGCAATCACGACCCCCAGGACCAGGAAAGCAAGCGACTGCCTTTCGCCCAGGCGGCCTATGGCGCGGCGGGCCTCGAAACCCTGCTGCCGATCGCCCTGGAGATGGTCCATAACGGCAAGATCAAGCTCATCGACCTCGTTGCAAAGATGACGATCGAGCCGGCGAAGCACCTCAAGCTCGATGCCGGACGTCTTACCCCGGGCGCGCCCGCCGACCTCATCGTCTTCGATCCCGAACAGCCCTGGCGGATCGACGCCACCAAGCTCCACAGCAAGTCGAAGAACTCGCCGTTCGACGAGCGCCCGGTGCAGGGAAAGGTCCTGCGCACGGTGGTCGGCGGCGAAACCGTCTTTAACAGCTTTACCGAGAGCGCTTCCGCGGCCTAAGATTTAGGCATGTTCGCGGTATCGGGGGACCCGAATTTCATCTGGATGCTCATCGCCGCCCTGGCGGTGGGGTATCTCCTCGGCTCGATTCCCTTCGGGCTGATCCTGACCAGGATCGCCGGCAAGGGCGATATCCGGGAAATCGGGTCCGGCAATATCGGGGCGACCAATGTGCTCCGTACCGGCAGCAAGCCGCTTGCCCTGGCGACGCTCTTGCTCGACGGAGCCAAGGGCGCGCTCGCCTATCTGATGTTCAAACATGTCGGCGAAGGCCTGGCGATCATGGCCGGCGCCTGCGCCTTTCTCGGCCATCTCTTCCCGATCTGGCTCAAATTCAGGGGCGGCAAGGGGATGGCGACGTTCCTGGGGCTGATCCTGGCGGTCGATTGGCATGTCGGCGTGCTCGCCTGCCTCACCTGGCTCGTGATCGCCGCGACCTTCCGCTATTCCTCCTTGGCCGCATTGGTGGCCGCCGCGCTCGCCCCCGCTTACGGCTATGTGTTTCACGATTTGTGGCATGTCGAGTTGGAGCTTTTCTGCGCCATCCTGATTTTCATCCGCCATCGCGAAAACATTCAGCGGCTTCTCAACAAACAGGAACCGCGCATCGGCGCGCGCCGGTGACAGCCGTCCCCAAGCCCAAACCGGAGACGCTCTCCGAAACCGAGCGCCTCGACCGCCTGCGCCTGATTCGGGCGGAAAATGTCGGCCCGATCACCTATCGCCAGCTTCTCGCCCGCTTCGGCAACGCCGCCGCCGCGATCGAGGCCCTGCCCGATCTCGCCAAACGCGGCGGCCGGTCACAGCCGATCTCGATTCCCTCCCCGGCCGATGCCGAGAAGGAATGGGAGAGCACGGAGGCGGCTGGCGCGTCGCTCCTGATCGAGGGCGACGCCGCCTTCCCGGCCCTTCTTTCCGCCGCCGAGGGCTCGCCGCCGGTCATCTCAGTGCGCGGCCATGCCCATCTCCTCGCCAAGCGCTGCATCGGCATCGTCGGCGCGCGGAACGCCTCGGCCATCGGCGTGCGCTTCGCCAGGACCATCGCCCATGAGCTGGGAGAAGCCGGCATGACCGTCGTCTCCGGCATGGCGCGGGGCATCGACGGCGCGGCCCATACCGGCTCGCTGGCGACCGGCACCATCGCCGTGCTGGCGGGCGGGGTTGACGTCGTCTACCCTCCCGAGCACGAAAATCTTTATGCCGAGATCGCCGATCGCGGCCTGCTGGTCTCCGAAATGCGGATCGGCACGCAGCCGCTCGGCCGCCATTTCCCGCGCCGCAACCGGATCATCTCGGGCCTGTCCCTCGGCGTGATCGTGGTCGAGGCCGCGCCGAAATCGGGCTCCTTGATCACGGCGCGTTACGCTCTCGAACAGAATCGTGAAGTCTTCGCCGTCCCCGGCTCGCCCTTGGATCCGCGCTGCCGGGGCACCAACAACCTGATCCGCCAGGGCGCGGTCTTGACCGAGACGGCCGACGACGTCCTGACGGCGCTTGCGGGCCACGCCCCGCCCCTTGCGGAACCGGGAGAAGCCTTGATCGGCGGCGGTCCCGCACCGGCAATTCCCGAGCCGGAGCTCGACGCCGCCAGGGCCCGTGTCAAAGCCAAATTGGGCCCGACGTCCCGTCGAGGTCGACGAGCTCATCCGGCAGTGCGATTTGACACCCGCCGTCCTAATGACCATCTTGCTTGAGCTGGAGCTTGCTGGCATTTTGGCCCGCCAGCCGGGCAATCGGGTCTCGCTGATCTGACCAATCGCTAGTCTGAGCCGGCCGACTTCGCGACTGCGAGCCGGCCCGGTATGAGTTGTGCCGCCGATCATTGGGCAAGAGTTTGAATGAACGTCGTCGTCGTTGAATCGCCCGCCAAGGCGAAGGCCATCAATAAATATCTCGGTAACGACTATGTCGTGCTCGCGAGTTTCGGGCATGTCCGCGACCTGCCGTCGAAGGACGGCTCGGTCCAGCCGGACAAGGACTTCGCCATGGCCTGGGAGGTCGATGCCAAGTCCAAGAAGCGCATCCGGGACATCGCCGACGCGGTCAAGAAATCCGACCGCCTGTTCCTCGCCACCGACCCGGACCGCGAGGGCGAGGCCATCTCCTGGCATGTCTACGAGCTGCTGAAAGAGGCGAAGGCGCTCAAGGGCATCGACGTCAAGCGCGTCGTCTTCAACGAGATCACCAAGCAAGCCGTCCTGAAGGCGATGGAGCACCCGCGCGACATCGACATGGAGCTGGTGGACGCCTATCTCGCCCGCCGCGCCCTCGATTATCTCGTCGGCTTCACGCTGTCGCCGATACTCTGGCGGAAATTACCGGGCTCGCGCTCGGCGGGCCGCGTGCAGTCGGTCGCGCTCCGGCTGATCTGCGACCGCGACCTCGAAATCGAGACCTTCAAGCCGCAGGAATATTGGACGGTCGATGTCGATATGGAGACCGAGGCCGGCGACGGCTTCAAGGCCCGTCTCCTCTCGCTCGACGGCAAGAAGCTCGAAAAATTCGACCTCGGCAATCAGGAAGCGGCGGAGGCTGCCCGGAAGATCATCGAGGCGGCGAAATTTTCCGTCGCCACGATCGAGAGCCGACCGACCCGGCGTCATCCCCAGCCGCCGTTCACGACCTCGACGTTGCAGCAGGAAGCCGCGCGCAAGCTCGGTTTCAGCGCCTCGCACACCATGCGGACCGCGCAGAAGCTCTATGAAGGCGTCGATATCGACGGCGAGACCGTCGGCCTCATCACCTATATGCGAACCGACGGCGTACAGATCGCCGAAGAGGCCCTGAACGGCGCGCGCGACGTGATCGGCCGGTCCTACGGCCAGAAATATCTCCCGGCCGCGCCGCGCATCTACAAGACCAAGGCGAAGAACGCCCAGGAAGCCCACGAAGCGATCCGGCCGACCCGGCTCGACCGCCTACCCGCCGAGATCGGCCCCCGCCTCCGCGATGACGAGCGCCGGCTCTATGAGTTGGTCTGGAAACGCACCATCGCGAGCCAGATGGAAAGCGCCGAGATCGAACGCACCACCGTCGATATCGCCGGCCATGACGGCCGCGCCGAGTTGCGCGCCACCGGCCAGGTCATCCGCTTCGACGGCTTCCTCACCCTCTATCAGGAAGGCAAGGACGACTCCGACAGCGAGGACGACCGCCGCCTGCCGCCCATGGGCAAGGGCGACGCGTTGTCGCTCCAGGCCGTAACGCCGAGCCAGCATTTCACCGAGCCGCCGCCGCGCTTTACCGAGGCGACGCTGGTGAAGAAGCTCGAAGAGCTCGGAATCGGCCGCCCCTCGACCTATGCCTCCATCCTCGACGTGCTGCGCGACCGCAACTATGTCCGGATGGACAAGAACCGCTTCCATGCCGAGGACAAGGGCCGCCTCGTTACGGCCTTCCTCGAAAGCTTCTTCTCCCGCTATGTCGCCTATGACTTCACGGCGGAACTGGAAGAACAGCTCGACGAGGTCTCGGACGGCAAGGTCGGCTGGACCGATCTGCTGCGGCGGTTCTGGGAAGACTTCAAGAAGGCGACGGACGAGACCAAGGATCTGCGCATCGGCGAGGTTCTCGAAGCTCTGAACGAACTTCTGGCGCCGCATATCTTCCCGCCGGTCGTGCCCGATTCCGATCCGCGGATCTGCCCGACCTGCGGCAACGGCAAGCTGAGCCTGAAGCTCGGCCGGTACGGCGCCTTCATCGGCTGCTCGAACTATCCCGAATGCCGCTACACCCGCCAGCTCCTGAGCCAAAGCGGCGAGGCCAATCCGAACGGCGCGGAAGTGGAGGCCAAGGTTCTCGGCCCCGATCCCGAAACCGGCCGCGACATCAGCCTCAAGACCGGCCGCTTCGGCCCCTATGTCGAGCTCGCGCCCAAGGAAGGCGAGAAGAAGCCCAAACGCGCCTCGGTGCCGAAGGATATCGACACCTCGACCTTGACCTTGGAGCGTGCGGTCGAGTTGCTGTCCCTGCCCCGTCCGATCGGACCGCATCCCGAGACCGGCAAGCCGATCGTCGCCTCGATCGGCCGTTACGGCCCCTATGTTTCCCACGACGGCAAATACGCCAATCTCGCCAGCACCGAGGAGGTGTTCACGGTCGGGGCCAACCGGGCGATCACGCTTCTCGCCGAGGCCCAGAACAAGTCGAACCGGCGGTCGTCCACGGCGCTGAAGGAACTGGGGGAGCATCCCGACGGGGGTGCGATCAAGGTGATGAACGGCCGATACGGTCCCTATGTCACCCATAATAAAGTGAATGCCACCCTGCCGCGGGGCGTCGCGCCGGAAGACGTGACGCTCGAACAGGCGGTGGAGCTTTTGGCCAAGAAAGCGGCGTCGGGCAAAACCGGGGCGCAAGAAGGGATCGACACGGAAGCGCAGCACGAATAAACGTTCCGAGGCTGCCTCGGACTGAGGACCCATGTACTGAGGAGACTCCTGTGGGGCTGGACGCGCGCGCGACGTGAGCAAGAAGAAGAAAGGCGCTCAAGCGGGTGCCTCCCTGCCCGAACGGGCCCAACTCCTTCAATATATCGAGGAGAACGGCGGACGCGTGAGCAAGCGCGAGATCGCCCGCGCCTTCGGTATCCGCGGCGACGACCGGGTAGCGCTGAAGGACATGCTGCGCGGTCTCCAGGACGAAGGCGAGATCGAACAAGGCCGGGGCAAGCGTCTCCGCCCGACCGGCACCCTGCCCCCCGTCGCCGTGTTGGAGATCGCCGGGGCCGACCCGGACGGCGAGCTTCTTGCCAAGCCGGTCACCTGGGACGAGGAATTTCCGCCGCCGCGCATCTTCCTGGCGCCGCCCAAGCGCCGGGAGCAGCGGGTCGCCGAGCTCGGCACCGGCGAGCGGGTGCTGGCCCGGCTGTTCCGGGTCTCGCGCAACGAATACGAAGCCCGGATCATCCGGCGGCTGGAGGTCCAAAAGAACCGCTTCGTCGGCATCTATAACCGCCTGCCCGGCTCCGCCGCCCGCATCATCCCGACCGACCGGCGCGACCGCGGCGACTACACCGTCGTTTCGCAGAAGGAGCTCAAGCTCGAAAGCGGCGATATCGTGCTCGCCGAGATCGAGGCTGGCCGGGGCAGCCGCCACGGCGTCCGCGAAGCCCGCATCCTCCAGCGCTTCGGCCATATCGACGACGCCCGCGCGGTCAGCCTAATCGTCGTGAACACCCACGGAATCCCTACCGAATTCAGCAAAGCGGCGGTCGCCGAGGCCAAGGCGGCGAAGCCGGTCTCGGTCGCCGGCCGGACCGATCTCACCAAGGTCCCGCTGGTCACCATCGATCCGGAGGATGCCCGCGATCGTGACGACGCCGTCTGGGCCGAGCCCGATTCCGATCCCGGCAATCCGGGCGGCTGGCACGTTCTCGTCGCCATCGCCGACGTCGCCCATTACGTCCGCCCCGGCAGCGCCCTGGATCGCGACGCCTTCGAGCGCGGTAATTCGGTCTATTTCCCCGACCGGGTCGTGCCGATGCTGCCCCATGAGCTGTCGAGTGACCTATGCTCGCTGGCGCCCAAGGAGATCCGCGGCTGCCTCGCCGCCGAGATGTGGTTCGACAAGGACGGCAACCGTAAACGCCACAAGTTCCTACGCGGGGCCATGCGCTCGGTCGCCAATCTGACCTATGAGCAGGTTCAGGCCGCCATCGACGGCCGGCCCGATGACGTCACGGGACCGCTGGTTAAGCCCGTTCTCGAGCCGCTTTATGCCGCTTATGCCGCACTCAAACGCGAGCGGGACCGCCGGAAACCGCTGGATCTCGATCTCCCCGAGCGTAAGGTCGAGATCGACGACCAGGGTCATGTCGCCTCGATCCGCCCAAGGGTCCGGCTCGACGCCCATAAGCTGATCGAGGAGTTCATGATTGCGGCGAATGTGGCAGCGGCGGTCGAGCTCGAATCCCGCCGTTCGCCCTGCCTCTACCGGGTCCACGACAAGCCCAGTCAGGAAAAACTCGTCGCGTTAAGCGATTTTCTCGAGACTTTGGGCATGAAACTCTTGAAAACGCCCGCCGTTAAGCCATCGAACTTTAACGGAATCCTGAGCAAGGTGGCCGGGACCGACAAGGCGGAGATGGTGTCCGAAGTGGTGCTCAGAAGTCAGTCCCAGGCGGAATACAGTGCGGAGAATATCGGCCATTTCGGCCTGAATCTGCGCCGATACGCTCATTTTACCTCGCCAATCCGGCGGTATTCCGATCTTGTCGTCCATCGCGCCCTGATTTCGGCGCTGAAACTCGGCGATGACGGCTGGAAGCCCGAGGATCTGGACCGGTTCGACGACTTCGGCGAAGCCTTGTCCAATGCCGAGCGCCGCGCGGTCGCCGCCGAGCGGGACGCGCTCGACCGCTATCTCGCAGCCTATCTCGCCGAGCGCACGGGCTCCGTGTTCACCGGCCGGATCTCCGGCGTGACGCGTTTCGGTCTGTTTATCAGCCTCGACGAGACCGGCGCGGACGGGCTGGTGCCGATCCGCAGTCTGCGCGACGATTATTATCGCCATGACGAGCGAAAACATGCCTTGGTCGGCGACCGGACCGGGCATACTTATAGACTCGGCGAGCGGGTCGCCGCCCGGCTGATCGAAGCCGACGCCATCACCGGCGGCATGCGCTTCGAACTGGTCGAGGAGGAAGAACTCGCGGCCGTTCACCGCCAAGACCATGCCGCCGCGCCGGCCCAAGTCGCAGAAGACCCAGAAGTCGCGGAAACCGTCGAAGCCCCGCCGGCCGGGAAAGCGCCGGAAGTAACGGAGGAGTCATGCCGGTCCAGTATCTGACCGAAGACCTGCCCAAGCGGCTGCCCTGGCCGGCCATGCGGCTTGGCTTTCAAAAGCGCTGCCCGCAGTGCGGCAAGGGCCGGATTTTCAAGGGCTATACCAAGGTGCGTCCGGTCTGCGAGGCGTGCGGGCTGGAATTGCATCATCAGCGCGCCGACGACGCCCCGGCTTATTTCACGATCCTGATCACCGGCCATGTCATCGTGTTCTCGCTGGTGACCCTCGAAGCGATCGCCCATCCGCCGACCTGGGTTCACATGATGATCTGGATTCCGGCGACGATCCTGTTGAGTCTCTTCCTCCTGCCGCGGATCAAGGGCGCCTTGATCGCGCTGCAATGGGCGCTTCGGATGCATGGCTTCGGCGACGCCGAGCCCGCGCCGGAGCCCGATCCCTCCCCCTGAGAGGCCCGATGCGCCCAAAGGACGCCGCGACTGTCATTCTGGTGCGCGATCTGACCCATGTGCTGGTGGGCGCGAGGAGCGCCGGCCATGCCTTCATGCCGAACCGCTATGTCTTTCCGGGCGGCGGCGTCGATTCGACCGACTGGCGCGTGCCGGCGGCGAACGAGCTTCGCCCCGAAACCGCCGAGCGCTTGCAGCACGACTCTACCCAGCCCCGCGCCCGCGCGCTGGGGATTGCCGCGATCCGCGAGACCTTCGAGGAGACCGGCCTGAGGCTCGCGACCCAAAGCCGCGCCGCCGACCGATTGATCGACGATTTCTGGCAACCCTTCCGCGTCGCCGGCGTCGCCCCCGCCCTCGACATCCTCCACTACTTCGCCCGCGCCATCACCCCGCCGGGCCGCCCCCGCCGCTTCGACGCCCGCTTCTTCCTGGTCGACGCCCAGGACGCCGAGGGCGAGCTGGTGGGCAACGGCGAGCTGGAAGACCTGCGCTGGGTCACCTTCCGCGAGCTCGAAGACCTGCCGCTCCCCGACATCACCAAGAAGATCATCGGCGCGGCCGAGAAATGCGTCGCCGAAGGAATCGAGCCGGCCCTCGCCTCCACCCCGACCTTCTGGCGCAAAGGCGCGAAGGCCGAGCCGGAGTTTCTGTAAGGCGAGCCCCGACCTCTCCCCAGCCCTCTCCGCCCCAAAGGGCGGCGAGGGAGAGACGGCCCATCCGCTTCAGCCGAAACTGCCCTCGGCGACCTCGCGGTACATGGAGCGCTGTTCTTCGAGATAGTTCTTGTAAGCCGGACAGCCATTACGGACGGGGATCTCCAAACCGCCGCGTTCCGCAAATCGTTCAGGCGAAAACTTCGGAAAAATACGGCGCATAAGCTTGAGTGCGTCGCGGGCGGCTTCCTCGTCCCCTTTGAGCATCGCGGCATGGAGGAGACCTTCGGCCCCGATCCAACGCTCCGGCATTAGTTGAAGGCAACGACGCGCCCATAGCTCCGCCTGTTCCTGCTTGCCCGCAAGCCGGTAGAGAAAGTAAAGCGCTTCGACGAGTACCTGGGCATGAGCCAGGGATCCCCCTTGCCTCTCCAGCTCGTGCAACTGCTCCAGGGCCGGTTCGATTTCGCCGGTACGCGTCGCGCGAATTCTGATCCGTTTTGCCTGAAAGGTAGGATCGAACGGGAATATCTGACAGAGCTGCTCGACGATCGTTTCTTCATCATCCAAATTTCCGACCATTAAGGCCCAAATTGAGAGATACATCAGGACCGCAGGATTTCGTGGGTCGAGCATCATGGCCTTTTCGCGGTGGCTGTTCGCGCCGGCCATAGTAGCATCGAAATCGTTCTCGCCCGCGAGGGCGCGCACAAATTCGCAAAAGGCAAGCATGGCATGGGCAGGCGCGAAATTCGGATCAAGTTTCAGGGCGCGCTGGCAAATCGCGACGCGCTCCTCAAATCCTGCCGCCGCATGGGCCGCGTGGATCCGCCCAACCCAGGCCAGTCTGATCAGTTCGGCGGGGGACAAACTATTCAGGGGAAGGCTTCTTGCGCGGATGGCCTCTGCCGAGACGGTGCTGAGCGCAACGTCCGAGGCGACCGACCCCAGAATCCGATCCTGGTCCTTTGCGACCACTGGAAGGGCGAGCTCCGCCGTCTGTGCCCAGATATGCGCGCCGTCTATCGCGCTGATGACCTGCACGGTCAGCCGTAGGCTCTCGCCGATGCTCCGAATACTACCTTCGACGACGTAGACGGCGCCGAGTTCGGTGCCGATTTGCGTCGCGGCCATCTCCTTGCCCTTATAGAGGCTGGACGAAGTCCGCGCCGCGACGGCCGCGAAGGGCTGCTTGGCAAGCTCGGTGATCAGATCTTCTGTCAGGGCGTCAGCCAGCCCCTCGTATTCGTCGGTCGGCGACATGTTCACGAGCGGCAGGACGGCAATCGGGATCCGCTGGTCCTTGACCCGGACGCTTCTTGGCCGTCCCCGCGGCCGGCGCCAGCCCTTCGCTCTTCGTCCCGCCTTGCCCGAACTCGGAGACGGCCACGACCACGACCGCGATCGGGAAACCCACGGCCAGCAGCACGATGACAAGCGTCGGAGTCCAGCCCGGCAGGTTCAGCGGCCCGGCGATATTGTTGACCAGTTGGACCACCAGCCACGCCACGACCAGATAGGCAATTCCGACCCGGATAACACGCCAGTTCTTGAAACCCGCGAGGAAGTTGTTCATGGATTAGGAGCACTCGAAGTCGTTATCGCCGACGGGATGGCAAAAATCGCCCCAGCCATATTGGCGCCAGTAATCGACGAGCCCCCGCTCGCGCACGAACTCCTTGAAGCCGGGCCGCTCACGCATATCGTGAAACACCGGCTGCCAGAACAGGGAGGTAGTGCTGTACGATGCGCCGCCGGAAAACATGTCCTTGATCGCGGCAAGCGCGAGGTCGGGATCGCCGAAATAGGCGGCCCAAACAGAAATGACCAGGCGCTGGATCGGAACGGCATTCTCCGGCTTCGCATAGAGACGTTTCAGTTCGGCAATCCCTTCCTGAGGTTTATCCAGAAAGGGGCGCATTGCGACATGGATCGACGCAGTGATGTCGTTGATCTTCTTGAAGGCGTCGATACGGCGCTGGATTTCGTCGCGGTCGCCGGTCGCCATCGCCGTCATCAGCTCGAAGCCGGTCAAGTTATTGGGACTGCCGCCCAGATCGGATCCCGCGCTCAAATTCCGCAAGAGCTTCTCCGGTCATTCCGGATGCCGCGTAATCCAAACCAAGGGCGACTGCGACGCTAGGGTCTAGCGGTTCGCTCCGGCGCGCCTCGATCAGATACTCCACGGCTTTTCGGGGCTTGCCTGCCAGTTCCAGAAAATCGCCGTAGTTTTGGGCGACCTGCGCATCGCCATGAAGGGCGATCGCCTTGCCGAAGGTCCGTTCGGCATCTTCCCAGCTCCCGCGATCCGCAGCGGTGATGGCGGATTCGGCAAGAACCTGCATTGCGTTCGGCGCGAGAGCGCGCGCCCGGTCGAGCGCATCGTCAGCCCGCTTCCTCCAGTCCGCCGCATTGCCGGGATCATCGTAATTGAGCGCGAGGCGGCAGACGCTCGAGATGGCCACCCAAGCCAGGGCATAGGACGGATCGAGCCTGACCGCCTGCTCAAGAGAATCGAGCTGCTCTCGAAAAAGCGTCATCGACTGCGCGGCGTTAGGGGGCTTTAGAGCCTTGAGATAGGAATCGTAAGCCGCGACGTTCCGCGTGCCGCCCTCGATGCGGCCCAGATCGCCGACGCCGAGCGCAACCGAGAGTGCATTCGCGACCGACTTCGAAATATCGTCCTGGATCGTGAAGATGTCGTCGAGTGCGCGGTCATAGGTCTCGGACCAGAGATGATAGCCGGTCTTGGCGTTTATCAACTGCGCCGTGATCCGAAGCTGGTCGCCGGATTTGCGGACGCTTCCTTCCAGCAAGTTCTCGACTCCGAGCTTTTCGCCGATGACGCGGAGGTCCTCGTTCTTGCCCTTGAAATAGAACGACGACGTGCGCCCCGCGACCTGAAGGCCCTTGAGATTCGCCAGTTTGTCCAGGAGTTCTTCCGAGAGCCCGTCGGCAAAATAGTCTTGGCTCTTGTCGGCACTCAGATTGGCGAAAGGCAGCACGGCGAGGGTTGGCGTACCGGCGTTCGCCTGGTCCGCGGTTTGCGGCGGCCCACCGAAATACCGACCCCAGGCGAAATAGCCGAGCGCGACCGCAAGGCCCGCGATAATCACGAAATCCAGCTTGCGGCCGGTTGATATGGGCCGTCGCTGGGGTTGGGCTTCGTCCAGGGCGTCGGTGCGCTTGACCCCCTCCGGCGTCAATTCGAACGCCCAGGCGAGAAAGAGCGCCAAAGGAAATCCAAGGAGAAGCAGCAGCAGGATCGCCTTGTTGACCCACAACGGGATGCCGAGCAATGGCGTCAGAATGTTGGCGACCTGAAGCACGAGCCACGCGATCACCAGGTAGGCGAGGCCTACCCGGACAACGTGTCGCCTCCTGAGTTCATTGAAAAAGCCGCCCATTCACAACCACCCCTGCGGCGGCAAAGATAGCACTATGCACCGATCAGGCGAAAAGCAAATGTCTGTTAGAACCCATGAGGACCGGCACCGGCACACTGGGCTCACCGCCTCTCCTCCCCTTGACAGACGCCCGCGCCTGAGTATCTTGCGGGCTCCCAACGGCATGTTTGGCGTTCAACCCGCGTGAGAAGGCTTGAGAGATGGCGAAACCGGCAACTTTGAAGATCAAGCTCGTGAGCAGCGCGGGGACGGGATTCTATTACGTCACCAAGAAGAATCCCCGGACCATGACCGAAAAGCTCAGCGTGCGGAAATACGACCCCGTCGTCCGCAAGCACGTCGAGTTCAAGGAAGGCAAGATCAAGTAGCGAAGTTTCGCTGCGGTTCCGGCTCCGCCGCCGTCACGACCTTATTCCGCCCCGTCCGCTTCGCCCGATAGAGCGCGGCATCCGCCGCCTCGAGAAGCAATTCGCTCGAGTTCAGCTCCGGCGTGGACGACGCCACCCCGATGCTGACCGTAACCCCGATCGATTTCGGTTCGCCCCCGTTGACGATCGAGATGACCGTCTCGGAGACCTCCTGGCGCAGACGCTCGGCGGCGCTGGTGGCATAGGTGATGTCGGTGTCGGGCATCACGACGACGAATTCCTCGCCGCCATAGCGGGTCGCGAGGTCGATGCCGCGGACGTTCTGGGCGATCACGGCGGCGATCTCACGCAGCACCGCGTCGCCCACGGGATGGCCGTAGACGTCGTTGATCTGCTTGAAGTGGTCCAGATCCATCATCATCACGGAGACGTTCTTGCCGCCCCGCGAGGCGCGCCGCATCAGGGTGTCGAGATGGTTGGACATGTAATGGCGATTGAACAGGCCGGTCACGGCGTCGGTGACGGCCAATTTCAGGCTGCGGTCGACGCTGCTCTTGAGATAGTCGGAATAGCGCTTGCGGCGGACCTGGGTACGCACCCGGGCGATGACTTCCTGCTTTTCGATCGGCCGCACCAGGTAATCGTTGACGCCGATCTCCAAAGCCTTGGCGAGCCGCTTGGTATCGCCGTCGTCCACGAGCACCAGGATCGGGACATGGCGCGTCTTCTCGTCGGAGCGGATCTGCGAGCAGACCCGCAGGCCATCCACATCGCGCAGCCCCAAACTGACAATCACGAGATCGGGCTCGGACATGTCGATCAGCTCGTGGAACCGGTCGACACTGTCGGTCAGCACGACCGTGCCGATGGTCTCCAGCGAGCTGGCGATACGCGCCGAGATATTGGGGTGGTCTTCCAGAACCACGATCTTGGCGTCGCCGTCGACGCTCGGAATGGCGAATTCGCCCGAATGGGGCCCGCCGAGCGTCTCGCCGGTCGATTGGCGCATCCGGAGCTCGTCGGTCAGCATCTTGAGCCGGACGAGGGACCGCACCCGTGAGAACAGCGCGAGATCGTTGACCGGCTTGGTCAGGAAATCGTCGGCGCCGGCCTCCAGGCCTTCGACCCGGTCATGAACCTGGTCGAGCGCGGTGACCATGATGACGGGGATGTGCATGGTCTGAGGATCGGCCTTGATCTGGCGGCAGACCTCGAAGCCGTCCATGCCGGGCATCATCACGTCGAGAAGCACGATGTCGGGACGCTGCTCGCGCACGACCTCGAGCGCGCGCTGGCCGCTCTCGGCGCACAACACCTCGAAATACTCGGACGTCAGCTTCGCTTCGAGCAGCTTAACGTTACGCGGGATATCGTCCACGACGAGGACGCGCGCGGTCATTCGATACTCAACCCCTCGAACTCTACAACGCTACTCTTTTACGTCCCAACGAATTTACGAACCGTTTCTATGAAGCTCGCGACCGAGATCGGCTTGGCGATATAGGCCTCGCAACCACCCTGGCGGAACTTCTCGGCGTCGCCCTTCATCGCGAAGGCGGTGACCGCGACGACCGGGATATCCCTCATCTCCGGATCTTCCTTGATCATCCGGGTGACCTCCAGGCCCGAGATTTCCGGGAGCTGGATGTCCATGAGGATCAGGTCGGGCTTTTCCTCCCGGGCGATCCGGAGCGCGTCATGGCCGTTATTGGTCTGCAGGGTATTATAGCCGTGCGCCACGAGCAGGTCATGAAATAGCTTCATGTTCAGCTCGTTATCTTCGACAATCAAAATTGTCCGCGACATCAAAGCCTCTGGCTACCACGATGAAGGCGGCGGAACGGACCACCGGTTAGCTGGAGCCTGCTCATAGCATCGCGGCGACCGATAACCAAGTGTCCCCATTCGGCGATTACCCTCTACCGGGCCATTACACGCCGGTAATCCTAATGTTTTCTTATCGTTGTTTGCCGAAATCCGCCGGCGCCATGCCTCTGGCGGCGGGAATGGCGGCGATACCCAGCTGAACGAATAACATAGAACGATTATAGGGGCCTAAGAGGGCCCCACATGCTTAACCGAACTTTCAGCAATTTGATGAATTAATGGTTGGAAGATGAAACCGGGGGTGGGTTGGCTTTTGCCGGGGCGAAGTTCCATCGACCGTCTCCGTCAAGATTTTCATGAATGTCGGTTCGGATCAGGAATTCAGCATGATCGCGCTCGTAAGACGGCTGCTCGACATCTTCTTTGCTGGAATTGTCAAGGGTAAGAGACTCCTCGCCTGGTTCTTGATCCCCGCCTCTCTTGTGCTCGTCGCGATCGCCTTCACGAGGCTGGACTTCGACGTCAAAATAAACGTCATGACGAGCGACTTCTTCAGCATCGCTCATCTCAATTCGTTCATTGGAATTCTCTCCGATCTCGATTGTTTCTTCTGGGCTGCGACAGCATCGATTTGCTATTTCACCGCGGCAACAATTCGCGGCAGAGCGCCGAAATCGCAATTTACCTTTCTGATCTGGTCGGGAATTCTGACCACCTATCTGCTTTTCGACGATTTCTTCCTGTTTCATGACCGGCTGGTCGAGGCAATGTTCGGTCTGACCGACGACTATGTGTATGCCGTTCTCGGCCCGACGGTGTTGCTCTATCTGTTTATCTATCGTCGCACGATTCTCCAGACGAATTACATCCTGCTGTTCCTGGCCTTGGGCTTCCTGGGAATGAGCGTCATGACCGATGCGGCCTCTCCCTGGCTCTGGCGCCTCGAGGACTGGGAGTATTTCATCGAGGACGGCTTCAAGTGGCTCGGCATCATCAGCTGGTGCATGTATTTCGGCAACGCCTCGTATGACTTCATCCGAGGCAACACAGCCGCCAACAGCAATGACGTCACGCCGGATGAGATCGCGCCCGCCCAAGTCAAGCTGGGGGCATAGGAGACCGCTGAATTCGCTGCGGCAAATCACTTGTAGCGACTGAGCTCAAGCCGCTAGTTTCATCCGACCGACGTCGAATTCGCCCGTTGGAAGGATCCCGCTCGTGAACAGCGCAAACGCCCAAACGATCGCGCTTAAGGCTCTAGCGTTCATCGCCTCCGACGAGCAGCTTCTAGGGGCCTTCATGGCGGCTTGCGGCTGCTCCCCCAGCGAAATCAAGGATTCGGCTCTTGATCCGGCTTTTCTTGGGGGCGTCCTGGATTTCGTGCTCCAGGACGACAAGGGCGTTTTGGATTTTTGCGAAACCGCGGGGATCGACCCCAATCAGCTCCGGCGGGCGCGCCACGCCCTTCCCGGTTCACCGGGCTTCGATACCTGATTCCGCCTTGGATCCGTCCTTCCGGCCCTGATTGGCCGCCTCCACGAACGCCCGCTCCAAGGCGTGCTCGACGGACTCGGTCGCCGGATCGCATTGCGCGGCGCCGATGCTGGCGGTTATCGCGATATCGCCATTCTCGGTCATGAATGACGCGCATTCGAATTCTGTCGTCAGATGCTCCTTGACCAGTGCCGTTCCGCGCGGATCGGCCTCAGGCAGGAGGATCGCGAATTCCCGCGGACCATAGCGCACGATCAGATCGGAATCGCGAAGTTGCGAGCCCAGAAGCTGCGTGACGCTTTGAAGCAGCTGATCGCCCGTCGCAGCGCCGAATTTGTCGATCAGGACTGAGAAATTGTCGAGCCTGACAATGATGACCGCAAGCGACCGACCGCCCCGAAGCGCCCGCTTACGCTCGCGGCCGAGGATGTCCTCGAAGGTCCGGCGATTGGGCAATTCCGTCACCGGATCGATGCCGGAAAGGCGTCGTAACTCAAAGGCTTGAACGACCAATCCTGCCAGATCGCTTAAGGATTGCCGCTCCTCCTCGGTCAACGCGCGCGGGCTTCGATCCATGACGCATAGCCCCCCGAGATTGAGACCGTCCTGAGTCATGAGCGGCGCGCCGGCGTAGAACCGGATATGCGGCTTGCCGCGCACCAACGGGATGCCCGCGAAGCGCATGTCCTTGCTGGCGTCCGAAACCACCATCACGTCGTCACGTAAGATCGTATGGGCGCAAAAGGCCTGGGACCGCGGGATCTCCTCCAGATCGAAGCCGTGGCGGGATTTGATCCATTGGCGCTTCTCGTCGATCAGAGAGATCAACGCGGTGGGAACATGGAACATTCGGGCGGCGAGCCGCGTGATCCGGTCAAACGCATCCTCCGGCCCTGTATCCAGGATGCCGTAGCTCGCCAGCTTCTCGAGACGCGCCGTCTCGTTGCTCGGTTTCGGCGCGATATTCGTCATAGTCGCTTGAAACGCTGTTCCATGGATAGAACGCAGCCTAGGCGATCAAGCGAAAGATTACGTTAATCGCCCTAGGGAAAAATTTACGTCTAGAGCCGACAATGTGTGGCGTTAGGGTCCCAATGGCGGCGATCGAACCGCCCTGCCGACTTACCTGATCAGGAGCACTTCCATGCAAAATCGAGCCCTCAAGCTCGGCCTTTACATCATCCCGGCGCTCATCGTGCTTGTGCTGGTCGTATGGATGGAGGTCGATCCTTACGGTCTGGGCCCCCACGCGCATGAAGACGGTGTCATTGAGGACCTGACCGCGATCGGATTTGGCCTCGGCGCTCTCGGTTTCGCCCTAGCGGCCTGGAAGTCGCCGTTATTGCATGGAAATGTCCGTGGTTGGGCGACCGCCATGACGATTTGCTGGGCGTTCCTCGCGTTCGTCTGCATGGGCGAGGAAATCAGCTGGGGCCAGCGCATCTTCGGCATTCAGACCCCGGAGGTCATTGCGGAAGAGAACACCCAGGACGAAATCAATCTGCACGATATCGGGGATGTCGATAACTTCCTCGGCGGAACCTATCGTTGGCTCAGCATCTACATGCTTCTGGGCGGCCTCGGCATACCCTTGGCCGCGCGGACGAAGATCGGCAAGTCCGTATTGGGCTGGACCTATTTCCCCGTCGTTCCCTGGTGCTATAGCGTGCTTTGGGTCGGCGCCTATTTTTATGGCAAGTATTATCGTGTCTGGGATCCGATCCCGAATATCGATCCGGCCAACGCCGCGACCGAGATCAGGGAGATGATGATCGGACTCGGCACCGGCTTCTTTGGCCTTCACGCGTTCCTTGGGCCTTCCGACGTCTATATCGGCCGGCTCCCGGGCGCACGCACCGGCGCAAGCTCGAAAACGGTATCTTCGGCTGCCGAGTAACGCTTACGGAGTAATTCGATGCCAAGCCGAGCCATCCGATTAGCACTCTACGCTGTTCCTGCGTTGATCGTCATCGTCCTGGTCGTATGGATGCAGGTTTCCCCTTACACCTTGGGGCCCCTGACCCACGAAGACGGCTGGGTCGAAAATCTCACGGCAATCGGCTTTGGCATCGGTGCGATCGCCTTCGGGCTGGCGGCGTGGCGAACGCCTTATCTTCGCAAGAGTGCGACGTCCTGGGCCCTGCTGATGACCATCGGCTGGGCGCTTATTTCCTTCGTGTGTATGGGTGAGGAGATCAGCTGGGGCCAGCGGATCTTCCATATCGCGACGCCCAAAGTCATGCAGGAAGAAAACACGCAGGACGAAATCAACATCCATGATATCGCCGCCGTAAACGACTTCATGGGCGGAACCTATCGCTGGCTCAGCATCTACATGCTGCTGGGCGGCCTCGGCATCCCGCTTGTCGCCCGCACCAAGATTGGCAAGACCGTCTTCCGGAAAACGTATTTCCCGGTTTTGCCGTGGTGCTATACCGCCCTTTGGGTCGGCGCCTATTTCTACGGTAAGTATTATCGGGTCTGGGATCCGATCCCGCATATCCATCCTGCAAATGCCGCCACCGAGATCCGGGAGATGATGATCGGTCTCGGGACCGGATTCTTCGCCGTTCACACGCTCCTTTGGCCAGCAGACGTCTATATCACCTAAGTGCCCTGCCCGAGCACGCAGTCGCGTGCGAAGATCCCGATCTCTCCGTTTCGGAAGTCACAGTACCGGAGTATTTCGATGCCGAGCCGAGCCGCCAATCTTGTGCTTTATACCGTTTCGACGCTAATCGTCGTCGTCATGGTCGTCTGGATGCAGGCCGACCCGCGTGGCCTGGATGCCGTGAGCCACGAAGACGGCTGGATCGAAAATATCACCGCAATCGGATTTGGCATCGGCGCGATCGCCTTCGGGCTGGCCGCCTGGCGGACGCCCTATCTGCGCAAGGCCACGACCTCCTGGGCCCTCTTGATGACCATCGGCTGGTCGCTCATTTCGTTCGTTTGCATGGGTGAGGAGATCAGCTGGGGTCAGCGGATCTTCCATATCGCAACGCCCAAGATCATGCAGGAACATAACACCCAGGACGAGATAAACATCCACGACATTGCTGCCGTTAACAATTTCATGGGCGGCACCTACCGCTGGCTCAGCATCTATATGGTCTTGGGCGGCCTCGGTATCCCGCTGCTGGCCCGCACGAAGATCGGCAAAACCGTGTTCCGGCGAACGTACTTCCCAGTACTGCCGTGGTGCTACAGCGCTCTCTGGGTCGGCGCCTACTTCTACGGAAAGTACTATACGGCATGGCATCCGATCCCCAATATCGGGCCGATCGATGCCGGCTCCGAGGTCCGGGAGATGCTGATCGGCCTCGGCTCCGCCTTCTTCGCGGTTCACACACTTCTGTGGCCCTCGGATGTCTATATCGGCCCCTGACTAAACCCGATAACGTCCACGCCCATGGCCCCCGGATAATTGCGATCCGGGGTGATCGCGTCCGTTGCGTTTTCGCGATTGTCTCACATATTTTGACCTGCTAAGGCGCGGGATGTAGCCAGCGCGAGTTTTCACTGGTCGGCCAGGCCGTCCTGCGGTAAGAACACACCATGAACAAAACGATAAGCATCCGGGGCGCCAGGGAGCACAATCTCAAGAACCTGGATGTCGAGATCCCGCGCGACAAGCTCGTGGTGATCACGGGGCTTTCGGGCTCGGGCAAATCGTCCCTCGCCTTCGACACGATCTATGCCGAGGGCCAGCGGCGCTATGTCGAAAGCCTGTCGGCTTATGCCCGGCAGTTTCTGGAGCTGATGCAGAAGCCCGATGTCGATCACATCGAGGGCCTGTCCCCGGCGATCTCGATCGAGCAGAAGACGACCTCGAAGAACCCGCGCTCGACCGTCGGCACGGTGACCGAGATTTACGACTATATGCGGCTTTTGTTCGCGCGGGTCGGCATCCCCTACTCGCCCGCGACCGGACTGCCGATCGAGAGCCAGACCGTCAGCCAGATGGCCGACCGGATCCTGGACCTCGAGGAAGGCACGCGGCTCTACCTCCTGGCGCCGATCGTCCGGGGCCGCAAGGGCGAGTACAAGAAGGAGATGCGCGAGCTTCAGAAGCGCGGCTTCCAGCGCGTGAAGATCGACGGCAAACTCTATGAAATCGAAGACATTCCGGCGCTCGACAAGAAAATCAAGCACGATATCGACGTGGTGGTCGACCGGATCGTCGTGAAGCGCGATCTCGGCAACCGCCTGGCCGACAGCCTGGAGACGGCGCTGGAACTCGCGGACGGCATCGCGGTCGCAGAATTCGCCGATAAGAAGTCCGGCGAAGAGCCTGAGCGGATTATCTTTTCCGCCAAATTCGCCTGCCCGGTCTCGGGCTTCACGATTCCCGAGATCGAGCCGCGGCTGTTCTCGTTCAACAATCCCTTCGGCGCTTGCCCGGATTGCGACGGGCTCGGCACCAAGCAGTATATCGATCCCGATCTGGTCGTTCCCGACCCGGACAAGAGCCTCCGCAACGGCGCACTCGCGCCCTGGTCCGGCTCGTCCTCGCCCTATCACGCCCAGACCCTCGACAGCCTGGCGCGGCATTACGGCTTCTCGACCACCACGCCCTGGCGCGATCTGCCGAAGAAGATCCGCGACATCATCCTGTTCGGCTCGGGCGAGGACCCGGTGCCGATGACCTTCTCGGACGGCAACCGGAAATACTCGGTCACCCGCCCGTTCGAAGGCGCGATCAGCAATATGGAGCGGCGCTGGCGCGAGACCGACAGCCAATGGATCCGCGACGAGCTCTCGAAGTTCCAGAGCATCGCGCCCTGCGAGACCTGCGGCGGCGCGCGGCTCAAACCCGAGGCGCTGGCGGTCAAGATCGCCGGGCTACAACATCTCCGAGATCTCCCAGATGTCGATCCACGAGGCCCATGCCTGGTTCGGCGGCGTCGACAAGAAGCTCAGCAAGAAGAACCAGGAGATTGCCGAGCGGATTCTGCGGGAAATCCGGGAAAGATTGGGTTTCCTGACGAATGTCGGCCTCGAATACCTCACCTTATCGCGCAATTCCGGCACGCTTTCGGGCGGCGAATCCCAGCGCATCCGCCTCGCCTCGCAGATCGGCTCCGGCCTCACCGGCGTGCTTTACGTGCTCGACGAGCCCTCGATCGGCCTGCATCAGCGCGACAATGCGCGCCTGCTGACCACGCTCAAGAATCTGCGCGATATCGGCAATACCGTCATCGTCGTCGAGCATGACGAGGAGGCGATCCTGACCGCCGACCACGTCATCGATATGGGCCCGGCGGCCGGCGTCCATGGCGGCGAGATCGTCGCCCAGGGCTCACCCGCCGAGATCAAGGCCTCGCCCAAAAGCTTGACCGGGCAGTATCTTTCCGGCCGGCTGGAAGTGCCCCTGCCCGACGAGCGCCGGCGCATCAACAAGAAGAAGCGCCTCGCCATCGTCGGCGCGCAGCGAGAACAATCTCCAGAACGTCACCGCCCATATTCCGCTCGGCACCTTCACCTGCGTCACCGGCGTCTCGGGCGGCGGCAAGTCGACCCTGATCATCGAGACGCTCTACAAGGCGATCGCCAAGCGGCTGAACGGCGCCCGCGAGCAGCCCGGCAAGCACGAGCGGATCGACGGGCTCGAATTCCTCGACAAGGTCGTCGATATCGACCAGTCGCCGATCGGCCGCACCCCGCGCTCCAACCCCGCCACCTATACCGGCGCCTTCACGCCGATCCGGGACTGGTTCACCGGCCTGCCGGACGCGGTGGCGCGCGGCTACAAGCCGGGGCGGTTCTCGTTCAACGTCAAGGGCGGGCGCTGCGAGGCCTGCCAGGGCGACGGCGTCGATCAAGATCGAGATGCATTTCCTGCCCGACGTCTATGTCCAATGCGACGTCTGCAAGGGCAAGCGCTATAACCGCGAGACCCTGGAAATCCGCTTTAAAGGCAAATCGATAGCCGATGTTCTTGAGATGACGGTTGACGAAGGCGTCGAGTTCTTCAAGGCCGTCCCGGCCGGTGCGCGACAAGCTCGCCATGCTGCAACGGGTCGGCCTCGGCTATATCCATATCGGCCAGCAGGCCACCACCCTCTCCGGCGGCGAGGCCCAGCGGGTCAAGCTCGCCAAGGAGCTCGCCAAACGCGCCACCGGCCGCACCCTCTACATCCTCGACGAGCCCACCACCGGCCTCCATTTCGACGACGTCCGCAAGCTCCTCGACGTGCTCCATGCGCTGGTCGACACCGGCAACACGGTCGTCGTCATCGAGCACAATCTCGACGTCATCAAGACGGCAGACTGGATCATCGACCTCGGCCCCGAAGGCGGCGACGGCGGCGGCCGGATTATCGCGGAAGGGACGCCGGAGGATGTGGCGTCGACCAAGGGAAGCTATACAGGCGAATATCTCGCGCGCATCCTGGACGCGGCGGCGAAGCGGAAGCGGGCGTAGTGCGTGACCCAACGAAACTTCGGATTGTCGTAGGACAGAAGTTCGGCGAGAGCCCGGTCTGGTGGGGTGCGGGCTTAACGTCCGATCAGCTGGACGACGTTCAGGCCAAATGGCAGATACGCTTCCCACCTGATCTATGTGAACGTCTGCGCGAGCGTTGCCTCGATGGCCCGCGCCAACTTCACTGGATCAAATCGTCTGATCGGACTATTCGACTTGCGCTGAAGTGGCCACTCATTTCCCTGTGGTTCAATATGCGCACGAGTGACTGGTGGTGGGCCGACTGGGGACGACGCCCGGACGACAGGCGTGACCGATTTGAACGGTTAACTGTCGGATTGGCGTCAGCGCCGCCACTCATACCGATCTTCGGTCACCGTTACCTTCCAGCAATGCCCTTTGAAAGTGGCAATCCGGTCATCTCGATGTACGGGTACGACACCATCTATTACGGCCGAAACCTGGAGGATTACTTCGACCATGAGTTCGGCGGAGCAGCCCATGCGTCGATCTTCGAACCGACGCCACCGAAGCGAATTCCATTTTGGTCGGACCTCATCGACCGAAACGAATAGCGGACGCGCGGCCCATCCTCCATTCGTCATGGGCGGACTTGAGGCGCAAGGGCAGACGTGGATGGCCGGGTCAAGCCCGGCCATGACGGTTGGGGACGTGGTCCCCTACCCCTTCGGCTCGATCAGCTCGATCGCATTGCCGGCGTTGTCGTCGATGAAGACGAAGGACGTGCGCGGGTTCTCCGTCAGGGGCTTGGAGACCTTGACGCCCTTTGCTTCAAGTTCCGCAAGGACCTTCTTGATATTCTTCACCTGGAACGCGAAGTGCTTGACGCCGTGGACATAGAGGTCGGCGGTCGGGTCGCTGCGGTAGTCCGGCAGGGGCTTGCCCTTGACGACCTGGAACAGCTCGATCCGCACATTGCCGCGCTGGATGACGCCGAAATCCATGTCCGGGTTCTCGGCCTGATGCATCTTGCGCAGGAGCTTGAAGCCGAACATGTCGTGGTACCATTTCACCGAGGCGTCGAAGTCCGGCACGCTGATGCCGACGTGGTTGAGCGAGATGTCGAAATCGACATTGCCCGCCTCTTCCGCCGCTGGCGCATGCAGCGCGTAGCCCGCGACACCGATCAGACCCGCGCAGATCACCGCGGCCGCCATAACTCTCGCTCTCATCTCCGGCCTCCCTTGGCCCGATTGACGTCCCCCTGGACGGTCCCGCGTCCAGAATAGACCATCGGCCGGAGAAATCAGCCGATTTCCGTCGCCTTTACCGGGTTGCAACCATTGTCACCCCATGATCCCCGCCGACGCACCCATGAGGGAGGGCTCCGGCATGGTCACGACCACAGGCATCAAACTCGACGAGGAGACCAAGGCGCGGCTGAAACGCCTCGGCAAGCTCAAGGACCGCACGCCCCATTGGCTGATGAAGCAGGCAATCTCGGAATTCCTCGACCGCGAAGAATCCTATGAGCGCGAGAAGCTCGAGGACCAGGAGCGCTGGAAGCATTTCGTCGAGACCGGGCATTATGTCTCGCAGGACGCCATGTCCTCCCGCTTCGACCAGTTGACCCGCACGACGGCCGGAAAGGCCAAGCCGTCATGAAGGTCGTCTGGTGCCCCGAGGCGAGCCAGGACATCGAGACTCTCTTCCGCTCGCTCAACGTCGCGCAACGACTGGGCCGGTAGCCGGCTTCTGCGCGTCATTCAGATGACCACCGCCAATCTCATGAGCAAGCCGGCGGATCGGCCGGCCGATGGACGACGATTCCGGCCGGCGCGAGATCTTCCTCCGCTTCGGCGCCGGCGCCTATGTCATCCGCTACAAACTGGTCGACCCGACCAGCCTCGCCATAATTAGGGTATCGCATGTCTCGGAGGTCCCGGACTAAACTACCGGGATGGAGCACCCCGGACCCACTCCCAGACCCGCGATCGGCACCACCGACATCGCCGTCCTGATCGGGTTTATCGCGCTGTGCGCGCGCATCGCCGGGCTCGGCGGCTGGGCCACCTCGATCTCGGTCGGCACGTGGTACCAGACCCTCGAAAAGCCGTCCTTCAACCCGCCCAATTGGATTTTCGGCCCGGTCTGGACGGTGCTTTACGCCATGATCGCGGTGGCGGGCTGGCTGGTCTGGCGCAAGGCCGGCTGGAAGCCGCTGTTCCTCAAGCCCGGCTATTACGGCATTCAGCTCGTGCTCAATTTCGGCTGGTCGGCCACCTTCTTCGCCGCCCAGGCGATCGGCCCCTCGGTGCTGATCATCAATCTCCTCCTGGTCGTGATCGCGCTGACCACCTACCAGTTCCTCGAGATCGACAAACGCGCCGGCTACCTCTTCATGCCCTATCTCGCCTGGGTCACCTTCGCGACGATCCTGAACGTGCAAATCTGGAAGTTGAACTAGGGTCTGTACTCAACAGCACCTTCGTCGTCATCCCGGACGTTAGGCGAGCCCGAAAACCGCAGGTTTTCGGCATGCGAGCCTTGCGATCCGGGATCCAGGTCGGAGGCTCAGGCTCGTGACAATGGCTCCCGGACAGCTCGGTTTGCCAACGAAATCAAAGATTTCGGGCAAACCGGCTTCCGGGATGACGGCTATTGAGTACAGACTCTAGTTATGTCCCTTCTTGTCGCCCCCAAGGGAGAGGGGGAAATCTTCGAGTTTTCCCCAGGGTTTAAGTCCTAGAGCGTTTAGGCCATAATTCCTGCCGGATACTGGGGGACGTCATGCAACGCAAGCCGCTGACCGCGCGCCAATTCTGGTTCATTTTCGGCTCGTCGGGACTCGCCGGACTGACGGCGAGCGTCGTCCATACCTTGTATTTTCCGATGCTCAGCCTGACCGAGTTCCTCCTTGTCGCCTTGGCGATCGGCGGCGCGGTCGGGATGGTGAGCGGGCTTCTCGCGAAATGGCGGCGCTGGGTCTAAGGGACCTGACTAGAGCGGAGCGGCTCTTCTATCACCCCCATCCAACCTTCCCCCATCAAGGGGGAAGGCTTCTATGAAGCACTCCATCACGTCCTCCCCCTCGATGGGGGAGGCCCGGTGGGGGTGATGCCTGAGCCGCTTCAACCGCTAAAGAGAAACTCCACCCCTCGCCTACTCCGTCTCCAGCGGCATATCGGGATCGGCGGTCCATTCGGACATCGAGCCGTCATAGACCGCGACGTTCTCCACGCCCAGAAGCACCAGCGCCAGGGCATCGCTGCTCGCCGCGATGCCGCCGCCGCAATAGGTGATGACCTGATCGGCCTCGAGCGCGCCCGAGGCCTCGAAAAGCTGGCGCATCTTCACGGCGTCGACATAGTTGTGGTTGTCGGGGTCCACGAGCGTCTGGCAATAGACGTTCTTGCTGCCGGGAATGCGGCCGGGGCGCGGGAACAGGACCACCTCGCCGCGGAAGGATTCCGGCGACAGGGCATTGATGAGCGCCACGCCCTCTTGCCCGAGTGAATCCCGAACCTGATCCTTGGTCACCATCAGCTCGGGGCGCGGGTGGGGCGTGAGGGTCGCGGACGCATGGGCCGTCGCGTTCGGTCGAGACCGGCCGCCCCTCGGCCTGCCACTTGTTCCAGCCGCCGTTCAGCACCGCCGCGTTGTCGAAGCCCGCGACCCGAAGCATCCACCACACCCGCGCCGCCCAGGCATGGTTGGAATTGTCGTAAAGGATGACGCGCGTGTCGTCGCCGACGCCGCGGCCGGCCATGATCCGCGCGAAGTCCTCGATCGGCGGCATCATCAGGGACGTCTTGCCCTCGGGATCGCTCAGCTCCTTGAGCACGTCGACGAAGATGCTGCCGGGGATATGGCCCTTTTCCCAGGCTTCCTTGCCGCTCCCGAACCCATAAGAGCCGTCGGGATTGTCCTTTCGGACAACCGAGCAATCCAGGATCCCGCGAAATCCGGCGCGCCAAGTTGATCGGCCAGCCAGGCGGTTTCGACCAAGGGCGACGGGATTTCGGACGGATTGCTCATGGGGATCTCCTGGACGGCGAGGACGGAGGCAACTCTACGACCACAAATCGCGGACCGGAAACCGGCTGCGCGATCCATGCGCATTGAGCGCCGCGACATCTTTGGGCAGTATGGGGTACAAGCAACCACAGCACCGGACGCCTCGACCCAAGATGAACGCCGATACGACCCGCTGAGCCTCGGAGCGACTATGACGCCGTCATCGTCGGCGCCGGGTTCGCCGGGCTTTACATGCTGCACCGGCTGCGCGGGCTCGGGCTGTCGGTCCGGGTTTTCGAGGCCGGCGGCGGCGTCGGCGGAACGTGGTACTGGAACCGCTATCCCGGCGCGCGCTGCGACGTCGAGAGCATGGAATATTCCTATCAGTTTTCGGACGAGCTTCAGCAGGAATGGGAATGGACAGAGCGCTATGCGCCCCAGGCCGAAATCCTGAGCTATCTCAATCACGTCGCGGACCGTTTCGAGCTTAGGCCCGACATCCAGTTCGACACCCGCGTCGAGGCGCTCGCCTTCGACGAGGACTCCGGCAAATGGACCGTCACGACCAGCGACGGCGGGCAGAGCCACCGCGCGGTTCTGCGTGCTGGCGACCGGCTGCCTGTCCTCCCCCAACCTGCCCGAAATCAAGGGCATGGAGTCGTTCGGGGGCGCGACATATCACACGGCCAAATGGCCCCATGACGGCGTTCATTTCGACGGACAGCGCGTGGCCGTTATCGGCACCGGATCGTCGGGCGTGCAATCGATTCCGGTTATCGCCGAAGGAAGCGGGGCAGCTTTTCGTCTTTCAGCGCACGCCGGTTTACAGCGTGCCGGCCCACAACACCAAGCTCGATCCGGATTATGTCGCCAAGGTAAAGGCCGACTATCGCGGCTTTCGCGAAGAATCCTGGTTCCATCCTTTCACGTTCCATGCCGAGCTCAACAACGCCGTCCGCGCTGGAAACCGACGAAGCCGAACGAGACCGGGTCTTCGACCGGTACTGGCAGACCGGCGGCCTGCCCTTCATGGCCTCGTTCAACGACCTCTTCTTCAACATGGAAGCCAACCAGACGGCCGCCGAATTTATCCGGGGCAAGATCCGCGAGATCGTGCATGACCCGGCCCTCGCCGAGAAGCTCTGCCCGGAGCAGACCTTCGCCTGCAAACGGCTCTGCGTCGACAGCGGCTATTACGACACCTTCAACCGGCCGAACGTCACCCTCGTCGATCTTAACGACGAACCGATCGAGGAAATCGTCGAAACCGGCATCCGGACGAGCGCGCGGACCTATGCGCTCGACAGCATCGTCTTCGCGACGGGTTTCGACGCCATGACGGGCGCCATCCTCAAGATCGACATCACCGGGCGCAACGGCGCCAAGATGCGGGAGGCCTGGGCGGCCGGGCCCACGGACCTATCTCGGTCTGAACGTCGCCGGCTTTCCCAATCTGTTCACGATCACCGGCCCGGGCAGCCCCTCGGTGCTGTCCAATATGGTGCCGAGCATCGAGCAGCACGTGAACTGGATCACCGACTGCATCGCCTATATGACCGAGCACGGCTACACGCGGATCGAGGCCACGCCGGCCGCGCAGGACGCCTGGGTCGACCATGTCAATGAGATCGCCTCGGTGACGCTGTTTCCGTCTTGCAATTCCTGGTATCTGGGCGCGAACGTCCCCGGCAAGCCGCGGGTCTTCATGCCCTATTACGGCTTTCAGCCCTACGTCCAGAAATGCGACGAGGTCGCCGCGAAAGACTATGAAGGCTTCCGGCTAAGCGCCTGATAAATCAGTGGCCCTTGGCTTCCCAATCCTCGCTGGTATTGACCCGGGGGAACGGCGTGTCGGGCACGGGCACGCCGAGGAACCTGCAGAGCGGTTCCCAGCCTTGCTTGATGTCATAAACGAGAAGGCGCTCCTTCGGGATTGTGCGCTTGACCTCCTCGTTATGGGCGTTGAAGACCGCGATCGCGTAATCATGGTCGTTCTGGCGCTTTTGGAAGGTCTGGTCGTAGAGCACGCTCACCATGCCCTGGCGGTCGGGATCGGCGCCGGGGGCATAGAAGCTGTCGCGGTGCTCCTTTGAAAAGATCGTGTTCTGGGTGCTTTGGAACCAGCGCTCCGGATCGCGCAGGGTCAGGAGTACCTTGGCGTCGGGATAATACTCCGCGAGCTCGCGCCAATAGGTGCAGGCGGGCCAATCCACCGCCGAGACATAGCCCTTAAAGACCTCGTCCCAATCCACGGTCTCGCCGCGCCCGAGCCGCGCCCAATATTTGGCGAAGCCCGGATTCTCCAGCACCGATGTCATGTGATAGCACGGGCCGTAGCCGATCATGCCGAGCGCATCGCGGAGCGACGACGTGCCCGTCCGTCCGAACCCCGCGCCGATGAGCTTCAACGCCATATGTCCCCTCGCTTTTCTTGTTGGGGGAACATTACACGGGGGCGGAGTCCAATTCCAAGCCGTTCGGCGCGGCCGGGCCGAAGCTCAGCACGACATCGCCGGCCTGCAGCGCGGGCTCCTTGCGGCCTTCGAGCCAGATCAACCGGCTCTCGCCCCGCTTGGCCATGATCAGCCGGGCTTCGGGGACCGCGGTCTTCGAGGAAGGCCTCGGGGCCGTATTCCTCGGTCAGCTTGGTGGTCTGGAAGGTCCAGCCTTGGTGGATCATGGCCACGAGACCGTCGTATCCGCCGAGATCCTCGAGAAAGCGCCGCCCGCCGATGGTCACCGCCATTTCCAGACGTTCCGACTTGCCCTCGGCCCGGTCGATCTGAAAGACGTTGCCGCGGCCGAGCTCGGGGCCGAAATCGGTGCAAATGAGCGCGTTGTAGGATTCGTTGTCGGTGGCGGCGACCAGGAAGCCGTAGCGATAGAAATCGATCGCGTGCTCGGCGGCTTCCGAGAGGATTTCGCCGTAATAGACCGGGATATCGGCAAGCCGCGCCTGCCGGAGATGGCCGTAATTCCGGTCGGCGATCATGACCGGCAGCCCCAGATCCGTCAGGCCGCGCGCGAATTCGGTCGCGAAGGCCGAGCCGCCGACGATCAGCACGCCGAGCGGCCCCGCCGCCGAGAGGCCCAGAACCCGCGACAGCGGGCCGATGGTGAAGCCGTGAAGGATCACCGTCACGAAAACGATGGCGAAGGCGAGCGGGATCAGGCGATGGGCATCGGCCACGCCGTGCTCGGCCAGGAGCGCGCCGAACAGGCCCGCTACCGCCACGGCCACGACGCCGCGCGGCGCGATCCAGCCGACTAGCAGCCGCTCGCGCCAGGACAGCCCCGAGCCGATGGTCACCAGGAACACCGAAACCGGGCGTACCAGGACCAGGAGCACGACGATGAACTCGACCGCCTTCTCGTCGATGACGCTCAGATCCGAGACACGCAGCGTCGCGGTCAGCACGACGAAAACGCCCGAGACCAGCAGCACCGTCATCATCTCCTTGAAACGGCGCAGCTCGCCGAGGCTCGCGATCCGGGAATTGGCGAGGGTGATGCCGAGAATCGTGACGGTCAGGAGGCCGCTTTCCTCAAGCACGAGGTCCGAGACCGCATAACCGGCGATGACGGCGACGAAGATCAGCGGGATCTTGAGGAACTCCGGCACATGGCCGCGCACGAACAGAAAGACGACAAGCCGTCCGAGATAGTAGCCGCCGAGGACGGAGAGCGCCGCCGCCGCGATCACTCGGATGATCAGGTTGCCCGCCTCATGGCCGACGCCGAAGACGAGAAAGCCTTCGAAGACGAGCATGGCGACGATCGCGCCCAAAGGATCGGCCAGGATCGCCTCCCAGCGGAGAAGCGAGGCCGGCCGCGGCGCGAGGCGGGATTGCCTCAGAAGCGGCATGATGACCGTCGGGCCAGTGACGATCAGGATGCCGGAAAGGACCATCGCCGAGGGCCATGTCAGGCCGCCGAGATCCCGTGCCGCCCAAAGGCTGAGCCCGAAGGTGACGGCCGCGCCGAAGGTGACCATCCGGCGGACGGCCTTGGACGTGCCGCGAATCTCGCTGAATTTCGAGAGTGAGACCGCCCTCGAACAGAATGATTGCCACGGCGATCGAAATCAGCGGATTGAGGATGCCGCGGAAGTCCTGGACCGGATCGATCAGCCCCGTTGCCGGCCCGACGATGGTCCCGGCGACCAGCAGCAGAACGATCGCCGGAAGCTGCATCCGCCAGGCGAGCCACTGCGCCCCCACGCCGACAAGGCCGATCAGCGCGATCTTCGCGATAAGGAGTTCAAGCATTCGATTCCGCCAGCCGGGTTCACCTCGCGGCGCAGCTTAGCATGGAAGGGCCCGAACGGGACCTATTCGGGCGTATCGGAGGCGCGTTCGAATTCGGTGTTGATTTCGAGGAAGACTTCGTCGCCGACCAGGGGCACCAGCGTCTTCATGCCGAAATCGGAGCGCTTGATCTCGGCCGAGGCGGTGAAACCGATGGTGTATTTGCCGGTGAGCGTGTTGTTCGCGCCGCCGTTGAAGACGATGTCGAGCGGCACCTCCTTGGTGACGCCGTGAAGGGTCAGCTCGCCGTTCAGGGTGCCGTGGCGATCGTCCTCGATGGTGAGGGAATTTGCGGCATAGGTCGCCTGGGGATATTCGCCGACGTCGAAATAGTCCTTGCCGGTCAGGGTCATCTCCAGCTTGGCATTGTTGAGGTCGATGCTGGCGGGGTCGACCGTGATCAGCACCTTGCTCGCCTCGGGATGGAGGCGCTGGTAATCGATCGTGCCGTGGACGGCGTCGAACCGGCCGACATAGAGCGAGTAGCCGAGATGGCTGATCTTGAAAAGCAGGCTCGTATGGTCGGGATCGAGGACGTAATGGCCCGAGGGGACGCTCTTGGTGTCGAGGGTCCAACTCATGCTCTGGACCGAGCTCGCGAGTTGTGCACCGACGGTGGTGCAGCCGGCGAGGCCCGCGGCGGCCAGTAGGGCAAGCGTCAGGTGACGTGTCTTCATGAACTCATATGCTCCGACGCCGGCCCAAGACGCCTCCGTCCTCTAACGGAGGCGACGGGACGCCGCAATCCCGCGTCACGCAAAAGTGACGGGATGTCCTACCGGACAAAAGCGATGCCGATGCGAAACCGGGTGTCCTTCTTGTTGTAGTCGAGCAGATCCTCGCCATAGCCGTGATAGAGCTGGGTATAGAGATAAAGGTCGAGGTTCGAGAACGACAAAGCGCTCAGAGGATAGGACGCATCGACGCTGACATTGCCCTTGCCCGAGACGATCCCGCCGCGAACCGTCGAGCCCAGCATGATGCCGTCCGGGTTGCCGAACGACACCGATATCGAGGCATGGCCGCGGTAATCCCCGATGTTCGGGTTGTCGCTGAGGCTCCCGATATATTGCCAGGCCTGGAGCGATAGATTCAGTACCAGATGATGCTTGAGCGGGAACGATACCGTCGGCCTGACATAGACGGCGTTCAGGCTGCGGGAATTCGACGCCGGACTTGCCATTGGACTCGTGAAAGATCCCCGCCTGAATATCGACATCCGCGTGCTCGAGCCAGCCGGGCAATTGAGTCAGATGCCCGCGAAAGAACAGCTCCGGGCGGAACGAGCTGTCGGTGAAGGGCTTGGACGGCGCGCCCAGATCCCAGAACGAGGTCTGGGTATAAGCGAAATAGAGCCCGCTCAGGATCGGCCACTTCTTGGCAAAGCCCTCCCCGCCCGTAAACAAGTGATATTTGAAGCTGAGCTGGACCTTGGCGTCGAAGGGCGACGGGCCGAGGAGGAAATAAATCGGCTCATAGACCGACAAGTTGCGCAGGAACGCGTTGCCGCGCCCCGGCTCGTCGGGATTGTCGGCTGCGGGCCGATGCGGCGCGGTATCCTCGACCGCCGTCTCGGCCAGAGCCGGGCCGGCGGCCAGTGAGGCCAAGACCAGAAAAAGCGCCGCAACCCGCACTGCCGCCCCCCCAGAATCGAGCCGCGTCCGGCGGCCTCAGTTGCGCTGGATCAGCTCGATCTTGTAGCCGTCCGGATCCTCCACGAAAGCCATGTGGACGCCGGAATTCATCATCTCCCCCGGCGGACGCGGGATCGAAACGCCGTCGGCCTTCAATTTTTCGCACAACGAATAGATGTCCTTGCAGCCGATCGCGACATGGCCGTAGCCGGTGCCGTGGGTATATTCCTCCTCGCGGCCCCAGTTCTCGGTGAGCTCCAAAACGGCGGTCGACTCCTCTCCGCCATAGCCGACGAAGGCGAGGGTGAACTTGCCGGCCGGGAACTCGTGCTTGCGCAACAGCTTCATGCCGAGCTTGTTGCAGTAGAAATCGATCGATTTTTCCAGGTCCATCACCCGGATCATCGTGTGCAGCAGCCGGTAATTCTGCGCGGCGCTGTCTCGAACGGCCTCTTGGGTCGCGGCTTCGGACATTGATGATTCTCCGTTCTCTGATCGTGATCCAACGGTCTCGAACGGAACTTAATGGCTCAAGCGCCGGGCAACAATGACGTTCCGACTGATTTGCGTCAGGACGCCCGCGGCAGACGCGTGGGCGTGGCCGTGCCGGAACCGCGGTGGGCCATCCAGCCGACGAGGTCGGAGGCTTCGAGCGGCGGGCAGACGAACCGGCCCTGGGCGCCGTCGCAGCCCATGCGCCGCATGTCATCGAGCTGGCGCCGGGTTTCGATACCGTCGCCGGTGACTTTGATCTTGAGCGTATGGGCGAGGTTGATCGCGGCGCCGGTGATCGCCGCCTCCGCCTCATGCCAAGCGATGTCGGGCGCCAGGGGGCGGCTGACCTTGATTCGCTCGAAAGGTATGTCCTTCAAAAGCGCCAGCGACGAGCCGCCGCTGCCGAACGCGTCGAGGGTGACCCGGACACCGCAGCCGCGCATGGCCTCGACGAACCGGCGGGCATTGGACAAATCATGGGTGATCGCCGCCTCGTCGATCTCGAACTCCAGGAGATGCGGGTCGCAGGACGAGCGCTCGATCGCCTCGCGCACTTCCTCCTTCAAGGTCTCGCACTTGATCTGGCGCCCCGCGAGATTGATCGCCACGGGCATCGTCCGGCCGAGCGAGCGGCTCCAGACCTGGGCTTGGCTCAGGGCCTCGCTCAAGGCCCACTGGCCGATTTCGACGATCTGGCCGGTCTCCTCCGCCGCCTCCATGAAATCGACCGGCATTCTGACTCCGGTCGCGGGGTGGTTCCAGCGGATCAGCGCCTCGACGCCCATGAGATCGCCGTCGGAGATCCCGACGATGGGCTGATAGGCGAGGAAGAACTCGCCGTGATCGGTGGCGAGCTTGAGCTCGCTGCCGAGCTTCTGGCGGCGGTCTTCCTGCGCGCGCATATCGGGGTCGAAGAAGTTATAACCGGCGCCTTTCGCGCCTTTGCGCCGGTAAAGCGCCAGATCGGCATATTTGAGCAGGATATCGGCGTCACTGGAATCGTTCGGGAAGATCGAGATGCCGATGCTGGCCTTGATGGAGAACTCTTTGGAGGTAATGGCCACCGGCTTGGCCAGCCCCGCGAGGATATTGCGCGCGACATGCGCGGAATTCGCCGGCGTGTCGATATTAGTCAGTGCGACGACGAATTCGTCGCCACCGAGCCGCGCGACCAGGTCCGACTTGCGGGTGCAATTGCGGATGACTCCGGAGACGTGCTTCAGCACCTCGTCGCCCGCCTGATGGCCCCAGGTGTCGTTGATCGCCTTGAAGCCGTCGAGATCGACATAGAGGACGCCGACCAACCGGCCCGTGCGGTCCGCATTAGCCAGCAATTTGGGAAAGTAGCTCGTGAACGCCAAGCGGTTGAGCACACCGGTCAACGGATCGGTCACGACCATGTTCTGGATCGAGGCCTCGGCGTTGCGCCGCTCGGTAACATCGACGACGGACATCAGGATGGCGGTAACGGCGCCTCCTTCGTCCTTGAGGGGCGAGCCGCAGATGACGACCCGGTGGGCCGTGCCGTTGGCTTGCGGGGCAAGCTCCGCTTCGAGGCTCGACGAGACGCCATGGCCCCAGATCATCAGTTCGCGGTTTGCGCGCTCCCGGTCCCGCTCGGCGAAAAACGAGTCGAAATCCCGCCCGGAGTCCATGATTTGGCTCTCGTCCAGGCCCAGAAACGAGGCCATCGCGGCATTGAGCGCAACGGTCTTGCCGTCGGGCGAGACGCGCCAAACGCCGAGGCGGCAGCTGTTCGCCAGCTTGTCCCATTCCGCGGCATCGGCCGTGCGGTCGACATAGAGCTGCTCGCCATGCCCCGAGGCGCTGGCGAGATAGCCGGCGAGCTTGATCGAGTTGGCGCCCAGGACCTCGATCTGAGCCTTGGCGTCACGCAGCTCTGAATTGGCCTCTTCGAGCGCGACCTGGCTCATGCGCTGCATCTCGGCGGCGCGGAACCGGCAGATCGCATAGCGGATCGACCGCTCCAGGATCGATGGCTGCAGCTCGCTTTTATAGAGCAGATCGTCTGCCCCGGCCTCGAGCGCGATGCGGTCGAGCTCGCGGCTTCGGTGACCGGTCAGGAGGATCGTCGGCGCGTGCCGCAAGTCGCGGTGCTCGCGCAGGAAGTCCAGACCGCATCCGTCGCCGAGTTGATAATCAAGGACGATTAAATCAAACTGATAGAGAGAAAGTGCTTTCTCGGCATCTTTGAGCGAATCCACACCGAAAACCTCATACTTCAAGTCTTCTATGTCGGTGAGATATTCGTCGATAAGCTGCCGGTCGCCCTCGCAGTCATCTACCACTAGAAGGCGAATAACATCGGATACGGACGGTAGCCACTGAGTTGACGGCAAGTCTGACCTCTCGACACCAATTGCAGTTGTATGCCCCGCCCTTCCGACCGGAAGAGTACGGGGCCGCGTCAAAGCGGCCGGGAAGCGGCGCGAAAACCCATGTCTCAGTTGGCCGTTTTTGACACAGAAATCCGCAGATTTCTCGAAAAATCTATCTATTCAGAGTTAACGGAGAGTGTACGATATGACGAATTTAGACTATTCGAAAAAGATAATCTCTTCGTACGATCACACGCCCTCATGCCGACTCCCGTCCGCATTCCGGAAGTCAACGCAAAGGCGAGCAAAAAAATCCGTCGATGGCCTAACTTGCGCGGATATAGCCGCGAAGCGCCTCGGCTTCCTGCTCGGTTTCCTCTATCCGGTGCTTCACCACGTCGCCGATGCTGACCATGCCGTAGAGCTGGCCGTCCTCGACCACGGGGATATGGCGGATGCGGCGTTCCGTCATCATCGCCATGAGCTCGTCGATCGTCGCGTCGCGCCGGCAGGTGAAGACGTCGCTCGACATCAGGTCCTGCACTTCGAGGTAAAGCGCCGCCGCGCCGCGGGTCGAGATCGTCCGCACGATGTCGCGCTCCGACACGACGCCGACCACCCTACCCGTGTCCAGGACCAGCACCGCGCCGATCCGTTTGTCGGTCATGACCCGGGCGGCGTCCATGACCGTTGCGGAAGGCGCGGTGGTGATCACCTCGCTTCCCTTGTCGCGTAGAATCGTCAGAACATTCATCGCCAGCACTCCCATCCGATTGAGCAAGTCGGGCGGAGCGGGCCGCACTACAGCCCGGCCGGACCACCCGAGGGACGGTCCCCAATACGCTGCCTCCGGCCATGATGCTCTCTTGAACGGGTTGGAGCAAGCCCGTCGCCGACGTGGCCGGCTTGTCACGAAAAAGTTACGGTCGCGGAATCCGCCGATTGGGTCTACCATGCCCGCCGATAACGCTCGGCAATCGCAAGGGGGTGTGCGATGTCTGCAACGACGTCCTCAAACGCGCAATCGGTCATGGGTCGATCCAAGGTTTCGGCCTGGGCATTGTGGCTTGCCATCGCGGCGGCGGTGGTTCTGGCGCTGGCCGGGCCGCTGTTCCGGATGGGCATCACAGGGCTCCTGACGTCCTTCTCCATTCTCCGGTTCACGCCGATCGCGGCGATCGGGATCATCCTGATCGCCCTCGCGGGCTTTGCGGAGTCCCGCGTGCTCGGCGACGGCAAGGGCTCGCTCAAAGCCATCGGCGCGATCGTCATCGCGGGGATCGTCATTGCCATGCCGCTCAGTCAGAAGCTCAGAGCCACGGGCGTGCCGCCGATCCACGACATCACGACCGACACGCTGAACCCGCCCGTCTTCGTGGACGTCCTGCCCTTGCGCAAGGACGCCGCGAACCCGGCCGACTACGAGAAGGACGGCGGCGCTAAGACGGCCGCGATGCAGGAAAAGGCCTATCCGGACATCAAGACGCTGGAGATGGCCGTGCCGCCCGATCAGGCTTTCGACAAGGCGCTCGACGTGGCCAAGTCGATGGGATGGGACATCGTCGCTCAATCCAAGCAGGAAGGCCGCATCGAAGCGACCGACACGACCTTCTGGTTCGGCTTCAAGGACGACATCGTCATCCGGATCGCGGCGGACGGCAGCGGCTCCAAGGTCGATGTCCGGTCGGAATCGCGGATCGGCTTGAGCGATGTCGGCGTCAACGCCAAGCGCGTCCGGGCGTTCCTCGCCGACATGCAGAAGAGCTGATCAGGACGGCCGCCCCTTCAGATACCGGTAGACCGCGCGGATCACGAGCACCGGCACGACGACGCCGGCACCGACGATGATATAGGGCAGCGCCCATTGGCCGATATCGAGGGCCAGTTGGCCGAAATGCTGGGCGGTCCTTTGGACCCAGTGCCAGATCTCTATCGGCCGGATGGCGACGAATTTCAGCACCCAGCCGACCACGAAGCAGACCAGGATAAACTTGACGACGGTTGCGATCCGGATGCGCGGCGCGGTCACGGGGCCTGTTCCGTTCAGATGAGCCAATATCCCGGAAAGACTAACGGATGGCGGGGCTTATGGCAAAGCCGTCGAAGAGAGCGCGGGAATGATGTCGGGGGAGATCCCTACCGCCTCAGACGCGGATCGTCGCTGCGGCGGCGGGCGGGGGCGTGTTTGTCGCGCTCCTCGCGGGTCCGGCGGTCGGGCTTATAGGCGGTGTCGTCGAGAAGAGTCTCGGTCGAGATGATCGTCACGTCGCCCGGATGGCCGTCGCGCACGATCTTGGCATGGAGCGCCGTGTTGCCGTCCGGCGTGAAGAGGCGCTGGACCACCCAGATGCTCTCCCACCGGCCGACCTTGTAAAAGCGATCGCCGACCTGGACGCCATCATGGCCGCCGGGCGCGGCGTTATCGTTCGAGCGAGTCCCGAATAGGCTGCTCAGGATTGAGCGCGAAGGAGTACTCATGGAGCCCCGTGTATGTGCCGCCGAATCCGCGAGGCCGTCGCGGCATAATTCTTCACGGAAAAGTTTAATCTCGGTCTTGTTAATGCGGCGTTAATTGGCCCGAGCAAACGGGGTGTTCGACGGGGCTCCAAAGAGTGTGTGGAACCTCCCTAGTCCTTGATCTCGATCGCATCCCGGATGGCGTCGATGGAAGGCAGGATTCCGTACCAGTGATATTCGAGGCACATTCTGCGGGCGCTATCGACTCCCAGGAGATTGACGAGGTGCCGGGCCAGATCGTTGACGTCGCGGAAATCGACGTCGCGAAGGGGCGAATAGCCTTGACGTTCGGCTCGAACGGCTTGATTCAACATTTTTGTCCTCCTCGGTTTATGTCCTACCGAAGCACGGTTAACCATCACCTCGATCTGGCATATGGCGGTCGGTTGGGCCGATCTCGGGGCGAAATCGTGGCAAGATGTTGACTTTTCGACCGGCGCAGAGACGGCCGCGAACGGTCCGGCTATACGAGATCTTAAGGCGCGGAGCCTTATATAATGGGCGCTAACGTGGCCCAGTCGCGCGCGACGGCTTAGGCGCGCCTTAATCCCAATCAGTCCGGTCCGTGGTTCGATGGCGATCGATTACGCCCTGAAATTCCGCCTTGGCGAGTTTACCCTGCTTTCCGCGCCACTGGCGCTCGAGGAGCGGTCGACCGGCGTAATTGATCTTGCCGCCGCACCGGAGGACCTAAACGATATCGAGCGCAGTATCGACGGCGTGCTGTTCCGTTCCGCCGAGGTCACGGGGGAGTCGCCGGCGATCAATGTCGGGCGCACGGTCATCCGCTACAGCCCTTACCGTTTCCGCCGCTATTTCCTTGATCTGACGGGCGATTTCGAGGGCTATTTGCAGAAGTTCTCGTCCAAATCCCGTTCGACCCTGCGCCGGAAAGTTCGCAAATTCGAGGCCCAGTCCGGCGGCAAGGCCGACTGGCGCCTCTATCGGACGCCCGAGGAATTGACCGAATTCCACCGCATGGCCCGCGCCCTCTCCGTCCGCACCTACCAGGAACAGCTTCTCGATGCCGGCCTGCCCGACGATGCGGCATTCCGGTCCGAGATGCTGGATCGCGCGAAACAGGGCACCGCCCTCGGCTTCCTGCTGTTCCTGGACGGTAAGCCGGTGGCCTATCTCTATACGCCCGTCGATGACGGCGTCGTCGTCTACGCCTATCTCGGCTATGACCAGGCGGTGTCAAACCTTTCGCCGGGCACGGTGCTTCAGCTTCTCGCCGTCGAATGGCTGTTCGCGGAAGGCGGCTACAAGAGCTTCGACTTCACCGAAGGCGAAGGCGCGCACAAGGCCTTCTTCTCGACCCGCCACGCCGAATGCGCCGACGTCTTCGTGCTTCGCAACACCACCCGGCTGCGCCTCATCGTGCGGGCCCATTGGATGACCAATCAGGGCTCCGACGCCCTCGTACGGATCGTCGACAAGCTCGGCCTCAAGAAGCGGATCAAAAAGCTCATTCGCCGGCGGGCTGCGGAGCGGTCCTCATCGCCTTCGACCGAGCCGGCGGCCTGAGCAGCAGCACCAGCGGCATCGACAGCAGGCAAACCGCCGTCATCAGGCGGAAATCGTTCAAGAAAGCGATCATTCCGGCCTGCCGCGCGACCTCCGCGTTCAACACCGCCGGATCCCAATGGCCCACGGCCTGCAACGCCCGGCTATAGGGCGTGACATAGACGGCGAGCGCGGCATGGGATGCCTGCGCCTGGTCGGCCAAAAGGCTCATGACCACAGCAACGCCGAAGCTGCCGCCGATATTGCGAAGCAGCGTGAACAGGGCCGCCGCGTCGGTTCTGAATTCTGAGCCGAGGGTGTTGAAGGTCACGACGCTCAAGGTCATGAACACAAGGCCGAGGCCGAAGCCCTGAATGACGCCGGTCCAGACGATCGGCCCCAAATCCATCATCAGGTCGAAGCCCGACATGCCCCACAGCGAGACCGCGACGCAGCCCATCCCGATCACGACCAGGAGGCGCGCATCCACTTTGTTCAGAACCTTGCCGGCGATGATGAATGACAGGGTCGTGCCGAGCCCGCGGGGGATCATGGCGAAGCCGATATCGAGGGTCGGGTAGCTGAGCGACGTGGCGAGAAACGGCGGCATCAGGGCCATGGTGGCGAGCGTCGTGGCGCCGAAGACGGTGACCAGGACCAGCCCGGCGGTCAAATTGCGGTCGCGGAACATGGCCAGCGCCAGGAACGGCCGGCGCGCGGTCACGATATGGGCGACGAAGAGATAGAGCGCCAGCCCGGCCAGCACCAGCTCCGCCACGATCTCCGGCGCGGCGAACCAGTCCCGCGTCTCGCCGCGATCCAGCATTAACTGAAACGCGCCGATCGCGAGGCTCAGCATCGCGAAGCCGAAACCGTCGAACCGCGCGTCTTCCCGGCGATCGCCGCCGGGAAGATAGGCGAGCACGCCCAAAACGGCGACGATCCCGAACGGCACGTTGACATAGAAAACGGCGCGCCAGCTCAACGCATCCGTCAGATAGCTTCCCATGGTCGGACCCAACACCGGCCCGATCATCACGCCGATGCCGAACACGCCCATCATCCGCGCACGGTCTTCGAGGGAGTAGAGATCGAGCATCAGCGCCTGGGTCAAGCGGCGCCATGAACGCCCCGAACGCGCCTTGAAGCACCCGGCAGAGCACGATCCCCGATAGCGATCCCGCCGCCCCGCACGCCATCGACGCCAGGGTGAAGCCGATGATGACGATCAGAAACAGCCGCCGCCGACCCAGCCGCGCGGCAAGAGTGCCAGTCAGCGGCGTCATGATCGCGGTCGCCACGACATAGGAGGTCAGCACCCAGGCGATCTGGTCCTGGGTCGCCGAGAGGCTGCCCTGCATCTCGGGGATGGCGACATTGGCGATCGTGATGTCGAGGGTCTGGATGATGACCGTCAGCATCAGGGTCGCGGTCAAGCAGCCCGCGATGGCGGACCTCGAGGATCGGCTCATCGGCGATAGCCGTCATCGGATCAAAGCCCGGCGAAAATCCGACAGGCCTTGCACCAGTCCCGCGAAGGTCCGCTTATGCCCCGTATCGACCGAGACCTCGACGCTCATGCCGGCGCGGAGAGCGGGCGCGTCCTCTTGCTCGGATCGATGGCGATGCGGACGGGGATGCGCTGGACGACCTTGACCCAGTTGCCGGAGGCGTTCTGGGCCGGCAGAACGGAAAAGACCGCACCCGGTCGCCTGAGCGACGCTTTCCACCGTGCCGGCCCACTGCGCTGCCGGGATAGGTGTCGACAGTCGATCGTCACCGGCTGGCCGGGGCGCAGATGGGTGAGCTCGGTCTCCTTGAAATTGGCCTCGACCCAGAGGCCGTGTATCGGCCACGAGGCTGAAGACCGGCGTGCCCGGCCTCGACATATCGGCCGACGCCCCGGCGCCTCGCTCACCCGCCCGGCGATCGGCGCGCGCACGATCGGTGCGGTCGAGATCGAGCTTCGCGGCCCTCGCGCTCGGCCAGCGCCTGTCGAACCGACGGATGATCGTCCACCGGCAAGTTCGGGATTGCCGTCGAGGCTCGCCCGAATCTCGGAGAGTTGCTCGGCAG
Source organism: uncultured Alphaproteobacteria bacterium (assembly GCA_963732795.1). Taxonomy (GTDB): domain Bacteria; phylum Pseudomonadota; class Alphaproteobacteria; order CAVTAV01; family CAVTAV01; genus CAVTAV01. The sequence goes on along the minus strand of CAVTAV010000002.1, from coordinate 308,829 downwards.
AGGACGGCCGTCTTCTGCGTCGGCCGACATCCAGCGCATGCCGCGCGTCGTCCAGCTTGGCGCGGGAGACCACGTTCCGGGCGGCAAGGCGGCGCTGGCGCTCCCATTCCCGCTCGGCGAAATCGCGGTTCGGTCCGGGCCTGCGCGATAGCCCGTCGCCTGCCCACGGTAGGACGCCTTGAGGGCGACGACATCGCTTCGCGCCTTGTCGAGCGCGCCGTCCGCTTCCCGAAGCGCGATCTCGAACGGCCGCCGGTCGATCTCGAAAAGCGGCTGGCCGGCCTCTACCCGGGCGTTGTCCGTATCTCGACGGCGCTGATCGGACCGGAAACCTGGGCGGTGATCGGAACGATCGTGGCGTGGATATAGGCGTTGTCGGTCGAGACGAAGCGCCCGCCATGGAGATAGGCCAGCGCCGCGCCGCGAGTACGACGACTGGCCCGATGCCCAGAAGCAGCGGCCGCAAGAACGACCGTTTGCGCGCCGGACGTCAGCGCCTCCCCTACCGCCTCCAGAGCAATCTTCTCGTGCTTCATCCCGCGACCGCCGATGACCGCTTTTCAGCGACCAGATAATCGTTCAGGTTGCGGATATTTTCAATCTTTAGTTGTGGGCTCGAGAGTCCATTCGACGTTGACCGCCCGGCAATCGTCGGTCTCGGCCGCCTCGATCCTCAGGAAGTTCGCCCTCATTTTGGTGAGGACCTCATGGGCCTTTTCGCGATCCTCCGCACTCACCCCATCGAGCATGTCGGAGGCGAGCCCATCGGCCAGCTCCCAGATCTGATCGACCAAAGGCTGTGCCTTCGGCGTGACATAGAGCAAGGTCGCCCGGCGGTCCTTCGGGTCCGGCTGCCGCTTCACCCAGCCATTCGCCTCCAGCCGGTCGACCTGACGGGTCAAGGTGATCGGCTGGATGTCGAGATATTCGGCCAGCGAGACCTGATTGATGCCTTCGTTGCGCGACAGCACCGCCAACATGCGCCATTGCGGCTGAGTGAGACCCAAGGGGCGCGCCCGCCGGTCGAAGCAACGCCGCCCAAGCCGCGCGGTATCGTACAACAGAATGTTGATAGGAAGCTCGTTCCGTCGCCATAGCGACCCCCCTCGCTATGTTATAATACGCCTCCTTACTATAGAGGCTTCAAGTCGAGGGGCAAGAACGCGAGTTCGGGTTTTTCGGCCGGTCAGAATCGGGCCTGCACGCTTACCCGCATCCGACGCGGCTCCATGGGGTGGAAATGGATGTCCTCGACCGGGGCGGGCTCGCCCGCGAGCTGGGACGCGAAATAATATTCGATATCGTCGTCATGCACGTTGAACACGTTGTAGAGGCCGAGGGTCAGGCGGAACCGGCTGACGGTCCAGATGACTTCGCTGTTCACCAGGGTCGTGTTGTGGGAGCGCACCGAATTGTCCTCGATCAGCGGGGTCGGGCTGAAATGCCGGATGCGGGTCGACCAGGTCACGTTCTCCGGCAGGTCGATCACCGCGCCGCCCGAATACATGAACGGGATCGATTGCGGGATGTGATTGGGCTGGCCCGTCGGCAGGCGGAACCGGGAATGGGTCAGCGCAATCTCGCCGTCCAGGGTGATCCAGCCGGCGGGCGACCAGAACAATGTCCCTTCCACGCCGTAGCGCCGTGAGCCGCTCGACGGCTCGCTGGTGCCGGCGTCGCCGACATAGATCAGCTCCGAGCCGAGCTGAAGATAATAGGTCGCGACAGTCATTTTCAGGCCGTCGAGCGGATCGAACCGCGCCCCCACCTCCGCGCCGTTGGCCTTGACCAGGAACGGTGCCGGCGTCGCCGGATCGCCGGAGACGGGGTCTACATGGGTGGCGACGCCGCGGGTGTCGTTGCTATGGAAACCCCGCCCGGCCGAGGCATAGAGCTCGACCTTGGGGATGACCAGCCAGGCGACGGTCGCCTTGGGTTGGAGCATGAAGTCATGCACCGTGCCCGAGTTGGCCGCCAGCAGGCTTTTGACATGGGCATTGTAATAGGAACCGCGCAAGCCCAGGACCACGCGCAGATTATCCGTCAGATAAGTCTCCATCTCGCCCCAGGGCTCGGCGCTGTATTCCTTCGCCGAGTCATCGAGGACCGTGGAGAAGCGCTGGCGCGCCTCGGTGTGATAGAGGTTCGCCGAGCCGATGAAATCCGCCCGGGTCTCGATGCCGGCGCGAAAATTGGTGGCGAGGCCCGCAACCATCACGCCCTGCCAGTCCCGCTCGATCTTGAAGCCGGCGATCCAGCGCCGGTCGTGCTGCTCGATCTCGTCGCCCCGGACCGGATTGTCGAGGAAATAGGTCGAGTTGGAGAACAGGTTGAAGTGATAGCGATGGAGATAGGCGACGATCGTCGTGTCCTTGTTCTCCGCCTCGACCGAGATGCCGTAGCGGCTTGTGTGGCCGCCGAGATCGGGGTCGATATAGCCGAACCGGGTGATCAGGCCCTCCTTGACGGCCCGGAGCGGGACCTGGTCGGTGGCGTTCCAGGTGTTATCGAAGCCGATCAGGCTGACATGCGTCGTGAAGTCGGAGCCGTAATGGGTCAGCTTCAGGAAGCCGCTGTATTTGCGAAGATGCTCCGGCAAGACCCACGGGCCGTTATTGCCGTTATAGGAGGCCGCCGCGAGGATCGAGTCGTCGGTTGTGATCATGGTCGAGCCCAGAGCCACCACGCGCCGGTAGCCGTCGCCCGCGATCGTCACCTCGGCGCGGGGATACTCGACCGAGTCATAGGTCTTGAACCGGGCCGAGCCGGCGGCGGAGAAGTCGCCGACATCGGCCTTGTAGGTGCCCTTGGAGTAATCGATGCGCTCGATGACCTCGGGGATCAAAAAGTTGAGATCGAGATAGCCCTGGCCATGGGCGTGGGTGCGCATATTGATCGGCACGCCGTCCAGGCTGACCGAGAAGTCGGTTCCGTGGTCCAGATTGAAGCCGCGGAGGAAGTACTGGTTCGCCTTGCCGCCGCCGCTGTGCTGGGTCGCGATCAGGCCGGGCACCGCCTCCGCGAGCTCGCCGACGCGCAGAAGCGGCCGCAAGGTCAGATCCGCATAGCCGACCGTGCCTTCGCTCGCCGCCTTGGACGAACCGATCTGCTGCAGTGCGCGGCCGTAGATCACCACCTCTTCGCCCGGCGGCAAAATCTGGGCGGAGGGCAAAGGCTGGGCCGAGGAGTTTGGGCTGCCTTCCGACGTTGTGCTCGAGGAGCTCGTCGACTTGGTGTCGTCGGATGACGCTTCTTCAGCCAGGGCTCCAAAGCCGACAAGCGAAACCAGCACAACGCCGCCGAGGGCGTTCAACAGACGCACGCAAGCCATAGATCAGCCTCCATTTTAACGGATGTACCGATCGAGCGAGATTCCCGCCCTCACGATTTCCGCAGCTATCCGACGACTTTTGCTAGCCCGAAGGCTCCCCAATGCGACATGACCCAAATCAGTTTACCCCGGATCGATGCCGCCTAAAGCCGTCACTCCATCGCCGTCATACCCTTCGCCAACAGGTTATTGGAAATACCGTGGCCGACATCAGGAAAATGCCTTGCTGACGGTGAAACGGAACGCCCGCGGCTCCAGCGGGTGAACATGCAGATCGCTGACGCCATCCACCGGCTCGCCGGGCAGCCGATCGATGTACCAGAACTCGGCGGCATTGGCGTGGGTGTCGAGCAGATTGTAGATGCCGATGCCGAACTTGAACCCATTATCGAAGGCGTAGTTGGCTTCGACGTTCACTTCGCTATAGCCCTTGCCCTTCACCGTGTTGTCGGGCGTCAGGGGGAAGTGGCCGAGATAGCGCCATTCGACGCCGCCCGACCAGGGCCAAGGTCCCGGACATAGCCGGCGACATTGGCGATGATGTTCGGTGCGTTCGGGATGTAGCGCCCGACATGGCCGGTGCCGTCATCGTAGTTGACCGTGTAGCGCGCATGGCTTGCCGCGAAGCTTGTATAGAATTCGAGCCAATCCAGCGGCACGAAGGTGGTGTTCACCTCGATGCCCCGGCGACGGCTCGGCGGGCCGGCGGCATCCTGGCCGATATCCGGGTCGTAGGTCGTCTCGGACTGGAAGTCCATCCGGAAGGCGGTGACCGTTGCGGTCAGGTTGGGGAGAAGGGAGGTGCGCACACCCACCTCCTCGCTGGTCGCGTGAGCCAAGAGCGGCGCGCCCGTCAGGCCCTGCAGTTTGGCCTGGGTCACGCCGCGGGCATCGTCGCTGTGAAAGCCCCGGCCGGCGCTGATATAGAATTCGGTCGAGCCCCAGGGCGAGATGATCAGGCTGGCCTTGGGCTGGAAGATCGCCTGCGACGCCCTGCCCGGGAAGGATCCTTTGACTGTCGCCGTCTGGTAATCCTCTCGAACGCCGAGGACGGTCCGCATCCAGTCTGTCCAATGGGTGGTTGCCTGCGCATAGGCCGCAAGGCTGGTGATGTTCGCCCGGTCGTCGTCGGTGACCGACAGATTGACCCGGTTCTTGGTATGGAAATGGCTGACATGGGCTTCGTCGTAGCGTGTCTGGACGCCGGTGAGGAAGTCGTTTTCGAAACCAACCACATTGGTTGAGATGCTGTAGCCCCCGCCACCGCCCAAAGTGAAGCGATGATCGTTCTGCGCTTCCTGGTCGCCGTTGACCGGGTCGTAGAGGTAATGGGTGAAGTCGTTCCAGAGCGTCATTCGATTATAAACGCTGAACACATTCGCATCGACATGCCCACTACCGACTTCGGCATGGTACTGGCCCGAGACGTGAATCTGCTCCGCACTGCCGCCGTCGGACGGGTCGAGCGAGCCCCAGCGGTCGATCGGCTTCAGGCCGAGACTCGCCATATAAACCGGATCCATGGCGCGTACCGGCTGGTCCGTCGTTGCGTTCCAAAGATCATGATAGAACATGGCCGTAACGGAATAGCCATCCGTCTCGTCACCGTCGCTATATCGCAGGACGCTATTGATCTTGCGCTGATTATCGGGATGGTCCCAGGGGCCGCCATAATGCTGAAGCTCGACCGCAGCCAGCATGTTCGCGCCGCCAATAGCTTCCGATCCGGCACCTAACAGCCGCTGGTATCCCAGATTGCCGGCAGTTGCTGTGATCTGCGCGGGTATTGAGTCCACCAAATGGATGTGGACCGACCCCACCGCACCAAAATCGCCTATTGCGGCAAAATAGGGCCCCTTAGTGTAATCGACCCGTTCTACGACCTCGGGGATCAGGAAGTTCAGGTCGGTATAGCCCTGGCCGTGGGCATGAGTAGGCTGGTTGATCGGAATGCCGTCGACGAAGGTGGCGAGGTCGGTGCCGTGATCGAGGCTGAAGCCGCGCAACTCATACTGATTGGCCTTGCCCTCGCCGCTATGAGCGGTGACCACGAGGCCGGGGACCGTCTCCAGAATCTGAGCGGGACGAAAGGACGGCGTCAGCGCCAGTTCCTCCTTCACGACCACGCCTTGACTCGACGTCGTGGCGGTCCCGAGCAACTGGCGACGTCGCGCCGTGACCGTCACGACATCGATATGATCATCCGGGGTGGCCGGCGCTACGGCAGCCGGTTGATCCACCTCTGGGGGGGAGGCTGAGGCGGTTTGGGCTAGGGCGCCCGAAGCAATGAGTGAGATCGACGACACGCCGAACACCAGCCAAAATCCTTGTAGACAACGCATCCTGGGGCGCCTTCTTGTCGGAACCGGCCCGACCACCGGCCGACCGATAAGCGCCGCCTCCATTCCCCAACACGACGGACAATACGGAAGCCTTCCAGGGAGTCCAATAAATTACCGTTCTGAAACGTGTTTCCACTTGTTACAGAACGTTATTACAAGGTGATATGGGGAGCACGGGTGGCGTGCGAATGCATCCAAACGGGTTTAGATCGGCCTCAAACCGCCGTCGGGCACACCTCCAGGGCCACTTCTGTCGAGTCGCGTTGACGTTGGGCCGGTTTCGACGGTGACCGCCCCGGCTTGGCCACCTCGATAGCGCGCCTACCGCCTCTTCCCGTTAAGTATGATTTGGTAGGCATCCTGAAGGTCACGTGCCCCGAGACGCGACATCATTCCGGCCGGGACGCTGTTGAAGATCGGGCATCAGAAGTTCTTGATTCAGGCTCGGATTCGGATCGTGGCGCACCCAGAGCGACGACTTGGAGCGAGGGCGAAGCGATCCCTTTATTCCTTAGTAAAAGTCTCAATATTCAGCTCCCCAATTCTTGATCGAATGTGGCAAAAACAAGGTTTTTAGGGGCGCAACAAAATTTCTCTTGCGTAGTCCCCGCGTTGCTACTATTTCCCCGTCGTTTTTCGGCGCGGCTTTGGACGCATGGTGCGTCATCGGCGGCGGCGCCGAAGCATGAGAGAGACCACCAATGACCGACTACGGCGTGGCACAACCTGAAGACCCTCCAGATACCACCGGAGCGGCCCTCGATACGGGCGGCTCCTTAAAGATATCCTCACCGACACAGGTAACGGGGACCAAATCGGCCAAACGAGCCGAACTCTACGTCATCCGCTCTCCGCGATTTCCGATCAGTCGAGCCGCGAACGAGTTCCGCCGGAAGTATTTACCCGGCGGCGACCTCCGCGGATTGGAACGACTGGCGCTGGCAGCTGCGAAACCGCATCCGGTCGCTTGACGAGCTTTCGCGCATTTTCGAGCTTTCCGAAGGCGAACGGCAGGCCGTCGAGCAGCATCAAGGCTCGCTGCCGGTCGGCATCACGCCCTATTACGCCAGCCTTTTTAGCCGGACGGATCCGACCGACGCCCTGCGTCGAACCCATATTCCGGTGCTCGGCGAGTATTACCGGGCGCCCGGCGAGGAAGACGACCCGCTGCATGAGGACGGCGACACGACGACGCCGGGCCTGGTGCACCGCTATCCCGACCGCGTGCTGTTCCTGGCCACCGGCTTCTGCTCGACCTACTGCCGGTATTGCACGCGGTCGCGCATGGTCGGCGAGGCCGGCGGCGAGTATTCGTTCAGCCGTACCCCAGTGGGACAAAGTCGATCGCCTATATCGAGGCGCATCCGGAAATCCGGGACGTCCTGATTTCCGGCGGCGACCCCTTGACCCTGGCGGACAACAAGCTCGACTATCCTGCTTGGCCGCCTGAAGGCGATCAAGCACGTCGAATTCGTCCGCATCGGCACCAAGGTGCCCTGCGTGCTGCCCCAGCGCATTACCCGCGACCTGATCCGGGTGCTGCGCAAGCACCGCCCGATCTGGATGAGCATCCATTACACGCACCCCAACGAGCTGACGCCCGAGGTTGCCGAAGCCTGCAACCGCCTGGCCGACTCCGGCGTGCCGATGGGTAGCCAGACGGTGCTGCTGAAGGGCATCAACGACAACGTCGAGACCCTGAAGAAGCTCTATCACGGCCTGCTGATGAACCGCGTGCGGCCCTACTACCTGTATCAGTGCGACCCGATCTCGGGCTCGTCCCACTTCCGGACGACCGTCGAGAAGGGCATCGAAATGATCCAGGGCCTGCGCGGCCACACGACGGGCTATGCCGTGCCGCATTTCGTCGTCGACGCGCCGGGTGGCGGCGGCAAGATCCCGCTGATCCCCGACTATGTCGTGGGCCGCGACGGCGACGACCTGCTTCTGCGCAATTTCGAGGGCGGCGTCTATCGCTACCCTGACCCCGACGGCACGCTTGGCGCGGACCGTCCGGTCGAAATGCCCCTCTAATGCGCGCAGGACTGACTTACGATCTCCGCGACGATTATCTGGCTGAAGGCTACGGCGAGGATGACGTCGCGGAGTTCGACTCCGTATCGACGATCGAGGCGATCGAGGCGGCGCTGAGCCGCCTCGGTTTCTCGGTCGAGCGGATCGGCAACGTCAAGGCATTGGCCAAACGGCTGGTCGCAGGAGATCGCTGGGATTTCGTGTTCAACATCGCGGAAGGCCTGCACGGCCGCTCTCGTGAGGCCCAGGTTCCGGCTCTGCTCGAAGCCTACGGCATTCCCTACACCTTCTCGGACCCGCTGGTTCTGGCGCTGACCCTGGACAAGGCGATGGCCAAACGGATCGTCCGCGACCACGGCATCCCGACAACACCCTTCGCGGTGGTGGAGACGATCGCGGATATCGCAAAGGTACAGCTCCCCTACCCGCTTTTTGCCAAGCCCCTGGCAGAAGGCACGGGCAAGGGCATCGATACGCGCTCGAAAATCACCGACGAGCTATCCTTGAACGCCGTCTGCCGGGATTTGCTGAAGAAGTTTCTCCAGCCGGTCCTGGTCGAGACCTACCTGCCCGGCCGGGAATTCACGGTCGGCATCGTCGGGACCGGGCCCAAGGCTCGGGTCATCGGCGTGATGGAGGTCACTTTACTCGGGTCGGCCGAGCCGGAGGTCTACTCCTATGTCAACAAGGAGGAATGCGAGAGCCGGGTGCGCTACACACTCGCAACCGACGCCGAAGCGCGACGTGCCGGCGAGACAGCGACTTGCCGCTTATCGCGCGCTCGACTGCCGGGACGGCGGCCGGGTCGATCTCCGGTCGGATGGGGGCAACGTCCCCCATTTCATGGAGGTCAACCCGCTGGCGGGCATTCACCCGACCCATTCCGACCTGCCGATCCTGTCGACACTCTGGCCGGTGTGACTTATGACACGCTGATCCGAGAAATCGTCGGGTCGTGTTTGACGCGGAACGGCCTCTCCTTTCCACAGACCGAGAACGGCAAGGTCTCGGTCGCCTAGGGAACGGAGCACCCATCCCGTGAGCGATCGGTCCGCGATCGTTCTCCACGATCATATTTCGGACTCCGCCCGTCCGGACGAGCGCGATGCGCTGGTTCAGGCGGCGGAAGTCGGCGACGCCTTGAGGACACTCGGCTACGAGGCCAGGCTCTAAGTCGGTCGGCCTCGACCTCTCCGAGCTCAAGGCGTTCGCCCAGGGGGCGCCGGCCTTCGTCTTCAACTCTGGTAGAGTCTCTCGAAGGCGAGGGCCGGCTCATCCATCTGGCCCCGGCCGCGATGGAGGCGCTAGGTCTGTCCTTCACCGGCGCGTCCGCCACCGCGATGATGGTGACCTCCAACAAGCTTTTGGCCAAACAGGCCATGATCGCCGCCGGTATTCCGACGGCGGCCTGGATCGACGATCGAGGTCGAAAGCACGGCAAGATCGGCCGGGACGCGCTCTGCATCGTCAAATCGGTCTGGGAGCATGCCTCGATCGGCCTCGACGCCACATCGATTGCACCGGCGGTGGATATCACCCCTATCTTCGCCGACCGCAAGCAGCGCTTCGGCGGCACCTGGTTCGCCGAGCGTTACATCGCCGGCCGCGAATTCAACATCTCGGTGCTGGATGGGCCAACCGGCGCTGAAGTCCTGCCGCTCGCGGAGATCATGTTCAATGGCTACCGGAAGGACGAGCCGCTTATCGTCGACTACGCTGCCAAATGGGACCCGACCAACCCGAAATACCACGGCACGGTGCGCCACTTCGACACGCTCGACCACGGTTCGGCCCTCGCCAACCGGATTCGCGAGTTGTCACTGGCCTGCTGGCATACTTTCGACCTCAGCGGCTATGCTCGGGTCGACTTCCGGATCGATTCCCGCGGCAAACCCTGGGTGCTGGAAGTGAACGCCAATCCCTGCCTGTCGTCCGACGCCGGTTTCATGGCCGCCGCCGGCGAGGCCGGGCTCGACAGGCAAGCGGTCGTCCGACGCATCGTCGACGCCGCGCTGAAAGGCCGATAGCCCATGTTCCGCATCCGCCGCGTGATGGACGAACTCGACGCCCGCAAACCGGGCCGCCATCGCCGAGGTGCAGGCGATCCTGCGCGCCCAGTTCCCCAAGATGTCCGATGAGGAGATCGACAAGCTGCCGGCCCAGCTTCGCGATCCGATGAAATATCGTTTCCGCTCGATCATCCTGGTGGCCGACGACGGCAACGACAAGGTCAAGGCATTCGCCCTGCTGCTTTACGCGCCGGATCTCAATTTCTGCTATCTCGAGGAAATCTCCGCGGCGCCCGGTAAGACCGGCGGCGGCATGGGAAGCGTGCTTTATGACAGGGTGCGCGAGGAAGCCCTGTCGCTCGGCGTCGTCGGCCTGTTCTACGAATGCCTGCCGGACGACCCCGCGCTCTCGCCCGATCCCGCGATCCGCAAGCAGAACGCCGACCGCTTGCGCTTTTACGAACGCTTCGGCGCGCGGCCCATCGAGAACACGGCTTACGAGACGCCGCTCAAGCCCGGCGACACCAACCCGCCTTATCTGATGTTCGACGGCCTTGGCCGGGAGGCCCCGCCGAGCCGCGATCAGGCCCGCGCCATCACCCGCGCCATCCTCGAGCGCAAATACGGCGATATCTGCCCGCCGGATTACATCGACATGGTCGTGAATTCGTTCACCGACGATCCTGTCCGCATCCGGCCACCGAAATACGTGCGCCGCGCACCTGCTACGCCGGGCACGGCACAGCCGTTGTGGCGCATCCCGATGGTCGTCAACGACAAGCACGACATCCACCACGTGCGCGACCGGGGTTATGTCGAGGCGCCGGTGCGGATCCGCTCGATCCTGGGAGAGCTCGACCGCTCCAACCTGTTCGAGCGGATGCCGGCGCGGCATTTCCCCGAGAGCTTCATCCGAGCGGTCCATGACGGCGCGCTGGTCAATTATATCAAGAATGCCTCCCGGGCCGCGGCGCCGGGCAAGTCGGTCTATCCCTATGTCTTCCCGATCCGCAACGCTGCGCGGCCGCCACGGGAAGCCTCCGTCAGGGCGGGCTATTACTGCATCGACACCTTTACGCCGATCAATACGAACGCCTATCTGGCGGCGCGCGGAGCGGTCGACTGCGCGCTGACGGCGGCCGAGCGGCTTCTATCGGGCCGGCCGGTGGTGTATGCGCTGGTCCGGCCTCCGGGGCATCACGCGGAAAGCAAGGCCTTCGGCGGATTCTGCTATTTCAACAATTCGGCCATCGCGGCCGATTTCATCAGCCGGTACGGCCGGGTCGCGGTGCTCGATATCGACTACCACCACGGCAACGGCACGCAGGATATCTTCTACAGCCGCGACGACGTGCTGACCGTCTCGATCCACGGCCATCCAAGCTTCGCCTATCCCTATTTTTCCGGCTTCAAGGAAGAGACCGGCGAGGGCCGCGGCGAAGGCTACAATCTGAACCTGCCTTTGGCCGAGACGATCACGCCCGAACACTATCGCGAAACCCTGCGCCAGGCGCTGCGCCGGATCGAACGCTTCGCCCCGCGCTATCTCGTGGTCGCCGCCGGCTTCGACACCGCCAAGGGCGACCCGACCGGCACCTGGGTAAACCGCCCCGACGACTTCACCGAGATAGGCCGGATGATCGGCGCGGCGGGTGTGCCGACTCTCGTGGTCCAGGAAGGCGGCTACCGCATCCGGACGCTCGGCGCCAACGCGCGGCACTTCTTCACCGGGCTCTGGCAGACGGCCGGCGAGACCCAGGCGGGCAAACAGGCGCGGCCCCCGTTCCCGCCGCGCCGTCATGTCGACTTTGACTCCATCGTCTGGCGCGAAGAGCCTGTTCCGACCGACGTCGAGACCGTTCGACGGCTGATCGACGAAACGAAGGTGTTCTCGCCCGAGGAAGTGCGGATCGCGGCCGAGCTGGTCGAGGACCGGCTGGCCAAAGGTCCTGACAGCGACTACCGGTTCCTGTTCGCCGAACAGGCGGGCCATGTCGCGGGCTATGCCTGCTACGGCCGGATCGACGGCACCGAGACGAGCTACGACCTATACTGGATTGGTGTCGAGAAGCCTCAGCAAGGCTCGGGCCTCGGCGCCGAAGTGCTCAAGCGCACGGAATCCCTGATCGCGGCACTCGGGGGCAAGCGGATCTATGTCGATACCTCGACGTCCGAACCCTATGTCCCGACGCGCCGGTTCTACGCGCGGAACGGCTATACGCTTCGGGCCTCGCTGCCGGACTTCTACAAGCCGGGCGACGGCAAGGCGATCTTCGAGAAAGTGCTCTGAGCCCTCGCCCGCCTACGACCCGATCTTCGTGGCCGTAACGTCGAAGGTCACCATGACCTTGACGCCGGCGGAGTCGTCGCCGTAATCCGGGGCGAGCTTGTAGTCGGTGCGCATCAGATTGAATTCACCGAAGGCCCGCGCCTGGTTGCCGCCGATATCGAGGGTGAACGGCACGGTGAGATTCATCGTGATGTCCCGGATCGTCAGCGCACCGACCGCCTGATAGCTGCCATCGTCGAGCATCTTGACCGAGTCGGATTTGAACACCGCGGTCGGGAAGTGCGAGACGTCGAACCACTCCTCGCCCTTGAGCGCCAGGTTCCGCTGCTCGTCATGGGCGTCGACCGACGACATATCGATCGTCACCTCGATATGAGCGTCCGCCAAGTTGTTCGGGTCGAGCTGGATGACTGCATTGAAATTCTTGAACTCGCCCATGAAGGCCTTGCCGGTCTGGGTCGAGGTGAAGGTGATCCGGCTCAACTCCGGAATGATCTTCCAGTTCCCGGTAACCGCCGCTTCCGATTTGGTTTGCGTCGAGGCGCCGGAACTGTCGCTCGATGCACCCGTTGAGTCCGATTTGTTTCCGCAGGCCGCCAAAAGCAGGACCGAGGCGACGACGACAAGAGCTTTCATCATGTTCGTGGTTCCGGAGTTTCTATAGCTTTCCGCCCATGGGACGAACGAAAGGCACCATGCGGGCCAAGACGTCGTCCCGTTCAAAGAAATGGTGTTTCAGCGCCGCCCCAATGTGAAGCACCAGCAAGGCGACGATTGTCCATGCCAGGATCGAGTGGGATTTGTCAAAGAATTCGTTCCACCCCATTCGATTGGCCGAATTGTGGAAGAACGCGATGTGCGGCCAGTAGATATGACTGAACAGCACGGTCGGGACATTGGGTTTCTCGGTGGAAACCATGCCCCAGCCCACGAAAGGCACTGCCAAAATCAGGAAATAGAAGCCGTAATGGGAAATCTTCGCCCCCACCCTCTCCCAGGCCGGCATCCCGTCGGGCAGCGGCGGCGGCCGGTTGAACACCCGCCACAGCACTCGGATAACCGACAGCAAAAGGATCGTAATGCCGATCGATTTGTGAAGCTGGTAGAGCTTGAATTGCAGCGCAATCTGCTCTTTCGGCAGGTCGGTCATGTAGAGACCGAGCGGAATCATGCCGATAATGCAAATTGCGATCACCCAGTGAAGGGTGATCGCAACCGCAGAGTACTTGCTTCGTCTACGAGAGCCTGCCACGGCCTTATTTGGCCTTGTGGAATTCGGCCTCGATCATGAGATGAACCTCGTCGCTGACGTTCGGAGCATAGGCGCCGAGGCCCCATTCCGACCGCTTCAGCGTGCCGGTAGCCGAAAAGCCGAGGGCGGGGCCCTGGGTCATCGGATTGGTGCCGGCCTTGTTCATGGTCACGTTAAGGGTCACCGGATGGGTCATGCCCTTGATCGTCAGGTTGCCGGTGATCGTGCCGGTGTTGTCGCCCGTGACCTTCATCGACGTCGCCTTGAAGGTGATCTCCTTGAACTTGGCGGTGTCGAAGAAACGGTCGCTGGTCAGATGCTCGTTGAACGTGTCGGTGCCGGCGTCGATGCTGCTCGGATCGACCATCACCGAGAGCGTGCTCTTGGTCGGATCGGCCGAGTTGAAGTCGAGTTCGGCGTTGAATTTATTGAAGCGCAGGATCGGGTGCGAAAAACCCATATGCGTATAGCTGAACGCAATATAGGCATGGGCCGGATCCATATCGTATTTCCCGGAGGGAACGCCGATATCGGCCGCCGACGACGGACGCCGTGTAACCAAACGCCATCAGGGCGGCGAACACACCCGCGCTGAGCACTTTCTTCATGATATTTCCTCTCATTCCTCAAGGTAGTTAAGGGATGGACCCCCAAATCAAGTCCAGTCTCGAACGCAACCTCCGCCCGCGCGAGAGCCTCGCGTCAGGGCGATGATCCTAACTTTGACCGGCCAAGTCCAGCCTGCTGCATCGGCCTCGGACGTCACGAATCTGTCAATCTTATAGCATGCCGGAAGTTCGGGTTAATAGGTCAACCGAACGCCGCCCATGATCATCCGCTCGTTTGCCAGCGTTTCCAGGCCATCGGCCGACAATGCCGAAACCACCTTCTCGTTGAATATATTCTGACCTGACAACGTCAGCGCGACCCCTGTGCCGATCTTGTACTGCATCGCAAAGTCGACTGTGACGATGCCGCCGAGACGCCTCGTGTTCTGATCGTCGTCCCATTGGCCGGACGAGAATCGCAGATCCGCCATCGCGTGCAGCTGGCTCGGTGACGTCGCCCTCGACCGTGACCGTGCCCTGGCTCTTTGGCGATCCCGCCACGATCTTGCCCTCCAGGCCCGTGGCCGCATCCGCCTTGCTGACTTTGGAATCGGTATAGAGATAGCGCAGCGTAATGGCCAATCTGTCGTTCGGACGATAGGTGACCGCCGCCTCCGCGCCCTTGGCCGAGGTCTGCGGGATGTTCTGCCGCTGACGGAGCGAACCGCCTGCGGGAACGAAGCCAACCGGCGGGAAATTGCCCGGACCCTGCGCGATCGTCACATTGCCGACACCGTCGTCGAGCCACAGTCGGAAGAGGTCGACCGAGCCGGAGATGTATTCGCCGTCATGGGTGAAGCCGGCATTGATGCCGTAGAGCCGTTCGGGCTTGAGATTCGGGTTGGCGTCGGTGATGTCGTTGCCGACCCGGAAGGGACGGAAGAACTCGTTGATGGTAGGCACGCGGAAACCCGTATAACCGGCGGCCGTAAAGGCGTTCTCGTCGTCGATCGGCGCGCGCGCGCCGATGCGGCCGTTGGCGACCCAGCCGCTGCGATTCGAAATCGTGTCGTTGCGGGTGAAGTCACCGGTCGCGATGTCGGTTTCGATGATCTCGCCGTTGCTGACCTTCCAATAGTCGAGGCGGCCGGACGCGGTCAGGGTGACGCCTTTGACCTGGGTCGTGACCTCGCCATAGGCGCCGCTCAGAAGCTCCTCGCCGCCCGCCACGCGGTTGCGGGTATAGCCGGCGCCGAGATTGCGGAACATCTCATGGGTCCGGCCCTTGTCGTGGCGGATGTCGACGCCGAATTGGAGCTGGGTGTCGGCGGACAGATCGAAGCGCAACGCGCCGTTGAAGCCGAGACCGGTGGACGGCACATACTGGTCGAGCACCGGCCGCGAGCTCGAGCGCGTATCGTCCACGGAAGCGAACGTGCTGCGGAAGCTGCGATCCTTCCAATAGCCGGTCGCCTCGAAGCTGACGCCGCCGGGATTGTCGCGGGTGATTCTAAGGCTGCCGTCGGTGCCGCGGGTGCTGTTGGTGGCGTCTTCCAGGCCGTTGACCCGGTTCTCCTCGAAATGATCGATGACCGCGTGAACCTG
The DNA here is from genome assembly GCA_963732795.1 of uncultured Alphaproteobacteria bacterium. GTDB lineage: Bacteria > Pseudomonadota > Alphaproteobacteria > CAVTAV01 > CAVTAV01 > CAVTAV01. Next base: position 293,418 of record CAVTAV010000002.1, on the reverse strand, counting down.
GGTGTCGTCGCCGACGGGCACCGAATAGCGCATTCGGCCGTGCCAGTCGTTGCTCCGGGCGCGGACGTCGATCGGTCCGCGCTGGGTGGGGCCGAGAAGATAAAATCCGTCCGACCGCGAGCCGCCGCCTTCCACCATGACGTCGCCGGGGCCGACATCAGTTGTGCCGCCCGCGCCGCCCTCGAAGGTCGATTGCGTACCGCCGCGGCCTTCGGCCCAGATCTTGCCGCGCGGCTGGGATTTGAGCTCGATCACGCCGGCGAGGGCCTGATTGCCCCAGGCGCCTGCACCGCCGCCTTCGACCACCACGGCCTCGCCGAGCGACAGGGACGACAGCGCCGTCCAGGGCACCCAGCCGCCGAACGGGTCGTTGAGCGGCACGCCGTCGAGGATCACGAGGGTTCGGCCAGCCCCGTTCGGCCCGAAGCCGCGCAGGGTCACGCCCTGGGTCGTCGGATGAGCGGACCGGCTCGACGCGCGTCGAAACAGCGAAACGCCGGGTATTTCACCGAGGACTTCGTCCAGCCTCAAAGACGGCTGGTTTTCGAGCTGGTCGCGGCTGAGAAAGGTGACCGGAAGGACAGCCGTGCTTGCGGCCTCCGGCAGCCCGGTCCCGACGATCGTGACTTCCGGCAACGGAAGATCCGACCCGGAGTTGCCGGAAACCGCCGCGTATGCCGCCTGCGCGATCGCCAGGCTCGATACGCCGGTGATCAAAGCGACTCTCGTGCAGCGCCCCACCAATTCTGTTCCCTCCCAAAAGGTGCGCGAACCTTACTGGATCGTTTCATTTGAAGCAATCTAGGCTCCAAACCGGCACCAGTCTCAACCTTTGGGGGCATCCTATTCGCCGAAGAATCCTGGTACAAGATCGCATGGAATGGGAGGACGCCAGGCCGAGTTTGACGTCCGCCTTACCCATAAATGGCCTTGTACCGATCCCTGAGCACGTTCTTCTGAACCTTGCCCATCGTATTGCGCGGCAGTTCGTCCGCGATCAACACCCGCTTCGGCAGTTTGTATTTCGCCAGCCGCTGGCCCAGCGCGGCGATCGTAGCGGCTTCGTCGAGAGGCTCCTTGGCGACGACGACGGCCGTGACCCCCTCGCCGAAATCGGCGTGGGGCAGACCGATGACGGCGGATTCGACGACGCCGGGCAGCGCGTCGATCTCGGTCTCGACCTCAGTCGGGTAGACATTGAAGCCGCCGGAGATGATGAGGTCCTTCTCCCGGCCCGAGAGATGCAGATAACCGTTTCCATCGATCCGGCCCAAATCGCCGGTGATGAACCAGCCGTCCTGGCGAAAGGCCTCGGCGGTCTTTTCGGGATTGCGCCAATAACCCTTGAACACGTTCGGGCCCCTCAGCTCGACCATGCCGACCTCGCCGGCGGGCAGGACGCGGTGGCTGTCGGGATCGACGATGCGGACCTCGACCCCCGGCAGCGGCAGGCCGACCGAGCCCGGCACGCGCTCCCCGTCATAGGGGTTGGAGGTGTTCATGTTGGTTTCGGTCATGCCGTAGCGCTCGAGGATCTTGTGGCCGGTGCGGGCCTCGAACTCGCGGTGGGTCTCGGCGAGAAGCGGGGCCGAGCCGGAGATGAAAACGCGCATATGCCCGACGAGATCGCGGGTCAGACGCGGGTCGGCCAGGAGGCGCGTATAGAAGGTCGGCACGCCCATCATGGCGGTCGCGCGCGGCAGCGCCGCCGATGATCGCGTCGGCATCGAATTTCGGCAGGAAGATCATCGAAGCGCCGGCCATGAGCGTCACATTGGTGCCGACGAAAAGCCCGTGGGAATGGAAGATCGGCAGGGCGTGGACGAGAACGTCCTTGTCGGTAAAGCGCCAGGACTTCGACGAGGCCGAGGGCGTTCGAGGCGAGATTGCCGTGGGTCAGCATCGCGCCCTTGGAACGTCCCGTGGTCCCTGATGTGTAAAGGATCGCGGCGAGATCGTCCGCGTCGCGCGGAACGACCGCGAAGTCGCTCTCGGCCGCATTCGCCATGGCGGCGAGCGAGCCGGTGCCTATCCGTGCCGAGGGCAAGGCAGGAGGTGACGCCGTGACGCCCGGTCAGCTTCGAGACATCGCCCGCCTCGGCCGGCCGGCAGACCAGAACCTTGGGCGCGGCATCGCCGATGAAATAGTCGAGCTCAGCCAGGGTGTAATCGACATTCAGCGGCACGTAGACCGCGCCCATCGCCAGGACCGCGAGATAGAGGATCAGGGCGTCGGGCGACTTGTCGAGCTTGACCATGACCCGGTCGTCCGGCCGAACGCCGAGATTGCGCAAGACGGCGATGAACTGCCCGGCCCGCTCGTAGGTCTCGCCATAGCTGATGGTCCGGCCGTCGGTCGTCTCGATCAGCGTCTTGGACAGATCCGGCGCACGCGAACGGAACAGGTCGATGAGATTGTCGGACATATGCGAAACGATCAGCGGCCGGTATAGCGCGGCGGGCGTTTTTCGAGAAAGGCGCGCTTGCCTTCCTCGGCGTCGGCGCTGTTTTGCGCGGCGTCGATGGCGGCCTCGACGTCGGAGACATCCTTGCCGTCTTCGTCCCGCATCACGGCGGCCACGGCGCGCTTGGCGACCAGGATAGAAAGTGGCGCGTTGGCGGCGATCCGGCGGGCGTAATCGAGCACGATGGCTTCCAGCTCCGGCTTGGGCACGACCTTGTTGACGAGGCCCATGGCGAGCGTCTCGGCCGCCGAGAATTGCCGCGCGGTCATCAGGACTTCCTTGGCGTAGCCGGGGCCGACGAGATCGACGAGCTTCTTGGTATTCTTGTAGTCATAGGCGAGCGCGAGCTTGGCGGGCGTCAGGGCGAAGCGGCTGTCCTCCGCCGCGATCCTGAGATCGCAGGACATCGCCAGCGCCGACGCGCCGCCGATCCAGAAGCCCTGGAGCATGGCGATGGTCGGCTTGCGGCAGGTCTCGACCGCCGAGAGCGAGCCGAACAGTGCGTCCTCGAACCGGGCGATCTCGTCCTCCGTGCGGTCGAGCGCGCTGACCTCGGTCAGATCCGCCCCGGCCGAGAAGCACTCGTCCCCGGCCCCGCGCAGCACGACGACGCGGACCCGGTCATCCGCCTCGAAAGCCGTGACGGCATTCAGGAGCGCGCGGAACATCGCGCCGGAGATCGCATTCTTGCGCGCCTCGTTGGCGATGACGATCCAACCGATATCGCCGTCGATACGGGTTTCGATCCGGCCGCTTGCCGGTGAGGTGATGTCAGTCATGGGGCGTCTTTTACACGTCCGGGGCGGACATGCAAAAGGCTTACTGCTGCTTCGCCGCGATCGCCCGCGAAATCACATAGTCGCGGATCTTCGACAGATCGTCGCGGGAGAGCTCCGAACCGAACTTGCCCATGCCGCCCGATTGCAGCGCGCCGTCCCTGGCGATGCCGAACCACACATCGGCATCGTTGAGGGCCGCCGAATAGCGGAGATCGGGATTGATCGCCCCGCCTTGGGCCGCAAAGCCATGGCAGCCGCCGCAATAGCGCTGATAGATGTGATAGCCGGCCTCGATGGTCTCAGGCGTGCCGGTCTGGGCCGGCGGATCGAGCTCGCGCTTGGGCGGCGCGGGCATCGGCGGCAGACTGTCGGTCCCGCCGAGCTTGAACGCCAGGACCCGGTTCACATTGACCGGGACGCCGGAAGCGGCGCCGAGCGCGACCGTACCGGCCCAGCCGACCGAGATGGCGATATATTGCTCGCCATCCACCTCGTAGCTGATCGGCGCGGCGACCACCCCGGACTGGGCGGGCGACGACCACAGCATCTCGCCGCTATCGGCCTGATAGATCTCGATATTGCCTTCGCCCGTTCCTTGGACGACGAGATTGCCCGCGGTCGCCAGGATCCCGCCGTTGCCGGACATGGCGTGCGGGGCGCGCCAGGCCGGCTTCTGCGTCACCGGGTTCCAGGCCAGAAGCGATCCGGTGCTCTTCGGCGGGGTCACCGGCTTGCCGTTGTCATCCAGCGCGGTCAGCGGCTCGAACAGGATGCCGAGATTGCCGGCGAGCTTGCTGGATTGGAAATGAGGATCGACCTCGAAGGTGAAGGATGAGATCTGGGCCGGGATGTAGACGAGGCCGGTATCCGGGCTGAAGGCCATCGGATGCCAGTTATGGGCGCCGGAGGCCCCGGGGATGATCATGGTCGGCTTGCCGCGGTCGTCGTAGCGCGCGTTCTTGGTGAGGATCGGCCGCCCCGTCGCCATGTCGTAACCGGACGACCAATTCATCTCGGCGAAGGGCTCGATGGTGATCGGCTTTCCGGTCTCGCGGTCGAGCACATAGAAATAGCCGTCTTTCTGGGCGTGCAGCAGGACTTTGCGCGGCTGGCCGTCGATGGTGAGGTCGGCCAGGATCACGTTCTGGCAGGAATCGAAATCCCATTCGTCGCCGGGGACTTCCTGGTAATGCCATTTGTATTCGCCGGTATCGGCGTCGAGAGCGATGACGGACGCGGCGAACAGATTGTCGCCGCCCTCGGGGCTGCGGAGGCTCTGCGCCCATGTGATGGCATTTCCGGTACCGAAATAAAGCAGATTGAGCTCGGGATCGTAGGAGAAGGACGACCATACGGTCGCCCCGCCGCCGTTCTTCCACCACTCGCCGGACCACGTCTTGGCGGCCATCTCCATGGCCTTGTTCTCGAAACCGTCGGCGGGATTGCCCGGCACGGTGTAGAACCGCCAGACCTGCTTGCCGGTCTCGGCGTCGTATGCCGTCACATAGCCGCGCAGCATTGTTGTCGCCGCCGCCATTGCCGATGAAGACCTTGCCGTTGACCACGAGCGGCGCGCCGGTGATCGCGTAGCCGCGGTCCTTTTCGAAGGTCTGGGTCGACCAGACCTGCTTGCCGGTCTTGGCGTCGATCGCGATCAACCGGCCGTCGAGCGTGCCGACATAGACCTTGCCGTCCCACACGGCGACGCCGCGATTGACGAAGCCGCAGCAGACATGCAGCAGCCAGCATCCGTCGACCTCGGGATCGAAGGCCCAGATCTCCTTGCCGGTCTTGGCGTCCAGCGCCTTCACCCGGCTCAGATCGGTCGAGACATACATCACGCCGTCGACGACGATCGGCGTTGCCTCCTGGCCGTGTTTCGCGTCGGGAATGTCGTAATGCCAGGCGAGACCGAGCTGCTTCACATTGCCGTCGTTGATCTGCTTCAGCGGGCTGTAACGCTGGCCGCCATAGGTCCGCCCGCCGGTCATCCAGTTGCCCGGCTCGGAATCGGCATTGATCAGCCGGGCGGCATCGACGGCGGCGGGCCCTTTGGCCTCGGCGGCAGGCGCGCTCGCTTGTTGATCGGTTTGATTGCCGCAGGCCGCCAGCACCAAGGCTAGGCCAAGCAAAATCCGGTGCGACAAACTCATTCTCCCCCTCCTCCGTCGTATTGGCGGATCTTATCGAGAAGTTCCGGGAAAGACACAATGGCTTTTGACACTAAATTTGCGTCATCCCGGAAGCCGGGTTGCCCGAAATCTTTGATTTCGTTGGCAAACCGAGCTATCCGGGACCCATTGTCATAGGCCTGGGCGTTCGACCTGGGTCCCGGATCGCAAGGCTCGCAGACCGAAAACCTCCCGGTTTTCGGGCTCGCCTAACGTCCGGGATGACGACAAAGGTGTTATGGCGTCCAAGCCCTACTCGTCCTTGGCCTCGTTCGCGCGCGAGATCACGTAGTCGCGGATCGCCTCGACGTCGTCACGGCTGCAGCTCGGATCCGAACTTGCCCATGCCGCCGCACTGCAGCGCGCCGTCGCCGACGATGCCGTACCAGAGGTCCTTGTCGCCGAGCGCCGCCGAATAACGCAGGTCCGGCGTAAGCTGGCCGCCGACCGCGTCGGGCCGTGGCAGGCGGAGCAATAGCGGTGATAGATGTGGAGCCGGCTTCGATCGTCTTGGGCGTGCCCGCTGGCGCGCGGCGGCGTGAGCTTGGGCTTCTCGACCGTCGGCAGCGGCGGCAGCGTGTCGGTCCCGCCGAGCTTGAACGCCAGCACGCGGTTGACGTTCACGGGCACGCCCGAGGGCACAGATCGGCGGGACGAACCCGCCCCAGCCGCGCTTCGATCGCGATGTATTGCTCGCCGTCGACCTCATAGCTCATCGGCGCGGCGACGATGCCGGATTGGGCGGGCGCGACCAGATCATCTCGCCGGTGTCCGCGCGATAGATCTCGATATTGCCGGCCGCCGTGCCCTGGACGACCAGATTACCGGCCGTCGTGAGGACGCCGCCATTGTTCGTCGGCGTATATTGCATCCGCCACGCCGCCTTCTGTGTTACCGGATTCCAGGCCAGAAGCGAGCCGGTCGATTTCGGCGCCTTGACCGCTTTGCCGTTGTCGTCAACCGGCGTCAGCGGCGCCTGATCGACACCGAGATTGGACGCCAGCTTCTTCGGCTTGAAATTTTTCACGACCTCGAAGGTGAAGGACGACTCCTGGGCCGGGATATAAACGAGGCCCGTGTCGGGGCTGAACGCCATCGCTTCCCAGTTATGCGCGCCGGCCGGCCCGGGAATGACCAGCGTCGGCTTGCCGCGCTTGTCATAGCGGGCGGCGGGCGTGAGGATCGGCCGCCAGGTCGTCTTGTCATAGCCCGTCGACCAGTTCACCTCGGCATAGGGCTCGATCGAGATCGGCTTTCCGGTCTCGCGGTCGAGCACGTAGAAATAGCCGTCCTTCTGGGCGTGCAGCAGAACCTTCCGAGGCGTGCCGTCGATCGTGAGATCGGCGAGGATCATGTTCTGGCAGGAATTGAAGTCCCATTGGTCGCCGGGGACCTCCTGGTAGTGCCATTTGTATTCGCCGGTATCGGCATCGACCGCGACGACCGACGAGACGAACAGATTGTCCCCGCCCTCCGGGGCTCCGGTATCTTGTGAACCCATTCGACGCCGTTGCTGGTGCCGAAATACAGCAGGTTCAGCTCGGGATCGTAGGAGAACGAGTTCCAGACGGCCGCGCCGCCGCCCTGCTTCCACCACTCGCCGGTCCAGGTCTTGGCGGCCATTTCCATGGCCTTGTTCTCGAAGCCGTCGGCGGGATTGCCCGGCACGGTGTAGAACCGCCAGACCTGCTTGCCGGTCTCGGCGTCATAGGCGGTCACATAGCCGCGCGCGTCGTTCTCCGCGCCGGCATTGCCGATGATGACCTTGCCCTTGATCACGATCGGCGCGCCGGTGATCGCGTAGCCGCGCGACTTGTCGAAGGTCTGGGTGGACCAGACCGGCTTGCCGGTCTTGGCGTCGAGCGCGATCAGCCGGCCGTCGAGCGTGCCGACATAGACCTTGCCTTCCCAAACCGCGACGCCGCGATTGACGAAGCCGCAGCAGACATGGAGCAGCCAGCCGCCATCCACTTCGGGATCGAACGATCCACAGCTCCTTGCCGGTCTTGGCGTCCAGCGCCTTCACGCGGCTCAGATCGGTCGAGATATACATCACGCCGTCGACCACGATCGGCGTGGCTTCCTGACCGTATTTTCCTTCCTTGATGTCGTAATGCCAGGCGAGGCCGAGCTGCCCGACATTGTCGGCGTTGATCTGCTTCAGGGGGCTGTAGCGCTGGCCGCTATAGGTCCGGCCCTCGGTCATCCAGCTTCCGGGTTCCGAATTGGCATTGGTGAGGCGGGCCGCATCGACCGCCGCCGGGCCTTTGTCCTGTGCGGCCGGCTCTCGGCTCTGGCTCGGTCTGCGCCCTTTCCTGCCGGCCGCAGGCCGCGAGCGGCAGAACGAACGCCAAGACAAGAAAAACCCGGTGAAGCCGCGTCATGGAAATCCCCCTCGTTATGTCTCATGACGGAGGCATGACCTCGCCGCCGCCAAGGTCGGGGGAGTTTATCCAGTAACTCGATCGAATTTCACAATGCGGTTTTTGTGAATGCCTAGCCGAGATAGCGGAGCTTCGGCGCGGTAGAGCTCGTCATAGTCGAGGAGATCGAAGACCTCTGCGACCGGCGCGATGGCCGTCTCGACGCAGGAAAGCGCCCGGCCCGAACGGATCGCCCGGCAGACCTCGGTCATGGCCCGGATCGACGCGCGCAGGTTCTGATTGGCGCAGATCGCGACGGCAATCCCGGCCGCTTCCAGATTTGCGAAGCTCTCGGAGCAATAGGTCGTTGGGCAGGCGATGACGGGCGTGCGGTTCGCCCAGTCGCGGCAGAAACCGTAAATCTCCGTCGGGTCCTTGCGCTTTGAGTGGATGAAGATTGCGTCGGCCCCGGCCTCGGCATAGGCGGCGCAGCGATCGAGCGTCTCCGCGAGCGGCCGGCCGGCGATGAAGCCCTCGGCGCGGGCGATGACGAGCGGGCCGTGGCTTCCGATCGCGTCGCGGCCGGCCTTGAGCTTGCCGCAGAATTCCCCGACCGGCGCCAGATGCTGGTCCGACTTGGCGAAGGAATTGCGCTTCGGGAATACCTTGTCCTCGATCACCACGCCCGCCACGCCGAGCCGGTCGAGCTTTTTCAGGACCAACCGAAAGTTGTTGAAGTCTCCATAGCCGCTGTCGCCGTCCAGGAGGATCGGCGTCGTGACCCGGTCGATCATGAAGCCCAGCGCGTCGAGCACCTGGCTCCAGGACAATTCGTTCGCATCATGCAGTCCATGGACCGAGGACAGGCTCAGGCCCGACGCCCAAAGCAGTGGGAAACCGGACCTTTCCGCGATCAACGCCGACAGCGCGCTATGCGCCTCCATGGCCAGCGCCATGCGGTTCGAGCCCTTGATGATCCGCCTCAATTGACCGGCCGCGCCCATACCCTGTGCCTTTGACGTGAAACACTCTCTTTACGTGTAAATCTATTACGACTTGTGGCGGCACGTCAACACCGTGAATAACTGGGGGAACAAGGCGTCGCTTACCGCCGAAGGCCATCCGTCGTCATCTGCCCGTCGGATGCCGCATCGCCAAAAGGCGCGATGAAATTTACCAAACATACAACAATGTATATTTATGAAGGACTCCATGCCGAATAGCGAATTGACCAAAGACCGGAAACCACTGCCTAAAGGCAAACGGGCGCGCACGCGGGCGGCCCTCCTCCAGGCGGCGTCCGAAGTAGTCGGGGAAGAAGGCTTTGCCGGAGCCTCGCTCGAAGCCATCGCGAAACGCGCCGGAATGAGCCGCGGAGCGATTTACGGCAACTTCAAGAACCGCGACGAGTTGTTCCTCGCGGTCGCCCTATCGCGCTGGCGGCCGATCGTGCCGGAGATCGAGCCCGGTACGAGCTTTCGCGACCAGATGCGCAAGCTAGCGGACGCCTGGATCGCCGCTCAAGGTTCGAACCGGCAAGCCGCTGTCAGTGCCGCCGCCTTTCAGGAATATGCCCTGACCCACGAGGAAATGCGCCTCGCCATTGTCGAACTCAATCGCGAGGTCTACCGCCGGACCGCTAAACGCGTCCGTGCGACAATAGCGGACAGCGAGCTACCCATGCCGGCGGCAAAGCTCGTGCGCGTGCTGCACAGCATGATCGAGGGCTTCACGCTCCTCCACGCCCTCACGCCGGAGTTGATTACCGATGACGTCGTCCGTACGGCCTTCGAAGCGCTGGCCTGATCCTCAGACCTTCACCAGCGGCAGGCGATACGAACGCTTGCCCGTGAGCCGGAACAACGCGTTGCCGACTGCCGGAGCGATCGGGGGCACGCCGGGCTCGCCGATGCCGGACGGCGTCTCGTCGGAATCGATGGTGTAGACCTCGACTTTCGGCATCTCGTCCATGCGGAGGAGCTTATAGGTGTCGAAGTTCCTGGTCAGGACCTTGCCCTTGTCCATCTTGATGTCGCCGTAGAGCGCCGCGGTCAGGCCGAAACCGATCGCGCCCTCGACCTGGGCCTGGACGATGTCGGGATTGATGACCCGGCCGCAATCGACTGCCGCCACGACCCGCTCGACCTTGGGCGTGCCGTCCTTGCGGAGCGTCACCTCGACGATCTCGGCCACCCGCGTCCCGAAGGACAGGCAATAGGCCATGCCGAAGGCCCGGCCGTCGGGCAGCACCTTGCCCCAGCCTGCCTTCTCGGCAGCAAGTTGGATCACGGCCTTGCCCCGCTCGTCCTTCATCAGATCGAGCCGCGCCTGGATCGGATCGCGCTTGGCGGCATAGAGCATCTCGTCGAGCCACGTCTCGCGGGAATAGGCGGTGTGGGTATTGCCGACGGAGCGCCAGGCAAGGGTCGGCACGCCGGACTTCGGCCATATGATAGTCGACCGTGACGTTGGGCACCTCGTAGGGCAATTCCGCCGCGCCCTCGACCGCCAGCGGATCGACGCCGTTCCGGACCATCATGCCGAGGAACGTGCCCTCGACGAAGGACTGGCCGACGAGCGTGTTCTCCCAGCCGCGTAATATTGCCCTTGTCGTCGATCGCGCCGCGCATCTTGTGGACGAACATCGGCCGGTAATAACCCGCCTGGATGTCGTCCTCGCGGGTATAGGCGAGCTTGATCGGATGCTGCTCGCCGCTGGCCTTGAGGATCATGGCGGAATCGACGTCGAGATCGGCGACGAAATTGCCGCGCCGGCCGAAACCTCCGCCGGCAAAGAGCGTCGTGATCGTCACGTTTTCCGGCGGGACGCCGAGCGCCTTCGCGATCCGGCCCTGCTCGACCGACTGCATCTGGGTGCCGGCAGTGACGTGATACTTGCCGTCGCCGACCTTCTCGATGACGTAATCGAGAGGCTCCATGCAGGCATGGGCCAGATAGGGGAAGACGAAGGTCGCCTCGAATGTCTGGGCGGCGCTGCCGATTGCGTTCGCGGAATCGCCCTTTTTCTCGACCGAAGCGCCCGGCTTCTGGGCCGTTTCGATGTAATCGGCGATGATCTCGTCGCTTCCGCGCATTTCGGCCTCGGAATTATCCCATTCGACGACGAGAGCGTCCCTGCCCTTCTTCGCGGCATAGGTGTTGGTCGCGAGCACGGCGACGCCCTTGGGATACTCGACCACATCGACCACCCCCTTGACCGCCTTGGCATCGGTCGCGTCGAACGACTTCACCTTGCCGCCGAACCGCGGCGACCGGGCGAAACGGCGGTCAGCATGTCCGGCTTGAAGATGTCGATCGTATAGGTGGCTTGGCCGTGAGACTTCGCGAAGGAATCGACCTTTTTCGGGATGTTCGTCCCGATCAGGGTGTAATCCTTGGGATCCTTGAGCGGCACCATGTCCGGAACCGGCATCTTGGCCGCGGCCTCGGCGAAGGTGCCGAAGTCGCATTCTTGCGGGCCGAAGCCTCGTGGATGATCTGGCCCTTCGAGACGGTGATCTCGCTCGCCGGCACTTTCCATTTGGCGGCGGCGGCCTGGACCAGCATGTGCCGGGCGTTGGCGCCAACTTTGCGATATTGCTCCCAGGAATTGGGGATGCTGCTGGAGCCGCCGGTGCCCTGCATACCGAGCTGGAGATGGAGATAGATCTTCGGATTGACCGGGGCGGATTCGGTCCGCATCTGGCTCCAATCGGCGTCCAGCTCCTCGGCGATAAGGGTGGCGAGGCCGGTATAGATGCCCTGGCCCATCTCGGTATGCTTTGAAATCACCGTGACCGTATTGTCCGGCGCGATGCGCAGGAAGAAATTCGGGGCGGTGGTCGGCGCGGGCGCGCATCGCGAATTGGGCGAACGCGCTCTTCAAGGGCACATAGAAGCCGATCACCAGTCCGGCGCCGGCGGCCGACATGCCTTTGAGCACGGTGCGGCGGTCGGGCGCGCCGCCAAGATCGATCATCTTGTTCATCGCGTTTCTCCCGAAGCCTGGCCGGCGGACGCGCGGCGGTTGTCGATATCGCTCGAGGCCTGATGGATCGCGGCGCGAATGCGGTTATAGGTGGCGCAGCGGCAGGCATTGCCGCTCATGGCGTCGTCGATGTCCCGGTCGCTCGGCTTGGGATTTTCCGTCAGGAGCGCCACGGCCGACATGATCTGGCCGGACTGGCAATAGCCGCATTGCGGCACGTCGAGCGCGACCCAAGCGGCCTGGACCGCCTCGGCGGTCGAGCCGGCAAGCCCCTCGATCGTGGTGATCTCCTTGCCGTCGACGCTGGAGACCGCCGTGATGCAGGACCGTATCGGCATCCCGTCGACATGAACCGTACAGGCGCCGCAGGCGGCGATGCCGCAGCCGAATTTCGTGCCGGTCAGTCGCAGTTCGTCGCGCAGCACCCACAGAAGCGGCGTCTCGGGGTCGACATCGACCGCCCGAACCTCGCCGTTGACCTTGATTTCCATGCCACAATCCTCCTCTCCGGACGATGACGTCCGTTGGCCTTCTGGATCATCATACACCCGTTACCGGATGATGAAATCCCCTCGGCCGAGAGTGGATCGGTCCGGCTACTCCGCCACCTGCTTCTTCGCCTTGGCGCCGACCGTGATCGGATCGTCATATTTGATGACGAAGAACGCCACGGCCGAGAGCAGCAAGGGGATGGCGAAGAGGTAGTAGATCGTCGTGACGCTCAACCCGAAGGTCAGCATGTAGCCCGCGAGCGCCGGGCCGATGATGGCGCCCGATGCGCCCGAAGCCGATCGCCAGCGCGACGCCGGAATTGCGGATATCGGCCGGATACATCCGGGCGGAGCTGGTGTAGAGCCCCGTCACCACGCCCAGGAAGCCGAAGCCGATGACGCAGTCGGCGACATACATGCCGTTGAGGTTCGCGCCGGCGAGCCCGAAGAGGACCATGCCGGCGACACCGACGAGCAGAAAGCCCCGGGTCATGATCCGGACGCCCAGCATGGTCGACAGATAGCCCACCGCCAGCCCGCCCGCGACGCCGAAAAGGTTGATCCAGAAATTGCCGTAAATGCCCTGGGCACGGGTGAAGCTGATAGTAGTTGGTGATGATGTCCGGGCCCCAGTTCAGGACGAAATAGAGCGTCATGAAATAGAAGAAGAAGGCCGCCCAGAGGATGAAGGTCTGGGCCGTATAGGGCTTGTGCAGGATCGCCAGCACCGCCGTCTTCTTGATCCCTTCCGGGTGCGGGCGCCGGGGCGGCCGGCAGCTCGTTCAGCAGTTCCCGGCCCATCTTCTTCAGGATGGCATTGATCTTGTCGAGCGCGCCCGCCCCGCGCTTCAGCAGGTAGTAATCGATCGATTCCGGGACCCAGAACAGGACCACGATGATCATCACGCCGGAAAGCGCACTTCCGGCCAGAAAGACCGATTCCCAGCCGTATTGCTCGATCAGCCAAGCCGCGATCGGCGAACTGATGACGCCACCGATCGGATATCCCATATGCATGAACTCAGGGAGAAATTCTTGTATTTCTCGGGCGATATTCCGCGACCATGGTGTTGGTCGTGGCCAGAATTCCGCCGATGCCGAGGCCCGTAACCATGCGCAAGATCAGCAGGCTCGTGACCGTTTCGGCATAAGCCGTCCCGACCATGCCGATGGTCATGACGATCAGATTGAGCAGTAAGCGCGGGGCGCCGGCCGATATAATCGCCGGTCGGGCCCAGAACGAGGGCGCCGACGGCCATGCCGACCAAGCCGGCGCTGAACACGATGCCGAGCGCGGCAGGAAATGCCCCAGGCACTCGAAATAACGGGCGCCGTATAGGAGATCGCCAGAACGTCGATCCCGTCGATCGCGTTCATGATGACGCAGGCCGCTATCATGATGACTTGAAGCGCGCTGACGTTGCCGCTCCTGATCCGAGCGCTTAAATCCGAACTCACGGGCCCCTCCCCGACCAATTAAAGCGCACATTAAGGCACGGATCGCCCTAACTTTTCCGGCACAAACAGTGGACTCAAACACGAATCCTGATCGTAATCAACGCGGATTGGCCAACCGTAGAGTCTTATTGAGCATTTGCGAAGGAATTGGCGGCCGGTCACGTGATATGAACGAGTTTTTCGTCATTATGATCTTAGGATTTGGACTTACATGAGGCTCCCCCTTCCTAAGTCCCGAACCTTGAGGTTCGGGCTTCTCGCCATTGTGGTGCTCGCCGTCGGCTTTGTAGGCTGGCATTACGTGGGCTCGCAGAAGAACCAGGATCAGGAGATCGAAACCGCTTCGATCGACAAGGGCCAGATCCGCAAGATCGTCTCCACCTCGGGCTCCGTCGAGGCGCTCGTGACCGTCGATGTCGGCTCGCAGGTATCGGGCCAGATTTCGGAGCTTTTTGCCGACTACAATACGCCGGTGAAAAAAGGCCAGATCATCGCCCAGATCGATCCACGGACCTATGAGACCCGGGTCGAGCAGGCCAAGGCCAACTCTGATCGTGGCCAAGGCCAATGTCGACGTCCAGAAAGCCAATATCGCGAAGTCCAAGGCCAATCCTCTGCAGGCGCAGCGCAATGTCGACCGCAACAAGGAGCTCGCGTCGCGGGGCAACGTCTCGGCCGCCGCGCTCGATACCGCGGTCGCTCAATTCGAAAGCGCCAAGGCCGACCTCGAGACCGCCCAGGCCCAGTTGAAGAACGCCCAGGCCAATGTCTCACAGCAGGTACGCGGCCGCTCGAATCCGCCCAGATCGATCTCGACCACACCAAGATCCTCTCGCCGATCGACGGCATCGTGATCTCGCGCAGCGTCTCGGTCGGCCAGACCCTGACCGCCGGGTTCCAGACCCCGGACCTGTTTCAGATCGCCCAGGATCTGACCAAGATCCAGATCGAAGCCGCGGTCGACGAGGCCGATATCGGCGCGGTCAAGGACGGCAATCCCGGCGAACTTCACGGTCGACGCCTATCCGCAGCGCCGGTTCGACGGCGAGGTCACCCAGGTCCGGCTCGCGCCGACCTCTTCGTCCAACGTCGTCACCTATACCGTCATCATCGGCGCCGAGAATGCCCGCCGCGAGCTGTTCCCGGGCATGACCGCGAATGTCGAGATCACCACGGGCAGCGCCAACGACGCGCTCGGGTCCCGAACGTCGCCCTGCGGTTCCGGGCGCCGGAGAACTGGACGGCGTTGTATGCCCCCGATTTCAAGGATGACAGCAGACGTCAGAACGCCGGCTTCGGCGGCCAGGGCCGTCCGAGCGGCGATTTCGCCAATGGTAACCGTCCGGACTTCATGAACCGGATGTTCGAGGACCTGCCCTTCAAGCTCACCGACGCGCAGAAGGAGGCCATCCAGAAGGAGATGCAGGAGGTCTTCAAGAACATGCGCTCGCAGTTCCAGGGGAATAGCGGCAGCCCGCTCGGCTTCCCCGGACGTCGCAACGACTTCGACGAGATCCGCAAACAGATTCAGCAGCAGCGCGACAATATCATGCGCCGTCATCTGACCGACGCACAGTTTCAACAATATGCCGATTACCAGTCGAAGCAGCAGTCCATCGTCCATGCGACGGTCTGGGTGCTCGGCGCCGACGGCAAGCCTTCGCCGCACCGGGTCCAGCTTGGGATCAACGACGACCGCTATACCGAGATCGTGGATACCGACCTGAAGCCCGGCGACAAGGTGATTACGCGCGTTCGCGAAAAGAACAGTTAGATGAATGTAATGGAAAAAGTCGTGAGTGCGCCGGCGCCGCACGTCGTAACGGCAAAGCCGATCATCGTGTGCGAGCAGGTCTGCAAGGACTATGTCACGGGGGCCGTCAAGGTGCGGGCTCTCGACAATGTTACGCTCGAGATCGGTCAGGGCGAATTCGTCGCGATCATGGGCGCTTCCGGCTCGGGCAAATCGACCTTCATGAACATGGTCGGCGCGCTCGACACGCCGACGAGCGGCACCATCTCGATCAATGGCAGCAATATCGCCGCCATGACCTCGGACGAACTGGCGGAGCTTAGGAACGAGACCATCGGCTTCGTGTTCCAGCAGTTCAACCTTCTGGCGCGCACGACCGCCCTCGACAATGTCAAGCTGCCCTTGCTTTATGCCAGCGACAAGCCGGACGACATCGAAGAACGCGCCGAGGACGCCCTCAAGACGGTCGGCCTCGGCGACCGCATGGATCATATGTCGTCTCAGCTTTCCGGCGGTCAGCAGCAGCGCGTCGCCATCGCCCGCGCACTGGTAAACGAGCCCAAGATCATCCTCGCCGACGAGCCGACCGGCGCATTGGATACCCATACGTCCGGTGAGATCATGGATCTCTTCACCCATCTGAACGAAAGCGGTATCACCATCGTCCTGGTCACCCACGAGCCGGATATCGCCGACTATGCCCGGCGCCAGATTCACTTCCGGGACGGCCATGTGGTCGAGGATCGTCGCAGATGAGCCCCATCGAAATCCTCAAGATCGCGCTGAACGCCCTGAGGGCGAACAAGATGCGCTCGTTCCTGACCATGCTGGGCATCATCATCGGCGTGGCCTCGGTCATCGTCATGGTGTCGATCAGCTCGGGCGCGAGCTCGCAGATCGAGAAGGCGGTCGCCTCGCTCGGCACCAACATCCTGACGGTCTTCCCCGGCGCCGACTTCCGGGCTCGGCGCGAGGGTGCCGGCAGCGCGCGGCCGCTTTCGGAGTCGGATGTCAAGGCGATCGAGCAATTGCCGGGCGTCGTTGCGGTTTCGGGCAGTCTCAGCGCGGGCGCCCAGCTCATCTACGGCAACGTGAACTGGTCCACCCAGGTCCAGGGCGTGCATGAAGCCTATTTCGGCATCCGCGACTGGGATGTGCAGACGGGCCGCGAATTCACCAGCCAGGAGGCACGGTCCGGCGCGAAGGTTGCCGTGATCGGCGCGACGACGGCCAAGCAACTGTTCGGCAGCTCGGATCCGGTCGGCGCCCGGATACGCGTCAACCGCGTCCCCTTCACCGTCATCGGCGTACTTCAGTCCAAGGGCCAATCCGGCTTCGGACAGGATCAGGATGACACGGTCCTCATCCCGATTTCCACCATGCGCAACCGCATCCGCGGCAATACCGACGTGACCGTTCCGAACAATGTCGGCACGCTGCAGGTCCAGGTCGATACGTCGGACGACTTGGGCCCGGTCTCCGACGAGATCACGGATCTCCTGCGCGAGCGCCGTCACATCCAGCCGGGCCAGGACAACGACTTCATGGTCGGCAACCGGGCCGAGTTCATCCGGACCCGCACCGAGGCGCTCAACACGATGAGCCTCCTGCTGGCCGCGACCGGCGGCGTGGCCCTGGTGGTCGGCGGCATCGGAATTATGAACATCATGCTGGTTTCGGTGACCGAGCGGACCCGCGAGATCGGCCTGCGCATGGCGATCGGCGCGCGCCGCAAGGTGATCCTGTCCCAGTTCCTCGGCGAGGCGACCACGCTTTGCATCCTGGGCGGCATCATCGGCATCTTTCTCGGAGCCGGGATATCGACCATCATGGCGCTGGTGGGCAGTTGGCCCATCACCATCGATCTCTGGACGGTGCTGACCGCGCATCGCCGCCTCGGCCTTCGTCGGGATCTTCTTCGGCTTCTATCCGGCCCGGAAGGCCTCGATGCTGAACCCGATCGAAGCGCTGCGCTACGAATAGTCCCGGCCCTGCACCGGGCGACGCGCGGGGGCCGGTGCGGTCCCCGTTTCGTTTGTGCAAAGCACAATTCCCTTGTTGCACGGGCGTCTTGATCATCCGTAAGATCGATTCCGGCTGGAGACCGGCCGACCTGGGGGAACCAAGTCAGACGGGACCAACACCACATGGCTATTCATGTTGCTCTCACCCATGAGACAACCTATCGCTACAACCGCCGCATAAGCCTCGGACCGCAGGTCATCCGGTTGCGGCCGGCGCCGCATTGCCGGACCCGCATGCTTGAGCTATTCGTTCAATATCGAGCCGGCCGAGCATTTCCTGAACTGGCAGCAGGACCCCCACAGCAATTATCTCGCCCGGCTGGTCATCCCCGAGAAGACCGATTTCTTCGCGATCAAGGTCGGCCTCGTCGCCGAGATGGCGGTCTATAACCCGTTCGACTTCTTCCTGGAGCCGTCCGCCGAGGAATTTCCGTTCGCCTACGAGCCGCGCGTCCGCAAGGAGCTGGAGCCCTATCTCGAGACCGAAGATGTCGGCCCGCGGCTAGGGCAATGGCTCGCCTCGATCTACCGCACGCCGATGCGGACGATCGATTTCCTGGTCGAGATCAACCAGCGGCTCCAGAGTGAGGTCGGCTATGTCATCCGCATGGAGGCCGGCGTCCAGTCCTGCGAGGAGACGCTGGCCTTGGCCGGGGATCGTGCCGGGATACGGCGTGGCTCCTGGTCCAGATTCTGCGCAATCTCGGGCTCGCGGCGCGCTTCGTCTCCGGCTATCTGATCCAGCTCGAGGCCGATATGAAATCGCTGGACGGCCCGTCGGGACCGGAGAAGGATTTCACCGATCTCCATGCCTGGGCGGAAGTTTACCTGCCCGGCGCCGGCTGGGTCGGCTTCGATCCGACCTCGGGGCTCGTCGCCGGCGAAGGGCATTTGCCGCTCGCCGCCGCGCCGCATTACGTCAACGCCGCGCCGATCAGCGGCATGGCCGAGCCTGCCGAGGTCGAGTTCGGCTTTCATATGGCGATCGACCGCATCTACGAATCGCCCCGCGTCACCAAGCCCTATTCCGAGGAGCAATGGCAGGAGATCGACACCCTCGGCCATGAGATCGACAAGCGGCTCGACGCGGATGATGTCCGGCTGACCATCGGCGGCGAGCCGACCTTCGTGTCGATCGACCACCCTGACGAGCCGGAATGGAACACCGAGGCCGTCGGCCCCACCAAGCGGGCGCTCGCGGCCGATTTGATCCAGCGTCTGCAGAGACCGTTTCGCGCCGGGCGGGCTCCTGCATTTCGGCCAGGGCAAATGGTATCCGGGCGAATCCCTGCCGCGTTGGGCCTTCGCGGTCTATTGGCGCGGCGACGGCCAACCCATGTGGCACGATGCAAAATTGGTCGCGGAGGAGGTCTCCAAGCGCCAGCCGAGCCTCGCCAAGACCAAGAAATTCATCGACGGCCTCGCCAAAGACCCTCGGCATCTCGACGCGAGCATGTCCTGCCGGCCTATGAGGACCCGATCCCCTATATCGCCAAGGAGGCGCAGCTTCCCGACAATGTCGATCCGTTCGATTCCAAGCTGGAAGACCCCGAGGAGCGCGCCCGCCTTGCCCGCGTGTTCGAGCGCGGCCTCGACAAGCCGGTCGGCTACGTCCTGCCGGTGCAGCGCTGGAACGCGGCCGACCACGGCGGCTGGCGGAGCGAGGCCTGGAAAACCCGGCGCGGCCGCGTGTTCCTGGTGCCGGGGGACTCGCCGATCGGCTATCGCCTGCCGCTCGGCTCCCTGCCCCATATCCCGAAGGCGGCCTATCCCTATTACTTCCCGCAGGATCCGTTCGCGCCGCAAGGGCGACCTGCCGACCGCTCCCGGGACGACTGCGAGGAGCCCGACGATCGACGTGGATCGACGAAGCCGGTGGGCCTCAGGACCCAGGCGCGCCAAGCCGACGGCCGGGCTCAGACGATCGTCGAGCAGGAGCTGAATTCGATCGACGGAAACAGTCAGAACGGCGCTTGCGGTCGAGCCGCGCGACGGACGGATTTGCGTCTTCCTGCCGCCGACCGAGGCCGCCGACGACTATGTCGATCTCATCAACGCGATCGAAAAGACCGCGCGGGACCTCAAGCAGCCGGTCCATGTCGAAGGCTATACGCCCCCCTCGGACGAGCGACTGAACGTCATCAAGGTCACGCCCGATCCCGGCGTCATCGAGGTCAACATCCACCCCGCCTCGAATTGGCCCGAACTCGTCAACAACACCGAAATTCTATACGAGGAAGCCCGGCTTTCCCGGCTCGGCACCGAGAAATTCATGATCGACGGCCGTCATACCGGCACGGGCGGCGGCAACCATGTCGTTGTCGGCGGCAAGACACCGGCGGACAGCCCGTTCCTGCGACGGCCCGACCTTGCTGCGCAGCCTCGTGACCTACTGGCAGAACCATCCGTCGCTCTCCTATCTGTTCTCCGGCCTCTTCATCGGCCCGACCAGCCAGGCGCCACGGGTCGACGAGGCGCGTCACGACACGCTCTACGAGCTGGAAATCGCCTTCGCCCAGATGCCCGAGCCGGGCAACGAAAGGATGCGGCCCTGGCTGGTCGACCGGCTGCTGCGCAATCTCCTGGTCGACGTCACCGGCAATACCCACCGCACCGAAATCTGCATCGACAAGCTCTATTCGCCCGACGGGCCGACCGGCCGCCTGGGCCTCGTCGAGTTCCGCGCCTTCGAGATGCCGCCTCACGCGCGCATGAGCCTGACCCAGCAATTGCTGCTCCGGGCGCTGATCGCGCGGTTCTGGCGCGAGCCCTATACGAAGCCGCTGGTGCGCTGGGGCACGGCGCTCAACGACAAATTCATGCTGCCCTTCTTCGTCTGGGCCGACTTCCGGGACGTGCTGCGCGACATGCGGGACGCCGGCTTCGACGCTGAAGGACGAATGGTTCGCGGCCCATTTCGAATTCCGCTTCCCGCTCTATGGCGAAGTCGAGCGCGACGGCATCACGATCGAGGCCCGGCAGGCGCTGGAGCCCTGGCATGTGCTCGGCGAGGAAGGTGTCATCGGCGGTACCGCGCGTTATGTGGATTCCTCGGTCGAGCGGCTTCAGCTGTCTGGTTTCGGGCATCGCCGACCAACGCCATGTCGTCACCTGCAACGGCCGCCGCGTGCCGCTGCACCCGACCGGCGTCAACGGCCAGGGCGTCGCCGGCGTCCGGTTCAAGGCCTGGCAACCGCCGAACTCCCTCCATCCGACCATTCCGTCCCATGCGCCGCTGGTGTTCGACGTGGTCGATCCATGGAACAATCGCTCGCTCGGCGGGTTTACCTATCATGTGGCCCATCCCGGCGGGCGGAGCTTCGAGACGTTCCCGGTCAACTCCTTCGAGGCGGAAAGCCGGCGGCTCGCTCGATTCTTCGATATTGGCCACACGCCGGGCCCGATCGACGCTCCCCGACGGAAGAAAAAAATCCCGATATTTTCCAATGACTTTGGATCTAAGACGTCCTTAAGCGCCCATTAATGCTGAATTTCCGAATTCATGATATGAGATACGTCTGTTCGCGGTTGCGAAACCGCTCGTGTCCTAGTTTTAGGGAAGCGCCCGTATGGATTTCTCGAACGCCGCTGCGTCTCACGCGCCGTTCTCCACCATGCGGCTGGTCTCTAACGAGTACCGGCCCAATCCGGACGCTTACGACGAGATGATGGCGCCGGACGGC
Source organism: uncultured Alphaproteobacteria bacterium (assembly GCA_963732795.1). Lineage (GTDB taxonomy): Bacteria > Pseudomonadota > Alphaproteobacteria > CAVTAV01 > CAVTAV01 > CAVTAV01. The sequence goes on along the minus strand of CAVTAV010000002.1, from coordinate 272,243 downwards.
TCGATCCGCGAGCACTGGCAGCCCTTTCTGTCCTGGCTTCAGAACCTGCCGCCCGACGAACTGGAGCGCCGCTGGGGCCGGGTCGAGCGCATCCTGTTCGAGAACGGCCTGGCGTTCAGCGCCAACCCGATGCAAGCCGCAGCGCACGGAGCGCGCCTGGTCGCTCGACGCGATCCCGCTGATCCTGCCGCAGCAGGAATGGCGCGCGCTCGAAGCCGGCCTCGATGCAGCGCGCCCGGCTGTTGAACGCCCTGCTCGCCGATCTCTACGGCCCGCAACGGCTGTTGATGGACGGCAGCCTCCCGGCCCCGCTGGTCTACGGCAATCCGCAGTTCCTGCGGCCCTGCCACAATATCGAGGCGCGCAGGACGGCATCTTCCTGCATTTCTACGCCGCCGATCTCGGCCGCTCGCCGGATGGCCGCTGGTGGGTGCTGACCGACCGCTGCCAGTCGCCCGAAGGTGGCGGCTTCGCGCTCGAAAACCGCATCGCCATGTCGCACGGCTTCCAGGAGCAGTTCCGCGACAATAACGTACAGCGTCTCGCGGCCTTCTTCCTGGCCATGCGCGACGGACATATGTCATTGGTTTCGCACGACAATCCGCGCGTCGTCGTGCTCTCGCCCGGCCCGACCCGGCCGAACTATCTCGCGCATAGCTATCTGGCGCGCTATCTCGGCTACACGCATCGCCGAGGGCGCGGACCTGACGCTGCGCGACAATCGGCTCTATCTCAAGACGCTCGACGGGCTGAAGCATATCGAGGTTCTGCTGCGCTGGCTCGCGAGCGACGCCTGCGATCCCCTGGAACTTCGAACGGACTCTCGCTTCGGCGTGCCCGGCCTCGTCCATGCGGCGCGGGCCGGCAACATCATCTGCGCCAACACGCTCGGCTCCGGCCTCGTCGAGAGCGAGGCCTTGATGGCCTTCCTGCCCGCGCTCTGCCAGCGGCTTCTCGGCGAGGACCTCAAGCTTCCGTCGGTCGCGACGTGGTGGTGCGGCCAGCCCGAGCCACAGCACTACGTGCTCGACAATCTCGACGGACTCTATGTCAAGCGCGCCTTCGAGCGTCGCTCGGTCCGGCCCGCGCCGCACGCTCGGCCCCGCCGCTCGAGGACGGCGTCGACCGCGAGACCTTCATCGCAGCGCATCCGTGGCCCGCGGCTTCGATTATGTCGCCAAGGAGCCGATGACTCTGTCCACGACGCCGTCCTGGATCGACGGCAGGCTGCAGCCCGCACCGGTGATCCTCCGAATGTTCGTCGCGGCGACGGGCGACGGCTATACGGTCATGCCCGGCGGCCTCGCCCGCATCTCGGCGACCAGCGATTCCCGCGACACCGCGCTCCAATATGGCGGCGGCAGCAAGGATACCTGGATCGTCTCCGACCAGCCGGTACCCCAGGCCACCGCCGCTCAGCGCTCGCGCCTCGGCGTCGTCGAGCTCCGGCGCACCGGCAAGGACCTGCCGAGCCGCGCGGCCGACAATCTGTTCTGGCTCGGCCGCTATGCCGAGCGCGCCGAGGACACGATGCGGGTCCTGAACAGCGTCATGTCTCGCCTGATCGAGGACAGCCGACCGGTGGACGACCTGCCCGCCATGCAGCGCGTGCTCGGACCGCTCGCCGAGAAGGCAACCTGACCGAGGACGTCGAAAAAGACCGGCAAGCCGACCCTCAAGGGCGACATCCGGAACGTCCTCGGTCGTCTGATGTACGACAAGGAGGCCGAATTCGGCCTGATCGACACCCTGACGAACCTCCAGCGCACCGCGACCCTGGCCCGCGACCGGCTGTCGGTCGGCGCGTGGTGGACGCTGCGGCGCATCGCGCCCGACCAGTTCCCGCCGATGCCCCCCGCGCCGATCAATTACGACATGATCGATCTCGCCAGCGCGATCGATGCGCTGGGCGAAGGCATGCGCACGCTCTCCGCCTTCAGCGGGCTGGAGATGGAGAACATGACGCGGAGCCATGGCTGGCGCTTCCTCGAAATGGGCCGCCGGATCGAGCGCGGCTTCCACATCGTCGAAATCCTCCAAGGGCTCCTGGGCGGCGGCGACCCCGAGGAGGACGGTAGCCTCGTCCTGCTGCTGGAGCTCGCCGACAGCATCATGACCTATCGGGCGCGCTATGCCGCGACGCCGTTCCTGACGCCGGTGCTCGATCTCCTGCTTCTGGACGAGACCAACCCGCGCTCGGCGGCGTTCCAGGTCGCGGCCCTCGCCCAGCATATCGACGAGCTGCCGCGCGATCCGAACCGGCCGATGCGCGGTCCCGATCAGCGGGTGGTGATGGCGGTCCTGACCGATCTGAGGCTTTCGGATGCGATCGGGCTTTCGGAGAAGACCCGGCGCAAGCATCGGAAGCAGCTCGAGGAACTCTTGGACCGCGTGTCCACCGCTCTCGGGGCGCTTTCGGAGATTCTGACCCGGACCTATTTCAGCCATGCCGAAGAGGCCCGCGAAGCCGTTACCGGCCACCGCATCGGAGCGCCGGTATGATCTTCGACGTCAGTCATCAGACGACCTACAAATACAGCCAGCCGGTGTCGATCTCGCACCACATGTTCCATCTGTCGCCGCGCACCACGAGCCGGCAGATCTGCCACCGCTCGGCCCTCACTGTCACACCCGCGCCCTCGCTCAACGAGTCCGGGACAGACTTCTTCGGCAATCCGATTACCTTCGTCGCGCTCCAGACCCAGCACAAGGAGCTGTTGATTCATTCGCGAAGCGTCGTCGAGGTGAGCGCCGCCCTCGACGCCCGCGCCGGAGAGCACGCTGGCCTGGGATCAGGTCTACGACGACGGTGGAGCGCGACCGCTCGCCGCTCGGACTCCAGGTGCTGCAATTCGCCTTCGAATTCACCGTTCACGGCGGCGGACGGCGAGGTCACGAAATTCGCCCAGGAATCCTTCCCGCCGGGCCGGCCGATTCTCGAAGCCGCGCTGGATCTGACCAGCCGCATCTACAACGAATTCACATACGAAGGCGGCGCGACCACGGTCACGACGACCGTGGACGAGGTGCTGCGGATGAAGCGCGGCGTATGCCAGGACTTCGCCCATCTCCAGATCGCCTGCTTCCGGGCGATGAAGCTGCCGGCGCGCTATGTCAGCGGCTATCTCTTAACCAAGGCCCCGGAAGGCCGCGAGAAACTGGTCGGCGCCGACGCCTCCCATGCCTGGCTTTCGGTCTGGTGCCCCGGCTATGGCTGGGTCGATCTCGACCCGACCAACAACCTCATCCCGACCGACGAGCACGTCCTGCTCGCCTGGGGCCGCGACTACGGCGACGTCAGCCCGGTCAACGGCGTCATCTTCGGCGGCGGCGAGCACATCATCGACGTCGCCGTGGACGTCCGGTCCCTGCCGGACACCGGTATTGTGACGATGCGCTGAAGGAAAGTCCGTGTCGAAATCTTGGCCTTCGACAGGCTCAGGCCGAACGGAGTATGGGCTGTCAGTCCCGCGTTCTCTCTTCGACCACTTCCGCCTGCGACCGCCAGGATACGCCCACGCTGCGGCGGATCGCTTCCGCGACGCCGTACATGGCAAGGCCGGAGAGGATGCCGGGCATGCCTTCGTAGATCGCGTCCTGCAGGCCGAAATGGCGCCAGATGAGAGCCGTGGCGACGCCGGTGACCATCATGGTAAGCGCCGTCGTCTCGCCGGGACGGCCGCCGAGGGCGTAGACGACGAGGAGCGGCGCGAAGGCCGAGGCCATGACCGACCAGGCCAGGATCACGAGGCTGAACACGCTCGGGTCTGATTGAGCGCGATGACCAGCGCCAGGAGCGTGACGGCGAGTGTGCCGACCTTCACCATCCTGGTCGACTTGAAGGCCTTCGGGAAAAGATCGTGGGTCAAGGCCGCCGAGCAACTCAGGATCAGCGAATCCGCCGTCGACATGGTGGCGGCGAAAATGCCGGCGAGGATCATGCCGACCGCAAGCGGCGGCAATAGCTCCAATGCGATGGTCGGCAGGGCGAGTTCGGGATCGAGCGATCTGCAAATGCGGCAGATAGAGCCGCGACATCATGCCAACGCCGTTGGCGAAGAAGTAGAAGATCGTGAAGAAGCCGTAGTAATAGATCGCGCGCCCGCACGATGTTCTCCGGCTTATCGAGCGCCATGAAGCGGACCATGATGTGCGGCTGGCCGACCACGCTGAAGCCCGCGAACATCCAGCCCAGCACGAACAGCAGCATGCCGCTGAAGCCCGGCAGCAGCAGATCCGGCGGAAACCAATTGGTGAAGCCCGGAATGGCCTCCATCTTGGCCCAGGTTCCCTCGATTCCGCCAAGCCCATGAATGCCGGTAACGAAAAGAAGCAGCCATCGCGGCCAGCATGACAGCCGATTGCGCCGCATCGGTCCAGATCGAGGCGCGGATGCCGCCGGCGATACAATAGACGAGAACGATTACGCTGCCGATGATCGCGCCGGTCGCCTGGGGCCAGCCGAACAGCACGTGCAGCGCCTTGCCGCCCGCCGCGAGCTGCGCCGCCGAATAGGCGCCGAGGAACATGATCGAGATGATCGAGGCGACCCGGCAGAAGACCGCGAAATTGGTGCCCTGCCACCGGCTCAGGAGCCCCGCGAAGCTCAAGGTGCCGGTCGTCGAGGTGGCCATCGTGATCTTGCGGTGGATGAACAGCGAGGCGAGGAAATCGCCCAGGATCCACCCCAGCATCAGCCAGATCGCCGGCAGGCCGGTCGCATAGGTGTAGCCGATCACGCCGATGAACATATAGCCGCTGTTGTTGGTCGCGACAGCCGACAGGCCCACCAGCGCGGGCGAGACGCTCTGGCTGGCGAGGTAATAGTCCTTGCGCGTGCCCTGGGCGCGGCGCGCGGACGCGATCCCTATCGCCAGAAACACGGCGAGAAAGGCGATGAAGCTCGCAGCCGTCATGTCCAGCCTCCGTTTCGGTCGATCAGGCCGCTGCGCCGGGCCCCTCGTCCGGTTGGTCCCCGGCCACCGGATAAACGCCGTTCTCGTCGTGAACCTCGTCGCCGACAAGCGGCGGATTGAAGACACAGGCCAGCACCATCTCGCTCTTGGCGCGGAGGAGATGCCGATCGTTCTTATCGAGGCAATAGATCACGCCCGGTGCTATCGGGTGGATCTTGCCGTCGTCGGTCGTCTCCACCTCGCCTTCTCCCGAGAGGCAAAAGACCGCCTCGAGATGGTTCTGGTACCAGATCATGGTCTCGGTCCCGGCATAGATGGTGGTGATGTGGAACGAGAAGCCCATGCCGTCCTCCTTGAGGACCAGCCGCGTGCTCTCCCAATTCTCGGTGACCACGCGGCGGTCGCTCGCATGGGCCGTCTTGAAGTCGCGGGTGATCATGCTCTCGCGCCTCAAGCCGCCTGCGGCCTGCGTCGTTCGCCCGGCCGACGACATCGAGCGTCGCCTTCTCCAGGATCGAAAGGCCGACCGAAGCTCCTCGTCGGTGATCGATGAGCGGCGGCAGGCATTTCACCACCTGGGATTCCGCGCCGCTGGTCTCGATGATGAGGCCCTGGACTTGAAGGCCGCCGCGCGGTTTCCGACGCCTGCTTGGGCCGGGAGAAGCTCAAGCCGCGCATCATGCCGCGGCCCTTGGGCGTCACGGCCCCTCCGGGCATTGGTCGGCGATCTCGGCGAGCGCGGGCCGCCAGGATGTCGCCCTTGCGGCGGACCTCGCTGGCGAAGGCGTCATCCGACCAATAAGTGACGAGCGCGGTCGTCGCCGTCACGAAGGCATGGTTGTTGCCGCGGAACGTGCCGTTGTGCTCGCCTGGCTTCCAGCGGTCGTACTGCTCCTTGATCAGCAGCACCGCGAAAGGCAGGCCATAGCCGCTCAGCGACTTGGACAGCGTCACCATATCGGGCGAGATGCCGGCTTCCTCGAAGCTGAAGAAGCGTGCCGGTCCGGCCGCAGCCGGCCTGAATGTCGTCGACGATCAGCAGCATGTCGTGCTTGCGGCACAGCGCCTCGAGGCGCTTCAGCCACTCGACGCTGGCGACATTGAGGCCGCCCTCGCCCTGCACCGTCTCGACGATCGCGGCGGCCGGATGATCGAGCCGCCGCTCGAGGAATTCGCTGAGCATCTTGTCCATCAGCTCGATCGTGTCGATGTCGGCCCCGAGATAGCCGTCATAGGGCATCGAGGTCGCGCCGCCGAGCGGAATGCCCGAAGCATCGCGGTGATGCGAATTGCCGGTCGCCGCCATGGCGCCGAGCGAGACGCCGTGGAAGCCGTTGGTGAAGGAAATGACGTTGTGCCGGCCCTTGATGTTGCGGGCGAGCTTCATCGCCGCCTCGACGGCGTTGGTGCCCGTCGGGCCGGTGAACTGGACGACATAGCGCATGTCGCGCGGCTCGAAGATCGTCCGGTTCAGCGCGTCGAGGAAGCGCTCCTTGGCCGTGGTGTGCAGGTCGAGGCTGTGGGTGATGCCGTTATATTCGATATATTCGATCAGCTTCTTGCGCAGCGTCGGGTTGTTGTGGCCGTAGTTCAGGCTGCCGGCGCCCGACAGGAAGTCGAGATAGGCCGGCGCCGTCCTGATCGTAGATGTGGGCGCCTTCGGCGCGATCGAAGATCACGGGAAACGACCGCGCATAGGACTGCACGTCGGATTCGAGATCCTCGAAGATCTCGAGCGGTCGGTCCGGTTCCGTCGTCGGTCTTGTCGGGTGGTCATGATGTCTTCTCCGGTATGGCTTGGCTTACCGTTTTGGGCAAAACATGCCAGGGTTGAAGGGGGCCGACCGTCAGCAGGATCTCAGTGTCGTGCTTGCCGTCGAAATGACGGTCCCGGTCGAACAGGGGTTTGCGCCTCGTCTTTGCTTTGAGCGATTTCGCGAAGGACTCGAACAGCGCCCAGGACGCCTCGTTGTCCTCCGTGATCGTGGTCTGGAGATAGCGGACCTTGTGGCAGTTGATCCGGCCGAGAACCTCGAACAGGAGCCGTGTCGCGACGCCCATACCGCGCAGCCGCTCGTCCACGGCCACCTGCCAGACGAACAGCGTGTTCAGGCGGTCGGGGAGCAGATAAGCCGCGAGGACCGCGACGATCTCCCCATCCATTTCCGCAACCGCACTCGTGGCACTGAAATGCGTGCATTGAAGCAGATTGCAATAGATGGAATTGTCGTCCAGCGACGGACACCGTGCGATCAACGCATGTACTTTGGCGCCGTCGGTATCCTCGGGCTGTCGTATCGTCAGATCAAAGGTCATGAACTCCAGTGGGTCGCGCCCACAGTCGACATTTTCCGTTCTGGTTCTGGCTGCTGAATTGTGGCTTTAGATATGTTGACAATATATTGATTGTCAACATATTATAAGGCCGTTCTCTACGGCCGATTTCGGTTAATAGTCCACACAATATATTGATATTCAAAGGTTTATCCAATAGCTGGGTCGGCGAAAAAATATTTTCATAGATCAAACGATATTTTGGGCCATGTCGGTAGCCGATTGGCAGGCGCGCCGCGCCCGTCTAAGCTTGGTTTTGTCAGGGGGATCAAGCCGGACCAGCCATGACCGAATTGCCGCATCTAAGCCTCTATGATCACGCGCTGGTCGCGCTTCGGCGCATCATCCGCGCGACGGACCTTCAGTCCAAGAAGCTGGCCCGCGAAACCGGCCTCACCCTGCCCCAGTTCATGATCCTTCAGTCGCTGAAGGAGAAGGACGACGCGACCATCGGCAGCATCGCCCAGGACATCAACCTCACCCAGGCAACGGTCACCACCATCATCGACCGGATGCAGGCCCGTGGCATCGTCACCCGGCAGCGGAACACGGTCGATCAGCGCAAGGTCAATGTGCGCATCACGGACACCGGCCGCGAGCTGCTGAAACGCGGCCCGGCGACCCTTCAGGACCGCTTCGGCGATCGCTTCGCCATGTTGTCTGAGTGGGAGCAGCACGGCATCGTCGCGACTCTGCAGCGGGTCGCGAGCCTGATGGACGCGGAAAAGATCGACGCCGCGCCCATGCTCGAAATCGGCGCGCTGGACCGCTCGGACGAGGCTTCGGAGAGCCGATCCGAGGGGCACTCAAAGCCAAAATAACATGATTTATCTGTAATTTTTAAAATTTTGCCCTTTTCTTCTGTGAAAAAATTAAGCAGAAATCCACGAACTGCCGGCTAGCGTCGGCGTTCCTCGATTGCTCAGCCCCGCCAAATTGTCATATTGAAGGCCGATGAAAGACCTGACGCATCTACAGCGGCTCGAAGCCGAAAGCATCCATATCATGCGCGAGGTTGTCGCCGAATGCGACAACCCGGTCATGCTGTATTCGATCGGCAAGGACAGCTCGGTCATGCTGCACCTCGCCATGAAAGCATTCTATCCGGCGAAACCGCCCTTCCCGCTCCTCCATGTCGATACGACCTGGAAATTCCGCGACATGATCAAGTTCCGCGATGAGACGGCGAAACGGCTGGGCCTGGAGCTTCTGGTCTATACCAACGAGGACGGCGTCAAGCAGGGCATCGGCCCGTTCAGCCATGGCTCGCAGGTCCATACCGACGTCATGAAGACCCAGGCCCTCAAGCAGGCGCTCGACAAATACAAGTTCGATGCGGCCTTCGGGGGCGCACGGCGCGACGAGGAGAAGTCGCGGGCCAAGGAGCGCGTGTTCTCGATCCGCTCGGCTCAGCACCGCTGGGACCCCAAGAAGCAGAGGCCGGAACTCTGGCACCTCTACAACACGCGCCATGCCAAGGGCGAAAGCATCCGGGTCTTCCCGTTGTCCAATTGGACGGAGCTGGATGTCTGGCAATACATCTTCCTCGAGGAAATCCCGATCGTGCCGCTCTATTTCGCGGCCAAACGGCCGGTGGTCGAGCGCGACGGCGCGCTGATCATGGTGGATGACGACCGGATGCCGCTGGCCGAAGGCGAAACGCCCGAGCAGAAGATGGTGCGGTTCCGCACACTTGGCTGCTATCCCCTGACGGGCGCGATCGAAAGCTCGGCCGAAACCCTGCCCTCGATCATCGAGGAGATGCTGCTCACCAAGACCTCGGAGCGCCAGGGCCGGGTCATCGATCACGACGCCTCGGCGTCCATGGAAAAGAAGAAACAGGAAGGCTATTTCTGATGGCCACCGTCCCCGACACCGCCGCCTTGCCGGCCGCCGACATCGAAACCTATCTCAAAACGCATGAGCATAAGAGCCTGCTACGTTTCATCACCTGCGGCAGCGTAGACGACGGCAAAAGCACGCTGATCGGCCGGCTTCTCTATGAATCCAAGCTGATCTTCGAGGATCAGCTCGCCGCGCTCGAAGCGGATTCCAAGAAGGTCGGCACACAGGGCGGCGATCTGGATTTCGCGCTGCTCGTGGACGGCCTCGCCGCAGAGCGCGAGCAAGGCATCACGATCGACGTCGCCTACCGATTCTTCACGACCGAGAAGCGCAAATTCATCGTCGCCGATACGCCGGGCCACGAGCAATACACGCGGAACATGGTGACCGGCGCCTCGACCGCCGACCTCGCCGTGATTCTGATCGACGCCCGAAAAGGCGTGCTGACCCAGACGCGGCGGCACAGCTATCTCGTCTCGTTGATGGGCATCTCGCGGGTGGTTCTCGCGGTCAACAAAATGGACCTCGTGGACTATTCCGAGGACGTCTTTGGCAAGATCGACGAGGAATATCGGGATTTCGCGCGCGAAGTCGGGCTTCGCCATGTGGTGTCGATCCCGATGTCGGCCCTCAAGGGCGATAACGTGCTGACCAAGAGCGACAAGATGCCCTGGTATGACGGGCCCGTACTCATGGAGTATCTTGAGGCCGTCGAAGTCGGCGGCAACCGGCAGTCCAAGCCGTTCCGGATGCCCGTACAGTGGGTCAACCGTCCACGCCACGATTTCCGCGGCTTTACCGGCACCATCGCCAGCGGAACGGTTCATCCGGGAGACCGGATCCGAGTCCTCCCCGCCGGCACGGAATCTACGGTCGATCGCGTCGTGACCTATGACGGCGACCTCAAGGAGGCGGTGGCAGGCGAGTCCGTGACCCTCACCCTCAAGGACGAGATCGACGTCAGTCGGGGCGACATCATCACGCTATCGAACGAGCCCTGCGCCGTCGCCGACCAGTTCGAGACGACGATCATTTGGATGAGCGAAGAGCCGATGCTCACCGGCCGCACCTATCTCCTGAAGATCGGCGCCAAGACGATCGGCGCGACGGTGGCCCAGCCGAAATACAAGGTCAACGTCAACACGATGGAGCATCTTGCGGCCAAAACGCTCGAGCTGCAACGAGATCGGCATCGTCAATATCGGCCTCGACCAGCCGATCCCCTATGACGCCTATGAGGACGATCCCGAAACCGGCGGGTTCATCCTGATCGACCGGCTGACCAACAACACGATCGGCGCCGGCTTGATCCATTTCGCGCTCCGCCGCTCCCAGAACATCCACTGGCAGGCGCTGGACGTGAACAAGGAGGCGCGGGCCGCCCAGAAGAACCAGTCGCCCTGCATCCTGTGGTTCACCGGCCTTTCGGGCGCAGGCAAGTCGACCATCGCGAACCTCGTGGAGAAGAAGCTCTACGCCCTCGGCTGCCACACCTATCTCCTCGACGGCGACAATGTGCGCCACGGCCTCAACAAGGATCTCGGCTTCACCGATGCCGACCGGGTGGAGAACATCCGCCGCGTCGCCGAGGTTTCGAAGCTGATGGTCGATACCGGCCTGATCGTGCTGGTCTCGTTCATCTCGCCGTTCCGCTCCGAGCGGCGGATGGCGCGCGAGCTGGTGGAGGACGGCGAGTTCCTCGAAGTCTATGTCGACACGCCGCTCGCAGAGGCGGAAAAGCGTGATCCCAAAGGGCTTTACAAGAAAGCCCGCGCCGGCGAGATCAGGAACTTCACGGGCATCGACAGCCCCTACGAAGCGCCCGAGAACCCGGAAATCCGGATCGACACGACGTCGCTGTCCGCCGCCGATGCCGCCGACCAGATCGTCGAGCAGTTGAAAACCGCCGGTTACGTCAAGACGCCGTGATCCGACGTCGCTTGCTTCACCCGCGAAATTGCGATTAGGCTAGCCGCACTGGGCCGCCGTCACCCGGCGGCTTCGACACGGGGCGGTAATCATGTCTGTGAGGCGAGTGATCGTAGTCGCGGCGCTGCTCGTGATCGGCTGCGTCGGTCTTACCCTGTCCGCCGAGGCGCAAGTGCGCAGCCCGGGCGGCGAAATCATCGATTCCAAGGAATTGCTCTACAACAACATCTACATCTTCAAGCGCGACGGTCTGTTGATCATGACCTTCGGCAAGAACAACCGCTATTGGTTCGAGTCCGCTTACGACCCGACCGACGAGTTGAAGCTGCCTTACGTCTATTCCCATTACATGGGCCTCGCCACGGCCTACGCGAGAAACGTCCGCACCGTCACGGAAATCGGCTTCGGCGGCGGCCGCGAATCCTGGTATCTGCACAAATTCATGCCGGACGTGATGCTGACTTCGGTCGAGCTCGACCCGGATGTCATCGCCATGGCGAAGAAATATTTCAACGTCCGGGAGGAAAAGAACTTCGCGATCGTCAACAAGGATGGCCGGCTCTTTCTCAAGGATCATCCGGCCAAATACGACGTCCTGCTGATCGACGCCTATCGCGGGCCCTTCGTGCCGTTCCATCTGATGACAATGGAGTTCTATAAGCTCGCGAAGTCGCGGCTCAACGAGGGCGGCGTGCTGGCCCAGAACATCGAGCCGAACACCATGCTGTTCGACGCCGCGATCGTGACCCTGAAGTCGGTGTTCGACAATGTCGATCTCTACACCGCCAACCGCAATATCGTCGCCATCGCCTATGACGGCCCGCAGAAGCGCAAGGACGATCTCAAGGACGCCGCCAAGGCCATGCAGGCGAAGTACGATTTCCGCTACGACCTGACCGATCTCGTCAAGGACCGCCGCGTCCTCAAGCACCTGCCCAAGCGCAAGGCCCTGACCGACGACTTCGCGCCCGTAGAGGCCCTGAAGGCGATCGAGCGGCATAACGAGAAAATCAACATGTATGTCGAGGAACCGAACTAAACGTGTCCTCGCATTTTCTTCTCCGCGCCGGGATTTACCTGAACGGGCTCGCCCTCGGCTTCGTGCTGATGGGGTTCGAGATGCTGGGCAGCCGCTATCTCAATCCCTATTTCGGCAGTGGGATCGTGACATGGGCGGCGCTGATCTCGACCGTGCTTCTGGCGCTGATGGTCGGCTATTTCCTCGGCGGCTGGCTGGTGGACCGGGCACCGCATCTTTGGGTGCTGTCCTCGCTCGTGATCGTTGCCTCGGTCTATCTCTTCGCCGTCCCGGGCCTTGCCGACGCGACGATCGAGAAACTGATCGGTGCGGTCGGCGACGGGCCGACCGGGGTGATCTGGTCGGCCATTGCCCTGATCTTCGTGCCGGTGACCCTGCTTGGCACCTTTTCACCCTTCGGCGTGCGCCTTCTCCTCCACCGCACGACCCATAGCGGCCGCACGACCGGCACCGTCTACGGCGTCTCGACCGTCGGCAACATCGTCGGGCACGATGACCACGACCTTCCTCCTGATCCCGACCATCGGCAGCCGCGAGATCACGACGCTCTTTGCCGTGATCGTGCTGGTCTGCGGGATCGTGCTGTTCGGGCTGGACCGGTTGAGCCGCAAGGTCGCGATTTAGCGGGCCAAGCCTCCACATCCAATAATACCTCTCTCGTCATCCCGGACGTTAGGCGAGCCCGAAAACCGCAGGTTTTCGGCTTGCGAGCCTTGCGATCCGGAATCCAGGTCATACGCTCAAGCCCACGACGATGGATCCCGGACAGCTCGGTTTGCCAACGAAATCGAAGATCTCGGGCAAACCGGATTCCGGGATGACGAAGAAGGTTATGTGCCGCTCAAAACGGATAGTGGTGGTGATCCGTCTCGATGGTGATCCACCGGGTCTCGGTGAACTGATCGATGCCGGATTTGCCGCCGAACCGGCCGTAGCCGCTGGCCTTCATGCCGCCGAAGGGCATCTGGGCCTCGTCGTCCACCGTGGTGCCGTTGATATGGCAGATGCCGGCCTCGATGCGCCGCGCGACCTTGAGAGCCCGGGCGATATCCTTGCCGAACACAGCCGACGACAAGCCGTATTCGGTGTCGTTGGCGAGCCGCACCAGCTCCTCGACGCCCTTGCCGCGGATGACGCAGGTGACCGGACCGAAGGACTCCTCCGAGTAGATGCGCATCTTTGGCGTGACATGGTCGAGAATGGTCGCGTCCATGATCGTGCCGTTGATCTTGCCGCCGCAGACGAGCTTCGCGCCGTTCGCAACGGCGTCCTGGATCAGCTCGTTGACCTTGTCGACCGGAGCCTGATCCACCAGCGAGCCGATGATGACATTGCTGCGTGGGTCGCCGGTGGGCAGGCTCGTGGCCTTGGCAGCGAATTTCTCGACGAAGGCGTCGGCGATCGCGTCATCGACCACGATGCGCTCGGTGGACATGCAGATCTGGCCCTGGTTCATGAAAGCGCCGAAGGTCGCGGAATTGACCGCGTCGTCGATATCGGCGTCATCCAACAGCACCAGCGGGGCCTTGCCGCCGAGCTCCAACAGGACCGGCTTCAGATGCCGGCCGGCCGTCTCGGCGATGATCCGGCCGACACGGGTCGAGCCGGTGAAATTGATCCGCTTGACCTTGGGGTGCGCGATCAGCGCTTCGACGATCTTCGGCGCATCCTTGGGATCGTTGCTGAGATAGTTGATCGTGCCCGGCGGCACGCCCGCCTCGTTCAGGGAGTCGGCGATGATCTTGTGAGTTTGCGGGCAGAGCTCGGAGCCCTTGAGGACCAAGGTGTTGCCGCAGGCGAGCGGCATGGCAACGGCGCGGGTGCCGAGAATGATCGGCGCGTTCCAGGGCGCGATGCCGACCAGCACCCCGCAGGGCTGCTTGACCGCCATGGCCAACCGCTGGCCCTGATCGGACGGCACGACTTCGCCGGTGATCTGGGTCGTCATCGAGGCCGCCTCACGCAGCATGTTGCAGGCCAGGAACACGTTGAATCCGCCCCAGCCGAGGGTCGCGCCGGTCTCCGCGGTCACGACCTCGCCGACCTTCTCCGCCTTGCTCTGCATGATGTCCGCCGCTTTCAGCAGCATCATCCGGCGTTCGTTCGGCCCCTTCCCCGACCATTCGGGAAACGCCGCCGCCGCGGCTTCCACCGCCTTGTTGACGTCCTCGAGGCTTGCCGCCGCCGCCCGCGTGGCGACCTCGCCGGTCACGGGATCCTTGCGGTCGAAGGTCGCGCCGCCGGTTGCGGGAACGTCCTTCCCGCCGATGAGAAGCTTGGTTTCGTACATGGGAGTCCTATGCGCTTGGGGTTGATGCCGCGCCGGGCCGAGTGGTGCTGCCTCAGCTATTTTGATTTGGCAACTTAGCCGTGAATGCGGAGGGCCGCAACAGGCGTCAGGTCTTGCAATCGTCGAACGATATCTTGATGTCCGACCCGCTGAAAAGGCCCCCAACGCTGTTCCCGACCCCCTTGAAGAAACCGGCCACACCGCCCGACTCTTCTTTCTTGTCGGCGCCTTCCTTCGAATCCGGCTTGGGCGCGGGGGCGGCAAGCGGCTTTTCCTTCAGCTTCTTCTGCGCGATCCCGCAGTAAATTTCGGCGTAGTTGTCACGGAAGGATGCATCGGGGGCGTAGCGGGCGGCGACGCAGACCTCGTGAATATAGTCCTTCTCGGATTGCAGACATTTGATCAGCAGGTCGTCCGCGCCTTTGCCGCTCTGGGCCGCCGCGAAGATGCGTTCCGGCAGAAAGTGGACCTTGTCGCCGAATTTCGTCTCGGCCCTGTCTACATCCGCTTCCGCAAGCTTTTTGCCGCCCGAGTTCCATTCCAGTTCGAAAAGCTTTTCGTAGACCTGGGCCCCGGCCTCGCCGCCGTGCTGGGCGAGAAGCAGGTTCTGGATTGCGTCGCCCATCTGGCCCTGCTTCAGGCGGATCTGCTGCTTGACCAGACGTCCCTCGCTATAGGCGCCGAACGCCCGCCGCTGCGCCGCCGATGCGTGCGCCGGCTGCAAGGCGGGCCCCAGCGCGGTCAGAGCCTTGTTCGGATCATCGTCCCCCAGATCCGCCTGCGCATCGATGATGGCCTCCCGGGCGGCGAGCAACGTCTTGAAATCCGCCGACGCCTTGACGGCGTTGACCCCGTCTAGGGTCGGCTTGCGGGCCATGATGGCCTTGCTGTCGTCATTGGTCTTCTCGATATATTTCACGAGCGATTTTTCGCGGTCTTCCGGGTCGCGGTGAGACTTCCGCAAGCGGTCCTGAACGGTCTTCATCGCAGCGCCGATGAGGTCGTGAATGACTTTCTTCTTGAGAGTTTCCAGAAAGCTCTTGTTCTGTTGCTGGTCTCCCGCCATCTGGGCGAACTTACCGATCAATTGCTCGGGCGGCACCTTCTTGACGAGGGTCTCATAGGACTTCGTGACGTCCTCGAAGTGGTTCTGGAACGCGGTTTCGGAATCCGCGAGATGCTGGAACACCAGCGAGGTGTAGCGCGGCGCGTAGCCGGCCTTGATCATGAGGTCGACGCCGAGCTCGTCGGCCTGATCCTCGTTGTTGCGCGACCACTGCGGCGCATAGAGGTCGTTGACGACGCTTTGAAGGCCGACATAGACCTTGCCCGCCGTCTTCTGGTTCTTCGCCGCTTCCGTCTGATCGACGTTCAGCGTATTGCCGCTCGACTGCACCGCCGCCATGGTTCCCGCCATTTGGCCGAGATGCAGCGCCGCACTCGTCCCCTCGTTCATCCCTTTGACGACCTCGTCCTTCTGGATATGGCCGAGCAGGATATGGGAGAGCTCGTGGCCCAGGATGAACGCGACCTCGTCGTCGCTGACCGATTTCTCCACCACGCCCAGATCCACGACGATCGCATTGTCGGGACCGGCCGCCGCCATGTAGTCGGCATTGGGAAAGAACTTGGACGAGACATAGACCTTCACCGGCGGCGAGTTCGTGCGGCCACTGCTTGCGCAGCTTATCGACGATGCTTTGCAGCCACGCCTGCACGGAGGTGCCGCTCGGAAAGACCGCCAAATCCGCATCGGCGCGCGAGGGAATGATGTAGCTGGAAAGCTCGTTGGGTGGCTTGAGTTCGGGAAGCTTGGCGGAATCGATGAGCTTCTCTTTCGAGAAGGCCGCAATAGGCGCCAGGGTCAGAGCAAGGACACCGGCCATCAAACAGAACCGTCTTGAGCCCTTCATGGAAATTCGCGCCGCGGCCGGCGCCGGACGTTAGAGTTTACATTGATCGACGTTTTTGCAGCACGCCGCGATCTGATCCTTGTCCAAGCCCATGCGGACGGCATGGGTCGGCTTGTTCTCCGCAAACTGGGAGCACAGCTTGCGGACCTTCTCCCGCATCGCCGGGTCGTTCTGCGCCACGGCGGCGCTGAGCCTGGTTTCGAACAGATCCTTGCTCGCCCATACGAGCTTGTTGTCGATGCACATGGCGACATTGCCGTTGCGCTGGCCGCGGATGTCGATGGCCCCGCCTTTCAGCGCGTTGTCGATATCCTTGCGCTCGAGCATTTGCGTCTGGCCTGCGCCGTTCTGCACGAGCAAAGGATCGAGATCGCTTTTGACCTTGGTGACCTGACCGATCGGGGCGGATGTGCAGCTGATGCCCGAGTCGGCAGCCAGTGCGGGGGCGGTCAGGATCAGCGCTGCGGCGATCGACACGCCGGCGAGACCTGCGTCCGCGCCACTTATGATTTTGGATAGAAAACGTTTAACTCTTGATACGCGGTCGAGCTGCCCTGCATATATCATAATCAGAACTCTCCGTAGAGACGACAACCCTCTGTAGTTGCGAACAAACGCTCCGCAACTCATTCGCCGCACAACTTGAACTATTAACAACGTATTATATAATTCCGAACCGAATTGGTCAACGATTCATTGACGTTAACAACCGCGCTTAGCGTTGTTTTCCGGCGCTCGCGCGGTCAGTATTAGGATTGGGACCGGCCTCGGCGGCCAATGCAGGCACGGTCCCGGCGCTTTGGCGAAAAACAGGGGTGCGAGGGGCTGAGCCGATGGTCGGGACGCGTCGAGTCTGCGCTCAATTCGCCGGAACGGTAGGTGTCCGGCGGGAGAGCGCGCCGTGACCGGGGAGACCAAGCCCGAAGGACCCGGCAAGCGCTCCCGCCTGATGATGGTCGGCGTCAAGACGCTATTCGCCGTCGTCGTCTCCCTGACCGTGCAGTGGGTCGATCCTTTCGGCTTCGATTCCGACTCCTCGAATCTCGCCGCCGACATCATTTGGAAAGCGTTGGCGCCCGAATACGGCCAGCCAGATCGCGAGGGCCAGAAGGCGATCACGGTCGTCACGGTGGACGACGCCTCGCTCAATCTGAGCGGCGGCGCGTGGCCGCCCTCCTTCGACGATCAGATCAGGATCATCGACAAGGTCGCCAATTTCCAGCCGGCCGCGATCTTCGCTGACGTGCTCTATCTCGGCGATACCGGCAAGCCCGACGCATTCGAGCGGTTCGCACAGTTCCTCGGCTACCGGACCGGCCTGCCCGCGCTCGAAAAGAACCCGCCGGAGGGCGAGGACTGCGCGGAAAGCGAGCTCGCCAAGATCGATTGCATCTACCGGGCGAACGAGAGCGGCAAGGGCCACCGCCTGCCGATCATTATCGGCCGTCTCTCGGACGATGGCATCGAATCCCAGGAAGACGCCATCCGGCCGAAGGTCGAGGAGATCACGCACCGTCTGGGCGAGGTCGCGATGCTCGCGCCCGTCGACCAGCCCATCGAAAATCCGCCCGGCACCTATGTCCTGGCCAAGCCGAACAAGGAAGGCGAGGAGGAAGTCAGCCCGGCTTCCCTGCTCTTCTATATCCATTGCCTGAACAAGGAACACGACGAAGCCGCCTGCCGGAAACCCTATGCGGTCGGCGGCAAGGATGCCGGGCCGTCTTTCATCACGCGGCTGTTCTGCGGCATTCAAAGCCTGCTTTCCGTCGAATGCACCCATGAGGACGGGCAGGTCATGGATATCCAATGGGGCTGGGGAGAACCGCCGGAGCAGGAAAATGTCGCGACCGCCAGCTTCGGCTCCGAGGAGGACGTCGGCAAGCGCTGCGGCAAGGTCGGGCCGCATCCCTTGCTTGACGCTGCCAGGCTCGTCTTTAACAGTCTGATCAAGGGCCTGGAGCCAAAGCGGAGCGAGATCAGGACTGCCGCTACAATCTCGTCGTGCCGTACCAGGAACTGGAGCTGTTCGGGGACGATCCGTCCACCAAGGCGCTGCTCAAGGGCAAGATCGTGCTGCTCGGGTTCAATTTCTCGGGCGTCGAGGACAGGGTGGAAACGCCGGTGCTCGGCCAGGTCGAGGGCGTGCATGTCCACGCGATGGCGCTCGATAACTTGATCGAGCTCGGCCCGGACTATTACCGTTACGGCAAGCCGCCGGTGAAGGAGACGCCGGAATTCACCACCGGCGACCTCGCCGAAGTGCTCATCTTCGGAATCTTCGCCTTCGGAGCGTTCTATTTCGGCGAGTTCTACGGCCGCGCGCCGTCCGAAGAGGAGGAGGAGGAAGCCGCCCTGGCCGCGTCCGAGGCTGAAGAGCCCCGAGGCCCCGTCACGCGCCTGGATGTGGGTCGACGGCCGCGCTGGCCGCCGGGACCATGGCCATTTGATGTGGAGCGGACTACCGGGGTTGGGTCGGCACTGCGCTCGCCGTCCTCCTCGCCGTCATGATCATCCGGGTTGCGTTACCGGCTGTTGCGTCCCGCCCGCCGGCCGCATGCCACCGGCGTCCTGCGCTACGCGTTTACCGCTGTGTTCATCATCGTGCTTCTGGCGTGGCTGTTCCTCGGCCTCCATGAAGGCGACTGGCGGGCGCCGGCCGGCGCGATCCTCGGCATGGCGTCGGCGCTCAGTTTCCTGATGATCAGCCTGCCCCGCCGGATGCGGCATTGGACCTGGGGCGCGATGGTCGCCATCGGCGTCGACATCGTCATCCTGATCTTCATCTTCTTCCTGATGCTCGGCCCGGCGATCGTGCTCAAATGGATGCACCTGCCGCCTTACAATTGGGCCGCCGTCCTGTTCCTGACCTGGGTTGTCTACGTCTTCGCCGTCGGCGACCGCATCACGGAGCGGATCACCAAGACGATCCACCACGTGGTGAATTCATAAGCGAGAAGTCAGGCGACCTCCATGCTCGCCACCGTGCAGCCGACGGCGAAGATGGGGATCGGCTCGTAGAACCAGAGCTTGCCCTTATGGCCTTCGGTCGCGCCGGCGACGGCGATGAAGGTGCGGATCTCGAAGCCGCCCTGGCCGGCGATCTTGTAGGTATCGACGTCGGAATAGGCCAGCAGCTCGTCCTTCCGGTTTTCAGGAACTTGTCCAGGAACTCCCGGTCCCATTCCTCGTTGATCTTGCCCGAGTCCGGCGTCGCCGGCCAATGGGAGATGCCGCCGGTGCCGACGAGCGCGATCTTTTCCGGCAGCGCATCGGCCGCGTGGCGGATCGCCTGCCCGAAGGCATAGGCGCGATGCAGCGGCGTCAGCGGCGGGCCCTGGCAGTTGATGTTCGCCGGGATGACCGGCATGTCGTATTTCGGCGTCAGGAAATTCAGCGGCACCATGATTCCGTGGTCGAACTTCCATTCCTCGGCATAGGCCGTATCGACCTCCTCCATCACGCCTTTGATGAGGCGGAGCGAGAGGTCCTTGTTACCGGGGATCTGCCGCCGGTCGATCTTCATCCAGTCGGGATCTTCGATCGGGCCCTCGTAATGATCCGCCATGCCGATCGCGAAGGCCGGCATGTTCTCCATGAAGAAATTGCCGAAATGCTCGGCGGCGATAATCATCAGCGCTTCGGCGCCCGAGGCCCGGATGGCGTCGCCCATCTCGTAGAAGGCCTTGTAGAACGGCTCGCGGACCGCGGGATCGGCACGTTCGGCCCGGTTCACGATACCGGGGGCGTGGCTGCAGACGCCGGCGAATACGAGTGGCATGAGGTCAAGCTCCCTTCGCGGCGGTGCGGCGCTTCTTTAGCGTCTCGTCATGGGCGGGGACGCCCTCATAGCCGGTTATGGTGTAGACGCCTTCGCGGACCGGCCCATACTTTTTCACGCCTTCCCGCATGGCTTCGAGATAGTCGTCCCATTCGTAACGGCACATCCCAGCGTAATGCATCAGGATCTGGCCGTTGACGCCGAGCACGAACAAGAGGCCGATATCGGGCTTGAGGATCGCCTCGCGCTCCTCGTCGGTCAGCTCGTATTCGGCGAGCAGGTTCTCGCGGTCGGTTTCGAACCGACGACGGGTTACGTCGTCGCGATTCAGGCGGTAGAGAAGCTTCTGGACGTAATAAAGACTCATGCGATTCTTCCGATGCGCGCGGCGCGCCTTGTGGCGCAAACTCAAGCTAGCCTATATGTTTATCGCCCAGGCCGTGACTTCAATCAATGCATGGCTGATTTGTCAACCAAACCGGGGAAATTTAACCGATGACCATGCCGCTCGACCGACTCAAGGGTTCGATTCCGCCACTGATCACGCCGTTCAGGGACGGCGAGGTGGACTACAAGACCTATGAGAAGCTTGTGGACCGGCAGATCGTCGAGGGGTCCCACGGGATTCTGGTCAACGGCACGACGTCCGAGCCGGCGACTCTCACCATCGAGGAACGCAACAAGACCTGCGATATCGCGATCGATGTCGCGGACGGCCGGGTGCCGGTGGTCGTCGCAACGGGCTCCCAGAGCTTCGCCGAGACCAAGGCACTGACCGACCATGCCGTCAAGGCCGGGGCCGATGCCCTGCTGATCGTCACGCCCTATTATACCCGCCCGCCGCAACGCGGGATCATCCATTACTATCTGGAGCTGACCAAGAACCACGAGACGCCCTGGATGATCTATCACATCCCCGGCCGGGCCTGCGTTGACGTGAAGATCGACACGGTCAAGGAGCTCAAGGAGATGTCGCCGAGCTTCGTCGGCATGAAGCATGCGTCCAAGGACCTCGATTTCGTCGGCGACTGCTTCGCGGCGGTCGGCAGCGACTTCAAGATCTTCGTCGGGCTCGAGGAGCTCTCCTTCCCGATGATGGCGATCGGCGCCTGCGGGTTGATGAACGCCGTCGGCAATCTGCGGCCGGCGATCCTGTCCGAGCTCTGCCAGGCCGTCTGGGACGGCAAGCTCGCCCATGCCAAGGCATTGCACGATCTGCTCTACGAGCTGAACAAGGCCGTGTTCTTCGACACCAACCCGATCCCGATGAAATACATGGCCAAGAAGCTCGGCATCATCGAGCGCAACGAACACCGCCTGCCCATGGTCCCAGCCACGCCGGAATTGGAGAAGCGCCTCGACGGCGTGTTGCAACGGGCGGGATTGCTTTAAGGGGCCCATCCTCTTCCGTCATCCCCGACTTGATCGGGGATCCAGGTCAGACGCTTAGGCCCGTGACAGTGGGTCCCGGCTCAAGGCCGGGATGACGGTCAGTGTCTCAGACGCCCAGTTTCGAAATCTTATGGTCGCCCATCGCGATGGCGATGTTCTTGGTCTCCATATAGAAGTCGAAGCTGTAGTCGCCGCCGTCGCGGCCGATGCCCGACGCCTTGACGCCGCCGAAGGGCGTGGGCAGGTGGCGGACGTTCTCGGAATTGACCCAGACCATGCCGGCCTCGACCTCGTGGGCGACGCGCAGCGCGCGGCCGACATTGTTGGTCCAGATATAGGCGGTCAGGCCGTATTTGACGTCGTTGGCGATGCGGATGGCGTCGGCCTCGTCCTTGAAGGGGATCGCGGTCAGCACCGGGCCGAAGATTTCCTCCTGGGCGATGCGCATGTCCATGCCCGCCTTGGTGAAGAGGGTTGGCTCGACGAAGCAGCCCTTCCCCTCCCCGACCGACGACGCCTTGCCGCCGGCCGCGACGGTGGCGCCGTCCGAGCGGGCGATGTCCATATAGGACAGCACCTTTTCGAGATGCACGGGATGGATCAGCGGGCCGACCTCGGTCGCGGGGTCCAGGGGATGGCCGACCTTGAGCTTCTTCACCCGCTCGGTAAGCTTGGCGGTGAATTCGTCATAGATCGATTCCTGGACCAGCGCCCGGCTCGACGAGGTACAGCGCTCACCGTTCAGGCTGTAGATCATGAAGATCACGGCATCGAGCGCGCGGTCCAGGTCGGCATCGTCGAACACGAAAACCGGGTTCTTGCCGCCGAGCTCGAAATGGACCCGCTTCAGGGTCGGGCCGCCCTGCTGCATGATCAGGCTGCCGGTCAAGGACTCGCCGACGAAGCCGACGGCCTTGATGTCGGGATGCTCGGTCAGCGCCTTGCCCGCGGTCTCGCCCATGCCGTGGACGACGTTCCACACCCCCGCCGGCAATCCGGCTTCCTGGGCGATCTCGGCGAGGATCTGGGCCGTCAAGGGGCTCCATTCCGCCGGCTTGTGGACGACCGTGCAGCCCGCCGCCAGCGCCGGGGCGATCTTCCAGGTCGAGAGCATGAACGGCGTGTTCCACGGCGTGATCACGCCGACCGGCCCGATCGGCTGGCGGATCGTATAGTTCATGTGGCTCGGGGTCGGGAGCGACAGCCCGTTCTGGGCATCGGGCGCGCGGTCGGCATAGAACCGGAAATTCTCTGCGCCCCGGAGCGCCGCCTTGCTCATGAAGCGGATGGCCTGGCCGGTGTCGAGGCATTCGACATAGGCGATTTCCTCGGCCCGCGCGACGATGGCGTCGGCGATGCCGTGCAGGATCGCCCGCCGGTCCTTGCCCGACACCTTGCGCCAGGTCTTGAAGGCTTCCGCCGACGACTTGGCCGCGCGGTCGATATCGGCCGCCGTGCCCGCCGCGACCTTCGCCAGCAGCCTTCCGTCGATCGGCGAGTGGGTCTCGAAGGTCTTGCCGTCGCCGAGATCGGGCTTGCCGTCGATGATATGGGGCACGAAGGCCTCGCCGAAGCGGGCGACATAGGTTTCGGCGGACTTTACGGCGTCATCAAGCTTGCTCATGCGCGGCCTCGGCGACTATGCGCTCTCTAACTGTGTTGTGACGGACGGTGAGTTGGGTGATCTCGTGGATCTCGACGGTGAGGGCATAAGGCTTCACCGGCGTCGCGTTGTCGAGCGCGGTGCGCGCGACCGACAACAAGGCCTGCGCGAGCGCCCTCAAGTCGTTCTTGTCGCGCCCCTCCCGGAGACGGGCGACGATATGCATGAAGGAATTGTCCGGATGGCGGTCCGCGATCCGGAAGATCTGCCGGGGCGCGAAACGGGTCCTGAGCGCGGCGATATCCATCAGCCCGCTCGCCAGCGCCGTATCGTGCAGATTGTCGGCCAGCGCCTGCAAATCCACGCTGCCGCTCAGATTATCGGAATATTCGACGATGACATGGGGCATCGTTCCGCCTTCGCCTCCCCCTTCGGGCGCGGTGCGTTGACACGGTAACCGCGCGTTCCTATTAATCGGGGCAGCCGGCACGGGTCAAGCGCGCGACCCCAAATGTCCCCGCAGCCGATATTATCGCCGAACCGCGCCCCGGAACAAGGAATCAGACCATGCGGATTGCCAGCTACCGCGTTGACAACCGCGAGGAATACGGCGTGGTCGAGGACGACGGCGTGATCAGCCTCGACCGCCGGCTCGAAGGCTTGCCGACGCTTTTCGACCTGATCCACGAAAACGCCTTCGAGGAAGCCCGCGCGGCCGTCGAGGGCGAAGAGCCGGACCACTCCCTGGCGGACGTCAGCTTCCTGCCGCCCGTCAGGACCCCGGGCAAAATCTTCTGCATCGGCGTCAACTACGCGAACCGCAACGAGGAATATGACGACAAGAACGCCGCCAAATATCCGAGCGTGTTCATCCGGTTCATGGATTCGATCGTCGGCCACGAGGAGAATGTGGTGCGCCCGACCGTCTCCGAGCAGCTCGATTACGAAGGCGAGATCGTGCTCGTGATCGGCAAGACCGGCCGGCACATCCCGCGCGAGACGGCGATGGACCATGTCTGCGGCTATACCCTGTGCAACGAGGGCACGGTGCGCGACTGGTTGCGCCACGCCAAGTTCAACGTCACCCAGGGCAAGAATTTCGACAAGTCCGGCGCGATGGGCCCTTGGCTCGTCACCGCCGACGAGATCGACCTCTCCAAGCCCCTGCACCTCCAGACCCGGGTCAACGGCGAGGTCCGCCAGGACGACACCACCGACAACATGATCTTCGGTTTCGACTTCCTGGTCTCCTATCTCAGCACCTTCGCCACGCTCCGCCCCGGCGACCTCATCATCAGCGGCACCCCCACCGGCGCCGGCGCCCGCTTCGACCCGCCCAAATGGCTCAAACCCGGCGACGTCGTCGAGGTCGAGGTGCCGGAAATCGGGCTGCTGCGCAATACGGTGGTGGACGAGGCCTAACGCCTAATCGTCATTCCCGCGAACACCAATCCCCGTCCGTGGTGAGCCTGTCGAACCACGTGGGCCGAGCGGCGTCCTTCGACAAGCTCAGGACGAACGGAGCTAGGCGCCGCAGGAGTGGCGTCCGGCCCTTCCCTGGCATCACGCAATTGTTTTTCGCCTCAAAGGCTAAGGTGTTATCCTTCGCGCCGCAGGGGTCAGGGTGAATGGGCAATTTCTTCAACGAGCTCAAGCGGCGGCACGTCTTCCGGATAGGGATCGCCTATCTGGTCATGGCGTGGCTTTTGACCCAGGTCGTCGGTGTCATTTCGCCGATCTTCGACCTGCCAGACTGGTTTCCGCGAGCGGTTATCATCCTCCTTGCCATCGGCTTCCCCGTCGCCCTGATCCTCGCCTGGGCTTTCGAAATGACGCCGGGCGGCGTGAAGCGCACCGACGCCCTGGATGCGGAGGCCCCTCAGCGCAGCTCGATGTCGACCGGCCGCAAGCTCGATTTCATCGTGATCGGCGCGCTGGTGCTCGCGGTCGGCTTTCTGGTCTGGCGGCTGAACCACGGTCCCACCGCCACTCAATCCGAGACCGCGGCGACCGCGACGGGCACACCGACCCTCGCGGTGCTGCCCTTCGCCAATCTGAGCGACGACAAGAAGCAGGATTACTTCGCGGACGGTTTGTCGGAAGAGCTTCTGGACAAGCTGGCGAACCTCAAGGGCCTGGAAGTCGCGGGGCGCACGTCTTCGTTCTATTTCAAGGGCAAGAACGAGGACCTCCGCGTCATCGGCGAGAAGCTCGGGGTCGAGAACTTGCTGGAAGGAAGCGTCCGCAAATCGGGCGACCAGCTTCGGATCACGGCGCAGCTCATCAACGCGAAGACCGGCTATCACCTGTGGTCGGAGACTTACGACAAGAAGCTCGACGATATCTTCGCCATTCAGGACGACATTTCGAAATCGGTCGCGAATGCGCTTTCGGTCGCGCTGGGTGTAGGCGATCTGGGCCGCGTCGAGGGCGGCACGCGCAACGTCGAAGCCTACGACGCCTATCTCAAAGGCCAGCTATCATTCGATGCGGACATTTCGATTTCCAGTCTTCGCGGCGAGATCGATTCACTTGAGCGGGCCGTCGATCTGGACCCGTCATACGCGTTGGCTTGGGCCGCCATCGCCCGCGCAGCACGCTACGCAATTCTCTTTGACGATCCCGCCAACAGGGCGGACTTGCTCAAGAAGTCGCAAGAGGCGCTTGAACGGGCTCAAGCGCTTGCGCCGGATGCCGTGCCGGTTCTTGCCGCATCCGCTCAGGCTGCAGCCCGGTCCGGAAACTGGACAGAGGCGGCACGCATCTTTCGTAAGGCCATCGATCTTCATGGCGATACGGTTCTCGCAAAACCTTACGCCTATTTTCTGCTCTACGTAGGAAAGGGCAAAACGGCGGTCGGCTATTTGGAAGAAATTCGTCGGATCGATCCGCTGGACAAGGAGATTCCGTACCAGTTGCGATTGGCTTACGCGCTGTCGGGAAAGATGAAGGAGGCTCTCGCGGAAGGGGAGCGCGGCGCTCGATTAGGAGCGGTGCCGTCGAATATGAGCGGTGGCGCCCTCGAATTGGCGCTAGGGGCGGGTGATCGCGGCGAGATAAAGCGTGCCGTCGATACGAACAACACAACGGCTGACCCCGGCGTGGCGATCAATATACCGATGATGAAGTTCCTCGATCATCCTGAAGGCGCTGGCGCTGAGTTGCAGCGTCTCTATGACGATCCCCACAATGCTATCACACTCAGGCGACAGCGCATCGCCTTTTGGGCCGCCTATTTCGGCGACACGAACCTCGCTCTGAGCGCACTGAAAAGTGTTTACTACGGTACGACCGGCTCCACCGATCCGGAAACCGTCGGGAGTTTGTTTAGCATCTGGGACCCAGTTCTAAGCGACACGCGCAAACTGCCAGGTTTCAAGGACTTCGTGCGCAAGCTTGGTCTTGTGACCTATTGGCGAACCTATGGCTGGGGCGACTTCTGCCATCCGTCGTCATCCGGCAATGGCGGCACCGACGATTTCGAGTGTGAGTGAGCCATGAGCCTGTTCAACGAGCTCAAGCGCCGTCACGTTTTCCGGATAGGCATCGCCTACCTGGTCGTGGCTTGGCTGATCGTTCAGGTGGTGGCCGCCATCACGCCGATGCTCGACCTGCCGAACTGGCTCGGGAAGACTGTCCTCGTCCTCCTCGGCGTGGGATTTCTGGTCGCGCTGATCCTGGCCTGGGCGTTCGAGATGACGCCCGAGGGCGTGAAGCGAACGGACGAATTGGACGAAGCCGCGCCCAGGCGGCCCGTCTCGATCGGCCGCACGCTTAATGTGGTCATCCTCGCCGCCCTGGTGCTCGCCGTCGGCTTCCTGGTCTGGCGCCAATATTCCGGTGCGCCCGTGCAAACGGCGCAAACCGTGCCGATCCTGGCGCCTGTCGCCAAATTGCCGGCCTCCGACGCCCTGCCGAATTCTGTGGCCGTGCTGCCCTTCGAAAACCTGAGCCCCGATCCCAAGGACGCCTATTTCGCGTCGGGCCTGCATCAGGAGGTCATTGATCAGATCAGCAAGATCCACTCCATGAGGGTGATCGCGCGGCCTTCGGTGATGCAGTACGCCAAGGAGACCAAACCGATCCCGCAGATTGCCCACGAACTTCATGTCGAAACCGTGATGGCCGGAAGCGTCCGGTTCGCAAATGACCGCGTACGTGTATCGGCGGAGCTTGTCGATGGTGTCACCGGCACGAACCTGTGGTCGGACACCTATGAGCGTCCGCTCGGCGATGTCTTCAAGATCGAGGCGGACATCGCGATGAACGTCGCCAATGCGCTACAGGCCCAGTTCTCGCCGGAGGAGCAAGCACGCATCGAGAAGGCGCCAACCAAGTCTCCCGAGGCCTATGCCTTATTCTTGCAGGCGATCACCGCGACTAATCGCGGCGACAGTACAACAGGCATATCCCTGCTACAGCGGGCAACCACGATCGATCCTCAGTTTGCACTGGCTTATGCCGAAACTGCGCTGTCCCAAGCGTTCAAGCTAGTCAACACCG
The DNA here is from genome assembly GCA_963732795.1 of uncultured Alphaproteobacteria bacterium. Lineage (GTDB taxonomy): Bacteria > Pseudomonadota > Alphaproteobacteria > CAVTAV01 > CAVTAV01 > CAVTAV01. The sequence continues at coordinate 244,701 of CAVTAV010000002.1, read as the reverse complement.
TCAATGGAGCTGCCGTGTCCGCCAAGAAGCGCACGGAGATCGAGACCCTGTCGAGAAAGAATGCCGAACGGGCGATCGAGATCGACCCGAACATACCAATGGCCTATGCGGCGCTTGCTGTGCCGTCATGGCTCAGCTGGCATTGGAGCGATGCCGCAAAAGACTTCTCCCATGCCCTTGAGGTTGAGCCGAACGATGAAGCTTCGCTCGGCTATTACGGCTTACTCCTGTCAGCCCAAGGCCGGCACGACGAAGCGATTGCCCTCGCCAAGCGAGCCGTCGAGCTTGATCCTAGTCACCCGAACGCGGGTCAATACGGCGTTCAACTTGGCGGAGCGGGCCAGTACGAGGCGGCCGTCGATGTCTTGGAACGCGCGGCGGCGGCCTATCCGATGGATGTGCTTACACGGCTGTTTCTAGCGCGTGCGGAGATTGCGATCGGCAATTCGGCAAGTGCCGTGGATCAACTCGTATTATCCGAGCGTCTGGCTGGCGACAATCGCTTGATGAACTTGTTGACTCAGTGGGCTTATGCCTATGGGCGCGCGGGCCGTCACGGCGATGCCGAACGCCTGTTTCAGGAGATTAAGGCTGCCGGCGACAAGGGAGCTCGTCCAGGGGCCGGAGGTTGGGCCATGGCGAATCTCGGGATCGGCGATCAGAAGGCGGCGCTCGACTCGCTTGAGAGGGCGGCCCAAAAAGCGGCAAATCATGAGCCCGACGAGGGCTTTTTCGGTCTGTTGGACCTCGAACTCAACCTCACCAACGATCCGGTGCTGAGAAAGCCGGAATTCGTGCGTGTGCTGAGCCGGATCAAGGGTGATTGACGAGCGGCACCGCCGCTTGACCGGCTTCCCGGCGCTGGTATTGTTTCAATCGGGTGGATTGAACGAGTAGCACGACAAGTTGCTCATTTGGGCGCGGCCACCGCGCCGCGCTGTCAGCACGATCGGCCAGGCGCTTTGCGCGAGGGGGACAGAACGATGATGGGAACGCCGTATCCCAAGCTACCGATGCACCGCATCGCTTACACCAAGCTCACCAAAGACCAGATTTCCGCCAAGCTGAAGGACGTCGCCAAGCGCGGACCGGAATGCGCCTCGCCGCTGGCCAAGGACTTCGCCGGTCAGTCGATGAAGATCGTCACCGATGACGGCCCGACTCTCGCCTATAAATTCGCCAGCGACAGCAAGCTCTCGGTGGCCGAGGGCGACGCCCGGGCGGTGAACGCCGGTTACGGCGCGCTCGAAAACGACGATATCTGCTTCTTCAGCCACATGATCCCCGGCACCCAGCGCGGCTATGCCGTCATGGTCGATCGCGCGAGCAAGCTCGCCACCGTGATCGAGCTCTGGTTCAGCGGCTACGAGGATAACCGCGAGGTCCAGCGCCAGATCTATTTCGGTTATGTCGATGGCGGCGGCGAAGCGCCCAAGGCGCGCCACGAGTTGACCGACCGGTTGGAAGGCCGCGGCTATCACTGGCGCCAGGACACCGGCATGGAGACCTTGGAATACTATCCCTCCGCCGGCTATTCCCATTTCGTGGAGCTGTCGCGCACGGGCGGCGAGCTTGGCTTCAGCGCGCCGTCGGACTATGTGAAGATCAACAACGACTTCTTCGGCTATACCCGTACCGAATGCGAGTTCTCGGGCACCTTCACAGCCTATGTGATCGACATGAACCGCAGCCGGCAAATGGGCGTGCGGCTCGGCTTCGACGAAAACGACGATCTACACTACTACCTCTTCCGGGGCCATGGCGACATCGTCGGCCAGATCGCCCGGTTCGAGAAATTCGGCGACTATAGCGGCGATCCCATCCCCGGCCCCAAGGACAAGGACGGCAAGCCCATCAAGGGCGGACGACGGGTCTACCGGCCGATCAAGACCATGGAGAAGCTCACCAAGGACGAGACCGCCAAGGTCGTCAAGGAGCACTCCACGGCGTTCCCGCCGCGCACGACCACCGGCGGCGCGGCCGGTATGGCCACGAACGCCATACCCGCGTCCGAGTTTATCGCCGGCAAGACCTTCACGCTCCGCTACGACCACGCCCCGGCGATGGAATACAAGGTCGACAGCGCCGACGAGCTGAGCTGGCGCAAGGGCGGCCAGGGCATTTGGACCAAAGCGCGGTATCAGTCCTACGAAGTCGCGCCGGGCCTACTGCTGTTCGGGCATCTCCTGGAAGGCGCGCCCGATCACGACGGCCATATCATCGCGGCGGATTTCCATCAGGGACTGGTGACCTGTTACAACGGCCACCTCAACACGCCCTTCATTGCCAACGAGGCCGGCGCGCGCACGCTGTTCGGCGTGATCGAGATGGAAGGCCTTACCCCGCCCCAATACCGCCGCCACCGGCACACCACGGAAATGACGGGCCGGTGCATCACCTACAGCTATGCGCCGGGGCTCACCTCGATGCATCTCTATTCCACGCCCCATACCGTGTCCTGGATCATCTTCACCCCGGACGGACATGGCGGCATGGAATGGTGCGGGCCGGGCGATTTCGTGAAGATCCGCGACGGCATCTATTTCATGTATTGGCTGGAGGAGGCCTGCAACGGCACGCTCGGCACCGTCCTCCTCAATCTCAACACCATGCATGACGCCGGCATCGGCTATCACTGCGGCTCGCACGGCCTCAATATGAGCCAGATTGGCGCCGTGGTGCGTCACGCCGGCAAGTTCGACGTCGACAAGTATTTCCAGATCAAGTCGGGAGGGACGGTGGCATGACCAAGACCAATCCATCGAGCCGCCGCGCCTTCCTCAAGACCGGCGCCCTCCTCGCCGCCCCTCTCGCCGCCGCACCGGCCGTCGCACTCGCTGCCGACGGGACGAAGGCCCGCCTGCAGAAGCTGGAGGACGAGGCCGCGATCCGGGACCTGCACCAGAACTGGCTGCGGAAGATCAACGCCGGAGACCGGGACGCGGCTCTGGGCGAGTCCGTGCGCCGCATTGCTACCGATCATGTTGAGCCCGACGCCATCGACCTCGCCGCCGACGGCAAGAGCGCGACGGGACGGTTCCATTGTGCCGTGGACGTCGAAGACGCGCTTCCGACGGACACGACCATCGCCCAGATGGCTCATGCCCAGGGCCACGGCTTCATCAGCCGGACCGAGCGCCGGGTGCTGAAGGTGAATTACGCCAAGACCGACGGGGCCTGGACGATCAGGAAGGCCGAGTTGGCCTAACGGCCTTGTCGTCATCCCGCGGAAGCGGGGACCTATAAGGCAGCGTTGCCGCCAGAGTTCTGGATTCCCGCTTTCGCGGCAACGACGACGAGGGTGAGGACTACGCCCGCGCGCCCTCGTTCAAATGGGTCGTCGTGCCCCTCAAATGATCCGGCATCTCGAACGCCGCCTTCGAGCCGGGGCGCGCGTGCATTCTCGCGTGCCAATCCATGACGTGCGGGCAGGACTTTTCGTTGACGAACTGCGGGAACATCTTGTCCATGCTGAAGGCCATGGCGAAGCAACTGATGTCCGCGAGAGTGAAGTCCGGGCCGGCTAGCCACCTCGTCTCGGCGAGCTGCTTCTCCATGCGCTGGATCGAGACCTCGCATTTGCGCGTCCAGTCGTCGAGCTGCTCCTGAGGCCATACCTGCTTGGCGGCGTCGCGCCATTTGTCTTGCTGTTCCTTCAAGGGAATCCGGGAAATCTTGGCTTCGAATTCTTCCGGGCTCAGATCCTTGACGAAGCCCTTGATGATGCGGTGCCAGCCGAGGAAGCTCAGCGCCGGGCAGAAATATTCGTCGACGAATTTGGTCCAGATCCGCATATGCGCCTTGCCGAGCGCGTCGGCCGGGCGCAGCGGCGGCCCCTCGAAGACCTCGTCGGCATATTCATTGATCACGGTCGATTCCGTGATGGCGTTGCCGTCATGCACGAGAACCGGCACCTGGCCGTTCGGGTTGATCTTCACGAACCAGGGCTCGTGCTGCTCGAACTTGTTGAGCCGCACAAGATGGCTCTCGAACGGAAAGCCCTTTTCCTTGAAGGCCAGCAGAACCTTGAGCGAATTCGCCGCCGGTTCCGCGTGATAGAGATCGACGCTCATCATTCTCTCCTTATTGCGCTGCCGCTTGCGGAGCCCGCGCGACGACGGCTGGGCGGCGCGACATGGCAAGCGCCGCCTTGACGCCGGGGCGCGAATTCATCCGCTGGAGCCAATCGAGGCTGCGCGGCGTCTCCTTGTCGTTCATGAATTCCGGCATCAGCCGCGGCATCCCGTTCGCCATCGGGAAGCAGGCGATATCGGCCAGCGAGAAGGTCTCGCCCGCGAGCCAGGGCGACTGGGCCAGGGTCCGCTCCATTCGCTTCACCGACTCGCCGCATTTTCGCCGGGCATCCGCCAACTGCTCCTCCGGAAAGGCCTGCTTCGCGGCCAAGCGCCATTTGTCCTGCTGCTCCTTCAGAGGAATCCGGGCGATCTTGGCCTCGAATTCCTCTTCCGTGAGATCCTTGACGATGTTCTTTATCATGAAATGCCAGCCGATAAGGCTGAGGGACGGGCAGAAATACTCGTCGACGAATTTGGTCCAGATCCGCATATGGGCGCGACCGAGCGCGGTATCCGGCTTCAAGGGCACATCCGGGAACACCTCGTCCAGATATTCGTTGATCACGGTGGATTCGGTGATGATGTTGCCGTCGTGGCGCAGCGCGGGCACCTGGCCGTTGGGATTGATGGCCACATATTCCGGCGAATGCTGCTGGAAGTTATGCAGGTCGATATAGTGGCTGGTGAACTCCAGCCCCTTCTCTTTCAGGCAGATCAAGGGCTTGGCGGAATTGGCGGTGGGCTCGTAATGGTAAAGCTCGAGCATCTGTCTCTCCCCCGTTTGGCGTTATCCGAACGATAATCGCCCCCGCGCCTCTGCGCAATGTGCGGCGACGACGCACACTGGCACTTGCGCCCAAGACCGGGCTAGTATCGCCCAACCGCAGTCCATAGGGGGACCCAGGAATGAAAGACGTCGAAGGCAAGGTAGCGTTCATCACGGGCGGCGCGAGCGGCGTCGGCTTCGGCATGGCGCAGGCATTCGCATCCGCCGGCATGAAGGTGATGATCGCCGATATCCGTCAGGACCATATCGACCAGGCAATGGACCATTTCAGCAACACCAATCTGGATGTCCGATCGATCAAGGTCGATATCACCGACCGCAAGGCCATGGCCGAAGCGGCGGACGAGGCCGAGGCGCGCGTTCGGCAAGGTCCATCTCCTGTGCAACAACGCGGGCGTCAACCTGTTCAACGATATCGTCGAAGCCACCTATGACGACTATGACTGGATCATGGGCGTCAATCTGGGCGGCGTCATCAACGGCGTCGTCAGCTTCCTACCCAAGCTTCGCAAGCACGGCGAAGGCGGCCATATCTGCAACACCGGCTCGATGGCCTCGTTCATCTCAGGTCCCGGCGCAGGCATCTACACGGCGGCAAAATTCGGCGTCCGCGGCCTTTCCGAGGCGCTGAGATATGCGCTCGGCGCCCCACAATATCGGCGTTTCCCTCGTCTGCCCCGGCCTCGTGAAGAGCCATATCTACGACAGCGACGCGATCCGCCCGAAAGACCTGGCCCAGACCGGCGGCTCGCCGTCCAAGGAGTTCATGACTCGGCTCGCCCAGGTCCACGACGCGGGCATGGAGCCGCTCGAAATCGGCGAGAAGATCCTGAAAGGCATCCGCAACAACGACGAGTTCATCTTCCCGCACCCCGAGTTCCGGGAAGAACTGAGCGAAATCTTCGACGAAGTCCTGTCCTACCTCCCCGACGAACCGACGCCGCCGGCCCGCATGGAGGTAGAGATCGGCCGGCGCAAGCGCAAGGCGGAGGCCAAGGCTGCGATCAAGAACAATTGACCGTCCGAAGTCGCCTAAGACTTTGCTCACAGGCCGCCAATGGTGCTAAGAGACAGCGGACACAACAAGTCGGCACCCCACGGATAACATGTCGCCCGGTCCACGCCCGGCACCACACCATTCACGGAGTCCCAAGGAGCACATCAGATGAAGCATGAAAACATCGAAATTGCCGGATTGGGGGCGGATGCGAAAGCCTTCCTAGCCCGTCCGAAGAAGCTGCTGATCGGCGGCGAGTGGGTCGATGCCGCCTCGGGCAAGACCTTCGCCTCCATCGATCCCGCGACCGAGCAGGAAGTCTGCCAGATCGCCGAAGGCGACAAGGCCGATATCGACAAGGCGGTCAAGGCCGCCCGCGCGGCCTTCGAAGGCCCGGAATGGGGCAAGATGCGCCCGGCGGATCGCGAGAAGCTGCTCCTCAATCTCGCCGACCTGATGGCGAAGCACGCCGACGAACTGGCCGAATTGGAGGCGCTGGACGTCGGCAAGGTGCTGATGTTCGCCAAGATCGTCGATGTCGCGCGGCACGATCGAATATCTCCGCTACATGGCGGGTTGGGCGACCAAGGTCGAGGGCCAGACGCTGGACGTCTCCTGCGGAATGCCGGGCCAGGAATTCCAGGCCTTTACGCTGCGTCAGCCGATCGGCGTCTGCGGTCAGATCATCCCCTGGAACTTCCCGCTCGCCATGTGCATCTGGAAGCTCTCCCCGGCGCTGGCGACGGGCAATACCTGCGTGCTGAAGCCTGCCGAGCAGACCTGCCTCACCGCGCTCCGCCTCGGTGAGCTGATCCTCGAAGCCGGGTTCCCGGCCGGTGTCGTCAATATCGTCACCGGCTATGGCGAGACCGCCGGCGCTTCCCTCGTCGCCCATCCGGAGGTCGATAAGATCGCCTTCACCGGCTCCACCCCGGTCGGCAAGATGATCGGCAAGAGCGCGATGGATACGATGAAGCGCCTCTCGCTCGAGCTCGGCGGCAAGTCGCCGGTCGTCGTCATGGGCGATGTCGATGTCGAGACCGTCGTCGGCGGCGCGGCCAACGCGATCTTCTTCAACCAGGGCCAGGTCTGCACGGCCGGCTCACGGCTTTATGTCCACAAAAGCATCCACGACAAGGTCGTCGAGGGCCTCGCGGGCGTCGCAAGCTCGTTCAATCTCGGCTCCGGCCTCGATCCGAACACCAATATGGGCCCGCTTGGTCTCGCAGGAGCAGCTCGACCGGGTGCTCGGCTATATCGAGAAGGGCCGCGCGGAAGGCGGCACCGTCGTCACCGGCGGCGTGCGCGCCAAGGACAAGGGCTATTTCGTGAGCCCGACGGTGTTCACCAACGTCAAGCCCGACGCCACGATCATCAAGGAAGAGATCTTCGGCCCGGTCGTGGTCGCCACGCCGTTCGAGGACATCGAGGAAGTCGCCGGGACCGCCAACGACACGGTCTATGGCCTTGCCGCCAGCGTATGGACCCGCGACATCAGCCTCGCCTACAAGATGGCCCGGCGTATCAAGGCCGGCACGGTGTGGGTCAACACCCACAACCTGATCGACCCCAACCTGCCCTTCGGCGGCTTCAAGCAGTCCGGCTTCGGCCGCGAAATGGGCCGCGAGGCGATCGAGATGTATACCGAGCCGAAGTCGGTTCTGATTCAGCTGTAAGACCACACATTGCTTTCATGGCCGGGCTTGTCCCGGCCACGACGAGCAAAGGAAGACTTGAGTTCCCGGCCCGCGTAGACCTCTGCGCGGGCCTTTTCCTTGGTTTTGGAGGTCATTGCGAGCCCCGACCGGGTGCGGCAATCCAGCCGGCATGGATCGCCACGGCCCCGTGCCGCGACCTCGCGATGACGCTGGAGAGCAGCGATATGCCCACGACCGTCCCCAAAGACCGCCTCGCCGACTATGCCGGCAAGGAGCTCGGCGTCTCGGACTGGCTCGAAATCGATCAGGCGCGCATCGATCTCTTTGCCGAGGCAACGGGCGATCATCAGTTCATCCATGTCGATCCCGTCCGAGCTAAGGCTGAGACGCCGTTCGGAGGCACGATCGCGCATGGGTTTCTGACGCTCTCGTTGGTCCCGTCGATGCTCCTGCCCATCCGGCTTGAGCCCGAGGGCATGACGATGGGTCTGAATTACGGGCTGGACCGGGTGCGGTTCATGGAGCCGGTCCGGGTCGGCAGCCGGATCCGGGCGCGGGCGAAGGTCGCCGAGGTGACCGCACGGAACCCCAAGCAAGTCCTCATCAAAATGGAGATCACGGTCGAGATCGACGGCAATCCGAAGCCCGCCTTGGTTGCCGAGGCGCTGGCGTTGTATCTATTCTGACCGAGCCACCGAACGACAAGGGGATGTGACATGAAAGCCTATGTGGTCAAGAAGGGCAGCACGGACCTGAGCGGTCTCAAGCTGGTGAACCAGCCGAAGCCGAAGGCCGGCGACACCCAGATCGTGGTCAAGATGCACGCCGCGTCGCTCAATTACCGCGACCAGCTCGTGGTTTCGGGCAATTACCATGACGGCTCCGTGAAACGCGACACGATCCCTTTGTCGGACGCCGCGGGCGAGGTCGTCGCCGTCGGCTCGAAGGTCACGCGCTTCAAGAAGGGCGACCGGGTGTCCGGCACATTCTTCCGAGATTGGGTCTCCGGCCCCTCGACCGGCCCGCATATCGCGCTGGGCTCACCGGCCGACGGCGTGCTCGCCGAATATGTCGCCTTCGATCAGGCCGATGCGGTGAAGATCCCCGCCAATCTGTCCTACGAGCAAGGGGCCTGCCTGGCCTGCGCGGGCGTGACCGCCTGGAATGCCCTCATGGAGACCGGCAAGGCCTTGCAGCCCGGCGATACCGTCCTCGTGATCGGCACGGGCGGCGTCTCGATGTTCGGGATCCTGTTCGGCAAAGCCGCCGGCTGCCGCGTTGCCGTCATCTCGTCCAGCGACCAAAAGCTCAAGAAAGCCAAGGGTCTGGGCGCGGATTTTCTGATCAACTATAAAAAGACGCCGGACTGGGACCAGGAAGTGATGCGCCTCACCGGCGGCAAGGGCGCGGACGCGGTGATCGAGGTCGGCGGCGTCGCGACCCTGCAGAAATCCATGCAATGCATCGCCATGCAGGGAAAGATCGGCATCATCGGCTTCCTGGCCGGCCCGGGCGAAGGCGTCAACCCGATCGGGCTTGCGTTCCGCGCCGCCGCCATTCACGGCATCGGCGTCGGCAGCCGGGCGATGTTCGAGAATATGAACGCGGCGATCGAGGCCAATAACCTCAAGCCCGCGATCGACAAGGTGTTCCCCTTCGACAAGGCCGCGGACGCGTTCAAGCACGCCGAGCGGCAGAAGTTCTTCGGCAAGATCGTGATCAGAATCGGATAATTGCCCTTCGACGCTCCACGATTAGGCTCGCCATGAATGCATTGATCGATGGAAACCTGCCGGCCGAGATAGAGACCTGGGCTTACGGCGCCTTTGTCGCGCTGGTCGCCGTCGTCGTGGCCGTGCTGGCCCATTGGATCATCTACGCGGTCCTCAAGAAAGTCGCCAATCGCACCAGCACGAAGTCGACGGGGCGATCGTGCGCCATACGCGGAGCCCGGCCCGCATCGTCTTCGCGATCATCGCGCTGTTGCTGGTGCTTCCGAGTCTCGGCCTGCCGCAGGACATCACCGTCAGCGTCCAACGTCTGCTGACGGTCGCGCTCACGGCGGCGGTCGGCTGGATGGCGATCAACCTGACCCAAATTATCGACGAGATCGTCGCGGATCATCTCGATCTGACGGCGGCGGACAATCTCAAGGCCAGGGAAATCTATACCCGCGTCCGTGTCCTCAAACGCGTTCTGGCGGCGGTCATTCTCGTCGTCACGGTCTGCCTGATCCTGATGGCGATCCCGAGCATTCGCCAGATCGGCGTGACGATGTTTGCCTCGGCCGGCGTCGCCGGCATCGTCGCCGGACTCGCGGCGCGGCCGGCCCTCTCCAACCTTATCGCAGGGATCCAGATCGCGTTCTCACAGCCGATCCGGATCGACGACGTGGTGATCGTTGAAGGCGAATGGGGCTGGATCGAGGAGATCCGCATGACCTTCGTCGTGGTCCGGATCTGGGACCTGCGCCGGCTGGTCGTGCCGCTGTCCTATTTCATCGAGACGCCGTTCCAGAATTGGACCCGAACGACGGCCGATTTGCTCGGCACGGTGTTCCTCTATGCGGACTACACCCTGCCGGTCGAGCCGGTGCGGGAGGAACTGCACCGGATCCTTAAGACGTCGAAGCTGTGGGACGGCAAGGTGTGGGGCCTTCAGGTCACCAACGCCACGGACAAGACCGTCGAGCTTCGCGCCCTGATGGGCGCCCATAATTCGAGCGACGCCTGGGATCTACGCTGCAATGTCCGGGAAAAGCTGATCGACTTCCTCCAGCGCGAATACCCCGACGCCCTGCCGCGCATCCGGGCGGAGCTGCCGAGCCACAAGGATGCGATCGGAGCCAAGGGCTCGGAGCTTAACTGAAACCCCTTTGACGTCACTCCCGCGAAAGCGGGAGCCCAAAGATAGTGCCTGGATTCCCGCTTTCGCGGGAATGACGATGGAAGGCTGACTACCCGACCGAGCGTTCCTGACCTTCCCAGAATTTCTGGCGGATGGACTTTTTATCCATCTTTCCGTTGGCGGTTTTGGGAAGATCGGGCCAGAACTCGACGGATTTGGGCGTCTTTACGCTGCCGAGCTTGGTTTTGCAGTAGGTAATGACGTCCTGGTCTGAGAGGGTGCCGCCGTTCGAGGTGGCAACGATGGCCTTGATCGCCTCGCCCCATTTGACGTCGGGCACGCCGATGACGGCGCATTCGCGGACCTGAGGCATCTCCATGATCGTGCCCTCAACCTCGGAGGAATAGACGTTGAAGCCGCCGGTGACGACCATGTCTTTCTTGCGGTCGACGATATAGAAATAGCCGTCCTTGTCGCGGTAGCCGACATCGCCGGTGTGATGCCAACCGAATTTGCGGACGTCCGCCGTCGCTTCGGGCTTCTCGAAATAGCTGTGACTGACGAGGGTCCCACGGGCGACGATCTCGCCGACCTGGCCGTCCGGCAGAAGATTGCCTTCGTCGTCCATGATCCCGACTTTCACCGCATAGCTCGCCTTGCCGCAGCTCCTCAGCCGTTCGGGATGATCGCCCGCCGCCGCCGCGGCGACGTCGGCCTGGGGCAGCCAGGTCAGGATCATCGGTGCCTCGACCTGGCCGTAGCTCTGGCACATGCACGGCCCGAAGACCTCGACCGCGCGCTTGAGCTTGTCCGGTGCGACCGGCGAGGCCACGAGCAAGAACATCTTGAGGCTCGAATAGTCGTACTTCCCGATATCCGGACAATCGAGCAGCATATAAAGCGCCGTCGGCGGCACGAATGTGTGCGTAACCTTGTATTTCTCGATGTTTTTCAGCATTTCGGCGGCGTTGAACGATTTCATGATCACGTTCGTCGCGCCAAAGGTCGAACAGGCCAACGCCACCACGCCCGCCGCATGGGTCAGCGGCGCGCTCGACAAACAGACGGGATTCTCGAAGCCCGGCACCTCCCAATAATTCTTCTGGATCTCCAGCATGGTGCCCCAGCCGAGATTGGTGACGTTCATGCCTTTGGCCGGGCCCGTCGTGCCGCCCGTGGCGAAGATGCCGACCACCGTGTCCGGATTGCCGAAGGGATCGGCCCAATCCTTGTCGTCCGCCGGCGAGCCGGTTGCCATGAAATCCTTAAGGCAAGGATCGCCGTCCATCTCCTTGTCGAGACAGACGAATTTGGTGAGTGTCGGGATCTGCGCCTTGAGCTTGGCGACGTCGGCCGCGAAATCCGAATGGTAGAACAGCCATTTGGTGCGCACATAGGTCATGTATTGGACGTTGGCGTCCAACGCGTTGCGCGCGTTCGACCGGAATCCACACGGCTCCGGCCCGCAACAGGCCGAGAAGGCAGATCATCACATCCGGGTCGTTCGGCGAATAGATCGCGACCGCGTCGTCCTCGCCGAGCCCCGCATGCCACATCGCCCAGGCGATCTTGTGGGACGCCTCCTGCGCCTCGGCATAGGTATAGCGCTTGGTTTCGTCCATGATGGCAATCCGGTCGAGATTGCCCTCCGCGCCCCGGTCGAAATAGTCGATGACCCGCATTTGGCCTCCATCTTTTCGTGGGCCGTTTACCGGCCTTCGTGCTTGCCGCACAAATTTCTATAGCGCGAAAGACAGTCCGTCGTCAGCCTAGAGCTAAGAGGCTTGGCCGCCGCTTGTCTAGCCCCGATCGTGCGGCTAGTGTGAGGCAATACTTGCCCAAAGACGAGACCAAACATGCGGATGCCCGCGCTTGATGAATCCGTTGTGGCGCGCCGCGCGGAGATCGCGGCGGCGTTGCGGCAAATCGTCCCGCCGGCCTCGGTGATCGAGGACGAGCGCGAGCGCGCGGCCTATGAATGCGACGGCCTCAGCGTCTATCGCCAGCTTCCTTTCCTGGTCGTCCTGCCGGAGAACACGGCGCAAGTTTCGGGCGTGCTGCGCTATTGCCATGAGAACGACATCAAGGTCGTGCCGCGCGGGGCCGGGACATCGCTTTCCGGCGGCGCACTCCCACTTGGCGACGGCGTGCTATTGGGCCTCGCTAAGCTCAACAAAATCCTGGAAATCGATTGGGACAACGCCTGCGCCCGCGTCCAGCCCGGCGTCACCAACCAGGGCATCACCGACGCGGTCAGCCATCGCGGCTTCTATTATGCGCCCGACCCCTCCAGCCAGATCGCCTGCACCATCGGCGGCAATGTGGCGGAAAATTCGGGCGGCGTGCATTGCCTGAAATACGGCATGACGACCAACAACCTGCTCGGCATCGAATTCGTCCAGATGGACGGCACCGTGCTGACCTTCGGCGGCAAATGCTTCGATTCCGAGACTTATGATCTCCTGGGGCTCGTCACGGGCTCGGAAGGTCTGCTGGGCGTGACCACGGAGGTCACGGTGCGCATCCTGCCGAAACCCGAGACGGCCAAGGCCGTGCTCCTGGGGTTCCCGTCGAACGAAACGGCGGGCCAATGTGTCGCGGACATCATCGGCGCCGGCATCATCCCGGCGGGCATGGAGATGATGGACCGGCCGGCGATCAAGGCCGCCGAGGATTTCGTCCATGCCGGCTATCCGCTCGACGTCGAGGCCCTGCTGATCGTCGAGATCGACGGCGGCGAAACCGAGGTCGGCGCGCTCATCGAGAACATTGAAGCAAATCTCTCAGAAATGCGGCGCAAGCTATTGCCGTATCAGTGAGAATGAGGCCGAACGCCTACGCATCTGGGCCGGGCGCAAAGCCGCCTTCCCCGCCGTCGGCCGGATCAGCCCGGACTATTACTGCATGGACGGCACTATCCCGCGCAAAGAGCTGCCCCACGTGTTGCAGCCGGATCGGCGAACTCAGCCGGGATTACGGCCTGCCGGTCGCGAACGTGTTCCATGCCGGCGACGGCAATCTCCATCCGCTGATCCTGTTCGACGCCAACAAGCCCGGCGAGGTCGAGCGCACGGAGGCTTTCGGCGCGGACATACTGAAGCTGTGCGTCGAGGTCGGCGGCGTGCTGACCGGCGAACACGGCGTCGGGGTCGAGAAGCGCGACCTGATGGAGGTCCAGTTCAACGAGCAGGACCTCAAGCAGCAGCAGCGCCTCAAATGCGCCTTCGACCCCAAGAGCCTGTTGAACCCCGGCAAGGTCTTCCCGAAGCTCCATCGTTGCGCCGAGCTGGGCCGGGTGCATGTCCATCATGGCGAGACCCGCTTCCCCGACCTGCCCAGGTTCTGACGTGCCGACCGATCGCTTCCTGCGCCCCCAAAACGAGAAAGACGTGGTGGATGCGGTCCGCGCGGCCGCGGAGGCCGGGCAGACGATGGAGATCGTCGGCGGCGGGACCAAGCGTCGGCTCGGGCGGCCCGTGAAAACGGATCTCGTCTGCGAGCTTGGGGACCTTAGCGGGATTACCCTTTACGAACCTGAAGAGTTGGTCCTCACAGCCAAGATCGGCACGCCGCTCAAGGAGATCGAGCGGACCCTCGCCGCCTCCCATCAGCATCTCGGCTTCGAGCCGCCCTATCTTGCGCCCCTCTACGACGCCGATGCCGAGGCGGAGACCATCGGCGGCGCACTCGCCTGCAATCTCGCCGGATCGCGGCGGCTCATGGCGGGCGCCGCGCGGGATCACTTCCTCGGGCTCGAAGCGGTCACCGGCTATGGCGAGCTGGTCAAGGCCGGCGGGAGGGTGGTGAAGAACGTGACCGGCTACGATCTCTCGAAGCTGTTCGCCGGGTCCTACGGTACGCTCGGCATCCTGACCCAGGTAACGATCAAGGTTCTCCCCGCCCCCGAGCGGCAGGCCACGGTCATGGTCGCCGGCCTCGACGACGCCGAGGCGATCAAGCTCCTGCGCAGCGCAGTGGCCCAACCGCTCGAAATCTCCGGGGCCGTCCACCTGCCCGACTGGGCCGCGGCGGAGTCGGACATCCCCGAAATCCGCGACGCGAAAGCCGCCGTGACCGCCATTCGGCTGGAAGGCTTCACCGTTTCGGTCGAAGACCGCGCATCAAGCGCTTGACGCGCCTCCTCTCCCATGGCTACGCCGCCGCCATGCTCGGCGACGACGCGGGCAAGGCCTTCTGGGCCGATCTCCGCCGGCTCGGCCCCGCGATTCGGCGGCCGCACGACCACGTCTGGCGCCTCTCCGTGCCGCCGTCCCGAGGGGCGGAGGTCATGGCGGAAATCCAGGGCCATATCCGCGCCGATGCCTGGTACGACTGGGGCGGCGGGCTGATCTGGTGCCTGCTGCCGGCGCTCGGCGGGGTCTGCGCCGAGCCGATCCGGGCGGCGGCCGAGGCGGCGGGCGGCCATGCGACGTTGATGCGGGCGCCGGAGGACGCGCGGCTCGAAACGCCGGTGTTCCATCCCTTGAGTGACGCCAAGGCGGCGTTGGTCGGGCGGATCAAGGCCAGCTTCGATCCCGAATGGGATGTTCAATCCCGGCCGGATGTATGCGGAGGCTTGAGCCGTGCAAACGAAGTTCAGCCCCGAACAGCGCGCGAAGTCGGACATCCAGGCCGCCGACGAAATCCTGCGGAAATGCGTCCATTGCGGCTTCTGCCTCGCGACCTGCCCGACCTATGTACTCTCAGGGCGACGAGCTCGACAGCCCGCGCGGCCGCATCTACCAGATCAAGGATATGCTGGAATCCGGCGGCCCCGCGACCGATACGCTGGCGCTCCATCTCGACCGCTGCCTCTCCTGCCTTTCCTGCATGACGACCTGCCCGTCGAGCGTGAATTACGGCCATCTGGTCGATCTCGCGCGCGGCGCGGTCGAGGAGACGCTACAAGCGCCCGTTCATGGACCGCCTCACCCGCAGCACCCTGGCGACGATCCTGCCCCGGCCGGGCCTCTTCCGCCTGATGCTGGTGCTCGGGCGGCTGGCGAAGCCGTTCCGAGGCCTGATGCCGACACGCTGGCGCTCGGCCCTCGATGTCATGCCCGCGATCAATGCCGCGCCCGAGCCCGATCGACCAGCCGCAAGTCTTCCCGGCCAATGGGACGCGCCGGAAACGGGTCGCGCTCCTGGCCGGGTGCGCCCAGCAGGTGCTCGACACCGAGATCAACGAAGCGACCGTCCGGGTGCTCACCCGCCACGGCGTTGAGGTGGTGATCCCGCCCAGGCTCGGCTGCTGCGGCGCGCTCGAATACCATATGGGCAAGGTCGAGCCGGCCAAGGCGCGCGCCCGCGCCGATATCGAGGCCTGGCTCGCCGCCGACAGGATCGAGGCTTTGGATGCCGTGGTCATCAATGCGTCCGGCTGCGGCACCATGGTGAAGGATTACGGCTTTATCTTCCGCGACGATCCGGAGATGGCCGAACCCGCCGCCAGGATCTCCGGCCTCGCCAAGGACATCTCCGAGATCCTGACCGAGCTCGACCTGAAGCCGATCCGCCCGCCGGCGCTGCGGGTCGCCTACCATTCGGCCTGCTCCATGCAGCACGGCCAGCGCATTCGGGACGAGCCGAAGCTGCTTCTCGGCGCGATGGGATTCGAGGTCGAGGGTATGCCAGAAGGTCACCTTTGCTGCGGGTCGGCCGGCACCTACAATCTCCTCCAGCCCGAGACGGCGCGGGCGCTGCGCGACCGGAAGATCGCGCAATATCGAGACGGTCGGCCCGCAGGCCATCGCCACGGGCAACATCGGCTGCATGATGCAGCTTCGGTCCGGGACCGACATCCCGGTGGTTCATACCGTCCAGCTCATCGACTGGGCGACCGGCGGCCCGGATCCGATCGGCCGGTAGCAGCGAGCGGAGCTTGACCGTAATCAACGCCGCTTAGCTCGGTAAACCGCATGATGCGCGCCGACGGTAAACCCGGCCCGGTCGGATGACGGTGAGAGGAGCCATCATGTTCAAGTCCATCTTCGTTCCCCTGAACGGCGGCGAGAAAGACGATGGTGCGCTCAGGACCGCGCTCGCGGTGGCGCACCTGTTCGGCTCCCATCTCGAATGCGCCCGCGCCCGGCTGACCCCCGAATTCCTGATCTGGGAGGGTGATGTGCTGGACGTCGTGGGGGGCGTGGTCGAGGGCGAGCTGATGACCCAGCTCGAAAAGCAGGACCGCGCCCGCACGAGCACGGCGCTGCGCAGCTTCAAGACCTTCTGCGAGCAGGAGAAGATCGTCATCGCCGACGCGCCGGGCCCGGCCGGCGTTACGGCGCGGTGGAACGAATTGAAGGGCCACCAGATTGCGGAATTCGTTTGGGAATCGCGGTTCCACGATCTCGTGGTCGCGGCCCGGGGGCTCCTCACCGATACCGATCCGGCGACCGATTTCGTCGGTAACCTGCTTCTGGATAGCGGCCGGCCCGTCCTGCTGGCGCCCGACAAGCCGCCCAGGACCCTCGGCCGTACCGTGGCCATCGCCTGGAAAAACACGCCCGAAGCGGCCCGCGCGGTCACGGGGGCGATGCCGATCCTGGCCCAGGCCGAGGAGGTCATCGTGATGAGTGCCAATGAAGGCGACGAGTCGGTGGATGGCCACAGCCGGTCCGCACAGAGGCTGACCGATACGCTGAAATGGAACGGCTGCAAGGCCCGCGCCTTGCACGTCAGGCCCGACCACCGGGCCGCCGCGGCGATCCTCGAGCAGAGCCTCGACCTGAACGCCGACCTCCTGGTGATGGGCGGCTACGGCCGCAGCCGGCTGCGCGAGACCGTATTCGGCGGCTTCACCAGGGACGTGCTCCAATGGAGCCCGATCCCGGTGCTCATGTTCCATTAGCGCCGGCTTCAACCGTCATCCCCGGGAAAGCGGGGAGCCAATTGATTTTGCTGGAAATTCTGAATTCCCGCTTTCGCGGGAATGACGAGAACTGAGATCTGATCCCTAAGTCTGGAAGAAGTTCAGCTCGATCGTAACGCCTTCGGGGTCCTGCACGAAGAACTGCGTCAGTTTGATATCGGGGACGTAATTGGACCGGTATTCGACGCCGTTTTCATCGAGAACCTTGCGGTATTCGTCCACGCCCTTGCAGTTGAACGCGACGTGATCGAGCGCGCCGGTGTCGTCCTGGGTGAATTCGTCTTCGACGATCAGGTGGATGACAGCCCGGTCGCCGTCATAGAGCCAGGCGCCGTCGAACGGGATGGTCGGCCGGTAGCCGACCTTGAGGCCGATGACGTCCTCATAGAAACGGACCGAGGCCTCGAGATTCGAGGATCGGACGGACACATGATCGAGCGCTATCTCGGGCATGAACTCTCTCCCTGGATTCGGCGCAGTATACCATGATCATCCCGTAGCGGCGCGCAAGGTCTCGTCGATATCGTCCCGGACGTCGACATACTGACCGCTCAGCGCGTCGTAGCGGCCGGACGCCAGCTTCAAGCAGAGATCGGCGCATCTGGCGAGGCCGGGCGCGGGATCGGTCTTGTTCATTTCGGTGAACCGCTCGACCATGTTCGGCAGCCACTTCTGGGCGCCGGGATCGGCGACGGTGCCGCGCGCGAGATCTGTGGGCACGGTGCCGGGCTCGATGGCGAAGGCAAAGACGCCCATATCCTTCACCTCCGCCGCGATGTGCTCGACGAGGCGGGTCTGGCCGGATTTGGCGCAGCAATAAGCCGACATGTTGGGCGCGACGACCTTGGCCGCCAGCGCCGAAACCACGATGATCCGCCCGGACTTACGCTCCACCATCTCCGGCAGAACCGCCGAAGAATACAGAAGCGCGCCGCGGACATGGACTTCCTGCGCTTCCCACCAGTCGTCCGGATCGACGGCATAGACCGGGCCGAACGGGCCGGTGATGCCGGCATTGCTGACGAGGATGTCCGCCGGACCGAAGGCGCTCCGGGCGGCGAAAACGACCTTCTCGACGTCGGCGCGATCGGTCACGTCGCCCGCCACGGCAAGCGCCTTACCGCCGGCCGCCTCGATCTCCGCGACCGTCTTATTGAGTTGGTCCTTGGACCGCGCCGTGACCGTGACCGCCGCACCTTCCTTCGCGAAGCCGAGCGCGATCGCCTTGCCGAAGCCGCGGCCCGCGCCGGTGACGATGACCGACTTGCCGTCGAACGCTCCCGACATCACTTACCCTTCGGCTTACGGCCGGGCTTGGCCGGGGCGTTCACCAATTTGCCGGTGACGGGATGGCGGTAATGGAACGGCAGGAAATCCCGCTCGGGCCAGAGCGCCGGCTTCACCTTGGAGAGCTCGTCCGGGCCCTTGGGATCCTCCGGGAATGTCTTGCTCGCGAACGGCACGAATTGCGGTTTCACATGGGCCCAGCCGTGTTCGAAGGTGCCGATATAGACGACCTTCGGCACCATGATCCGGACCTGCCAGATGCCGTCCCGCTTGACATAGACGTTCTCATAGACCCCGCCTTCCCACCATTGGTTGCCTCGCCGGCGGAATAATGCGTGCCGCCCTGGAGGAAATAGCGGAACCGGGCCTTGGCCGTCTTGCGATCGGGCGCGACATGGACGATGTCCTGGAACTGGGTGTGCTCCAGAAGCTTGCCGTATTTCGGCCCGTCGGTGCCGGCGGCGAAATTGTTGCGCAGCCGGTCGACATAGAGGCGCCGCGCGCCCGCCTTGCCCTTGTAGATGCCGCCGAAGAAATGGATTTCGATGTCCTCGGCAAAGAGATCGATCACGGCGTCATACAGGAAATTGTCCATGTAATAGCCGTAGGCATGCTGGACATTGCGGACCTCCAGCGTGTCCTCGAGGATGCCGACCTGTTGCTCGAGCTGGCCGACGCGCGTTTCGAGCGCCGCGACCGGGTCCTTCTTCGCCACGGAAGCCTCCTTTTCTGGGGGATCGATTGGGTGCTGCGTCCCCTGCGCCCGAGCATAGGCGCTGCGGCGCGATCCAAAAAGACGGAATCAGGCCACGCGGTCGGGCGGCTCCTTGCCGTCGAAGAACGCGTCGAGATTGGCCGCGACCCGCATCCCCATGGCGACGCGGGTTTCGGTCGTGGCGCTGCCGAGATGGGGCAGGAGCACGACGTTGTTCAGCGCGATCATCCCATTCGGCACATCCGGCTCGCGCTCATAGACGTCCAGCCCCGCGCCCCCGATGCGGTTGTGCTTCAGAGCGTCGATCAGCGCGTCTTCGTCCACCACCTCGCCCCGCGCGGTGTTGATCAGGAAGGCGCCCGGCTTCATCCGCTCGATGCGCTGAGCGTTGATCAGATGGCGCGTATCGGCGCCGCCGGGGCAATGGAGCGAGATGAAATCGGATTCGACGATCAGATCGTCGAGGGAGTCGACATATTGGCCGCCGGTCTCGGCCTCGATCTCGGGCGCGGCGCGATGGCGAGAGAAATAAAGCACCTTCATGCCGAAGCCCTTATGCGCCCGGATCGCGGTGGCCTGGCCGATCCGGCCGAAGCCCACGAGGCCGAGGGTCTTGCCGCTGACCTTGGCGCCGAGCATGTGGGTCGGCCGCCAGCCGGTCCAGGAGCGCGAGCGGAGCTGCCGCTCGCCCTCGCCCGCCCGCCGCGCGACCATCAGCATCAGCACCATGGCGAGGTCGGCCGTGCAGTCCGTCAGGACGTCGGGCGTGTTGGTGACGACGATCTCCCGGCTCTTGCAGGCATTGACGTCGATATGGCTGAACCCGACGCCGTAATTGCCGAGAATCTTCGCCCGTATCTCCGGCGCCTTGAAGACGTCCGCGCCCATCCGGTCGGAAACGGTCGGACAGACGGCGTCGTAGCGCGTCATGGCGTCGCGGAGCTCGCTGGTCTCGAACGGCTGGTCGGTCTCGTTGAGCGTGACGTCGTAGCGCTCCATCAGGTGCTTTTCGACGGCTTTGGGCCAGCGGCGGGTGAGCAGAATCTTGGGACGGGGCATCGGCGAGCGATCTTTGTTCTTGTTCTACGGGAAGCGGAAAACGGGTCGGCCCCAAGATACACAAACCCGCAAAACATGCCAGACCGCGCCGGCGCTTCTACCCTCTGGTAAGCGCGGCCCACCTTATGACAGACTCCGTCTTGGGGGAGTGTAGCCAGTGCCCGTCAACCGAGATACACCGCCGTTTCGCGCCGATCACGTGGGCAGCCTGCTGCGCCCGCCCAAGCTCCTCGTCGCGCGGGAGGATTTCCGCCTGAACCGGCTGTCCCGGAAGGACCTGACCAAGATCGAGGATCAGGCGGTCCGTGACGTGGTGCGCATGCAGGAGGATATCGGGCTCAAATCGATCACCGACGGCGAGTTCCGTCGCGGCATCTGGCATGTCGATTTCCTGCGCCGGATCGAGAGCGTCTCGGTCGGACGCTCGCCGGTGAAGGTCCATTTCCATACCGACCAGGGCGCCATCGAGCGGCCGCCCACGGCCTTCCGGGTGGAGGGTAAGCTCGGCCGGGCGCAACCGATCTTCCTCGATGCCTTCAAGTTCCTGAAATCGGCCACGAAACAAACACCAAAGCTCACCATCCCCTCGCCGTCGCTCCTTCATTTCCGCGGCGGCCGCGAGGCGATCGACAAGACGGCCTATCCGGATATGGCGGCGTTCTATGCCGATCTCGCCGGCATCTATGCCGAGGAAGTGCGCGATCTCGGGGCCGCCGGGTGCCGGTATCTCCAGCTCGACGAAGTGAACTTCGCCTATCTCTGCGATCCCAAGCTCCGCGAGCAGGTCAAGGAATTCGGCGAGGATCCCGACACCCTGCCCCACACCTATGCCAAGCTGATCAACGACTCGATCCGGTCGAAGCCAGAGGACATGGTGGTCGCGATGCATCTCTGCCGGGGCAATCTGGAAGGCGCCTGGCTCGCTGAGGGCGGCTACGATCCGGTTGCCGAGATCCTGTTCAACGAGATCGACGTCACCGGCTATTTCCTCGAATACGACACGCCCCGCGCCGGCGACTTCAAGCCGCTCCGTTTCGTGCCCAAGGGCAAGACCGTGGTCCTCGGCCTCGTCACCACAAAGCAGGCCAAGCTCGAATCCAAGGACGAGCTCAAGCGCCGGATCGACGAGGCCGCCCGCTATGTCCCCTTCGATCAGCTCGCCCTGAGCCCACAATGCGGATTTGCCAGCAGCGAGAAGGGCAACAAGCTCACCGTCGAGGACGAAATGGCGAAGTTGCGGCTTGTGGTGGATGTCGCGCGAGAGATGTGGGGAAGCGCCTGACCATGACCAAGCTCCAACTCTCCATCGCCATGGGCGATTACGACCGGGTCCGTCCCCTCGTCGACGGCGCGGTCCAGATCGACGGCGTCGACCCCGTCTTCATGCTGCTCTCCCCCGAAGAAATGTTCTTCCGGGCCTTCCGCCACGCCGCCTTCGATATCTGCGAACTTTCCTTGAGCAGCTTCACGGTGAAGACCGCGAACGGCGACAATCCCTATATCGGCGTGCCGGTGTTCCCCTCCCGGGCCTTCCGCCACACTTCGATCGTGATCCGCACCGACCGGGGCATCAAGAAGCCCGCCGATCTCAAGGGCCGGCGGATCGGGACGCCGGAATATCAGCTCACCGCCTGCGTCTGGGCTCGCGCGCTTCTGCATGACGAGTTCGGCGTCAAGCCGGCCGACATAACCTGGGTGCGGGGCGGCATGGATCAACCGGGGCGGATCGAGAAGATCGCACTCAAGCTGCCGAAAGACGTCAAACTCGTATCCGCGCCGGCCGACCGGACCTTGAACGAGATGCTCGAAGGCGGCGCGATCGACGGCATCGTCGGCCCGCGCGTGCCGGCCTGCATGGAACGCGGCGATCCCAATATCGGCTGGGTGTTCAAGGACCCGACGGCTGCGGCAACCAACTATTACAAGCGCACCGGCATCTTCCCCATCATGCATGTGCTCGGCATCCGGCGCGAGCTGGCAGTCCGGCATCCGTGGCTACCGGGCACGGTCTACAAGGCGTTCGAGGCGGCAAAAGCTGTCGCGCTTGAAAGGCTCAGCGATACGTCGGCCACCAAGGTGACCCTACCCTTCGTCGAGGAGCAGCTACGGGCCGTCCGTGCCCTGATGGGCCGCGACTTCTGGTCCTATGGGTTCGACGGGAACGCCAAGACCCTCGACACCTTCCTCAAGCACCACCATTCCCAGGGCCTCTCCAAGCGTCGGGTGAAGCCCGAGGAACTGTTCGATCCCTCGACCCTGGAAGGCTTCAAGATTTGAGACGGTTCGTTGCCGCGCCGAAGCGGCTCGGACATCACCCCCTCCCAGCCTCCCCCATCAAGGGGGAGGAGTTGACGGAGATCTCCATAGTAGCCTTCCCCCTCGATGGGGGAAGGTTGGATGGGGGTGATGGTGGAGCCGCTTCGATCTGAGCGGGCGGTATCACGCAGCGGAAACAGCGACCGTCATCTCGCCGATCTTATCGATTTTCGCGGCGATCATGTCGCCCGGATGAACCGGCCCGACACCTTCGGGCGTGCCCGTCATCAGGATATCGCCGGGATGAAGGGTGTAGAAGGACGAGGCGAATTCGATCAGGCCCGGCACGTCGATGATCAGGTCCTTGGTCTTCGCCTTCTGCCGGACCTCACCATTGACCTTCAGTTCGAGCGCGAGCCTGCCGGGATTCGGGATCTCGTCGGCCGTGACCATCCAGGGGCCGAGCACGCAATAGGAATCGATCGACTTGCGGAGCGAACGTTCCTCCGGGCCGCGGATCGTCATATCGAGGCCGATCGTATAGCCCGCGACATATTCGAGCGCCTCGTCGCGGCGACCGCGGTCCGCGCTGCGGCCGATCACGGCGACCAGCTCGATCTCATGGTCGTTGCGGCGGTCGGTCTTGCGCAGCCGCACGCCTTCGGACGGGCCGACGATGGCGCTCACCGCCTTCAGAAACAGCCCCGTCTCCTGGATCTTCCGGACATGCTCGCGCGAGAAAGTCTCAGGATCGTCAATGGCTTCTTCGAGATGCTTCATGTAATTTACCGGCGCGGCCACGACCTTGGTCGGATTTGCGACCGGGGCGTCGAGCGTCACCTCGCTCAGCGGAGTCTTGCGCGCGAGATCCTTCAGGATCTCGACCTGCTCGGCGATCACCGGCAGCGCCTTGATCATCGCGTCGCCGCGCGGATAGGGCCAATGGACCGGCTCGATGACCTTCAAGGCCTCACTCACATCGAGAACGGAATTGCCCTCGACGAGCCCGAGCTTGTGACCATTGAACCGGCATAACCGCATGACTCGACTCCTACCGCGCGCCTTCAGAATAGAAAGCGAGCTTGCGCTGCAGCGGCTCGTCGTCGATCCGGATCAGGAACGCCGGCGCATCGTTGCCCGAGGTATCGAGCTCGATCGCCGCGAAGGGCGGTGCCGAAAACGTATCGTTGGCCTTCCAGCCGAACGTTCGCTCATCGACCCTTGCCGTGCCCATTCCGTCGACGGCATGGAAGACCGCCCCGACCGATCGCGGCGTCAGGGTGTAGCGCCGTCCCGGCTTCAACATCATGGCGCTGAAGGCGAGCGTCGGCAGGCAATCGCCGCCGGTTTCGGGATTGACGTAGCGCAGCTCCAGGGGGCCGTCGTCCTCCGCGAGAGCCGCCAACCGTTCGAGGCCGGCACGGGTGTCTGCCCAGGGATAGCGCAGCTTGGGATAAGGTCGTGGACGGGCATAGCGTTCCGGAGAGGTCGAGCCCCCTCGCCCGCAAATCCGCGCCGAGCCTGACAAGCGGATCCTCACCGTTGCAACCGGGCGTCCCCGGCTCGGCATAGCTCGCCTCGGCGGCGAGGAAAATCGGCAGGTCCAGAAGGTCGAGCCAGAGAACCGGCGACGCGCCCTCATGGCCGTGATCGTGCCACTGGCCGTGCGGCGTGAGGATAAGATCGCCCTTCTCCATCGCGCATTTCTCGCCGTTGACGACCGTATAGCCGCCCTCGCCCTCGATCACGATGCGGGCGGCGCTCGGCGTGTGGCGATGGGTCGGCGCGCGCTCGCCGGGGAGGAGGATCTGGATGCCGGCATAGATCATGCCCGTGGCCTGCATCGCCTCCGGCCCACGCCCCGGATCGCTCAGAACCAGCACCCGGCGCTCGGCGAGCTCGATCGGCACCAGCTCCGCCGCCTGCATGGCCAGGGGACGGATCGCATCATAGCGCCACAAGGCGGCCTTGGTTTGCGGGCATCGGCCGCCCGATCGGCACCAGGGAGTGCAGGAAATCCCAGAGCGGCGTCGTGCTCTCCGCGGTCATGGCGGCGCGGAAGGATTCCGGCAAGGGGGTTTTGGGCGTTGGGGACACGGGTATAGGCTCTCCGGAAGGCGATTCGGTCCCGGCCATCATCCCCAGAGCGGGCGCGTCGGGCAATGGCAACTTTACCTCGTCCGGCCATCGTTCTATTGAAAGGCCGCACCAATCAAACGCTTAGGGAGTCGGCATGGCGAAAATGACCGGAAGCGAGGCGATCGTCCGAGGCCTTATCGAGCACGGGGTGGACACCGTGTTCGGCCTGCCGGGCGCGCAGACCTATGGCTTGTTCGACGCGCTCTACAAATACCGCGACAAGATCCGCACGATCACCAGCCGCCACGAGCAGGGCGCCGCCTATATGGCTTTCGGCTATGCCCAATCGACCGGCAAGCCGGGCGTATTCTCCGTCGTGCCGGGGCCGGGCATTCTCAACGCCTCGGCGGGCCTCAACACGGCCTGGGGCGCGGGCGTACCGACTCTCGGCATTGTCGGGCAGATTCCATCCGATTTCATCGGCAAGGGACGCGGCCAGCTTCACGAGATGCCGGACCAGCTCAAGACGCTCAAATCCATCACCAAATGGTCCGCGCGGATCGACGACGGGCGGAAAGCCCCCGAGACCGTGAACACCGCCTTCGCCAAGATGCTGGGCGGCCGGCCCGGCCCCGCCACCATCGAGATGGCGATGGATGTGATGGTGAAGGAGGTTTCCGTCGCATCCGTGAAATCAAAGGCGATCGCATCCAGCCCCAAGCCCAAGCAAGAAGATATCGACGCGGCCGCGAAGCTGATCCTCAAGGCCAAGCGGCCGATGATCATGGTCGGCGGCGGCGCGCAGCATGCGGGCGAGGCCGTGCGGCGGCTCGCGGAGCTTCTTGAGGCGCCGGTGACGGCATTCCGGCGTGGCCGCGGCGTGATGTCGGACGATCATCCGCTCGCGATGAATTCGGCGGCGGCCTATGAGCTTTGGCCCGAAACCGATGTTCTGATCGGCATCGGCTCGCGCCTGGAACTTCAATTCCTGCGCTGGGCGGAGACGCCGGACTATGTCCAGGCGCCGAAGAAACCGAAGATCATCCGCATCGACATCGATCCCAAGGAAATGACCCGGCTCAGGCCCCATGCCGGGATCGTCGCCGATTCCGTCGCGGGCGCGAGCGCGCTGGCCGATGCGGTCGAAGGCAAGGTCAAGCGCGATCCCAAAGCCCGGAAGCGCATCGCCGCCGCCAAGACCTCGACGCGCAAGCAATATGAGGCGCAAGTCCAGCCCGAGGTCGCCTATCTCGACGTCATCCGCGAGGTGGTCCCGCGTGACGGCTTTTTCGTCGAAGAGCTCTCCCAGGTGGGCTTCACCTCCTATTTCGCCTGGCCGGTCTATGAGCCGCGCACCTATGTCACGACTGGCTTTCCCGGCACGCTCGGCTTCGGCTTCCAGACCGCGCTCGGCGTCAAGGCGGGCAATCCCGACCGCGCCGTCGTGTCCATCACCGGCGACGGCGGCTTCATGTTCGGCTTGGCCGAGATGGCAACCGCCGTGCAGGAGAAGCTCGGCCTGGTGACGATGGTGTTCAACAATGGCGGGTTCGGCAATGTGCGCCGGGATCAGGCGACCCGGTTCGGCGGGCGGTTGATCGGCTCCGAGCTGGTGACGCCCGATTTCACCGCCCTCGCCAAGAGCTTCGGCATGGCGGCGAAGCGGGTCGGCTCGCCGGATGAGCTCGGCCCCGTGCTCAAGCGCGCCCTGAAAGCCGACAAGCCGGCTTTGATCGAAGTGATGGTCGAGCGCGGCTCGGAAGCGAGCCCCTGGCCGTTCATCATGCCGGCGGGATTTCGGCACTAAGACCCAGGTATCGAAGGAGAGTGACATGGCCGGCAAGAAACCCCTGAGAAGCATGGCCGCGATGAACGAAATCCGCCGCGCCCATTGGAAGGTGCTGGGGATCAAGGACGAGGATTCCACCAAGCCAAAGATCGCGGTCATCAACAGCTCGTCCGAGCTGGCGATCTGCTTCAGCCATCTGGACGGCATCGCCAAGGTCGTCAAATCGGCGATCTGGGCCGCGGGCGGCATCCCCTTCGAGGTGCGCACCGCGGCGCCGAGCGACTTTCTGATCGGGGCGGCCAATGCCGGCGGCTATATCCTGCCGAGTAGAGACCTGGTGGTGAACGACATGGAGATCGCGGTCCAGGGCGCGCAGCTCGACGGCATGATCTGCCTGTCGTCCTGCGACAAGACGCCACCGGCCCATCTCATGGCGGCCGGCCGGTTCAATATCCCGACCATCCTGGTGATCTGCGGCTACCAGCCGAGCGGCGAATACAAGGGCAAGCATGTCGGCATCGAGGACCTGTTCCTCGGCGGCGTCCAGACGGCCTTCGGCAAGCTCTCCAAGGACGAGCTTCACGGCATGGCGGAGCATGCGATCCAAGGCCCGGGCGTCTGCTCCGGCATGGCGACGGCGAACTCCATGCATTCGATTTGCGAGGCCCTGGGCATGACGCTCCCCGGCGCCGCGCCGATCCTCGCCAACAGCCCGCGCATGTTCGAGCTGGCCCGGCGCTCCGGCGAGCGGATCGTCGAGATGGTGCTGGAGGACTTGAAGCCGCGCGACATCATGACGGCGGATTCGTTCCACAACGCCGTCTCCATGCTGCTTGCGATCAGCGGCTCGATAAACTGCATCAAACACATGCAGGCGACCGCGATCGAGACCGGCGTCGACGTCGATATCTATCAGATGGTCAACGATCTCGGGAAACAGGTCCCGGTGCTCTCGGCCGTGCAGCCGAACGGCGACGTTCTGATCGACGAATTCGAGCACGCCGGCGGCGCGCGCGCGATGCTGAAGCAACTCGAGCCGCTCCTCAAGACCAACGCCCTCACCGTCACCGGCCGGACCCTCGGCGACACTTTGAAGGACGCCGAGGTCAAGGACGCGGAGATCATCCGGCCCTTGGACCGCCCCTATTCCAAGGAAGCCCCGATCGTCATCCTCAAAGGCTCGCTCGCGCCGGAAAGCGCCGTCATCAAGCTCGGCATCCGCGACGCCTCGCGCCGGACCAAGTTCCGCGGCCCCGCCGTCGTGTTCGACAGCGGCCAGGAAGCGATCAAGGCGATCGAGGAAGGCAAGATCAAGCGCGGCGACGCCCTCGTGGTGCGCGGCATGGGTCTCAAAGGCGGCCCCGGCATGGGCGGCCCGGCCTCTCAAGTCGTCTTCGCCCTCGACAGCGCCGGCATGCAAAGCGACGTCGCCTTCGTCTCGGACGGCCAGCTCTCCGGCCTCTGCAACAAGGGCCTCACCATAGCCGAGACCTCGCCCGAAGCCGCCGTCGGCGGGCCGCTGTCGCTCGTCGAGAACGGCGACATCATCGTCATCGACGTGGACAAGGGCCAATTGGACCTCGACGTCCCCGCCGAAGAACTGGCCCGCCGCCGCGAAGCCAAGGGCGAGATCAAGCTTCCGAAGTCGAGCGGCTATCTCTCGATCTACCAACGCGCCGTGCAGGACATGCATACCGGCGCGGTGCTGGTGGAGAAGTAAGCGGCCGGCTCAATCCTTGGTCGGCGGTCATTGCGAGCGACCGAAGGAAGCGCGGCAATCCAGGGCGGCTGGATCGCCGCGGCGCTGGCGCGCCTCGCGATGACGATACATTTGACCGCCAAGGCCGGACTTGTCCCGGCCATGACGAAAAGAAATGAAAAGGTCTGGCGCTAACTAACCCAGCCGATCCGCCTCGACCCAATTCCCGTGGACCTGATTCCTTAGCCGCATCGGGAGCTTCACCCTCGCTATCGGACCTTTCTGAATGTCCGCGGCCTCCATCACCCAGATTTCCGACAGGAACTTCTGGTGATCATCCGCGACCAGGGCCAGATAGCCTTCGTGGCCGGCTTGCTTGGAGGGGATGTGGATGGGTTCGCTCAAGGTCGAATGCGGGCCGTCGCAATAGGTTTGCATCTTGCCGGATTTAACCTCGAGCCGCCGCAGCGTGTTGAAGCCGGCGCCGACCGGGCCGGCGATGTTGGGCGGGCCGAATTCGGGCTCGAAGCTTTCGTAATAGGCGATGTCGAAATCCTTCATCAGGTCCTTGTCGGCGACCCGCGGCATGTCGCCGGCGGGGCCGAGCGAGGTTTCCTCGAAGCTCTCGCCGGGCTTGGACAAGTCGAAGGTCCAGCGCATGAGCTGGCCGCGCATGTTCATCGGGTCGTGCTGCAGGCCCGCCGCCTCGGTGATGAAGGGGAACGGGTTCACCGCGCTGTAGCAGGCGTCGACATGGACCTTGCTGCCCTCGGAGAACGCATTCAGGAAATGGAAGACCGAGCAGGCCGGCCGCTTGAACCAGCGCATATGCTTCACGCCGCCCTCGCGCGGCATGATGCCGATATAGCTGTCCTTGGACGGATCCCACATCCAATGCGGCTTGCCGGCCTTGAGGATGTCCATGCTGGTGACGATCGGGAAGAACGGGAAAACCACGTGCTCCTTGGTCACCACGAAGTCGTGCATCAGGGCGACATAGGGCCCCTCGAAGTGCTCTTCCTTGGTGAGCGTGCCGTTCTTGTCGGCGACGCAATAGGCGATGTCGTTGGTGCACAGGCCGGAGGCCTCGTAGCCGAAGAAATAGAGCTCGTCCGTATCCGGGTCCCAGCGGGTATGGGCGGTCATGGTCTCGCTCTTGAGCTTCCCGCCGTAATCGTATTCGCCGATGGTTTCGAGCGTGTCCTTGTCGACCTCCATCGCGCGGCTGTCTTCCTTCAGGCAGAGAAGACGCTTGCCGTGCCAGATCGGCGTCGTGTTGGCGGCGCCGCGCTTGTGGCCCTTGACGCTCGGATCGTCGGTGAAAGGATTGCGATAGAGGCCGTGGAGCGACTTGCGGGCCTTGCGGTCGTCCTTCAGCCGCTCGGTCATCACGTAACGGGTCTTGTAATCCACATGGCCGTTCTCGAAACGGAACAGGCTGACCATGCCGTCGCCGGAGAGGATAGGTGTCCACGCCCATCCGCGGGGGGTACTGCGGATCGGGGGTCATGCGGTAGAACGAGCCGTTGATCTCGGACGGGATGCTGCCCTCGACCACGAGGTCGAAGATGATCGCCCTCCATGCGCACCGGCTCGTTGAATCCGGTGAAATCGAAGATATTCGGAAACTCGGTCGTCATCGCGATCCCCCTTGGATTGGCCCTATAGATCGACGGTCAGCGCGGGCGCGCCCGCACGCCGCCGTCGAGACGGATCAACTCGCCATTGATATAGGCATTTTCGACGATATGCGCCACGAGCGAGGCGAATTCGGACGGCGCGCCCATGCGCTTGGGGAATTCGAGCCCCTCGATCAGGCCCGCCTTCACGCGGCTCCGGCGCGGCGGAGACCAGCGGCGTCTCGAACAGCCCCGGCGCGATCGCGGTCACCCGCACGCCGAACTGCGACAAATCGCGCGTCATGGGCAGGATGAGGCCGATAATGCCGGCCTTGCTGGCGGCATAGGCACTCTGGCCCATCTGGCCTTCGATTCCCGCCATGGAGGAGGTCATCACCACGACACCGCGCTCACCCGTCTCCGGGTCCGGCTCGTTCTTCAGGATTTCGGCGATGGCCAGTCGGCAGACGTTGAACGTGCCGTTGAGATTGACGTCGATGACCCGCTTGAAATCGTCGTAAGGATGCGGGCCGTTGCGGCCGACGATGCGGCCGATGGTCGGGATGCCGGCGCAATTGATGCAGATATGGATCGCGCCGAAGGCTTCCTTGGCGGCGGCGACGCCGGCCATGACATCGTCCTCGCTGGCGACGTTCACCTTGCAGAACAGCGCGCTACCCTGATGCTGCTCGGCCAGAGCCTCGCCACGCTTGTCATTCAGATCGAAGATCGCGACCTTGCCGCCATCCGCGATGATGCGTTCGACGCAGGCCTCGCCGAGGCCCGACGCCCCGCCCGTGACCACCGCGACCTTGCCTTTGATGTCCATGATACTCCCTCCCCTGTGACTCGCGCGGTCAGTAGCCGCGGAACTCCGGCTTGCGCTTCTCGGCGAAGGCTTTGCCGCCCTCGGCCGCGTCGTAGCTGATTGAAATGGCCGATCAGATTCAGCTTCTCGGCCTGGATCGCCTGAGCGGTCGGCATGTCGAAGCTGCCTTCGATCATGCGCTTCATCTTGGCGAGGCCCAAGGGGCTCTTGGCAGCGATCTTGTCGGCGATGGCCTGGGTCTCGGTTTCGAGCGCATCGTCGGCGAAGACCCGCTGGACGAGGCCGATCTTCAGCATCTCGGGCGCCGAGAAACAGATCGCCGGTGAACATCAGACAGCTTGGCGTGATTGATGCCGACGAGGCGCGGCAGCCGAACCGTCGCCCCGCCGCCCGGCAGCATGCCGAAATTCGCGTGGGCATCGCCGATCCGCGCGGTTTCCGCCGCGACGATGATGTCGCACATCATGGCGAGCTCCAGCCCGCCGCCGCAGGTGATGCCGTTCAAGGCGGCGATCACCGGCTTCGGCATGGTGTTGAGCACTTCCTCCATCTTGTTGGCTTCGGTGAGGAAGGTCGGCTCGTCGCTCGGCGGCGCTGTGGGATCGGGCGCGCCGGTCATGTCGGCCCCGGCGCAGAACGCGCGGCCCTTGCCGGAGAACACGATTACCCGCGTGTCCTTGCGGTCGCGCAGCTCGGTCAGCACCGCGCGCAACTCGCCCATTGTGTGCATCGACAACGCGTTCAGGACATTCGGACGGTTCAGCGTGATCCAGCTCGTCCGGCCGCGATGCTCGATGATGAGATGTTCGTACGCCATGGCGCGCCTCACACCGGCCCGAGGATCGTCACGCAGGTCGCGCCGTCCTCGACCCCGATGAAGCCGCCGCTGCACGAGGCGAGGCCGTAGCGCGCGCCGTCAACCTGCCGCGCGCCCGCCTCGCCGCGGAGATGCTGCGCCAGCTCGTAAATCTGCCCGATGCCCGTCGCCGCCACGGGATGGCCCTTGGATTCGAGCCCGCCGGAGACATTCACCGGCATCGGCCCGCCGAGCGAGAAAGCGCCCTGGTCGGCGAGCGGCCCGGACTCGCCGAACTCGCACAGCCCGGCCATCTCGACCTGCGCCATCTCGCCATAGGCCACGGCGTCATGGACCTCGGTGACCGAAATGTCCTTGCGCTCCAGATTGGCCTGCTTGAAAGCGGCATTGGCAGCGCGGCGGGCAGAGGCATGTTCGAGATCGTCGATCGCCCGGTTGGTGCCGCCCTTCAAGACGCTCGCGCAAACCCGGATCGCCTTCTTGGGGTCGAACCGGTCGAGCACGTCCTTCGAACAGACGATCGCGGCCGAGCCGCCGTCGCTCACCGGCGCGCACATCGGGAGCGTGAGCGGCCAGGAGATCACCCGCGCCTTCAGCACGTCCTCGACGCTCATGTCTTTCTGGAACTGCGCAAGCGGGTTCATGGTCGAATGGTGATGGTTCTTGGCGCAGACCGCGGCCATTTGCTCCCAGGTCGTGCCGAACTTCTTCATATGGAGCCGGGCATTGACGGCATAGGCGTCCATGAAGATCGAGCGGATCTTCTCGTCGATCACCACTTCCGGGGGCGGCTGGATATCGGCGACGAGATCGCCGTATTTCTCCATGAAGCCGGTGACCTCGGCCACGTCCATGGGCTGGCCGAACGCGGCAAGACGCTTTTCACGGTCGTCGGTGTGGAGTTTCTCGGCGCCGACCGCCATCGCAATATCGGCAAACCCGCCGGCGACCTGCATGACGGCGAGATTCAGCGCGCTGCTCGATCCCGTGCAGGCATTCTCGACGTTGTAGAACGGCATGCCCTGGACGCCGATGGGCATCAGCGCGTGCTGGCCCTTCATGCCGTGCTGGCCTTCGATCGCGCCCTGGGCGGTATTGGCGTAGAACACCGCCTCGGGGTCGCCGGCCTTGAGGCCGGTTTCGGCGAGCACCGCAGTCACCGCCTCGCGGCCCAGATCGGCGGCCGATTTGTCGGGATGGATGCCGAACTTGGTCATCGAAACGCCGACCAGGAATACCTCACGCATCGATCAAAACTCTCCTCGTGCCTCTATTGCCGTTTCGGCGGACGCCCGGACTATAGTAACAACTGTTTCTATCAACAACTGCCCCCGAAACCGTCAAATCCACGTCGAACGCGCGTTGAATTCGCTATTTAGCGTCGAGACTCAGCCAGCCGCAAGCACAAGATCATAACAATTGTCGTGTTTCCCGATGTGACTACAGCTATTTTTTGATGACGAGCTCCGGCGGGCGCGGGCGCGCGGGCCGCACGCCCGACTGACCGGGAAAGTCCTTGAGCGCCGGTCCCTCCCAGAGCCGCACGAGACGCTCCTTGAAATACCATCGGCCGTCGAGCTTGACGAGCTTGTCCTCGTAATAGCCGGCGAAGCGCAGGATATAGGGCGGATTGCCCTGGCATTCGGTGACGAAGGCATAGGATTCTGGCGGCGCATTCCTCCGAATTCCCGTCGAGCATGAGCTGGCTCAAGTGATGCTGCCGGCCGGGGAAGTTCGGGACGTTCTTGTAATGCTCGGCGCAACGCCGGATCTGGTCGCGGCCGCGCCAGATATCGGGGTCGTCGAAGACCTCCTCCATCATCAGCGCGTCTGGCGTGAAGCACTCGGCGAAGCCGTCCGGGTCGCCGGTATCGAGCGTCCATGCGTAGCGCGCGCAGAGGTCCTCGATCGCGAACCGGTCCTCGACGCTCAGGGGCTTAAGTTTGTTGGTCATGTCTCTCCTCAATATCCCACGGTAAAGCGTTCGCGATGATGCTTGGGCTGCTCCAGCTCGTCGATCATGGCGACCGCAAAGTCTTCGAGCGAGATGCGGCTCTCGCCCTCGTCGTCGAACAACAGATGATCCTTGCCGACCCGGTATTGCCCGGTCCGTTCGCCGGGCTCAAGGCGCGACGACGGGGCGAGGAAAACCCAGTCGAGATCGGGCTCCTTCTTCAGAAGGTAATAGAGCTCACGGGTCCCGCGTATGCCCGGCAGGAACGGCGTGAAGTCCGGCGGAAAATCCTCGGACCCGATGAATTCCTCGCCCGATGCGAGCTTCAGGCTGCCCGCCCCGCCGACCGCAAGGAACCGCTGCACGCCCGACTCCTTCACCGCCGCGATGATGGCCTTATGGCCCTTCACATGCTGGTCGAAGATGTCGGGATCGGTGCTGCCGCGGCCGGGATTGAAGGCGTCGACGATCGCGTCATGGCCACCGAGGAGATGGGCCAAAATTTCGGTGTCGTGAATGTCGGCCTTGACCGGGGTGAGGCTCGGATTCGGCTCCAGGGCTTCGGGTTTGCGGGCGATCGCCGTCACGAGGTGTCCGCGCGCCAGGGCCTCCGCCAGAATTTTGGAGCCGGCATAGCCGGTTGCGCCGATCAGCGCGACTTTCATCTCGCCTCCCCTTATAAGATCGCGGCCGGGGCTGTGCGCCCCGGCCTTCGAACTCATAGGATCTGGCGGGAACGAAGACAACCCGCCAATTTCGGCGATTATGCTTCGGCGTCGAGATCCTCGTGCAGGACCGCGTCGTCGAGATCGATCTCCTCCAGCCGACTGACCAGAACGTCGACCAGGCGCCCGAGGAACTCGACCTCCAGCGGCGACATGGAGGCAAACAGAATCTGCGCCACCTTGCGGACCTGGGGCACACCCGCGTTATAGACCTCCCAGCCCTTCGACGTGAGCGAGAGGATCTTGCGGCGGCGGTTGGCGGGATCGGTGCGCTCGCTCACCCGGCCCTGGCGGCGCAAGGTGGCGACCGAGCGGCTGATGTTCATCGGATGCATGCCGGTCACTTGGCAGAGCTCGTGGGACGCCGCTTCCGGCATCGCCGCGAGCGTGGTCAGCACGCGCCAGTCATTGCCGCTGAGCTCGTGCGCTTGCGCGAACCGAGTGAAGAACGGCCGGCCCATCAGATTGGTGAGCTTCAGCAGCCGGTACCAGACGATCTGAGGCGAGAGAATCGGATCGGGCGTCATATCCAGGGCATTGCGCGCCACATGCGGCCGGCCGGGCAGTTCGTCCACCATCACGGGCTCGGGCCGCCGTAGCGCCCCGGTCGACGGCTTCGCCTCGGATTTTCGTCCGGTCTTCTTACGTTGAGTCATAATGGTCCCCTTCCTGCTCCCGGCGCCCAACAACACGGACGCCGCCAACGGATCCGGGACCGACCGCAACCGGCATCCTCCCCCTTCGGCATGCCGCCCCCGCTATTGTACGGTCGCCCCAAACCGTTCGATGAGTGTAACGGCAATCGGAGCGGGTTGGCGCAGTAATTTTCAACAGCACCGGTCCGGCAGCCCTGTCCGACAAGCTAATTATAACGAATGTTATGATTAGCCGCATCCGTCATCGCGAGGCGCGAAGCACCGCGGCGATCCACGCAGGCCGGATTGCCGCGCTCCCTGCGATCGTTCGCAATGACCGGTCAGTCGTCCTTGCGCCGGGCGATCTCCAGGGCCTCGGGATAGATCGAGTTCGAGGTCAGGAAGGTGATGCCCTTGGCGCGCTCCTCGTTGATCGGCTCGTCGGGGAAGCTCGCCAGGATCGCCTCGCAGCGCTCGGCCGCGCCTGCCTTGAATTCGGGATGGGTGAAGATGAAAAGGTCGTTGCGCCTCAAGCCACGCAACACGCGCTCGCCGACCTCGACATGGTCCATCCAATGGGGATTGTTCGGCCGCTTGGAAAGGCTCTGCTCCGCCTCGGCAAAGCCCGAGTTCTTCTTGTATTTCTCGGGCCGCAGCTTGGCGGCCTCGGAGATGTTGCTCTGAACCGGACCGGGGCAGAAGGCGGAGGCGCTGATATTGTCGGCGGCGAGCTCGCCCCGGATCGATTCCATCATGCCGTTCACCGCGCCTTTGGCGGTCGTATAGATGGTCGCGCCCTTGATGGGGACGATCGCCGACATGGACGAGGTCGAGATGATATGCCCGCCCTCGCCGTGCTTCATGAGATAGGGCAGGAAGATCACGAGGCCGTTGATCACGCCGCCGAGATTGACGTCCATGCCCCAATCCCAGTCGTCGAACTTGGCGTCCTTCACGGGCCCGGTGATGCCGACGCCGGCATTGTTTACCAGCACGTGGATCTTGCCGAAGCGGTCCTCGGTCTCGGCGGCGGCGGCGGCCATGGCCTTGCGATCGGTGACGTCGAGGCGGATGAAATGGACGTTGTCCTTCTTGTCGGTACCGTTGAAGAAGGCAGCCGCCTCGTCGAGATGATCCTGGCGCAGATCGGCGATCGCGACCTTCATCCCGGCCTTGACGAAGGCTTTTGCGATGCCGAGGCCGATGCCGCTTGCGCCGCCGGTGATGAAGGCGCCTTTTCCCGCCACGTCTTTCATGTCTGGTTCCCCCATGGTACGTCCGGATTTCGCGCATGATCCCGGCCGGAGCCGACCAAGGTCAAGGGCTTATTCGGCCGCAGCCTTGACAGCTAGGGGGGCGCTTCTAAGATCGGCCCGCTTCATTCTGGAGGGGAATTGATGGCTGGGGGCCT
The DNA here is from genome assembly GCA_963732795.1 of uncultured Alphaproteobacteria bacterium. Classification (GTDB taxonomy): domain Bacteria; phylum Pseudomonadota; class Alphaproteobacteria; order CAVTAV01; family CAVTAV01; genus CAVTAV01. Next base: position 208,591 of record CAVTAV010000002.1, on the reverse strand, counting down.
GCCGCCGCGCTATGTCGCTTATGAGGATTTCGTGGCGCGCGCCCGCAAGGTGCTGCCGCCGCCAGTCTTTACCTATCTGCAGGCCGGGATCGGCGAGGAGATAGGTCTCCGGCGCAACCGCTCCGATCTCCAGTCCGTCGTCCTGGTGCCCAAGGTCAGCGGCGACCTGAACCCGGCCGCGCCGGCCGTCGATGTTTTCGGCCGGAGTTGGACCTATCCCTTCGCGATTGCCCCTGTCGGCACGCCCGGCATCTTCTGCCCGGGCGCCGAGAAGGCGCTTGCGAACGCCGCACGCGAGATCGGCATTCCCTATGTGCTGAGCACCGTGGCCTCCGCGACCATCGAGGACGTCGCGCCGGTCGCGGGCGAGAATTTCTGGTTCCAGCTCTATCCGATCCGCAACGAGGAAGCCCGCGGCGATATCATCGCCCGCGCCGCCAAGACCGGCTGCGACGTGATGATGGTCACGGTCGACATCCCCAGGGGCCAGCGCCGGGAGAAGGCGATGCGCAGCGGCGTGCAGCCGCCGGTCAGGCTCGCGCCTTTGATCCGCATGGCGCCGTTCTATCCCCGCTGGGCGCTCCGGATGATCAAGGGGCCGAACCCGGAAGTGATGAACATCAAGCCCTATATGAAGGCGGCGGAGAACATGGCCGATATGAGCCAGCCCTTCGGCACGCGGGAAGTCGCCGAGGTCCGCAAGGCATGGCGCGGCAAGCTCCTGGTCAAAGGCGTGCTCGACCCCAGGGCCGCCGCCGAGATGGTCGAGGCCGGGGCCGACGGCATCGTGGTGTCCAACCATGGCGGCCGCCAGCTCGACGCCGCGCCCTCGCCGGTCCAGGTTCTGCCCGCCATCCGCAAGGCCGTCGGCGACGATATTGTGGTGCTTGCCGACAGTGGCGCGACCAGCGGCCTCGATATCCTGCGGCTGCTCCGGCTCGGGGCCGACCTCGTGATGCTCGGCAAATATCCTTACACGGCCATCGGCGCCCTCGGCCTCGATGCTGCGCGCCCGGCGCTCGACATTATCTGCGACCAGATTTCGACCGTCATGGTCCAACTCGGCATCCGCACCATCGCGGAGCTCAAGGATCTGTCGGTCAGCGCCCCGGCGCTCGATCCGCTTTAGGGTCTGTACTCAATAGCATTTTCGTTGTCATCCCGGATGTTAGGCGAGCCCGAAAACCGCAGGTTTTCGGTATGCGAGCCTTGCATTCTGGGATGACGGCTATCGAGTACAGAGCCCAAGTCAGTCCTTCTTGGCCGCCATTCGTCGGCCGGACTTTAATGCCTCATCCACAAGAAAGATGTCCGTCAGCAGCGCCCGGAGATGGATGGAGGCATTGAGGTTGTCGACGAGCTGCGATCCGATCGAAGGCAAAGAGAGCGCCACCTCGACGGCGGCTTTCGCCCTCTCGGCGTCCGCCCGGAGGACATCGACAAAGGCCCCGAAGGAAGGCACGCCCTCGTGCGCCGCGACGAGATCGGCGACACCGGCCAGTGAATCCCGCAAGGTCGTCAGCCATTGGCGGATCGCCGGGCCTTTGGGGTCCTCGAAATCGCGGCCCTGGGCGGCGTAGGCCAGCATGAATTCGTAGCTGCGCTCGATCGCCGTGATGGCCTCCGCAAGCGCCGTTCTCTGCCCTTCGGTCAAGACTGCGCCTCGCTGTCGTCGGCGGGCCAAAGGGCGGGATCGTGGTTTTCGAGATAGTCCTGGCGGCTCATCCAGCCGGAGATCATGGCACGGGTATAGGCGAATTTCTCGGGCCGGAGAGCGAAATAGACATGCAGCATGATCAGGCTGACGAAACCCATGGCCGCGAGATCGTGGAAGGCGTAGATCACGCCCCAGCTGTGCTCCGACAGCCAATAGGGCTGGCGCTTCCAGAACGGCGTGTCGATCTTAACCAGCATCAGGATGCCGGTCGCGATCGCGGTGAGACCCACGAGGGTCATGACATGGTGCATGAGCCGTTGGGCGACGAGATATTTGCCCTCGCGGGCCGGGCGGCCGAAGCCGAGCTCGCCCCCGAGGTTACCGAGATCCTTCGGCCCGATCGCCATCGAGCGCAGGCTCTGCCAGATGGTGGCGCGGACGATGTGGAACAGGATGACCGCGATCAACACGATGCCGGCGATCCAATGAATGGTCAGCCAATCGAACTTGACGCCGAGCACGGGCAGCAGGCCTGTCCCGAGCAAGGTCAGCACGGCGACGGCCGTCACCCAATGAAACAGCCGGTCGATGCCCTTGTGGCGGAGAACGCGGTCACTCGCCATGTCGCTATGCCTTGCGTTTACTCGGACGCAGCAACGACACCACGAAATGGATCACGATGATCCCGGCGGCGACCCCGAAGAAGACCCACAGCAAATCCCAGTTGAGCCCTTTCAGGGTCTCCTGGCCGTAGACATCGGTGCTGACGCGGAACAAGTCCACGGATCACGAATCCCGGACGGCGCGTTTGACCAGGTTTTCCATCAACGGGATCTTGAAGTGGTTGTAATTGAGCGGCACCGCGCCCTGGGCCGCGACACGTGCCGCAAGCGCCGCCGTTTCCTCGTTCTGCGGGCTACCCTTGACGGTCTGCTCGACGCCGGTCAGCCGCCGGGGCCGGGCCTGGACCGCGCCGCAGACGATGCGCATGTCCTGGATCATGCCGTCCGCGCCGACCTTCATGGCGGACGCGATATTGACCAGCGGGAAATCCCAGGTGTTCCGGTCCGCGACCTTCTCGAAATAGAACTTCGCCCCCGCCCAGTCGTTCGGCAGGCGAATTTTGGTCAGGATGTCGCCGTGCTCCAGCACCGTCATGCGGCGGATATCGGTGGCCGGGCCGATGAAATAATCGTCGGCCTTGATGACCTTCTCGCCCGATGAATTGTGCACCACCATGGAGGCGTCGAGCGCGACCATGCAGGGCGCGGTATCCGACGGCGAGACGGCCACGCAACGCGAGGCCTCGAACAGGCAATGCTCGCGGTTCATGCCCTGGGGCGTGTCGGCATAGCAGGTCGTGCCGCCCGCACGGTAGCAATTCAGCCCCGAGCGGTAATACCAGCAACGGGCGTCCTGGTTCACATTGCCGCCGATGGTGCCGATATTGCGGATCTGCGGGCTCGCGACCCGCCCGGCGGCGGTCGAGAGAAGGCCCCACTTCTCCTTGATCATCGGATTGTTGGCGATCTCGACCAGGGGCGTCAGCGCGCCGATCTCGATCCCGTCGGCGGTTTCCTTGATGCCCTTCATCTCCACGATGCCGTTCAAGTCGATGACGGCGGAGGTATGCTTGTTGCGGTCCTTGAGCCAGTCCAATGTGTCCTGGCCGCCCGCCATCTTCCAACCGTCCTCGTATTTGTCGAGGAGGCTCAAGGCGGTGGCGATATCATTCGGCTGGAAGAGCTCGAAGCTCGGCATTACGTCCTTCGACATCTCGCCCTCCTACTGGCAGTTGACCTGAAGCGGCGTATGGGACTGAGGCCGTCCCGCCGCGGCGTTCACGATCATGTCTGGCTTGACCGGCGTGCGGTTGAAATAGTGCCCGCCGAGCGCATCCGAGATCGCCGAAAGAAGTGCGCTCGCGGCCGCGCCCAAGGGCGGTTCGCCGACGCCTTTCATGCCCAACGGGCTGTCCGGATCCGGCTTGTCGACGCCCGCGACGTCCATCTCGCTCGGCACGTCCAGATAGGACGGCGGCTTGCATTGATAGAGCCCGACATTCGCGGCGAGACCGTTCTGCGGATCGTAGACCGCGTGCTCCAAGGTCGCGAAGCCGATGCCCATCACGCCGCCGCCGCGGATCTGGTGATGCAGGCCCATGGGATAGACCACCGTGCCGCAATCGGCCGTGGCGGCGTAGTCCTTGATCTCGAACTTGCCGGTCTCGGTGTCGAGCTCGATCATCATCATGCCGACCGTGAAGGTCGCGACGTGATCCTTGAGCGCGAGAGTATCCTTGGCGACGCCGATCAGGCCGGTGCCGGCGAGCTGCGAAACCGAGGCCTTGGTCAGGAAGAACACGTCGCCGGGCGGCTCGTGGCCGTCATATTTGCCGCCGAGCTCGATCGCCTTCTTGGCCGCATCGGCGAAGCTCATGGCCTTCGACTTGTCGGCCTTGGCGAACACCATCTGGCCGCCGACGTCGTAATCCTCCGGCTTGCCGCCGAGGCCCATCGCGGCGATCTCCTGGAGCTTCTGCTTGCAGTCCATCGCCGCCGCGTAATTCGTCCGCGACATGGTGAAGGAGGTATTGGAGCCGAACTGGCCGAGATTCCAGGGCAGGCCCTTACGGCTGTCGCCCCGCTCGATGATGACGTCGTCCCAATCGCAGCCCAGCACTTCCGCCGCCACACGCGAGGTCGTGGCGTAGGAATAGGTGCCGAGATTGCCGACGCCGGTATGGATGTGGAGCTTGCCGTCCGGCGTGATCCGCACCAGCCCGTCGAAACCCGACGCACCCGCCGAGTGATAGGCCTGGCCGACGCCGATGCCGATCACCTTCGAGCCGTTCTTCCGGCCGCTCATCTTCTTCTTGTCGGCGTAATTGAACCGTTCGGCGGTCATCTCCAATGCCTCGTGGACATAGGCACTGGAGACCTTCTGCCGCCCATCGACCTTGGAATTGACGTCGGGCGCATTGATCTCGCGGATCTTCAGGCGATCGACCCCAAGGATTTCGCCGCCTTGTCGATCAGACGGCTCCATCGCGACCGCCATCTGGTTCTGACCGGGACCGCGCTGCGGGCCGCAGGGCGGCGTGTTGGTCGAGACCGGAATGGCCTGGAACCGCATGGCTTCCGGCTGATAGACCAGCGAAACCGCGTCGCCCGCCGCCTGATAGTCGAAGAAGCCCTGCTTCGAGCCGTTCTGGTGCACGACATAGAGATCGGCGGCCAGAAGCCGGCCGTCCGCCGCGAAGCCGAGCTTGATCCGGCCCTGGAAGCCGGCGCGGGCCGAGCCGAGATAGTATTCCTCGGCGCGGGTGATGCGGAGCAGGCACGGGCGGTTGATCTTCTTCGCCATATGGGCGGGCACGGTCATGACGGCATAGGCGCTGCCCTTGGAGCCGAAGCCGCCGCCGCAATATTCCGAGATGTAATTGACCTTATCGACCGACACGCCCAGGAGATTGGCGAGCCCGGTCATGACGAAGCTCTGGCTCTGGGTCGAGCCGTAGAGCGTGCATTTGCCGTTCTCCCAATAGGCGAAGGCGCTGCGCGGCTCCATCGAATGGTGCGGATTGCTGGCGGTGACGAAGCTCTCGTCCATGACCAGCTTGGCCTTCTTGAACCCGGCATCGACGTCGCCGAACTCCCATTGCACCAGCGGCTGGCCTTCGGGCAACTGGCCTTCCTTCGCCATGGCGAAGTCCTTGGCCGATCCATTTGACGTCCTTGAGCTGGGGCGTGCCGCCGATGCCCTCGCCGCTCCCGGACGTCACGACATTGCCTTTCTCATGGGCATCGACGCCGCCCGGCTGAAGGCTCTGCAGCGGATCGACCACGAAGGGCAGCGCCTGATACTCGACCTTGATCTTCTCGATCGCGTTCTCGGCCGTCGACCTCGTCGACCGCCGCGACCGCGAGGATCGGATCGCCGACGAAGGTCGGCTCCATGGTCAGGATCGATTCCTGGGGCGGCGGGAAGTTCGGCACGTCCTCGGGCAACAGCACGCCGTAGACGCCTTCCATCTTCAGCGCCTCGGAGGCGTCGATATTGGTGACCTTGGCGTGGGGATAGGGGCTGGTTAAGCAGCTTGCAGAACGCCATGCCCTCGGCCCGGATATCCTCGGCATAGGTGGACTTGCCGGTGACCTTGGCGCGGACGTCCGGCGGGGTGAAGTTCTTGCCGATCAGATCATAAGCCATGTCATGCCACTCCCTGCGAGGCGCGCATGATTGCGTTCAAGTAATGGTCGTAAGCCCCGCAACGGCAAAGATTTCCCGCCATCGCATGGCGGGCCTCCTCGCGCGTCGGCTTGGGATTCGCCTTCAAGAGCGCCACCGCCGACATGATCTGGCCGCCGGTGCAGAAGCCGCATTGCGGGCCGAGTTCGTCGATCATGGCCTGCTGGATCGGATGGAGCTCTCCGTTCGCGCCTTCGAGGCCTTCGATGGTCGTGATGTTCCGCGTGCCGACGCTGTGGGTCAGCATGGAGCAGGAATTATAGGCGATGTCGTCGATCACCACCGTGCAGGCCCCGCATTCGCCGCGGTCGCAGCCGAGCTTCGTGCCCGTAAGGCCGAGCTTGTAGCGCAAGGTCATTGCCAGGGTCTCGTTCGGCAGCACGTCTACCGGGCGCATCTGGCCGTTGACGTTCAGCATCAGCATCCGCTCGACCGCGCCCTTGGCCGGACCGCTGGCATTATTCGAGCATCCGGCAAGCGAGCCGAACACCATGCCGCTACCGGCGACGACCGCGCCCGAGGCGATCACGCTCTTGATGAAGCTCCGGCGCGAAACCGGATCGCGGAACGGAAAGGAAGGGCCGGAGTCGGCCGGCTTCGGCGGTCTCCGGGTCGATTTTGGTGAAATCGTTCATGGTTCTCTCTCGCCGGGATGGTTTTTGGCGGCTGGAAACGGTGCTGTTTGAACCCGTCCGCAGTCTCGTACAGTTAACGGGCATTTTCAAGGTCGCGCGCCCTGTCCGGGACGGCAACCGAGCGTTAAGACGTAGCCGCTAACCAAATAGGTCGATGCGGTTTGGGGATTTCGGCATTTTTTCCTTTTCTTCGGGCGATTTCGCGCCATCCTTCAGGCTGCCTGCCGCACGACGAAGACGGAGACGCCCAAGCTCATGCTGAAATTCGCCGCAAATATCAGCACCATGTTCACCGAAATGCCGCTTCTGGACCGCTTCGCCGCCGCGCGCGACGCCGGATTCGAGGGGGTCGAAATCCTCGTTCCCCTATGAAGAGCCGGCCCCGAAAGTGGCCGCCGCCGCCACCGCCGCGGGGGTCGAGGTGGTGCTGATCAATTCCTCGATCACGGCCGGAAAGGGCCGCCCCGGCCTCGCCTGCCGCCCCGAGCTCGAAGTCCCGTTTCTGGAGAGCATCAAGCAGGCGCGGGATTACGCCCTCACGCTCGGCGTCCAGCAGGTCAACGTCCTCGCCGGAAACTGCGAGCCCGCCGAGCGCGAGACCTGCCTCTCCACCCTGCGCGACCGGCTGGCCCTGGCGGCGGATGAATTCTCCGGCGACGGCCTCTCGGTCCTGATCGAGCCGATCAATCCGGTCGACCGGTCGGACTACATCGTGCCCGATTTCGACACCGCCATGACGATCCTGAAGAAATCCGGCCGCCCCAATCTCGGCCTCCAATTCGACGTCTATCACGCCGCCATGATGGGCCTGGACCCCGTCGCCACCTTCGAACAGACCTTGCGGCGCATCTGGCACATCCAGTTCTCGGACATGCCCGGCCGCCACGAGCCCGGCACCGGCAAGATCGACTTCCCCGCCGTCTTCGCCGCGATCGAGAAAAGCGCCTATGACGGCTGGCTGGGGGCGGAATATCACCCGTCCGGCAACACCCTAGACAGCCTGGGCTGGCGCAAGCTCGCCTCGGCGGCCTGAACCCGGTCTAAACCCAAAAAAACAGACATACAGGCGAGAGCATATTCAGAGGAGGGGACGATCCCGGCTCAGGCCGGGATGACAGAGTGGCTAGATTTCCCGCGCCAGAGCCAGATCCCGCCCCAGCGTCCGCGACGCCAGGTAATAGTGGATAGCGCCCCAGCCGAAAGCCACCAGCACGACGGCCAGGATCGCGTAGCGCAAGGTGTCGTTGCCGTAGATCGGCGTGAAATGGTCGCTGGCCGCGCCGACGAGAAACGGGCCGAGGCCGGCGGGGATGGCGTTGGCCAGGAAGCCCATGATGGCGGCGATCTGGGCGCGCATTCTGAGGCCCGCCAGACCCTGCATCATGGCGTTCTGGGGCCCGAGCGGCGTGTGCTGGAGGACGACGAAGACGATCTGGACCAGGAGCGCCGGATAGGCCCAGGGCGAGAGATAGACGAAAACCCCGAAGGGCAGCATGCAGGCGAGCGTTACGGCGGGGACCCGGAGATACCACGCCGGATTGCCGGTCTTCTTGACGACCACATCCGCGATCTTGCCGCCGATCAGCGCGCCGGCGATCCCGCCGAAGCCGTAGATGAAGCCGAGCCAGGTGGCGACGACCGCCGTATCCATGCCGTGAACGCGCTGGAAGAAGGCCGGGATCCAGATGCCGGAGCCTAGCGCGCCGGTAATGAAAAGCGCCATACCCATGGTCAGATGGCGGTAGGTCCGGACCGACCAGAAATATTTGAGGGTCTCCAGGAAGCTGACGCCGCCCGCGAAATCCTTGCGGTTCTCGGAATGGCCGCGGGTCGGCTCGCGCAAAGTCAGCATCACGACGACGGCGAGGATCAGCCCCGGCAGGCCGACCGCCGCGAAGGCCCAGCGCCAGCCGAAGAACCGGTCGATCCAACCGCCGAGCAGAAAGCCGACGAAGACGCCGCCCGGAATGGAGGTGCCGAGGATAGCGAAGGCCTGGCTGCGCTTCGAGGGCGGATAGTAATCGGCCAGGATCGCCGCACTCGCCGGCGTGCCGCCCGCCTCGCCCACCCCGACGCCGACCCGCGCCAGGAACAGGCTCGCGAACCCCGCCGCCGCGCCGCAGAGCGCCGTCATCACGCTCCACACCGTGATGCAGCCCGCCAGGATGTTCCGGCGGTTGAACCGGTCGGACATATTGCCGAGGATGAGGCCGAAGGTCGCGTAGAACAGGCTGATCGCGAACCCGCCGATCAGGCCGAGCTCGGTATCGCTCAGGCCCATCTCGTTCTTGATCGATTGCAGGAGGACCGAGAAGACCTGGCGATCGAGAAAGCTCAGCATCCCGGCGAGCCAGAGGATCGCGAGCACATATTTCCGGTAGGCCGGGGTGACCTTGAATCCGAGCGCGACGGGATTCAGGCGATTCATCAGCGGGACGTCCCCCTCGAGTGCGGACGTCCATCTTGTCCGATCGAACGCGAGTTCCACAACGGAATTCTGGCAAATAGCGGCGCTTTTGTGCGACCATCGGCCTATTCAGCAGTCGCGAGGGCCGCCATGCGCTCCAATGTCGCCAGCTACATCCGCCTTGCGATGGGCGTTGTGCTTTGCGCCTACGCGGCGTTCGTGTTCGTCGTCGAATTGCCGCATGTGAGCTTGCTCGGGCCGATCCTGCTTCTGGCCCTGGGTCTCGTCACGATCTTCGGCACCAGACGCTACAACAAGGCTTTGCGCGGCGGAGAGGCACAGTACGAGGCCTATCTGGCGCGGAATCCGAAAGCCATGGACCGGCATCGCGTCGCAAAGCGCATCGACTATTTCGGCATGGCCCTCTTTGCGGCCGCCACGTTCTGCTGGCTGTTTGGCCCGTTCAGCAAGAGCGACGCCTGGATCGCCCTCGGCGCCGTCGGCGTCGCCGCGAGCCTGTACCGCGACGCCGTCATGGCGTTCGGGCGGTATCGGGCGTCGAAGACGAGCTGACTTCGTTGCCCACGGACAAATGGAGCGAGCGAAGTTGAGGGTATGCGGACCAAATATGTCGGCTAAGCCATAAAATTGACAGCCCTTAAGGTTCTGGCCCTCACGCTATTGGAATTACGGAGACAGGAATTACGGTGACAGTACATTTAACTGACAAGCATCGTCTTCCCCCGCAATTAAGTGCACTGTCACGGTAATTCCCCGTAACTCCGCAATTACGTGCACTGTCACCGTCACTCCACTCAACACACGCACGGGTCCTTGGTGTGCAAGTGCCCGATGCCAGCGCACGGGCAGCCGGAAAGAACTCGACTAGCTCGACCGGCTGTTGAAACGGTTCTGAGCGGTACCTCGCGCAACCGAAACCGCCGCCTCAAAGAGCGGCGTTGACCAACTCCCAGAATTCGGCGCGCGCATTGGTCCGCGGAAACTCTTCGTCCGGTACCGGCACGCCGAGGAAGTCGCAAAGCGGCCCCCAGCCTTCTTTCATCTGATAGATCAGCAATTGATCTGTGGGGATCGCCTCTTTCACCGCTTCATTGTGGGCGACAAAGGCCTTGATCAGTCCTTCGCGGTCGAGCCCGTCGGGGAAGCCCGTCTTGGCGACGACGTCATGGACCATCTCGAGCCAGGCTTTCATGTGCTCCGGCGCCTGATCTCGCTCGCTGACCAGCTTGTGGATTGTCGGCATGAAACTGTCGGCCCACGTCCCGGGATCGCGATGGGTCAGCACGAATTTCGCAGACGGATACACCTTGATCAGATCACGGAAGAAAGCGGCGGTGGGCCAGTCCACCGCGCTGTTGAAGCCGTCGTAAATCCGTCCCCAGTCGCCTTGTCCCTTAAGGGCATCCACCCACAGCGGGACCTGCACCGGCATGTTCTGCAGCACCACTTCCATATGGTGACAGGGGCCAAACCCGAGCCGGTCGATCGCCAGCCTGAGGGAAAGTGTTCCCGTACGGCCAACGCCCGCACCGATTACTTTCAAGGTCATTTGGGTATCCTTTACTTTGCGACAGAGCAGCCGCCCCTTTTGTCATCTAAACTCGGCTCAATAACCGACGTCCTCCAGATGACCAACTCTTCGTGCCGAGATTGACGCCAGGGTCGGTCAGCGGCAAGCGAACAGTTGTCGCAGGATGCTCGGAGAAAGTCGGTCGGGGAATTACGGTGAAAGTGCACTTAACCTTCGTTCCAGCAGCTTTGCAATTACGGTGACGGTGCATTTAAATGACGAGTATCATCTCCCCCTCCCGCAATTAAGCGCACTGTCACCGTAACTCCACGAAGGCTTAGGGCCACACACCGTTGCGGAAAAACTTGAGGTCAGGGGGATACACTGCGCTCCACGCTAAGTGGCTCTGATTTGAACATTCGTTGACCGCACTATTTTCATTGGGGGAAATAATGGGTTTGTGGCCTTTCGTGATTTCAGGCGTGTTCGTCGTTCTCGGCATCCCGTTGGCGATGAGAAAGGTCCCCCCAAATGACTGGTACGGCATAAGGACACCAGAAACCCTATCGAATACCGAGATTTGGTATCGTGTTAATGCTCTCGGGGGCAAGGCCACGATTGCCGCCGGCATCTTGTCATTCCTCATCCTTTTGGCGCTCAACCGCTTTTGGACCGGTGACCCCGCAATGAAAAGGATGGTGGGAATTGTCGTGCCGTTAGGCTTGTTTGCCGTCGTCCTGATCGTATTAGCCTTTAGCAAGCAGTCTTCCTAGCGGCCGGAGTCTAGTACGACCTCTTCAGCAACTCCCTCACCCGCTCCTCCGCCCGCGACCGGTCCTTCCCATTGAAGACCGCCCCGGCCATCCGCACTGGGTCGCCGAAGAAGAAGCGCTCGTAGAGCACTTGCCTAGCGCCAAATGCGGAGACCGCCAAATCGCTGGCAAGCTTGAACAGGGGGATGCGGTCCAGGGCGTCCATGCGGCCGGTGTTGTAGTAGCGCTTGATCTCCTCGGCCAGGGGGCCGTTGACATCGGCTTCGGTCGGCATGGCGACGAGGCCCGACGCGCCGATCTGCTGGATGATCTCGACCATGCGGGGATAGAGCTTGGGGAACAGGTTGCGGGCGGCGTCCAGGGGATCCCAGGCAGGGATCACCATGCCGAACTCGTTTGGCGCGGCGTCGATCTCGGCGGCGCGGCGGAACGCCTTCATGGTCTCGAGCGCGATCCAGAGCTCGGTGATCTTCTCATGGATGTGCTGGAACGGATGCGCCCCGATGGCGTCCACCATCATCGACGCGAGGCCCAGCACGAACTCGGTCTTGGCGATGTTCTTGCAGACCACCTGATGGGCCATGTTCACGACCGCCGTGGTCTTGCTCATGGACTGATTGCACCGGGTGACATCCTGATAGAGGAACACGCGCTCCCAGGGCACCAGCACATCGTCGAACAACACGACCGCGTCCATCTCCTCGAACCGCGAGGCGAGCGGCGCGTCGTAATGGCTTTGGCCGAGATCGAGACTCTCGCGGCACAGGAATTTCACGCCGGGAGTCGCGTTCGGAATGCTAAAAGCGAAGGCGTACGGCGCGCTTTCCGGGCTTTCCTGGAGCAAAGTTGAGGGAAAAACCATGATCTCGTCGGAAATCGGCATTGTCGCCAGCATTCTGGCCCCGGTAATGCGGATGCCGGCGTCGGTCTCCTTGGTGATATGCGCGCCGAGCTTTTCGTGCTGCTCGTGGACCGGTTTGGAACGGTTGGCCTGGGGATTGATCAGAGTATGGGTGAGCGCGAGGTCATTCTCGCGCATATAGTCGAGATAGGCCCGGATGTTCTCCCCGAACTTGGGATCGGCCCCCGCCAGCCATGATGCGGCCGAGGCATAGGAGACAAGCGAGCGGTTCAGATAGCTCGGATCCCTACCGAACATGCCGCAGGAGAAGTCGGCCGAAAACTGCAGTGCGTTGCCGACCGTCTCGACCTCGGCCTGGCTCTTGGGCTCCAGGAAGCTCAGATGGACCGCTTGGCCGGAAGTCGGCGAGGCGAAGAAATTGGCCTCCGGGTGCTTCAGGCGATGATCGAATAACGCCGCGTAAGACTTTATTCCACCTTTAAAACCCGGCTCGACCGTAACATCCTCGATCCGCTTGCCGCGATGCCAGATTTCAGGCGGCTGCTCCCGGAGCCGCCGTTTGTAATCCTCTCCGCTTCGAGCCGCCATCGCCTCCCCCTGTATCTGCCTGCGACGATATGCGCCGCGCCGCCGTTCAAACCCGCCCGCAGCTTACCCAAAGGCGGCACCGCGGTCCAACGCCCACCGCGGCCCGCCTTGACACATCGGTAACGGCTCTTACGTGAGGACTGTCTCCGAGGCCAGCATCAAATTCACATCGAAAGCGGGAGGATTACCCTTGCCAATTCATAGTCAGGCCTTGCTCGACCGTCTGGAAGACGAGATGCCCCATCTCCGGCGTTTCGCGCGTTCCCTCACCCACGAGACCGAACGGGCCGACGATCTGGTCCAGGACTGCCTCGAACGCGCCATTGAGAAACTAGATCAATTTCGCCCCGGAACCGATTTGCGCAGTTGGCTTTTTACGATTCTCAAGAATAGCTTTATCGACAAGCAACGGGCCCGCGCCCGGCGCGGTATCCAGGTCTCGCTCGAAGACTGGTCCAGCGCCGCCGGTCACAAACCGGAACAGCCCAGCAGGCTGGAATTCGACGCCGTCCTCGATGCCATGGAAGGCCTCCGCCGGGAGGAGCGCGATGTCATCGACTATGTCGTCTTCGAGGGCCTGCGCTACCGCGAGGTCTCCGAACGGCTTCATGTGGCGATCGGGACGGTGAAGAGCCGCCTCGCCCGGGCCCGCCATTCCCTTGCCGACATGACGGGCCACGCGGCCTGAGCCGGCTCACGCGGTGACGGAGGTCACCACCGCCGCCAGGACGATCGCCACGAGGGCGAATGCCGCGGCGCCCGCCAGACGAAGACCGTCGCGCCTGTTTTCGATCCCGAGGCCCGCACCGCGCGCCTTTCTCGCCGGGATCGTAATGCGGCCGTCCTCCGGTCTGGCATGGTCCCGGATCTCCGCATTTTCCTCGACTTCAGAATGGCTTAAATCTCTTTGTTCATCCGTCATGCTCATATCGGCCTCCGCTTGATCGCGACGCCGAACCATGCTGCGTCACCCGGACGAACGGGGGCTCTTGCCGGTTTGTTCCCGTGCGCGAGCGCCGGCGCGACAAGGGGTCACGCCGCCGAATGGCTTCGCCGTTACCGAGGCATCATTAGGTCGGGAACAATTCCGGAGCGCTTTCGTTGCTCTGATGAGCAATACGCCAAGCGGCCGACCCGGCGACCACCAGCGCTTGAACCGACCGGAAGACATAGCGCCTTTCGAGGCGAGGATCGTTATTGGAATGACTGCATGGAAAGACAAAACCCCTGAGGAGGTCGTGCACGCGGCCTCCCTCACAAAGGCCCAGAAACTGGCGGTGCTGCACGAGATGGAGCTCGACGCCGAGCAGCTTACCGTGGCCGATCAGGAGAATATGGCCGGCGGCGAACGAGACAATCTCCGCGCGGCCAGTCTCCGCACCGTCCGTCAGGCCATTCGAAGCCTCGAAAATCGACCCTGAAACCGTTTCCAAGCTGAAGGAGCGTCACCATGACCATCCGCTTGCCAGACCTGCCCTACGCCTACGACGCGTTGGAGCCCCATATCTCGTCCAAAACGCTCCACTTCCACCACGAGAAGCACCATAAGGGCTATGTCGATAAGGCCAATGCCGCGCTTGAGGACAACCCGCTCAAAGGCAAGCCGATAGAGGACATCGTCCGGGGCGCCCATGCCGAAGGCGATCAGGGCCTGTTCAACAACATCGCCCAGGTGTGGAACCACACCGTCTATTGGCATTCCATGGCGCCCAAAGGGGGCGGTGACCCGCACGGCGATCTCGCCAAGAAGATCAAGGAGGATTTTGGCGACGCGGCCAAATTCCGCGAAAAATTCAAGGCGGCGGCGCTCGGCCAGTTCGGCTCGGGCTATGCCTGGCTCGCCTTCGACGGCAAGAAGCTGATCATCGAAAAGACCCCGAATGCGGTCACACCGCTGATCGAGGGCAAGGCGGTGCTTCTCGCCTGCGACGTTTGGGAGCATGCCTATTATCTCGATCACCAGAATCGCCGCGATTCCTATGTCGATGCATTCCTGAACAAGCTGGTGAATTGGCATTTCGCCGAGGAACGCTTCGGCGTCTGCGTCAACAAGGGCATGAAAGCCACCTTCGAGCCCGCGGAGGCTTAGGCGTCGGAGCCCCCAACCGGTCCGCCGGACGCCCCCCACCGGCCGGGCCGGTGCAGCCCCGTTAAGACAGTACTGAGATTTCGCCTGTATGGCTTGAACGCGAAATCGAGGGCTGTCTTAAGCGGGGCCTTATGGCATTCGGGCGCGGCCGGCGCAGACATACGCTGATACGTCTTCTCTGCCTTGCGGCCTGCGGCTTCGTCGCCCTGGCCGGCGACGGCGCGCGCGCCCAGAATTTCGAGACCGCGATCACGCCGCTCGCGGACTCGGTCACGGTCCGGGCGCGGCCGGATTTCGATCCGCAAGGCGTCCGGATGGGCACCTTCGTGGCCATCGCCCGGATCCCGGTCACCGAGATTTATGACGACAATATCTACGCGACGGATACCAACCGGAAAGCCGATACCGTCACGGAAATTCAGCCGCAGCTCGACATCCAGAGCCAATGGCAGCGCCATTCCTTCGGCCTGTCAGTCCAGGGCGACCTCGCCTATCACGCCAGCGCCACCACCGAGGATTACCAGAACGTCACGGCGCGGCAGAAGGCCCGGATCGATATCGGCCCGCTCGACTATCTGAGCGAGGACGTCTACTACCACAAATATCAGGAATCCCGGACCAGCGTGGACGATCCGCGCGGCGTAACCCCCTCGAAGATCGACGAAAAGGGCGCCAATCTCGAATTCCACCATCGCACCGGCGCGATCACCGCCACGGTGCGCGGCACGATCGCGGATTCCACCTTCCACGACACCTATCGCGCCGACAACACCGTGATCAACAACCACGACCGCGACCGGACCTGGGGCACGGCCTCGGTCGAGCTGGGCCTCGATACCGGCGGCGCGATCCGGCCCTTCGTCCAGGTCAACGGCATGAAGGTCAACTATAAGCAGGCGGTCGACGATTTCGGCCTGAACCGCGATTCCAAGGGCTACGCGCTCAATGGCGGCATCGTCTTTCCGGTGACCGCCCTGATCCAGGGCCGGATCTTCGGCGGCTATATCGCCCGGCTGTTCAAGGACCCGGTCCTGCCGGACGTCCACGATATCGGCTATGGCGCCGATCTGGTCTGGTCGCCCTCGAAAACGACGTCGGTCACGATCAACGCGCTTCGAACGACGGAGGAAACCACCCTCGACCAGTCCTCCGCGGCCGCCACGAGCTCCGTCACCGTCACGCTCGACCACGAATTGGCCCCCAACCTCCTCCTCCGCGCCCAGGGCCAATACGAGCGCGCCCATTATGTCGGCATCACCCGGACCGACCAGTTCTGGGACGGTCGGATCGACCTGAGCTATCTCATGAACCGGCACATGCGCGCCTCGCTCGGCTACGAATATTCCAAGCGCAACGCCAGCAACGTCCCGGCAACCAACAACTTCCGCCGCAATCAGGCGAGCGTTACCCTGCAGATCCAGTTCTGAGCCACTCCGTCGTCATGCCAGCGCAGGCTGGCATCCAGAGCAGCGTCCAATGCCCCCCGGCCCAGCCGGACTGGGCCCCAGCCTCCGCTGGGGCGACGACGTGAGAGCATATTCAGTCTGATGAAGCGGCCGCCTCCGCTTTCGCCGCTGCCAGGTCCTCGCGCACCGACCGCGCTGCGAGGAAGAAGTGCACCGCGGCCCAGGCCTGGAAGATCACCGTCAGGGACAAGAGCGAGTAGCGCAGGGACTCGTTGCCATAGATCGGCGTGAAATAGTCGCTGGCGAGGCCGATCAGGAAGGCGCCCAGGCTGTAGGAGACGAGATTGATCAGGAAATAGAACATCGCCGAGGCGAGCGCCCGGCGCCTCAAGCCCGCGACGCCTTGGATCATCGCGTTCACCGGGCCGAGCCAGCACTGGCTCATCAAGGTCGTGACGATCAGCGCGGCCAGCGCGGTATAGGGGCTCGACGAAAGGAAGATCACGAAGGCGAAGGGCAAGGCGATCACGATCGAAAGGGCTGAAATCCAGGGGTACCAGCGCTGGTCGCCGGTCTTATTGGCGACCCAATCGGACAGAAACCCGCCGCCGACCACGCTCACCGCCCCGCCGAGGCCGACCACGAAGGCAAGCCACGTCCCTGCATCGGCCGTGCTCATGCCATGGACGCGATGGAAGAAGGCCGGGAGCCAGGTCAGTTGCCCCCAGGCGGCGAGGGTAAACAGGGCCGCGCCGAGCGGGATATGGCGGAATGTCGGCCGGGCCAGGAAATATCGGAGCGACGCCAGGATCGGCGGGACCGGCTCGGTGGACCTGAGCCGGTCGGCATGACCACGCTCGGGCTCGCGCAACGTCAGGCGCACGATCAGGGCCAACAGAATGCCTGGAATACCGACGACATAGAAGGCGGCTTGCCAGCCGAAATATTGTGCGATCCGCCCGCCGACCAGGAACCCGATCAGGATACCCAGCGGCAGGTTGAGGCCGAGGATCGCCATCGCCCCGCCCCGCTTGGCCGGCGGTACATAATCTGCGATCAGGGATTGCGACGGCGGCCCACTCCCCGCTTCACCGACGCCGACGCCGACCCGCGCGACGAATAGCGAGAAAAATCCGGTGGCGGATTCCGCACAACGCGGTCATCACGCTCCACATGGCGACGGAGAGTGCGATGATATTTCGCCGGTTCATCCGGTCCGCAAGCCAGGCGATCGGAATGCCGACGGTTACATAGAAGATACTGAAGGCGACGCCGCCGAGGAGCCCGAGCTCCGTGTCGGACAGCGCGAACTCCTGCTTGATCGAGTCCAGCAGCACCGCGAAGATCTGCCGGTCGAGGAAATTGAACACCCCGACCACCAAGAGCAGCCCTATGACGTAGCGGGTATAGGCCGGCGACGCGGCCATGGCCCGCTCGCCGGCGGCAGGTTCCTCTTTGGTCGTGCTCACCATCAGCGGCCCACCGTGGTCGGGGCCAGCGCCTTGAACCGGGTAATGTAATAGTGGTCGGCCGGGCGCGGCAGGTCGGCATGGGACGGGAAGCCGTGATAGAGCCCGCTCGAGGCGACATAGACATAGCCGTCCGGCCCGACGCTCAAGCCGTCCGGCCAATCCATCAGTGTCTCGTCGCTGACCAGCAGGTGATAGGACCGGTCGGACGCCATGATCGCGCCGACGCCGAATTGCTGAACATCCGCGAGATAAATGTTGCCGGCATCGTCCATCGTGAGGCCGGCGCAGGGCGGCTTGTCGGCATAGCGGTCGACGCGATCCGCCAGCGCCGCCGGGCCCAACGCCTCGTTCAGGAGATCCGCGACGCGGATGCGATAGAGCGAGCGCCCGGTCATCGGGCCGTAATAGAGCCACTCGGCCTTGGAATCGATGGTGATCGGATTGACCGCGCCATGGAGCGGCCGGATCTTGCCGTCCGGCCCCTTGAAGCCCATGACCCGGCCCTTGATCGTGATCGAGACGTCCTCGGAACGCAGGCTCGGATGGCCTTCGAGCAGGCGGCGGGCCTTGCCGGTGTCGGTATCGACCTCGACGATGGCGGCGTCGGAATCTCCTGCCGGATCGTTGATGAAGAGGGCGTGGCGCTGGGGCGCAAGCGCGATGTCGTTGAAGAAGCTGTCCGACCTGGCCACCGGCGCGGTGAACTTGAATTCCTTGGCGAGCTTCCCGGCCTTTCTATCCCAGGCATAGAGATATTTGACCGGCTGCCCGCCATTGCCGCTCAGCATCCAGACCAGCCCATCGCGCCCGACCCGAATGCCGAGAACCGGGTGGAAACCACTGTCGTCGTCGCCCGTGACGATCGCCGCGTGCCGGGCATCGGGAAATACGCTGACCGTTCCGTCCTTGACCTGGAACGCGACCTGCTTGGGCCGCGACGAGGGATGCTCGCTGACGATGACGGTGCCGTCCTCGGCCACCCCGATATTGCCCGGCGTCGGATCCGGCGCGGCAACGACCTCGATCGCCCGCTTCTCCTGCACGGTCGCTGATATCGCCGGCACGGCAAAAGCAAAGGCCGCTACGCCACATAACGCGATTGACGCCTTGCTCATTCCCATGAGCCCCCTCCCGCTCGATCGCATCCGACAAGGCCAATCGATCTTCCGGCGTCGATGATGCGATGTCAATCGAAGCAGGCCGGCGCCCGCAGGTCAGGGCCGGTTCTTAGACCGGCGGCAGCGACGCCAGCAGCCCGCCGTCGGCGACGAAGGAGGAACCGGTCGAATAGCTCGAACTCGTCCGAGGCGAGGAACAGCATGAGGCGGGCGATTTCCTCCGCGCTCGCATAGCGGCCCATGGGCACGCTCTTGGCGATGGCATCGTGGACGGCTTGCGGCGCATCCGGCGCGGCCGCCTCGTGGATGCGGTCCATCATCGGCGTGTCGATATAGCCGGGATGAACCGCATTGACCCGGATGTTGTGGGGCGCGAGCTCGAGGGCCGCGCCTTTGACCATGCCGACGAGGCCGTGCTTGCTGGTGGTATAGGCCGTGGTGCCGGGGAGCGCCGCGAGGCCCTGGATCGAGGACGTCACCACCACGCTGCCGCCGCCGCGCCGCTTCATTTCCGGGATAACCGCGCGCAGCCCGAGCCAGGCGGCGCGCAGGTTCGTGGCGAGAACGGTATCGAACAGCTCGATCGGATAATCCTCGATCGGCATCCGGTCGCCCGCGATGCCGGCGTTCAGGATTGCGATATCGATGCCGCCGAATTGCCGCACCGCCATCGCGACCAAGGAGTCCATCGTCGAGCCGACGGCGATATCGCCGAGCGCGACGCCGACCTTCGCGGGATCGAGATCCTTGGTCGCATCCGCCATGCCGGCCTGATCGCGATCGACGAGAAAGACATTCGCGCCTTCCGCCATAAACAACCGCGTCGCCGCACGGCCCAGCCCGCCCATGGCCCCGGTGATGATCGCGGTCTTGCCGTCCAAGCGCCCCATGAATCCCTCCCATCCGATGACGTCGCCATTCTTGGACGTCAGACGCGGAGAGACAAGGGCGCGGTCAGCAGCCGGAGATGATTCCTCCGTCGACGCTTAAAGTCTGACCGGTCATGTAGCTCGCATCGTCAGAGGCAAGCCAGAGGACGGCGCGGGCGACCTCGCGGGCCTCGGCGACGCGGCCCATGGGCACGCGCCTATCGACATCGGCGAGAAAGGCGTCGTGGGCATGGGCGAGAGCGGGCTCGATCATTTCCGTAAGCGTGAAGCCGGGGCAGATCGCGTTGATGCGGATGCCCTGGCGCGCATATTCGATGCCGGCCGCGCGGGTGAGCCCGACCACGCCGTGCTTGCTCGCGACATAAGGCGCGATGCCGAAGTCGGATCCGGAGAGGCCATAGTTCGAGGCGGTGTTGACGATCACGCCGCGGCCCGACCGCAGCATCTCGGGGATCTCGTATTTCATGGCGAGCCAGACGCCGGTGAGATTCGTCGCCATCACCGCGTTCCAGCTTTCGACAGACTGATCGGCCACCGGCTTGAAATTCTCGCCGCCGATCCCGGCATTGTTGAACGCGCAGTCCAAACGGCCGAAGCGGTCGATCGTGGCCTTGACCATGGCGGCAAGAGAGCCGGCGTCGGTCACGTCGGTCGGGACGAACACCGCCTCGCCGCCCGACGCCCGGATCTCCGCCGCCACGGCCTCCCCCTTCTCGGCCCGGCGGCCGGCCACCACGACCTTCGCGCCCTCCCGCGCGAATTCGATCGCGGCGGCCTTACCGATCCCGGAGGTCGCGCCCGTCACCACCGCGACCCGGTCCTTGAAGCGTTCCATGCAATTCCCCTTTTCGATTGCGTTTTTCTGATTATATACTCGTATTACGCGCATATGGAAATGGGGAATCGGGACTAATGGTTGTAGACGGCGCGGCTCTCGGCGCAATCGGATTCAAGGCGGGGACGCCCGTCCCGATCGAGCGCGCGGCGGCTGAGAGCCCGGTGATCGATTTCTTGAAGCAAGACGGCTTCGTCTCGTTCCGCGAAAGCGCCGCCGGCGTCGCCGAGATGGCGGGACGCGCCGTCAAAGACTGCCTCGCCAAGGGCGCGATCGATCCCGACGAGATCGACACCGTTCTGTTCTCGACCGAAAGCTTTGGGGCCGATCCCTTGGCCGTCCGCAACGCAGTCCTCACCGCTTTGTTCGATGATTGCGGCCTGCGCAACGCCCATGTCCAGGCCTGTTGGACGAACGAATGCGCGAACCTCTCCTCGGTGCTCAGCCTCGCCCGCGCCCTTGTGGTCTCCGGCAGCAGCCGCGCGGCGCTCGCCGTGGTCAGCGACCGGCAGGATGCGGGGCTGCCGCGTCTCATGGCGAACGGAGCGTCGGTCATGAGCGACGTGGCGGCGGCCGCGCTGATAACGCCGGAGACCGACGCCCCCCTGCTCCGCCATGTCGTCACCCACGGCGCGCCGGAGGTGTTCGCCGCCGAACGGACGAACGACGTGCAGCGCAAGACCCAGGCCATGATGGCCGCGCTCCGCAGCTTCGCCGACCGTATCGAGGCCGTCACCGGCCGACCGCCCGCCGGCTATCCGCTCGTGCTCACCGACAACCTGCACAGCATGTATCTGAACTTCATCTGCGACGGTCTCGGACTGGACCCCGCGCAGACGCGCCAGCCGTCGAAGCGGGATTATGCCCACGGCTTCTCGCTCGACGGCCTGCTCGGCCTCGACGCGCTGCCGGACTGGCCGGATGACGGGCCGGTCGCGATCCTCAACGTCATCCCCTGGAGCTTCGGCTTCACGGTTCTGGAAAAACGATGACGACCGACACGCTCGATACTGTCGCGATCGAAGCGGCGCTCGCGTCTCATCCGATGGTCGCTTCCGCGAAGGTCGACCGCGGCATCGCGACGGTGGTGCCGAAACTCGATTGCCCGGAAATGGAAGCCGAGCAGCTCGCGCGGTGGCGTGAGGTCTATGACGAGAGCTTCGCGGCCGGCGATCCCGACGACATGCTCCAAGGCTGGGTGAGCAGCCTCACCGGCAAGCCCCTTCCCCGCGCCGATATGGACGAATGGGTCGAGGCGACGGTCGCGCGGATCCGATCGCTCCGCCCGCACCGCATCGTCGAGATCGGCGCCGGCACCGGCCTCCTCGTCGAACGCCTCGCACCGGATGCCGAAAGCTATCTCGCCATCGATGCGTCACAAGCCTGCCGCGACCGCCTTGCCCGCCTGATCCGCGCGCGGCCCGACCTCGCCCATGTCGAGCAGTTGGCCGCCGACGCCGATGACCTGCCGGAGACGCTTCGCGCCGACACTGTGATCCTGAATTCGGTCGTGCAGTACTTCCCGAATGCCGGCTATCTGACGCGAGTGATCGCGCGCGCGGCGGGTTGGATCGAGGACGGCGCGATCATCATCGGCGATGTCCGCGACCTCCGCCTCCTACGCCGTTTCAATGCCGCGAGAAGTGTGACGACGGCCCTCGAGCAGGAGGAAGAGCTTGTCATCGATCCGTCGTTCTTCCACAGGCTCGAAAAAATACAGTCACGAATCCGTCAAATAAGGGGGCTTCTCAAGCGCGGGGCCCGTGAAAACGAGCTTAATTCCTACCGATACGACGTCATCCTGCATGTCGGAGCGGCGAAATCGCCGCCCGGTGTTCATGTGACGCCGGTGAATTTCAGCTCTATGACGGAAACAAGACGGATTCTAGAGGCTTACGGCTCTCAATCAATCGCTTGTTTGACTGTGGATAACTTTCCAAACGCGCGGCTGATGGGACATGTGACGGGCTCCGGCGAGCCGCCGGTCCATCCGGAGCACCTCTTTGCCCTGGGTGCAACCTTGGGCTACCGCGTCGACCTCGCCCCGGGCCCCGACCCGGAGCGGTTCGACGCGGTCTTCTACCGGGGCGACGAGCCACCCGTCCTGCCCGTGAAGCCGGAATGGCTACGGCCCGACACGCGCCTTACCAACGACCCTGCCCTGCCGCTGGCGCGAAGCCTTCTGCCGGATCTGCTGCGGCGATTTTTGGACGCGCGATGGCCAGGGCACGGCGTGGCCGTCAAGCTCGCGAATGACCGAAGCAACGGCAACCTACGCGACAAAACTGAGTCGGTCGAAGGCCGCCTCGTGACGCTCTGGCGCGAGGCCCTACAATCGCCGGAGATCGGAGCGGACGACGATTTCTTCGCCTGCGGCGGCAGCTCGCTGCTGGTCATGCTGCTGCGGCAACGCATCGCCGAGAGGTTCGGCGTGACAGTGCCTCTGAGCCGTTTCACCGAGGACGCGACGCCGCGCGCGATCGCCGCCTATGTTCAGGACGCCGCGAGCGCGAAATCGGGCCAGTAGGTCTGCGGGCAGTAATCGAAGGCGATCCGCAAGGTCCGGTCGCGTTCGATCAGCCGGCGGATGTCGGCGACATTGGCTTGAGCATCGGTCAAATAGCGCCGCAGGTCAGCGGCGGTCCCGGCGCGCGGCGGGAACAGGAGCGCGATGCCCCTGTCCAGAATTGGATCGTCATTATGGCGCTTCAGAAACAGCGGCCATTTCGCCGAGGGATAGCAATAGCCCGTCGTCGCGAGATAGGCGTGGAGCGCCGTCTCGACTCCGAGCCGGCCGAGATGGAGCGCCAAGTCGGCGTCGGAGCGCTGCGCCGCAAAGGCGTCCTCCAGGCGTTTTAGGGCAAGCGAGTAGTAGGTCGTCGCACAATAGATTTCGAGCGTAAGACCGCCGAGAAGGCCGGGAAATTCCGCAAAGTAATCGCCCTCGTCCGCCATAATCCAGCCGCGCTTGATCCGACCGAGGGTGCGGATTTCATCCTCCTGAAGCGACACGCCGCCGCGTTCGAGCGCGTCAGACAGGGCGGCGAGCCGAGGCCCGGAGATCAACGCGATGTCGGTTTCGACGCCCCCGACGACGCCATCGACGACCGCGAGTTCCAGCGCGCCCGGCCTCCCCGCCTTGATCGATGCCGGCCCACTGCCAAAGCCGGACGCCGCAAGCTTCACCGCACCATCCACGTCGGCGACGACCATCAGATCGACATCCGAGACGGCATTGGCGATGCCGTCGGGGATCGACCCCGTCAGCAGGATCGCGCGACTCTTTGCGGGCACGACACCGTCGACGAAATCCATGATCGTCCTGCCGAGGCGCGCCTCGAAATTCTCTCGGAACTCCTCGGCGCTCGCGCAGCGATGGAGATCGTGTGGCCGTTTAGACGCATAGAGATTCGGCATGGGCGATGCTCGGTTCTGACAATACGAAGTCGGGCGGCGGGACGGCGCCCGCGAAGATCCGGTCCCACGCTGCGCCGGTGAACGCCGAGGGCGGCAGACGCGTAGGGCCGATATATTGCGACAGGAGGCCGAGCCCGCATGCCGGTTCCCGGGCCAGGCGTTCGCGCACCTCTTGCCGTCGGCGGCGGGCGGCGGAATCGAATTCGGCATCGCGGATCGAGAACGCGATGGAGGTGAAGCGCAGTCGGCGCAGGATCTCGGCCTTGGACGTCGCATGGGCGGCGAAGAGATCCGGCCGGGTCCAATCCTTGGCGTCGGCGAGGATGCCGGCGATCGACTTGACGTCCTCGAAAGCCGCCGACAGCCCCTGACCGGTAATCGGATCATCGCTGCCTGCCGCGTCCCCAATCAGCACGATGCCGTCTCGATAGGGGCGATCCGTCCAGGTCGGCGCGTTCGGCATGCCGAGACAGGCCCCGACCGGCCGCCCCGCCGCAATGGCCTCGATACCGGGAACGCCCTCCATCCGAAGCGCGGCGCGATAGACGTCGGCGAGGAGCTGTTGGCCGATCTCCTTGAAGCGCTCGGGATCGAAATAGAGGTAGGTCCGGAAGCGCTTGCCCCCGACGCCGTTGACCATAAGCGCCGTCGTCTCGCCGACGACGTTCAACTCGACATCGGCGGGCCAGCCTTCGACATCGGCCATAAGGAGGCCGCAGATGTAATGATGCAGCGGCGCAGTGCGGAGCGGGATGCCGAGCCTCTTCCTGAGCGTGCTCGACCGCCCGTCCGCGCCGATAATTGCCCGAGCGCGGACGACATGCTCGCGCCCGTTCTGGCTGAACCGCAAAGCCCCCGTCCTCACGTCGTCGAGATGCGTGCCATCGATCAGCCGGACGCCAAGCCGAACCGCTTCGTCGACCAAGGCCTGGCGGAGCCGTCCGTAGTCGATGCCCAAGGGTCCCGGCACGCCGGCGACGAGGCCCGAGAGATCGAGAAGGTCCTCTTGCGGCGCCTCGCCGAGCCGCTCCTGATCGTAGCGGACATGCCGGGCGATCACCTGGCCGTGCGGGGCCAGAAGATCGTACAGGCCGAGCGCGCGCAAATGACCGACGCCCCAGGGCGCGATCCATTCCCCGCGCAGGGTCTTGCGGTTATCGAGCGCGTCGCAGCGGCGGCTGCGCTCCAGCAACAGCACACCGAAGCCCGCGCGCGCCAGCGCGATCGCCAGCGCCGCACCGGCGGGGCCCGCGCCGACGATCGCCGCGTCGAAACGCTGATCCAACGGGGTCAAGGAGTGATCTTCTCGTCCACGAGGCGCGCGAGCACCGTAAGGATCGGCTGCTCGAAGAACCGGCCGTAATCGAGGTCGATGTCGTAATGGGCACAGACCTCGGCCAGCATCTGCACCACATGGATCGACCCGCCGCCGAGATCGAAGAAACTGACCTCGGGCTCGATCGGCTCGCGTTGCAGGATGCGCCGCCACAGAGCGGCGAGATAAGCCTCGGTATTGGGACGGTCGGCGACGGATGGGACGGACATCTCAGGCCACCATTCCGGCCAAGATGAACCGGTCGGTCACGCCGTAACGCCCGGCGAACCGCATCGATTTGCCGACCTCGGCCTCGAAACCGCCATCGAAGCCCAGGCGGACCCTCGCCTGGTGGAACTCGAGAAACTGCCGCGTCACCGGAAAGGTGAACTTGAACAGCGCCTCCTTGGCGACGAATAGCAGCTTGTAGGGGTCGCAAGCGAGCCGGCCGCGCTGACGGGCGATATCCGCTTGCTCAAACTGCGTCGCCACCACGGCCCGAAGCCTGTCTTTGAGAGGCCCGCGGGTCTCGACATCGAGACCGATCGCCTGTCGCAAGGGCCTCTGCCCAACGATCGCGGCGCAGAGTCCGGGGCAATGGGCGATCGAGCCGACGATGCCGGCCGGCCAGACCGGGGCGCGGTGGGCATCGGCGGGAATGGCGTAAGGCGGCGCGCCGAGATCGCGCAAGGCCCGGCGGGCGCAGGCGCGGCCGGCGGCGAATTCGGCCTGGCGTGAAGCGACGGCCGCGCGGATATAGCTCCTCTCGCAATCGAACAGGTCGGCGGGATCGCCCGTTTCCGTAGACACCGCGACGGCGCAATCGGCGGGAAACATCGCGCGCAGGAGATCCGCTTCGGCCCGGCCGGGCTGAAGCGCCGGGGCGATCGCTTGAGCTGCCGTCATGTCCAGTCGACCGCCCAGAGCGGCCCCAGATAGAGGCCGGGCCGAAGCGTCGGCCATGCGGGGGACACGTCGGCTTCATGCGAGGCCATGAAGCCCATTACGTCCCGCATGGCCTCCGAGCCGCGCTCGCACAGCTTGAAATGACCGCCGGTCGGATAGAGCACGAGCTTGGCGCTTCCGCTGCGCGTGCAGGCCTTGACCGAGGCGCTGTAATGGACGACCGGATCGTCGAGGCTGTGCATCACCATGACCGGATGACGGCGGCACATCTCGTCGAATTGGGCGAGGCGCTCGTTCATGTCGCCGGCCCAGTAGTCGGCCATGACACGGGCGAAACCGGTGATCGCGTCGAGGTCGCGCATGTTGAGATAGGTCAGCCGGCTGATCTCGCTGCCGAGCCCATCGTCCGGCCGTGGCGGGCGCGGACATAGTCCTGCATCACCTGGGCGATGCGCCGCGCCTCCCGTGTCTCGGCGGTGCCCGCCTGGAGGATCATCGGGCGCGAACACGTCCTGATATTGGCGTAGTGCTTGTCGGCGACGCCCGCCCCGCTCGGCGCATAGAGCGAGATGGATCGGATCGGCAGATTCGGCCTGGCTCGCCGCGCGGGCGACGATCGGCGCGCCGGAGCAATAGGTGATGGCGTGGAAGGCTTCGAGATCGAAGGCCTGCGAGATTTCGATCAGGTCCTGGCCTGGCGGTCGAGCGAGGTCGCGATATCCCCGATCGACTCGCGCAAGAACGGCCCACCCGCGGTTCTCCCAGGAGATCACGTGGTAGCGTTCCGCCAACGCGCCGGCGAGCCCCGCGAGAAGCAGAAACGGCGACACCAGCGGATTGACGACCATCACGCTTTCTGGATTCCCCTTGCCGAACTCATACACGGTCAGATTGTAGCCGTCGGACGCCCGGACGCGGGTGACGACGGCGGCGTCCTTTTCGCGGATATCGTCGAACTCCCGCCAATAATCGGGCTGAACGGCGGGTTGAAGCCGGGCGAGGCCAAGCGCGGACATCAGATCACTCCTTTACGAGACCATGCATTGTGAAATACACGTTATACGCGTATTCGCGATCAGTCAAAAGGAATTTCGCCTTGTGCGTGCATAACACCTTCGAGAGCCAAGCCCGCCGCCACCCCCATGCCGTCGCCGTCGCCCTCGGTGACGAGACGCTCACCTATGCCGCGCTGAACGCGCGGGCGAACAGGCTGGCGCACCGGCTGGTCGATTTAGGCGTCGGGCCGGATTGCCTGGTCGGGATCTGTTTGGAGCGCTCGCCGGGATTGATCGTGGGGATGCTGGCCATCCTGAAAGCCGGCGGCGCCTACGTGCCTCTCGACCCCGCCTATCCAAAGGCGCGACTGGACTTCATTCTGCGCGATACCGGGATGCGAACCCTGGTCACCGAAGCCGGGCTTGCCGGACGTTTCTCGGGCTTTGACGGCACGCTCGTGATCAATGACCGGGTGGGCGATGACACCGATCCGCCGCCGCGGGCCGGGCCGGAGCATCTCGCCTATATCGTCTACACCTCGGGCTCGACCGGCGTCCCGAAGGGCGTGATGATCGAGCACCGCAACCTCACCGCCCTGTTCGCGGCGAGCGAGCGCCATTTCGATTTCTCGAAGCGGGATGTCTGGACGCTCTTCCATTCCGTCGCCTTCGACTTTTCTGTCTGGGAAATTTGGGGCGCGCTGCTACACGGCGGGCGGCTGGAGGTCGTGCCGCGCGAGATTGCGCGTTCGGCGCGGGATTTCGCCCGACTGCTCGCCGAACGCAAAGTGACCATCCTCAACCAGACCCCCTCGGCTTTCCTTGCCCTGATCCGCGTGCCGGAGATGGACAATCGGAACAACAATCTCGCCCTGCGGCAGGTGATCTTCGGCGGCGAGGCGCTGAACCCGGCGAAGCTCAAACCCTGGCGCGAGAGCTGGCGCGGGCAGCCCCCGGCGCTCGTCAACATGTACGGCATCACCGAGACGACAATCCATGTGACCCACAAACTGCTGACCATCGGCGATCTCGACTCGCCGCAAAGCGTCATCGGCCGGCCGCTGGATCATCTCGGGCTCCATGTGCTCGACGAAGCCGGGCGGCCCGTTCCTTGCGGCGGGACGGGCGAGATCCATGTTTCCGGCGCCGGCCTCGCGCGGGGCTATCTCAATCGGCCGGAGCTGGCCGCCGCGCGATTCATCACCGATTCCGCCGGCGCGCGGGTCTATCGGACGGGCGATCTGGCGAAGAGGCTGCCCGACGGCGGGCTCGCCTATCTCGGCCGCAAGGACCAGCAAGTGAAGATACGGGGCTTCCGAATCGAGCTCGGCGAGATCGAAGTCGGCGCTGTGCACCCTCCCCGACGTGGCGGATGCGGCGGTTATCGAGAAGGACGGACGGCTGATGGCCTATGTGGTGCCGCGGCCGGAGCGGGCGATCGACACGGGGCAAATCCGGCGCAATCTCGCCGCCACGCTCCCCGGCTATATGGTGCCGGCCGCAATCACGCCACTTGCCGCCCTGCCGCTGACACCGAACGGCAAGATCGACCATGCGGCCCTACCCGCCCCTATAGACCTCTCGTCGCGCCCCTATGTCGCGCCGCGAACGGCGGCTGAAAAGCGCATCGCGGAGATCTGGTCCGATGTGTTGAAGCGGGACCGCGTCGGCGCGGAGGACGATTTCTTCGAGCTCGGCGGGGATTCGCTCTTGGCGACAGAGATCGCGCTTCGCATGGCAGAAGAGTTGGGGATCGATGCGTCGCTGGCCGAACTGTTCGAAAAGCCTGTGCTAAAGGACTTTGCGGCCGCTCTTGCCACGACGTCATTCCCGCTTTCGCGGGAACGACGATTAGGGTCGCCCTAGCTCCAATACACGAAACCGTTCGCTGTCCCCGTTCCCGCTTCGGAGCGGTAGCAGGGCTGGTACTCGACGAGATCGCCTTTGAGATCCGTGTCGAACAGGGCGCCGGCGGCCGTGACCCAATTCTTGAGCTCCGAGGTGCCGGACTGGAAATAGCTGTCGTCGATGCTGGTCAGCTTCTCGGCGTCGCGGTTCCTGAGCGCATCGAAGAACATGCGGTCGAAATCCTCGTCGATCACGAAATGGCTCATGCCGCCCGAGCCGAAGACGACGACGCGCTTGTCGCACTCCCATTCCCGGATCGTGCGGCCCACCATCCGGCCGAACTCGAAGCAGCGCTTCGCGGGCGGCTGGTTCGGCGGGAAGAAGGTGTTGAAGATGACCGGCACGTTGGGGATCACCTTGTCGCGCATGATCTGGCGGTAGATGAACCCGAAGGCGTGGGGCGCGCCGTGGGCCCAATGGCCTACGGGCTTGGGCAAGGTCTTGGACTGCGCGACGTCGAAGCCGTTCGCGATCGAGGCCTGGATGATCTTGAGGCCGAGCTCCGGCAGGCCCGGATATTCGCGGTATTCCGGCGGGCTGTGGCCCTGCTCGGCGGCGTGAATGCCGGGCGGCATCCGGGCGGCCTGTTCCTCGGTGGCAGGCTGGTCCCAGATCGTATCCCCCCAGAAGACCGTCATGGCGGGTATGACGTCCTCCATGAACAGTTCGTGCTGATCGTTGCCGAAGATCACCGCGACGTCGGGTGCGACCTCGGCGAACTTGTCGGCCATCTTCGCGATGCCCCGGTCGCAGCCGGCCTTGCGCTTCTTGCGTTCCTCGAGGGTGCACTGCGCGGCAAGGTTCTCATTCTTTCGAAGCTCGACAAGCTGGTCGAAATCGTAGGTCTTGCCGCGGAACGGATGGTGCTTGTTCGCCTTGTCGGCGGGCACGCGCATGGTCCATTGCTCGGCGGTCGTCGAGAGCGTCGGCCCGTGGGACGTCCACATGCCGAGCACGATCTCAGCCATGGGCTTTGCCTTTCACATCGAGCTTGAAGAGATCGATCGCGTTCTGGGAAAGGATCGCGTTCTTCTGCTCGTCGGTGAGCCAATCGATCGCCTTGATGCTCGGCGCGACATCGTCGAGGGTGCGGCCGAGCTTCGGATCCTCGACCGAGCCGACTCCGGGGCATTCCGCGCCGAACAGGCAGCGGTCATAGCCGACGGTCTTGATCAACAACTCCACCGCATCCTGGGTATAGAGCACGGTGTCGTAATAAAGGTTCCGCATTTCCTCGGAGAAGCGCTTGCCCTGGCGCAGGAAGCCCGCCTCGAACCGGCCGAGCTGATAGGGAATCGCCCCGCCGCCATGGCTGATCATCATTTTCAGCTTGGGGAAGTCCTTGAAAACATTGGAATTCAGCAGGCCGAAGACGGCGATCGTCTCCTCATTGATGAAATGCATCGAGTAAGGCGTCCGCGCCGAACGGGAGCCGGTGGCGTGGATGTGGCCCGGCACGTCCAACTCGCAGAGCTTCTCATAGAGCGGATACCAGTAACGGTCGCCGAGCGGCGGCGCCTCGGTGCCGCCGTTCTCATACGGATCCGGATTGACCAGGCAGCCCTTGAAGCCGAGCTCGTTGACGCAGCGCTCCAGCTCCGGCAGGGCCTCCTCGATCGGCCGGCCGGCGGTCTGGGGGATGCTGCACACGCCGAAGAACAGATCCGGGAAAATCTGGGTCTGGCGGTAGATGATATTGTTGCACTCTTCGGTGAACCACTGGACGATCTTCGCCGGGCTCTCCGAATGCATCAGCTGGAACGGCCGAGGCGAGATAAGCTGCATGTCGGTATGAACATGCTTGAGATAATCGAGATGCCCGTAGGGTCCGATTTCCTGCTTGTTGGCGGCGGCGCGGAGCTGGTCGTCGGTGACCTTCACACCACCTCTTCCGTGCGACCCGCGCGAGGCCAGGAGAACCGCCTTATAGGCCCATAATTCGGTCGGAGCACTGACATGGGCATGGGCGTCGATGATCATCCGAACTCTCCCCCTTGTTCCACCTTGAGGATGAGGTGTAGCAGCGCCGTGCCGAGGCGGCAAGTACGGCCCAGCCGCTTGTATCCTTTGGGATTATGTGATCCCGTATGGCCCCGCCTCAACGCGTCCGCAAACAGGTTCCCACGGTCACCGTCATCCGCTATATGATGTAATGTCAACATTCCAATAAGACGTCAATCCGGGTGCGATCACAAGTCCGATGCGGCCCGGCCAGAACAAATGGGGGTATCCGCTGCACCATGTTCAGTCGAATGAAACCACCTTTTCGTGCCGATCACGTCGGCAGCCTGATTCGCCCCAAGGGCCTGATCGGACGCCCGAAAAGCCAGGGCGAACGGCGAGATGTCGGACGAGCAGCTTCTCCGGATCCAGCGCACCGCGATCCGCGACGTGGTCAAGCGGCAGGAGGATATAGGGCTCAAATCGGTCACCGACGGCGAATTCAACCGCGGCACCTGGCAGAGCGATTTCCTGCTCAAGATCGAGAACGTGCAGCGCGGCGAGCCTAAATTCACGGTTCGTTTTCATAGCGAGAAGGGCACCACCGCGGGTAGGCCCCATGCTTCGATCGTGGTCGGCAAGATGCGCCGGACCAAGAGCATTTTCGTGGACGACTTCAAGTTCCTGAAATCGGTCGCCCACGCCACGCCCAAGCTCACCATCCCCTCGCCGTCCGTCATGCATTTCCGCGGCGGCCGCCACACGGTCGACGAGAAGGCCTATCCCGATATGGCCGAATTCCTGCGCGATCTCTCGAAAATCTATAACGAGGAGATCACGGACCTCGCGGCGGCGGGCTGCCGCTATCTGCAGCTGGACGAGGTCAATTTCGCCTATCTATGCGACCCGACGCTTCGCGAGGAAGTGCGCACCAATATCGGCGAGGACCCGGACAAACTGCCCCACACCTACGCCAAGCTGATCAACGATTCGATCGCAGGCCGGCCGAGCGACATGGTGGTCTGCCTTCATATCTGCCGGGGCAATTTCGCCGGCAACTGGATGGCCGAAGGTGGCTACGACCCGGTCGCCGAGGTGCTGTTCAACGAGATCGACGCAGACGGCTATTTCCTGGAATACGACACGGCGCGGGCCGGCGGCTTCGAGCCGCTTCGCTTCCTGCCCAAGAACAAGGTCGCCGTCCTGGGCCTCGTCACCACCAAGAAAGGCGAGCTCGAATCCAAGGACGACCTCAAGCGCCGGATCGATGAGGCGGCCAAGTTCGTGCCCCTGGAGCAGCTCGCCCTCAGCCCGCAATGCGGATTCGCGAGCGGCATCGAGGGCGCGACCATGACCATCGAGCAGGAATTCGCCAAGCTCCGGCTGGTGGTTGAGACTGCCCGGGAGGTCTGGGGCTCGTCGTGACGGGCCCGCGAGGGGGCTTGATCCCGCCGGGCAAATAGTTTCCTCTATGGACGGGGACTTTTTTCGGGGGGTAGTACACCATGTCCATCAAGCAACCGATCCTGGGCATTTTCGGCCTGGTGATCGCGATGGCGATTTCGCTCGTCATCGTGTCTCTGTTCAGCGCCGCCATGTTCGGCGGCTGGGTGACCTATTTCGTCGCCACCTGCGTGCCGGTCGAGGTCATGATGGCGCTCGTGCTGCAGACGCAATATCCGGCGTTTCTCAAAGATATGAAGCAACCCATGAAGGGCATCGCGCTTCTAGTGATCACGCTCGTGATCGCGGCGATCATCTCGCTTGGCCGTGTTCTACACTGCCGGAATGGCCACGACCATTCCAGGAGCGATGCAGCCGACGCCGATGACGCTGATCTACCTGATTTTCGCCGTGCTGATCACCTTCTGGTTTGTCGTCCCCTGGGGCCTCTGGCCGGTCTCGGCGATGACCAAGAGCCAGTTCGTAATCGGGCTGTCGGTGCTGCTGGTGACCTATCTAGTCGGCTATCTGCTGTTCTACCTTTTGTTCGACTTCGCCTTCCTCAAGGGCGCGCCGGTCTATTTCGAGCAGCTCGATCCGATGGGGGCGTTCGATGCGAACACGGTTCTGTCGTTCTCGGTGACGACCGTGACGGTTGTCTTCGTCCTGATCATGTTCGACTTCTGGCCGATCACGGCCGTCGAGGCGTTCCGCAAGCAGCCGATGATGGGCGTCGCGACCACGATTTTCATTTTCGTGGTGACCGGGATCATCTGGGGCGTCGGGGTCTACGGGCTCGGCTTCAATCCGGTGAAATTCCAGGCCTATGGCTCGATCGGGCTGCTGTTCGGCTGCCTCGTGCCGGTCGTGATGTTCGAGGGCAAGCTGTTCGAAGGCGCGAAGCAGCCCGTCGCGGGGATCGGCCGTCTCGTCATCGCAGGCGCTCTGCGGCTGGCTGCTGCCTCAGTTCTATCTCTGGCTCCAGCCGATGGTGACGCCCGACCTCGTCATCCAGACGCCGGATGTCGAGAACTGGCTCGCCTCCGCGCTGCTCGCCATGACCTTCCCGATGATGGTCGTGGTGGCGCAGTACTTCAATTTCTGGCCGTTGCGCGGCAACGCGGCGGCGGACGAAATAGCCGGACCCCGACAGGGCGCGCCTCTTGACCCTCTCCCGCAGATTCGGGAGAGGGTCGAGGGCGATGAACAAACAATGGACCAAGCCAGTCGCCATCATCGTCGGAGTCGGCCCGGCGCTCGGGCAGCCCTCGTGTCCCGATGTGCGTCCGAAGGCATGGCCGTCGCGGCCGTCGCGCGCGACTTCGATCGGATCGCGGCGCTCACCAAGAAGCTCGGCAAGACGGTCATCCCCTATGCCGCCGACGCCGCCGATCCGCGCTCGATCAAGGCGATCTTCCGGCGGATCGCCGCCGATCTCGGCGAGCCCGATCTCGTCGTGTTCAATGCGGGCACCTTCGAGCCCGGCGAGGTCCTCGACATCACGCCCGAGGATTTCGAGCGCTGCTGGAAGATCGGCTGCCTCGGCGGATTCCTGGTCGGCCAGGAGGCCGCCCGGCAGATGCTGCCCCGCGGCCCGGCACGATCATCTTCACCGGCGCGACGGCGGCATTGCGCGGCTCCAAGGGCTTCGCCAATCTCGCGGTGCCGAAATTCGGCCTCCGGGCGCTCGCCCAATGCCTCGCGCGCGAGCTCGGCCCCAAGGGCATCCATGTCGCCCATGTCATCATCGACGGCCAGATCGACTCCGAGCGCTACGCCGAACTCGCCAAGGACCGAGGCCCCGACGCGCTCCTCAAGCCCAAGGACATCGCGGAAGCGTACATGTCCCTCCATCGCCAGGAACGCAGCGCTTGGACCCAGGAGATGGATTTGAGGCCTTGGGTGGAGAAATTCTGAGCCCCCACCACCGTTCGCTCTGAGCTTGTCGAAGGGCGTGGAGACACGCTCAAGCAGCGGACTTCAACAGGCGCAGTCCGAACGGAGACTTGTTGTCTTAGGGCACGGTCATCCCGCCATCGACCACCAGGGTATGCCCGGTGACATAGGACGCGGCATCCGAGCACAGCCAGAGGATCGCGCCGGCGATTTCGTCGGGTTCGGAAATCCTGCCGCATGGGGACGTTCTCGGCGATGACCGAAGCGTCCATCTTGCCCTCGATCATGCGCGCGAGGAGTCCGGTGTTGACCGGGCCGGGCGCGACGGCGTTGACCCGGATATTGGATTCGGCGAGTTCGAGCGCGGTCGCCTTAGTGAGGCCAACCACACCGTGCTTGCTGGCGGTGTAGACCGCGACATTGGCGATGCCGGTCACGCCCGCGCTCGACGCCGTGTTGACGATCGCGCCGCCGCCTTGGGCCAGCATGTGCGGGATCTGGTATTTGAGGCCGAGCCAGATGCCTTTGAGATTGATCGCGATGATGCGGTCGAAATCCTCGGATGCGAGATCCTGAACCGGCCCGAATTTGCCCTCGGTCCCGGCATTGTTGACCGCGACATGGATGCGGCCGAAGCGTTCCTCAGCCCGCGCCATGAGCACGCGCATATCGTCCTCGCTTGTCACGTCGGTCTCGACGAACAGGGCGTCCGAGCCGGCGTCCTTGCGGATCTCGGCCTCGACTTCCCAACCCTCCGCCTCGCCAAGCCCCGCGATCACGACATTCGCGCCCGCCTCGGCGAAAGCGATCGCGGCGGAGCGGCCGATGCCGCTCGTTCCGCCTATCACCAATGCGGTCTGGCCTGTGAAATCCAATGCCGGTACGGCCATCGCTTCCTCCCCTCAGTTGCGCGAGGAGGTTAGCATAATGGCCGGATCGGCGAAGGACTCAAACAAACGGGACGCCGCGGTCGCGACGCCCCGCCGGTCGAGTTTGGAGAGCCTGGCTATCAGCTCCGGTCGGTGATCTTGCCGGTGAGCGCCTCGTCCATGGCGAGCCGGCCGGCCGGCGTCACCTTGAGGATCTTGCTGTGCACGCTGACGCACTCACCCGGCGTCACGGTCTGTTCGCCGTTCTCCGAGACGATGCGAACAGGAACCGCGGGATACGGTTTGAAGTGATCCGCCGATTTCACGCAAACCCGGCGGGTCCG
Source organism: uncultured Alphaproteobacteria bacterium (assembly GCA_963732795.1). Taxonomy (GTDB): domain Bacteria; phylum Pseudomonadota; class Alphaproteobacteria; order CAVTAV01; family CAVTAV01; genus CAVTAV01. The sequence continues at coordinate 173,043 of CAVTAV010000002.1, read as the reverse complement.
GGCCGTATCGCTCGTCGCGATGGTCTTCATCTGATCGTTGGTAAGCTGGAACTTGTTTTCATGGCGCATATAGGCCTGCTGCTGAATCGAATCCAACGCGAACGGCGCAGGGGGTGCCATGGCGAAGGCAACCGGCGACGCCCCCAGAGCCGCCAATCCCGCCGCCGAGCTTACGATCGCTATCGCAGTAAGTTTCCTCAGTGACATGGGATTGTCTCCTTTCGTGGATGGACTTGGGCGGGCGCGGCGAAGGATGCAGTGGGCGATCCTGCGCGCCCATGCTTTTCACCTAGGAAGGAAGATTTCGCGTGCAAGACGCGGCCCGCCGCATGACCAATCGGACAGGAGCCGCGACTCATGGGCGAACTCGCGATTCGCGCCCTAAGGCGTTGCGTAAATTAAATTTTCTTAATCCTGCGGACACGCGCAAGATGACGCAGCCAAGCGCTAATTCAGGTCCGCGGCGAGGATCAGCTTGAACGTGACGTTATCGCTCGCCCGCGTCAGGCCGAAGCCGACGCCGGCTTCGACCTCGAGGGGACTGCCGGAATAGTCGACAACGCCGAACAACTCATGGGTCTGCTGATTGGCGGCATTGAAGCCATTGAGCGGACCGAACCCGTCATATTCTTCCGCCGCAACCGCCCAGGTCTTGTCGATGTTATAGGCGATCCGGGTCTCGGGATCGAATTCCCATTTCTTGATCCCGTTGTAGGAACTGTCGAGGATCGGGTTGAACACCAGATCGACCTTGCCAAGATGCCAGCCGATGATCGGCCGGACCTCCAGCGTGTGCGTTTTCTGGTCCCAATGTTTCTTGTTGAAGCTGAACTCGAAATTCACGCCGTAGAAAAACACCCGGTCTTCGGCATGCGGCACCGCGAACAGAGTCCTGAGCTTGAAACCGTTATAGGTGAGCCCGTGGTTCATGTCGTGGCTGTAGAGCGGGAAATAGAGCCCGGCCTCGAACCAGTCCGTCACCCCATAGGCCCATTCGGTGACGCCGTTCCAAGAATGATTAGAGACGATCGCCCCCGGAAAAGCGGGCGTTTTGACGCCGTCGGGGGTATAGTTGTTGTGCCAGGTGAGATTGATGACGCCGGGCGCCGCGAGGCTGCCGTCATAGACCTGGATCTCGTCGGTCTGGGCGAAGGCCGGCCGCTGCCACACGGCTGTCGCGAAAACCACGGCCAGACCTAGCGCGGCCAAATGCAATAGCTTCAATCTCATGACTCACCCTCCCTATTTTTGTGTCATGCCCCCGATGTTCTCAAACGCGCAACCTCCTGACCGAACGGCTTCAGGCCGAGCCAGATGACGAACAGCGAGATCGGGCCGAAGGTCACGGCGGAGGTCAGGATCGCATAGCGGATCTGGCTTTCCGACTGGAACACGTAATCGGTCAGCAGCGCCAGGATCATCGGCGACAAGGCAAGGCCGACGACGTTGAACAGGAACAGATAGAGCGCCGTCACCTGCCCGCGCATCTCGTTCGGCGTCACGATCTGCAGCGCGGCGTTCTGGCATGCGCCGCCCATCGCGACCGACAGGATGCTGAGCGCGGCGAGCACCACCGCGAGCCAGGGGTTCGGCATCAGCGGCGTCAGGATCGCGGCCGGAATCCCGATCATGCGGGCCGCGATCACGACCCTGAGCGAGGCATCGAGCCGGCCGCGCTTGGAGAATTGCTCGGCAAGCCAGGCCCCGAGGAACAGGCCGATCAGGCTGGCGACGATCTGGATCGGGCCGGTGACGCCGCCGACCTTCGCCGGACTCCAGCCATAGGTGCGGAAATAGAAGGTCGGCATCCACATCTGTGAGGCGCCCATGCCGAGCGAGCTGATCGCCAGCCCGCCGAACATCGGCCCGAACACGCGCCCCTTACGCGAGAGATAGCGGAGCACCTCCCTTAACTCGAGCCGGGAACCGTCCGATTTGGCCAAGGTCCCGCGACGCGGCGGCTCGACCATCGTCCGCACCAGCGCCGCCACGATCAGGCCGGGCAGGCCCACCGCGATGAACACCATTTGCCACCAGCGGATGACCCCGATGCCCGGAACATGGAGGTCCGGCACGCCGATCAGCAGCTTGATGATGACCGCGCCGAAGATCAGCGAGAACCCCGTCCCCGCGACCGTCCCGAGCTGCATCACGGCGATCGCCCGCGGCAGCCGCTCCTTGCGGAAGAAATCCGAGATCATCGAATAGACGGCCGGCCCGTTGACCGCCTCCCCCGCGCCTACGAAGACCCGGGCCGCGAAAAGTTGCCAGAAATTCTGGGCCAGCCCGCACAGCGCCGTCGCCAGGCTCCAGACCGCGACACCGAGCGAAAGGATCCGCCGGCGGCTGCTGCGGTCGACATAACGCGAAATCGGCAGGCCGATAAAGGTATAGAAGACCGCGAAGGACAAGCCCATCACCAGGCTCATCTTGAAGTCGGAGATCGCGAGGTCTTGTTTGATGTACTGGACCAGAAGCGAGACGATATTGAGGTCCAGGAACGCGAACATGGTGCACAACGCCATGATCGCGATGCCGTACCAAGCCGCGCGCTCGCTCGGCCAGGCGGGCTCGCCTATTTCGGATTTCTCGTCCATCCCCCCGAAAGTCCCCTCGCAAAACTCAGGGCAAAACTTTGGCCGCAGGATTTGGGCCCGTCAATCGCTGGAAAGAGTGCTGTGGTCGGGCTGCAACATTGTCGGGAAATCGGGCCGGCTTCCACCTAACCACGGTGGTCCGGACATCCTACATGTGGTTAGCCAACGGGTCTCGATTTCAGCGCTTCTTGAGACCATTCAGGACGAGGTCGATATGAGCCTCCACATAACTCTCGATATCCATTCTCGCCCGGTCCCCGATCATGAGGTGCATCATGTTGATGTGGATGGCGGGGCTGAGCAGCATCTCGGGGAATTTTCCGAAGATTTCCAGGGCGTCCGGCCGGAACTCCCCGCTCGCGACGCCGCGCTCGAGCACGTCCTGGATGCCCTTGTATCCGTGGCCCATCAGGTCGCTGACATAGAAATCGACGATTTCCGGCACGCGCGAGCCCTCGACCAGCATGAGCCGCATGAATTCGACGGATTGAGGCGTGCGGACGAATTCGTTGTAGCCGGCCACGATGTGGCGGCGGAGCAGCGCGGAAGCCGATTCCGATGGGTCCTCGGCCGACATGGCCTCAATCCGTTTGAAGATCGGGTTGAGACGGGTGCGGACGACTGCCTTAAAAAGGTCGGCTTTGGTCGGAAAATAGAAATAGACCGTGCCCTTGGTGACGCCGACTCGCCGCGCGACGTCGACCACCCGGGCGCCGGCATAGCCCTTCTCCGAAAATTCGGTGAAGGCGGCCTCAAGAATTTGCCCGGGACGCCGTTCCTTCTGGCGTTTCCGGATACCAGGACGCTTCTTTGTTGCTGTCGATCCCCCAACCATAACGCACTTTTTCATTGACTAACGGGTCAGTCAATAATATATGCCATATCTGAAAAGTCAAAGTGGATTCGCACTAGGTCCGGTTCGGATGTTTAAGTTCGCGCTCAACGCTGTCGTGTGCCTCGTTTTGGGCGCGACTTTGGTTGCCTGCCAAAAGCAGCAGGAAACGACCGGGCCGAAGCCTGCCCTTTCGGTCACCATCACCCAGGTCACGACCCAGCCAATCGAGCGCACTATCGTGGCGAGTGGCAGCGTCGCGGCGTGGCAGGAAATCCCCGTCGGCTCCGAGGTGAGCGGCCTTGCAATCAAGCAGGTCCTGGTCGAGGAAGGCGACTCGGTCAAGAAGGGCCAGCTTCTCGCCCAGCTCAACGACACGGTCTTGCGGGCCCAGCTCGCCCAGCAGCAGGCGAATGTGGACTCGGCCCGCGCCTCCTTCGTGCAGGCCCAGGCGGACCTCAAGCGCAATCAGAATCTCCGCAAGCAGGGCGTCATCAGCGTCCAGGCCGAGGATTCGGCCCTCGCCGCCGCCCGGACCGCCGCGGCTACGCTGGTTTCGCGCCAGGGCGCCCTTGCCGAGACCGAGGCCCGTCTCGCGCAGACCAGCATTACCGCTCCCGCCGACGGCTTTATCTCGTCCCGGAGCGCCGTGATCGGCCAGATCGTCTCGGCGGGCACGGAGCTCTTCCGCATCGTCCGCGACGGGCGGCTCGAATTGCGCGCCGACGTCCCCGAGACCCTGCTCTCAGCGCTCCGGCCCGGCCTCATGGTCGATGTGACCGCCGGCGGCGTGAAGCCGGTGGAGGGAACCATCCGCCTGGTTTCGCCGAGTGTCGACACCCGCACCCGGCTCGGCACGGTCTACATCACGTTGCCGATGGATTCGGGCTACCGCACCGGCATGTTCGCGCGCGCCTCGATGAAGACGCCGCCGAGCCCGGCCTTCGTCGTGCCGCAGAAGGCGATAGCCTATAGGGACGGCAAGGCCGGCGTGTTCAGCGTCAGCGCGGACAACGTCGTGTCCTTCCACCCCGTCGATACCGGCACCCGCATGAACCAGGAGGTCGAGATCGTCTCCGGCGTGAAGGAGGGCGAGCAGATCGTCGTCACCGGCGCGGGGCTGTTGGAGGATGGCGACCGGGTGGACGTGGTGAGCCAACAGGCCCAGAATACGCACGTCCGGCTCAGCGAATAGGCCGAAAACCATGAGAAACATCTCTTCGTGGGCGATTCGCCACCCGGTCCCCACGATCGTTCTGTTCATATTGCTGACCGTTGCCGGCATCATGGGCTACCGGGAAATCCGCATCAACCGGATGCCGGATATCGATCTGCCGGTGGTGACCGTCAGCGTCGGCATGTCCGGCGCCGCGCCGAGCGAGCTTGAGACCCAGGTGACCCGGTTCATCGAAGACGCCGTCGCGGGCCTCGATTCGGTCAAGCACGTCACCTCCACGATCAACGACGGCTCGTCCTCGACGATGATCGAGTTCGAGCTCGGTACCGATCTCGACCGCGCGACCAACGACGTCCGCAACGCGGTCACCAGCGCCCGCGCCAATCTGCCGAACGACATTCAGGACCCGGTCGTCCAGCGCATGGATATCTCCGGCGGCGCGGTCCTGACCTACGTCGTCCGCGACCCGAACATGCCCCCCGACCAGCTGAGCTGGTTCGTCGATAACGACATCACCAAGGATCTGTTGGCGCTCCAGGGCGTCTCCCAGGTCAAGCGGCAGGGCGGCGTCGACCGCGAGATCAGCGTCAAGCTCGATCCCGAGCGGCTGGCCTCGCTCGGCGTGACGGCGGCGAATGTCAGCACTCAACTCAAGCTGATGAACATCAACCTGCCCGGCGGCCGCACGATCATCGGCTCGTCCGAGCAGTCGCTCCGCACCATCGGCAGCGCGCTTACCGTGCAAGATCTCGCCAACACCGAGATCTATATGACGGACGGCCGCCGCGTCCGGCTCTCGGAGCTCGGAGAGGTCAAGGATTCCTGGGCGGAGCCGCGAAGCCGCGCCCGGTTCGACGGCAAAGAGGTCGTGGCCTTCAACGTCATGCGGACCCGCGGATCCAGCGAGGTCGATATGGCCAATCGGGTGCGCAAGGAGGTCGCCAATATCGAGCGCGACCATCCGGGCGTCCAGATCCAGGAAGTGACGTCGTCGGTCGTTTTCGTAAAGCAGAGCTTCGATGCCTCGGCGGAAGCGCTGATTGTCGGCGCGATCCTGGCGGTTCTAGTCGTGTGGTTCTTCCTGCGCGACATACGCGCAACCCTCGTCTCCGCCGTCGCGATCCCGCTGTCGCTGATCCCGACCTTCGCCGTCATGGCGCTCATGAACGATTCCTTCAACATCGTCTCGCTGCTGGCGCTGTCCCTGACCATCGGCGTTCTCGTCGACGACGCGATCGTGGAAATCGAGAACATCGTGCGGCATATGCGCGAGGGCAAGGCGCCCTACCCCGCCGCCCTCGAAGCGGCGGACGAAATCGGCCTCGCCGTGGTGGCGACGTCCTCGACGATCATCGCCGTCTTCGCCCCGGTCGGATTCCTGCCCGGCATCGTCGGCCAGTTCTTCAAATCCTTCGCGCTGGCCGCCTGTGTCTCGGTGTTTTTCTCGCTGGTGGTCGCCCGAATGCTGACGCCGCTGATGAGCGCCTACGCCCTGCGGTCGGACCTTTCCAAGCTCAACGACGAGCCGAGCTGGGTGCACCGCTACCTCAAGATCCTGGACTGGACCCTCGACCGGCCAATCCGCGTGGTTCTGTGCGGCATCGCGTTCTTCGCGCTGTCCTTGGCGATGCTGAAGCTCCTGCCCTCCGATTTCGTGCCGGCCGGCGACAATTCCCAGTCCCATCTGACTCTGGAGCTTGCGCCGGGCTCGACCTTGGACGAGACCGACGCGGTGACCCAACGGGCGACCGAGATCATCCGCAAGCATCCCGAGGTCAAATCGGTCTTCGCCAATGTCGGCATTCCGACCGCGAGCCTCACGATCGACCTCGTCCAGCCCGGCGACCGCGATATCAGCCAGAGCCAATTCCAGGACCTCATCTCGACGGAGATGCGGCAAATTCCCGGCGTTCGCATTCGTTTCGGGGGCCAGAACAACAACAATTCGCAGGTTCAGGTGACGCTGGTCGGCAACGACCCCGACGCGCTCGATCAGGCGAGCCTGGCGCTCGTCCACCAGATGCGGACGATTCCGAACCTCGCCAATGTGGTGAACCAGGCGAGCCTCGCACGGCCCGAAATCCTCATCACGCCGAAGGCGGACAAAGCCGCCTCGCTCGGCGTGTCGGCCCAGGCGATCTCCCAGGCGGCGCGCGTCGCCACCATCGGCGATGTCGAGTTCAACCTGCCCAAGTTCAACCTCGCCGACCGCCAGATCCCGATCCGCGTGATGCTGAGCGACAAGGCGCGCGGCGATCTCTCGGTGATCTCGAATCTCCGGGTGCCGGCGAATAACGGCGTCTCGGTGCCGCTCTCCTCGGTGGCGGACATCACCTTCGGCGCCGGGCCGTCGCAGATCGACCGCCTCGACCGCGAGCGGAGCGTGACCGTGGAGGCCGAGCGCACGGGCGGCATGACGCTCGGTCAGGCGGATAGAGCGATCCATAATCTGCCGATCATGAACAATCTGCCGCCGGGTGTTCACGAGCTGAAATCCGGCGATTCCGAGCAGCTCGACGAGCTGTCCTCCGGCTTCGCCTATGCGCTCATCTCCGGCGTACTCCTGATGTATGTGGTGCTGGTGGTGCTGTTCGGCAGCTTCGTGCACCCCCTGACCATCCTGACCGCCCTGCCGCTCTCGCTCGGCGGCGCGTTCGGGCTCCTGGTCATCACGGGCAATTCACTGGCGATCTCGTCTCTGATCGGCCTCGTGATGCTGATGGGCATCGCCGCCAAGAACTCGATCCTGCTGGTCGAATACGCCATCGTGGCGCGCGACGAGCGCGGCATGAGCCGGCGCGAAGCTCTGATCGTCGCGGCCCGCAAGCGCGCGCGGCCGATCATCATGACCACCGTCGCCATGACCGCCGGCATGATCCCCGTCGCCCTCGGCATCGGCGCGAATGCCGAATTCCGCGCGCCCATGGGCATCGCCGTGATCGGCGGCCTCGTGACTTCGACCTTCCTTAGCCTCGTCTTCGTGCCGTCGGCCTTCGTCCTGATCGACAACGGCCAGGCCTGGCTGCGGCGCCGGTTCGGCAAGATCTTCAAGCCCGAGACCGAGCTCCCGCCAGAGACCGTCAAGACCCATCCGGCGGAGTAAGGCCTAAACCGGCAGCCCAATATAGTTCTCGGCAAGCGACGCCTGGGCGGCGTCGGAGCTTTCCAGGTATTCGAGGTCGGCCTGCTGGATGCGCCGGGCGAAATCGCCTTCGTCGAAACGGTGCAGGAGGCTGGTCATCCACCAGGAGAACCGCTCCGACTTCCAGACCCGGGCCAGCGCCCGATCGGAATAGGTATCGAGGCCGCTCGAATCGCCCTGCTTGTAATGAGCGATGAAACCGCGCGAGAGGTAATGGACGTCCGAAGCCGCGAGGTTCAGTCCCTTTGCCCCGGTCGGCGGCACGATATGGGCGGCGTCGCCCACCAGGAACATCCGGCCGAACCGCATCGGCTCGGCGACGAAGCTCCGCAAGGCCGCGATGCTCTTCTCGATCGACGGGCCGGTGACCATGGCCTCGGCGACGTCGGGCGGTAGGCGACGGCGGATTTCGTCCCAGAAGCGGTCATCGGACCAGTCGTCGACCGTGTCGGTCAACGGGCACTGGACGTAATAGCGGCTGCGGGTGTGGGAGCGCATGCTGCACAGCGCGAAGCCGCGTTCGTGATTGGCGTAGATCAGTTCGTGGTCGACCGGGGGAGTCTCGGACAGAACGCCCATCCAGCCGAACGGATATTCCCGCTCGAAAGTGCGGATCGCGCTCGCCGGCACGCTCGCCCGGCTGACGCCGTGATAGCCGTCGCAGCCGGCGATGAATTCGCAATCGATCTCGTGGGTCTTGCCGTCCTTGTGGTAACGGACCTTGGGTTTATCGGTGTCGAAATCGTGCACGCTGACATCCTCGGCCTCGTAGACGAGCTGTCCACCGATCGCCTCTCGCGCGTCCATCAGGTCCTTGGTCACCTCGGTCTGGCCATAGACCATGAGCTGACCGCCGGCGAGATGCGAGAAATCGATGCGGATACGGCGGTCGCCGAACGCGATGCCGACGCCTTCATGGATCAGGCCTTCCTTATCCATGCGCTGGGCGGCCTGAGCCTCATGCATTAGGTCAACGGTGACGCGTTCAAGCAGCCCCGCCCGGATGCGGCTCAGCACATATTCCGGACTGCGCCGCTCCAGAACGATGCAGTCGATGCCGTTCAAATGAAGAAGCTGAGAAAGCAACAGGCCCGATGGACCGGCGCCGACAATACAGACCTGCGTGTTCATCTTCCTCCCCAACGCGGTGCAATCGATTTCACTGACGCCGGGAACCGCCCGCGAATGGGTTCCCCCCGAGACCTTCTATTCGACGATCGTTCCCTGCGTCTTGGCCTTAACGTCGTCCATCGTGACGTCGGGCGCAAGCTCAGAGACCTTGACGCCGCCGTCAACGATATCGAACACGCCGAGATCGGTGATGATCCTGTTCACGACCTTGGTGCCGGTCAGCGGCAGGGTGCATTGCTTGAGGATCTTCGGCTCGCCGTGCTTGCTGGTGTGCTCCATCACCACGACCACGCGCTTGACGCCCGCGACGAGATCCATCGCCCCACCCATGCCCTTGACCATCTTGCCGGGGATCATCCAGTTCGCGAGATCGCCGTTCTCCGCCACTTCCATCGCGCCGAGGATGGCGAGATCGATATGGCCGCCGCGGATCATCGCGAAGCTGTCGGCCGAGGAGAAATAGCTCGTGCGATCGAGCTCGGTGATGGTCTGCTTGCCGGCATTGATGAGATCCGGATCCGCCTCACCCTCGAACGGGAACGGCCCCATGCCGAGCATCCCGTTCTCCGATTGAAGCGTGACGTCGACGCCTTCGGGAATGAAATTCGCCACGAGGGTCGGGATGCCGATACCAAGATTGACGTAGAAGCCGTCGTGAAGCTCGGTCGCTGCCTTGGCAGCCATCTGATCGCGCGTCCAGGGCATCACGCAATCTCCTTCTCGCGCGGGCGCACGGTCAGTTTCTCGATGCGCTTCTGCGGCGTCGTGTATTCCACGATGCGGCTGACGAAAATGCCGGGGGTGTGAATCTGGTCGGGATCGAGCGCGCCGACACCGACGAGCTGCTCGACCTCCGCCACGGTGACCTTGCCGGCGGTCGCCATGCTCGGATTGAAGTTCCGCGCGGTCTTGCGATAGATCAGGTTGCCTTCGGTATCGCCTTTCCAGGCCTTGACGATGGAAAGATCCGCCACGAGACCGGTTTCGAGAACAAAGGTCTCGCCGTTGAAGACCTTATGCTCCTTGCCCTCGGCAATCACCGTGCCGACGCCAGTCCTGGTATAAAAGCCGGCGATCCCGGCGCCACCCGCCCGGCAGCGCTCGGCCAAGGTCCCCTGCGGGTTGAATTCCAGCTCCAGCTCGCCCGAGAGATATTGCCGCTCGAATTCCTTGTTCTCGCCGACATAGGACGAGATCATCTTCTTGACCTGCCGGGTCTGGAGCAGCACGCCGAGACCGAAATCGTCGACGCCGGCGTTGTTGGAGATGACCGTCAGATCCTTCACGCCGGAATCCCGGACTGCCGTGATGAGTTCCTCGGGAATGCCGCAGAGCCCGAAGCCGCCGGCCATGATGGTCATGCCGTCGAAAAGCAGACCGTCGAGCGCAGCCGTGGCGTCTTTGTACACCTTATTGGCCATAGGACACCTTTCGTCACGGAGCGCCGGGCGTCTTCGTCCTCGGTCGCCGCCAATTCATCCAAGCTGCGCGGGCTCAAGCCTAAACCGAGTTCGGGGGCAGGTTTAAAGATGGTATTGCGCTCGATTGTATGAGCGGGACAAGCCCGGCCATGACGGCGAATTGGTCTCAGCGCGGATAGAACGGCGGTATCTTCGCGTCCACGTTCACCCAGACCGATTTCGGCTCGGTGTATTCGTGCATGGCGAAGAAGCCCATCTCGCGGCCGTAGCCGGAATCCTTGACGCCGCCGAACGGCGAGCCGGGGTGGAACCGCTTGTAGCAGTTGATCCAGACCATGCCCGTCTCCATGACCTGGCGCGAGCCGGTGGGCGCGGATGCAGGTTGTTGGTCCACAGCCCGCCGCCGAGGCCGTAGGCCGTGTTGTTGGCGATCTCGCATCACCTCGTCGTCGGTCCTGAAGCGTGGAGACCGAGACGAACGGCCCGAACACCTCCTCCTGGCAGACCCGGTCCTGCGGCTGGGCGCGTCACCACGGTCGGCTCCACGAAGCAGCCCTTCGCGCAAGGCGGGATCCTCCGGGCGGCTTGCCGCCCATGAGGATCTCGCCGCCCTCCTGCTGGGCGATCTGGCAATAGCTGCAGCACCCGCTCCTGGTGCATCCTGGAGGTCAGCGGCCCCATCTCGGTCGACGGTATCGAGCGGATTGCCGAGCTTGATCGATTTGGCGAGCTTCGATGAACTTGCTCGAGGAACTCGTCGGCGATCTTCTCGTGCAGCAGCAGCCGCGAGCCGGCGATGCAGGCCTGGCCCTGGTTGTGGAAGATCGCGAAGGCCGAGCCGTTGACGGCGGCGTCGATATTGGCGTCCTCGAAGACGATGTTCGCGCCCTTGCCGCCGAGCTCGAGCTGGACCCGCTTCAGGTTCCCGGCCGAGGCCTGCGACGATCTTGCGCCCGGTCACGGTCGATCCGGTGAAGCCGATCTTGGCGACGCCCGGATGCTCGGCGAGATACTGGCCGGCCGTGTGGCCGTAGCCCGGCACGACATTGATCACGCCCTCGGGGAAGCCGACCTCGCGCCGCCAGCTCCGCGACGCGCAGACGTGGACAGTGGCGTCAGCTCGGCCGGCTTCAGCACGATCGTGTTGCCGGCCGCCAGCGCCGGGCCCATCTTCCAGCTCGTGAACATGAGCGGGAAGTTCCACGGCACGATCTGCCCGACCACGCCGACCGGCACCCGCATGACGTAGTTCAGGAACCCGGTATCGACCGGGATCACCGTGCCCTCGTTCTTGTCGGCGATGCCCGCGAAATAGCGGAACGTCGCGGTCGTCCGCATGACGTCGAGATTGCGCGTGTCGCGGATCGGATGGCCGGTATCCAGGGTCTCGATCAGCGAGAGATTGTCCCGGTCGGCCTCGATCGCATCGGCGAGCTTATAGAGCAGATGCCCGCGGTCCGACGGCGACATGCGGGACCACTTGGGGAACGCCGCCTGCGCCGCCTCGACCGCGCGATCGATATCGGCCTGCTTCGCCTCGGCGATCTTCGCCAGAAGCGAATTGTCGAACGGATTGAGGACCTCGAATTCCGCTCCGTCCGCCGCCGCGACGAACTTACCGCCGATGAAGAGCCCCGTCTGGTATTTGGGCGACCCTTCGACTAAGCCCATTTGTCGTCATCGATCGGATAAGGCGGAAGGTCGCCCTTGGCATATCGCTCTTCGAGACCGGGCGTGCCGTTCTCCATGACCATCAGCATGCAGCGCTTCGGCGAGAAGCCCTGGTGACGGATATCCGCCGGCATGGCGCAGACGTCGCCCGCCTTCATGATGACCCGGCCGCGCGGATTGCCGGTGTTCTTGTCCTGGATGTTCCAGTGGATCTCGTCGGTGAGCTGGATGAACCACTCGTTGCGGTCGTTGCCGTGGATCACCGGGAGCATGTGCTCCTCGCTGGTCACGCAGCAGATGCTCGCCTTGGTCACCGCCGTCACCGACGGGTTCCAGGTCACATCGGCGCGCGCGATGTGATCGAACAGGTTGATCGCATTGAGCTCGCCCTCGAAGCCCGGCTCGACCTCGATGTCGGGCTTGTCGAAGTCGAGGTCGGCGAAGGCCCGGTTGATCGGATAGCCGGCCTCGTCGCATGCGGACCGGGTTATCGCCTTCGAGACCGAGCATGCGCTTGGCCGGCGTGAAGCCGCGCACCAGCGGATCGGTCCGGGGCTTGCCCTTCGAGCCTTCCGGAGAGCCGGTTTCCAGCGGCGCGCGCAGCGGATCGTAACCTTCGCTGATCCAGTCCATGGAAATCGTCTCGAAGGCCTTTTTCACGTCCTCGGCCGAGAAGGTCTCCAAGAGATCGACGCCGGCCGCCTTGTGGCCCGCGCTGTAGGTGCCGGCATAGATGTCGACGGTGCCGTAGTGGTTCTGCGTGCCGAACACGTCGTCGAAGAAGATCCAGCCGTAGAAGAAGCCCCAGCCGATGTCGCGCACCATGGCGCGCAGGAACCGGTCGACTTCCATGATATGGGTGCCCTTCGGCCACTTGATATGGACGAAATATTCGTCGCGCTAGAATTCGAAGCTGCCGAACTTGAACGAGCGATAGCCCGTATTCGGATCGGGCTCGGAGGCGATGATGTCTGTCTTCTGGATGCTCATGATCTCAAATCCTGTGAATTGGCGTGATCAGGAGAGGACGCAGAATCTCGGACCAGCGCTCGATCGTCTCGGGACCGACCGCGGTCTGGATGATGGCGACGCCGGGAGCCTTGGACTTCATCTGATAGGCGGCTCCGGCCGGAAGCAGCACCTGGTGGCCGCGGCGGGCCCGGATGCGGCCCATTTTCGCGCCATTCGGTGCGGCGGGCAGCCTGACGGCGCCCAGAGGATTGGTCGGCACGGCGTCGGCATCGAGCTTGACGAAGTCGAACTCGACCTCGCCGTCCATCACGATGGCGAATTCGTCGTGCGGGCAGGCGTACCAGGGCGAGGTTCCCTCGACCCGGACGGCCTCGGCGACATATTCGAGATTCTTGGCTACCGCGACGCGTTCGAAGGGCTTCGAGTTGTTCGCGACCTCGAAGATGTTCGAAAAGGCGTAGTGCTTGAGGTCGTCCTGCAGCTCGACGACGCCCTTGTTATAGGACTTCAGCGAGCCGACCTGCGTCTTATACGTCATATCCCCCTCCGGAATGGTCGGATGTACTGCCAGTGCTAGTTTCGTTGGATACTAAGCGGTTTTGAAAACAGTGTGAAGCCTCGAAGGCCGGGTTTTCCTCGAATTCAGGCCGCCTTGCCGAGCTCCAAATTCCTCAGTCGGATCACTTCCCGCGTCCAGGGCCGGTAGGTCAGGAATACGAAGACGAGCGAGATCGGCCCGAGCACGCCGTGGGTGATCGCGAGCGAGTAGCGGAGCATGGCGTCGCTGTGGAAAACATAGTCGGTCGTCCAGGCTACGACGCTCGGCCCCAGGGCGCCGACGACGAAGAACATGAACAGGAAGAGCGCCGTCACCTGCCCGCGCATCTGATTGGGTGTCACGATCTGCAGCGCCGCGTTTTGGCACGCCCCGCCGACCGCCACCATGAAGCTGCCCATCACGGCCGCGCCGAGGGCGAGCCAGGGATCCGGCATCAGGGGGCCTAGAATCGAGAACGGCAGGCCGAGAATGCGCGAGATCACGATCACCTTCATCGGCGCATCGGGCTGTTGCTTCTTCGAGAAGTACTCGACCAGAAACACGCCGCTAAAGAGACCGATCGGCCCGGAGATCAGCGAGATCATGCCCATGTAGTGGCCGTAAGTGACCGGACCCCAGCCATAGGTGCGCTCGAAGAACGGCGCGTTCCAGCTCAATGTCTGGCCGTTGATCGAGCCGACGGCGAGACCGAGAAACATCCATAGGAAGATCTCCCGCCTGCCGACCAGGAATTTCACCGCCTCCACAAGCGGCACCTTGCTCAGATGCTTGTGCAGAGTGCCGTGCCGCTTGGGCTCCGGCACCGTGGTCTGGAAGAAGATCGCGACCAGAAGGCCCGGCAGCCCCACGGCAATGAAGACAAGCTGCCAGTTCCGGATGATCCCGATGATCGGCACGTGAATCGGCGGGACGGACGACAAGGCATCGATCACATAAGCCCCGATCAGCAGCGACAGACCCGCCGAGCAGGTCAGGCCCAGCTGCATGACGGCGATGCCGCGCGGCAGCCTCTCCTTGGGGAAGAGATCGGCGAGAATCGAGAAAGCCGTCGGCGCATTCACGGATTCGCCCGCGCCCATGACCATCCGGCCGATGGCGAGCTGCCAGAATCCCTGGGCAATACCGCAGAACGCCGTGGCGCAGCTCCAGACCGTCAGGCCGACGCTCAGCAGCATTTTTCGGTTGAGCCGATCGATCAGAAGCGACAGCGGCAGGCCGATGATCGAATAGATCAGGACGAAGGTGAAGCCGAGCAGATAGCTGATCTGGGTGTCCGTCAGGACGAAATCGCGCTTGATCGACTGGACCAGCAGCGTGATGACGTTGCGGTCCAGCTCCGCGAACATGGTGGTTACGGCGAGAACGCCGACCGTGTACCAGGCGACCCGCGGCGACGGCCAGACACGGCCGGATTCGGATGGAACCTCTTCTACGCTTGCGTCGTGCGTGGCCATCCCCCGATGCCCTCCCCCGAACAACCTCCGATGTCGCCCGGCAGGCGCCGGCCGCACCCCGCGAGCGTTGGGCATTCCCGTGGCCAAGTCAATACGATTCCACACGAAATGAAGGCTGCGGCGTTGCCCGTAGGTAGGGCGCGGTCTATCGTTCCCCAAATCACCGGAGGGGAATCGAGATGGACGACGTCGACGGCAAAGTCGCTTTCATCACCGGGGGCGCGAGCGGGATCGGGCTCGGCATGGCCAATGCCTTCACCAAGGCCGGCATGAAAGCCGTTGTAGCCGATCTCCGGGCGGATCACATCGCCGAGGCCAAGTCGCATTTCGACGCGACACCTTATAAGGACTCAGTCCATTACATCGAGCTCGACGTCACCGACCGGGAGGCCTATGCCCGGGCCGCCGACGACGCCGAGCAGGCCTTCGGCAAGATCCATGTGCTGTGCAACAATGCCGGCATCGGCATCATGGGCGAGCTGTCGAAGGCGACCTATCACGATTGGGACTGGGCGATGTCGGTCAATCTCGACGGTGTGTTCAACGGCATCCACATCATCCTGCCCCGCATCCGCGCCCATGGCGAAGGCGGGCATATCGTCAACACCTCGTCCATGGCCGGAATCCTGCAATACAGCCGGGCGAGCCTCTATGTGACGACCAAATTCGCCGTGGTCGGCCTTTCCGAGGCGCTGGCATTCGAGCTCATGGACGAGAATATCGGCGTGTCCGCCTTCTGCCCCGGCGGCGTGCGGACGAATATCCGCGAATACGAGAAGACACGCCCGGCCAAATTCTCCGAGACCAGCATCACGTCCGGCATGCCGCCCGGTTTCACGATGACCGATGAAGTCCGCGAAAAGCTAGGCCGCCTCACCGCCGATCCGGAAGACGTCGGTAACATCGTATTGAAAGGCATCCGCGAAGACGCGCTCTATATCTTCACCGCGCCCGAATACCGCGAAGGCGTCGAGGAACGCTTCCAAGCCATCCTCGCCGCCCTCGGCGACGACCCCGACCGCGCCGAGCTCGCCCGGGAGGTGATGCCGCAATTGATCGGCAGCCCGATCTATCTGCATAGCCTAAAGAAAACCAAGAGATAGCGTCATCGCGAGGCGCGCCAGCGCCGCGGCGATCCAGGCAGGCTGGATTGCTTCACTTCGTTCGCAATGACGGTGTGCCGGCGAAGCTTGATCCCTCGCTTGTAGTGCAGGACGAAGGCGACCGGCAGAGCGAGGCCGACGGCCCAGTGGATGACGCTGACCCAGTTCCGGAGCGACTCGTCGCCGACGTAATACAACAGGTACCCGGTGACGATCAGCAGAAGAATCACGCCCGTCAGGATCAGCCCGAGCAAGCGTTGGCGTGCATAGGCCCAGCCCTTCCAGACATGGACCACCAGCAGGCTGCCCAGCCCTAGAAGCGCGACGATCACGGCCGCGCCGTGGATTTGCAGCATCCAGGGCTCTGCCGGGTTGGTCTCCGGGCCGAACTCGCCCTGGAGCCGGCCGAAATGATGGAGGATGAGCCAGGCGAGGCCGGTCAGCCAGAGAACGGAGCCGCTGATGATGAGAGTGCGGATCTGCCAGCGGGCCAGCCGGGCGGTGAGGAGGTGGATCATCATGCCGCGCGCCTCCGCCCCGGTCGCTCGACGATCGAGCCGCCGAGTTCGGCCAGCATCGCCTTGGCCAGCGCCGGATCGGCAAGCGCGACCTTGGTCATGGCGTCGGCGATGATGCAGCGATAGGCCACGACCGAGACCGCCTCCTCCGTCAGGACAGGCCGGCCGTTTGCGAAATGCGGCGCGACCTCCGAGCCTGCGCCGACGCTGGCGCAAATGGGCGTTGCTGGAGCTGGCAAGCGCCCCGTCGGCGAGCGAGACGGCCGCGTCGATAGCCCCGTCCGCGCTGCGCAGATGGATGATCTCCGGCTCACTGCCGATCACGCGCAGGTCGCCCCCCGCATTGACGATGGCGCGCGGCACGCCCTGCCCGATCAACGCCTCCGCCGCCTTGTCGACCGCATGTCCTTTGGCGATGCCGCCGAGATCGATCAGCATCGGCCGGCGGCAACGGACATGGGTGTCGTCGAGGATTTCGATATCCGCCGTCGTGCCCGTCATGGCCCGGAGATCGATGCCCTCGGGCCGAGGCAGGAATCCGGCCGCCACGAGATTCGCGCCGATCGCGACGTCGAACAGCCTGCCGCTCCGGCGGTGAAGCATGACCGCAGCTCTCAGAACCTCAACCGTCTCGGAATCGACACACACCGCCTCGCCCGCCTGTGCGTGTCTCAGCCGGGCGAGATCGCTCGTCTCCTCGTGAAACGACATGCGGGCATGGATCCGCGCGATGGCGGCGAAAGCGGCGTCCGCTGCCCCGCTCCATTCCCGGGGAACCGCGACCTCGACGAACGTGCCGAGCAGCGGCCGGCAGCGTCTGACCATCGCCTCAGCCATGGGCGATCACCACGGTATAGGTGGCGAGCAGCCGCCGGATGCCGTCAGTCATATGCTTGGACGAGAGCGTCGCGCCGGAGATGTTCTTGACGTCCTTACCGAGCTTCATATGCGCGTCGTCGGTCTTGCCGATGAACTGCGCCAGCCAGCGCGCCTCGCGCACCTGCCCGCCATAGGCCTCGTTGTATTCGAGAATCTCGACGTCCTTCACCGCGCCCTTCTCATCCAAGGCCGCGGCATAGGTGATGAACTCGTGCTTGCCGATCACCTTGTCTAGGATGAACCAGCCGCCCTTCTCCGCCCGCCACAGATTGAGCGTCTTGGACAGCGGCTTCTGGCCCGAATCCTTCTTGATCGCCTTGATCTGCTCGTCGGTGAGGTCCCGGAAGTCCTTGGTCAAGGTCTGGCCGGGGAACATCTTCTGCTGCGCCTCCTCCAGCGACAGATAAATCGTCGAGTGGACGGCCGGCGGCGAGACCAGCAGGGCCAACGGAATGGCATACACAACCGAACGCATCGCGGGCCCCTCTAGAAGTAATAGCCGACCTTGAGCCGGAACCGGTATTTCTCGAAATCGTCGGCGTTGCTGATGCCGTGCACGATGAAGCTGTTCGCGCCCTTGTTCTCGTAATCCTTGGCGACGGGAAGCTGGAACAGGGTCGTGAAGGTTCCGAAGAAATGCTTGCCGCCGAAATGGAGCGAGGGGCCGAAATAGAGCACCTGGTTGGTCCGCTTGCCGCCCTTCAGTGGATTGAAGCCGGCCCATTCGCGCTCGTTCTGCAGTTCCAAACCGCCCGACCAGTTGGGGGCGAAGCGATAGCTGCCCATCAGGCCGAAATTGACATCGGTCTCGTGGTCCCAATGGAGCCGCACTTCCTTGGTGCCCGGCGGTGCCGACGGATCGGCTTGGAGCTTGCGAAGCTCATAGGCGAGCTTGACGTTGAACGCGAAGACCAGCCGGTCATCGAGGAGGTTCTTCTGCAGGATCAGCCGCATCTCCAACTCGCGGGTGCGCGGGCCGATGGTCGGCTCGAAATAGAAGGCCGCACCGAACGGATGCAGATACGGGCTCATGAACCGGTAGATGCCCTCGACCGCAGCGCCTTCGAAACGCGCCTTGCGAAAGCGGCCCACGGGGCTCACGTCGTAATCCGCGAAGACTTCCGGCGGCGCCGTCGTTCCGTCCGGCGCGTTGTTCTTCGCATTGGCGTAGGCGAAGAGCAGATTGCCGGAGAGCTGGAACGCGTCCGTCACGCCGTAGGACACCTCGGTCTGGGTCTGCAGCACATGGAAATCGCCCTGAGACCGGCCCTCCCGGAGCGTCAGCCACTGCTCGATCTCCTTCTTGCCCTTCGGCAACAGATCGGTCGTATAGACGAAGCCCGAAACGGGCTCGTCGGCGCGGGCAGCCGTCGTCAACAACATTACGCCGGCCACCGCGACCGAGCGCGCACCTCCAACTGAGCATTTTCCTTCCCCAAAAGCCGACTATTTGCGAATGCGTCGCAATTCCATATCAGATATGCGAATGCGTTGCAATCTCGTTTACAACATTAGGCTAGGGAAATGGGATTTTGACGATAAATCTTTGAGTTTATAAGGACTTAAGAACTCGCTCTTCCGTCATGCGCGGACTTGATCCGCGCATCCACGTCTTGATGACGCGAAGACGTTGGTGGCCGCGTCAAGCCCTGCCAGGACGAATGTGTTGAGCCTTCGGAGAACCCTAAATCAGTTCGACGCCTTGATGCCTTCGGGGACCCAGGTGCGGTCGTCGCAGTGGTATTCCTCGTAGGGCGTCTTGGTCAGATAGACCACGTCCTTGCCCTTGAAGGTATCCTGCCAATACTCCGGGTCGTCCGCGACATAGGTGCGGGTCAGGCTGCCCTTGTCGAGGTCGGGGGTGAAGCGCTCCACGACGTGGAACTTGCCGGAATATTTCGTGCCGGACATCGTGTTTAGGAAGCCCGGCATGAAGCCGACCGTATCGACCACCAGAGTGCCGTTCTCCCAATGGCCGATCGAATGGCCGGCGAGCGACGGTTTGATGTTGTCCGGATGCTTGTCCATGTTCAGATGGATCACGCGGACGATATCCATGAAACCGTATTTGATGGTGATCGTGTCGGCCGACTGGGTGATCTCGTTCACGTCGTATTCGAAGGTCCAGTCCGACAGGATATTGGTCGAGGCGCAGTGGAACCGGGGATTGTCCTTGATCGAGGACGGGTCATAGCCCTCCCCCGCCTTTTCGCCCGCCGCGGTCAGCTTGACCGGGCTCGGGAACTTGAACTTCCGCACCCCTTCCTTCTGGAAAGATTGCGGCGTGCCGCGCCCGCCCGCGATCGGCCGCTGGCCTTCCGGAATCTCGCCGGGCTTCAGCTTCTCGGCCACATGCAGCGGCACGAAGGCGCCGGCTTGTCCCTTGGGATCGCTCATGACGAACTGCTCGGCCGCCCAGTTGCCGGCGATGTTCGGGTCGCCGTTGGGGAGCGTCTTGGCCCGCGTCAGGGGATCGTAGGGCTTGAGAGGCTCGGCATGGGCGAGCTGGCCGTAACGGTCCATGGTCGTGCCGTCGGCCAAGGTGATTTCGCCGAGATAGCAGGTATTGGAGCCGTCCTTCGCCGGCGAGCCCTTGATCTTGGCCTGGCTGCCAACCTTGAACATGTCCGCTTTCCAGCCGGAGCGGTGGAGCACGGTCGCGGCCCGCATCTCGCAGCGCCACTCGGCCTCGGCCCCGTTGGTGTCGATCACCTTGAGATAGATGTAGGAATGCGGATTGATGAAGGAGATGCGCGAGATCGTGCCGTTGAGCGTCATGTCCTTGTTCATGTCGAACACGGCGATGCCGTGATGGGCGTATGCCGTCCCCGAGAACAAGACCCACCCTAAAATCGCGGCGACAATCCGTTTCATCGTCGTAACCCCCTCCGTTTGCCGGAACTCAAACATTAGGCTAGAGGCGCCGGGCAAGACAAGGAGTTGAAATCTCCACCTCTCCGTTGGCGATCCGAAGGTCCATCGCCTCAATCGAGTCCGCCGTTGTCCCGACAAGCGCCCTGGCATTATGGATGGGATCTAGTCTGAAATAATACCGACATATTAAATAGGCTACCGTATCGTTTGTTATGAAAGTTAAAGTATTGCAATTATTACATATTACGCAATATTCTATTATCTAATATGCTATAGATTTTCTTTACATCCTCCCGTTGATCGTGATTTCATCGCCAAATTGGGGGGGTTGACGACTCGGGTGGGAGGCGTCGCGACCTCCGATAAAACAGGAGGATCATACAATGACGCGTAGCACCGCAGCGCGTCTGGCGCGGCCGCGCCGGACGCCTGATTTATTTCGATTTTCGACATCGACATTGGCATTGGCGGCAATTCTGATTGCCCCGGTCTCAGCACCTCTAACCCGGGCTATGGCCGCCGAAGGCACCCAATCGGCGCAGACGCAAACGGCCGAAAATCAGTCTTCGACCAGCGGGTTGCCTGAAGTCATCATCACGTCGCGATATCGTGCCGAGAACTTGCAGCAAACTCCGATCGCGATCACTGCGATATCGGGCGAAATGCTCAAGAGCCAGAGCCTGGGCAATGTCTCCGATCTAGGACTGGTGATCCCGAACTCGAATATCCGTCAGCAGGGAAATATCTGGGGGCCCAATGCGCAAATCGGCCTGCGCGGGGTGAACACCAACGAGTTCATCTACACCACCGAACCTGGCGTGGCGGTCTATATCGACGATGTCTACCACGGCACGCTCTCGGGCTCGGCGATGGATCTGTTGGATCTCGAGCGCGTGGAAGTCTTACGAGGCCCTCAGGGCACGTTGTTCGGCAAGAATAGCCTCGGCGGGGCCATTCGCCTTATTTCGAAGACGCCGAAAGGCGACGACACTGGATTTGCCGAGGCCACGTTCGGCACCTCGAATCGCCTCGATTTCCGAGGCGGATTTGACTTCGCCGTCACCAATAATCTGTTCCTGCGCGTCACAGGCGCATTCAAGCGGATCGACGGCTACCAGAACATGCTCGACTATACATGCCAAATGATTGCCAACGGCACGCCACAGCTGGCGGGCATTAACGACGGGCTTGGCGCCGACGGTTCGGCGGGCGGTGGGCTGGACGGGCAGCCTGATGTCGTACCGGTAGGAAGCCAGGCGGACAACCAGTTTGCGTTTCCGACGCTTCAGCCGTCGAACAAAGCGTCGAAAGGCGATTGCAAGATTGGCGAACTCGGCGGCTCCGACAGCCATGCGGCCCGCGCGATGCTCCGCTACGTGGCGAGTGAAGATCTGGAGATAAACCTTTCCGCCGACTACTCGTTCACGACGACGCAACCGCAGCCGACCTCCGTGCTCTCGGGGCGGACGCCTTCCCTGTTCAGCTTCGATGGACCCTATAACGACGCGGTCATCTATCCGATGTTCGGCATCAGGTTTGCCAATTCTTATGACTTCGCTAATCCGCCTGGCCCCGTTAACAGCCTATTCGTAACCGGCAACCCTTTCACCACCTATGCCAACTATAGTGACCCCGTTACGGGCCGACGTTGGCCACCGAACGGAACCAACGAGACCTGGGGTTTTACCGGCAAGCTCGATTGGGATATCACCGAAATGGTGCATCTCACCACGATCGGAGCGTACCGCACCTACCAGCAACACTGGGCCAGCGACGGCGACTACACGCCGTTCGACCTCAATACGACGCTCAACCTGCAACACCATCAGCAGAGATCGCTCGAGATCCGACTGACCGGCAACCTGTTCGACAATGCGGTCGAATGGACTGCTGGCGGCTTCTATTACTCATCCGAGTCGGATTTGGGCGGCTACGTCACCTTCGGCAGCCTCGACTGGGCCTATTACGCGTTGGGCGCACCGCCTGGCTCGATTCCGAATTTCGACCAGAACGACCATTTTACTGACAAGAGCAGGTCGGCGTTCGCCCATGTTGTCTGGAACATCACCAACAAGTTGTCGATCAATGGTGGCGTTCGCTGGACGGACGAATTGAAGAAATACACTTTCGATCACACCGGCTTCCTCACCGTCGCCGATCCGTTGCACTACGGGACGACGCACGTCGACTGGAAAGGCGATATCGATTACAAGATTGCGGACGACAAGATGGTGTACGCCACCGTATCTACGGGCTTCCGGTCGGATGGAGCACAACCACGCCCGTTTGTCGCGGCCCAGCTTCAGCCGGTAGAAGCCGAAAAGATCATCGCATACGAAGTCGGCGCGAAGACCGACTTCTTCGATCATCGCTTGCGCGCGAATTTGTCCGCGTTCCTAAACGACTACAGTCCACGGGTCGCAACACGTATTGGTGAACAGTGCAATCTGGCGAACGATCCGACTCCCGGCCAATTCTATCCGTTCCCGCTGACGTGCCCGGCGGGCACGCCATTGGCCGGCCAGACAGGATATCTTTGGATCAATTACTTCAGCGCACCGGGCAAGGCCAAAGGCGCGGAGCTGGAGCTCACGGCGGAACCCATCGACAACCTGAATCTCAATGGATCTGCCGGCCTCTATAAATACTCCAGCAGCGTCGCCCCGGGCGCCGATGGCTACGTTGACCCGAGCGCTCGCGAGCAACCCAGATGGACATTTAGCGCAGGCGCGCAATACATGTTCGAGATGGGCGGACTTGGATCGATCACACCCCGTGTGGACGTTTTCTATCAGGGACGGCGAACAAACGGCAACGTAAGCTTCCCGCAGATACCGGGCGATAATGACGTGCCCGCGTATACGTTGGTCAACGCCCGCATCACCTATGCGTCGGAAGATGGAAAGTGGACCGCGTCGGTCAGCGCTGAAAACCTGCTCGACAATTTCTATTGGGGCCAATTGACTGCCAAAACGAGCAATCAGACATTTGCTCCTCTCGACAACCGTAACGGCGTGCCGGGTCGTGGCCGCGAGGTATCGTTTACGCTGCGTCGTAGCTTCTGACGGGAAGAGAAACCACTTTTTGGCTGGGCGGACGGACCGAGACTTATTGTGGCACGTCTGATCGGCTGACCTTGTCTCCTTTTAGCGCCGGGTGCGGGAATATCCCGTCCCGGCGATTTTTTTGCCCCAGTCTG
This sequence comes from uncultured Alphaproteobacteria bacterium, assembly GCA_963732795.1. GTDB lineage: Bacteria > Pseudomonadota > Alphaproteobacteria > CAVTAV01 > CAVTAV01 > CAVTAV01. The sequence continues at coordinate 149,514 of CAVTAV010000002.1, read as the reverse complement.
ATAGAGCGCGATCGTGACATCTCGACCGCCTTCCGGCACCATATCGGCGACCAACAGGGGGAGCGCATGGGGCAAGCTAGAAGAACCGATCGAGAGCCGGTAGCGCAACCGGAACCCGGGCTAACGCCCGAAACCCTGATCGAACGCGCCAGGGCGCTGCAGCCCCAGCTTCGCGACGATCAGGACGCGACGGACGAGCGCGGCCATTATTCCGAGGAGATCCACAGGAAGCTCCTCGACGGCGGGTTCTACCGCGTCGTCCAGCCCCGGCTCTTCGGCGGCTACGAATTCGATTATCCGAGCTTCATCAAGGTCATCCAGGAGATCGCGCGCGGCAATCCCTCGGCCGGCTGGGGCTATACGCTGGCCACCTCCCATGCCTTTCTCGTCGCCTCCCACTGGTCGGAAGAGGCCCAGGCCGAGCTGTTCGGGCCGACCGGCGATTTCCGTGCCGCCCAGAAGGCCGCGCCGACCGCCAATGCCAAATTCGAGCGGGTCGAGGGCGGATATCGCGCGACCGGCGTGTGGAGCTTCGCCTCCGGCCTGCCCTATTCGACCCATTTCGTCGGCGCGGTGGTTCTGCCGGACGAGAACGGCCAGCCCGCAGGCTACAACTTCATCGTGCCACGCGCGGCCTATACCGTGCTCGACGATTGGGGCGGCGACAGAAGCCTCGGCATGCGCGGCAGCGGCTCGAACAGCGCGAAGCTCGAAAACGTCTTCATTCCCGACCACCACATCACGTCCTCGAACATTCTCCTGTCCTCCGAGCACATGCCCGACGGCACGCCCGGCACACGGCTTCACGGCAATCCGATGTATCTCGGCATCATCGGCGGCTCCTACCATTGCGAATTCGGCGCGATCACCAGCGGCGCCGCCTGGGCGGCCATCGAGGAATACGAGGCGCTTATGCGCAGCCTTGGCATCATGGGCGCGCCGGGCTTGAAGCGCCTCGAAGACCCGGAAAGCCAGCGCTTTCTGGGCAAGGCGCTGATGCTGACCGAATCCGCCGAGGCGCTCAATCTCGCGGCGACCGAGCTTTACATGGAGCAATGCCGCCGCTGGGCACGGGACGGCACGCCGATCACGGCGAGCGACACCATGCGCGTGTGGGGCATGTGCCGGGAAGCCTGCCTGATGGCTTGCGAGGCCGTGGAGCTTCTGTTCCAGACCGCCGGCGCCTTCGTGACCCGGCGCAACAACCGGCTGCAGCGCTATTTCCGCGACGTCCAGATGTACCGCATCCACGTCACCACCCAGCCGAGAGTCACCGCCCTCCGCGCCCAGGCCCATCTCGGGCTGGACCCGGTCTTCAGTGGGCCGAAGCGCAAATAGACCCGGCTTTCGTTGATGAAACGGGCCGTTCGCTCTAAAATGGCGCGTACCGGATACGCAATCCCTTCCGTTTTCGAGGCTGGCTATGACCGCGACACGGTTCATGAGTGTATGCGTTGCCGCGTTGACCGCCGCCGCTCTTTGGGGCGCCCCGGCGAAGGCTAAAGACAATCCCCTTTTCCAATCCGACGAGCTCCTCAAGATCACGATCTCCGGTCAGATCGACGACCTCGTCGACGCCCGCAAGAGAAGCAAGGACGACTATGACGGCGTGGTGACCGTCACCGGCGATAACGGCATGCCGGTCCAGCTCATGGTGACCATGCGGGCGCGGGGCGAATCCCGGCGAACCGAGTATTGCTCGTTCCCGCCGCTCAGCATCAAATTCGACAAGGACCAGACGAAGGGCACGGTCTTTAAAGGCCAGGGTCGCCTCAAGCTTGCGACCCATTGCCAACCGTCGGACTACTACCAGCAGCTCAATTACCTCGAATACACGGCCTACAAGATCTACAACCTCATAACGCCGGTAAGCTTCCGCGTGCGCATGGCCGAGATCACCTATGAGGATACCGCGGGCCGCAAGCCGATCGTCCGGCAAGGCTTCTTTATCGAGGACGCCGACGACGTCGGCAAACGCAACGGCCTCAAGGAAATCAAGATCGAGCGGCCGACCCTCAACCAGCTCGACCCCAAGGCCACGACGAATAACGCGCTGTTCCAGTTCATGATTTCGGGCCTGGATTGGGGATTCGACAGTCCGGGCGACGAGCATTGCTGCCATAACGGCAAGCTGATCGGCGAGAGTGACACCGGGATCGTGAAGCCGATCCCATACGATTTCGACCTCACCGGCTTCGTCCACGCCCCTTACGCCTTGCCGCCCGAGCAACTGCCCGCGGTCAGGAGCGTGACGCAGCGCTATTACCGCGGCTTCTGCTGGCAAAACAGCGAAGTCCCCGCCGCCCTGAAACGCTTCCAAGCGGCGCGCGCCGCCGTCTTCAAGCTCATCGACGACTTGCCCTATCTCGACAAGTCGCCCAAGAAGAACGCGCGGAAATTTATCGAAAAATTCTACAAGATCGCCGACGACCCCAAGGACGTCGAACGGGACATCATGGGGCATTGCCGGAATTAGGCGTGCGCCTTGTCCCACCCTCTTCGTCATTCCCGCGAAAGTGGGAATCCGAACTCCGCCCTCAACGCTGCCTGTAGGTCCTCGGTTTCGCGGCGACGACGGAGATTAGGTCCTGTCTACAAAGTTTCGGAAAGGCTGAGGAGACATTTGTTCAACGGCGCTACTCCGGCATCATCCCGATCGTGTGCAGCCACGTCTCCACCAGTCGCGGCCAATCGGTGATCCGATTCTCCGTATGCCGTAAGCCGAATGCGTGCCCGCCTTGTGCATACAGGTGCATTTCTGCCGGCGCGCCAACCTTCGTAGCCGCTGCATAGTAGGCCAGCGCCTGATACGCACCGTCGGTCGTATCATTCTCGGCCTGGACCAGAAACGTCGGCGGTGTGTCGGACGTGATCGGAACGTTCGGATTCATCGCAAGGTTGGTCGTTTTGTCCGGCGTCAGATGACCCGGATAGACGAGCACGGCAAAATCTGGCCGCGCGCTTTCCTTATCGGCATCGTCAATCGGTGCGTAGAGGCGCTGCTTGTATCGCGTGTTGACCTCTGCCGCGAGATACCCGCCGGCGGAGAAGCCGAGCACCCCGACCCTGTGCGGATCGATGTGCCAGTCCTTCGCGTGAAGGCGCACAAGCCCAATCGTCCGTTGCGCGTCCTCCAGCGACCGCGTTGATGTCGCGAGATTGTCGGGACGGCAATTGCATGTCGGGTCGTAGGGCTCGCTCGGGACGCGATACTTCAAGAGAACGCAGGTGATGCCTTTGGATGTCAGCCAGTCGCATACTTCGGTGCCTTCGAGGTCGATAGCAAGTACCTCGAAACCACCACCGGGAAGCACCACGACCGCAACGCCCGTATTCTTTCCCTTCGGCGCATAGATCGTCATCGTGGGATTGGTCACGTTTGTGACCCACTCCCATGGTTTGCCTGCAACCGCGGCCTTTGGTTTGTCCGCAGCCGTTCCCACCAGGCCTTCTATTTCCGGCCCCGGCATCGGCTTCGCATCGGGCGGTGTTCCCGGCCATATGGCGGTTTGCGTGTGCCCGGCAGAAGGCTGCCACGGAGCGGCCAATATGGGCTCGCACCAGAGCGCGATTACGGCACAAAGAGCGGAGATCAAGAACTTCATCGCGCGCTCCAGCTTGAAGTTTCGAGAAAGATAGTCAAAGCCTTGCTCGCACAGCTGCATAGCGTAGACGTTTTCGGATGGTAGCAAGATGCAGGACATCGAGGAAGGATCGGGCCAATTTGTCGTAGCGTGTTGCGATGGCCCGGTTGATCTTGAGGTGTCCGATCGTTCGCTCGATGCGGTTGCGCTCGCGATAAATGCGCTTGTTCCAGCGGATTTGCGCTTTGCGATTGGATTTGGGCGGAATGCAGGGGCGTATGCCAGCGGTCTGAAGAGCGGCTCGGATGGCATTGCTGTCATAACCCTTGTCGGCAAGAAGATACGCAGGGTTCTCATCAGCCAGAGCCATCACATCTTCGAAGGCCGTGGAGTCGTGCACTTCGCCGGACGTGAGATGGAAGGCGAGCGCGATGCCCGCGGCATCACTGAGACAATGAACTTTACAGGTAAACCCGCCCCGCGAACGGCCAAACGCCTGTTGGCGAGAATTGTTGGCCATTGCCTGGGCGAGCATCATAGCGGCCGCTTCCCAGATGCCTGCCTCGTTCAGATCGCTGCGACTTAATCCTGCCTCCCTCCAAGAGGCATTCTTGAATCAAAGCAGAAGTCATGGGTAAAGCACTTTGTAAACAGGGCCTAGTGCACCTCGGCCGGTTCCAGCCGTTTGATATAGGCGTCGACCGTCTTGGGGTCTTTCATCAGCGGGCGGATGGTCTCGAAATACTTCAGAACATCCTCGGATGACGGGCCCGGCAACTCCACCTTCTTATCGCCATAGACCGCGAAGGCCTTATCCCCTTCCAACACGAGGAATGCGAGATTTTCGCCGTAATAGGCCGTGATGCCGGTATCGGCGAGGATCACGCGGCCGCCGAACCGGGGGACGATCGGGCCGAGAGTCGGGGTGTGGCCGACAACGATGCGCTTGGCGTCGTGGCTCGAAAGCGCGGTCTCGACGATGGGCTCCTCGTCCGCGTCCGCCCCCAGCGCAAGGCCGCGATACCAGAGGGGGCTATCCTCCTGGAACGCCGCACCGTTCTGGACCGGCGGCGTGGCCGCGAGTTCGTCACGAATGGTGGCATTGATCGTCTTGAGATCCTGGCCGGCATATTTGGCGCTCAGGCCGCCATGGAGGAACAACGTCCCGTCGATCTCGATAATGGTCGGATTCTCGATCGCCCATTTGCCGTATTCGCCCTGGGTGCTCCAGGCGAGGCCGTGCTCGACATAGCCGAGCGGAAACCTCTTGTTCCAGTCCTCGCGATAGGCATCGTCGAAGCTCGGCCATTTATCCTTGGGCGTCTGTTTCTTCACTGCGTCGACATAGGCGTCGAAATATTTGTCCTGCAGTCTCTTGGATTTGCCGGTCACGAAATTCTTGTAAGTGCCCGGCGTGACGTAGCGGTAATCGCCGATGATGTTCATCGCCTCGTGATTGCCCATGATCAGATGGACATAGCCCCCGGCGCGCTCGGCCTCTTTGACGAGCTTGTGCAGATCCTGCTCAATCTGCTCGGTGCCGTCGCCGCGATCCGGGACATCGCCGAGCTGGACGAAATGGGTCTTGCCGCCGGTCCAACGGCCGTGATCGTCCATCAGCCCGGCGGATTTCATGATCTTGCGAAAGGCGTCGTAATCGCCATGCAGATCGCCCACCGCGACGATGCGATCGACGCCAGTCCAGACATATTGGTCGGCGGCGCTGGCGGCATCGATCGGCACGGCCGCAAAACCCGCGATCAGGGCGGCTCGGAACAGCGACCGGCGTGAGAACACTTTCATAACCAGAGAAATGGGGTCGAATTTGTCCCCGGAAAAGCGGTTTTGCCGCGTTTTCATCGGTTTTCCAGCCCGCTTCGCGAGACTTGAGCGTCTTTCAGGCGATAGAGCGCGAGCCTTCCGTCGTGTTTTTTCCGGCCTTCATCGGAAATCAGCAAGACCGGGCCCGGCAGAATTGCGATGCCCTCCGCCTGGGGATGGTCGCTGTGATCGAGCTTGATCTCGCCCTTGAAGGCCCCTGCGGGCGTCATTTCCACGATCATATGGTTGAGCGCGGCGACGATCAGGTAATTGCCGGTATCGGGGACGATCTCGATGCCAGACGGCCTGAACGATTTTCGTCCGCCCTCCGCGGCAAACAGCGTATCGAGCGGGACGACCAGCGCCGGAGACTTCGGCGGCTCGTGGGAAACGAGGCTCCAACGATAGAGCACGAAATCGTTCTCGAAATCGGCGTCGCGGATGGTCTTGCAGGGGATCAGCAGATCGCCCGCCGCCGCGTCATAGGCCAGCCCTTCGACCTCGCAATGGCGGCCGATGCCGGTCTCGTAGGTGTTGTAGAGCACGCGCGTGCCGTCATCGCCCTCGGGCGCCTCGTAGATCACGCCGTCGCTGGTGGTGAGATAAATCTTGCCGTTGGCGACCGCGATGCCCTCGAAATCGCCTCTGGCCGTGGTGTCCCCAAGGGCGAAAGCCTTCACGATGCGGCCCTTATGGGGATCGATCTCGTAGACGATGCCGTCTTCGTCCTCATGGGTGAAGACGCGGCCGTCGGGCGCGACGGCAAGGCCGGAGATCTCCGTTAAGCGGCGCGGCAACTCCCAAGCCTTAGCGTGCTTCGGCGCGAAATCGACGCGGTCGAGAAAGCTGTCGTCACCGGCGGCGGCGAGCGATCCCGTGACGCACAGGATCGCGCCGGCCAGAAGCCCTGCGCGGACGGCGTCAGCTATGATTGCCGGGGACCGGCTCGGGAATCGCATTCTGATTGCCGCCCTCGTCGTCATCGTGATCCTTCTTGCGGCTCTTGCGCATGAAGCGGTGACCATGCCGCTTGCCGCCGTAATCGGCGGCCCACAGGATGACGAAGATGTAACTGAACCCGAGGGTGACGACCCCCGCCACCTCCGCCGCGCCGACGCCTGTCGCAAGGCCGGTCCCGATGGCGATCAGGATGAAGAGCGAATCTCCCGGGTCCTTCAAGGTATTGCGGAACTGGACGCCGGCCACGATGCCGGCCAGGCTGAAGGCGAGCGGCAGGCTGTTCTGCACCACGACGACGATCCCCGCCACGACCACGGGGAGGACCAGCATGGTCTCGACCATAGACTGATCCAGCGCCTCCTTGGTCCGCATGTCCATATAGACCCAGGTCACCGGGATCATCAGCAGGGCCGCCGTCACCACCGCGCCGGCGATCCACAGCGCGCTCTCGCCGAGCCCCGAAACATGGGCCGTGCCGAGCTGTAGCGGCGTGAACGCGTCGATCGACGCGTTGCCGATCAACGCCTCCGTCCCGCCGATCGGCACATATTCCATAACCGTCGGCAGAAACGCGTTGAATAGGGCCAGAACGCCGACGATGACGGCGTAGTAGACCGTCAGCTTCAGAAAAAGGATGCGATGTCTCATAGCGCCCCCCCAAGCCTTTACTTTTACGTGGTTTCGGCGAAAAAGGCGAGAGAGTCGCAAAACCGCTCCCGGATGGCGCGGGGCGCATTCCGGCTTGACGACGCGCCCCGAGTATCCACCTTCAATTCCATGAACAGACCGAAAGATCACCTCGACGTCATCACCGGCGACATCACCAAGCTCTCCCTCGACGCCATCGTGAACGCCGCGAACGCGGCGCTTCGGCCGGGCGGCGGCGTGGACGGGGCGATCCGGCGGGCGGGCGGTCCGGAGCTGAACAAGCGGCTCGCCGAGATCGGCCATTGCGCGCCGGGGACGGCGGTGATCACGCCGGGGTTCGACCTGCCCGCGCGCTTCGTCATTCATACGGTCGGGCCGGTCTGGAGCGGCGGGGGCGATACGGCGGCGCTCGATGAGATCTCTGTCGAGTTGCTACCGCTCCTGCCTCAAGCTCGCCGACGAGAACGAGATCAAGACGATTGCCTTCCCGTCGATCAGCACCGGCATCTACGGCTTCCCCATCGACCGCGCCTCCGGCCTCGCCATCGCCGCTTGCCTCGATCACCTGAAGGCCGGCGGCAAGCAGGAGCGGATCACCTTCTGCTGCTTCAGCGACGCCGACCACGCCGTCTACCGCCCCCGGCTGGATGCGCTTGGGTTCTGAGCGAAGTGGACTTCGACAGGCTCAGCCCGAACGGAGACAAATATAGGGCGTGGGGCCGCGCGAGGACGTCCCTCGCCAACCCTATTTGACTCTTCATCGCGACGTCCTAACATGATCGCCAACAAAGGGGTGAGGCCATGACACGGGTCGAGTCATCGACGAAGCTGTCGCGCCGCGGCGTGCTGAAAGCGGGCGTCGCATCGGGCGCCATGTATATCGTTCTGAGCGGGGTGCCGATCGTGCTAGGGCGCGGCGGCGCCTGGGCGATGGAGCTGAAGGCCTTCTCGCCTGCCGAGGGCGCGGCGTTGATGCGGGTCACCCGCGACATGTTCCCGCATGACGGCCTCCCCGATGCGATCTATGCCGCCGCGATCGGGCCGCTCGATGAGGAAGCCGCGAAGACGCCGGCGACCAAATCGCTCGTTTCGGCCGGGATCGCCGATCTCGATGCCCGCGCCATGAAAGCCGGGGGCAAGACATTCGCTGAAACGGCGGAGGAAAATGTCCGGGTCGGCATCCTGAAGGAGATCGAGACCTCGCCCTTCTTCCAGAAGATCTTCGGCAGCACCCAGACGCCCGTCTACAACAACCGCGATGCCTGGCCGCATTTCGGCTTCGAGGGGCCGTCCGCACAGCTCGGCGGCTATCTCCATCGCGGTTTCAACGATTTGGATTGGCTCTGACCATGGCCGCAAAATTCGATCATAACGACAGCTCGGTCGCGGTCATTGTCGGCTCGGGGGCGGGCGGCGGCACCTTGGCGAACGAGCTCGCACAGAAGGGCATCCCCGTCGTCGTGCTGGAGGCCGGGCGGCGGCTGGAGATCTCCGACTTCAAGAACGACGACGTCGCGATGTTCGGCCTTTTCACCTGGCTCGATCCGCGCACGACATCGGGCGGCTGGTCGGTCGCCAAGACATCGCCCAATCTCCCGATCTGGATCTGCAAGCTGGTGGGCGGCTCGACCGTGCATTGGACAGGCGTCTCGCTGCGTTTCCAGGAGCACGAGTTCAAGACGCGCACGACCTATGGCGACATCAAAGGCGCCAATCTCCTCGACTGGCCGATCAACCTCAAGGAGATGGTGCCGTGGTACGAAAAGGCCGAGGCCAAGATGGGCGTGACCGGCACCAACGGCCTGCCCCATCTGCCGGTCAACAACAACGGCAAGGTCATGTATGCCGGGGCGAAGAATCTCGGCTACACCGAGGCCCGCCAGTCGCCGATCGCCATCAACTCGATCCCGCGCGACAACCGGCTCGCTTGCCAGCAGACCGGCTTACTGCGGCCAAGGCTGCGTCTTCGGCGCGAAATGGTCGACGCTCTATACCGAGATCCCGAAGGCGGAGGATACCGGCAAGGCCGAGATCCGCGCGAATTGCATGGTGCTCCAGATCGAGCACGATAAGAGCGGCAAGGTCTCGGGCGTCGTCTATATGGATGCCGACGGCAATATGCAGCGGCAAAAGGCGCGCATCGTCTGCGTCGCCGGCAATTCGATCGAGAGCCCTCGGCTTCTCCTGAATTCGGCCTCAAGCATGTATCCGGATGGGCTCGCGAATTCATCGGGCCAGGTCGGAAAGAACTACATGCGGCATACGACGGGCCTGGTCTGGGGCGTGTTCGAGAAGCCCGTTCACATGTATCGCGGCACGACGATCTCCACCCTTGTTCAGGACGAAGTCCCGGCTCAAGCCCGAGCGCGGCTTCGCCGGCGGCTATCTCATGGAGATCATCTCGATGAACCCGCCGTCGCTCGCCGGCAATATCGCACCAGGTCATTGGGGCCGCGAGGTTGCCTCGATGATGGACGACTTCCCCAACATGGCCGGCACCTGGATCATCGGCGAGGACATGCCGATCGAGACCAACCGCATCACCCTCAATCACGACGTGAAGGACCAGTACGGCCTGCCGGTCGCCAACATCCACGCCGACGACCATCCGAACGACAACGCCATGCGCGAGCACGGCTTCAAACAGGGCGAGGCGCTCTACCGCTCCGTCGGCGCGACCCGCGTCATCCTCTCGCCCCCCGCCGCCTCGACCCACAACATGGGCACCAACCGCATGTCCGCAAAGCCGCGCGACGGCGTCGTGAACAAGCATGGCCAAACCCATGACATCAAGAACCTGTTCGTCTCGGACGGCAGCCAGTTCACGTCGTCGAGCTCGGAGAACCCGACCTTGACCATCGTGGCGCTCGCGATCCGGCAGGCGGAGTACATCGCCCAGCAAATGAAGCGCGGCGAAATCTGACGCCTTCGTCATGCCAGCGGAGGCTGGCATCCAGGGCGACTGGATCGCCACGGCGCTTCGCGCCTCGCGATGACAGAGTCGTACCTCCGTTCGTGGTGAGCTTGTCGAACCACGTCAGGCCGGCAATGACGCCGCGGGCGCTTTCCTTCCAGTGGGGCGCGTAGAGGCCCGAGAAGGCGGGGACAAAATAGACGTCGCCATTGTCCTCGACCTCGCGGGCGAGCGCTTCGACCTCGCCGCTGGAGGAGATGATGCCCAAGTTGTCGCGCAGCCATTGAACGAGCGCGCCGGTGACGGCGATCGAGCCTTCAAGCGCCTCGCGCATTACCTCCTGCGTATTGCGCCAGAATCTCGTCTGCGTCGTGCTCGACCCAGCCGGGGCGGGGGAAGATCTGCCGGAGTTCCTTCTGGTCGACGGAGATAATATCGCCCTGGCGGTCGAAGACGATGAACCGCGTGCTCGTGGTGCCCTGATCGATCGCCCCGACATAGCGCGCCATGACTGCCCTCCCCGTCCGCTCGAAATGGCCGGCGGGGCCGGATGCTGTCAGAGATGACCGGACTTGTCGTCCGCGGATGGCGCCTTCAAGGCATGGACGTCCACGACGGTGGCGGCGAGATCGGTCCGCTCATAGCCGGTCGCTGAGAACAGCGCCTCGAAGGCGGTCGGCGGGCCTTCGCCGTTGGCTTCCAACATGTCCTTGATCCGGTTGACCTCTGTGGGCGACGTCATGCTGCGGACGATCTGTTGGAGGCCGATATCGGACGCGACCGAGCTGAAGATCATGATGCAATTGCCGTCCGGTCCGCGGAACTTGGCGAACATCCCGTAATCCAGGCCTTGGCGGGACAGCGGATTGCGCGCGATCAGGGTCTTGCCGGTCTTTCGGTCGATGAGCTCGTTTTGGTCTCGCACATAGGTGTAACGCGACAGGCCGTCGTAATATTGCGCGAGCGGCCCCAGACGGTGCAGCGGGCCGATGAAAATGACGTCGTTGTTGCGGATATCGGAGACCTCGAGCTCGTCGAGAATAGTCACCCGGACATCCCGGCCACGGCTTTCGAGGATCGGCAGCACCGCCGTCAGTCCGTAGACCGTGCCCTTGGTCACGAGCGTCGTGTCGATCGGCCCGAGCGACGAGGCGCGGTCGGGGTGGGCCTTGAGAAACATCCGCAACGCCTCGCGCGAGTTGATCGGAATATCGCCGATATAGCGGTCGCGGCCGAGTTCTTTGTCGAATTCCGTATAAAGGAACACGTCGCCGAGCACGATGGTGACCGGCCGCGTGTCCTTCATCAGATCGGCCCAGACATAGCTCTTCGCGATATCGGCGGTGGGCGCCGCAGCCTCGCCAGACCGTCGGGTGAGGAGATAGAGATTGCCGAGGGCCGACGCCGCCAGGACGAGGGCAAACAGCCCGATCAGCCATGGCCGGGGCCAGGCTGAGGATGCCCGAGCGTTTGGCAGGGCGGCCGGCGCGGCCGCCGGCTCGGGATGGCCTTGGGGAATCGCTATGACCTTATAGGCGCCCTTGGGAATCTCGATGCGGATCTCGTCCTCGCGCCGCCGTCGCCCCGGTAGTAATCGTCCAGCTTGCCGCGCAGGGCGTGGACATAGACCCGGACGATGAAATCCTCATGGACGTTGAAGGACTCGTCCTTCCCGAACACGTCCAGAGCGATGTCGATTTCCTTGGGTGTGTTGCCTTGTCGACTCGAACTCGACCAGATACAGCAACAATTTGGGATACAACTCGGACTTACCGAGTTGTCCGGACTCGATGATCTTCTCCGCCTGCCTGTGCAGGGCTTCGGAATCGTGCGATTCCATTGTAATCCGCGGGCACACCGCAGCCGGTGGCCCGATTCCCCTCCACTAACGCTGCGCTAACTTGACGTTAACATGGGCCCGACGAGCAGACTAACAGTTTTTTACGCTTACCTGCATTGGTCAACGATTTTAGCATGCTCTGATCGGTCAATGAACCGATAGAAATATAACGATAACACGGGAGGGGGACTTTCGGAGGCTATATCGATGCCGCTAGCCGGATGGCATTCATCCGGCGAAGACTGTGCGGCATTGATCGATACGCCCCACGTCCGGACCAACCCGTTCTTTGCCTACGACGAAAAAGCGCCGCCCCGCTTTAGACCAAGCCGAGCGGGCGGTCGGAACAACGAAGAAGCAAACACGGGGGATCCGATGTCGAGACATTCGAAATTTATCAGCGGCCGGCTCAGTGCCATGCCGGCGGTCAGCGTTCTGGCGTTGACGGTTGCCCTCGCGGGGACCTCGGCCTTTGCCCAGGACGACCAAACTCAACAAACAGCGGCAGCCCAGGGACCGATCGGTGAGGTCGTCATCACCGGGTCGCACATTCAGCGCACCGGCCTCGAATTGCCGGTGCCGGTCACCGTCATGGACCGGCAGTTCATGGAGCAGATGGGCATTGTCAACATCAGCGACGTCGTTGCCCAGATGCCGCAGAACTCGAACTTCACCTCTCCCGCAAACGTCGGTCTCGGCAACTTCAATGTGGGCGCCACGCTTGCCAACTTGCGCGGCCTGAATCCGTTCTTCGGCACCCGCACGCTGACCCTGTTGAACGGTCATCGATTCGTGCCAAGCACCAATGGCGGCGCGGTCGATCTCAATCTGATTCCAAGCGTCATGATAGGCCGGACCGAAACGGTGACCGGCGGCGCCTCGGCGGCATACGGCACGGACGCAATCGCCGGCGTGGTGAACCTCATCCTCGACACCTCGTTCACCGGCTTCAAGACGCAGGTCGATTACGGCCAGACGTTCCAGGACGACGGCAAAGACTACCACCTCAGCGGTGAGGCCGGCTTCAATTACGCCAATGAGCGCGGCCACTTCATCATCGGTGGCGAATTCCAGCATTCGGGCGGAATCGGGTTCTGCTCCGAGGTCCGCTCCTGGTGCGCCACGTCCTACAACGTCTTTACCAATCCGAATTACATCGCGGACGGCACGCCTCATTACATTATCGGCCCCAACAGCGTCACCAAGCAGTCACCGCAGAATGGCCTGATTGTTGCCGGTGTGGGTGGAAACCTTCCGTCGGATCTCGTAAACCAGCAATTCAACGCCGCCGGCACCGGTCTCATCCCGTATACACCGGGCGATTATGCCGCCCCCGGACCGTTCACGCCCCAACAAGGCGGCGACGGTGCGTCAAGCTATGCCAACACGACGATTCGTCCGCCGGTCGAGCGGTACAGCGTGCTGGCCCACACGGATTACGATTTCTCGGACAGCCTGAAGGGGCACTTGGAGGCGTCCTACGGCAAGAGCACGACGACGAACAAGCAAGGCGAATTCGGCGGACCGTCCAGTAGCTTCATCGGCGCCGACAATCCTTATCTGCCCGCGAGCGTCGCTACCGAACTGACGAACGCCGGACTGTCCGGCTTCCTATTCAGCCGGGACATCGCGGACTACGTGAGGCAAATCAACCATTCGGTCAACAGGACATGGCGCGTCGAGCTTGGCCTTGACGGTAATCTGTTCGGGTCGTGGACCTGGGACGCCTATTATCAGTATGGTCACGACCATCTGACGCAGCGGCTGGCGAATACGCCTAACGGTGTACGGCGTTCTCGAGCGCTGGACGTCGCCATCGACCCGGCTACGGGTGATCCCGCGTGCCGTTCGTTGATCAGTGACCCGACCGTCAACCCTGCGGGTGTGGATCCGGCGGCCGCCGGCTGCGAGCCGTTCGATGCTTTCGGTCCAATCGACCCGAGCTCGCCGGGCGTGAAGTACGTCTATAACCTGCTGGGCGAAGATTTCTGGGACAACGAACACGTCGTCGCCGGCAACATTCACGGCAACCTGTTCGATGGCTGGGGCGCCGGCCCCATCAAGGCCGCTGCCGGTGTCGAATTCCGGTCCGACGACGTGAAGGATCTTCATCCTGACAACGGCTTCCCAATCAGTGAATACATCATCAGCTGGGGCCTCGACTGGGCCGGTAGCCAGACGGTGTTCGAGGGCTACGGGGAGTTGGACATTCCGCTCGTGCAGGACTTGCCCTTCGCGAAATATGCTGACCTCGATCTGGCCGTCCGGCAGACCCATAATAAGACCTCGGATAAGCTGAATGGGACTGGTTCGAACAGCACCAATTTCACCACGTGGAAAGCGTCGCTCATCTACGACATCATCGACGGCCTCCGTATTCGGGCAAGCCGGTCTCGCGACGTGCGCGCGCCGAGCATGCGCGAACTCTTTGCCACACAGTTGCAGACATCCGGCTTCTTTGCGCTCGTTCAGAGCCCGTGGACGGTACCAGCGGGGCAATTTGACCCCGCGACGGTCCGCTCTGGCGGCGATCCCAACCTGGTGCCGGAAAAGGCCGACACCTGGACCATTGGGACTGTGATACGGCCGACCTTCGCGCAAAACCTGAGCTTCTCGCTCGACTGGTATCAGATCAAGCTCAAGAACGCGATTACAGTGGTGGGTACCGCCGAATTGGCCAGGGATTGTGCCGACCTGGGCCTCTTCTGCGACCGGTTCACCTTCGCGCCTGGCCAGGAGCCGGGGAATGCTGGAGGCAACCCGGTTGACATCATTTACGTCAACGGCGGTGAGGTCAATCTGGCCGCCTACACGACCCGTGGCTTGGACTTCGAGTTGGATTACACGATGCCTCTCCAGGACGTGGGCCTGAATACGAATGGCAGCCTTAGCTTCCGCGGTCTGGCAACGTATCTGTACGCGTTGGACATCTTACCGCCGGGTGCTACTGCGCCACAGCATCGCGCCGGAATTTCCGGCCCGACGCCCGCGTTCGGCAGCTACAATACCGGCCCGCACTGGCTCGGCAATGCGACGCTGACCTATTCGAACATGCCGTTCACGGCAGCATTGCAGGCCCGCTATATTGGCGGCGGCAAGTTCGGAAACTTGGATAGCTATATCGGTCCGGAAGATCCGGGTTACGACATAACGGATCCGAGAAGCATCACCTCGAACAGGGTGTCCAGCCGGCTCTATCTCAACCTCTCGATGTCCTATGACATTAAGGTTGGTGACAACGATAAGGGCGTTACGCTGTTCGGCGTGATCAACAACCTGCTCGGCAAAGCGCCGCCGATTGCGCCGGGCGGCAACGGCTACCCGACCAATCCGGTGTATTTCGACACCTACGGCGCTGCGTTCCGCGTCGGCGTGCGGATGCGCTATTAAGTCCCGCTTGTTTGGGGGTTTCTTGGGCGGGAACATGGCCGGACCTTCGGGTCCGGCCATGACCTTTTCGGGCCCCGGAATTGACCCTGCGCAATTGCAAATTCCTCCAGTTCCCGCATCATAGAAAAGCTGAGTCGTCAACGATGGCGGCAAGCCCGAAGCTCTCGCGCAGGGAGCCATAAAAAGAGGCACGGAATGATTGGGGGATTGACGAGTTTCGTCGCGGCGCGTCGGGTGTCGCTTGCGCTGTTGGCTCTCGGGCTGGCGGCAGGTGTCGGGCCGGCTCAAGCGGCCGATAGCCATCCTGATTTCTCGGGCGTATGGACCTGGCATCGCGAGCCGGGCGCCGGATTGTTCGGGCGGCCCTGGCCGAAGGACGCGCCCTTGACCGATCTCGCCAAGAAAAAGATCGCGGCCTATCACAAGGTCGTCGATCCGACCGGCGAGATCCCCGGGCGGCTATTGCGTCGGCGTGGGCATGCCCGGAAACATGCTGAGCTCCGGCGGCTACCCCATGGAGATTATTCAGCGCCCCGAGCAGGTCACCATCATCTACGAGGCCTGGACCGAGATCCGCCGCATCTATATCGGCGGCAAACCGGTGGCGGAAAAGGACCTGATCCCGACGCGGAACGGCTATTCGACCGGCCATTGGGAGGGCGACACCCTCGTCGTCGAAACCAAGAGCCTCGAAGAGCAGGTCGATCAAGCCTCCGCTCACAGCGAGCAGGCGCGGGTCGAAGAACGCTATTCGCTTTCCACGGACAAGGACGGCAAGAAGATCCTGACCGCCAAGATGACCATGACGGACCCCGTGTTCTACACCGCGCCCGTGACGGTCACGAAGAAATGGGAAGCGACCGACGAGCGGATGCTGAATTACGACTGCACGGAGCCGGATTGGGAGGATCATCTCGATCAGCTCCGTCAAAAGGCAGAGGCAAAGGGAGACGGCAAAACGGAATGACCGGCCGGGCGCGGCCATTGGACCCAGGTGCTTCGGCCGATCGTATGAAAGAGGAGTTGGACGGATGACGAGGAAGATCGTTATCGCTGCGTTTCTGATCGGTTTGACGTCGCTTGTTGCGCCGACATGGCTTGCCGCGCCGGCCTTGGCCCACCATTCCGCCGCGCGGTTCGATTTCTCGATCCGCGACGTGAAATGGGCCGGAACGGTCAAGGAGTTCAAGGCGGAAAACCCGCACACCCATCTCGTGCTCGAAGTCAGCGACAGCAAGGGCATACGCGATGTGGAGTTCACGGCCCACAGCCTGAACAATATCTATCGCAACGGCTGGCGGCCCGGCGCCGTCAAGGTCGGCGACAAGATCACCGTGATCACCGCGCCGCGCAAGGACGGCGTCGAAGGCGGTTATGTGCTGACGATGATCATGGCCGACGGGAAAAAGTTTTAGGATCGTGTAACCGACGTGATGCCTTGAAAAGGGGAGTGGGTTTATGAACGTCCGAATTCTGGCGATTGCTTCTGCCATCTTTTTGACGGGCGCCCTGCCCGCTTCGGCCCATCATTCGGCCGCACAATTCGATCTGACGATCCGCAACCGGTCATGGGCGGGCACGATCAAGGAATTCAGGCCGGAAAACCCTCACACGAAGCTCGTGCTTGAGGTATCCGAGCCCGACGGCTCGACCAAAGACATCACGTTCGAAGGCAACAGCAAGAACAACATGTACCGCGCCGGCTGGCGGCCGGGCTCAATCAATGTCGGCGACAAAGCCACCATCACCGCCGCTCCCCGAAAGGACGGCGGCGACGGTGGCTTCATCTTTTCGATCGTCATGGAAGACGGCCGGCGGTTTTAGCGCGAGGCCATCCAAGAGAAGAAGCCTACAGCCGCCCCGCCAGGAAATCGTCGACCGCCGTGCGGACTTCGGCGTCAGTGTTCATCACGAACGGCCCGTAGCGAGCCACCGGCTCGTTCAAGGGCCGGCCCGCGACCAGGAGCACGCGAGCGGGAGCGGGTTCTGCGGCTAGGTCCGCAACGTCGCCCCGACCGAGAACCGCAAGCTCTCCCTTCTCAAGGGTCGCGCCCTCGCCGATCCGCGCCGCGCCCTCGAAAACATACGCAATGACATTGTGGCCTTCCGGAAGGGCGTGAATGAAGCGCCCGCCGGCCGGAAGACCGATATCGAGGAAGATCGGCTCCGTCGCGATCCCGCTCACCGGGCCAAACCGGCCGTCCAGCTCGCCTGCGATCAGCTTCACCCGCACGCCGTCCGGCCATTCGATCACGGGGATGTCCTCGGGGTCGATGTCCTGATAGCGCGGCGCGGTCATCTTGTCGGCCGCCGGCAGGTTGACCCAGAGCTGAAAGCCCCGCATCAGGCCTTCCTCCTGCTCGGGCATCTCGGAATGGACGATGCCGCGCCCGGCGGTCATCCATTGGACGCTGCCCGGCCGCAACAAACCGGTATTACCCTGGTTGTCGGCATGGCGCATCCGGCCGTCGAGCATATAGGTCACCGTCTCGAAGCCGCGATGGGGATGATCCGGAAAGCCCGCGATATAATCCGACGCCGAGTTCGGAGCCGAACTCGTCGAGCAGCAGAAACGGATCGACATCCGGCAGTTCCGGCGCGCCGATCAGACGATTGAGACGCACGCCGGCCCCATCGCTGGTCGCCCGACCGCGAATAACCTTGGTCACGTTTCGAACAATCAGCGGCTTGTCCATGGCTTGATTTCTCCGAATTCATCGGCCTTTTCTTGTGAATATTCTTGGCCGTGATATTTAACTTTCCAGTATTTGTGGTCGCTTAAGTTTTTTTCAAGATGAGGCCGGCGTCGAGATTGCGCCTCAGATCGCAGCCGATATGGCGATGTCGGAAAGCTTCTGAAAGCGCTCAATGTTCCTCGCCTCGTTCATGACGCCCGCCGTAAAGCAGACGAACGTCATCTGGCGCTCCGGATCGACCCAGAACAGGGAGCTTCCGGCTCCGAAGTTGCCGAAGGTCCGCGGCGACGTCAGCGTACCGAAATGGTGGTGGCAGATCGCGTCACCCCGCAGCATGAACCCGATGCCGATATAGGCCGGACATGGCTCCCATCCTTGTTGCGACATGAGCCCCTTATAGAGCTCGTTCGGTTTGTCTCCGGTCTGATTGCGCGTCGCTTTGTCCAAGAGCGCAGGTGAAACGATGCGCGTGCCTTCGAACTCGCCGCCGCGCCGCAGCATATCGGCAAACCGATGGAAGTCGCTCGCCGTCGAAATCGAGCCGACCCAAGGCATCTCGGCATCTTGCTCCTCGAATGCGCTGTCTCGTTTCGAATTGCTGCGGCCTCGATGATCGAACGGAAACGGATCGAGAAATACGGGAACGATCTTTCTGGCTCTGAGATCCTTGCGGACGCCGATCGAGCTGTCCTTCATTCCGAGCGGCCCAAAGATGTCCTCATGCACGATGTCGCGATAGGACCGATTCTTCTCGTCGACCCGGCGGCAGACCTCGCCGAGCAGCGCGTGATTGCACATCGGCGAATAGGCGACGTGTTGGCCCGGCGGTTCCGTCGGAAAGACGTTCTGCGCAGAGCGCTGCGATAATCTCGTCCAGCCGGTCGATATACATGCCCTCCTTCGGTGTCAGGACGGAGGGCAGCCCCGACATATGGGTCATGAGATGATAGATCGTAATCTTCTCCCTGCCCCGGCCGGCGAATTCCGGAATGATATCCGAGACCGACGTCGTCAGCGCAAACAGACCGCGTTCGATACAGCGGAATGTTAGGACGTTGGTGAGAGCCTTGGTGGTCGAGAATATGCTGAAGACATGATCCTTCCGCATCGTCGTATTCGATGTCCGATCGGCATAGCCGATCGCTTCATGAAGCCCTATTTGCCCCTGGCGGGAGACGACGATCACGGCTCCGTCATAAGCTTTGCGTTCGATATCCTGCTCGATGACGGACTTGAGATGCGCAAGTCGCTCAAGATCGAGACCGGTCGATCCATTATCGTGTTTCATTATGCCCCTCTCAGTAGGACTACAGTTCGGCGCTCGGTAGCCGTCGGCCGCGGATGAGGTCGGACGCTTTCTCGCCGATCATGATGCAGGCGGCATTCGTATTGCCGCCGGGAACGGTCGGCATGATCGAGGCATCGACCACGCGGAGCCCGTCCACGCCGCGCACCCGGAGCTCGGGATCGACCACCGCCATCTCGTCCGTGCCCATCTTGCAAGTCCCGACCGGATGCTGGGTCACCTGACCGGTCTTGCGGATGAAGGCGTCGAGATCCTCCTTGGACGTGACGTCGTCGCCGGGGTCGAGCTCGCGGCCGATGACGTCGCCCTGGGGCGGCGTGTGATAGAGCTCGCGTGCCGCCTTGATGCCGCGCCGCATGGCGTCGAAATCCCAGGGGTCGGACAGAATCCGTGTCGTGATCCGCACCGGATCGGCCGGATTGTCGGAGCGCAAGGTCACGAAGCCCCGGCTCTTCGGCGTCAGCACGACGACGCCGCAATTGAAGATGTGATGCGGCGGCTTGGTCACGCCGGGGAACCAGATCGCGGCGTCCATGCGGATGGGATTGCACATGAACTGGATGTCCGGCTGGTCGAGCGAGGGATCGGTGCGGATGATGCCGTTGGCGCTGTTGATCTGGGTCGCGAAGGGCCCGGAGCCGAACAGATACCACTGCATCACCGAGAGCGCCGCCTTGTCGGCCCTGAGCTCATTGAGGAAGGTGACCGGCTTGGAGGCCTCGAAATTCATCATCACGCAGGGGTGCTCGGACATGTTCGCCCCGACGCCCGGCAGATCGATTTTGGGCGTGATGCCGAGCCGCTTGAGGTCATCCGCCGGCCCGATGCCGGACAGCATGAGGATCTGCGGCGAATTATAGGTACCGCCCGAGACGACGATCTCGCGCTCGGCATGGACGGCGTGCGTCTCGCCGTTCTGGACATATTCGACGCCCACGGCTTTGCCGTTCTCGATGACGAGCCGCGTCGTCAGCGCGTTGATCTCGACCGTCAAATTCGGCCGGCTCCGCACCGGGTCGAGATAGACCCGAGACGTGCTCGCCCGCCTTGCTTGCTTGTCGATCGTCACCTCGCCCTTGGCAAAGCCTTCGGGATGGTCGCCGTTTACATCGTCCGTGACCGGGAAGCCGGCATTCTTCGCCGCAGCGACGATTCGGTCATGCAGGAGCTTGCGGGTGTCGATCGGGATGACGGAGAGCGGGCCCTTGTCGCCGTGATACTTGCCCGCCCCACGCCAGCTTGTTTCGGAGCGGATGAAATAGGGCAGCACATCGGCGTAGGACCAGCCGTCCGCCCCCAGTTCCGCCCATTCGTCATAGCCGCGCGGATGGCCGCGCATATAGAACATGCCATTGATCGAGGACGACCCGCCGAGGAGCCGCCCGCGCGGCAGCCAGAGCTGGCGGCCTTCAAGCTGCTGTTCTGGCTCGCCCAGATAATTCCAGCCGAATTGGGGCTTCAGCATCGCGCGCAGGAAGGCGAGCGGCATCCGGATCATCAGGTGATCGTCCGCGCCGCCGGCTTCGAGAAGGAGGACCGTCTTGTCCTTGTCTTCGGTCAGGCGGTTGGCGACCACGCATCCGGCGGACCCCGCGCCGATCACGATATAATCGAAACTCCGTCCCGGCTGTGTCGCCATTCTATCCCCCGCTCGGTGTTTTGATTTTGAACTCTAAGAAGCTCCGGCCGACCTGACAAGGCAACGCGATATATCCGGTTTTCCCTGGAGATCCGCTTGTCAGGGAAATCATCGCTTCGTATACAGGCGGGGGGCGCAAATGCCGACGGCATTCCATCGGCGGCGCCGGACCCGCCACGGGGGTGACGCATGACTTTGTCCGGTAACGCAGCGGCGGTCATCGCCCTGACCGCGATCGCGCTGGGCAGCTGCAACACGCGCGCAGCAGAAGGCAGAGAAGGCGCCGGCTCCCCCGGCCGAGCGTTGCGCCGCGCTGAAATCCATCAAGAAATCCGACCTGCCCGACTCCGAGCCTCGTGCTCACCTCGGTCGAGCTCAACCCGGCGAGCGAGGCCAGACCGGGCGATCCTAAGGCCGGGACACCGCCGAGGCCGGCCCTGCCCGAGCATTGCGAGGTCCTCGGCAAGCTGCGCCCGCATAAGGGCATCGACGGCCAGACCTACGCCATCAAGTTCCGCCTGCGCCTGCCGACGAAATGGAACGGCCGGTTCTTCTACGAAGGAAGCGGCGGCGCGAACGGCACCGTCGGACTGGCGGCCGGGCGGATCATGAACACGCCCGCAGCGGCCATCAATCTGGGTTACGCCGTCTTATCCCAGGATTCCGGCCATGACGCCGTCGCCAATGCCAATCCGGACCGCCAAGGCTCGATCGCCCTCGCCTTCGATCCCCAGGCGCGCCGGGATTACGGCTATGCGTCCTATGGCGTCGCCGCCAATACGGCCAAGGCCTTGGTCAAAGCGTTCTACGGCCGGCCTGCGGTCTATTCCTATTTCGTCGGCTGCTCGAATGGCGGCCGAGAAGGCATGATCTTCGCCCAGCGCTATCCGGACATCTTCAACGGCATCGTCGCCGGCTCGCCGGCCTTTTCGCTGCCCAAGCCGGCTCTCGCGGAGGTTTGGGACACCCAGTCTTTCGCACAGCTCGCCGGAAGAATGGGGCTAATCGACCAGAACGGCCTTCCCGGACATCAACAAGACCTTCAGCGATAAGGACTTGGCGCTCGTTTCTCAAGCAGTGCTCGATTCCTGCGACAGGCTCGACGGCGCCACGGACGGCATGATCAACGACTTCGCCGAATGCACGACGACCCAGGTCGCCCCCGCTCTGGAGGCCAAGGTTTGCAAAGGCGCGAAGACCGACGACTGCCTTACGGAAGATCAGGTCGATACGCTTGAAACGCGTCTTCAACGGCGCCCGCAAGAGCGACGGCACGCTTCTCTACGCCACCTGGCCCTGGGATCGCGGCATCGGCGGTAAGGTCGACGACAGCTATTACCAAGGCTGGCGGATGTGGAAGATCGGCAGCTATGACGGCCGCCAGCCCGCCATCAATGTCGTGCTCGGCGGTCCGGCGATGTCGGTCTTCACAGACGATCCGAAGCCGCTCCATGACGATTACGCGACCTATCTCAAATTCCTGCTGAACTACGATCTCGACACGCAATCGCACGAGATTTACGCGACCAACCAGACCTACAAGGAGTCCGCTTGGGATGTCGTTTCGGCCCGCTCGACCGATCTCTCCGCCTTCAAGGCCCATGGCGGCAAGCTGATCGTGCCGCAGGGCTTCAGCGACCCGATCTTCTCGATCAACGACACCGTGGACTGGTGGAATGCAGTCAACGCCAAACAGAACGGCCGCGCGGCCGATTTCGTGCGGGTCTATGCCGTGCCGGGCATGAACCACTGCAACGGCGGCCCGGCCACCGGATCAGTTCGACAGCCTGGCCGCCGTGGTCGATTGGGTCGAGTCCGGCGTCGCCCCCGACCGCATCCACGCCATCGCCGGGCCCAATACCCCGTGGCCCGGCCGGACCCGCCCGCTCTGCCCCTATCCGCAGATCGCGCGCTATCGCGGCTATGGCAGTCTGGAGGACTCCTCGAATTTCGTCTGCGAATGAGCGGAATTTGCGCCTGAGATGGTAAACAGGCAGCATGGCTGCTCCATGGACCCGCTGCTGACCGATCTCTACCAGCTCAATATGGTCCAGGCCTACTGGATCGCGGCAAGACCGAGACGGCGGTGTTCGAGCTCTTCATGCGCAAGCTGCCGGCGGAGCGCGGTTTCCTAGTCGCGGCCGGGCTTGGAGCAGGCGCTCGATTTCCTCGAAAACCTCCGCTTCTCCGCCCGAGGAGATCGCCTGGCTCGGGCCAGCGGTCGTTTCAGCGACGAGGTTCTCGATCGCCCGGCATCGCTGCGTTTCACCGGCGATGTGCAGGCGATGCCGGAGGGCACCGTCTTTTTCGCCGACGAGCCGATCCTGCGGGTGACGGCGCCGCTGCCCGAGGCCAGCTCTGGAAACGCGCCTCATCAACCTGCTGCATTTCCAATCCTTGATCGCCGCCAAGGCGGCGCGCATGGTGCTGGCGGCGCCGGGCAAGACCTTGGTCGATTTCGGCCTTCGCCGCGCCCATAGCGCCGAGGCGGGGCTGTTCGCGGCGCGCGCCGCCTATATCGCCGGCTTTACGGGTACCGCGACCATGCTCGCCAAGCAGCGTTTCGGCGTTCCGATCTTCGGCACGATGGCCCATTCCTTCGTCCAGGCCCATGACGACGAATCGACGCTTTCCGGAACTTCGCCCGGTCCCGGCCCGGACGATTGACCCTGCTGATCGACACCTACGATACCGAGGACGGCGGCGCGAAAGGTGGCGCGATTGGCGCCGAGCTGCGGCCGAGGGCATCAAGTCCAAGGCGTGCGGCCTCGACAGCGGCGACCTCGCCGCCTCGCCAACAGCGTGCGCAAAATTCTGGATGACGGCGGATTGCACCGATATCACGATCTTCGCCAGCGGCGGGCTTGACGAGGAGCAGCTCGCCAGCCTTCGCCGCCGCGCGGCGCCGATCGACGGCTACGGCATCGGCACCGTCCTTACCACCTCTTCCGACGTGCCCGCCCTCGACTGCGCCTACAAGCTCCAGGAATATGCCGGCATCGCCCGCCGCAAGCATTCGACCGGCAAGGCCACCTGCCCGGCCGCAAGCAGGTCTGGCGCTCGCTATCGATCGCGCGGGCCATATGACCGGCGACGTGTCTCGGTCTCGAACGACGCGCACGACGGCGAACCCCTTATCACAGCCGTGATGCGCGCCGGCCGCCGCCTACGCCCAGTCCGCCCCTTGAGGACGTTCGACAGGCTTTCACCCGGACTCTCGAGGCGCTGCCCACGGGGCTGCGGCGTCTCGAATGGCCGAGCCCTATTCCGTCGATATCGGCCCCGCTCTCCGCGACCTTGCTTCCAAGGTCGCAGGCGCATGATCAGGGTTATGGCTGATGGCGATACACTTGACATCGGGGCGCATGACGCTCTTCTGGTCGTCGATGTGCAGAATGACTTCTGCGCGGGCGGCACGCTCGAAGTGCCGGATGGCGAGAAGATCGTCGCACCGATCAATGCCATCATGTCGCTGTTTCCGCTGGTCGTCCTGACGCAAGACTGGCACCCGGCGGGACACATTCCTTTGCCTCCTCCCACACGGGCTCGAAGCCGTTCGACACGGTTCAAGCACCCTATGGGGAGCAAATCCTGTGGCCGGACCACTGCGTCCAAGGAACAAGCGGCGCCGCGCTTCATCCCGATCTGGACCTGACACGGGCCGCTCTGATTCTCCGCAAGGGTATGGATCCGGCCATCAATTCCTATTCCGCGTTCTTCGAAAACGACCACAAGACCCCGACCGGCCTTGGCCCGTATCTCAGGAGCCAGGGCGTGACTCGCGTCTTTCTGGCCGGGCTCGCCCTCGATTTCTGCGTCCGCTGGTCCGCCCAGGACGCCGTGCAGAAGGCTTCAAGGTGCAAGTGATTGAGGATGCCTGCCGCGCGATCGACACTGAAGGCTCCCTCGCCGAGACTTACACGGCTCTTGACGAATTCGGCGTCACACTGATCAAGACCGCCTCGCTCGGGGTACGCCGGACGGCATAACCGGTTATACTTGCAAGGTCATTCGGGCTATGATGTCCCCGGAGACGCCGGCCGGTACCGGCGCGAAAGGGGATCATGAGCTTCGATCTCGAAGGCCGTGTTGTTCTGGTAACCGGCGGCGGGCGCGGTATAGGCCGCGCGACCGCCGAAAAGCTCGCGGCCTGCGGCGCGACCGTCGGCGTGGCCGAAATCGATCCAAAAACCTGCGGCGAGGCGGTCGAAGCAATCGAAGGAATGGGCGGCAGAGCCCACGCATTGGTTGCTGATGTCAGCCAGCGCGATTCCTTCCTCAAGGCGGCGGACGACCTCGCGGCGGCCCACGGCCGGATCGACGGCGTGGTGAACAACGCCATGTGGATCCGCTACGAGCCGATCCCGGACGTCCGCGACGAGACCTTCGACGGCATGCTGGCGGTTGGCCTCAAGGCGCCGCTCTGGGGATCCAGGCCTTGCTGGCGCATCGCGACAAGGATCGTGACGCCGCGGTCGTCAATCTCGCCTCGCCTGCGGGCGTCCTGGGCTTTCCCAACACCGCCGTCTATTCCTCGATCAAGGGCGCGATCATCGCCTTGACCCATACGGCCGCGGTCGAGCTCGGCCGCCAGGGCGTAAGGGTGAATGCCGTCGCACCCGGTGCGATACCGACACCTGGCGCACGCTCCGTCGTCGACGAAAAAGGCTATGAATTCCGCAAGGCCCGCACGCCGCTGGGCCGGTTGGGGACGGAGGCGGAGATCGCCAATGCGATCGCCTTCCTGCTGTCGCCGGAGGCATCCTTCGTGACCGGCGAGATCCTGCATGCCGATGGCGGAGTCTCGTTCTCGGGCGCGTGAGAAAGGGAGTATCGATTATGAGCGCAGACATCGAGATCAGGCCGCTTTGCGCCGCCGGCGGGGCGGAGATCCGCGGCATCGACCTCTCGAAGGAGCTGTCGAACGAGGAAGCCGAGGCGATCCATTCCGCCTTCCTCGAGCACATTGCGATCTGGTTCCCCGAGCAGCAGCTCGATCCCGCAGACCTGACACGGCTGATTACCCTGTTCGGCGAGCCCTTCGTCCACCCCTATCTGCACGCGCTCGACGGTTTTCCCTATGTCCACGAGCTCCGAAAGACGCCGGACCAGACGGTGAATTTCGGCCGCGGCTGGCATGCCGACTGGACCTTCCTCGAAAAGCCGTCCCTGGCCAATATGCTCTATTCCCGGATTGTGCCCGACTCCGGCGGCGACACCATGTTCGTCAACACCTACATGGCCTACGAGGCGCTCTCGCCCGGCATGAAGCGGATGCTGGGCGGAATGCGGGCGGTCCACAAGGTCCATCCGCGCTACTACACCGACGTCGATGCGATGGGGAACAGAAGGTCGGGCGTCGTCGACCAGGAAACCATGCATCCGGTCGTCCGCACCCATCCCGAGACCAGCCGCAAAGCGCTCTATATCAACCCCTCCTTCGTCAAGCGCTTCGAGGACATGACCGAGGAGGAAAGCCGGGGGAATCCTGGATTTCATCAACGAGCATCTGAATTGCCCGGAATTCCAGTTCCGCTACCGCTGGAAACCGGACACGCTCGGCATCTGGGACAACCGCTGCTCGCTGCACTACGCGCTGAACGACTACACCGGCCAATTGCGCCTGATGCACCGCCTGTCCACAAACGAACCGAGCCGGCCGTATTGAGCGCTTAACGTGCCTGCGACTGTAGCCTCGGCACGGGGTCTTCGCCGGGCTGGACGATTTGGGCCTTGATGCGCGTCAGCGCCTTTTCGTCGAGGGTTTCCTGGTCCAGCAATTCCTTGGCCGAGGATTCCAGAAGCTTCCGGTTGGCCTCAAGGATGCTGCCCGCCCGTTCATAGGCGTGCTCGACGATCTCGCGGATGGCGATGTCGATCTCGCGGGCGGTGTCCTCGCTGTAACTGCGCTCGGAGAACGGGCTTGCCATGCCGTTGTCGAGGAAATGCGGGCGGTCTCGGTCGAAGGTGACGTTGCCGAATTTCTCGATCATGCCGTAACGCGTGACCATACTGCGGGCGATGTCGCTGGCTTTGGCGAGGTCGTCGGCGGCGCCCGTCGAGAGATGCTCGAAAATCAGCTTTTCCGATGCCCGGCCGCCGAGCAGCACCGCCATCTTGGCTTCGAGCTCGTCACGGGTCATGAGGTAGCGGTCCTCGGTCGGCCGCTGGATCGTGTAGCCGAGCGCGCCGACGCCGCGCGGGATGATCGACACCTTGTGAACCGGATCGACGCCCTTGATCGACAGCGCGACGATAGCATGGCCCATTTCGTGATGGGCGATGACGCGGCGTTCCTTCTCGCTCAGGATCCGGTGCTTCTTCTCGAGCCCGGCCACGATCCGCTCGATGGCGGAGGTGAAGTCCTCCATGGCGACTTCATTGGCCTTGCGCCGGGTCGCGAGCAAAGCGGCCTCGTTGACAAGATTGGCCAGATCGGCGCCCGTAAAGCCCGGCGTCATGCCGGCGATCTTGACCGGATCGACATCGGTCCCGAGCTTGGCCTTCTTGAGATGTACCTCGAGGATGGCCGCCGCGTCCGAGCCGGTCCGGACGGTCGACCAGCACCTGACGGTCGAACCGGCCGGCGCGCAAAAGCGCGGGGTCCAGAACCTCGGGCCGGTTGGTCGCGGCCAGCAGCACGAGCCCGGTCGAAGGATCGAACCCGTCGAGCTCGGCCAGGAGCTGGTTCAGGGTCTGCTCCTTCTCGTCATGCCCGCCGCCGCCCGGATAGAGCCCGCGCGCCCGGCCGAGCGCATCCAGCTCGTCGATGAAGATGATGGCGGGCGCCTTCTGGCGGGCCTGCTCGAACAGATCGCGCACGCGCGCCGCGCCGACGCCGACGAACATCTCGACGAATTCCGAGCCGCTGATGGAGAAGAACGGCACGCCCGCCTCGCCGGCCACCGCCCGGGCCAGAGTGTCTTGCCCGTTCCCGGCGGGCCGACCAGCAGGATGCCCTTGGGAATCCGCGCGCCGAGCGCGCCGTGCTCCTCCGGCTCCTTGAGGAAGCTGACGATCTCCTGAAGCTCCTCCTTGGCTTCGTCCACGCCGGCGACATCGTCGAACGTCACCTTGGTGTCGGTCTCGACATAGATCTTGGCCTTGCTCTTGCCGATCGACATGAACCCGCCGCCGAGCCCCTGCTAGCCCATGCGCCTGAAAAGGAAAATCCAGAGCCCGAAGATCAGAGCGAAGGGAATGATCCAGGACAGGATCTGGGCGAGCCAATTGTTGTCCGTCCCGCCGGTATATTGGACGTCGTATTTCGAAAAATCCTCGGTCGAGACTGCCGGGGATCGCGCGTCGTGACGAAGGCGGTCTGGCCGTTCTTTTGAGGCTGCTTGAACGTGCCGTGGATCTGGGTTTCGGTGACCGTCATCTTGTCGATCTTGCCATTCTGCAGATCCTGCTGGAACTGGCTGTAGGGCAAAGTCTCGACGTTCTGGTGCTGCCCCCAGATCTGCTCCAGGAACATCAATCCGATGATCGCGATGACGAAATACCAGATGTTGAACTGGAACTTCTTCTTATCCATGAGCCTCATGCCTGCGGTTGGGGCGGGAATGCCGGCCGGCAATTCGCCCGATTATCCCTATTTATGACGTTTTCGGCGTGATGCCAGCATGATTCCGATCATTTCTCACCATTGCTGACCGATCGATAGATGGAGGTTGAATGCTTGGGATTCCGTCTCTCAGGCGTCGATAGAACAAAGGCAGCGCGGCCCGTATGCTCAACCAGATTGATCGTTATATTGCCCGCCTGACCGTTGTGCCGATGGTGGCAACCTTGACGGGCGCGGTTCTATTGCTGCTGCTGCAGAACATGTACCGGCTGTTCCAGATCACTCTAGTGGAGGGCCAGCCGGTCGGCGTCGTGTGGCGGATGCTGGGGAGCCTGGTCCCGGAATATCTGGCGCTCGGCATCCCGCTGAGCATCCTTCTCGGCATCATGCTGGCGTTCCGCAAGCTGGCCGTCTCCAGCGAATTGGACGCGCTCCAGACCATCGGCTGCAGCTATCTAAGGCTGATGAAAGTGCCGCTGATTATGGCGGTGCCCGTTGGCGGGGCTCACCTTTATCACCATCGGCTATATCCAGCCGATCGCAGAATACGCTCTTCAGAACGCTGCTGTTCGAGGTTCGAGACCGGGCAATTCGGCCTGTCGATCAAGCTCGGCGAAATCGTTCGTGTATCCGACGACACGGTTCTCAAGGTGCGCACCATCGACCCGGACGACGAGCAGCTTCAAGGCATTTTCGCCCGGGTCACCGACGAGCGCGGCCGCGGCCAGACGATCTTCACCGCCACGACCGGCAAGTTCCTCCGCACCTCCGACGCCAATGTGCTGCTCCTGAGGCTCCATGGCGGCCAGGCCGTCCAGCGGGATTCGGCCAACGATTTCCCCGCGCATCATGACCTTCACGCAATATGACGTGCCGATCCACCTGCCCGAGCTTACCGATTTCCGCAGCCGCGGCGGCCGCCAGAACGAGCTTACCCTGCCGGAGCTCATCGCGCCGCCAAGGACGCCACCGCGACGACGGACACGAGACGGCGTGCCGAGGGCGAGTTCAACCGCCGCCTCGTCCTCGTCGTGCTGCCTTTCGTGCTTCCGTTCCTCGCGGTGGCGAGCGCCGTGCCCCCCAAGCGATCGACCAGCGGATCGGGATGATCCTGGGCCTCGCAGCCCTGATCGCGCTGTTCAAAGTGCTCGATTTCGGCGCGGCCTCGCCACCGATCTGCCCGCAGTACCGATTCTTTGGGGCGCGTTTGCCGGCTTTGCGACGCTGGCGGTCGGGTTCTTCTACGCGCTCCACAGCGCGACCGGCCGGCGCTATCTCGATCTCGCCTATCAGTGGTCGGAAAAGCTCATGGACCGCGGCACCAGCATGGCCGCAGCGGGGCCGCTGGATCGAACGGTTTCATTTGCGTGAGGCGCGGCATGACACGCCTTAAACGGACAATGCTCGGTGCGGCGTTGGCCCTGTGCGCGGCCCCAGCCTCGGCGGCGATCGTCGATGCCAAGGCCGAGCGCCCAGCACCCTGGGTCGCGACGATCTGGCATTCCGCGAAATGCCCGGCGGGCTACAAGTCCTATGCCAAGGTGAAGGTGGTCGGCCTCAAGGACCGGCGCGGCATGCTGCGGGTCGAGCTCTATCCCGACACCAAGGAGGACTTCGTCGTCAACATGCTCTCCCGGGTCGAAATCCCGACGCCGGGGGACGATCCCACCGTCTGCATCGCCCTCCCGAAACCCGGCCGATACGCGATCGTCGTCCATCACGACCGGAATACGAACAACAAATTCGACATCTTTTCCGACGGCTTCGGCTTCTCGAACAACCCGCATATCGGCTTCTCGGTGCCGAAAGTGGACAAGGTCGCGTTCGACGCGCCGGCGGGGACGACGAAGCTGGAGGTCGATGTCCGGTATATGTTCGGGCACGCGCCGAAGCGGCACACCAACGGGCTGCATAAATAGGGCCCGAGCGCCCTGCCCCGCTACCGCCTCTCGAAGAAATAGAAATCCGAGAACGTGAAGTACTTGTTCTCGAAGCCAATCGGCACCCGGTAGCGGTTGCGGACGAAGGACTGCAGCGTCCAGTCCGGCCGGTTCTTCTCGATCCAATCGGTAAACCGCCGGTGCCGGACATGGCGATGCAGGGTCCGCCGGTCCGCGTTGCTCGAATAGATGCAGACATAGCGCCCGGCGAAATCGAACAGGTTCCGCATATAGGCGTCGAAAACCTCGTCCTCGACGAGATGGAAGATCACCTCGATCGACATGGAAAGATCGAATTTCCCGAGATCGGGCGTCACCTCGCCGGTAAGCAGAAACGTCTTGCTCGGATCGTCGAACTGGCTCTTGCACATGTCGACGGAGGCCGGCGAGACATCGACGCCGACATAGCGCGGCAGATCGTAGAGGTGGAGCTGGTTGCCGTCGCCGCAGCCCCATTCTATGACCGATTTCACGTCATGGGCCGCGCAGTACTCGTTGATGACCTCGGCCTTGAACCGTGCCAGCCGGCCGTAGGAGCCGGCGCCGGAGGTCCGGCCTGTGCGGTAACGCATGTCCCAATAATCGCCCGAGCGGAACTCGGCTGCGACATCGGGTGATTTGAACAAAGATCGAAGGGACCGTAGCATGGGGCCTCGCGTATGATCGCGATCATAGGATGTAGCGGTCGGATCGTCATGCTGCATGTCAACGGCTCCGTCGAGAGATGGAGGAAAAATTCGTTTGGGTACGGCCACTAGCCATGAAAAAGCTCCTGTTCAGCGTCCATGACGTCTCGCCCCGGCATTTCGATCGCTTGCGCCGGATCGACAAATTCCTGGACGACGTCGGTCTCGCCAATCGGTACGCCATGCTGGTCGTGCCGGATTTCTGGAAGAAATGGCCGATCGAGGGCTTTCCCGAGTTTCAATCCTGGCTCCGGACGAAAGCCGACGCCGGGGTGGAGATCATCCTCCACGGCTTCAACCATCTCGACGACACCCGGCACGCCTCTCTCGGCGACCGCTTCAAGGCGAGCTTCCTGACGGCGCGGGAGGGCGAATTCCTGGGCCTGAGCCGCGAGGAAGCGACCAGCCGGCTGATCCACGGCCGCCGCGTTCTGGAGGCCGCGACCGGTCGGGAGATCACCAGCTTCATCGCTCCGGCCTGGCTCTATGGCGAGGCGGCCAAGACGGCGCTCCACGATCTCGGCTTCACGATCGCCGAGGATCACTGGAGAGTCTGGTCGCCAATGACAAATCATGTGCTTCTGCGCTCGCCCGTGATCAGCTATGCGAGCCGCAGCAAGGCGCGGGTCGCCAGCTCGATCGCCTGGTCGCGGATCGCGACGACGGCGCTCAAGCCCCTGGACACGGTGCGCGTCGCGCTCCATCCCCATGACCTGGATGTCGACTCCCTTGTCGTCGAGCTGACCCGGGTCATGTCGGAATTTCTTGGCTGTCGGGAACCCATTCGATATCGCGACTTGGCTGCGGCCTGAACGACGGCGTGTGCTGCTCGATCAGCCGGGCGTAGTGCGCAAACAGGCCTCGGAAATGATCGTCCGGCGTGCCGAGCCCGCGTGCCGCGTCCAAAGCGGCGGTCTTGAGAAGCGCCGGCGGCCGCCTCAGCAGCCGATGGATCGCCTCGGCACAACCTGAGCTGTCCCCTGCACCGTAGGTCTCGGCGCAGCCGGGCGTGGCCAGCTCCGCCGCTCCACCGTTGTTCGGCACCACGACCGGCAGGCCCGAGCACAGCGCCTCGGCGATGACGAGGCCGTAGGTCTCGGTACCGGCGCCGTGGACCATGGCATCGGCGCTGGCAAGGCACTGGGCTATCAGTTGGCGATCATCGATGTGGCCGGCGACATGCATCCCCGGCACCCGCGCCGCCTTACGCTCCACCCAGCGGCGGAGCGGCCCGTCGCCGATCAGGAACAGGCCCATGGGCCGGTCCTCGCTGGCCTCGGCGAAGGCGTTGATCAGGGTGCCGACATGCTTTTCGGGATGGTGCCGGCTGATCGAGACCAAAAGCGGCGCATCGGGATCGCCGATACCGCAGGAGTTCAGCATCCATTGGCGGATGGCAGGATCGCGAAAATCGGGCGAGAACGCCTTGCGGTCGATGCCGAACCGGATCGGCGTCGGCCGGCGCAAGACCGAACCGGGCCAGACGGTCGGCGAACCATGTCCCGCCGACGACGCCGGTATCGAAGGACCGGCTCAGCCGGGCCAGATAGCGCTCGAACCAACCGAACAGCCAGTCCACGCGGGCCGAGCCGATGACGCCGTCGAGAATGGCGTGGGGATAGGCCGAGATCGGATCGCCATGCAAAAACAGCGACTTGAGGGCAAGCCCCTGCCAGCCGGCGACCGCCCAGGCCCCGAGCCAGGGCGACGACGCTTCGACCACGTCGGGCCGCTCGGTATCCAGGACCTCGCGGATGGCCTCGGTGCCGGTGAAGATGTTGTAGCGATTGTCGAGCGGGATGCGCGGCGATTTGACCCAGACGATCCGGCCGCCGTTGCGTTCCTCGACCCGGTCCTCGTCGCCCGGCGCAACGACCACGGTCTCCCAGCCCATGCGGGTCCCCGCCTCGAGCTTCTGGAGCATATAGGTGCGCACGCCCCCACCGAGGTCGCTGTAAAACTCGGCAACATCGACAAGCTTCATAGCGACCACCCTGCTTCGGAAGAATTCCGCGCGAAGACAGGCACCGGCGCGGGCATGACGGTGGCCTCGTCTGCCGTGCGGCTCGTCCTGGCGTCGCAGTAATGGCGGAGAACGGCCGAGAGGACGGCGTCCCAATCATAGGCGGCGCTCGCGCCACGGGCCGTTTGGCCCATGCGCCGGCGCATGTCGCCTTGTGATGTAAGAGCGCCGAGCGCCCGGCACAATGCGCGGACGTCCTCTTGATCGATCAGGAACCCCGTCTCGCGGTCGCGCACGATGGAGTTGCTGCCCGTCCCGCGCGCGCAGACGGTCGGCAGGCCGGAGGCCATGGCCTCGATCGTGACATTGCCGAAAGTCTCGGTCGTGCTGGGATTGAAGAAGATATCCGCCGAGGCATAGGCGCGGGCGAGATTTGGGCCCGAGAGATAGCCGGTAAAGATTGCCCCCGGCAACCGCTGCGCCAGCCAATCTCGCGCGGGGCCGTCGCCCACCACGAGGACGCGATGGGGAAAACCGGCCGAAGAAAGCCTTTCCAGCGTGTCGGCGAAGGGCTTCAGCCCCTTCTCCATGACCACGCGCCCGACGAACAGGATCACCACCTCGTCATCCGCAATACCGAGCGACCGGCGCCAATCGAGATCGCGCCGCGCCGGATTGAACAGAGTCACGGTCGACGCCCCTGCTCCAGGGCCGGATTTCCGTCCGTACGCCGTCGGCGCGCAACAGCTTCGCCATGCAATCCGAGGGCACATAGAGATGGCGGCAACGATTGTAGAAATGGGTGAGATAGCGCTTGCGCCACGCCTTCGAGGCCGCCGAGCGCGTAATATTTTAAATAGGTCTCGAACCGGGTATGGACCGAGCCCACGACCGGAATCCCGTTCGCGGCGCCGAATCTCAGGCCCGGCATGCCCAAGGGGTCGGGCGACGAGACATGCAGGATATCAGGCCGGAAGCGCTCCAAATCCGCCCTCGGGCGCGGCGTCAGACCGAGCGCGAGGCGGTATTCGGACCGCTTGGGGATCGGCACGGAGGGCACCGAAACCAGCGTTCCGGCGGGCTCGAAGGCGGGCTCCTCGACGGTCGGGGAATAGACCCGGACGTCGACGCCCTGGCCTTCCAGATAACGCACCAGCCGGTTCAGCGCCTGATTGGCGCCGTCTTTGACACAATTGTAGTTGCCGGAGAACAGCGCCACCCGGAGCGGGTCGTTGGACGGGCGCGGAAAGCCGTGCAGGGGTTCACGAATATCCATGGGGAAGTCCGTGATGTAAGCAAGGGACGGATTTTGTTGATGTTCTTGGCCCGTCGTGGGATTAGCCGCCGCTCGGCGGCCGATCACGGGACCTGGATCGGAATGCTGTTGGCCCAGTGCGCCTGTACTCCTGTTACTGTTCTGCGGAACTGCGTGGCTACGATGGCTAGACGGAATCGGCCCGCGACAACCTCCATGCGCCGAGTTAACCCTTGAACCCGGCGCAAATGTTTGAAATACCGAAGATCAGTCGCGCCAAGGGGATCGGCGAGACCATGCGTTCACTTGCGCTTCATAAAACCTCGGGCACGATGACTTTTATCCTTCAGATTGCCGCCACGGCCCGGCGGCGCTCCCGATACAGGAAACGGCGCTGGTGAGCGAGGCCAACGAAGCATCGATCGAACAACTGTTTCGGGAACGGCGGGGGCAGGTTCTTCGCTATCTGACCTTGCGTCTCGGCAATCGGCAGGAAGCCGAGGAAGTGCTGCAGGAGGCCTTCATCCAATACATGTCGGCCGCCGCCGAGACCCAGATCGAGACGCCTCACGCCTTCCTGATCAAAATCGCCGGCAATATCGCCATCGACCGCATCCGCCATAATGCCAGCCGGACCGCGCGGGAACGCGACTGGTCCGACAGCCATTACCGGTCGCAATCTTTCGACGCCGCCTTCGGCGTCGGCTCTCCGTCCCAGGACCGGCAACTGGAGGCCAAGGAAGAGATCAAGCGCGTGCTCGCCGTTCTCGCGGGGCTGTCCGAGCCGGTGCGGAACGCCTTCATTCTTCACAAATTCAAGGGCTTGACCCATAAACAGGTGGCCGCCGAAATGGGACTGGCGCAAAGCACAGTCGAGAAACACATCATCAAAGCGATGCGCGTGCTGCTCGAGTCAGAGCGCGGTATGCAGACGGCCGAGTGAGTAGCGCGTAATTCTTATGAGAGTGCGACATAAATGTTACAGAATTTGTGGAGGTAATTGTCGCCGGGTAACGGCATTAGGACGACCCTGAGGAATGACGATAATGACAACTCCAAATCCATCTCGCCCCCTATCGAAGGCTTCGGAAGAAGCCGTCGAGTGGCATGTGCGCCTGACCTCCGGCGCCGCCACCGATGAGGATTGGCAGTCCCATCAGGATTGGCTCGCCGCCGATCCCGCCAATCTGGAGGCCTTCGACCGGGTGCAGCAAAGCTGGTCCGCGCTGGACGACGCGCGCGACACCGTGCTGAATGCCTTCCCGGTGACCAAGGCCCGGCAGGCCCCCTCCCGAGGCTGGCTCGCCGGCCTTGCCCAGGCCTTCGCCTGGCCCGTGCGCGCGCCGATCTGGCAGAGCGCGATGGCGGGCGCGGCGGCGGTCTTCCTGGTCGTGCTGGCGGTGACCCTGGTGCCAGGCCTGATCACGCCCAAGCCGCAGGTCTATGCGACGGCTGTCGGCCAGGTCCGCACCGTGCGGCTGGCCGACGGATCGACGGCGGCGCTCGACACCGATACCGAAATCCGCGTCCACTATCGCGGCCGGGATCGCACGGCGGAGCTCGTGCACGGCTCGGTCCTGTTCGATGTGGTGCATGATCCCGACCGGCCCTTCAAGGTGACCGCCGGACCCCATGAGGTATCGGTGCTCGGCACCAAGTTCGAAGTTTCCTGGCGCGACCAGCGCACCGTCGTCGCGGTCGCCCGCGGCATCGTCGCCGTCTCCGCGACGCCGGAGGCGGGCGTTGCGGCCACGGACACGCACAGGCTCGAACGGGGCCAGCGCCTCATCTATCGCACGCCGACCAGCGCGGCTTTGAGCGAAGCGGTCGATCCCGACAATGTCGGAAGCTGGGAGCGTGGACAGCTCGTCTTCGACGGCGCGCCGCTGGCCCAGGTCGTCGAGCGCCTGAACCACTATTTCCCGGGCATGAAGCTCGAAGTGGCCGATCCCGCCCTCGGCGCGATGACCTTCACCGGCGTCGTCAAGATCGGCGACGCCGCGACCACGGCCCGCCGTATCGCCGAGATCATGTCCCTCGGCTATAAGGAAAGCGGCGACACGATCCGGCTTATGCCCAAGGCGGATAAGACCTGATTTCCTCTCCTATCCGCCATGCCAGCGAAGGCTGGCATCCAGGCCTTCCCTAACGGACGAACCGGCGATCACGCTTAACCTCAGCCTGGGCCCCAGCCTTCGCTGGGGCGACGGGGTGTTCAGGATGGAATCTCGGACGGTGCCGGACGGTGCGTCTTGACCTTGCCGGCCATCTTCCGGCTCAAATCCTCGAGCTGGCGGCGGGCGGCGGCGAAGGCGTCGTGGATGGTGACATAGGCGTCCTCATGGGCGTGATTCGCCGTCGGACTGCGCCGCACCACGATATCGTGCCCGCCGGGGCTCGTGATATGGATCCGGACGTCGAACATGTTGCCCTGGTGATGCCGCTTGTTCGGCAACTCGATCACCACCCGGCAGGATGTGATCCGGGCGTGAAACCGCTCCAGCCTCGATGACTCGCGCCGAATCCGCGCCTTCACGGCGTCCGAGGGCTCCATGCCTTCAAAGACGACTTCCAAGGGAACCTGCATAGATTTCTCCCGATTGTATCTTTACGGCGTTTCTCAGCGATGTATTTGCCGGCGATCAGCGGCCGACGGTGCTCCCCGAGGTATGGGACGGGCCGAGCGCCTGGATCGACCGCAAATAGACCAACAATTCATAGATATGGGCATGAACCTCGACTTCGCCCACCCTGTCTGTGCGTCCTTCGGAATAACGCTGGCCCCAGATCGGCATTTCCAGGTTTCCGTGGGATTTCGGCAACTTTCGGCCGTCGATCGATTTGGCGACATATTCGTAAGGAAATTCGCCGTTGTGCCGTTGCGCCAGGGTGGTGAGGTCGGGGAGCTGGATCGACATCACGGCGGCGACCGGCCCGTGGCCCTTGGCGTCCGCGCCGTGGCAGGCGGCGCAATGGTCCAAGAATTCCGTGCGGCCGTTGAACCAGGCGGTGGTCCGCTCGGTCACCTGCCCCTGGGGGGTCTTTTCGGCGGCGATCGAGGGCTGGCCCGCGGCGGCGATCGCGGCGAAACCGGCAAGGCACACTATTCCCAAACCCGTGCGTAGCATGACGTCACCTCTTGGCTAGACCCTGAGATCGTAACCCTAACGAAGGCGGACGCAATGCCATTGATGCTGATCAAGCCCCGGTAGGGGCGATGGGTCGAGGGGCGCTTAAGGCTCCCGCGCGGAGACGGTCTTGACGAAGCTCAGGACCGGGCCGGACAGCGAGTGGTCCGAGGTATTGACCGCATCGAGTTCGGAAAGGTGATTGTGGCCCTTGAGATAGAGGTAGGTCACGGGCTTGCCGGCCTTCTTGAGGGCGTCGACCAGCATGGTGGTCTGCGGCTTGAAGCTTTCGGGGTCGAGCTCGGCATTGGTGACGAGGAGCGGCGTCGGCGACTTGACGAGCCAGGGTAGCGACGACATTTCGGGATATTTGGAGATGTCCTCGCCGTAATAGGACTTCCAGATCGAGACCTCGTTCTTGGGCAGCTCGTAGAAGCCGGAGGTCAGGATCGCGCCTGCGATGACGGGCGTTTTGCCCTCGCGCTGGACCGCCGCCACGTAATCGCCGACATGGGCGGCTCCGGCCGAATGGCCCCAGAGGAAGATCTTGTTCGGGTCGCCGCCATATTGGGCGATGTTCCCCTGCAGCCACGAGACGAGCTTGGTCAGGTCCTCGACGCCGGAGGGATACTGGTGGGCGGGCGCCAGGCGGTAGCTGATGGTGACGCCCACCATGCCGTTGGAATTCGCCCATAGCCCGACATTGTCGAAGAACGGCGAGCCGGGCTCATGCTTGGAGCCCCGGCTGAAGCCGCCGCCATGGACGAAGACGACGACCGGCTTGCCCTTGCCCTTGTCCGGCGAGGTGAAGACGTCGGCCACGTTCCGCTCGTCGGGACCGTATTTGAGGTCGCGCGACACCGAGACGCCCGAATAGGGCTCCTTCGGCTGGAGTGCGGTGTAGATATCCGTCGTCGGCTTGCCGGCCTTGAAAACGTCCGACCCCAGCGTCCTGAGCTTGGCTTCGATCTCGGGTGGGATGCCGTTCGGGTCCGTCACTTCGTTCTGCCCCGTCTGCTTGTCGCCCTTCTCGTGCACGACCGGCGTGATCTCGGTGCTGCCGGTCACGGGATGGGCATAGTGGAACGGAATGTTATAGACGTTCGGGAACATCGTGAACTTCAAGGTCGGCGGCCCGTCCGGCGGATAATCCTTGCTCGGCCCCGGCGGCTTGCCGAGCCCCGTCACCTTGGTCCAGCCGCCCTTATAGGGCGCGGTGAAGGTGTTGTAGACGTGGTCCTTGGAGAGCTTCCAGACTCCGTCCTCCAGCACCGCCTCGTTCTCATAGATGCCGCCGCCCCAGGACGCGCGCTGGCCGAACGCCATCTGCTGCCAGACGCGGCTCCTGATCTTGGCGGTCTTGTTGTCGGGGCCGACATCGATCACCGGCTGCAGTTGCAGGTGATTGAGGAGCACGTTCGGGCTCGGCCCTTCATGGCCGTGGCCGAACACCTTGAGCAGCATGCCCTTGACGTGATCGAAGCCCTTATAGACGCCGCGCTGGGCGAGCTCGATCGACGAGTTCTTCGAGAACAGGTTCGCGAGATCGGTATAGAGCGCCTTGTCGAGATAATAGCCGTAGCCGCTCTCGAGATTCTCGATCGAGTCATAGGCCTTGACCCGCTGGATCGTGTGCTCGGCCTTGGCGATGGCTGAATTGAGATCCTTCACCTTCTCGAGCTTCGGCGGCTTGGTCGACATCGCCAGCGCCATTTCCTGCGCCTTCTCGGACGGCGCGCCGACCTTCGGATAGTGCGGCTTATCGCCCGCCACCGGATTGCGGTAGTGGTACGCCGGCACATAGGCCTTGGGATAGATCTGATAGACCTCGGTCGGCGGCCGATCCGGCGGCACTTCCTTGCTCGCGGTCGGCACCGGCTCGGCGTCCTTGCCCCAGCCTTTGTCGTAATCCGTGATGAAGGTCGGGTAGAAATGCAGCGACTTGATCTTCCAGACGCCGTTCTCCTTCACATAGGTGTTCTCGAACGTGCCTTCCTCGAGATAGCCCTTGCCGCCGACATGGCCGAGGAGATCGAACTCGCGCGAGCGCGACTTGGCGGTCATGCCGTCGGGCGCGACATCGGCGATGATCTGAAGCTGGTAGTGGTCGAACAGCCAGCCGTCCCGCAGCCCCGCCGGGCCGAAAGTTCCGAGGAACCGGCGGATGCTGTTCTTACCGACATAGACGCCCTGCTGGCCCATCTCGATCGTGCCGTTATCGGCGAACATATCGGCGACCTGATCCCACATGGCGCGATCGAGATAATAGCCGTATCGCCGCTGCAGATTTTCGATGGTCTGCTTGTCGTCGAGAAGCTGGGCGCGGTGAGCGAGCTCGGCGACCTCCTTCTTCATCGCGCTCTTGCTCTCGTCCGCGGCCGGCAGATCGGCCGGCAGCCGCCAGATCTTGCCCCATTCGGTGGTACCGAGATTCTTGTAATGGAACGGCGGGATGCAGGCCTTGGGGAAGCCGCCGCATTCGGGCGGCTTCGGCCGGTCGGAGGCATGGGGCAGATTGCGCCGGAAGCTGCGACGCCGTTCTGTCGCCTCGCCATTGGCGTCCTTCGGAGGCGGCGGAGGCGCGGCCCAACCGGTGTCGTAGGACCCGCCGAAGCCGCTGTAATAGTCGAGCTTCTCGATCTTCCAGACGCCGTGGTCCTTGGTATAGACCATCTCGTAGACGCCCTCGGCCCAGACCGCGAGGCCACCGGGACTGCCGAAGGTCGCGAGCGCGCGCCAGCGGCCGTAGGCGGTCTTGCCGTCGGGGTCGAGATGGACCACCGGCTGGATGTTCATGTGGTTGTAGAGCCTACCGTCCCCAAGGCCGATGATGCAGCATTCCTTGTGGCCGCCGACATTCATGTAGACGTGCTCGCGGATACTCTTCTTGCCGACATAGACGCCCGCCGGATAATTGGCGACCGCATCGTCCGCGAAGAGGTTCGCGAGATCCTCCCACATGCCTTTGTCGAGATAGAAGCCGTAGGCCTTCTGCAGCTTCTTGATCGCCTGGATGTCCTCGCCCGCCTGGACGTCGGCCCTAAGCTTTGCGAGACGTTCCTTCAGATCGCCGGAATCGGCACCGTGCGCTGCACGAATGCCGAGCCCCAATGACAAAATCGCCAGGACCGCGAAGGCAGTCCCCCCCATCCGAAACCGCATCGGCCCCTCCCGTCAGGCTAAAAACGCATGGTCCGCCGGATCGATGATCCTTTATTCCGCAGGCCTCGGATAGACATACGGAACAGGCTCAGAATAGCTCAAAAAGTCGGCCGGTATACCACCGTTTGGATAGGAGGCCCCCGTGCGGGCCTTCCGCGTCACCGATTTCGTCACGGCCGACGCAAGGCTGGGCCCTACCGGCAGGAGGACGGCCGCCGCACCCGCGGCGGCGATCCCGATCTTGCCGACGATCTCGCGGCGATCCATGGAAGCCGGACCGCCAAGAGCATCATTCTTCGATGATGTTTTCGTCATGATCACCCCTACACGCTCAGCGGCAGGTCGTCGGAGCCGAACCAGTTGGTGTGCGTGCCGCCGCGCAGGCGGAACGGCAGCTTCACCGTGGCGACCGCACCCTCTTCCATCTTCTGGGCATCGACGATGACCAGATCGGACGAGGTGCTCTCATAGTTGCTGGCGATGCCCATGATGTAGCCGTCGCCTTCCGCCGTGCTGCCCTTGCGCGGCACGAAGCAGGGCTCCTGCAGGTTCTGCACCGGGCCGACGTAATAGGTGTCGGCCTTGCCGGAATGGATATCGACCCGCTGGTAGCAGTTCATCGCCCTCTGGATGCCCTTGCCGGCGCGGGCTTCGTCGCCCGGCTTGCTCGGGTCGCGGTTCTGCACGTAGCAATATTTGTAGGGCTGCGACAGATAGCGGTCGTCCATGCGGGCGAGGAAGCCGTTCGCCGTCGAGACCAACTCTTCCTGGATCCGGTCGTCCTTGGAATTGAGGTCGAAGGTCCAGCGCTTGATCTGCGAGGGCGCGCCGGGATTGTCGTTCACCGGCAGCTCCATGATCACCTTGTTGCCGACGGTGGTCGCGTTCAGGAAGTGGAGCGTCATGCGCGACGGCCCCTTGAACCAGCGGACGTCCTTACCGTCGCCGTCACGTGGCAGGATTCCCACCATCGTCGGCAGGCTGCCGTCCCAGTTCCACATCGGCTCGCCGGACTTCAGCCGCTCCATGCTTGTTGTCATGGCAATAAGCGGAATGGCGATATGCTTCTGGGTGATCGCCTGGTCGTGCATGATGCCGATATACGGCGCCTTGAACCACGCCTCGTGGACGATGTTGCCCTTCTTGTCGATCGTGTAATAGGCGACGTCGTCGGAGAGCAGCCCCTTGGCCTGATAGCCATAGGCGACCATGTGACCGTTCACGGGATCGATCTTGGGATGGGCCGACATCGTCTCGGCCTTCCACTTGCCGTGGAAATCCCACACGCCTTCGGTCTCCAAGGTATGCGGATTGACCGTATAGGCGAGGCTGTCCTCCTTGAGAACCAGAAGCTTGCCGCCGTGCCAATACATATGCGTGTTGGCCGCGCTGCGATTGAGCTTGCGGACGCTCGGATCGTCGGTGAACGGATTGCGATACACGCCGAACAGCCGCTTGCGGGCCTTGCGCTCGGCCATCAGGCGCTCGGTCTTCACATAGCGGCCCTTGTAATCCACGTGGCCGTTCTTGAACACGAGGCTGCTGATATGACCGTCGCCGTTGAAGCCGGTCATCCAGTCGTTCTTCGGCGGCGGATATTCGAAGTCGCACTGCATCCGGAAGAACGTGCCTTCGATGTCGGACGGAATCTCGCCCCAGACTTCGCAGTCATAGACATCCGCTTCAAACCGCGTCGGGCTGTTGAAGCCCTGCGGAAACATCGGATGGCCTCGGAAATCGACAGACATTTTTATTGGACCTCCATTGATCAAGCCGTTCGCTCTTTGAGGCTTTGCGTTCGTGCTGCCCCCGGTGCCGGGGTTCAGCGGACACTATTCACCCTTCGCCCCATCGGGGCAAGAGTTATGTTGATTTTTCCACATTATTTGCGGCCCCAAGACGGAAAAATCAGGGCCTGAAAGGAAGTGGCCCGCCGGAAGGGGAAACCTTCTTCCGGCGGGCCAAGGTGTCGTCCCTCGATGGAGTTCGAGGGGCCGCGTGACAATTAGAAGTTCTTGCGAACCTGAATGTACCACTGGCGCGGAGCGCTAGGAACGCCGACCCGGCCGGCCGCGGGAGCACCGGTCGCGGTGGTCTCGGAACCCAGCTGCTGCCAGTAGAACTTGTCGAACAGATTGGTCACCGCGAATGACAGCGACCACATGCCCTTCACGTTGTTATACGTGATCCGTCCATTGAAAATGTTGTAGGACGGCACGCAGTTCTGCGGGCAGACGTTGGGGGACGTGGCCGACCCATTCGTCGTGTGTGACTGGTAGAACCAGTCCAGACGCGGCGTGATGGTGTCATCACCCATCACATGGAACGCGTACTGAACGCCACCGCTCATGTTCCATTCCGGCTGCAGTAGGGCCGACGGATCGCGATAGCCGGTGACTGCCGGATCCTTGATGGAGTTGACATACTTGTTCCAACCGAGCGTCCAGTTGATCTGCAAGCCGTCGATCGGTTCCGCAGTGACTTCGGCTTCGGCACCCTTCAGCTTACCCGGGACACTGGTGTAGTAGAACCAGGGCAGACCATTCGAACCCGCGAGGTCGGTCCCTGTCGGACAGGTGCCACCCGCGAGGAAGTAGGGCGTCGGATTGAGAGAAGTCGCCGAATCGCACTGTGTCACACCGCCGATCTGAAGCAGACGGGGGCTGTAATCGCTGTAATACCCGTCAACGTTGACGCGGAGGCGATGGTCGAAGAAGTCGGTCTTTGCGCCGATTTCATAGTTGGTGAGCTTTTCGGCCGGAATTGACTGAAGCTGTCCGACGGTGAAGATGCGCGGCGTAAAGCCCGCGCCCCGGAATCCCGTACCGGAGCTGAAATACAGGAAGACGTCGTTGGTCAGCTGATAGTCGATACCGGCGCTCCAGTCCCACTTGCGCATAGCTGAAGCGCCTTCTGGGCCGCCGCCAGATTAGTGTGATTGAAGCTATTGAACTTATGCTCGTTCGTATGCCGCAATCCACCATTTAACGACAGGCTGTCGGTGACGTGGTAGACCAGATGGACGAAGCCGGACTTGTTGGTGTCCCGGAACCCGTCGTCGGCGATGAAGTTCGGGATGATGCCGACAAAGGCATA
Source organism: uncultured Alphaproteobacteria bacterium (assembly GCA_963732795.1). Lineage (GTDB taxonomy): Bacteria > Pseudomonadota > Alphaproteobacteria > CAVTAV01 > CAVTAV01 > CAVTAV01. The sequence goes on along the minus strand of CAVTAV010000002.1, from coordinate 105,919 downwards.
GGCGTCGAAGAAGGTGTTGTTGTAGGACACCTCGTTCGAATGATAGAGGAAGCCGCCGAGCGCCCAGTCCAGCTTGTTCTCGAGCGACGTACCGGTCAACTGAAGCTCGAACTGGTACTGCTCGTGCTTGAGCAGTAGCTGGTTCCCAATCAGACCGAACGGCGTCCCGTCGCTCTCCGACGTAAAGGTCTCATGGTATCGGAGATAACTGCCGATGGCCTTGAAGTTGATATTGTCCGTTACCTTGTAGTCAGCGGTGGCGGACGTGTCCCACGATTCCAACCGCGACTGCGGATCGACATACTGGCCGGTTAACATATCGCCGGGCGCCTCGAAGTTGGTATACGGCGACGGCGAGAGCCAGGAGGCATTTCCATTGGCGTAATGAATGCCGTATTTCGGAAACACCACCGCATTGTCGAAGGTGTTGTCGATGAAGTTGTTGATCGGTGTCAGTCTTGTATTCGCGGTCGGATCGTTGTCCTTATTCGTGTAATCCGCCGAAAGATTGATCTCGAGCGCTTCGCTGGCGAGATACCGCAACTGGACCCGTCCACCGACGGTCTTCGTTCCGTTATAGCTACCGAGCTTACAACCCGTCCCTGCCGCAGGATCGACCGATTGCGGCAACGAGAAGCTGTTATCGGCGGCACTGCCAACCGGCACGACGTCAGGTTGGCCGTCCAACGCACCGCCCGCCGAGCCGTCCGCGCCGAGACCGTCTCCGATACCGGCGTTCTGAGGCGTGCCCTGAAGCTTCTGCCAGCAGGTGTAGTCCAGGTAGGCGCCGTAGCCATCGGTCTTCTTCTCAAGACCCGAGACACGAGCGAACAGCTTGTCCTCGACAAGGGCGAAGTCGCCGAAAGCTTTGACGTCTATACGGTTGTACTTACCGTAGGTCAGCTGAACCCGTCCGGTATCGTCGCCCGCGGGCTTGTTGGTGATCAGACGGATCGCGCCGCCGAGGCTGTTCTTACCGAACAGAGTGCCCTGCGGGCCGCGCAGCACCTCAACGCGCTGCAAATCGAGAAGGTCGATGTCGGCACCGGCCAGCGTGCCGTAATACATGTCGTCGACATAAAGAGCGACCGCCGGCTCGAAGGCGTAGGCGAAGTCGTTCTGGTTGACGCCGCGAAGACCGATCGTCCCATTCGGGCCATAGTTGCTGACGTTCTTGCGGAAGAACGCGTTCGGAACGGCTAGGCCGAGATCCGCGACATTCTCGATGCTCCGTACCTGGAGCTGGTCGGCGGTGAGCGCCGTGATGGCGATCGGTGTGGTCTGGATGTTCTCAGCCCGGAAACGCGAGGTGATCACGATTTCGGGTAGGCCCTCATTGGCGTTCGATGCCTGGGTGTCGTTTTGCGCCATGGCCGGGACGGCCGCGACGCTCAGAGTCCCCGCCACGACCAGGGCGAGCGGTGATGCCTGCCGAGCCAGCCGACGGAAGGCAGCCTTAGTCACACTTTGTCTGACAGTCATGAGATTTCCCCCAACATTTGTCGCATCAGGAGACGCTGTGGCAGGCCCGCAATCCGCCCCTCGGGGCGAAGCCGCAGTCCTATCCGCACGCCTTTCTAAGTCACTTTCTCTCCGCCCAACTGTGCTGTGTCGGCCCCAAACCAGTGTCGGCACCGACGCACCCCTCCGGGCGGCGAGAACACGACAAAGATTGCCGTATTGTAGCAGCGACCACAAGCACAAAGTTGACTTCACAAGAAACAAAATAGTGACGGCTCGGAATGGTCTTAACCGCCTAATGCGGACGGAGAGATCACGCTTGAAACCGCCGGATCGTGGGACTTGTTGGGGCTTGCCTTATATTCCCCGATGATATCTCAACCCCGACTTGATAACGCGTCGAGGTCCGTGGTCTGTGGCAATTCCGCAACCATCGTTGCGTTATCAATCATCGCATCAGTCGAACAGATGAATGTGGACCGAAAACCGTCCATAGATTTGTCCACTCACCTCCCCGATCTTCCATCGATTGTTAGATGGAAGATTTAACTCCCGGAACAGAGGCACGGACACCCGGCCACACGGCGGGTTCTAAGCCTCGCTCCGCGCGATTAGTAAGTTGACTTTACAATTCGGCGGGCTCAGGTTTGGCGAGGGGTATCATGCGGCAAATACCGACATAATTTCCGGCGGACATAATTTCTGGACCGTGCGGCGGCGGCGAACTAGTGTTTCGTGTTCCGCATGAAGCCCGGTCGACGGCACAAAGATCGATGGCACGATACAAGGGGGTCAAATGCGCCTGCTGAAGAAGTCGATAATTGCCTTCGCGGTTGCGGGGGTGATCGCTCCCTCTCTTGGTCTCGCGGGTCTTGCGGTGGCGAAGGACGGTGCGATTCCGAAGTTCTCCGCCAAGGAACTCGCGGCCCCGCCGACCGGCGGCTGGATCACCAATGGCGGCTCGCTCAGCAATCAGCGCTATTCTCCCCTGGATCAGATCAACCGCGACAATGTCGACAAGCTGAAGGCCGTCTGGCGCACCCATCTCAACGGCTCGGGCCTCAGCCCCCGCTCCGGCAATCAGGCCCAGCCTATCGTCTATGACGGGGTCATCTATCTACAGACCGGCGAAAGCGACGCCTTCGCGATCAGCATCGATACCGGCAAGATCCTCTGGGAATACAAGGCGAATGTCGATCCCAAGGTGGCGCGGCCCTGCTGCGGCTGGCCAGGACGCGGCCTCGCCATCGGCCAGGGTCTGGTGTTCGACGGCACGCTCGATTCACGCCTCATCGCCCTCGACGCCAAAACCGGCAAAGTCGTGTGGGAAATCCAGGCGGCCGATCCCAAGGCGGGCTACGCCATCGAGAGCGCGCCTCTCTATTACGACGGCATGGTCATCACCGGCTTCGGCGGCAGCGATCTCGGCACGCGCGGGCGTCTAAACGCCTATAACGCCAAGAACGGCAAGCTCAAATGGACCTTCTATACGGTCCCCGGCCCCGGCGAGCTCGGCCACGACACCTGGCCCAAGGATTCCGACGTCTGGAAGCATGGCGGCGCGGCGATCTGGCAGACGCCCGCGGTCGATCCCGAGCTCGGCATGATCTATTTCTCGACCGCCAATCCGGGCCCCGTGCTCGACGGCGCGGTGCGGCCCGGCGACAACCTGTTCACGGTCTCGATCGTCGCGATCGACGCAAAGACCGGCAAATACAAGTGGCACTTCCAGGAAGTGCATCACGACATGTGGGATTACGACGCGCCGAACCCGGTGATCCTGTTCGACGTGATGATCGACGGCAAGATGCGGAAGGGCCTCGCCCAAGCGGGCAAGACCGGCTTCGTCTATATTCTCGACCGCACCAACGGCAAGCCGCTCATCGGCATCGTAGAAAAGCCGGTGATGCAGAATGCCGACGCCCACACCTCGCCGACCCAGCCCTTCCCGATCGGCGACGCGATCGTGCCGCAATATATCGACATCCCGCCGGAAGGTTGGGATCTCGTCAACCAGGGCCGAATCTTCACGCCGTTCAGCGACGAGCAGGTCATCTGGAAGCCGCTTGCCGCGGTCAACTGGCCGCCGAGCTCCTACGATCCCGACACGCACACCATGTATATTTGCGCCACGGATTCGCTCTGGGGCGCGAAGAGCGCAGGGAAGGACTTTCCGGTCGAGCCCGGTGAGCTGTATTCCGGCAGCGTGGTCGCGCGCGGCGTTCGCGCGCCAAGGCGGGGCATCTTCGCGGCGCTCGACGTCACGACCAACAAGCTCGTCTGGCGTCAGCAATGGGTCGATAGCTGCTATAGCGGCTCGATCGTCACCAAGGGCGGCCTGGTCTTCGTCGGCCGAAACGACGGGCGGTTGACCGCGCTCAACAAGGCGGACGGCAAGAGGCTCTGGGAGTTCCAGACCGACGGCGGCGTCAACGCGCCCTCCTCGACCTTCATGTACAACGGCAAGCAATATGTCGTGGTTCTCGCCGGCGGCTCGGCCCTGGCCGGCAGCAAGCGGAACAACGGCGTGTGGCTGTTCTCGCTGGACGGCACGATCAAGTCCCTGCCCCGCGGCTCGGGCACGGCGGCCCCACGGCCTCCAAGAGCACAGCCGACCGGCGACCGCCTGCCGCCTGACGCGAACAAGGAGACCAAGACCGCCGACGCCACGCCCGCCGCACCGAAACCTGCCGCGAAGCCGGCCGATCCGGCGCATGGCAAGGAGCTCTATGACCAGATCTGCGTCACCTGTCACGGACAAACCGGCGAAGGCGGGCTGCAGGGCGCTGCGCCGTCGCTCATCGACGACACGCTGGACATGCAAACGATCGTCAATATGATCAGCTACGGACAGAACCAGATGCCGGCTTTCGGCGACACTTATTCCGACTCCGAAAAGCGCGACATCGCCGCGCATATTCTCCAGGACTTCAATCACAAGAAACCCGAGTAAGAGGCCTAAGGGCGCCGACGACCCCGACGCCTTGCAGCCTCGCTCTTCGTAATGACGAGGCTTCCATGCACGCACCGCGATCCGTCATCCGGCATCTCGCCGCGGCCCTCGGCGTGACGCTTGCCGGCCTAGCCGGCACAGCCGCGGCCCAGGACATCACGCCGTCGCCCGCGTTCACAGGCAAGCAGCTCGTGGCGCCGCCGACCGACGGCTGGTACACCAACGGCGGCAATATCTATAACCAGCGCTATTCCCCGCTGACCCAGATCACTCAGGCGAACGTCGCCGACCTGAAGGCGGTCTGGCGCACGTCCCTCGACGGCTCGGGCAAGAATCCGCGCGACGGAAACCAGGGTCAGATCCTCGCCTATGACGGCGTGATCTATGTCGAGACCGGCGAGATCGACGTCTTCGCGATCAGCGTCGAGACCGGCAAGATTCTCTGGACCTACAAGCCCGATATCGACGCCTCCATCGCCCGGCCGTGCTGCGGTTGGTCCGGCCGCGGCGTCGGCATGGGCGACGGCAAGATCTTCGTCGGCCGCCTCGACGCCAAGCTCACCGCGCTCGATCAGAAGACCGGCAAGGTCGTCTGGGAAATCCAGGCCGAGGACCCGGCCAAGGGCTATTCCATCACCAGCGCGCCCTTGTATTACGACGGCATGGTCATTACCGGCTATTCCGGCAGCGACCTCGGCGTCCGCGGCCATGTCGATGCGTTCGACGCCAAGACCGGCAAGCTCATCTGGCGGCACTACACCGTTCCCGCCCCCGGCGAACCGGGCTCCGAGAGCTGGCCCAAGGGCACCGATCTCTGGAAATACGGCGGCGCGGCAGTATGGCAGACGCCGGCCGTCGATCCCGATCTCGGCATGGTCTATTTCGTGACCGCGAACCCCGGCCCGACGCTGATGGGCAATCCGCGGCCCGGCGACAATCTCTACACCGATTCCATCATGGCGCTGGATGTCAAGACGGGGAAGATGAAGTGGTACTTCCAGCAGGTCCATCACGACATCTGGGACTTCGACGCCACCAATCCGGTGATCCTGTTCGACTACAAATATCACGGGCGTATGCGCAAGGGCATCGCCGAGGCGGGCAAGACCGGCTGGATTTATATCCTCGACCGCACCAACGGAAAGCCGCTGGTGGGCATCAAGGAAAAGAAGGTGATGCAGAGCAAGGAGGCCAAGACCTCCCCGACCCAGCCCATCCCGGTCGGCGACGCCCTGGTGCCCCAATCGATCGACATTCCGCCCGAAGGCTTTCCGCTGATCAACAACGGCAAGATCTACACGCCTTACGACTCCAAGCAGATCGCCTTCTGGGCGCCGCAGGGCGCCGTCAACTGGCCACCCAGCTCCTATGATCCCCGGACCAACCGGATGTTCGTCTGCGCGACGGACGCCTTCTGGGGCGGCAAGTCCAACCCGCCGGAGAACCTGCCTGTTCCCGGCAAGGGATCCTTTGCCGGCGGCCAGGTGCTTCGGCCGTTCGGCGGCGGTGCGGATCGCGGCATCTTCTCGGCCATCGATCTGACCACGAACAAGATCGTCTGGCATCAGCAATGGACGGACGTCTGCTACAACCCGTCGATCGCAACCGGGTCCGGGATCGTCTTCGTCGGCCGGAACGACGGCCGCATGACCGCGCTCAGCAGCGACGACGGCAGAGCCCTATGGGACTTCCAGACCGACGGCGGCATCAACGCGCCCGCCTCGACCTTCATGTATAAGGGCACCCAGTATCTCGTCGTGTTCGCGGGCGGCACGGTGTCGGCCCGGACCAAGCACAATGACGGCGTCTGGCTGTTCTCGCTCAAGGGAACGATGGGCCCGCTGCCGCGCGGATCGGCGGATACCGCGGCAAACACGCCGCATGGCCCGCCGATGATCCCGCCGACACGCCCGGCCAATCTCGAGCACGGCAAGAAGCTCTTCACCGAGACCTGCGCGTCCTGCCACGGCGAGGACGGCAAGGGCAGCGTCCATGGCGGTGCGCCGATCGTCGACGTGCTCAACGAGCGGCTCATCTTCCAACTCGTGCGCAACGGGCGCAACAAGATGCCGGCCTTCGGCGACCTCTACTCGGCCGGAGACCTGAAGGATTTGGCCGGGTATGTGCTGGAGCTCAACGCCAAGCTGAGGGCGGAAGCGAAGAAGTAGCGCTCGTACTGCCATACCCGTCATGGCCGGGCTCGCCCCGGCCATCCACGCCTTTCCTTACGGCCTAAGACGTGGATACGCGGATCAAGTCCGCGCATGACAGCTTGGGCCGTCGTCCCCGCGCAGGCGGGGACCTAAAGGCAGTGCCGCAGACAGACTCTGGATTCCCGCCTTCGCGGGAATGACGACAAGGGGGATAAATGGCTCCCTACTATTTCGCCTTGGCCAATGTCTCGGTGATGTAGCCCGCCACGTCGCGGAGATCGGCCGGCGACAAGGTGCCCACGAAGGAAGGCATGTTCTTGTTCTTGCCGGTCGAGGCGGTCTCGGAAATCACGTCGGCCGTGAGGCCCCCGATCAGGCTCGGACCGCCGCCATGGCCGCCGCCGCCATCGGCGCCGTGACAGGCCTGGCAAGCGCTGTTGTAGACCTTCTTGCCGTTGCCGAGATCGGCCTTGCCGGGCGCAACCGCCGCCGGAGCTGCCGCCGCACCTCCGGGTCGGCCGGCTCCGCGATTAAACGCGTTTCCGAAGCGGTTCGGCGGAGCGGGTTCCTTGACCGGCCCGATCTTGCCATGAAGCGAAAACGCCCAGACCGTGTCGCCGCGCTTGCCGTTGGCAAAGACGCCGCCGCCGGCATGGACGACGACATATTGCTCGCCCTTCCACTCGAAGGTGGTCGCGGCGGTGTTGACGCCGGCGTCGGTCTTGAACTCCCAGAGCTTGGCGCCATTCAACTCGTCGAGCGCGGTCAGCCGGCCGTCGGCGCGGCCGACGAACAGGACGCCGCCGGCGGTTACGATCGAGCCGCTATAGCAGATCTCGCGCCAGGATTGCCGCCAGACCAATCGATTGGTGAGGACATCCACCGCCGCGAAAATGCCCCGGTCGCTGGCCTCGGCCTGGCCGAACCGACCGCCCATATAGACTGCGCCTTCCTTCGGCGTGGCCAGAGGCGCCTGGACATGGAACGTGCTGATCCGGTCGGTACCGCAGACATAGAGCATGTGCGTGTTCGGATTGTAGGAGCTCGGCGGCCAGTTCGCGCCGCCATTGGTCGACGGCTTGACCATGATCGTATCGGTCCAGAACGGCGTGAAGATCTTGCCGTCGTTCGGGATCCGATGCGTGCCGGGGATCAGCGGCGCGCCTTCCGGCAGAATGTCGATGTGGTGCGGCACGATCGGATCGCCGATCGGGAACGGCTGGGTCGCCGCGGTATGCTGGCGCGGCTCCTGCGCCACCGGCTTTTCCGGGATGCCGAGGATCGGCTTGCCGTTGGTGCGGTCCAGGATATAGGCCCAGCCGGTCTTGGAGACCTCGACCAGGGCCTTGCGCATCTTCCCGTTATACATCGCGTCATAGAGGATGATCGGGTTCGGCGAATCATAATCCCAGATGTCGTGATGAACCTGCTGGAAATGCCAGCGGTACTTACCGGTCTTGGCGTCGATCGCGACGATCGAGTTGGCGAAGAGATTGTCGCCGGCCCGGACGCTGCCATTGAGGTCCGGGCCGGGATTGCCGGTCGAGAAATAGATTAGGCCGAGCTCGGGATCGACCGCCGGCGTCTGCCACACCGGCGCGCCGCCGCGCATCCAGGCGTCGGTATCCTGCGGCCAGGTGTCGTGGCCGACCTCGCCGGGACCGGGGACGGTGTAGAAGGTCCAGACCAGCTTGCCGGTCTTGGCGTTGAGCGCGACCAAGCGGCCGCGCGTGCCCATTTCGCCACCGTTGAAGCCGGTGATCACCATGCCGTTGTAGTACAAGGGAGCGGCGGTAATCGCGAAGCCCTTGTGCCAATCCGCGGCCTGGTTCTCCCAGACCACCTTGCCGGTCTTCTGATCGAGCGCGACGACCTTGGCGTCGAGCTGACCGACAAAGACCTTACCGTCACCGAGAGCGACGCCGCGGCTGGCCTTGCCGATCGGACTGCCGGCCCCCGGGTCGACATGCGGCCGATAGTCCCAAAGGATCTTGCCGGTCTCGACATCCATCGCGAAGGTGTCGTCGGCGCCGTTCACGACATAGATAACGCCCTGATATTCGAGGATTCTGAGCCTCGCCGGCATCCCCGAAGTCCTTGCCGGAGCCCATATGACTAGTCCAGACCGCCTTGAGCTGGGCGACATTGTCCTTGTTGATCTGCGTGAGCGGCGAATAGCGCTGATTGGCGATTGTGCCGCCATTGGTGATCCACTGATCGGTCGGCAGCGACGTCAGCTGCTTCGCCTTGAAGGCGGGCGCTTTCTTGATCGCCATATCGTCGGCCGCCGACGCGGTGTTCGCGACGTAACCAAGCGCGAGCGCGGCCGCGACGGCCGTCAGAAAGACCGGTTTCACCAATGAACGCATTCGATTGTCCCCCTAGAAAATCGTCGACCCCGGAGCCGTTTGGATGGGACTCGCCGAGAGGTAAAGAATCAGGCGAATCCGGCTGTTTTTGCCGATTGTTCGTGGCGTACCATAACCACGCCAAAATGGCCTTGCAATTAAATTGTCACGTCAACACTCATCGCGAGTCCCTGCCCCGCGCCGGATCGCGCGGATGGGGGCGCGAGACGGGAAGCGGCACCGACTTTATCCCTTTGTTACGGGCGGCTCGCCGCCTTCCCGATGGCCGTCCACACATCTCGAAAGCCCGCAAAAGACATGGAATTTCCAGTGATACGCGAGGCCGGGGGCAGCGCTTGGCGTGACAAGTCAACAACGCTGCGCGTATTGTGATTTTCTAATGAAATAATGTATATTTGACCTGTTGAGTGTACGTTCAAAGTCTCAGGGGGAGGGACGACTTTGAAAGTGATTTCGACGGCGGCGGTGCCGCGGTCAGCCAAGGTATCTTATTGGACCGACATAAACCGTTTGCTGTTTACGCCGCTGGGGGTTGAACCGGCAAATTTAGAGAGTTTCGAAGCCAAGGCGGAGTACGAAGCCTTGGGACCGACGGGGTTTGCCCGAGTCTGCTCGACGCCGGCGCAAGTTCGCTGCACCGAAGAGGATGTCTCGAAGATAACCCGCCGGCGGTTCTCGGTGAACATGGTGGCGAACGGCCATGTGCTGTTCAATCACTACGGCCGCGAGATCGAGCTCGAAGAGAACGACTTCGTGCTGATGGACAATACCTGCCCGTCCCAGTCTTGGATCACCGAGCCGACCGAATCCATGATCCTGGCGATCCCGGACACGCTGCTGAAATCGCTCATCCCCTATCCGGAGCAGCTTTGCGGCCTTCATATGCCGGGCCAATACGGCTTCGGCCGGATGGTCTCGTCGATGCTGCGCAGCATCTGGGAGCAGATCGAGGAGGGCGTGCCCGACGACACCGGCGCGGTCATCGCCAAGCACTTCATGGACGTCCTGGTGACGTCTTATGCCCTCAACCACCATTCCGATGCCGAGGGGTCCGCCATCGCCAACACGCGGCGCATCCGGATCAAGCGGTTCATCGAGACCCAGCTCCGCGACCCGGAGTTGAGCGCCGGCGCGGTCGCCGACGCCTTCAAAATCTCGCCGCGCTATCTCCGCATGATCTTCGCCAAGGACAACGAGTCCGTCTCGAGCTACATCCTGCGGCGGCGGCTCGAGGAATGCGCCCGCGAGATGCGCAGCAGCCTGTCGCGCAGCCGGACGATCACCGAGATCGCCTTCGGATGGGGCTTCAACGGCGCGCCCCATTTCACGCGGTCGTTCCGCGACCATTTCGGCATGACGCCCAAGGAATACCGCGTCCGCCATTTCCAGACCTGCCAGGCGGCGTCCTAGGTGACCTTGTAGACGACGCTCTCGTCGATCGATTTGTCCGGCGGGCCTTCAGGTCCGCCGATTTTTTTTCGTGTCCGGGAGACCGCTCTCGCTACAGGGCTTGCGCTGTTCCCAGCCATATCGAACGCGAGATGGGACGCTCGGGGGCCTTCTCACATCCCCGCGTGCTCCATGAGAGATGATAGTTCTAGCTATCGATGCATTTTTTACGATTCTATATGAGATTATTCCGACTTGAACAATCTTTCCTTCCCCTATAGACAAGCACCCGGTCCCGACCTGCGGGATCATCCGGCGTCGGTACGACTTGGAGTCAATTTATAACTCATAAGGAGGAGACTATGTCCCACAGTCGGGCACATGCCTTTAACTCGTCCAAAAACCTGAAACGCCTTTTTCTGACGGCCAGCGCGCTCGCGCTTGCGACCGGCTACAACGTCACAACAGGGCCGGCAGCGCATGCCGCGAACAGTCAGTCGAGTTCGGCGGTCGGCGAGATCGTCATCACCGGGTCGCGCATTAAGCGCACGACCGATTTCGAGACGCCCAACCCGACCACCGTCGTCGACGATCAGTACCTGCAGAATCTCGGCATCGTGAATCTCGGCGACGCCATGACGCAGCTGCCGTCGAACGTCTCGACCTTCACCCCGCAAGCAACCGGCAACTCCAACTTCTTCGCCGGATCGACCATCGCCGACTTGCGCGGTATCAACCCGTATTTCGGCTCGCGCACTCTGACCCTGATCGACGGTCGCCGCCACGTGCCGACCAATCAGGGCGACAGCGTCGACCTGAATTTCATTCCGTCGATCATCCTCCAGCGCATGGACGTCGTGACCGGCGGCGCCTCAGCGGCATACGGATCCGGCGCAATCTCGGGCGTCAACAACGTTATCCTGAACAAGACGCTTCAGGGCGCCAAGGTCCAGGCCGACTACGGCGTCACGGGCCATGGCGACGGCGACAGCTACCACATCGGCGCCGCCGCGGGCACTCAATTGTTCGACGGTCGTGGCCATCTGGTTATCGCCGGCGAATACCAGAAGCAGGATGCGGTCGGCTGTCAGACCGTGCGCAGCTGGTGCGCCCAGAACTACGGTTATATTAGCAACGCCAATGGTGGCGTCACGCAGGGCCAGACCTATACGCCGTACAACCCGAACCTGCCGAACTACAGTCTCGTTAGTAATCTTCACTTCAACGGGATTAGCTATAATGGTGTACTGTGGGACAATGGGTCTGCAGGTTTCGGGCCCGCCAGCCCGGTGCAGGCCACGGCCGACGGTACCGGCGTGGTTCCCTTTGCCCTTGGCACACGCGCGGACGGGACGCCGAGTACGAGCGTCGGCGGCGGCGCCGTTGGAGGTGATGGCTTACCGACCAACACCTTTACCAACCTGATCGGCGCGACAAATCGCCATGTCTTCCACGGTCACTTCGACTACGACATCACGGACGACATCAATTTGTCGCTCGACGGCGAATACGGCAAAGTCCACACGCGGAACAACAGTCAGGCTTTCACCTCGGTTTTCGTTCCGGTCACCGCCGACAATGCCTATGTCATGCAGAATCCAGGTCTGGCGTCGTCCGTTGGCTTCTTCAGCTTCCTGAACAAAGACTGGACGAGCCAGGTCAACTCATACTCGACCTTCGACACCACTGTGTGGAGCGTGGTCGGCGACCTTAACGGCAGTATCGGTGACTCGTCCTGGACATGGGATGCGTACGTTACGCACGGCCACACCAAGCGCATCCAGTATGTCGCGGACAATCCGCATCTGGACTCCCTGAATCTCGCGCTTGATGCCGTGTTCCCGTACATCGATCCGACCAATCCGGGCTTGGGCGTCGACACCACAGCCGACCCGGTATGCCGCTCCACTCGTGACGGCTCGGCGGATCCCAACGCGGCCGGCTGCACGCCGATTGATCCGTTCGGCACCCAACCCCTGACCCAGGCCCAACACGATTACGGCTTCGGCTATCTGCAGGAGAACGAGTACGTCAATCAGACGGTTGCTGCGGCGAACCTGACAGGCGATCTGTTCAAGGGCTTCGGTGCTGGTCCCGTCGGCGCCGCCGTCGGTGGTGAATATCATTGGGAGAACATCAAGAACCTCAATAAGTCCGGCGCTCCTGCGACCGACTACTTCATTCAGTATGGCGACTCGTTCCGCGGCAAAGTGGGCATCTACGAGGTCTATGGCGAGTTGAATGTGCCCGTTTTGAAGGACGTACCTTTCGCCCAAAAACTCGAGTTCGATGGCGCGGTCCGCTATTCGCATTACCACAACGTCGGACAGGGTCCGAACTTCGCGACCGCGGGGCACGGCCTGACCACATGGAAGCTAAGTGGTGTGTGGGACGTGACGAGCTGGCTGCGCGTCCGGGGCAGCCAATCACGTGACTCCCGCGCGGGCAACTTCCGTGAACTCTATTACGGACAGGTGCTCCATGCGGGCGGTACGTTCGGCTATTGCGGTACCGGATTCCGGGAGGACCCCTGCGATATCATCCTGCAGGGCAATCCCGCGGTCGAGCCTGAGAAATCCGACACATCCACTCTGGGCGTCGTATTGCAGCCCGGCGGCTTCCTCGACGGGTTCCAGTTTGCCACCGACTACTATCACATCAAGCTTAAGAACGGCATCACGCCGGCCGGTGGCCAGACCCAAGACCTGATCAACGCTTGCAAGGCCATCGAGACGCCCGGTGCGGCTCCCACGCTTTGCTCGATGACTCTCGGCTCGGTCATGTTCGACGATCCGGCGACCGATGGAAATCCGGCGACCGTTCTGGCGGACCCGTCAACATGGACGGTTCAGTCCATCACCGACCTGTCCTACAACGCGGCGAGTTATAAGGTGAAGGGCATCGATTTCTCGATGAACTACAATCACCAGTTCGCGAATATGGACAGCATCAATGTCCGTTTGCTGGCCACCAAGACGATCAGCCAGTGGGTCTCGACCGCTCTGAACGTGCCGTCGCGGAACATCGTCGGAGAGACGGGCATCAGCCGCTTCCTGCCTGACTTCCAGTCCTCGCCGAACTGGGTCGGAAACCTGTCCGTCACCTATAACACCGGCGGGTTCAGCGGCACGGTCCAAGGGCGGTATATCAGCAGTGGCAAATACGACTACCGGGGGATTGAGCCCGGCGATGTAAACTACGCCCCGAACATGTCGTACAGCTACAGCACGAACTCGGTTCCGTTCTATCAGATCTACAGTCTGAACCTGTCCTATACGTTCAAAGACGTCATGGGGAACAACAGCGACATGCAGTTGTTCATGACGGTCAACAACCTGTTCGACCGCGATCCGCCGGTGAACGGCAGCCCGGTCTATTACGATCGTCTGGGCCGCCGCTTCCGCTTCGGTATCCGCGGCGACTTCTAAGAGACCACCTAACTCAAAGCCAAATCGTGCCAAAATTGGGCCGTATCCGGAAACGGATACGGCCTCTTTTTTTACCTCGAGGACCGGAGTCGCGGTCCGACCGGGACGTGATTCCGGACTCGGTGAGAATCCCGCGCGAGACGCATCGAACGCCCCGCTTCGACCGCCCGGACCGAACCGGACCGAATGCCGCAGACTTCAGCCGTTTTTCAGCGATTTCGCGAGTAGGGAAATTGCTCCTAATGCGATCATTTCTATGTTCATTATTGCCGCTTTAATTGGTGTTATTATTCCGATTACATCTATCGTTTGTTCCCCTGGCAACAATTTTTCGTTCCCTTAGGGGAAAGCGACCATTCGTAAGCTGGATGATTATTCCTTCTATAAGGCGTTTGGGGAAATCCATAACCGATAAGGGGAGAACCATGTCCCAAAACAGGGCACGATCCGTTAGCTCGTCTAAAAACGCTAAGCGCTATTTGCTGACCGCCAGCGCCCTCGCGCTCGCGACCGGGTTCAGCGTTGCGACGGGGCCCGTTGCATTCGCCGCCGACAGTCAATCAGCCGCACCGACACCCGAAATCGTCATTACTGGATCGCGCATTAAGCGCGCCACGGATTTCGAAAGCCCGAACCCGACGACCGTCGTCGACAGCAGCTATCTTCAGAATCTCGGCATTGTGAACCTCGGCGACGCCATGACGCAGTTGCCGCAGAACGTCTCCAGCTTCACGCCGCAATCCACCGGCAATTCGAACTTCTTCGCCGGATCGACCATCGCCAATTTGCGCGGCATCAACCCGTTCTTCGGGTCGCGCACATTGACCCTGGTCGACGGTCGTCGCCACGTGCCGACCAACCAGGGCGATAGCGTCGACCTGAACGTCATTCCAACCGTCCTCCTACAGCGGATGGACGTGGTGACCGGCGGCGCTTCGGCCGCATACGGATCGGGCGCCGTTTCGGGCGTCAATAACATCGTCCTGAACAAGACGCTGGAAGGCGCAAAGATTGATGCCGACTATGGCGTCAGCACCCATGGAGACGGCGATTCCCTCCATATCGGCGCAGCCGCCGGAACCAGCCTGCTCGGCGGCCGGGGCCATCTGGTCATCGGCGGCGAATACCAAAAGCAAGATGCGATCGGTTGCGAAACCGCGCGTCAGTGGTGCCAGGACAATGTGGGTTTCCTCGCCAATAATGGCGCCGACCCGAGCCTTCCCTCGCAGGTCCTGGAGAGCAACCGGCGCTACAACGGCATAAGCGTAAACGGCGTGTTCTGGAACAACGCTGTTACCGCGAACGCCGACGGCGTGACCGCCGATGGTACGGGGATTGTGCCTTTCGCGCTTGGCACGGACGTCGCCGGCAACATCAGCACGAGCAACGCCGGCGGAGCCGTCGGCGGTGACGGCCTGTTGAACTCTCACTACACCAACCTGATCGGCGAGACCGAGCGCAAGACGTTCCATGGTCATTTCGACTATGACGTCACCGACAGCATCAATTTTGGCCTTGATGGCGAATACGCCAAGATCAATACGGACAATCCAACCACGCAGGCGACCACGACCACCAATCATTCGATCTTCGCCGACAACGCGTATCTTTTCGGTCACCCGGAGTTGATTGCCGCCCAGGCCAACAGCCAGGCCATCAATTCCCCCTTGAACCCCTTCGCACCGCCCTCGGCCCGCTTTAACAAGGACTGGAGCGCCCAGCTCGACTCCCATTCGACCTTCGATACGACAGTGTGGAGCATCGTGGGCGATCTTAACGGCGGTATTGGCGACACGTCCTGGACCTGGGACGCCTACGTGTCCCATGGCCACACCGATCGTTTCCAGAACACCTGGGCCAACCCGCGTCAGGTGGCTATGAACCTCGCCCTGGACGCGGTGTTCCCATACAACACGCCGGGCGATCCCACCTCCGGTCTGAACACCTCCGCCGATCCCATCTGCCGTGTTACGCGCGGAGACCCCTCGGCAGCACCTGGGGCTTTCGGCTTATACGGAGCTTATGATCCTGCGCTTGCGATGGGCTGCGTACCGCTCAATCCGTTCGGCACAGGCGCCATTCCGGCCGACGCCAATGCCTACGCCTTTGGCTATCTGCAGGAAGAGGAAATCGTCAACCAGACGGTGGCCGCGGCCAACGTCACCGGCGATTTGTTCAAGGGCTTCGGCGCCGGGCCGGTGGGTGTAGCCGTCGGCGGCGAATATCGCTGGGAGAACATCAAGAACCTGAACCAATCGGCAGGCACCGGTCCCTTCCAGACGGACTATAACATCCAATACGGAGAAAGCTTCGCGGGTAAAGTCAACGTGTGGGAGACCTACGGCGAAATCAACGTGCCCGTGCTGAAAGATGTGCCGTTAGCCCAGAACGTCGAGTTCGATGGAGCCGTCCGCTACTCGCACTATCACAATGTCGGTCAAGGCCCGATCTTCCAGACAGCCAATCACGGTTTGGCGACCTGGAAGGTCAGTGGCGTCTGGGACGTGACGAGCTGGTTGCGGATCCGGGGCAGCCAGTCGCGTGACTCCCGCGCCGGCAACTTCCGCGAACTGTATTACGGCCAGAACATCCCGGTCTCGCCCGGCAGCCTGTTCTCGTTCTTCTTCTGCCCCGGATCGCCCTCGGGATGTACGATTTATCTGCGGGGCAATCCGAACGTCAAACCGGAGAAGTCCGATACCACGACCGCCGGCATCGTGTTGCAGCCGGGCGGGGCTCTGGAGGGTCTCCAGTTCGCGGCCGACTACTACCACATCAGTCTGAAGAATGGCGTTACCCCGGCCGGCGGCCAGCAGAGCGCCCTTTTGGCGCAATGCCGGATGGTCGACGCGGATACCTGCACGACGGACCTGGGTACCGTGGATTGGGTCACGCCGCGTGATCCGGATCCTGCGAACTGGCAGTTCCTGAACCTCTACGAAGGCTCCTACAATGCAGCCTCCTACAAGGTGTCGGGTATCGACATTTCACTGAGCTACAATCACCAGTTCGCCAACATGGACAGCATCAATGTCCGGCTTCTTGGTTCCAAGACCTTCAAGCAGGTGGTGGTGACGGCCCTCGGCGGCACTCCGACGGAGATCAAGGGGCAGACGGGCACAGGCGCTCTGTTCCTTCCGGATTTCCAGTCCGAACCGAACTGGACCGGCAACCTATCGGTGACCTATAACCATGGCCCCTGGAGCGGCACGGTGCAGGGACGCTACATCAGCTCGGGCACGTTTAATTACATGGGTGCCGAGCCTGGTGACCCGAACTATAACGATCCCGCTTACACGACCTATAGCACCAACCACCTCGGGTTCTATCAGATCTACAGCCTGAACCTGTCATACACGTTCCGGCAGATTATGGGTGACAACAGCGATCTGCAGCTCTTCTTGTCGGTCAACAATCTGTTCGACCGCGATCCACCGGCGATCGGCAGCGCAAACTATTACGATCGGCTCGGGCGCATGTTCCGTTTCGGTGCCCGCGCAAACTTCTAGATGTTCATCCTGATCTAGAAATCAGAAACTCCCAGGGCCGTATCCGACAAGGATGCGGCCCTTTCTTCTTGCGTTTATGCCTCTCGAAGGACGGGGATCAACCCCAGCGGACATGCTCCGGGCCGGGCGCGGCGGTCGTGAAGGGATCGGCCGTGCGGGCCATGGCGAGGGCGGATTTGACCGCCGGTCTTTCGGCAACGCGCTGGACCCAGGCAAGAGTGCGCGGCGACTCCGCCTCGTTCACGATCTCGGACGCGAGACGCGGCAGATAGTTGACGAAGGGAAAGGCTGCGATATCGGCCAGGGAGAACGCGCCGCCGGCGAGCCAGCCCGACGGATCGAGATCCGCCTCCATCTTTTCGACCGCCTTCCTGATCCGCTCGCGCGAGGCCGAGAGCTGCGTCTCGCTCAAGCCGGCGAGCGCGGCCTGCCAGACGTCCCGGCGCTCCTTCATCGGGATGCGCCCGACGGCCGCTTCGATCTCGGCGTGGTCCCTGCCCTTCAAGGCGGACTCGCCATAGGCGGCCCAGGCGAGATCGCTGACCGAGGAGGCGACGAAATCGTCGACATATTTCTGCCAGGCCCGGACTTCCCACCGCGCCAAAGGCTCCTTCGGCATCAAAGGGTTATCGGCAAAGGCCTCGTCGAGATATTCGCAGACATAGCTCGATTCCCAATACGCCTCCCCGTCGCGCACCAGCACCGGAACCTCACCCGTTTTATGCAGCGCCAGGAACGGGCTCGCATGCTGCTGGAAGGCCAGGACATCGATGTAATGGCCGGTGAAATCGATGCCCTTCTCCTTCAGGCAGATCATCACCCGGCCGGAGGCGCCGTTCGGTTCCCAATGATAGAGCTCGATCATCGGTCCCTCCCCGCATTCGCCTGCTGCTGTTGTTGCTGCTGCTCGCTCGCCGGCTGAGTGCGGAAGCCTTTGGTGCGCTTGCGCATCTCCTTCACCGCCGGGCGCTCCTCCATCTTGGCGAGCCAGGCGACGGTCGCGGGAGTCGCCTGCTCGTTGATGAGTTCCGGCATCCAACGCGCGACGAAGCCGCAGAAATTGAAGAAATCGATATCGGCCAGGGAATAGGTCGAGCCGGCGAACCAAGGCTGAGCGCTCAACAGTTTCTCTACCCGCTGGGCTCCCTCTTTCGCCCGACGGTGAGACTCGTCGATCTCGGCTTGCGGCGTCGTCTGGGTGAAAGCCGCCCGCCAGGAGCGCCGCCGGTCGGGATCGGGCACGGTTTCGAGGATTTGCTCGACCTCCTTCATGTCGCGCGCGCCGATGAAGGTCGGCACGATCCGGTTCCAATTGATCATCATCAGCGACCGGCCGAGATCGACCTCCGCATAGCGGCACCACACCCGCATCCGCCAGCGCTCGCGCAAATCGGCCGGGCGCAGCGGCGGGCCGTCGAAGGCCTCGTCGATATATTCGTTGATCGTCATGCCCTCGGTCAGCGCCGAGCCGTCATGCACGAGACACGGCACCTGACCCTTGGGATTGATCTTGAGATAGGCCGGCTGAAGATGCTCGAATTCCCGCCCGTCCAGCTCGCGCTCGATGAAGGGCACCCCCTTTTCGAGAAGCGTCAGATAGACCCGGCCGGAATTGGTGCCGAGCGGCTGGAAGTAATAGAGCTCGACCGCCATCGCTGCGTCCCCCTTCGCAAACTCTAGTCGGCCTGCCCCACCGACCATCCGCCGTCGATGCCGATCTGCTGTCCGGTGATATAGGACGAGCAGGGCGAGGCGAGAAACAGGGCGAGGCCCTTCAAGTCGTCCGGGAACCCGACCCGATGCGCGGGCACGTGCTTGGAGATCTCCTTCTGCACCTCGGGGTTCTTCCCGTGCCCGCCGCCGATATTGGTGATGATGAAGCCCGGGGCAATCGCGTTCACGGTGATGTTGTAGGCTGCGAGCTCCAGCGCGGCGTTGCGCGTCAGATGCGCCGCGCCCGCCTTGGTCACCATATAGGCCGCGCCGATCGACGGCTCGATATGGGTGGCGGCCATGGACGTGGTGACAATGATGCGGCCGGAGCGCTGCGGCTTCATATGCCGCGCCGCCGCCCGCATGGTTGCGAAGACGCCGGTCAGATTGACATCGATCACCCGCTGCCAGCGCTCGTCGGTGTAGTTCTCCAGAGCGCCCGCCTCGTTGCGCTTGCGCTCGTGAAACAGCCAGCCCTCGACGAATCCGGGCCCGGGATCGATGCCGGCATTGGCGAACACCACGTCGAGCCGGCCATATTTCGCCGCCGCCGCATCGACGGCCGCATCCAGCGCCGCATGGTCGCTGACATCGACCACCGCTGCCCTCGACATAGAGCCCTTCGCCGGTGAGCCGGTCCACCTCGTCGTCGATACGCTTCTGGTTGACGTCGAGCATGGTGACGCGGGCGCCGTTCGCGGCCATGGCCTCGGTAAATCCGAGCCCGAGGCCGCTCGCCCCTCCCGTGACCACAACGCCATATCCCTCAACCTTAAATAGATCCGCTATTTTCACGTCAGTATCCCCCGATTGCCGAAAAATGGCCGTTCGGCCAACCCTATCGTTCTTTCCGCCTTCATTCATACGAGGCCGGGCGGCGGGAAACAAGTCATGGTAAACGTCGCTTTCACTCTTTTTGCGCGAAAGACCTTGGCGACGGATTTGCTCCCGGTCAGGCGTCCGACCTGACGGCGCGGTTGAGCAGGAACAGCGTCACGACGAGCAATAGGACGAGCGCGCCCAGCCGAAGGACCAGGGTCGGGGTTTGCACCGCCGGATTCATATAGTCGAACTGCATATTCGGGATGGTCTCTCTCAAGACTGCCGTGAGCTTGATCGCTCTCAGAACCGCCGCATAGCCCCGAATGGACAGGAACGCCGCGAGGACCAGATAGGTCAGTTGCAGCAGCCTTACGCTGAGCCTGTCCAAACCTCCCGGTCGCCAAATTCCGACGGCCATGAACCCCATGGAAACGAACACGAGCGCAAGCGTCGGGACGGCGAATTCCCACCGCGATTCAATGACGAGTTGGTGAATTTCAAATTCGGACATCGCCATCCCCCCCTCGGGCGACAAACGTCAGAACGGCTCAGTGATACCCGTGCTTGAAGGTCGAATAGATCTTGTCCTGGGTGGTGATGAACTCCAGCAGCGCCGGCCGACCCTCCAAGGTCGCGTCGATGCCGCGCTGTAACGCCGGAGACGATGTCGGCGGGCGACGTTACCCGCTCGCCATAGCCGCCGAGGGCCTTGGCGAAATCGGCGTAGTTGCCGGAAATATCCGTCGAGTGGAATTTCTCGCGCGAGACGCCCATGACCGGGAATTCCATCGCCATCGCGAAATTGTTGAACAGGATGGAGAGGATCGGGATGTTGCAGCGCACGGCGGTCTCGAAATCCATGCCGGTCATGCCGATCGCGGCGTCGCCCCAGACATTGATGCAGAGCTTCTCCGGCGCGGCGAGCTTCGCGCCCATCGCAAGGCCGAGGCCGTAACCGAGCTGCGTGGACTTGCCCCAGCCGATATAGCTCAACGGCGCGGTGCATGTCCAAAACGGCGACAGCTCGTCGCGCGGGCTGCCGGCATCATGGGTGATGATGGTGTTCTCGATATCGACGGCGCGCATCAGCTCCGCGATCACGCGATAGGGCGACAAGGGCGTGCCGTCGCTGGTCAGCCGCGGCGTCCAGTCCTTGAGCCATTCCTCGCGCTGCTGCTCGATCCGCGCGGCGACCTCGCGGCTGCCGGCCGCGCGGCCTCCCGTTCAGCCGGTCGTGGATCGCGTCGCCGAGCATCTTCAGGGCGAGCTTGGAATCGCCGAGCAGCGCATGCTCGGCCGGGATGTTCTTGTTGATGTCCATCGGGATCGACGGTGTTGTGGATGAACACCTTGTGCTCGACCGGAAACTGAATCCCGAACGGCGTCGCCGAGAAGCTCGCGCCCGACGCCGAACACCACGTCCGCATCCCGCACATGGCGGAACACCGGCAGCGGCATCGCCACGCCGCCCGATCCCAAAGACAGCGGATGGTTCTCCGGAAACGCGCTCTTGCCTTCGAGGCTCGTCGTCACCGGCGCTTCCAGATAGCTCGGCAAGGCGCTTGAGCTCGGGCCAGGCCTTGGCGTAATGCACGCCCTGCCCGGCATAGATCAGCGGCCGCTCGGCGAGAAGCAAGCGTCGCGGCGGCGGCATCGACCGCGTTCTCGTCCGGCGCGGAAAGCGCCCGGCGGGCCGGCTTGTAATCGACCGGCCCGGTCAGCTCCGCCGTCCACATGTCCTGCGGGATCTCGACCAGCACCGGCCCCGGCCGACCGTTCCGCGCCTGGGTGAAGGCGCGGCGCAGCGCCGGCACGATATCGTCGGCGTTCGTCACCTGCTCGGCGCCCTTGGTGATATGCTGGAAATTGAGCGCGGCGTTGAATGCGGGCCTGACCCAGGTCGTTCCGCGCGGCGCGCCGCCGGGGATCACGACCAAGCGGCACCGCCTCGGAATAGGCCTGGGCCACCGCGCCGAAGGAATTCTCCGTCCCCGGCCCCGTCTGCATGCAGAACACGCCCACCTTGTCGCCCGACGTGATCCGGCTGATCGCGTCGGCCATATGGATGCCGGTGCGTTCCTGGCGGACGACGATGGTGCGGATATCCACGGCGGCGGCCGCTTCGATCAGGGAATTGAGCGGATAGGCGAGAAGCGTCTCCACACCCTCGCGCTTCAAGACTTCGGCCGCGGCCTCGGCTACGTTCATCACACGCCTTTTTGTTGTTGGCTCCCCGGAAGCAGCGGAGTTTGACAGGGCCGCCGCGCCAAGGCAACGCGCTCGGCGTTGAAAAAGCTATTTTCCGCCGCTCGCGACGGGAACCGAATTGGACCTGCCCTCAACACCCATGAACACGACGAGAATCCGCATCAGGGATGGAGCCCGCATTCGTGCCTTTATGGGCGACCGAGATCGCCTCCATCACCGATCACCGGTGTGGTAAACACGCTTGCCGCGCTCGCCGTAATCGACCGTCAACTCCCCATCGAGGATATAGCCGAAGGCCGGCACGCCATGGGTATGCAAATTCGTCGATTCACCCGGCGCGAGCGTCGCGATGACGGCGGTAACGTTGGCCTTGCCGGATGGATAGACGATCGGCTCGTCCATGATGGTGTGGTCGGTCTCCAGCAGAACCTGCTGCTCGATCGCCCAAGCGGGAGAGCTGACACTCAACGCGATCGTAAGGCCGCAAGAGTTGAGCTAAGTCGCATCCGGAGCTCCTTTGCAAAGATGGTCCGGCCAGGCAGAAGCGGCCTCGCCATCACCCCTATCCAAACCTTCCCCCATCGAGGGGGAAGGCTTAAGGATGCCCTCCATCAATTCCACCCCCTTGATGGGGGAGGTTAGGTGGGGGTGATGCCCGAGCCGCTTCGGCACACAACGCCCGCCTATTCGTGAAACGTCGCGAACTCTTCCAAGCGGCGCGCGTTCGGTGCGCCATTTGTTGATGGGGTGCGCCTTCGTCCAGATATCCCATCGCCATGCCGGAGAAGACGATGAAGTTGTCGGGGATTCCGGTCACTTCCTTGATCGTCTTCGGCATGACCGACCAGGATTCCTGCGGGCAGGTCGCCAGCCCCTCCTCGACCGCCAGCAGCATGACGGTCTGCATATACATGCCGACATCGGACCATTGCGGCGGGCCCATGCCCTTGGTCGAGGGCGAAGATCAGGCCGACCGGCGCGCCGAAGAAGCGGAAGTTGTTGCCGAACTGCCGCAATCGGCCGGGCTTGTCCTCGCGCGGGATCTGGATCGATTCGTACAGCATCTCGCCGCAACGAAAGCGCCGCGTGCGGTAAGGCTCCCAGAGGTTCGCGGGGTAGATCTCGTAGTCGCCCCCCTCGCCCATCGGGTTCGCCTTCAGGCGATCGGCGACGAGGCTCAAGAACTTCTTCTGCGCCTCGCCCATCAGCACATGGACGTGCCAGGGCTGGAGATTGCCGCCCGACGGAGCCTGCTTGGCGCGGTCGAGGATGGAGACGACGAGGTCCTTCGGCACGGGCTTGTCGAGAAAGGCCCGTGCCGAGAACCGCGCTGCGACGGCGTCCGATACATTCATGAGCGATCAGCGTCCCGGATTGAGTGACGTGATGTCGTGGTTCTCGAGGAAGTCCCACCGCGCCTCGTTGAGATGCGGCTTGGCCTCGGGTCCCATCGGGCCGAAATACATCATCGTCTTGGAAGAATTATCGAACTGCGGCCAGTTCGGACGGTCGTCGCCATTCGGGTCGCTGCTCTTGGCGAATGCCACCCAATAAGGATGGACCTTCATGGCATAGGCCTTGTCTTCGTCGTCGGCCTGTTTGGCCCACGCGCTTGAGACCGTGTCGAAGGCGAACGGGATCTCCATGATATGCCCCGTCCCCGGATTGTTGGCCCGCTGGAACGACGGCACGTAATCGAAGAAATAGGCATAGGTCGGCACGCCGGCCTTGGCGAGCGATTCGGCATAGACGCGGGTGCCGTCGACCATGAAGATATCGCCCGCGATCTGCTTCATCTTCAGCTCGTCGCTGCCCTGGCCGTAGCCGTCATAAAGCTTCATGGCGGCATCGAGATTCTTGCCGAGCGCCTTCGGCACGGCCTTCTCGGCCCCGCGCATGATGCTCACCTCATAGCTGTTCGCACCGATCATGACCGGCGTGTGATTGAAGTCACCGTCGGCGAGTTCCTTGTAGGTCGGCCCCTTGATCTCGGTCCCGTCCATAATCGGCCCGGGCATGAACCGGCTAGCCGCACCGCCCATGACCATGCCGG
Source organism: uncultured Alphaproteobacteria bacterium (assembly GCA_963732795.1). GTDB lineage: Bacteria > Pseudomonadota > Alphaproteobacteria > CAVTAV01 > CAVTAV01 > CAVTAV01. Next base: position 81,861 of record CAVTAV010000002.1, on the reverse strand, counting down.
CGGGAAGCGCGCGAAGCTGCTCGGCCGTCGCATTGTCGAGACCCAAGGCCTTCGCCATCTGGACGCCCATCGCCTCGGCCGAATCGTCGCCCTTGAGCGGCTTGACGGCGCTCCGGATCGAACCGGATTCGATGATCACCTTCTGATACAGGCCTTTGGTGCTCGGCATGGTCATCAGGAATCCAACGGACGACCCACCGGCCGATTGGCCGAACAAGGTCACATTGCCGGGATCGCCGCCGAAGGCCGCGATGTTGTTCTGGACCCATTTCAACGCCTCGCGCTGGTCCATGAAGGCGTAATTGCCGAGATCGGCATCGGACCGGCCGGCATCGATCGTCGGATGGGCGAAAAAGCCGAGATTGCCGAGCCGGTAATTGATGGTGACCAGGATTACGCCGGACTTGGCGAAGCCGGTCCCCTCATACATCGGCTGCGAACCCGAGCCGAGGACATAGGCGCCGCCATGGACCCACAGCATCACCGGCAGCTTCTTGCCCGCTGCATCCGCCGGCGCCCATACGTTCAGATAAAGGCAGTCCTCGTTGCCCCGAGGTTCGGCGGCCGCTCCTCCGGCCGGCGGGGGGCCGAAAGCTCCCTGGACGCATTCGGAGCCGTATTTCGTGGCGTCGCGCACGCCGTCCCAGCCTGCGACGGGCTGCGGCGGCATCCAGCGCAGATCGCCAACCGGTGGCGCGGCGTAAGGAATGCCGAGATAGCTGACGACTCCGTCGTCGACGCTTCCGCGGATCATGCCGCCGTCGACCATGACCACCGGCTCGGTCGAGGCAGGTGCCGCAGGGGCGGCGGCCGGTGTTGTCTCGGATGTCTGATTGCCTGCGTTTTCGGATTTGCCGCAGGCGGCCAGGACGAAGACACAGAGCGATCGGGACCAGAGCTGAATATCGCATGATGTAACTCCCTCCTTATAGTTCGACTCCCGGCGGCGCATCGGGCTGCCGGGGCGGGGCGGTCTGTGTGAAGGCATCGAGCTCGCGGCAGGCCGCATCGATCGCGACGATCCGCGGATAGGGATCGAGCGGGAACTCCCAGATCCGGGCGTTCACGATTTGCGGCACGAGGAAAATCTCGAAAATCGTCGGGCTGCTGTCCGAAGGCGAAGCGGGCCGGATTTCTGATGCCGCGGCAAGCAAGCCCTCGACCCCGGTGAAGCCTTCCGTCAGCCAGTGATGATACCAGGTGCTCAGCGCGGATTTCTCGACGCACGAGATCCCGGCGCATGAATTTCAGGACCGAGGAATTGTTCAGCGGATGGATATCGCAGGCGATCATCTCGGCCATCGCGCGAGACAGGGCGCGGTCGCTGCCGATCCTTCGGGAAGAGAGTCGGTTCCGGCTTGATGCTCCTCCAGATATTCGACGATCGACAAGGTTTGCGGCAGGACGAAGTCATCGTGAACCAGCGTCGGCACTTTGCGCTGCGGATTGACGGTCGCTGTAGTCCCCTTCTCGCTGGCTGTCGTCGCTAAGGTCGGTGGATACGATAGTCGTATTCCAGGCCCTTGAGCGCGAGCGCGATGCGGGCGCGATAGGCCGCCGACGACCGCCAGAAACTGTAAAGGGTAATCGCCAAGACCGGCCGCTCCCTCAGGCGTCGCGCGCCCGCTTCTGAACCCTGGTCAGGACATAGCAAGCTATGGCGCCGATGGCCATGGGGATGGAGGCAAGCAAATACATCTCATGCAAGGGCAGCTTCCATGCGATCAACTGGCCGCCGATGAGCGGCCCCGCAACCGCGCCGAACCGGCCGATCCCGAAGGCGAAACCGACGCCGTTTGATCGCACATGGGTCGGATAGATCATGCCGGCCGTCGCATTGAGTCCGAATTGGAGACCCGACGACGCACATGCCGGCCGCCCCCGCCATCACGATCGCCAAGGCCGGGATAGGCGCCGAATAACCAAGCCCCGCGATCACCGGCACGGCAAGCGCGAATAGCACTGTGACCGGCGCTAATCCCTTGCGATCGACGAAGACGCTCAGAATGACGCCGCCCAAGGCTCCAGACGCCCCGAAGACCGTGGTCGCCCAGACGCCAATAAGCTGCGGCATCCAACTGTTCATAAAATAAAGCACCATGAAATTGATGATGAACAGCGAGGCCAGTAGCGGCGTGATGATCGTGAACGGCCATCGAAAGAGCTCGAGCCAGCTTCCTTTCTTCTCGGGAGCCGCGTGGTCGACGACGAAGCGATCGTCCGGGCCGATCGAAAGGCTCGGCTCTATGGCCTTCGCGACCTTGGCTGTATGCGCGCGCCGTCGATCGTCCTGTGCCAGAAATTTGACGGATTCGGGAAGCGTAAAGAACAGAAGCGCGACGATAACGAGCGGGATGATGCCGCCAATCCAGAAGATCATCGGCCAGCCGTAATGCGGCACCACCCAGGCCGCAATCGGACCGGGCAACGAGCTTCCAGCGGGCGTGCCGGTAAACATCAGAATGATAAGCGTCGCCTGAACCCGCTTCGGCGCCATCTCGGCGGCAAGCGAAATCGTGTTCGGCATAACACCGCCGATGCCCACGCCACAGAGAAAACGAAAGATCGTGAGCGCGTCGAGCGTCGTCGACAGGGCGCAAGCAATCGTCGCACCTGCGAACACAAGGGCTGCCGACAGGATCGCCTTCTTACGGCCGAATTTATCGCCAAACCAGCCGAAGATGACGGCGCCAAACATGATGCCGAACAAGCTCGCCGTGAGGAAATATTTGGTCGACTCGGGCGCGAGGCTCCATTGCTTGATGATTTCGGGATTGGCGAAGGACGCAGCGGAGATGTCGTAGCCGTCGAGGATCAGGACCAGGAACAGCCAGATCATGAGCTTCAGATGGAACGGGCCGAATTTCTGCCGGTCCACCAACTCGGTTACGTTGATCACTTTTCCGTCGGCCATGGTCCCCCCTTGCCGGCTTGTCCACCCCAAAGTCACTCCCCGGCGCAGCCTAGCAGGCCACGAAGGAAGCGCGAAACAGGAAATCAGCGCGTCTTGGGCTACGGCCAGATATCGTCGGGATCGCTGGAGCCCAGATCGGGCGACGGACCGGTGGGGCCGAGTGTCTCGCCATCGAATTTGAGCGGCTGCGCGACATAGCGCCGGGGCACGCCGCCGTCGTTGCGCTCGACGAAGAGCCCGCGGGCCACGAGATGGGGATCATGAGTCGCCTCCTCGGGCGTCAGCACTGGCGCCCAGGCGATGTTCTTCTCCGTAAACAGCGACTCCCAATGATCGAACGGCTCTGCCGCAATGGCTTTCTGGAGGGCGGGATTGATCTCGTTATACCGATCGCCCCGTTGCCTGAGATCGAGCCCGGCATATTGGTCGAGCCCGGTGATCTCGGCGAGCGGCGCCCAGAGATGGTCCTCGAAGGTAATGGACAGCGACAGCCATTTGCCGTCGGCGCATTGATAGCAGCCGAAGCCCGGATAGACCAAGGCTAGCGGCGGCTCGCCGTTCAGGAGCGGGCCGAGCCAGGCCGCGAGCCAGACCGCCAAGGTGTCCGACATCGCGACATCCACTTCGCCGCCTTTCCCCGTCACGCTGCGCCGGAACAGCGCCGAGACGATGCCGATGGTGGCGAACATGGCCGAGGAAATGTCGGACCAGGCCATATATGGCCCCTCCGCCGCTCCCTTTTCGCGACCGTGAAGGAGGCCGACGAGCGCCTGGAGCGACAGATCATGAGCGGGTCGGTCGCGATAGGGCCCGGTCTGGCCGAAGCCGCTGATCGAGCAATAGACCAGCCGCGGATTGCGCTCCGCCAGCGCCTCGGAACCGAAGCCCAGCCGCGCCGCGACCCCCGGCCGGAAGCCCTCGATGAACACGTCGGCCTTATCGACGAGCTTGAGAAGCGCCGCCTTATCCTTCTCCGTCTTCAAATCCAGCGCGAGGCTGCGCTTGCCGCGATTGAAGGTCGCGAACACGGCCGGATTGCGCCGGCTCGGATCGCCAATCCCCGGCCGCTCCACGATCACCACATCGGCCCCGAGATCGGCCAGCAACATGGTCGCATACGGCCCCGGATACTGGGTCGCCAAGCTCAGGATCTTGATGCCGTCCAATGGTCTCATGGGTTCCCCCCTGGAGTCGTCACTCAACTCTTCCCCGTCATTCCCGTTTTCGCGGGGATGACGACGACGTATCTGTCCGTCATGACACGACCGACATCACCGACGTCGCCGTCGCCAGCAAGATCCCCTCCACCTTCCGGCCGTAGCTCCGCCCTGGCGAAAAGCACCGAGCGGCCCTTCTTGTCGAGAGTGCCGACGGCTTCCAGGCGGCCGGGCTTTACCGGGCGGAGATACGAGACCGTCATGCTTGTCGTCGTGCCGCCCTGGCCTTCCGGGAGGACGGCCATCGCGGCGAAGGCCATGGCGAAGTCGAGCATGGTGGCGACGATGCCGCCCTGGATAACGTTGTTGCCCTGAAGGAATTCGTCGCCCGGCTCGAAGGCGACATGGACGACGCCGTTCTCGGGATCGGCGGAAAGAATTCTACAGCGGAGGGCCTTCGTCAGCGGGTTGGAATCGACATCCATCGGCGTGCCGGGATTGGCGAGAAAGCGCTTCAGGAGGGACTTGTCCGCGTTCATGGTCTAGCCCGCCGTCATGCCGCCATCGGCGACGATGGTCTGGCCGGTGATGAAGGCGCCGGCGCGGGAGGCGAGGAAGACGGCGATACCGCCGATATCGTCCGGCTCGCCGATGCGGCCCAGCGGGATGCGGGCGAGCTCGGCCGCGCGCATCGTGTCGTCTTCCCAGATCGCGCGGGAGAAATCGGTCTTGATGAAGCCGGGCAGAATCGCGTTGACCCGGACGTTTTTCGGCCCCCATTCGATGGCGTAGTTCCGCACCATCGCGACCTCGGCCGCCTTGGTGACGCCGTAGAGCCCGGCGAAATCGACGCCGCGGATCGCCGCGATGGACGAGATCACGATCACAGACCCGTCGCCCCGCTCGGCCATCTGGGGAATGAGCAGATTGCACAGCCGCCAAACGCCCTGGACATTAGTGGCGACCATCTTGTCGAACGCCTCGTCGCTCAATGCGCCCAACGGCCCCATCGCGATATTGGCCGCGGCGTTGCACACCAGGATATCGACCTTGCCATAGGCTTCGAGCGCGCCCGCCGCCAGCGCCTCGACATCGGCCTTGCGCGAGACGTTGCAGGGGATTGCCGTCACCTCCCTCCCCGCCGCGCGCAACTCGTTTGCCACCGCCTCGCAGGCCTCGGGCTTGCGGCTGGAGATGACGACCTTGGCCCCGGCTTCCGCCAGCCGACTCGCAATCGCCTTGCCGATGCCCCTCGTCGAGCCGGTGACCACGGCAACCTTGCCTTTGAGGCCGAACATCTCCCCGAAGCTCATGCCGCCACGCCTCCGTCCTCGGCGATGCGCCGGCCCAATGCCGCCAGTGGGCGGATTTTGCGGCCCTCCCGGATCGCCATCGGGTTGGACGCGATGCCGTCGATCGCGCGCCGCTTGATGCCCTGCACGATCGCGGCGGCGCGGAAGAAATTGAAGGCGAGCTGCTTGTCCCAGCCGACGATTTCGACATCCGCGCCGGTGAGATCGACCAGGGTCGAGAGATAGGTCGCGAGGAATTCGTCCTCGCCGGGTATGCCGAGGGCGTCAAGATCCTGTCCGGCCAGGCCGTCCAAATCCGGCGGCACATGCCAGATCATCGCGGTATAGGCGAGATCGGCGATCGGATGGCCGAGGGTCGAGATCTCCCAATCGACGACGGCGGCAATCTGCGGCGCAACGGGCGCGCAGATCAGATTGTCGATCTTCAAGTCGCCATGGATGATCGCGGCGCGCTCGTCCTGGGGCAGATGCTCCGGCAGCCACTCGATCAGCCATTCCATGTCGGGGATCGTCTCGGTCTCGGTCGCGCGGTATTGCTTCAGCCAGCGCTCGAAATTGCGCCGGACATAGCCCGCCGGACGCCCGAAATCCTCGAGGCCGAGCGACGCCGGATCGAGGGAATGCAGCTTTGCCATGGTCCGCGCGATATCGAGATAGAGCTGGCCGCGCTCATCGGGTGTGAGCGTAGGCAGCGCAGGATCGCGGAACACGCGGCCGTCGACGTAATCCATCACGAAGAACGCCCGGCCGATCACGCTTTCGTCCTCGCAGAGCGCGATCATGCGCGGCACGGGAAAGCCCACCTGGCCCAAGGCCGACATCACCCGGAATTCGCGCTCGATCGCATGGGCCGATTTAAGCAGGGTCGCCGCCGGTCCCGGCTTGGCCCGCAAAGCAAAGCGCCGGCCGTCGGACGTCTCCAGGCGGAAGGTCGGGTTGGACTGCCCCTCGCCGACCTTGGTAAGCGTCAGCGACCCGTCCAGCGCACCGATATGCGGGCTCAGCCAGCGGCGAAGCGCCTCGGTATCGAATTCGGCGGGGGCCCCGCTCAAGGCGTCCCCGACAGGCCGCCGATAGGCTCGGCGCGCAACACTGAGCTGATCATCGCCGCCATAGATCACTCTCCCTCTGTCGTCCTTTCGTCTCGGGCGGGTTGGTGCAACGTTAACGTTCTATACTGGCCCGATATCCGGGGCGCAAGGCGGGCCTCGCTGTTCGGAGAGGGGCATACCGGAAAGACGACCTCGATGCGCTCTAGGGGATGCGCACCTTGTCGGATTCCGCCGAGATAGGCCACCACCACAAAACAGAGATAGAAGGGAAACAAGACATACAGTGGGGCCAAAGCACCGGTCGCCGGGTCTCGGAGGGTCAATCCCATCGGCAAGAACGTGATGGCGGCGATCGCGAGGCAAAACGCAAGTCGATAGCCGCGCCAAAAGTGGCTTATGAACCCTCCCATCGACAACGCGAAAGAGAACGAGACAAGGACGAAACCGTCTTGCCAATAGTCACCGACATCATGATGAACCATAACATTGATGGGGTAACCGATGACGACCATGGCGAACTCATCGCTGGATAAGCGAGGAGACGAAATGAGAATCCGATAAACGCGCGGCGGTGTTGCGTTTCATCTTCGCCTAGTCGATCGAACCAAATGGCTGTTTTTGCGTGCGGATGATACAGGTAATCGAGTATCGCGCGCATCCCATCGTACGGCGTTTTGATCGTCAAGCCATGCCAGCCGTTGGAGACGCTTTTTCCTGTCTTTGTCCAGAAGCTCAAGCTAGAGTTTCGGCCGCCAAAGAGTTTTCCTTCGTCTTTCACGCTCCTGCCTTCGTTCTTGTCGATTATTGCTGGGGGAGAACCCGCATGACGCCCGATCCCGCCGAACAGGTATTCCAAGTCATAACCGGCTACATGGCGTCGTCGTCGCTTTACGTCGCCGTCTTGTTGAATGTGCCCGACCACCTCAGCAGTGGGCCGAAGACTGCGACAGAGTTGGCGCAGGCGACGGGAGCGAATGAGGACGGCCTCAACCGGATCCTCCGGCTGCTCGCCAGCATCGGTATTTTCGAACAGGTCGAGCCACGGCGCTATGGCCTCACGCCGGCATCTCAATTGCTGCGCAAGGACGTGCCGGGCTCCCTCCGTGGCATGGCGCTGTTTCTGCCCGACCCGCTGCACTTCCGGATCTACGCAAATCTCAAGCATTCGGTCATGACCGGCGAGCCGGCGGCCGATATGACGGTGGGCATGCCGCTTTTTGACTATTTCGCCGAGCATCCCGAGGATTCGGAAATCTTCAACAACGCCATGACCTCGTTCAGCGCGCCGGTCGCGGGCGCAGCCGTCGAGGCCTATGACTTCAGCAAATACGGCACCATCATCGACGTCGCGGGCGGGCATGGCGAGGTGCTGATGACGATCCTCAAGGCCAGCCCGAAATCGAAAGGCGTGCTCGCGGAGATCGGCCACGTCGTGGAAGGCGCGAAGCCTCGCATCGCCGCGGCGGGCCTCGCCAACCGCTGCGAGGCGGTGGAGTGCGACTTCTTCAAGGCCGTCCCGGCGGGCGGGGACGCCTATGTCATGAAACACATAATCCATGACTGGGACGACAAGCGCGCTTCGACCATCCTGAACAACATCCGTACCTCCATGGGCGACAAGGGCGGCAAGGTGATCCTGATGGAGACGGTCATCCCGGACGGGCCCCAACCCCATCTCGGGAAATTCATCGACATCGAGATGCTCGCCTATCCCGGCGGGCGCGAACGGACCGCCAACGAATTCCGTGAGTTGTTCGCCGGCTGCGGATTCGAGGTGACGCAGATCGTACCGACCAAATCGCCACTGTCCCTCGTCGAGGCCGTGCGGACCTAAAACTTCGGAGGAATTACGATGCTTCTTGTTACCGGCGCGAATGGACAACTGGCAGGCTGGGTCATCAGGAACCTGCTGGACCTGACAGACACGAAGAATATCGCGGTCTGTTCACGGAACACGGAGACGTCTTTCGCCCAGGCGCTGCGCGGGCGCGGCGTCGACGTGCGGCTCGGCGATTTCGACCGGCCCGAGACCCTGCCCGAAGCAATGGCCGGGATCGACAAGGTTCTGATCATCCCGACCTACTCGCCTAACAACCTACGCCTCTCGCAGAACCTCAACGCGCTCCACGCGGCCAAGGCGGCGGGAGTCCGGCATGTGGTCTATCCGAGCTTCGTCAACGCCAATCCCAAATCGCTCGCGGATCACAGCCTGGAAGTCCATTACCCTACCGAGCAGGCGATCCTCGGCTCGGGCCTGACCTACACGATCCTGCGCCACGCCCTTTATGCCGACATAACGGTCAGCGACATCGACGAGACCTTGGCGAAGGGGGTGTTCCGCCGGCCCGGCGGCCCCGCCGCCTGCGCCTATGTTGCCCGCGAGGATCTCGGCCGCTCGGCCGCGACCGTCCTGGTCAAAAGCGGGCACGACAACAAGATCTATACCGAGACCATGACCCGGACCTATACCGGCGCCGACATCGCCGGCCTGATGTCGGAGGTGTTCGCAACGCCGGTCCGCTACGAGGCTGTCTCCGCCAAGGACTGGGCCGATTTCATGACCCGCGAATGGGGCGTCCCCGCCGAGCTCTCGAAAAGCGCCATCGGCACCATGCGTGCTGTGGAGACCGGCGAGTTCGACATCGTCAGCAACGACTATCAAACCATCGTCGGCGAACCGCCGCGTGATTTCCGCCAGTTCCTGGTGGATTTCAAGGCGTCTCGGGGGTAGCGCCCATCCGCTCGGGCCATCCTGCTCCGTCACCCCAGCGGAGGCTGGGGTCCAGGGCGTCGGAAGCCGCGATCGGTGTTCGACATTGGGCTGGATGCCAGCCTTCGCTGGCATGACGATGATTGAGGTTACACCGCCCGCGTCTTGCCCGCCCAATAGGGCTCGCGAATTTTGCGTTTGAGGACTTTGCCCGCCGGGCTGCGGGGCAACTGGTCGACCACGTCGAAGCTTTTCGGGACTTTGAAGCGGGCGAGGCTTTTGCGGCAATGCTCCTTCAGGTCTTCCTCGTCGAACGCGGCGCCCGGTTTCAACTGCACGACGGCCTTCAGCGCCTCGCCCCATTTCTCGTCGGGAACGCCGATCACGGCGCAGTCCTGGATCGCGGGATGGGAGAAGATCACGCCTTCGATCTCGGAGGGATAAACGTTGAAGCCACCCGAGATCACCATGTCCTTCTTGCGGTCGACGATGAAGATCCAGCCATCCTTGTCCTTACGGCCGATGTCGCCGGAATGGTGCCAGCCGAAGGCTTTCGCCTTCTCGGTCTCCTCCGGGTTCTTGTAATAGCCGGGCGCAACGGAGGTCGCCCGCACCACGATCTCGCCCAGCGTGTCGGGCGGCAGGATATGGCCCTCGTCATCCATGATCTCGACCCGCGCCAGCACCGTTTCGCGCCCGCAGGTGGCCAGCATCGCGTCGTCGCCGGCATTGTAGAACCGCATATGGTCCTCGGCTGAGAACCAAGTCATGTTGATGCCGGTCTCGGTCTGTCCGAAGCCCTGATACATGATCGGGCCGAACACCTCGATCGACTCCTTGATCTTGTCCACGGCCATGGGCGCGGCGGAATAGAGGAAGATCTTGAGCGAGGAATAATCGCGCTCACGGATGTCCGGCCGCGCGAGCAGCATGTAAATCGCCGTCGGCGGGAGGAACATGTGGGTCACGCGGTATTGCTCGATCGCGTCCAGCACCCGGTCGCCGTCGAACCCCGGCAGGATCACGTGCGTGGCCCCCATCGCCATCATGGTCATGGCCTGGCCGCCGGCCGCATGGGTCATCGGCCCGACCACGAGATGAATGGCATGATCGTGCAAAAGCAAATGATGGGTGAGAAGGGTCATGGCCTCCCAGTTGCGCTGGGTCACCATCACGCCCTTGGGCTTGCCGGTGGTGCCGCCGGAGGACAGCATGATCACGAGATCATCGAGCGTGCGAGGCACCTCCTCGGAAATCTCCGGCAACCCGTCCAGCCAGGCGTCGAGATTGGGATAGCCCTCGATCTCGCCGTCGATGCAGATCGCCCATTTGACTGTCGGGCACTGGGCGAGAATATCGCGGATCGTGTCCTTGAACTCGATGCTGAAAAAGATGAGGTCGGTCTCGGTGTTGTTCAGCACGTAGATCGTCTCGGAGACGATGTTGCGGGCATTCACCGTCGTCCACACGCCGCCCGCCCGCACCGACCCGATCAGGCATTCGAACGCGACGGCCGAATTGCCGCTATAGACGGCCGCCTTGGTGCCCGGCGGGATGCCGTCACGCTTGAAGGCATTGGCGATCTGATGGGATCGGGCGCGGACCTGGGCATAGGTCCTCGTCACCTTGTCGTCGATCAGACAGGCCCGGTCCGGGAACCGCTCGGCACCCCGGTCGAAGAAATCGATCATCAACATCGCTGAATAGTCGCCCCCCGAACACTTGCGAACCAGATTGAAGCGGCTCGGGCATCACCCCCGCCTGACCTCCCCCATCAAGGGGGAGGAACCGATGGAGCGTTCCATAGAAGTCTTCCCCCTCGAAGGGGAAAGATTGGATGGGGGTGATCGCCCAGCCGCTTCGGTGTAAACAAACCTAACCGATGTTATAACAGCCTCGCTTCGCGGGGCCAGGGGTTTACGGGGAGAGATGGAATGCGTGCGGTTCTGTGTCGGGAGTACGGCGGACCGGAGCATTTGCGGCTCGAAGAGGTGCCGAATCCGACGCCCGGCCCCGGAGAGGTGGTCATCCGGCTCGCGGCGGCAGGAGTCAATTTCGCCGATCTCCTGATGATCCGCGGAACCTATTACCTGCACCCCCCCGTCCCATTCCGAACCGGCCTCGAAGGCGCCGGCACGATCTCCGCCGTCGGAGAGGGCGTCACGGACTGGAAGGTCGGCGACAAGGTCTTCGCCGCGCGTCCCGGCTGCTTTGCCGACTACGTGGCCGTCAAAGCCACGGATGCGCTGCCCATTCCGGCCGGCTTCTCGATGGTCCAGGCGGCCGGCCTGATCATCGGCTACGGCACCGCGCTTTATGCCCTCAAATATCGCGGCCAGGTGAAACCGGGCGAGACCGTGTTCATCAGCGGCGCGGGCGGCGGCGTGGGCACGGCGGCGATCGAGATCGCCAAGCGCCTTGGGGCGGTGGTGATCGCGGGCGCGGGCTCGCCGGAGAAACTCGAAACCTGCAAGGCCCACGGTGCGGACCATGTGCTGAACTACCGTACCGAGGACATCCGCGAGCGGGTCAAGGACATGACCGGCGGCGGGGGTTACGATGTCTTCCTCGATTGCGTCGGTGACGACGTGTTCGACGCGGCGCTCCGGGCGTCGGCCCGCTCGGCGCGGCTGATGATCGTGGGCTTCGCAGGCGGCCGGGCCCCTTCGATCCCAGCGAATTACCTGCTGGCCAAGAATTTGAGCGTCATTCCGGTCGCTTTCGGCGGCGATTTCGCGGAATCCCCCGCCCTCGCCCGCGCCGTTATCGACGATTTGGGCGCGATGCACGCCCGCGAGCCGTTTCAGCCCGAAATCGGCGGCGAATACGGCCTCGAAGACGTGCCCGACGCCCTTTCCCGCCTTGCCGGCCGCGCCGTGCAGGGCAAGCTCGTCATCGTGACGGGCTACCAGCCGGACTGAGGCGTCCCCCGAAGATTCTCGGCCTGCTGTCGTTTTCCGGCCAAAGATTAACGGAATCAAAAGGTCGATTTAATACAATCGTCCTACGCAAATCTTGGGGACAGAACACGATCCGGGCTATGCGCCAGCTGAAACCGACGCCGATAGCCAAACGCGCAAAATCTCATAGATTTATTGCGATGGCGATCTGCCTCGTCTGGCTTGCCATCGTCGGAACGGTCGGATTTCTGTCCTTCGCCGTTCACGATGCCGACCAGATCGCGATCAGATCCGAGCGGAAGCTGGTCGAGAATTCCATGAATTACTCGAAGTTCGGCATGCTTTACGGCCTTTCCCAGCTTGCGACATCCGACGAGGCCGTGGAAAAGATCAACAACGACCCGGATCACGCCTTCATGAACGGCGATGTCGGGGACTGGGTCCTGAAGACCCTGTATATCCCGACTTCCATGGTCATCGATCGGTCCGGCCGGGTCGTCTACTACCAAAACAACGGCACGGAGCAGGATGTCGCCAAGGCCCAAGCCTGGCTCAGGGCGCTGAAGCCGCTTATCGACCAGGTACGGGCCGCCGAAAAAGCGAGCGACTATGCGCTCGACGGAAGCGACGGCAAGTTCAAGCCGCGCACGGCCATCGATTTCATCCGGACCGAAAACCGCGCGGCCGTCGCCGGCGTCTCGACGATCGTGCCGTCCAGCACCGCCGTCGTCCCGAAGCCGGGGCCGTCCGCGCTTGTCGTCCTGCTCCTCGAAGTCACGCCGCAGATGACGCAGATGGTCTCCTCGGGCACGCTGATCAGGAACGTCCGCCTCTCTATCGGCAAGGGAGAGCCCAGCGCGCCGCACATCGATATCACGTCCGGCATCGGCCAGCCCGGCGCCTACATCGCGTGGGATTCCGCTTCGCCGGGCAACCAGATTCTCTCGGAGGCCTGGGTGCCGATCACGGTCGCGGTGGCGATCCTGCTGCTGGCGTCGGTCTTCGTCTATCGGGCCGCCGCCAAAATGACGGACGATCTAGTGGCTTCCGAAGCGCGCGCGATCCACATCTCCCATCACGACAGCCTGACCGGCTTGCCGAACCGCGCCTGGTTCGCCGCGAATTTCGGCACCGAGGTCGCCAAGGCGGGGCCGAAAGCGCCGTCGGCCCTGCTGTTCCTGGATCTCGACCGGTTCAAGGACGTCAACGACACCATGGGCTACACCGCCGGCGATCAGATGCTGATCCAGGTCGGCGAGCGGCTGCAGCGCCTGGTGGGCAAGAACGGCTTCGTCGCACGGCTCAGCGGCGACGAATTCGCGGTCTACCTGAAGAATGTCCGCGAAAATGAGATCGACGCCTTCACGGACCGCCTGAAGAAGGCGCTCGAGGAACCCTTCGAGCTGGTCGGATCGCAGACACCCTCCAGCGCCTCGGTCGGCATCGCGGTCGTCGACGGCACCAGCAACGACGCGACGGAGATCACGCGCTGGGCCGATCTGGCTCTCAACAAGGCCAAGGCGACGCGGCGCGGCGCCGTAGTACGCTTTGCCGAGGAACTGGACCAGACGGTCCAGCTCCGCTCGCAGCTCGCGCGCGACATGCGCGTCGGCCTGAAGGCCAACGACTTCCGCCTCGTCTACCAGCCGCTGGTGAACGCCAGGACCCTGCGGGCGAGCGGCGTGGAGGCGCTGATCCGCTGGAACCACCCCGAGCGCGGCCCGGTGTCGCCCGGCATCTTCATCCCGATCGCCGAGCATTCCGGCCTGATCCGCGACATCAGCATCTGGGTCATGAACCGCGCCTTCACGGATTCGCGGAACTGGAGCGACCTGACCTTGTCGGTCAACGTCTCGCCGATCCATATGAAGCATCCGGAATTCATCAACGATGTCCATGCCGCGCTCGAGGAGACCGGCGCCAATCCGCGCCAAATCTGCCTGGAGATCACCGAGGGCGTATTGTTGGACCATTCCGAAACCATGCGCCGCCAGCTCAGCGAGCTGCGCCGGCTCGGCTTCAAGATCGTGCTCGACGATTTCGGCACCGGCTATTCGAGCCTGAGCTACCTGCATTACTACAGCTTCGACCGGATCAAGATCGACAAGAGCTTCGTCCAGGGCTTGGACGGCGTGATGCAGTCGCCGGCGATCGTCCAGGCGGTGATCTCGCTCTCGCACATGTCGGGGGCGGATGTGGTGGCCGAAGGCGTCGAGACATCGCAGCAATACGAATTCCTGAAGGAAGCCGGCTGCGACATTATCCAGGGCTACTACTTCTTCGAGCCCCTGGCCCTGCCCGACATCCTGGAGCTCACCCAAGGCAAAGCCGCCCGCGACGTGGCATAAGGAAACGAGTGGCCATGCGCCGCCGGCAAAGCTAAGGTCACGGCCCTACTCGGGGCTTCATGACCTTGCCGAAACCAGACACGATCCCGCTATGGCTGTTCCTGACCGAGCCGGGGCTTGCTTCCCTGATGGTCAAGGAGCTGAAATTCCGCGACATCGTCGCCGCCAAGGCGCGTGCGACGACCTTGTATCTCGCGAATTACGACCTCGTCGTGCTGCCGGCCTCCCAGGTGAAGGCACGGACGTTTCCGACGCGGCTGGCGCTCCACGTCATGGCCTGCCCGGTCTTCGGACGGAACAAGATCAGCGGGCGGCAACTCGACATACTGGCCGAGGCCTGGCGGCGCGAGCGGCCGGACGGGCTGGTCGCGTCAGTGGCGGGCAAGACCTTCCAGCGCCAGGACATTCTGCGGTGGCTCGGCAAGGAGATGGGCGCGCGGGGCCTCAAGACATCCGTCTCGGCCGCGCCCCGCCGCCCCGCCTGGTTCCTCGCCGTCGACGAGAGCTATTACATCGGCTTACCGCGGTTCAACCATCACGACGCGTCGGGCCGGACCCGCGACGAGGACCGCGCCGGCAGCCTGCCTCCCGTGATCGCCGCCGCCCTCTGCTTTGCCGCACGGCCGAGCACGCATGAGGTGATTTGGGATCCGGTGATGGGCACCGGCACGGTGCTGCGCGAAGCCCGCGCCCTCCTCCCCGAGGCCGAGCTGATCGGCACCGACATGGACGACAAGGCCGTCGCGATCGCCCGCAAGGCCTTTGGCAAGGCACCGGATGTTCATCTCTTCACGGGCGATTCCGCCACCTTCGACCTCGCCCGCCGCGACCTCACTCTGACCCTCGCCAACCTCCCCTTCGGCAAGCAGTTCCAACCCGAGACCGGCACCGCCCCCCTCTACGAGGCCCTGCTTCGCCGTTCCCTCGCCTTCGCCGCCCCCAACTGGCGCGCCGTCCTCCTGACCAGCGACCACGCGGCGCTGCGCCACGCGACCGAAGCCATCGGGGCCCTCTCTCTCGAAAAGCTCGCCTCGATCCGCACCCGCGGCCAAGCGGCCGATATCTGGCTGGTCACGCCATCTCGGTAAGCGCGGACGCCCCGCCGCGGCTTCGTTCCCGCTCGCGCAATCCCTTGATTCCCATGGCTTCCTCGAAGGCCCGACGAATTTCGGGGGGCTGGCCTGCGAGGAACGCGAAATCCATGAGCCCGGCGCGGGTGAAGCGGTTGGCCATCAGATCTTCGAGGGTCGGCCCCTCGATATTGGCGCGCCGGTTCGCCCCGGGCAGCTCGACGGCCGTGTTGCTTGCCGGATCGCGGATCAAGCCGCTCGGATCCTCGCCGCGCTCGATGGCTTGGACGTCGCGCAGGAAGCGGTGACGCATCATCATGACGCCGGCATCGCTCATGCCGGGATTTTCCTTGGTGCGGTCAGCTATCCGGCCCTGGCCGACCCAGGCGATGATGTCCTGGTTGATCACATGGCTGGTGATCCAATTGCCATCCTTATCCTTGATCGGCGCAACCCAATGCGGAACCGAATTCTGCTCGAACGGCTCCATGTTGCGCGGCACGCGGCTGAACGCCCAGACCACCGTCAGGGTGTTCTCGTCATCGACCGGCACGCGCCATTCGAAATGGCTGCCGAGATAGAAGCCGTTCGGCCATAGCGCCACCCGGCCCACGGTCCATTGCGGATCGGTCTCGTCGAAGCCCTCGCGGACGCGCTTGTAGATGAGACCGTAATCGAATTCCTCGAATTTGAGCTTGAGATGCTTCGGGCCGTAGGGGCCGTCATCGCCGTTCAAGCGCCGGGTCCAGTTCTCGTGCATCCATTCGAAATGCACCGGATCGATGGAGTTTTCCTGGCATTGGAACCAGTTGCACGGCGTGTCGGCGAACACGATCTGGCGGAAGCCGTTCTTCCAGGTGAAGATCTCCCAGGTCGGCACCAGCGGCGCGGGCTCCGGCCCGAGATAGGCCCAGAGGAGCCCCGCCTTCTCCTCGACCGGGTAGGCGCGCGCCGTCACCTTGTCCTTGAAATGTCGCTCGGCGTGGGCGGTATCCTCGAAGGGCTGTTCGAGGCAGGTTCCGTCCGGCGCGAACCGCCAGCCGTGATAATGGCAGCGGATGCCGCATGCTTCGACGATCCCGTTCGCCAAATCCGCCCGGCGATGCGGGCAATGTCGCTCGATCAGCCCGTACGCTCCGGAGAGATCCTTATAGAGCACCAGATCCTCGCCCAGGATCCGCACCGGCTTCACCGACCGGTCATCGAACTCCGTCGCCGCCCCGATCGGATGCCAATAGCGCCGCAAGAGCTCGCCCCCCGGCGTCCCCGGCCCGACCCGCGTGAACAGCTCGTTCTGTTCCTTGGTGATCATGCGCGCCCCATCGTCGAATTCCGTACTCGCCTCCAGATTATCGACCCTATAGAACGGACACGCAACGCCACACCAGGACACGGCAAGGATAGACATGACCGAGACGCAAGATCTGGCCCACCAGAACGCAGAACAATTCCTCAAGGAGCGCTATGGCGAGGCGCCGCCGATCCCGCCTGAATTGATGAATCCGGTGCTTTCCGTCCTCCTTTCCCATCGCTCGGTGCGGTCCTACGACGACAAGCCTGTGCCCGAAGGCCTGCTGCCGATGATCATGGCGGCGGCGCAATCGGCGTCGACCTCCTCGAACCTGCAACTCTGGAGCGTGGTGGCGATCGAGGACAAGGCTCGCAAGGAGCGGCTGTCGATGCTCGCCGGCAATCAGCCGCATATCCGCGACTGCCCGCTGTTCCTCGTCTGGCTCGCGGACGGGGCGCGGGTAGCGCGGGCGGCGGAGGCACAAGATGCACGAGCCGAAGGGCTGGATTATGTCGAGGCGGTGATGCTGGCCGTGGTCGACGCCGCGCTCGCCGCGCAGAACGCCGTCACCGCGATGGAAAGCCTGGGGCTCGGCATCGTCTATATCGGCGGCATCCGCAACCAGATGGACGCGGTGATCGAGGAACTCGCGCTGCCGCCCTACGTCTTCCCGTGCTTCGGCATGTGCGTCGGCTGGCCGAGCGCGAGCCTGCCTGCGAGCGTCAAACCCCGCCTGCCCCAGCCCGCCGTGCTCCACCGCGAGACCTACGACGTGGCCCGCGAAGCCGACCCCATCACCGCCTATGACGCGACCCTCACCGACTTCCAGACCAGGGTCGGCATGAAGCCCGTCGGCTGGCAACCCACCATCGCAAGGCGGATGGGCAGCAAGGAAGCGCTGACCGGGCGCCATCGGCTGCGGGAGATCATGGAGAAGGCGGGCTATTTGATGCGGTAAAGACGCCTCGGGCGTCACTCCTCGTCCCCCTTTCGGGGCGAGGCCGGGCGGAAGGGCCAGGAGGTCGGCTCGTGCTTCGTTCCCGCCCCCGCAGCGGCGGCGAAGACTTTTGCGAAGCCTTCGATCATCTCCTCATCGGAATAAAGCAACGGATCGTCGAGGCTTTCGACCATGCCCTTCATGGTCAGCATCCCTAGCGCCGCAAGATATGCGAGAAAGGCCATCAGCCGGGGCTCGACCGGCGCATGGCTGCCGCGCTTGTTGCGGTCCTCGGCGAGCTTCTCGGCGGTACCGGCGAGCCACAGGTCGTTGAGCGGCCGGATTCGCGCGAACTGCGTCCTCGTCGAAATGCACCGAGCCGGGGCTCGCGACCTGGCCGTTGAGAAAGGCGAGCCGGAAGTCCTCGAGCCTCGGCGCGAATTCCTCGACCGACTGGCGGATCAGGATGCCGAGCGCGTCGGCCCCGTCCCGCGCCCCCTCGACCGCGTCGTGCACCGCCTGGGCGTGGCCCTGCAGCACGCCGTACATCAGCTCGAACAGCAGCGCGTCCTTGGACGGGAAATAGTAATAGATCGCCGTCTTGGTCAGCCCGGCTTCCTTGGCGACGGCATCGACCGTCATCGCAGCCACGCCTTTCGCGATCAGCACGCGCCGGGCGGCCTCCAGAATCTCCTCGCGGGACCGGTCGCGCCGGCGTTCGCGGCGGGCGCGGCGTTTCTCGACCTGGTCGGCGTCTTCGGGGCGTGGAGCGCGGTGCTTTCTCGATGGCATAGGGCCTTCCGGGGCTTGAAAATCCGTTTGGTTCTTCATCTCAGCATTTTGCCACAGGAAATTAAATTTGTCTAGTGGTTGACAATTTGACCATTGGTCAATAAAATGCCCGTTATTCGATTCGCCGAGACATCGAGGGGGACACGCCATGACACGCTCACGCTCACCAACCCGCTCTTCGCCACCTATGCCATCGCCGCGTCGCTGATGATCCTGAAGGTCGTGAGCATGTCGTGGCTGACGGTCGTGCGCATGCTGTCGGAGAACAGCGGCTTCCGCGCGCCCGAGGACCTGAAGAAGACGCTGATCAACCGCGCGCCCGATCCCGTGCAGCTCCAGCCCAACGAGCGGGTCGAGCGGGTCCGGCGCATCATGATGAACGATCTGGAGAACGTGCCGTTCTTCCTGGCCGCCGGCTTCCTGTTCATCCTGACCGGCCCGAGCCTCGTCCTGGCGCAATGGCTGCTCTACGGCTATGTCGCCTCGCGCCTCATCCACTTCCTGGTCTATTTCACCGGCCAGATCCACGAAATCCGCGCGACCTTCTGGACGATCGGATCGGTGATCATCGTATTCATGACGGTGTGGGTGCTGGTGGCGGCGCTGTAAGAGATGGGCTGAGGCCGCCCGGCCCGGTCAGCGGGCTTCGACAAGCGCTCAGCCCGAACGGAATTTGTGTGATGCCCGCGACGCCGACCCCATCGCCGCCTATGACGCGACCCTCACCGACTTCCAGACCAGGGTCGGCATGACGCCCGTCGGCTGGCAACCCACCATCGCCCGGCGCATGGGCAGCAAGGAAGCGCTGACCGGCCGGCACCGGCTCAAGGAAATTCTGGAAAAAGCCGGCTATGCGATGAAGTGAGGGCACATCTGTCGACGTGGCCTCGTGCGGTTCAGGGTCAGGCGGCTCCCGGCATTGGGCGGCACTCCATGATCTCCACGGAATCCCCCGGGAAGATGGTGAAGTGCGGGTGGCCCTCGAACATCTGCGCCGCCGCGTCGGGCGACTCCGCCTCGACGATCACATAGGCGGCGAGATTATTGCGGATGTCCTTGATGCCGTCGGGACCGACCCTTTTGGTCGTGCCGAGCGGGCCGCCTGTGTCGACGATCCGGGCGGAGTGCTTTTGCATCCAATCTCCCCAGGCGGCCATCCCGGCGAGGCGATCGGCATCGGAAATGACGCGTGGTTTCCCGTCGGGCGACGCCGAGCCCGTGTACAACGCCATGAACCTTTTCATCCCGGCCCTCCTGTTCCGCTGCCGATGGAACCCGGCCGTCGTTTACCGGGCTCAGCCGATGGTACAACGATGGAGGGCGACGTAACAATCGCCGGTTCTCTAATCGCGCCGGACCGAAACCCCGGAAACATTAACCGACGGGCCGGAAGGCGTGCGCGGCGCGACGACCTAATAGCGCCACCCCGTCTCGACCACCGTCCGGCCGCCCTGGTGATAGAAGTCCACGGTCCGCTCGTTGTTCGCCTTGAGTCGCTTCAAGGTGTCGGGCGTCTTGACGTACATCGAGCAGGTGGCGACGCCCTGGAAGCCGTATTTCGAGTTCAGCCTGTGGAAGAACGCGGCGGTGATCGTCCGGCGATCGGCGGCGGCCGCGAAGATGTCGCTCATATAGAGCGTGGCGCCCGCGATCGCCTGACACGACCAATAGGCCTCCCCGGCCGACGGCGACGGCACGTTTGACGACGGCACGTTGGACGACGGCGCGCTTGATGATGGCCCGCTGGACGATTGCGCACTGGATGACGGCGCGCTTCGGCCGCACGCCGCCGAAACCGTGACCAGCAAGACCAATACGAGACGGGCCGCACCCCTCATGGCGCCCTCACCGGCTTTGACCGAGGTTCGGAGATTTTACCCGCCCGGCGCCCCGGATGCGACTGTTGTGATGATGCAACCCGTTCGGGGTTATCAAGTGCACTGTCACCGTAATTCCCTGTTCACGCGGAAGCAACTCGGATGTCACCCCCATCCAAACCTTCCCCCATCGAGGGGGAAGGCTTAAGAAAAGCGCTCCATCGATTCCTCCCCCTTGATGGGGGAGGCCGCGGGAGGGGGTGATGCCCGAGCCTTCTCGACCGACCCAGGAAACGCTACAGCTTGTCTTACCGCGAAATTGACGGTTAAATTCCAACATGCTATCAATGATAGCACTGATAGCAAGGAGTCCCCGATGGCCGGAAGCCTGCATGTCCGCAATCTGGACAAGGAGTTGATCGCCCGGCTGAAGCGCCGCGCCGCCCGGCACGGCCGCTCGGCGGAGGCGGAGCATCGCGAAATTCTCCGTCAGGCCCTCGCGAACGACGACGAGCCTTCGTTCGACAGTTTGGCCGCCGAGCTGCGCAACCTGACCAAATCCCGCAAGCAGACGCCTTCGGAGGACCTGTTGCGCGAAGGCCGGGACGAGCGGTGACGACCTTCGTCATCGACGCCAGCGTCGCCATGAAATGGGTGGTCGAGGAGCCGGGAACCCCGGAAGCCCTGGCCTTGCGGGACAAGGCCCACCTCATCGCCCCCGACCTGCTCGTCGCCGAATGCGCCAACGCACTGTGGAAGAAGACCGTGCGGGGCGAGCTCGAAAGAGACGAAGCCCTCCTCGCCGCCCGCCTCCTGCAAGCCGCCGACATCGAGCTCCTGCCCACCCGATCCCTGCTCGAGCCGGCCGCGAAACTGGCGATCGAGCTCGACCACGCGGCTTACGACTGCGTTTATCTTGCGCTGGCGATGGACAGGGATTGCCGGTTTGTTACAGCGGACAGCCGTTTTAACCGGAAGGTCGACGCCGGCCCCCTTGTACGGTACCGCAAGGCGATCTCACTGCTGGAGGCAACCGCAGGCTGAACCGACGGTGCACCCAACTCGGAGGTATTAAGTGCACTGTCACCGTAATTCTAACCTATCATCAAGCTAGTCCAGCCCAAGACACCTAAACAGAGGGCGCTTGCGTTTCTTCGACGGAGGGAACACAAGCGGAACAGCTGACTCGACTCATTGTCGAAAGTGGGCCACTATTTACGCGTGAGCCCCGGCGCCAGCAGCGAGTTGGCTACTCGCTCAGCGGCCGGCCACCCTCACTAAGGTATGCCGCAATTCTTCATCACGTCTGAGCGGCCTCGTGGGGCCATTAGGAGATAGCGGAGCCACATACTGCCACTTGAAGCAACGTACGATGTGAATAGTGGCCCGGTAACGCGGCGAACGGCGGGATATCCGTTCTTCCGTGGCCTTAACCTATCAACTCCTTAGGGGTTGTGGGCCTACGACCCCGGAGTTTCAAACCATGAAAATCCGGGCCAAAGTGATGGTGACAATAGACTTGGCGCGATGCCTACAAGCTGTAGCGCTGATCATCTATCTGCTCACCTAACGGTGTGCGGGGGCCGCGCAAGCGGTTCCCCGTTCATCGTTTTTCTATCTTCTTCTTTGTCTTGGTCGTTTCTTTCTTGGTCTGTTTATGCGGCTTGGGTGGCGTCTTTAGTGCGCGGCGTAGGGCGTCATCCCTGCGATGATCAACATTCAACTCATCTTTAATCTCTTTCGACGAGGGCGTCATGGCTTCGAAAAAATCCAAGAAAGGAAGCAATAAAGAACGTCTCCGAGCATTAAGTACGGCCTTTCCATCTGAAGACGAAGTAGATGCTTTACTGAAAGCTCATTTTGTCCCAGCAGAATCACCTATAATCATAGCTATCCTAGGCCAAACACTGCTGGAAATAGAACTTGATACCTTGCTTAGGACCCACTTCAGTCGTCGTGACGATGAAATGTGGAAGCAGCTAACCTCTGAATACGGACCACTTTCCACCTTCAAACGCAAAATCACGGCGGGCTACGCCTTCGGCATCTACGACAAGATAATTCGTGACGGACTTAATACCGTACGCGACATCAGAAATGCTTTCGCACATAGTCACCGGCCTATCGATTTCAGTCATGATTATATCAGGACTGAATTGAAGACCATCACTCTCCCAGATAAACAGGAATCACAGCTATATAAATGGCTTACGGATGTCCCATATCTGGCCGACAAAGACCCCACTTCGAAGTCCGAACAAATGCCGCCCCAGATCGCGTTTAAGGATCTATGCTTCATATTGATGACCGTCTTGCTCAAGAAACAGACACGACGTCTAAAGACTAAACAGAGGCGCTCTAAGACTTGGTATCAAACCGAACTGGCACAAGCGCTCCTTCGAGATCAGCCAAATACTTTAGCAGCCGAGATACCGCAAATTTTGGGAATTCAACCCGCGAATCCCATTCATTCATTGCAGAGATCAGTCTTTCGAAAGCTCGGTCGCTCACGGACAATCCTCGATGACAATGAGGGCAAATCATAGGCCTAAAGTCATAGGCCTGCGCCATTCTGGTTGTCTCGCCGTTTTTCAACAGCACCGGCCTGTCACGCTCGTCTGATGTAGGAATCATCACAGCTATCTCACGTATATAATTGTGAAGAATTTCCTTGACTCTATGAAAATGTTCCTGCTATGTTCTTCCCGCTTTCCGGCGGTCGCGAGGCCGGGAGGAACCGGTGGGACGAGGGGCTTGCCCTTCTAGACCACAGGCTGCCGGCGCGGGTCGTCCGGGTATCAAATCGGGCCCCGTTGCGAAAGGATGTGCAGCAGCCGAAGCCGTCCGTCGCCCTCGTTGGTAGGCGGCTACGCTACCGCTACTACTCTGCGAAGCGGCGCTTCGCTGCGAAGCACGAGTGCACCTGAATCTCCACGCGTTGTTTTCTACTTCGACTACGTTCTAAACAAGCCGTGGAGCTCGGACACAAGAGGCGACACCCCCGCGTCGGCCGCCGTTTCCTTTGGCCGCCCCGTCCCCTCGGACGGGCGCGGTTGCGCGTGTTTTTTCCTTCCCCCCTTCCCCGTCATTGCGAGCGACCGCAGGGAGCGCGGCAATCCAGATGCCGGAGGCCGGGCTCGGTCCCCAGTAGTCTGGATCGCCACGGCCGCGTTGCGGCCTCGCGATGACGGTGGGGGTAGCTCTCCTTCTTCCGCTCATTCCGGCGCAGGCCGGAATCTCGGGGGGCCGGGACCGAGACTTGCCTCAGCCAGTTCCCGGCTTCCGCCGGGATGAGCGGATTATGGTAGGATAGAATTCCCCCTCGCCGCGGCCGTCCCTACTTCCCTTCGCGCCCGTAATAATCCGCCAGCTTGACGATGTCGTCATAGGCGCGGCCGTGGCTGACGAAGTAGCGGTAGATCTCGGCGGCGGTGGAAACGACCGGGACCGGCGAGCCGGATTTGCGGGCGGCGGCGGTGACGGTGTCGAGATCCTTCAGCATGGTCGAAATCTCGCCGATCTTGGGGCCGGGATGGATCATCATGGGGCCGAAAACCTGCAGCGGGATCGAATCCGCGAAGCCGCCCTTGAAGGCCGCCGGCAGCTTCTCGACATCGATGCCGTTGCGGCGGCCGAGCGAGATCGCCTCGGCGATGGTCACCATATTCGTGCCGACGATGAGCTGGCTGCACAGCTTGGTCATCTGACCGGCGCCGTTCGGGCCCATATGGGTCACATTCGCGCCGAAGCATTCGAACACCGGCCGCGCCCGCGCCATGTCGGCCTCGGAGCCGCCGCAATAGACCGCGAGCGTGCCCGCCTGGGCGCCCGGAACGCCGCCCGAAACCGGGGCGTCGATCCAGCCCATGCCGGTCTCGTCGCGCAGCCGCTTGGCGAATACCTGGGTGCGGTCCGGCGGGATCGAGGAGCAGTCGAGCAGAAGCTTGTCCGGCGCCCGGCCCGTCCCTTCGACCACGCCCTCCGGGCCGAACACGACATGCTCGACCGCCTTCACGTCGGTCACGCAGAGAATGACGATGTCGGCGGCTTTGGCGACGGCCGCCACGTTCGCGGCCTCCTTCGCGCCCTTCTCTAGAACCGCCGCGAGCTTGTCCTTCGAGCGGTTCCAGACATGGACCTCGTAACCGGCGTCCAGAAGCCGGACGGTCATCGGCGAGCCCATCAGGCCGATGCCGATAAATCCGAGAATGGGCTTGGCGTTGGCCATGGTCGATTTTCCCCCTTTCAGCCGCTTGCCGACTTATAGGATCAGCGCCCTTCAAGGTCAAAGCCTGCGCCCGTCGCCTTAACGGGGGGTTGACAATCTTGCCTTGCAGCCGCCCAAGGGGTAAGGATTCCTGTTGCTGGGGGAAGGTATCCACCGCGCGCCCGCGTTCCTGGGCCACGCGCCTCTTTACGATGGTACGGCCATGACACTCGTCGTTGTCGCGATCGTGGCGATCCTTCTCGTTCTCGCCCTGGCGCTTGCCCTTTTCGGCCGCGCGGCGGAGGGCAGCGGCAAGTTCAATGTCCGCGACGCCTTCAACGGCATCTTCACCCGCGCCGAGAAAGACCGCCGGTTTCCGCGGCTCCCCGCCTTCTATAGGGATTACGCCAAGGATTATCCCGGCCTCGCCGAGCTCGAGGCGGATTATCCGGCGATCCGCGACGAAGTGCTCAAGCTCCTCGATATCAAGGACCGGATCGTGGACATGGAGAACCTCGTCGGCGGCTATACGGCAGGCGGCATCCATACCGCGAAATGGAAGAGCTTCCTCCTGAAATCCGGCTTTTTCGTCGAGGAGAACTGCAAGCTCTGCCCGCGCACGGCCGCCGCGATCCGCCGGATCCCGAGCGTCCACACCGCGTTCTTCTCGATCCTCGATCCCAACCAGCACATCAAGCCCCATTGGGGCTATTGGAAGGGCTTTCTGCGCTACCATCTCGGCGTGGTGGTGCCGAACGACAACGCCAACAACGAATGCTGGCTGCGGGTGAACGAGAGCCCCGAGGACAACGCCAAGAACGACCGCGCGCTCATCGAAAACGGCGAGAAATACTACTGGCATAACGGCGAAGGCGTGGTCTTCGACGACACCTATCTGCACGATGCCGCCAACGGCTCGGATCAGATCCGCGTCGTCCTCTGGCTGGATTTGAGGCGCAAAATGCCCTGGCCCTTGAGCGCCTTGAACCGCTCGCTCCTCTTCCTCGCCGAGCTCGACCCGACGATCCGGGGCATCCGCAAGAACGCGGTGATCAAGGGCTGAACGCCGGAATCCCGGCTATCCCCGCCTTCGTAAGGAATGTTACCATTCGCGTGACTCGACCACGCGACAGATTGGGGGGTTGCGATGAGGGTGCCGCCGGGCCTTAAGGCCAAGGATTTCGCCGACGCGGTCAAGGAATTCCAGGCCGCCGTCGGCAAGGACTGGGTATTCACCTCGGACGAGGACGTCGATCTCTACCGCGACGCCTATTCGCCGTTCTGGGACGAGCCGGAAGAGCGCATCGCCTCCGCCGCGGTCGCGCCCGATACGGTCGAGGAAGTCCAGAAGGTCGTCCGGATCGCCAACCAATACAAGGTCCCGATCTATCCCATCTCGACCGGCCGGAACCTCGGCTATGGCGGCTCCGCGCCCAACTATTCCGGGAGCGTCGTGCTCGACTTGAAGCGCATGAACCGCATCCTCGACGTCAGCGAACGCAACGCTTCCGCCCTGGTCGAGCCGGGTGTCAGCTATTTCGACTTATACCGGTATATACAGGATAGAGGCATCAAGCTCTGGGTCGACGTGCCCGGACCCCGGCTGGGGCAGTCCCGTCGGCAATTCCCTCGATCACGGCGGCGGCTATACCAGCACGACCTATCGCAACCACTTCGATTCCCATTGCGGCATGGAGGTCGTGCTCCCCGAACGGCGAGCTTCTGCGCACCGGCATGGGCGCGATGCCGAACGCCAAGACCTGGCAGCAATACAAGATGGGCGTCGGCCCGTGGATCGACGGGCTGTTCTCGCAATCCAATTTCGGCGTCGTGACCAAGATGGGCTTCTGGTTCATGTCGCCGCCCGACGCCTATTTGACCGGCACCGTCCATGTGCCGCGCCATGACGACCTGATCCCGCTGGTCGAAATCCTGAATTATCTCGAAAACTCGGGCGTCATCAACGGCATGCCCCAACTCGGCACGCCCCTCCTCCAGGGCGTCCCCGAGGTCCAGGACATGATCGCCAAGGGCGCCGACAAGACCGCGCTGGAAGCTTACGCGCTCCAGAAAGGCATCCCCTATTGGAGCGTCACCCTCAAATTCTACGGCCCCGAAAAGGCCATCCGCGAATTGTGGAACTACTCGAAGGAGAAATACGCGGCGATCGAGGGCGCGACCTATGAGGACGGCGAGTTCTACAAGATGCCGCTCACACGCCGAGCAGATCCGCGACAAGATCCACAAGCCGGAATTCGGCGTGCCGAGCCTGGAGATGTTCTCGATCGGCGCCCGCTCGCGGACCAATCCGAACCCGACCCACGGCCATATCTGGTTCTCGCCCATCATCCCGCGCGACGCCGAGGCGATCATGGAGGCGAACCGGGTGTTCCAGGAGACCGCCAAGCGGCTCGACATCCCGTTCCTCGGCTTCTCCCTGCCGACGACCTATTGGAACCGCGCCTTCATCTATCTGTTCGGCTTCCCGATCACCCGTGACAAGGAAAAGGACCGGAAGATGCGCGAGTCCTTCCACGAGATCGTCCGCGTCGCCGCCGAGCACGGCTGGGGCGAATACCGCACCGCTCCCGCCTTCCAGGACGCCGTGGTCGCCACCTACTCCTTCAACGACCACGCGCTACGCCGCTTTCACGAGACGTTGAAGGACGCGATCGACCCGAACGGGATCATCTCCCCGGGCCGCTACGGGATTTGGCCGAAGCATTTGCGGAAGACTTAGAGGCCTTCCTCCGCTTTACCAGAACCATAGCATCAGGATCGCCCCCACGGCGATGCGGTAGACGCCGAACGCCACGAAGGTGTGGCGCGTCAGGAAGCGGAGCAGCCAGCGGACCGAGAAGAACGCGACGACAAAGGCGGTAACGAAGCCGACCGCGAGCGCGTCCAGGTGGCCGCCGGTGAGAGCGTCGTGATGCTTGAAGGCCGCATAGCCGGTTGCGGCGACCATGACCGGGAGAGCCAGCAGAAACGAGAATTCCGCGGCGGTTTTGCGCTCGAGCCCGATCAGGAGTCCGCCGACGATGGTCGAGCCCGAGCGGCTCATACCGGGGATCAGGGCGAAGAGCTGAACGCAGCCGATCAAAAAGGCCTGGCGCCAACTAACGGCCTCGATATCGGTAATGTGGTGTTCCTGGGCGGGCTTATAGAAGTACTCGACCACCAGGAAGACGACACCGCCGATGACCAGCGTCGTCATCACGACACTCACCGAAAACAACGCCTCGATCTGATGCTCGAAGAGGAGCCCGACGATCCCGACCGGTATGAAGGCGAGCGCAATTTTCAGCCATAGCTGGAGATATGCGGGAGTGAACTTCTCGCGATAATTCGCGATAACCGCGAAGATCGCGCCGAGCTGGATGATGATATCGAAGGCCGTCTGCGCGTCGTTCTGGGGAAGCCCCAGCAGGTCCCCGGCGATGATGAGGTGCCCGGTGGACGAAATCGGGAGGAACTCGGTAACGCCTTCCACGATTCCGAGAGCGAAAGCTTGCAGGAGATCCATAATCGAGTCCGCTAATACCGGCCGTGACTGAGGCCGGCCAAGGGTGGGACCGGCACCTTATCCCGATTTTCGGCAAATTCCATGACGCTTTAACGCGCGCAACCGCCTTTTGACGAAGAAAATCTCGAAAAGCGCCGGGAGGATGCGGCCGGCGGCTTAAGCTTACCTGAAATCATGCAAGGATTCGGATCGATCGGGACCGTTCGATCGACGGATTTAGCGGCGATAGATCGGAAGACGAGTCCGACGACGACGGCTGTCAATCCGGTCCGGCCAGCCCCTCAGCGACCCGCCATTGAGCCCGGGCGCCCCTAAGGACGCCCCCGTGTTCAATCCCCTTTGATGCGGCTCAACACGGCGGCGAATTCGGGTTTCTTCAGCACCGGATCGTCGGTGACGTCGCGATGACCAGCCCGAGGAACACCGGCATTACCCAAGCAGGCGCGCCGAAATTCGGTAGGAAGATCGAAGCGCCCTGCGCCAGAACCCAGCCCACAACGGCGTAGGCGATGGCGACCCTGAAGACATTGCGGCGTTTGAGCTCGGTGAACAGGTTCATGTTCTGGTCCTATTCACACTCGAAATCGTCGTCGCCGACGGGATGGCAGATGTCGGCCCAGTGGCCGGACTTCCGCCAATAGTCGACGAGGCCCATGTCGCGCAGCTGATCCTTGAAGGCAGGCAGTTTGCGAACGTCGCGAAACAGCGGCGAAAACAACAAGGTACCCGGGCCATTCTGAAGCGTTTTGCTTTTTTCGCGGAAGCTCTCGAGCGCCAGTTCGGGATCGCCGTAATAGGCGGCCCATATGTTGATCCAGGTGTTCGCCTGAGGCGAACGGCTCCGTGGATCCACCGCGAGCTTGTAGAGCTCCGCTCGGGCCGATGCCGGGTCGTCGAGTAATTGGCCCATACGGTCGACGATAGCGTTGGCAATTTCGTCGCCGGACGGTGCTTCCGAAAGCTGCTTCAGTCGCTTGCGTATTTCCGCCTTGTCGCCGGATTCCAATGCCCCAAAAACTGCCCAGCCTCTGACGGTGCTCTGCTGGTCCCTTCCGACAAGGGTCACTGCGCGATCCGCCGCGGCAAGCGCGGACGGGACATCGCCTGAAATCGTATAGAGGAGCTCAAGCTCCGCCACGACATAAGGCCCCAATGGATCGGCGATGCGGGCGCGCTCGGAAATGCCGAGCGCCTCGCGGCTGCGTCCCGTCGGCGCCAGGAAAAATCGGGCGAACCTCACCTCCACTTCCGGAATCGAATGGCCGGCATCTGCCTTGCGCATCCGTTCATACTGGTCGTCGGCGTCCAGCCACCGGCCTTCCAGCGCCGCATGAATGGCGAGGCTCGCCAGTATATACGGCGAATCCGGAGTCAAGGCGCTGGCGCGGTCCAGCGTTTGCACCGCCTTTTCAGAGGCATCGGGAATCTGACCGGGGACGAGGGTCGCCGCTGTGCTGTAAAGGCCGGAGAGCCAATTCCAGGCCATGGCGAAATTCGGATCGATCTCCACCGCGCGGGTGGCATGTCCGATCGCGATTCGAAAGCTCTCAACCGACGTCCCGTCGTAGGGCTGGCTCAGCAGATATTCGTCATAGGCATCAGCGTTGCGGGTCATGCCTGGCAGGCGCGACAGGGCGCCGACGCCGAGGGTTATCTGAAGCGCGTTGGCGACCGATCTGGCGATATCGTCCTGGATGTCGAAGATGTCGCCCTTGTCCTTTTCATAGGTGTGCGACCACAGGTGATAGCCGGTCTTGGCGTTGATCAACTGCGCGATGACCCGGAGCCGGTCGCCGTCCCGGCGAACGCTGCCTTCGAGAATATTCTCGACGCCCAACGTCTCGCCGATCGTGCGCAAATCCTCGTTCTTGCCCTTGAAATAGAAGGACGAGGTGCGGCCCGTGACCTGAAGCCCCTTGATCCGCGCGAGCGCGTTCAACAGCTCGTCGGAGATGCCGTCGGCGAAGGCTCCCTGATCCTTGTTCGGGCTGAAATCCTCGAAGGGCAGCACGGCGAGCGTCGGTTCGGCGGTCGTGCTAGTCAAACCGCCATACCGGCCCCAGGCGAAATAACCGAGCGCCAGAATGAGCGCGGCGATGATGACGAAATCGAGCTTTCGACCGGTCGAGACGGCGCGCTTTGGCGCGGCCTCGTCCAACTCATCCGTGCGCTTGGCCCCGTCCGGCGTCAGTTCGAACGCCCAGGCAACGATGAGCGCGACGGGAAAACCGACAGCCAGAAGGATGACGACGCCGCGCGGAAACCATGACGGCAGCCCAAACATCGGGCCGATCACGCCGACCACCTGGGTCAAGAGCCACGCGACCACCAGATAAGCGATGCCTATCCGGAAGACATGACGCCGCTTGAGTTCGGTGAAGAGGTTCATCGTCAGTTGCACTCGAAGTCGTCGTCGCCGACGGCATGGAAGAAGTCGCCCCAACCGTAAGTCTTCCAGTAGTCGACGAGGCCGATTTCGCGCATGAGATCCTTGAAACCGGGCAGATGCCGCATGTCGTGAAAAACGGGCCGCCAGATGGTGAAGGATTGCAGCGCGAGGTCGGCGGGATTCGAGCGTTCTCCTGGCCAAGACCAGCGCTAATTCCGCATCACCATAATATCCGGCCCAATAGGCGAGCACGATGGCGGAGAGGCTGTCCCGGTCCATCGGAGGCGTGGACATCAAGCGGCGAATTTCCTGGCGAGCCGCGGCCGGATCGTCCAGCAGCGCGCCCAGGATCGCATTGATGTTGAAGGGGCCGGGCGTGACTTCGAGGCTCAGAGCAAGCCATTTGTCGACGAGTTTCCTGTCGCGCGTTCCAAGCGCCGCGACCAAACCGCTCCCCCGGATCGCGAGTTGAAAGCCTCCCATGGCGGCTGCGCGATCATATTCGGCCATCCCGGCAGCCTTGTTCCCGGTTATCAGATAGGCGTCGGCCAGATAGGGTAGATTGAAGACGTTCAACGGATCGGCGGATCGCGCTCTTTCCAGATAGGTGAGCGCTTCTTTGACGCGGCCGACACGCGCTAGAAACTGCCCCACGAGTGCTACCGACTGAATGCCGGCGCCATACCTGTCGGCCAGCTCGGGCAGCTTGTTGTGGTAGAAGTCGCCCGCCTCCCGCCACCGCCGCCGATTCATGTTCTCGTTTGCGCTTGCGATCTGTACCAGGGGCGATTCCGGCGCGATTTGGCGGGCCTGCACCAACGCCTCGTCGGCGCTATGATGCCATTCCCCCGATTGGTCCGGAACGATCGAGGCTCCGTCCGAGTAAATCTCCGAGAGCCTGATCAGTGCGTTCGCGAAAGTCGGATCGATGGCGATGGCGCGTTGCAGATGTTCGATCGCGCGCGGGTAGGTGTCGGGCTCGTATCGCATATGAAGCGCGGCGCCCTTCAGATATTCGTCGTAGGCTTCGGCATTGCGTGTCATACCGGGAACGCGGCCGAGCTGACCGACTCCCAACGTCACTTCGAGCGCGGTTGCAACCGCCTCGGCAATCTCGTCCTGAATGGCGAAGATGTCATCGAACGTGCGGTCGTAATTTCTGCGACCACAGGTGATAACCGTCCTTGGCCTTGATGAGCTGCGCGGTGATGCGCAATCTTGTCGCCGGACTTGCGAACGCTGCCTTCGAGCACATTCGCGACGCCGAGCTTTTCGGCGATTGTCCGGATGTCCTCGTTCTGGCCCTTGAAGTGGAACGAGGAGGTCCGCCCCGCGACCTGAAGGCCCTTGATCCGCGCGAGCTTGTTCAGAAGTTCCTCCGAGAGCCCGTCCGAGAAATATTCCTGGTCCTTGTCCGGGCTCATATCGGCGAACGGCAATACGGCGATCGTAGGCAAGGTGGCCCCGGTGTCCGAAGCCGGCGAGACGGCCGGCTTCCCTAACTCCACGGCAGGCGCCGGGTCGGCTTTGGCCGCAACCGTTCGCCTTGATGCCCTCGGGCGTCTTCTCGAATGCCCAAGCGATAATGACCGCGATCGGGGAATCCGACGCCGAGGAGCACGATCACGAGGGTCGGCGTCCAATCCGGCAGATGCAGCGGCATCGACGATATTGTTCACGACCTGCACCAGGATCCACGCCACCACGACATAGGCGAGCCCGACTCTCAGGACGTTGCGGCGCTTGAGCTCGGTGAACAGGCTCATGGCTCACTCACATTCGAAGTCGTTATCGCCGACCGGTTGGCAGAATTCCGGCCAGTTGCCGGACTTGCGCCAGTAGTCGACGAGCTTGATCTTGCGCATGATGTCCTTGAAGCGCGGATGGCGGCGGACCTCCCGCATCACCGGGCGCCAACTGGCAAAGGCAACGAATCCCGTATCGAGCCCATCGAACACGTCGAGCGACAACTCGATGTCGCCGGCATAGGCGGCCCAATGACAGACAGCCATGGCCCGAAATCCCGAGCGATTGCCGGGAACTTCGGCCGCCTTGCGCAAGGCCTCCCGAAGCGCCGGTTTGTCTCCGGCGAGAGCAGCCCATTCACCGCTGAGCGAGCCGGCCGCCGGATCGATCTCGACAAGAGCCTGAGCACGCTTTTCAATCAAGGCGATGTCGCCGATCGCAAGAGCCGTCAACAGGGCCGAACCGGCCAGCAGCGGTAGCATGCCGCCGAGAGTGGCGCCTCGATCGAACTCCTCCAAGGCTATGGAGAGATTGCCGGAGTCGGCATAGGCCTCGCCGAGACTGAGGCTCGTGACAGGCGACAAGGGATCGCCGCGCCGCGCTCTTTCGAGATATCCGACCGCCTCGCCGGGACGTCCGACATTGGTGAGGAAACGCCCGTATTGTGTGTTCCAGGCCGCGCTCTGCGTGAGATCGGGCCCCTGAAAGCGCTTGACCACTGTTTCGGCGTCAAACCACTGTCCGCGGTTCGACGCCGCTATTACTCCAACCCAGGCGGCAATAGCCGAATTCGGCGCCATCGCCTGCAATCGATCATTGGCCTCGACACGCCTTCCGGCGCCATTCCGCCGCCTTGCTCGTGCCGGTTTGCGCGCCGAGCGTATACGCCTGAGAGAGTGAGGCCCAAGGCGCGGCAAAGGTCGGGTCGATTTCGGTCGCGCGAAGCAAATGCTCGATGCCGCGCGGAATGTCCCGAAGCGTGGTCGCATCGACCAGGGCCTTGCCTTTCAGATACTCCTCATAGGCCTCGATGTTCCTGGTAAAGCCTTCGTCTTCGCCCGCCGCCACCCCCATCGTAACCGCCAAGGCCTCCGCCACGGCCCGCGATATCTCGTCCTGGATCTCGAAAATGTCGGTGAGATCCCGGTCGAACGTTTTGGACCAGAAATGCGAGCCGTCGGCGGGATTGATGAGCTGGGCGGTGATGCGCAGATGGTTGCCCGACTTTCTGACGCTGCCTTCGAGAATGTGATTGACCCCGAGCGTCTCGCCGATGGTCCGCAAATCCTCGTTCTTGCCCTTGAACGCGAAGGCGGAGGTCCGCCCGATCACGCGAAGCCCCTTGAAGGTCACCAGCCGGTTCAGGAGCTCTTCGGTCAATCCGTCGGAGAAATATTCCTGGTCCTTGTCCGGGCTCATATCGACGAAAGGCAATACGGCGATCGAGGGCATCTCCGCGACCGCGGCGGGCGGTGGGGCCGCTTCCGTCGCCGGCGGCGCCTCGACCGCTTTGACCGCGGTCTCGCGCGACGTCCGCTTGACACCCTGCGGCGTCATCTCGAACGCCCAGGCCACAATGATCGCGATCGGAAAGCCGACGCCGAGAAGGACGATCACCAGGGTCGGCGTCCAGTCCGGCAGGTGCAACGGTGTGACGATGTTGTTGACGAGCTGCACCAAGAGCCACGCCATCACCAGATAAGCGATGGCCACGCGAACCACGTGCCGCCTTCTCAATTCCGAGAATGTGAATTTCATCCGCCGGGGCCCCCGTTGCGCGAACAATACCACCACCTACGCTCAAAGCGGGAATCAAAATAAAGTCAGAGGGATAGCTTGCTTGGCCCGACGTCCTTCGGGCACGGAGAGCCGGATCGGGCATAGTCTGCCTGACGATTGATTTTATCTTTATATTATTCTACTAATACGTGTATATCGTCCAACGCATGAGGACCGGACAATGAAACAACTCTCTGGCAAGGCCGCCTTCATCACGGGGGGCTCGAGCGGGATCGGGCTCGGGATCGTCAAGGCCCTGAGCGAGGCCGGCGCGGCCGTCGCGCTCGGTTACCGCCAGGAGCGCCGTCTGGCTGAGGCTCTGGAGGCGCTCGGAGGGGCGCCAGACGTCCATCCCGTGCGGCTGGACGTGGCGGATCGCGCCGGGTTTCTGAGGGCGGCGGACGAGGCCGAGGCGCGGTTCGGCAAGATCCACATCCTCGTAAACTGCGCCGGCGTCAACCTGTTCGGCCCGATGGATCTGGCGACCTACGACGATTGGGACTGGGTGATGGGCGTCAACCTCGGCGGCGCGATCAATAGCCTCGTCACGGTCCTGCCTCGGATCAAGGCACATGGCGAGGGCGGATACGTCGTCAATGTCGCCTCGATGGCCTCGTTCCTGCCCGGCGCGGAGGCCGGAATTTACACGACCTCGAAAGTCGCGCTGCGCGGCCTGACCGAATGCCTGCGCCTTACGCTCGCGCCCCACGGCATCGGCGTCTCCCTCGCCTGCCCCGCCCTCACCCGCACCAACATCCACCAATCCGGCCAAGGCCGCCCCGCAGCCCTCGCCGACACCGCCTATCCCGACACCGAAGCCGGCATCGACAGAGTCCGCGACATCCTCGCCCTCGGCGCGGATCCGGACGAGGTGGGCGCGCGGATCGTCCGGGGAATGCTGGCCGGCGAGCCCAATATCTTCACCCATGCCGGTTTTCACGATGAGCTGCGTGAGGATTTCGAAGAAATCCTGGCGGCCGTCCCCAAAGGCGAGCCGGACCCCCGGCATGCGCCGATCGAGACGGCGCGTCTGAAACACAAGGCGGCGGCGAAGCGGAGGGCTGCAATGATCCAACTGATGACTTCGCCGCCAGCTCTACGTGTGGCCAAGCAAACCTAATAGAAAACCTCACCGCGGGAGCGGCAGAAACAGTGTCTGCTAACGAACGAACCGGAAATAAATAGGCCGGATCGAGTTGCGGCACGCCTAGACGAAGGACAACGGACCGAGCCGGAATACATGCGGCCAGAACGCCAGCCACCATGGGTCATCGCGGTTAGGAAGCCTCCCATTGGCAAGGCCAAAGCAAGAGTGTCGTCGATTCCTCGTAACACTCCGCATCGGTTTGCAGCTCACAGGCGCACGCGCATGTGAAGGCGGTTTATCCGTAGGTCGTTACACATGAGCGGCAAAATGCTTGGGGGAAATTTCCATAAGCATTTTAATGCAATCGATTGCAATCTGCAATCGATTGCATTAACGTAAGCGGCCAAAATTCGAGAAATGGGGGAGAAGCAAATGCTTAAATCTTACTGGACGGCCGTCATGTTGATGGCTGCTTTCGGTTCGCTTTCGGTCCCGGCTTGGGCACAGGACGTAGCCGGCAAGCCCTCAGGGCAAAAAGACGCGGCCGACCAAAAGGATGCCGGCAAACAGGGAAACGCGGACCAAAGCCTCCAGGAAGTCGTCGTTACGGCGCAGAAGACCGGCGCGCAGGCCCTACAAAGTGTGCCGTTGGCCATTCAGGCCTTCAGCGGCGCACAGCTTAAGGCCCAGAACATCAATTCGATGGCCGACCTGGTGTACTCGATTCCAGGTGCCTATGAAGGCCAACGCCAGTCGGTTGCGTCGCGTTCGTACAATCTGCGTGGCGCGGGCGGCAGCAATGCCAACGGCGATTTGCCGATCGGTTATTATCTCGACGACGTTCCCTTCGTCGTAACCAATTTTGGCATCGCGCCACCGGTCCGATTTATCGACATTCGGCAGGTCGAAGTGTTGCGCGGCCCTCAGGGCACCCTTTACGGCCAGGGCTCGTCGGGCGGGGTCTTCATCTTTCATACCCGCGACCCGGACTTGCAAGAGACTCAGTTCATCGGCGAAGTCGACAGCTCCAAGACTAAGGGAGCCGGAGGCCTGAACTACGGGTTTTCCGGCGCGGTGTCCGTGCCTTTGATCAAAGACAGGCTCGCGGTCCGCGTCAGCGGCGGGCATAGCCGCAATCCCGGTTGGGCCGACGAATATTTTGGCGCCTACGACGGCACGCCGGACAGGAAGAACGTCAATTCCGTGCGCAATGACGACATCCGAGCCGTGGGGCTGTGGAAGCCGCTCGATAATCTCACCATCAGAGCGCAATATTGGCGTTTCCACCCGAGACAGGACTTTCTCGGAGCGATGGCGTCGGTCGATCCAGCCTATTATGCAAACACCGCCGGCCAGCCCAGCTTCGGCAACGGCAATTTCCAGCTGTATAGCCTGTCCGCCGAACTGGATCTGGATGCCTTCACGCTTACCAGTGCGACCAGCGACATCAAGGGCACCTTCGGCATCAACGTGCCGATTGCGCCGCAAGGCTTCTTCTCGAGCCAGTTCTATCCGAAGATGTTCAGTGAAGAAGTGCGGATGAACTCCAACGGCTCGGGGCCATTCCATTGGTTGCTAGGGGGGTCCTATCAGAACGGTCAAGGACCGCAGAAGAACCAACTCGAGATACCGCCTTTCGTCTCGGTCAACGCAGATAACAATACAATCACCCATAATTGGGCGGTCTTCGGGCAAATGAGCTACGACCTGTTCGACGGTAAGGTCGTGCCGCTAGTCGGGTTGCGTTACTATCGGGATCGCCGCAGCTTCGCGGACGCGTCCACGACGAATACGAACGTCAAGGGCAAGACCACCTGGCGGGCGAATTTGTCCTATCTGCCGACCGATAACCTCACGATCTTCGTCACGGCGGCAACCGGATTCCGCGCCGGCATTGTGCAATCGCGGGTGCAGGCCGATCTGCTGGCGCAGGAAGGCATTCCCGCCGGCACCCAGCTCAGGCCGGAAACCTCGACCGACTATGAAATCGGCGTGAAGTGGCGGAGCCCAAATCAAAAGGTCGCGGTCAATTTGAACGGCTATATCACCAAATACGACGACCTTCAGACCAGCACCCCGACGGCCGATCCGAGCGTGAGCGGCTTTTCCAACTTCGGCAACGCGACGACCAAAGGCATCGACTTCGAGATTTACTGGTACACGCCTCTCGAAGGCCTAGAGCTCAGCGCCGTCGGCAACGTCAATACGGGCCATTTCGATTATGTCGATCCGGCGGTCCAGATGGCTCTGCCCGACCTTCAGCCGGGAACCCGGATCGTCAACACGATCGAGCACAATTGGCGTCTGAGCGCGTCCTATAACGGGACTCTTGTGGGCAATTGGGACGACTTTTTCAATTTTTCCTGGAGCCGCATGGGCAATCGGCTGCAAACGAGCGGCCAGTACGCAAATCCCTACAGTCTGATCAATCTGACGCTCGGGGTCCGCAACGGTCCCTACGAGATCGCTCTCTATGGCCAAAATCTGGGTGACGAACGCGGCCCGACCATCGTCTTCGGCGCGACGCCGAATTCGGGCTCGGGACCGACGCCACGGACGGTTGGCCTACGGTTCCGCGCGGACTTTCAATAGACGGCATGTCTGAGGATTCACGACCTCAAGGGAATAAGGTCATGAAGACATACATCGTATCGGCCATGATGGCCGGTCTTCTGATGCTTTCCGGTCCGGCTTCGGCGGCGGCCGACATGAGCCTGCAGGTCGGCGCGGCTAAGGTCGACGTCACGCCCCCCGCCGACAAACTGCCCGAGAATTTCAAGGGCATTCTGGATCACATCTATGCGCGCGCGATCGTCGTCGACAACGGCGTCGCCAAAGCGGCGCTGGTGACCATCGACGCGGGCGTCATCGCACCCGATCTTTGGTCTCATGTCAGTCAACGCGTCGAGAGCACATTCGATATTCCAACCACCCGTCTTCTGCTGACCGCGACCCATACGCACAGCGTGCCGTTCGGCGGCGGCGTGATCGACTACGAGGACGGCATCATTGACGCCGTGAAGCAGGCGATCGGGCGGATCCAGCCCGCGCGGATGGCCTATGGCACAGGCGTGTCCTACATCAACGTCAACCGCAACATCATCGATCCCAAGACCCACCGCTGGTGGGAAGGACCGAACTATGACGGTCCGTCGGACAAGACCGTCGCCGTCGTCGAGTTCCTGACTCCCGCCGGACAACCGATCGCCGTCTACTACAATTACGGGGTTCATGCAGTGATTACCGGGACGCTCGACATGCTGAGCGGTGATATCCCCGGCGCGACGTCACGCTACATCGAGCAGTCGATGGGCGACAACGTTGTCGCTGTCTATTCGAACGGGCCGGCCGGCGACCAGAACCCGATCTATTTCCGGCAGACCTATGATCTGCGCGCCATTCGGATCAAGGAATATGCCAAGCGGGGCATCGATATCAGCAACTCGATGCCACCGGGCGGCCAAGGGCTGGACAGAAGCGATCCGAAGGTCCGGCTACTTATGGACCAGCAGAAGCAGATGATTCTCTCCATGGGGCAGATGCTTGGAGAGGAAGTGGTGCATGTCACGCGGGCGAATCTCGAGCGCCCGGTCACCCAGGCCGTGATCAAAGGCGTCACCAAGACCGTGACCTGTCCCGGGCGGACGCGTACGGACAAGGGCCGCGCCGGCTATCCGGGAACCTATGTCGACGGCGATCCGGTCAATATCCGTCTCAGCCTGCTGCGCATCGGCGACACGGCCATCGGCGGTGTCGACGCCGAGATCTTCACCTTGATCGGCCAACGCTTCAAGCGCGAGTCTCCGCTCAAGCACACGATGATGACGACGCTGACCAATGGCATGGCCAATTCCGGCTATATCCCCAATGACGCCGCCTTCGGCTACAACACCTTCGAAGTGCTTTCGACCCGACTAAAGCCGGGCTGTGCCGAAACCGCCATTGTCGAGGGCTTGATCGACCTGATCGACGGAACCCAGCCAGTCCCGCTGGGGCACTGAGCGGAACGGCTTGCTCATATACTGAAACGTTTACTTGGCCGGCCCTAACGTTTTGGAGGGAGACTGCCTGTACGGACAGTCGTTAATGGGCCTCGATTTCTGGCGGGCTGGACGATCGCTCGGTCACCTCCTCGCCGACGTTCACATCAAGCTCGACAACTATCAGGTCGAACGGGCATTCGGCACCTCGCGTTGGAGCGCAGCGACCTCTAGTTCGAGGGCTCAACCAGCGGCGCCGCCTCAAAGGCCGCGATAATACAGTCTCTTCTCGAATTTAAGTCTCTCTTGTTGCCGCAGGTAGCCTTGGATATGCGAGTGGATATCCTCAGAGACCACTCTTAGATGTCCTCTGTTTTCTTGGAAGATCGATCGATTGGAACGTTCTTATCCAAGCTGGTGACGCGGATCCGACCTATCAAGCCGGACCTAAGGGTGATGCCGACTTGATCCAAGCATCGTTCGCCAGACAAATTGCGCCCAACAGACCGGATTGTTCAGCCAAGCCGGGTGCACGTATGAGATCTTCATAGTTCACATCCGTCGCGCCAACACCGAAATAGCCGGCGGCGAAGTCGCGGGCCAGCGTCCGCACTCGCGGATGCAAGCCCGGCGTCTGCATGACGCCGCCGCCGAGGATGAGCCGATCCGGTGCAACGAAGGCCTCGATGGCCACGACCAATTGCGCCAAGTACCAGGCAACGATTTCATGGGCCTCGTGCGTGGGCGGCAAGTCGGCAAGCGTCGCGCCCCAACGGGCTTCGATGGCGCGGCCGCTTGCGAGCCCTTCGAGGCAGTCTCCGTGGAACGGACATGTTCCCGGAAACGCCGGGTCTCGCGGATGCCGGCGCGGAACGATATGGCCGACTTCGGGATGGCGGGCACCATGCAATGTCTCGCCCCGCAGGATGAAACCGCCGCCTATCCCTGTGCCGACCGTCACATAGGCTGCCGTATTTGAGCCCATGGCCGCCCCCCAGCGCTGCTCGGCGAGCACCGCGCCATTTACGTCCGTATCGAAGCCGACCGGCACAGCGAGGGCTTTCGAAAGTCGGCCCGCAATATCGCAGTAGCTCCAACCAGGTTTGGGCGTAGCGAGAATCGAGCCCCATTGCGGCGAAGCCTTGTCCACCTCCACGGGACCAAAGGAGGCAACCCCGACGGCAGCTAGTCCGGCGATCTGTAGAAAATGGTCGATGACTTTGCCAAGCGTTTGATCCGGACCCGTCGTCGGGATCCGCACAACATCGGACAGATCATCCGGTCCAGTTCCGCTGGCGCAAAGGAACTTGCTACCGCCCGCCTCGATCGCGCCGAATCGCGGTTTCGTCATGACCAGCGCCCTGTTGATGGTTCGGTCTTAGACCTTCACTTCGCGATGAGAGAAATTGTAAGCCGTCGCCTCCCCGACGTCATCACTCCCAAACCGCAGAGTCGTCATTTCCAGATCGGTCGTATGCCGCAGCTCACCCCGGCCGGTTGCGAAATCGACCGAGAGCTCCGCCAGATATGGGTCCTTCAACCATCTGAACAATATGACATCGTCGGACGGCTTTTCGCAGGTGAACTCGCCATCGAAGGCCGGATGGCCGTTACGGAGCTGGATCAAATGCAGCAGTCGGCGCACGACGGGGCGCGACAGTTCACGCAAGACCTCATCCCTTGCATAAAAGTGCCGATTGATGTCCCGCCCGACGCCCGTATGGGACAGAAGCTCCATGTCGTTGCCGCCGGCCAGCAGGCCGACGTAATAGACCTGCGGGATGCCCGGCAGGAAGAATTGAATGGCGCGCGCCAGGAAATATTGGTCTTCATCACGGCCCATGGCGTCGAAGAACGTGCTGTTGACCTGATAGAGATCGAGGTTCGAGGCCGCAGCGCCCGTAGCCTGCTGGCTTTCGCCGTGCGTCCGCTGGTGGATGAGCTCGACGAGCCGATCAACGTCTTCGGCGGGAACGAGGCCGGGTCGGCCTTCCCGGTCCTCGACGTCGGGACCGACGTCGTGGATGCCGATGCCGTCATGAGTGTCAAGCACGGTCACGGCGTTATGAGGGCGGATCTGCATCCACTCCCAGAGATAGCGCGCGGTCTTGAAGGCGAAAGCATGGAGGACCAGCGGAGGCAGCGCGAAGTCATAGACGCGGTCGACCTGTCTCGCGATTTCGATCTGCCGACGATAATAGCAATGGATCTCGACCAGCACTTCCAACCCGAAACCCCGCGCCCGCTTGCTGAACCGATCGATGAAGGCGAAGGTCTCGGGCAGCATGAAGCACGAGCTGCCCGCCTTCTTGATTGCGTAACCGACCGCATCCAGCCTGATCGCCGCAACGCCGCTATCATGGAGTTGCCGCAGAACCGTGTTGTGATAGGCGATCGACTGGGGATCATCCACGTTGATATCGACTTGCTGCGGCGTGAAGGTGGTCCACATCATGCGCTCGTCGCCGTTCTCCAGCCGGATCTTGGTGAAAGGCGGGCCGGGTCGAGGCCGATAGATCGCCGCCAGTTCCGCCTCGCTAGGACCATTCGGAAAGACATCGTCCCGCGCGATGAACATGCCCCGATAGACGGACGCGTCGCCACGTCTCGAATAGTCGCGGAATTGCGGAGAGTCGGTCGACATGTGATTGACGATTACATCCGCCATCACGTCGCAATGCCGCGCGATGGCCTTGATGTCCGCCCAGTCGCCGGCCTTGGGATCCACTACCGTGTGATCGACCGGATCGAACCCAGCATCCGCCCCATCGATCGGCAGGAAGAACGGCAGGATGTGAACGCCGCCGAACATGCCCTTGAGCGGGCCGATCAAGAGATCGTTCAAATCCGCTAACGTATTCCCGCCAAAGCGGTTTGCATATGTAATAAGCTGGACTTTGTTCTTCATCGTTCCTACAATGCAATCGATTGTAAGAAATGCAAGTTAGATTTTGGGGGGATGCTGCATGAACGACCGGTCCGGCGCTTATGCTGCGCGCGACTTGTTCCTGATAAAGTCACTGACCTACCTCATGTTCACGATGTTCGCGATGACGACGGACGCCGTGGGCAGCATCATCCCCACTCTTCGTCAAAGAATTTCACCTTTCGGATACGGCGGCAAGCGCCTTTCATTATGTTCCGATGGCCGCCATCGCGCTCGGCGCGATCGTCATTTGGCTTCCTGGCCGACAAAATCGGCCGCAAACGCACGATCGTTGTCGGGCTGATTCTCTATGGCATTGAGTTCCGTGCTGTTCGCTTTCGGCAGCGTCTTTTCGTATTTCGTCGCGTTCTGGCCGCTGCCGGCATCGGGATCAGCGTGTTCAAGACGGGCGCCCTGGCGCTGATCGGCGACATCACGAAATCGACGACCGACCACTCCTCCTTCATGAACACGCTCGAAGGCTTCTTCGGCATCGGCGCCATCATCGGCCCCGCCATCGTCGCGACTTTGCTCGCCGCCAATCTTTCCTGGCGATGGCTCTACGTGATCGCCGCCGGGATTTGCGCCTTGCTCTTGATCCTGGCGCTTTCGCTGTCCAGTATCCGGAGACCCGACAAGGCAAGCCCGCCGAAGAGCATCCCGATCTCAAGCACACCTTCGCATGCTCAAGAACCCGTTTGCCTTGGCTTTCTCGACGATGGTGATGCTGTATGTGGCTGTCGAGATCGGCCGTCTATGTCTGGATGCCGACCTTCCTCGAGGACTATCGAGGCGAGCTCACCTGGCTTCCCGGCTCTACGCTCTCACGATCTTCTTCGTTCTCAGAGCCTTCGGTCGTTTCGTGGGCGCCTGGCTGGTCAACCGTTTTCGCTGGACATGGGTCCTGGCGCTATTCGGTGTCGCGATCTGCCTGTGCGTTCTCGGCTCGCTGCTTGGCGGGGCCGGATTTGGGCGTCTATCTCTTGCCGCTTTCCGGACTGTTCATGTCGGTGATCTATCCGACCTTGAACTCCAAGGGCATCAGTTGCTTCAGAAAGCCAGAGCACGGCGCCGCAGCCGGGGTCATCCTGTTCTTCACCGCCGCCGCCGCAGCTCTTGGCCCGCTGGCGATGGGCGCTGTCAGCGACAGCTTCGGCGGCATCAGGTATGGCTTCATGCTGGCGACCGGCTTCGCATTGCTGCTGGCGCTGGGCCTTTTGGTCAATTTGATCTTCGATCCCGCGGACAAGCGGCTGCAGGCCCTGGAAAACTCGATTACGCCGGGCAGCCGTCCTAGCGCCGGTGCAAATGCGCGCCGCAGGATTCGCGGATGATCAGTTCCGGCGCCATGTTCACGGATTCGGTCTCCTCGCCTTCCATCCGGCGGAACAGGAGATCGACCAGATGCTTCGCGCCCTTCTCGAGATCCTGCCGCACGGTGGTCAGCGGCGGGTTGGAGTGCGCCGCGAGCCCGATATCGTCATAGCCGACCACGGCGACGTCCTCCGGCACCTTTAGCCCGCGTCGCCGTAATCGCCCGGATCGCGCTGATCGCGATGACGTCGGTGCCGGCGACGACGGCGTCGAAATCCCCGCCCTTCGGAGATCAGCTTCCGCATGGCGTCGAAGGCCAGGTCGGCGGTCATGTGGGTCCGGATGTTCCGCTTCTTGGCGCCTTTCGGGCGCATGGTCGAGCGCCTGAGTGTAGCCACGATATCTCAGCCGAATCTCCGGAACCTTGGTGTCGCCCAGGAACACGATCTTGCGGCGGCCAAGGCTCCAGCAAATGCTCCGTCGCAAGACGGGCGCCGCCGATATTGTCCGTGCCCACCGTGCAATAGGACTGGTGATCGATCTGACCGCCCCAGACCACCAGCGGCTTGTACTCGGTCGCGACGGCTTCGAGCGCCTTATGCTCGGTGCTCTGGCCGATGACGATGATCCCGTCGGAGCGCTTCGAGGCGATCAGATCGGTCAGCCAATCCTGCAT
Organism: uncultured Alphaproteobacteria bacterium; assembly: GCA_963732795.1. Classification (GTDB taxonomy): domain Bacteria; phylum Pseudomonadota; class Alphaproteobacteria; order CAVTAV01; family CAVTAV01; genus CAVTAV01. The sequence continues at coordinate 37,930 of CAVTAV010000002.1, read as the reverse complement.
CGGCGGCAGGACCTTCTGAAGGAACAGACCGTATCCGCGTTGCGTGATGTCGTCAGCGAGATAACCGAGCATCTGGACGAAGAACGGGTCCGACAGCGGCTGGGTCACCTCGTGCCCCAAGGGAATGACCACGCTCACGCTCTGGGTCCGCCCGAGACGGAGGCTGCGCGCGGTCGGATTCACCTTGTAGCCGTGGCTGCGGGCGATCTTGACGATCTTCTCCCGCACGCTCTTTTCGACGAGCGGACTCCCCGCCAGCGCCCGCGACACCGTCGACGTATGCACGCCGGCAAGACGCGCGATGTCCGACATGCGCGGAGGTTGATTATTTCGTGTCTTTTCCGCCATCGCCCTACTCGCCCTTGTTCCGGTCCATCGTACAGGTCTTCTCGGCAGCCGCAAATGTAGCGTGACCCCGTCGGCAAGCGAAGCTCCCTACCTGGACCGCCTATCTACCGGCGCCTGGGTGCATTCGTCGATCGGCGCCGTCACGCTCGTGAACGCACGCGCGCCGCCCGGTGGCGGCGCGATCAACCTCGGCGTCCAGTGCGGCACGCCTGGAGCCCCTCCAGCGCCGTTGTGCTTCGACTACGCGCCTTACTATGAGTTCGTCTCGGGCCGCAGCAATCCCTATGCCCCGACATTGACGTTCAGCGCCGGCGTCGAATACGACTTCCAGCGTCAGGACGCCACGCTGACGCCGCGCGTCGATTTCTCGTATCAAGGGCAGCCAATGGACCACGATGCTGGAAAACTTCCCGCAGGACTACCTGGCTGGACGCGACATCTGGAACTTCCGGCTGACCTATAGCCGAGATCACTACACTTTGGTCGCCTACCTGACCAACGCGTTCAACAAGACCTATGTCAGCGGACAGTTCATCAACACCGAGTTCCTCGGCGCGCCGAGGCAATACGGCATTCGCCTGATGTATAATTTCTAGGGCAGGAAATGGCCGGGCGCCGCTCTCACGGGCGGTGTCCGGGTCCGCCTCAGCCGGCCGCGATGGCCGCTTGTTCCCCGCCGTCGGGATTGAGCGCGGCCTTTACGGGATCATCGAAGACCATGGTTGGCGCGGCCTTCGACGAATATGGCTGCCAATGCGGAATGCCGGGATGGTTCGGATCGCCGGTCTTGGCGAACTGAACCCAGGCCGACAGCATCTTGTCGCTGAGAGAACGGGCATCGTCCCCGCCGCCCGTCATATGGGCGCAACTGTCCGTGTTGCCGAAGACGAAGGGAATTTCCGCGCAATGGAAGGCGCGCGGCCTACCGTCGAAGATCGGCGTTTGCCAGGTGAACCAATAGAGATAGGCCGGCGCCTTGTTCAGCGCCGCTTTCGACGCTGGCTTGATTGATGGCCGCCCGACGCACCGGCGCGCTGGCGATCCGCGAATAGAGATCCGCGGGCTTGGCCTTCGGCGTCCGCGCGCGGAACGCGGCGATGACCTGCTCCGCATGGCCGGGATGCAAGGCCTCGACCCGGGACTTGAGCTGGGCCTCGGTCATGAGATCGAAGTCCGGATCGTTGATGCCGTTGGCGAACTCGTTCAGGGTCGTGCCGATGATCATCGGCACGTCCGCGGTGATCTCGGGCGCTTCGGGACCAAACGGCGCGGACGGCAGGACCGTCCCGTCGACGACCGGGGTAAAATCCAGCCGGCTCGCCATGCTGCGCATATTCAGGACGTTGGCCGGCGCGGCATTCGCCTTACGCAGGACCGACACGCTCGCGGCCTGTAGCGTGGCGTAGGGAATGGTTTGAAGCCGATCGACGGTCGACGGTGTGAGGCCCAGCTCCGCCAGCATGAGCTCGCCCAGCTTTTGCGACCTGTCCGGCGTGTTGAAGAACGAGAACGAGCCGCTCTCCACGACGGCCCGATGGAACAGGCCTTTGGCCGACGGCATCCCCATCAAGGTGCCGACTTTCGCGCCGCCGCCCGATTGGCCGAAGATCAGGACCCGCCCCGGATCGCCGCCGAACGCGGCAATGTTGTCGCGCACCCATTCGAGCGCAGCGACGATGTCCAACATCCCGACATTGCCCGACTGCGCGTATTTCTCGCCATATTTGGAGAGGTCCATATAGCCCAGGAGATTGAGCCGGTGGTTCAAAGTGACAACGACCACGTCGCCTTTCCGCGCCAGATTCTCGCCGTCGAAGGCCGGAATATCGTTGCCCGAGCCCGCCGAGAAGCCGCCACCGTGCAGCCAGACCATGACCGGACGCTTCTTGTTGTCGTTGATGCCCGGCGTCCAGACATTGACCCGCAAGCAATCGTCGCCCTCGACGCTGTCATTCCAATGGAAGATGAAGGCTTCCTCGTCGTGCAGGCGGCCCATACCCTTGTCCTGCGGGCAGACAAGCCCGTATTGGCGCGAGCTCCGCACGCCGGTCCAGGATGCGGGTTTTTGCGGCGGCAGGAAGCGATTCTCGCCCGCGGTCGTTGCCGCATAGGGAATGCCCTTAAAGGCATAGATCCCTCGGCCGATATAGCCGGCGATCTTGCCGGTCGCGATCTCGACGATTGCCGTATCGGCGCGGGCGACCACCTTCGTATCGCGCGGGGCGCACGATTCCTCCGCGGCCATCGCCACGGACGGCGCTGCGCCCACAGTGCCGGCCCCGACGACCAGTGCCGTCCCTTTCAGAACATCACGCCGGCCTATTGCCATGATTTGCCCCTATTTCGCGCCCGGTTTCGCGCAGACGAAACTCGCCGCCTGCTCGATGTTCCCCTTGCCGGTGTATTTGGCGATCTTGGGATAGGGGCAAAGCGGTCGCGTCCGGCCCGGCCAGGGCGAGCCGCGCCCGGCGCTGGCTTCGATGCGGTTCGGCGCCTGCCCCTTCTCGACCCAATTGACCAAGCGCGCCGAACCCATCGAACTGATCCGTCGCCGGGCCGCCCCGGCAATGGCCCATGCCGGGAACAGGGAACAGCCGGACGACGTCGTCGGCATGCCCCTTCATGCGGCTATCGACTTCCGATAGCCAGGCGATCGTGTCGTTGATCGAAAAGATCGGGTCCGAAACGCCCTGATAGATGATCAGCTTGCCGCCGTGCTTCTTGAAGCCGTCGATGTCGGGCGAGCGCGCATTGATGTCGTGCCAGGCCGAGCGCGGGAAATCCGCATTCGTCGCGTACATGAGAGGCGCATCCTTGTCGAAGTCGTAATGCAGCAGATAATCGAACGCCGGTTGCGGGCCCGGCGGCAGAATCTTCGGCGGCGTCGAAAAGACTTCGGCCAGCGAGCCCGCACCCAAGGTGACGCCGATAGAGAGGCCGCCGCCAGGACGGCCGGCATTGCCGCCCTTCGGTGTCGATCCGATCGTCCATGCACGCCAGCCTGGATCGGCTAATCCGGCATCCCAGGGAAAGGTCACATAGAGCGCTTCACCCTTGCTGTTGTGGGGTCCTTCATAGAACTTCTCGATGGCGGAGATCTGCGTTGCACTTAGGCAGCTATCGGTCTTCTCTCCCTTGCACTCGACCTTGCGAAGCTGAGGCATGACCTTCTTGCTAGTGCACTGCTCGAAGTCGCCGACAAGGCCGTCCTTCACCCCGTCATCAGCGTCACAGGCGGCCAGTATCGCTTTCCGAGCGAGCGCCAAATCCGCGTTCGAGACGCTTTCGGCCAGCTTGGAGACCGGAATGTCGGACGTCTTGCCGCCGCTCAAGACGGCCGCGAAGGCCTGAACGACCCAGGGATGGCCAAGGGCCGCCCGCGGCAACGACATACCGGGCGATCCCGCCAGAATTCCGTCGAAACGCATCGGGACGGCGTTCGGCGAAGGACAGTCCCTCCTGCCCGCCTTTCGAGCAGCCGACGAAATAGGAATGATCCGGCGACTTGTCGTAGTACTGCGCGATGATGGCCTGGGCCGCGTCATAAGTCGCCTCCTGGCCCGAATGACCGTAGTCGGCGCGCGCCTGTTCGTCGCGCCCGAACGAAACGGTGCCTCCTACCGCAGGATCGTTGTTGATCTGGTTGTTATGGCCGGAATCGTCGCTGACCACGGCATAGCCGGAAGCGATCGCCGGCGGCTTGCCGCCACCAACATTTCCGAGCGCGCTCCCGATATTGCCGTCCGAGCCGCCACCGCCTTCGAACAGGAAGCGGCCGTTCCATTTCTCGGGAAGCCGGAGGTGGAACCGGATGGCATAATGATCCCCATCCTGGCCCGTCCGCTCGTGCATGATGCCCATGATGTCGCAATGGGCCGGCAGCGGTGGGCTCTTCAAGTTTCCGAAACCCAGATTGGCCGTGGTCCCCGCTGGCAGCCATTTGGCGCTTAGAATGCGAAGGGTCTTGTCGGGCCACGAATGCGCATTCGCGGCCAGAGCTTCGCAGGCGGCCTGATCCGGCGCAGCCAAAGCGGTCGTCACGGGAACGAAACCCGCGCCGAGCGCGACGACGAGCCGCCAGAACGACGGAAAGTCTCACATTAGAAATCGTCATCGGCCGCTACTTTCCAAGATGTTTGTCGAAGAACTTGACGATCACATCGAAGCAATCGCGCGATTCGGGAACGTCGGTGTTGTAGAAGAAGCCGTGGAACATGCCCTCCCAAACATGGAGCTCGGCGTCGACGCCCTCCTTCACGAGCAGCGAATGGGAATAAACCGCCGAGCTGAGCTCGAAGCCGCGCGTACCGGTTATGATCAGGGTCGGCGGAAACTTGGCCAACACGTCGAGCGAGTTCGCGGGCGCAACCAGCGGATCCTTCAAGTCCACATTGGAGAGATAACCCATCTGGCTTCCGCCCGGAGCCTTGTCGTCGGCACCCTTTTTCGGCGGCGCGAACATCATCCGCGCTTCGCCGGCGGGCGCCGCCGTGTAGTTGGCGTCACCGCCGAAACCCTGCTTGGCGACCGTCAGTCCCGAGCAGAACAGGCCGATGGCACCCGGCCTCGGCAGGTCATGTTTCTGGAACCAGGCCACCGCCATGCCGGTCAACATCCCGCCGGCCGAGCAGCCGTAGATGCCGATGTTCTCCGGGCGATAGGTCTTGAGAAGTTCCTTATAGGCGGCCGCAACATCCTCGCTCGCCGCCGGGAAGTGGTATTTGGGTCCCTCACGGTAATCGAGGCTGACGACCTTGATGCGCCCCATGGCTGCCACCGGAATCGATTCGAGCTCGGCGCAACCGGGCCAGCAGCCGGAAAAACCGCCACCGTGCAGATCGATCAGCACGCGCGTCTTGTTCTTGTCCGAGATGCCCGCCTTCGGCGTGTAGACATAGGCGTGAACGCCGCCGACCGTGGTGTCCTCGCGTTCCACAGGGTAGCGTTCCTTCTGGCGTTTCAAATAACCCGCCAGAAGCGGCGGAACGCCATTCTTTTGCACCAGCATCGCCGGCTTCTGGACCTGCTTGAGATGCTCCGTGAGATAGGCCTTGCCTTCGGGGCTGAGAAACTCGGACACGGGAACGGCCATCGCCGGCACATGGACGGTGCCGTCGTCGTCGACCTTCAGCGCGTTCGGTCCGACTTGCGCCCAAGCGGCGGGGGCAAGAGAGCGGCAAGGCAATCAAGCGCACAGCCGGTGGCGAGCGCATGCATAAGTCGTTTCGATATCTGGAACATTGATCCCCCCGGATCGATTGGCAGGTTCCGAATTCGTATGTGATCGATACGAAGTCTAGGACCGACGGCGAGATGTTGCAATCGATTGTATAGCTAACTACAGTCGACTGATATCGCATACGCTCTGGGGGAGCGCATGCTCGATATTTGCGCGTACTTGCGACGACCGTCGAGGGGACCGCTCGAAAAGGGGAACATCGAATGGACAGACTTGAACGGCGCGACTTTCTGGCGCTCGGCGGTTCCTTGCTCCTTGCTCAGGCAGCGGGCCTTACCCAGGCGGTCGCCGCAGAGTCGAGCTCTCCCGCCTGCCCCGCCCGTTCCCAAGGCATTGCCCAAAGCCTGGACCAAGGCCCCGACAATTCCGTTATGGCCGGGCGAGCCGCCCGGCGGCGCGGGTTACAAGCCACAGAAGCTCCCCGCCAACATGAACCCGACCTGGATTCGCAATATCGCCCGGCCGGAACTGCATGTCTTCCGGCCGTCCAAGCCCAACGGCCATGCGCTGCTGGTCATGCCGGGCGGGGCCTATCTGTTCGTGTCGATCGGCAATGAAGGTGTCGATGTCGCCAAGCGCATGAACGCGCTCGGCATCACGGTCTTCGTCCTGACCTATCGCCTGCCGAACGAGGGCTGGACGCCGCGGGCGGACGTGCCGTTACAGGATGCCCAGCGCGCCATGCGCGTGATCCGCGCTCAAGCGGCGAAATACAGGATCTCGCCGGATACGCCTGAGCGCGATCGGCTTCTCCGCCGGCGGAAATCTCGCGGCCTGCCTTGCCACGCAACATGCCGAGAAGGTCTATACCGCCGTGGATGCGGCCGACAGCCTGAGCGCGAAACCCTTCGCAGCCGGCTTGATCTATCCCGTCGTCACCATGGAGAAGCCGTGGACGCACGACCTGTCGCGCCGCATGTTGCTTGGCGACCATCCTACCGACGCCGAGGTCGCGCACTCGTTCGGCCGAGCGGAATGTCACTGCCGACACGCCGCCGACATTCCTGGCCCACGCCATGGACGATACCGACGTACCGGTCGAAAACAGCATTCACATGATGGAGGCGCTGAGAAAGGCGAAACGTCCGGTCGAAGCGCATTTCTTCCAGGAAGGACACCATGCCTTCGGCGTCGGCCGCCCGAACACGCCCTCCGCCCAGTGGATCGACCTGTTCCATGCCTGGCACATGCGCCTGATCAGCACCGCGCTCAGCTCACTGAACCAAAGGACCTTTCGGGAGATTCACGCGATGACCAATGATTGGTTCAGGCGGCCCGCCATTCTCGGCGCTCTCGCTTTGTTCCTGATACCGGCCGCCGGGGCCTTCGCTCAGACGCCGCCAAGAGTCGGCATGGTCGATCAGCCCTGCCCTCCACCGCTCGCGTTGCCCGCCGGCATCGAGGACGTCTTCATCGACGTCTTCGTCAAGCCGCGCAAATTGACCCCCGCGGATACCGATCGGGTGATCAAGGATCCGCGGATGGTGGAGTTCACCAAGAAGAATGCGCAGCGCGCTCGAATGGATTGGGCCGGACTCTGCACCTATCACGCGGCCAATGCGAAAGCACTCGCGGCGCCGGTCGCGCCGCGGGTCGTGTTCATGGGCGATTCGATCACTCAGAACTGGGGCCTCGCCGACCCGAACTTCTTCACCAACGGAATCCTCGATCGCGGCATCAGTGGCCAGACAAGCGCACAAATGCTGGTGCGGTTCCGCGCGGACGTCGTGGCGCTCAAGCCGAAGATCGTCCACATCCTTGCCGGCACCAATGATATTGCCGGAAACACGGGACCAGAGAGCCCGCAGGACTTCAAGAACAACATCATGGCGATGGTCGAGATCGCCAAGGCCAATAACATCACGGTCCTGCTCGGCAGCATTCCACCCACGGCGCATTTCTCCTGGCAGCCGAACGTCAATCCCGTGCCGTGGGTCGCCAAATTGAACGACTGGCTTCGCGACTACGCGAAGCGGATGAACATCCAATATGTCGATTACTTCTCGGCGCTGGTCGGCAAATCGGGCGAATTTCGCCCGGCCCTAAGCAACGATGGCGTCCATCCCAACCGCGACGGCTTCGCCATCATGCGCCGGATTGTCCAGCCGATGCTGTCCGGGCGAAACTAGAGGGAGGCCTCCGTTCGTTGTCAGAATTGGACGGCGCGCCGGAGGGGGGTCGAACGTACGTCTTGGGGAAACGCCGATGAGACGTTTGACGTTTATCGCCTCGGCGACGCTGGCGCTCTGGGGCTTCGGGAGCACAACCATGGTCACGGCAAACGCCGGCACGGACAACACGTCCAAGGTGGAATCGATAAGCGAGGGCAAGTCGGCGCCGGTCGTCGGTGCCGCCGATCCGCTTTCGCTCCTTCGCGACGATGATTCGACGCTCGCCGCCAATAAGCGCCTGGTATTCGATGTCTGGCGCGGCATCGTAAACGCCGGTCATACCGAGCTCGCGGACGACCTCCTCGCGGAAGGCTATATTCAGCATAGTCCGGTCCTGCCGACCGGCCGCGCGGCGTTCAAGAAGATCTTCTCCGCCGTGCCGAGGCTCGACAAGATTCCCGAACTGGTCCAGCCGCCCCTCGTCAACATTATGGCCGAGGGCGACCGCGTGGTGATGACCCTTGCCGAAAGCGTTCCGGAACCCGATGGGTCCGGCAAATACACGACGACCCATTTCAACATGTTCCGCGTCGAGAACGGCCGAGTGGCGGAGCATTGGCATTCGGTGCAAACGCCGCCCGGACCCGACGTTCTCCCACCTGAGCAGGGCGGCCCCCAACCGGTGAAAGGCATTACCGGAGCGGCGCAGCTCACGCTGCTGCAGGCCTCGGATCCGAAGCTGGTCGCCAACAAGCGTCTCGTCTTCAATATGTGGCGCGATTTGATCGACGCCGGCCGTGAAGACCTGACCGATCTATATGTCGGCAAGGACTATATCGAGCACGACCCGACGGCGGCGACCGGGCGTGAGGCACTTAAGGCTCGCATCGCCATGCAAGGGGACCGCCCGATCGAAACGTCGCTCCGAGCCTCGGTGGTCTCGATCGTCGCGGAGGGTGACCTCGTGGCGGTGGTGACCATGCAGGAGCATCCCCATCCAAGCCGTCCCGGCAAGACCTATACCACCACGTGGTTCGATATGTTCCGTATCGCGGACGGCCGCATCGCCGAACACTGGAACCCGGCCCTCAAACCCGCTCCGACCTCCAAGGATTGAGCGGGGGCGCGCCCGCCACCCTCGCGCCGACAACAAGACGAGTGGCGGGGCCGAAAGGTAGAAAATGAAACTCCTTCCCGTCGCTCTCGCTCTATCGGCTCTCTCCGTCGGATCCGCCCACAGCCAGCATCTGGAGATCATGCCCAACGGCACGCACGCCACCATGATCGGGCCGGAGCGGGCCTATACAGGACATTCCGTCGCGGAGGTGCTGTTCGCCGCGAGCGATCAAAACCCCTTGGAGGGCGTGCAGGTCACGTTCTCTCCCAGCGCGCATACCGCGTGGCACAATCATCCGAAGGGACAGTATCTGATCATCACGTCGGGCGTCGGCTGGGTCCAGGAGATGGGCGGACCGAGACGCGAGGTCAAGGCGGGCGACGTCGTTTGGACGCCGCCCGGGGTCTATCACTGGCACGGCGCGACGACGAAGGCCGCCATGAGCCACCTCGCCATTTGGGAGTTCGAGAATGGCAGCGGCGGCAACCTGCTCAGACCCGTCACCGAAGACGAGTATCTCGGCAAGACGGCTGCGCCGGCGACGAAGTAACGGCCAAGTGCCGGTCGCGGCCAGCGGGCGAGGTGCCCCTCACCGGCCGGTGTCATCACGGCAAAAAAATCAGGCCCGGAAGTGGTCCTTCCGGGCCTGTTCGAGTCCGACTTATGCGTCGGCGATTACAATGATTTCGTCAACTGGAGGAACCATTGTCTCCGCCTCGAGTAGACAATTTCGGCATAGCCGGCCGCCGTCGATAAAGACGAGTTTCCGGCGACCGGGTAACTTTTGTTGGTCAGGTTGTCGATGCCGAATGTCAGGCTCCATTGCCTCTTGGTGTCGTCGAACCTGACGGAAAGATCGACGAGATTGACACCTTTGGTCTGCGCCACTTCGACGGTGTTGGCGGCGTCGAAGAACTGGCTCGACGTATAGGAATAGGTCACACGTGGTGTCAGCTCGAAATCATCACCGAACGGCCGCAACGTATAGGCGGCCGCCAAGTGCGCTTTCCAACTCGGCGTGAACGGCAACGAGTTGCCTGGTCCGACCGTCGCGGTCGTGCCCGGCACGGCCGTGATCTGATTGAATTTGTCATGCAGGTAGCCAAGGCTGCCGTCGATTGTCAGATCCCGTGTCGGCGCGTAGGTCAGCTCGGCCTCGAAACCCTCGATGGTCGCCTTGCCGGCATTGAACAACAAAGGCACCACGCCCAGCCGGTATACGAGCTGCATATTGTCGTACTTCGTGATGAACGCGGACGTATTGAGGCGGAGGTTGCCGGCCAAGTCGGACTTAACCCCGATCTCGTAATTGTCGGCGGTCTCCTCGTTGAAGGGCACCGGTTCCAGATTCGGCGCAGGCGCGTTGTAGCGCTGGTTGAAGCCGCCGCTCTTGAAACCCTGTGACCAGCTGAAATAGGTCAAGAGGCTGTCGCTCCAACGGTATTGCAGCGAGGCCGAACCCGTAACCGACGAAAACGTATTCTTAAACCTGCGGGGATCGACATAGAGCGGCGATGCGCTCGACAGCGGATCGGGCTCCGGGGCATTTGCCAGCAAATTCGTCCAGATGCCCTGAATCGTCTTGTCCTCGCTCGTGTAACGGATTCCGCCGGACAAATTCAGATTCTGAACGATCTCTACGTTCCACTGACTGAATATGGCGTAGCTCTTGGTGGTCAGATGAACGATGGAGAGATCCTTGGAGCTCGTCGTGCCCGAAAGAACGAACGGAGCCGGCGGCGAGAAATGAACTCTCAACTGATCGTCGGTCGATTCGTCGAAGTAATAGGCGCCGACGACGCCGTTTACGCGACCGAAATCGAGCAGGCCCTGGAACTCCTGGCTGAATTGGCTGGTTGAGCTGTCGATCGCGGTATCCAGAATGACAAAGGGCGTGTTATCGGCATCGCGCGCGCCTCTCCAATGCAGATCGCGATACGCCGTGATGGACTTCAGCGTGAGCCAATTGCTCGCATTCCAGTCGACATGTCCCGAAAAGCCCCAATTCTTGACGTAGCTGTTGACCGCGGCGGTGCCCCCATTCGTGTAACGTCCCTTGTACCAATAATTGTTCGCGCAACGCGGGTCGTTGATATTGGGGACCGGCACCGGCGGCGGAAATGATGCGCCCGGGCAACCGGCGCCCACGCTGACCGCGATCGGAAACACCGCGGCTTCGTTTATCGCCTTGAAGACGAAAGGAGACCCATTCTCTTTTTCCCGCGTGTAGTCACCCTTGATCTCGACTCGCAGCGTATCCGTCGGCGTCCAAAGCGTCTTGCCGGTGAACGTCGCCGTGTTGTCATTGCCGAGATCGATCCCATCGACGATACGGGTGACATAGCCGTCGCGTTTGCGAACGCCGCCCGTAATTCGCGTTGCCAGATCCTCTGTCAACGGTACGTTGAGAGCGCCGAATCCTTCAATCAGATTGCCCGTGCCGGTCTTGACTCTGAAGTCCGCGCCAAGCTCGTTGGTCGGGTCTTTCGTCTTCACGAGAATGGCGCCGCCGATCGTGTTGCGTCCGAACAGTGTGCCTTGCGGGCCGCGCAGGACCTGGACGCTGTCGATATCGCGAAATTCCATGACGCCGCCAATGGCGCGCCCCATATAGACGTCGTCTACATAGATGCCGACGCCAGGATCCACCGCGGCCGTCGGATCGGTTTGGCCGATGCCTCTGATGAACACTTGGGCAGCGGAATTGTTTCCCGACAAGGGACCGTAATTCGCAAACTCCAAGCCCGGCGTCACGAGATCGAGCTGGTCGGTGCTGGTGATGTTTTGCCGCGCCAACGCTTCGGCGGAAAGGGCCGTCACAGAGATCGGCGTATCCTGAAGGTTCTCCTCACGCCGCCGCGCCGTCACGAGGACGGTCGGTAACGTCGTCCCTTCCGATACGGACGTGTTCTCGGCCCGTGCGACAGAAGGAACCGCGGTTGATCCGGTGGCCGCTGCCAAGGCGCCGATCGCGACCGCCGCTAGATACCTGTATGACTGAAACATGCGCACGCCTCCCATGCGTAATGACACTTGTGCTTCGTTCGCGGCAGCATCACACGCAGACATAGCGCGGCTGCCGTCCAACGGTCGCTCTTCCGTCGACCAATCACACTGCGAGTCGGTTGAAATACAGAGTCACCGGGCGCGGCTTCGTACCGAACTTGGCGTCACTGTTTTCTGGACTTTGTCGACCCCAGGACCCTAGCCCGGCCCAGCGCCTTTCCCCCATATAGTTACGACTCGTAACTGTTAGTATCATATACTAATTATGGTAGACTTCAATAACGGTTATGAAAATGTACAAGCCCGAGTTGAATGAATATGTGCCGCTGGATTTTGCGCGCGATATCGGCGAAAAAGCCGGTCGGCTTCGAGCGTGGACTGGGGTAGGATATTCAGCCCGACTTACCAGCCCGCCTGGAGGCCGTTTTGAGAAGGTCGTCGTTCCGTCGGCCGGTTGCCGGGACATGTTATTACAACAGCGGTGGACGACGGGTAGCCGCTTGGAAGTCGAAAGGGTGGTATGCCAGAGGTAGGGCAAAAGAAGGGCAAGCGTTCGTCGGTCGATTTAGACTTCGGAGCATTGAGCGACCTAATCGGTTTCAATCTGCGTATGGCGCAGAACTCCGTTCATCGTCATTTTGCCGAAAGCACGAAAAAGCTGCGATTGGGGCAACGGCAATTCGCCGTCTTGGAGCTTATCGACAGCAACCCGGGGATTTCTCAGGTCGATCTGGCGGCGATCTTGGGTGTCGACCGACCGGCGATGATGGTCGTCGTCGATCGCCTCCAAAATCGAAAATTGGTTGTCCGAAGACGCTCCGAAAACGATCGGCGACGGCAGGAGCTGCACCTTACACCCAAAGGTCGCAAGTTTTTGGAACAGGTCAAGGTCATCGTACGAGAGCACGACAAGACGTATTCGTCTCTTTTCAGTAAAGGTGAAGCGAGACAACTGATCGCTTACCTGCGGCGCATTGCCGAAACGGGACAGACGGCCCGGCAAACGCCTTGACAATAGTCTTGAGACGGGCCGATTGAGAGATTTCCGGGGACCGACCAGTACACATTTGATCAATGAAATTCCGTTGAAGTGGGGATCGAATTTCAGCTTGGAACGCTTTAGTTTGCTAACAATGATTGGGGGGACTTCTTAGTGAGTGACGTCAAGACTGACACCGCCGTCCTCATCGCGGGCGGCGGCATAGGCGGAATGAGCCTAGCCCTAACTCTGCACCAGATTGGTGTCGAGTGCGTGGTTTTCGAATCCGTCGCGGACCTCAAGCCTCTTGGGGTCGGCATCAATCTCCAGCCAAACGCCGTCCGCGAACTATACGATCTAGGATTCGACGAGGCGCGCCTCGACACAATCGGCCTTCAAGCCAAGGAATGGACTCTGGTCGGCCGCAACGGCAAGGAAGTCTATTCGGAACCACGGGGACTGCTGGCCGGATACCGCTGGCCGCAATATGCGGTTCACAGAGGGAAGCTTCAGATGCTTCTCTACCGCGAGGTTCTCAAACGACTGGGACCGAAGTCAGTGAAATTGGGCCACCGAGTGACCGGATACAGAAATCGACCGGACGGCCGCGGCGTAACCGCGCTGATAGAAACATTGGCCGGTGAACGCCTTGAAATCGATGGAGCCCTTCTGATTGGCGTCGATGGCATTCACTCGGCCGTACGCGCGCAGATGCATCCCGATCAGCCGCCGATAAACTGGGGCGGCGCGATCATGTGGCGAGGGACCAGCCCGGGCCTTCCGATTAGGAGTGGCGCATCGTTCGTTGGGCTCGGTTCACACACGCATCGGCTGGTCTTCTACCCCATCTCGCCTCCCGATCCCGAGACAGGCCTTTCGACTATCAATTGGGTTGCGGAGATTACGGTCGACAATTCCCTCGGCTGGACGAAAGGTGACTGGAATCGTCGCGCCGAACATAGCGAATTCATGGGCTATTTCGAGGACTGGAAGTACGATTGGCTCGATGTTCCGGACATGTTGGGCCGTTCAACCGAGGTTTTCGAGTATCCGATGATCGATCGCGACCCGGTTCCGAGCTGGGTCGATGGACGGGTTGCGCTGTTGGGCGACGCGGCACATGCGATGTATCCGACGGGCTCCAATGGTGCCAGTCAGGCGATTGTCGACGCGCGCGTTCTGGGCGCCGCAATGGTGGAACACGGCGTGACGCCGGACGCCCTGCGGGCATACGATAAGCGGCTCTGCGCGCCGATCTCGGCCTTGGTTCTCCGCAATCGCGGTGCGGGGCCGTTCGGCATCCTCAACATTGTCGACGAACGATGCGGCGGCATATTCGACGACATAAACGACGTTATTCCGGCTCATGAACTTGAAGAATTCATGGCCGGATACAAATCCGCGGCGGGCTTTGCGGTAGAGAAACTGAACGCGGCGGGACCGACGATCGCATTGGGGGCGAAAGTCGCCTCAACCTAAACCCGGCGATCCGGTAGGCAAGTCCGGATCGTCGGGCTAAGCGGAAACGCGTCTACTTCTTGATGAACTCCTTCACGGTCCAACCTTTTTCAGTGCAGTAACCGCAATCGGAGCCGGCGAACATCTTGCCGGCCTCGCGGTCGGACTTGAGTTGCCATTCGAGCCACTTCGTCGCCATCTGTCCGTACGCGCCGCCGTTCGGCTGCATATAGGTGCCGCCGTGACCGACGTCGTTATAGGCAAAGAAGACCGGCACCTGGTGGATCCGCGATACATCGTCGACGCTATTCTTGAACGCGATGTCGGTCGGCCCTCCGTTGATATAAGCCACTGGAGCATGGAACTTTTGGAGGATGTCCTTGCCGACATTCAGCTCGTCGATCCCACCCGGCGGCGCGCCATTGAAGACGCCGCTGTTCATGACGAGAGTGGTCGAAATGCGCGGATCCGGCGAGACGCGTATCGCTTGAAGGCCGCCGCAGCTATGTCCCGCGACAGCGATTCGGCTCGTGTCGATCTTGTGGAAAAAAGGACTGCCTTGGCGGTTCGTCTCGGCATCGGCCCAATTGATTGCATCGTAAATCTGCGAGGCATGGGTCGCAGCCGGCGGCAGTGAATTCGGAACCGGCGCCGCGGCAGGTGCGGGCGGCTGCGCCGCAGGCTCACGCCGTTCCCTGCCCTCCTCTCGGGGATAGCCGAGCGAAATGACGAAGAACCCGTGCGAGGCGATTTCGCGGAGGAAGGCCGCATACATCAATCCGTTGTCCACGCATGCCCCGTTTCCCCAAATCACCAGGGGAAGCTTCTGATCGGGCATCGTTGCCGGATGATACAGCGTGTGGGTCCGGAGCGATGCCACGGCCTCGGCGACTGCGGGCCATTTTCCGGTTCCACCTGGATCGCCGATCACACCGACCGGCTTGGGAGCCGGCTGCGAAGCTTCGGCAGCGCCGGCACGACCTGGCGCGACCGCTAGCAGCGAAACCAGCGCAAATGTCAAACAGTTACCCAAAGTCGGACCAATCTTCATCGTATTCTCCCTTGCATAGAAGTGCGAAAACCGCATCGATGACCCGAATTCCCCAACGGTCCAATTGCGTCTAAGGCTCAACCAGGACTTCGACCCGTCGACGCGAAGCATCCGGTAGGCCATCAGCGTCCGGCACATCGATCGGTTGGGCCGCGTTGTGCCATTTGGTCGTGATCTTATCATTGGACACGCCCAACAAAATGAATGCCTTAGTGATTTCCTCGGCCCTTTGCCGCGCGATGTCGCGATTCTCCGCCATCATCTGGCCCGACACGTCCTGAGGATCGGTCGCGGCATAGCCCGTCACCGTGATTTTGCTCGCGTGCACCCCGCGGATATAGGCGATGGTCCGGTCGAGGAAATAGTCGTCCAACTGATAGACGATGAAGTCTCGATCAAAATCGAAGAACAAATAGAAGGTCCGCGCCTGGAAGGGCTTCGGCGGAACCGGCCGGGCTTCCGACATCGGTCGGACGTTGCGCTTCGGAAGAACGAACTTGCGACCGGGATAACCCTCGGCAGGCAGCATCTTGGGCGTACAGGACATATCCAGGACCGACACACGAACGGGATCGAGCGTCGGACTCCCGCACGGCGTGCTATCGCTAGTAACACGTCCTTCGACGAGAATCGCACGATTGGAAAGCGGCTTGGTCGGCGATTTGCTGACATCATAACGCACACCGGACTCACGGTCGTCGGTAAGCCAACAGCCGGACTTCTTCCCCAAATCCGCATCTCTGTAGATCGGACACGAAACGAATTGAACGACCTCCTGGGCCTGTGCCGCCACACCGACGAGGATGCCGGTGACCGCCACGACGGAGGACATCGCACGGACCATGGCCAATGGCGTCTTCACAGCACGCTCATGAGATTGACCAAATCCTGCTTCTCCTGCTCGGTGTAACCGATATTGTACCGCCGGTCGTAATAGTCGACGACGTCCCGTAGCGTCTTGGCCGAGCCGTTCGAAAAATAGGGCGGCCGGGCGGCCAAGCCGCGCATCGACTGCAAGGTAATACGGCCCACGTCCTGGCATTTGCCCGTGGTTAAAGCGTAACCAGGGTCATGGGTGTAGATGACGCGGCCATAAAATGGATGCGGCTTGCCCTTGCAGGTAATTTTGAACAGCGGAAGATCGGGCGCGGGATCCGCAAAGGGTAACGTCGTGGTCCCGAGATCCACATGCCCCGGCGCGACATCGTTGCCCATCTGACTCATATTGTGACAGAGCGCGCACGCGTTTCGGACCGGATTGCCGAAGCCGATCGGCCAGTTGATGCCCATCGAATCCGAAATCAGGAAAGTCTTTTCTCGAAAGATCTTGGCTCCTCGCGCGACCAACTCGCGGAAAGCGCGCTGCTCCGGCGTCAAATTTGCATCCTTGGGGATGTTCGCCCACGCCGCAAACTCGCTCCACACGGGTTGGCCCTGATCGCCGAGTTGTCCGGGCTCCGAATTCGCGAGTTTCGCCGGTCCTCCAAACGCGCCGTCTTCGTCGAGGGCGCCCCCGACATTATCGCGCTGTTGGGCCGTGTAGAGATGCATTCTCGAAGTCGACGATGCGCTTTACTTGGTCCTGATTGAGGCGCCCCATGATCTCGAGATGGCCATGCATCGCGTCCCGCGCCTGCTCGGCAAGGGTGAACACTCTCGAATCCGCCATCAGATTGCCGCTCACCGGCTTGCCGGTTTCCGGATCGTGCTTGAGCGGCATGCCGCTCTTCGGGTCGTAGGGAAAGCCGATGGCCGTCAAATACTTAAGATTCGAAACAGGTCGAGGCCGGCGATAGACCGACACAGTGGGATTTGGTGCCTTGAGGCCATGATCCTTGCCCGTGTTACAGCCCGTCGGATCGCGGACGACTTCGATCTCGAAATCCGGCGTAATGGTCTTGCCCGTCAGATCCCGTGGCGGCCATGGCCGCTCGATGCGGAACACGCCCCGCTCCAGAAGCAGCGAGTGGGACTTCTTTGAACCCTGCGGCAAATCGGGGCAATTCGATCCGTCAAAGGCGGCGAAAAGCGGATCCTTGCCGTCCGTTTCTTTCCAGCGCTCCTGGATCGTCGTAACCGATAGGCTCATCCCGTCGGCAGGTTGATGGCAGGTTACGCAGGCGCGTCCATTCGGACCGATCGCGGTGAAAAACGGATGCCCTTTGGTGTCCAGCGGGCCATTGGTCAACAAAGTCTCGGTGACGCCGGACCCGTCGCGATAGTCGAGCTTGGCCGGGAAAATGCGCCCCTCCCCCGGCGCCCACCAGGCGGAAGGCTTGTTCGCAGCCGTCGACTGCATACCGAACAACGTGATCCCCAACGACACGAGGCCCGCGCCGACGACCATAAGGCAAAAGATTTCTCGATGGCGCATCGACCTGTCCCGTTACGATGATCCAGCTGACAAGCCAGAGGCCTGGTGCTTGCGGACGTCCTGGATCACAGCCTAGGTCAGCCCGGCGGACTGACGCAATACGGTGCCGACCCTTTCTTAGATGAACGGGCTGAACACCTGATCCCAGAACCGTCGGGTTCGCCGGAACGGATCGGCCTCGGCGCCGCTCTTCTCGTCGAACAGCATGGTCGTGCGCCGGTCGAGGTCGTAGGCCGGCCATGCCGAATCCTTGGTCGACGGATCGCCTGTATGCGCGAACGCTGCCCAGGCGGCGCTCATCACCGACGCCATGGCCTGCGCCCGCGGGCCGCCGCCGGTGATCGGAGCCGTCGTCGGGGCGTCCGGATTATCGAACACGAGCGAGACCTCCAAGCCGTGCGGCGAACGGAGCTTGCCATCAAGTACCGGCGTCTCCCATTGCATCTGGTAGAGGAAGACGGGTGCGGGGCCCTGCACGGATTTTAGCTCCGCGATCTGGGTTGCCCCCCGTCGAAGGCCGCCGGAGCGATCGGTTGCCATGAGGAAGTGGATGTCCGACGGTGATGCGTTCGGATAAACCTCGTGATAGAGCCGCACCGCAGCTTCGCCGTTCGCTTTGCCGAGCGAATCGATCGATCGCTTCAGAAGACTCGCTTCATCCAACTTGAAGGCCGCGTCGTCGCCAAACTGGAACAAGGTTGCCTCGGTCTTGTTGGTTCCGATGATGAGGGGCACGTTCGCGGACAGCGGATTGGCTACCGGATCAAACGGATTGCGTAGAATACTCACTTCGTCTCGCACCGGCGCGAAGGCGCGAAGGCCGCCGCCAACTTTGGCCGAGGTGGCGAAATAGCCCGCCATCAGGCGCGGCAATGGGATGGTTTGAAGATCACGCGCATTGTCTTTGGTCAGGCCGAGTTCCGCGAGCAATGCCTCGGTAAAGGGTGTCGCTTCATCCCGCTCGGTCAATGCTCGAACCGAGCCGCTCTCCATCACCGCACGATGGACCAGCCCTTGTGCCCGCGGCATGGCGAGGGTGGAGGCTACTTTCCCGCCGCCACCGGATTCGCCGAAGATCATTACTCTCGTGGGATCGCCGCCGAACCGATCGATATTTTCTTGGACCCATTCGAGGGCAGCGGCAATATCGAGAATGCCGGCATTGCCCGAGGTTGCGAACTCAGGTCCCAATATGTCGCCAAGATACGTATATCCGAGCACATTCAGCCGGTGAGTGACGTTAACCACCACGACATCGTGGCGCGCCGCCAGCCGGCCGCCGTAATAAGTCGGGTGCGATCCAGAGCCGGTGGAATAGCCGCCACCATGTAGCCACACCATGACGGGCCGCTTCGCCGTATCGGCCGCCGGTGTCCATATGCAGAGATTCAGACAATCTTCGCTCTCGGTCCCGTCCCTCTCCTGGACATATGAGAACAGAGACCCTGGTGGAGGCGCCGGAACCTTGGGGTTGATCTGCGGAGATATGATTCGGTTCTTCCAGGGTCCTTTCACGCCGGTCCACGCCGCCGGCGGCTGCGGCGGCAGAAACCGTGCGCTACCTGCCGTGGATGCCCCATAGGGAATTCCCATGAACCCCCAAGCGCCGTCCGCCGGCATGCCGGAGACTTTCCCATAGGTGGTTTCCACCACCATCTCGTTGATTTTTCCCGCCGCGGTCACCGGACCGCTGATCACAGCCGCCGCGGCTACCGCCGCCAGGCCGGTGGTCACTTGCCGCCGGTCGGGACCCGTCTTCACATCGCGCAGGTTCATCACATCCCCCTTTCAAAGCCGGTCGCATGCCGGCCCCAGACAAGCCGCGCTCGATCGCATAGGGCTTTCTTCCGTCTTGAACTGCGTACGCTGACTGAAATAAATTATCGGGACAGAGAATTTTCTAGAAGTATACTACCTTTTCCTGCCGGCAGGAATGCCATTTGACCGGATAGGGCGCTGAATTGGGGAGGACCGGAATGCGGGTCAGGCAGCTTCATCCTCTGTTCATGGGGGAAATTTCTGGATTGGATACGTCGGCGCCCGTAACGGCCGAGACCGTTCAAGCCGTTGAGGACGCCATGGCGAAGTATGCGGTCTGCGTGATCCGCGACGCGAGCCTCAACGATGAGGATCATCTCCGCTTCGCCCGCGCCTTCGGACCGCTCGAGCTGGCACCGCCCGGCGGCAAGCGTATCACCGAGGGGCTTTACGACATCGGCAATCTCACCGCCGAGGGCGAGATCGTCCCGGAGAATCCGGATGCCAAAGCAAAGCCGACGGACTTCGAGCTGTTTCATACCGACAGCCCGTTCAACTCGCTTCCGACCAAATGGTCGCTTCTGCTTTGCTACGTAACGCCGCCTGAAGGCGCCAACACGGAGTATATCGACACGCGCGCCGTCTACGACGACCTTTCGCAGGAAATGAAGGACAAGATCGAGAATCTTGTCGTGGAGCATGACATGTTCCGCGCGCTCCAGCGCAACGGCGTCGAGTTCGGGGATGACAATATGCGCAAGGCCTATCCCCGCATGTCGCATCCCCTGGTGCGCACGTCCGCAAGCGGGCGCAAGGCGCTCTATATGGGCTGGCACGCCGTCGGCATCGTCGGCTGGGACGAGGAAGACGCCCTCAAGCTTCTCGACGAGCTCTATGCCTTCGCGACACAACGCAAATATCGTCTATTCCCACAAATGGCGGCCGGGCGACATGGTGATTTGGGACAATCGCTGCAGCATGCACAGCGCGACGTCCTTCGAACGCTATCGCTACAAGCGCGATTTGCGCCGCGCGACAATCAATGAATACGGGCCAGAGGTATCGGCTATCGAGGCCATGCGTGCTGCGGGCTAGCGATCGCCGACCTCTGCCGTCGGTATGTCGCACCGTTTGGGGAACTGTCGTTCGCATAACCGGCGTCGGGGGCGGGTGTCCGCATTTGATATCTTCGAGCCTGTCGGGGGCGATAGGCCACTGGTCTTGAAACTGCGGCATACGCGCCAAGAGACACGCGGACACGGGGAGGGGGAAATGGCCTCATCGTCTGAAGACGCCACGCTGGCTGCGGCCGATGCCGCGGGCCGCGCGCCGGCCGATGCGGGACCGACCCCGCCAGCATCGGACTACCCGCCCCTCGGTCAGGCCTATTGGGCGCTTTTATTTTTGCGCTGTCGCTTCTCATCAATTCGCTCGATCGCGGCATCATCAACCTTCTTGATCGAGCCGATTAAACGCGACCTTCATCTCACTGACGTGCAGGTAAGCCTCCTTATGGGGTTTGCGTTCGTCGTCTTCTACATTTTGCTGGGATTTCCGATTGCATCGCTCGCCGATTCGAAGAGTCGGCGCCTCATTGTCAGTTTCGGATTGTTCTGTTGGAGCGGCATGACGGCGCTCTGCGGCGTCGCGCAGAACTTCTGGAGCTTCTTTCTTTCCGGGTCGGCGTCGGCGTCGGCGAGGCCTGCACGGGGCCGGCGACGCTCTCCATGCTCGCCGACTTCTTCCCGCCGGCAAAGCTTACGCGCGCAATCGCATTCATGAGCTTCGGCGGCATCGCCGGCGTGGGTCTCGCTCAGATGATCGGCGCCGCGGTGGTTCAATCGGTACAAGGCGTACCCGATCTCCATGTGCCGATCATCGGGACGATTCACAACTGGCAGATGGTTTTCTTCGTTGTGGGCCTGCCCGGTCTCATCGTCGCGGCGCTCATGCTTACCGTGGTCGAGCCGCGGCGACGCGGGCGCTTCCGTTTGGCGACATCGATGGCCAAGGTGCCCTGGTCGACCGTCCTTCAATTCGTCGGCAAGAATTGGAAATGCTACATCCCCATGTTCTGCGCCATGGGGCTCAGCACGATCGTGCATACGGGTACGGCGGCCTGGAGCATCGTATTTTATCAGCGCACCTATGACTGGAGCCCGGTTCAGACCGGCTACGTTCTGGGCCTCGTGGCTCTCATCACATCGCCCGTCGGGATGATGCTCGGCGCCTGGTTCGCCGAGCGCTATGCTGCGCGTGGCTTTGACGACGCGAATATGCGCGTTGTCGCCTGGGCGGCGACATTTGCCATTCCGTGGTCGATTCTCGGGCCATTGATGCCTTCGCCCTGGCTCGCCGTCTCGATGGCCGTCATCGGCGGCCTCATCTTCGGGATCGGGGCCGCACCGATGTCCGCGTCGCTTCAGGTGATCACACCCAACGAGATGCGCGGGCGCGTGACCGCGCTGTATCTCTTCATCGCGAACGTGCTGGGCACCGGCCTCGGGCCCACGGTCATTGCGACGTTGACCGATGTCGTCTTCCACGACGAAGCCAAACTGCGCTATTCGCTCGTCCTGGCGGCGCTCTTCGGATGGGTGCCGGCGGCCTGCTATTGGTATGCGCGCCGGCATTATCGCGAGGCCGTCATTCGCGCTAAAGGCTGGCAGTGACGGTACGGTGCGAGCTGCCTTCTGCGCACTTTCGTATACTATCCACGTGTCGCCATCCTGACTATCGCCTTGTATCCTCGGCCCGATCTCGAAATAGTTGGCTCGGAAACCGGCATTCGACCCGTTATGGGTCTCCGCCCTTGAGCCAAACGAGATGAACGAGTGTGAGAATGAGCAAGACGCCGCCGAAGCCATCTGCCATGGAGGCCCCGAGAGCGACCAAGGCCGAACGTGCGCGGCGGTCTCAGGGCCGGCCGAAGCGCGGGCGATCCCAAAGTCGGCGCAGACAAACTGATCCTGCGAACTTGCGAACTCCTGAGGAAGGAACCACCTCACAAGATCACGATCGCCGCCGTCGCGCGGCACGCGGGCGTGAACCCGGCGCTTATCCGCTACTATTTTGGAGACCGGTCCAATCTGATGATCGCGGTGGCGCGCCACCTGCTGAAAGAGACGGCGCGCCCTCGCGAGGCCCCCACGACGCCGGAGAGTGCAGAGCGGGCGATCCGAGGGATGCTCAATGCGCTGATCGATCTGCATCGCAAATATCCCTCATTTCGCGAGCTCGTTTTCAAGGAGATCATGAATATGCGGTCGGTGGCGGCGCGCCAGCTCTTCGCCGAGGTGATCGATCTCGGGGTTGCACGGTCGCGGTCCACGCTGACATTGGTTCGCGAAGGGGAGTCCGCACCGACCGAAAATCCGGACGTCGAGGCGGCGCTGCTGCACATGATTCTGATCGGGGTGGGCGAATCCTATGTATCGACCTTTAAGGTCGTTGAAACCGTCGCCGGACCGCAGGTCGATCGGGATAAGATCGACGAGCAATTCGTGGACTTCGTCACGAAAATGATCGTGCACGGCATACGCAAAGAGTCCTGACACGTCGCCGACGCCGGAAATTGATTGCGACATTTCTTGATGCCGACCAAATCCACACTAGGCCGTAAGGCGCTGGGCGCGGATTCGAACTGACCATCGTCGTAAACGCTGCTCGACAACCGAAAAATATTCAATATTCTCTTATCCGATAATAAGGGGGCCGCGTTCGAGATATTCGCGCGGCATTTGGCGTGCGGACGGTTCGAGCGCTGGGGGGACTTCATGGTGGACGCGCCACAAGACACTGCGGCGCCCGTTGGTGGTGGCAAGCACGCCTCGGTCCGGCGATCGTTGGCGGCCTGGGCCTGGATCGTCGCAGATGCGTCGAAGATGCCGTATTTCGCGCTGGTCACCCTGTTCGTCTTTTCGGCCTATTTTACGTCGACGGTCGTAGGCGATCCCGTCCGCGGTCAGGTGCTCTGGAGCCAAGTCTCGACAATTGCAGCCGTCGCTCTTGCGATCGGCGCTCCCGTTCTCGGAGCGATCGCGGATGCCGGTGGGCATCGCAAGGCGTGGATCGCGATGTTCAGCGCATTGGCGGTTCCGGGTATGATCGGCCTTGCCTTCGCCACGCCGAATATGGGCTCCGGCGTCTATTGGATCATGGGATCCCTTCTTGCGGCGGCTCTCGGGCTCGAATTCATACCGATCTTCATGAACTCGCTGCTCCCGAGTATTACGAAACCTGGCAACGTTGGCAGAATAAGCGGGTTCGGCATGGCGGCAAGCAATGTGCTGAACTTTTCGTCCGTCTTGTTCTTTCTGGTCGCGTGGAGCTGGAACTCCACCCCGCTATTCGGCCTGGAGCTTTCAGCCGGCGAGCCTCAACGCGCAGTTGGTCCATTAGCCGCCATAATCTTCGTAGCCTTCAGTTTTCCGTTCTACTTCCTGACGCCGGACAATGCCAAAGCCAGAGTCAAGACGCGGGAAGCGGTCGTCCGCGCATTCCGAAATATCCTGAATACCTTCCGTAAGCTTCGTAGTTACTCGAACGTCGGCCAGTATATGGGGGCACGGATTATCTACTCGGACGGGTTTATCGTCCTAACCCTATTCACCGGCGTCTATGCCGCCGGAATCATGCATTGGTCTGCGACGACCATCGCCGTTCAGGGACTTATCAACAGCGCCTGCGCGATGTTCGGCGGACTCTTGGCTGGAATTATCGATCGCCGCCTCGGGACGAAGCGAAGCATAGTCCTCGCCGTATTGGGCTGTCTGGCTGCGAACATCACGCTGTGCTTCGTCAACCCCGATGTTATCTTCTTCATCCCGGTCGTCCCTGATCCCTCCGCAACGGGTTTGTTTCCGACCGCGGCCGACAAAGTCTTCTCGACCGCTCAGGCCAGTATAGCGCTTTTCTCGGCAATGGCGGTTGCGGCTAGCCGGACGATGGTCGTCAGGCTCGTGCCTAGCAACATGTTGGGCGAGTTCTTCGGTCTTTTCGCGCTAACCGGAACCGCAACGTCATTCCTGGGACCGCTCGCCATCGGCATCGTCACATCTTACTTCCAGAGTCAGCAAGCGGGCCTCGGCGTCGGTGTCGCCTTTCTGTCCGTCGGCCTGATCTGGATGTTCTTCGTCAGAGAGCCCACGGACGAGGATAGCCAGCCGCGACCGTAACCGCGCCGCGTCGCCTCAGGGAATTGCCGATTCGATCATGTCGGCGGTTTCCTTTACCGCGACATGCTGGAGATCGTGCGTGTACGGCATCTCCTCCACACGCCAATCCTTATGCTTGCGGAGTTTCTTGGCGACCGGGGCGAAGGTGTCGTTCTTGTATCCCGTGGCAATCACATAGGCCTTTTGCGGGATGCGCTCGCGCGCGCCCGTCAGGCGAGCCTTCTCGCTGAAGCAATAAACCGATTGTGGCGTCCGCCGATCCTCATAGGACTCACGCGCCTCCGGAGTCATATGGGCGTTGAACCCCTCCAGATTCACGCGGGGCGGCGGCACGAGATAATCCTCGCCTTCGGGCGGCAGGTGCGGGGGGCCCGGGACGAGATCGTTTAGCGATTCGCCATTCTCGGGGAAGAAGGCGTCCAGATACATGATCGACTGAATGACGCCATCGGGCACCAGTTCCGTGGCCTGCGAGATCGGCATGCCGCCATAGGAATGGCCGACAAGCAAGATGTTCTCCAGCCCCTCATACTTGATGACATTGGCAATATCGCGGGCATGCAGGGAAAGATTGACGTCGGGGCTCGTCAGATGTGCGCGTTCACCAAGGCCGGTGAGCGTCGGCGTAAATACGTAATGACCGCGGTCACGCAAAGTGTCTGCGACACCCCGCCACCGCCATCCCCCGACCCATGCCCCATGAACGA
Source organism: uncultured Alphaproteobacteria bacterium (assembly GCA_963732795.1). Classification (GTDB taxonomy): domain Bacteria; phylum Pseudomonadota; class Alphaproteobacteria; order CAVTAV01; family CAVTAV01; genus CAVTAV01. Next base: position 12,605 of record CAVTAV010000002.1, on the reverse strand, counting down.
TGACAATCGTTGCACGTTTGCTTGCCATTCTCAGCTCCCTTGCAAGGCGGCAGCGCAGACGTCAGCGCGCTGCGGCACATCCCATCTCCGTTTTCTGAAAAAAGGTCACCCTGTTGCCAAACGGTCCACTATTTCATGAGCGAGTCCGCAGGAACGATGAGCGCGACATGGGCTACATTCCCGACCGGCTCCGTGATGTGGCCCTTGCCGGTCGTATCGTCCATGAACACGACTTCGCCGGGCCCGAATTCCTTGACCGTGCCGTCGCCGACGGTAACTCGCGATCCGCCTTGGATCACGATCAAGAAGACGCTACGGGGCGCCGGATGCCAGTCTTCGACTTGGCCCGGCGCCAATCTCACGAACGCCACCCCCGGCTGACTGTCCAGAGGCAGTATTGCGGGAGGGTCGTCCATGCCTGGGACAGCGCGGGCCTTGAACGGCAAATCGGTTTGGCGAAAATGAGAGACCCCGTCGCTGTCGGAATAGATATGCCAGCATCTCAGCGTGGGCGCGTCTTTGGCTTTGTCTGTGCTCATCAATCCCCCTTTGTACGCCTTGCTTTCCTACCGTATTACGCTTCGTCCATACCCTGAAACCAGCGTCCGAGATCCTTGCAAACCGCCGTTCCCGATGATAGCCTCAAAAATTATCACATGGAGGAATATTTTGGAAATCGCCGAGAAAAGTCGGACCGAGGCACCACCTTATGTGGATGCGATGATTCGCTACTCCGAGAAGGCGGCGGACGGTGGGACGATCTTCGCGAATGGCAAGTATACGTTCGAGATGGAGGACCATCCGATGCGCGTTTACAATGCGCGGCTTGCCGACCTTAGTTTCGAACGGAATGGCTTCACCCTGTTGAAGCACAAGACCAACGTCGACCTTACGGATCAGACGGCGGCGGCGAAATACTACTATCCGGAAGTGCAGGAACTCGTGAAGAAGTTGACCGGCGCCAAGGAGGTCATCGCCTTCATGGGAATTTTGCGCGGCGGCGAGCAAAACGCCGGCGGCGGTCCTGCTCTCAGCGCCCATGTCGACTTCACCGAATACGGGCTTCGCAGTTCGCTCGAGCGCTTTGCGCCGGATCGCTTCGAGGCGATCAAGAACAAGCGGCTCGTCAATATCAATGTTTGGCGGCCGCTTAGGACCGTAGAACGCTCGCCGCTCGCGGTCTGCGACAAGAACACGGTCGAGCGCGGCGACTTCTTGCGCATTAATTTTGGCTCCACCACGGAGACCGGGGCCGTCAAGGAGCCCGGCGGATTCAACTTCGCCTACAATCCCAAGCACCGCTGGTACTACTATCCGCACATGGAGCCGGACGAGGTCCTTGTCTTCAAGCTGTTCGATACCGGGGAAAAAGATTGGAAGATGACCGCGCATACGGCGTTCGATGATCCGACATCGTTGCCGGATGCGCCGCCGCGTATCAGTTACGAAATCAGGACCGTCGCCGTATTCGACTGAGTGCGCTCCCGATTGGCGGGACGGGTCGATACCGGCGTCTAAAGGTTTCCAATTCTGAGAGCCAAGGGTTCAATGCGTGTGACAACCACCATGCCATCGCGCTGCCACGGATCCATCGCGAGGCGTTCGCGAACCTCGGCCTCGCTCTCCGCATGGAATACGAAGAGCACGTCGTTGGTGCTGGTGAGAAGGCCCGCCAGCGCGATGAAGCCGCTCTTCTCCAATCCACCCATATATTCGAGGTGCCCCGCAAAGCCGGGCTGTTGTTCGGGCGGGATCGAATGATCCCACTTTTCCGTTCTGTGAACAATTGCTGCGAAGTGCTGCGTCATCGTGGCGTCCTGATTGCCTCGTCACCAATCCCAGGTTCAACACCTTGCCATCAAAATTATCGGATCAGATAAATCGAGGGGGAACGAGATGGAAGTCTTCATATTCGACTGGTTAGCCTACGGCGAGAACGTCGACAAGTTCAAGGTCGATGGCAAGGTCCCGAAACTCGGGCGAAGCCATTTCAATCCCCAAGTCGCGATGGACACCTATTCGGAGCATCTCGACGCCTGGGTCGAAGCGGAGAAACTCGGGTTTGATGGCATCGCCCTCAACGAGCACCACGGGACGCCCTACGGTCTGATGAATTCGCCAAATCTGCTGGCCGCCTCGCTGGCGCAGCGGACGGAGCGTGTGAAGATCCTGATTTACGCCAACCTTCTGCCCATTCATGAGCCGCTACGGCTGGCGGAGGAGCTGGCGATGCTCGATTGCCTGTCGAAGGGCCGATTGATCGCGGGAGTCGGACGGGGCGCGCCGCGCGAATACAACATCTTCAACGTGCCCATGGCGGAATCTCGGGAGCGTTTCGAGGAGTGCTACGAGATCATGCGCCGCGCATGGACCGAGGAGAGCTTTTCCTTCGAAGGCAAACACTACACGTATAAGAACGTTTCGATCTGGCCTCGGCCCGTCCAGGAACCGCATCCCCCCGTATGGGTGCCGGTGACGAGCTCGAAGGAAACCATCGAATGGGCCGCCGCCAACAACATCGGCATCACGCCGGGGGTGCTCCCAGGGCCAGTGCGCGAGGACACCCTCCGCTACTACGCCGAGTGCCAGGCCCAGTACGGACGGAAGGTCACGCCCGACCAGCTCAATATCATGGTCGATTGCTATGTGGCGGATTCCAAGGAAAAAGCCGTCGAGGAATACGCGCCCTATCTGATGTATTTCTTCAACACGCTGCTGCTCTATGACCATGTCAAACAGCAGAACATTCAAAAGGGCTATTACAGCACCACCTCGTTCAAGCATTTGCGCGAGGGCAAGAAAGGAACCCTCGCGGAGGACGCGACCGTATTCCACGAATGGACGATCGACGCTGTCCGCCAATTCGTTGACCAAATGCCCATCGGTCCGGCCGATGAGGTCGTCGAAAAGATCCTCGCCGAGGCCGACGAAGCCGGCGCGCAGAACCTTTTGCTCGTTTGCAATCGCGGCGGAATGCCTCGGGAGATGTTCATGAACCAAGTCCGCCGCATCGGCCGGGAGGTGCTGCCGAGACTGCAGAAGCACAAGATCACGACGGTCAAATTCGCCGAGGGGGCGACCGCATGACGAAACACTGCAGAGGGCGGCTACTTTAGCCAGTCGTCAGTCGTGGTTCGTTCGATTTCCAGGTTCCGGTTTACGACAGACCGCCCGTGACATTTCCATGGCCTTGCCTTCCACCCGAACGCAGGTGGGGTGATAGAGGTCCTGGAGGTAAACAGCGTTCTCGAAAACCTCTTCCCTGGGATTTTCCGGGCAGTCTTATTCGATTAGCTTTCTAATCCATGCGCGGCCACTGGTTGCCGGTCGGCATTGCGTACCTGTCAGCCTCTCTAGTCCCTATCGATCACTTTACCGTCGCACCTGGTGAGATTTAATCCAAGATGCCCCGGCCATAGACCACGGTTTCATCGCGGATGACCGCGAAATTCCATGAACGGTAGGAGCCAAGGTACCGCAGATTTTCGCGAAGTCTTCAGGGGATCAAGATACATGGCGAACTAGCGCGGAGAAGCCTTTGGTAGCGGGAGAGGGATTCGTATTCAGCCCATACCATATTGTATTTCATGTATTATTTAGAGGCCAGCCGCGCTAATTACCACGGTTCGATACCACGGTCTTCTTTTTTCACCTTGAAGCACCAATCCAATTTTTCGAATGTCCTCGGCGCTCTGCTATTACAGACCGATTCTCCTCTCCCAGTACACGACGTTCAGCTATCGGGTCACTGTCCAATGCCTAGGGTGCCAGCGTATGGCCGATTTCGCGCACCGAGAGCTGATCGACCGCTTGGGCGACGTGGAGCTCGAGGCGCTGGGCAGTCGCGTGCAGTGCGAAGGCCGCTGCGCCAACACCTCCCTTTATTTCTCGGATGGCGGCTGGGGCGGGTCGTCCTGTTCATCCATGCCCTGGCCCGCCCGCGTTCATCGCTTATTGCATCGTTGGATTAATTCTGGGCTCGCCATTGTAGCTCGCTGGATCACCTTGATCGGTCCGGGTTCTTCGGGTTTGCGTTTCAGGAAGGGCGGGATGGACAAATCGTCCGGCTCGCGCTCGCTCTTGCTCTGCATGGCAGAGCTTCGCGTTGCGTCTGCAGTACCTGGTAAACTATATGTGTCGTCGCCCTGGTGACGGTCGCTACACCTTTCGGAGCCTTGACCGTTTCCGCCCCGGTGACGGTGAGGCGGTTTTTGTGGCTTCGGTTTGGGCTGAGCGTTCTCGCCTCGGCCACGCTGCGTCATCGCCCCGGTGACTGCTTCACGTTTTTTCATGCCGATCCGGCGCATCTTTCGGAGAGCCGTTCTTCTAGCTTTCTCGACTGCTTGCGGATCCCGTATATCGTGGGGCGGAAGTGGTAGTCGCCATTTCATATAATCCTTGGATGCAGGCTGGCCATTGAGCGGCTCGTTGGTGACTGCCCATTCGGACGCATCGCGATCGGACTCGCGAACCGTGAATACGCCCTTCTTGGTGACCTTGGCCCACCCTCGATCTTGGATTTGCTCGAACGCCAGTTTCGTAAGCTTATACCCTGCGCCGAGCACTTCCATGGCTTCGCGATAGCCGAGAACGATATGGCCGTTGTTGTTGCCATTGGATCGTCGGCGCAATTGAACGAGAAGTTGACGGCTGTACGGGTGCATCGATTGATAGGCGTCCGCGCACAATTCCCATTCGTAAAGGCGAACATGTTTGGGCTCGCCCGTTGAGCGGCCTTTGCCGTTGTGTTTCATTCGCCGGCCTCCGTCGTCAGCTCGCGCATCACACGGCCGAAGGTGATGCTGATGAAGCCGGGTTGGACGCCGAGCGCTAAGAATCGACGGCAGCCGTCTTCGAGCAGCCTCTGGGCCTCGGCGAGTGCTTGATCATGGCGAGCGGCGACAGTATCTTGAAGGCCTTCCGAGCTTCCTGAGATACCGCGGCGCCGCCCTTCATTCTGGGGCGGCGTTGCCATGTCAGGCTCCCCGATCGATCTGTTCGGCGATCCAGGCCTGGACGGCTGTCTCCGCCCACCGGGCGGCCGAGCCAACCTTGATCGCCTTCGGGAAGCGATCCTCTTTCATCAGCCGGTAAATGCTCGTTTTGCCGAGCCCGGTGCGATCAAGGACTTCCCTTAATTTCAGGAGTTGTTCCACTCTTTTGCGTCCACGCCTTGGAATTAACGTGAACGTCTAAGTACTATCGCGGACGGGCGCTGTATAACCACGTAGTTCGCAAACTACGTGGCAGTGATGGCGGAACGGCCCAAGCCGGCCTTCTCACACCGCCAACCACTACGCGAAACATTAAGGCTATTTTCACCCACGAAACGGGTATGATTAAATCACTAGCTGTCAGGGGGCAGGATGGCGCGGAAGCCTAAGAAGCAGGATACCAAGAAGAACGGCGAGCTCGGCTTTGAGGCCAAGCTTTGGGCGATGGCCGACGCCCTGCGCAACAATATGGACGCGGCGGAATACAAGCATGTCGTCCTGGGCCTGATCTTCCTCAAATACATCTCCGATGCCTTCGAGGCGAAGCATGCCGAGCTGGAGGCCCAGAGCAGGCGAAGGCGCCGATCCGGAGGATCCGGACGAATACCGCGCCGACGAACATCTTCTGGGTGCCGCCGGAGGCGCGCTGGACCTATCTCAAATCGCAGGCGCCGCAGCCGACCATCGGCACGCTGGTGGACGATGCCATGGAGGCGATCGAGCGCGACAACCCCTCGCTCAAGGGCGTGCTGCCGAAGGACTTCGCCCGCCCCGGCCTCGACAAGCAGCGCCTCGGCCAGCTCATCAATCTCGTCAGCGATATCGCGATCGGCGCGCCCGGCCGACCGCGCGAAGGACACGCTCGGCCGCGTCTACGAGTATTTCCTCTCCCGCTTCGCCAGCGCGGAAGGCAAGAGCGGCGGCCAGTTCTATACGCCGTCCCATGTCGTGCGCGTGCTGGTCGAAATGCTCGCGCCCTATAAGGGCCGCGTCTACGACCCCTGCTGCGGCTCGGGCGGCATGTTCGTGCAGAGCGAGAAGTTCATCGAGGCCCATGCCGGCAAGCTCGGCGACATCTCGATCTACGGCCAGGAATCGAACTACACCACCTGGCGCCTCGCCAAGATGAACCTCGCCATCCGCGGCATCGATGCGCAGATCGGCCATGGCGACACCTTCCATAACGACCGCCACCCCGACCTCAAGGCCGATTACGTGCTCGCCAATCCGCCCTTCAACGACAGCGACTGGCGCGGCGACCTGCTGAAGGACGACAAGCGCTGGGTCTATGGCATGCCGCCCGCCGGCAACGCCAATTTCGCCTGGGTGCAGCATTTCATCTATCACCTCGCGCCCACCGGCCTCGCCGGCTTCGTGCTGGCCAACGGCTCGATGTCGTCGAACCAGTCCGGCGAAGGCGAAATCCGCAAGGCCATCATCGAGGCCGACCTCGTCGATTGCATGGTCGCGCTGCCGGGCCAGCTCTTCTACTCGACGCAAATCCCCGTCTGCCTTTGGTTCCTGGCGCGGACAGCAAGTCGAACGGCCGCTTCCGCGACCGGCGCGGCGAAACGCTGTTCATCGACGCGCGCAAGCTCGGCACGCTGACCGACCGCGTCCATCGCGAACTGACGGACGACGACATCGCGAAAATCGCCGGCACCTATCATGCCTGGCGCGGCGACAAGGACGCGGGCGATTACGCCGACGTCCCCGGCTTCTGCAAATCCGCGACCATCGAGGAGATCCGCAAGCACGGCCATGTGCTCACGCCCGGCCGCTATGTCGGCGCGGAAGCGGCGGAGGAAGACGCCGAACCCTTCGACGAGAAGATGAAGCGGCTCACCGCCACCCTGCGCGAACAGCAGGCCGAAGCCGCCAAGCTCGATGCCGCCATCGCCGCCAATCTGAGGGAACTCGGGTATGGCGGGTGATTGCGCATCTGATACTCGACTGGCGCCGTTAAGCATCCACCGGCTGTGATTCTGGAAGCACGCGTTTCTGTCGGCATTCCGGACAAGCCAGCCACGCGACGTTGGACTGTCGCGCTACTCGACGTCCGTCTCGAAAGCGGCGATACCGTACATCGTACGGTCTCAGGATATTGGGTTCGGCGACATTCCTGTCGGCTTAGGGATGCAGGCCGATATGTCACGAGCAGACTTCTGGCGAGCGAATCGACGTAACCGAGGCTCGATAACACGGCGAGTTGCTTCCAGCCGGGACGGGTACTGTCTTCGGACTCGCTGCAGTCGGAATGCCGCTCGTACTGTCGCCTTTGCTCGGCGAGCGTAGGTCTTGCTGAGTCCGCGTATGCTCTCGATGACATCGAACAGCGATTTCTCTAGTACTGGCTTAACTCACGTTCATGAGCACGACAGTCATGGCCTCCAGATCGGCAGCGGTGCCGACACGTCGAACATCTACTATTCGAGCAGGCTTCCAGTTGCCTCCCGCCCATCGCCGAACAGCGCGCCATTGCCCATATCCTCGGGACGCTGGACGACAAGATCGAGCTGAACCGGCGGATGAACGAGACGCTGGAGGCGATGGCGCGGGCGCTGTTCAAATCCTGGTTCGTGGATTTCGATCCCGTCCGCGCCAAAGCCGAAGGCCGCGACCCCGGCCTGCCCAAACCCATCGCCGACCTCTTCCCGGATGCGTTCGAGGACTCCGAACTGGGCGAAATTCCAAAGGGATGGAAGATTTCGCCTTTGGAAAAAATTACAAGCCAGCTTCGGCGAGGTATTTCTCCGAAGTATATTGGGGCGGCCGGGGTGCGTGTGCTGAATCAGAAGTGCATTCGAAATCGCATTGTGTCTGTAGACCGAGCCAAGCCGACATGATCGCCGAAGCACGCACGATCAAAGATAGAGAGCTTAGGCTGGTGACATTCTGGTCAATTTCAACCGGGGTCCGGTACCTTCGGTCGCTTAGCCCAGATTTGGACTATCGACGGACAACGACGTCGACGCCATGCACCGTCGTTCGGGCGGATGGACATCAGCTTCCCAATATTTCTTGGCAGGTACTTGCGCGAGACCGAGATGAGGCCCTTGGTGAGGGGAGCCACGGGGCAAACGAGCTAAGTCGTGCCCGATTGGGGCACTTCGCCCTGCCGTCGCTCAGCTCATGAATAAGTTCGATAATCTATGCCAGCCATTGATTTCCAAAGCTGAGTTGGCTCTGAAGCAGTCACAAACATTGACCGCTTTAAGAGATGCCGCATTGCCAAAACTGATTTCCGGCGAGATTGGTGTCACGGGCTGCGAAGACAGGGGCGGACAAGACCTGCATGAAACGCGAAGCGAAATTGTTGCTTGAGAAGGCCTGTAACTCGTTGCTTCTCAGCATTGAACTCTTCAATCGGCCACAGGATCGCGGAAGGGTTAGCGGTGTCTTGATTCGTCTCATGGTCACTCGAGATGCTGCTCAAGGCAGCCATCCGGAAAAAGGCGCAAAAATTCGTGATAAGCCCGCAAAGGAAACGATCGGATTTGACGCTTGTGTACGCCGGGGACTCAGCGATGGAAAACATAAGTTTCTTCGTGAAGAACAGGCGCTTACGCTTCAAACAATCAACGGATTGCGTGATGCGGCACAGCATCATCTGCTCGATCTTTCGGAAGGGCAGCTTACGTCCACGCACAAGCAGGCGTGACGCTCTTCCGAGATTTGTCAAGACAGTCTTCGACCAAGAACTTGCCGACCACCTTCCCAACCGCAGCTCCGGTCTCTATGTCGGCTCCGATAGACCTCACCATCTATTGACGGCAAGATCGCGGAAATCCGAAAACTCCTAAAGCCGGGGAAACGACGGCATCTCGAAGCGCAAGCGAGACTGCGCCCATTGGCGATCCTCGATTCGACGATCAAAGGTGAGAAGGGGCAACCAACTCGTCGGATTTGGACAAAATCGGACAGAAGCTGATGTCTCAGCACAAATGGGATGATGTCTTTTCGGGCGTTGCTGCGATCGAGATCACCGCTGACGCTGACGGCCCATCTCTGTCTTTGCGCTTGTCGAAAAAGGAAGGAATACCAATCCAGCTCGTCCCGGAAGGAACGCCGGGAGCATCCACGGTAGCGGTAAAGAGAGTTAACGAGCTCGACTTTTACAGTCTTGGTCTCCGACAACTGGCGCAGAAATCGGATGTCAATCAATACAGCGCGATGGCGCTGGGGCATCACTTCAACATCCAGACGAATCGAGATTTCTTCAAGGAGATCCGCATCGGCGTTGAGAGGCTGAAGCGCTATTCGCAATTGGCTTTCGAAAGAGCTTCGTGACGAGTCACCGAAGATCGACGCTGGGGCGGTTCGCGACGAAGACCGTTCGAGATGACTGGGGCGCATGACGGTTTTGCTGAATCCGTGGTCGAAGAGGCGCGCTCGACTGGCTGGAGACCCTCGGCTATGAGGTCCTGCATGGTCCGGACATTGCCGTCAGGCGAACCGGCAGCGGAGCGCGACGATCCGAACTATCGCGATGTCATTCTTGAATGCCGGCTGCGCGAGGCGCTTTGCCCGTCTCAATCCCGATCTGCCGCCCGAAGCCCTCGACGATGCCTACCGCAAGCTAACTGCGCATCGATGCGCACTCGCTCGTCGAGCGGAACCATGCGCTGCATCGGATGCTGGTCGACGGCGTGACGGTCGAATACCGGCGGCAGGACGGCTCGATCGCCGGCGCGCAGGCGCGGGTTATCGATTTCGAGACGCCGGAGAACAACGACTGGCTGGCGGTCAACCAGTTCACGCGTCGTCGAGGGCGCAGCATACGCGCCGGCCGGATGTCGTGCTGTTCGTCAATGGCCTGCCGCTCGGTGTGATCGAGCTGAAGAACGCCGGCCGACGAAAACGCCGACGATCTGGTCGCGCCTTCAGCCAGCTCCAGACCTATCAGGACGCAAATCCCGTCGCTGTTCACGTACAACGAGGCGCTGGTCGTCTCGGACGGCGTCGAGGCGCGGATCGGCGCCGCTTGGCGCCGAGCGGGAATGGTTCATGCCCTGGCGGACCATCGCGGGCGCGAGGACGCGCCGACGGCCATGCCCGAGCTGCAGGTCGATGATCGAGGGCGTGTTCGAGAAGCGGCGGTTCCTCGACCTCGTGCGCCACTTCATCGTGTTCGAGGACGAGGGCGGCGGGAAGCTGATCAAGAAGATGGCGGGCTATCACCAGTTTCATGCGGTCAACGTCGCCGTCGAGGAGACGCTGCGCGCGCTGTCGCCGGCACCTGAGCGGATCACGGCTCGCCGACATGGCGAGCCACCGGGACGTTATTCGTCCGGCGACAAGCCCGGCGGCGAGCCGGGCGACCGGCGGGTCGGCGTCGTGTGGCACACGCAGGGCTCCGGGCAAGAGCCTGACCATGGCCTTCTATGCCGGGCGGATCGTCCTGCACCCGGCGATGGAGAACCCGACCATCGTCGTGCATCACCGACCGGAACGATCTCGACGATCAGCTCTTCGGCACGTTCGCCCGGTGCCACGACCTGCTTGCGGCAGCGCCGGTGCAGGCCGCAGAGCCGGGCCGATCTGCGCGAGAAGCTGACAGGTCGCGTCGGGCGGCGTGGTGTTCACGACCATCCAGAAGTTCTTTCCCGACGAGAAGGGCGACCGGCATCCCGTGCTTTCCGACCGGCGGAACATCGTGGTGATCGCGGACGAGGCCCACCGCAGCCAGTACGACTTTATCGACGGCTTCGCCGCGCCACATGCGCGACGCCCTGCCGAACGCCTCCTTCATCGGCTTTACCGGCACGCCGATCGAGAAGGCCGACGCCAATACGCGCGCCGTGTTCGGCGACTACATCAGCGTCTACGACATCCAGCGCGCGGTGGAGGACGGCGCGACCGTGCCGATCTACTACGAGAGCCGCCTTGCCAAGCTGGAGTTGGAGGCCGAGGAGCGGCCGCAGATCGACCCGAATTTCGAAGAAGCCACCGAAGGCGAGGAAGTCGAGCGCAAGGAGAAGCTCAAGACGCAAATGGGCGCAGCTTGGAGGCGATCGTCGGCGCCGAGAAGCGGCTCAAGCTCATGCGCGGGACCTGGTCGAGCACTTCGAGAACCGGCTCGACGGCGATGGACGGCAAGGCCATGATCGTGTGCATGAGCCGGCGCATCTGCGTGGAGCTCTATCAACGAGATCGTGGCGCTTCGCCCCGACTGGCATCGCGAGGACGACGACGAGGGCGTCGATCAAGGTCGTCATGACCGGCTCGGCCTCCGATCCGCTCGACTGGCAGCAGCACATCCGCAACAAGCCGCGCCGCGAGGAGCTGGCCAAGCGTTTCCGGGACGCCAATGACCCGTTCAAGATCGTCATCGTGCGCGACATGTGGCTCACCGGCTTTGACGCGCCGTCCCTGCACACGATGTATGTCGACAAGCCGATGCGCGGCCACGGCCTGATGCAGGCGATCGCCCGCGTCAACCGCGTGTTCAAGGACAAGCCGGGCGGTCTGGTCGTCGACTATCTCGGCCTGGCCGACGAGCTGCAAGCAGGCGCTGGCGACCTACACCGAGAGCGGCGGCAAGGGCAAGACGGCGATCGATCAGGAGGAGGCCGTCGGCGGTCATGCTGGAGAATATGAGGTTTGCCTGGGCCTGTTCCACGGCTTCGACTGGTCCGCCTGGACGACGGGCACGCCGCAAGCGCAAGCTGTCGCTTGCTGCCCGCGGCCCAGGAGCACATCCTGGCGCAGGAAGACGGCAAGAAGCGGCTTCTCAAAGGCGGTCACCGAGCTGTCCAAGGCCTTTGCGCTGGCCGTGCCCCACGATGAGGCCATCGCCATCCGCGACGATGTCGGCTTCTTCCAGGCCGTGACGGCCGTCGCTGGCCAAGAGCGCGGCGGGCGACGGCAAGTCCGACGAGGAACTGGACCACGCGATCCGCCAGATCGTCTCCCAGCGCCGTCGCCTCCGATGAGGTGATCGATATTTTCGCCGCCGCCGGCCTGAAGAAGCCGGACATTTCGATCCTTTCCGACGAGTTCCTGGCCGAAGTGCGCGGCATGCCGCAGCGCAACCTGGCGGTCGAGCTGCTGCGCAAGCTCCTGAACGGCGAGATCAAGACCCGCGCGCGAAAGAATGTCGTTCAGGCGCGCTCCTTCGCCGAGATGCTGGAGACAGCCGATCCGCACTACCAGAACCGCGCCATCGAAGCCGCCGCAGGTGATCGAGGAGCTGATCGCACCTCGCCAAGGACATGCGCGAAGCCGACGCCGCGCGGCGAAAACTCGGCCTGATCGATGACGAGCTGGCCTTCTACGATGCCCTGGAGACCAACGACAGCGCCGTGAAAGTCCTGGGCGACGAAACGCTCCGCGATGATCGCCCGGGAGCTGGTCGAGACCGTGCGGAGCAACGTCACCATCGACTGGACCGTCCGCGAGAACGTCCGAGCCCACCTGCGGGTCCTGGTCAAACGCATCCTCCGCAAATACGGCTACCCGCCGGACAAGCAAGAGAAGGCCACGCAGACGGTCCTGGAACAGGCCGCAGTGCTCTCAGAGGGCTGGGCAACGGCGTAACCCATGTTTCCGTCCCATATTCGGCGCCATCTACGCCAGATCCCGGCCCGAACCGCTGAATGGCACGGAAAC
>CAVTAV010000001.1:0-365898 GCA_963732795.1 uncultured Alphaproteobacteria bacterium | reverse complement strand
TGATGTTTATGTACACCTTTCGACCGATTACGTATTGCTCGAAAACTTCCGGATCGGCGACAAGGCCCCGGATTATCTCGGCCAGGATTATGCCGGCCGTCCGGTCCAACTTGAGCGACGAGCCCGGCAAGGTCACGGTCATCACCTTCTGGGCGACCTGGTGCGGGCCGTGCCTTCAGGAGCTGCCGGTCTTGGAGGCGATTCAGGAATCGGTCGGCAAGGACCGTTTTCGGGTGATCGGCATCAACTTCCAGGAGTTGCTCTCGACTTTCGAGACACCAACAAGTCGCTCTCGAAGTTCCAGATGACCTTCTCCTACGATGCCGGCGGCGCGATCGCGAAACAGTTCGGCATCAACAGTATCCCGCATCTCTATATCGTCGATGGACAGGGCGAGATCGTCGATATCCATGTCGGTTATGGGCCGGAAATGGCCGACGAGCTCGCCCGCGAGATCACCGGGCTGGTCGGCGACCATGGGCCAGCGCCGAACCGGCCCGCCGAGCCCCGCGCCCCACGGCCCGACCGCGACCGCTTATCGCCCGGCCCTGGCCATTAGGCGCGGACTCAACAGACGCTTGCCGCCCCATGGCGCCGTTGCTGGTCCTCCTGGTGCAGCCCGAAATCGCCATCTTTTCGATCATCGGGCTTTTCGGCATCATCGGGGGTTCTTCCGGGGCTTCCAGCGACTCGCGACAACGGCCCGCCTGTCTTCCTCCTGTTCGGCATCGGCCTCGTGATCACGGCATCTCGCTTCGGATGACGTTATCTGAGTGCCGCTACGACCCTTCCGGTTTCGTTTCGAATGTAACGGACCGTGAAACGAGCCCCATCTTGACGCCCGGCAATTACGTTGATATCAATCTATTTTTCGATTTCGGCTCCCCTCACCGATGCCCGTCGTGTTTTTCACCCGCCATCTGCGCGCCGTCGCGCCCGACGAACCGATCGCCTGCACGGGCGAAACCTTGCGCGCCGCGCTCGATGACGCCCTGAGCCGGCATGAGCGGCTGCGCGGCTATGTCCTCGACGAACAGGGCCGGATTCGCCAGCACGTCGCGATTTTCGTCGACAATCAGCACCTGACCGGCCCCGATATTCTCGATTCACCGGTCAAATCGGACTCCGAGATTTACGTCATGCAGGCCCTTTCGGGCGGCTGATCATCATCCAGCGAGGGGAACACAGCCATGGCCAAACGTCTGCTCGTCGGCACCAAGAAGGGGCTCTTCACTCTACGGCGCGGCGCGGGCGCGACGCCGTGGCGGATCGCCGGGCTCGATTTCGAGGGTCAACGCGTCACCATGATGCTGCACGACAAGCGCGACGGCGCACTCTACGCCGCGATCGACGGCGGGCATTTCGGCCAGAAGCTCCATAAGTCGGAGGATGGCGGCAAGAGCTGGGCCGAGGTGACCACGCCCGCCTATCCCAAGGCGAAAGGTGCGAAAGGCAAGAAGGCCGAAGCACCGGCCTTGAATCTGATCTGGTCGATGGAAGCGGCGGGCAAGGACATGCCGGGCGTCATCTATGCGGGCACCCAGCCCGGTGGCCTGTTCCGTTCCAAGGACGGCGCGAAGACCTGGAAGCTCGTCGAGCCCCTCTGGAACGCGCCCGAACGGCCTCATTGGATGGGCGGCGGCGCCGACAAGCCGGGCATTCATTCGATCTGCATCCACCCGAAGGACAGCAAGAAGATGATGGTCGGCGTCTCGGTCGGCGGCGTCTACGCGACCGAGGACGGCGGCAAGACCTGGGCGACCAAATCCAAAGGCGTCTGGGCCGCCTATATGCCGCCCGACATGAAGGAGCTCTCCGGCCGCGCAGGACCCGCACCGCATCGTGCAGTGCCCCGCCGATCCGAGCTCGATCTGGATGCAGCATCACAACGGCGTCTTCCACACGACCAATGGCGGCATGCAATGGAAGGACATCAAGAAGGCCGACGCCCTCGGTCTTCGGCTTCGCCGTCGCGGTGCACCCGAAGGACGGCAAAACCGCCTGGTTCGTCCCCGCAATCAAGGACGAGCGGCGTATTCCGGTCGACGGTAAGGTCGTCGTTTCCCGGACGCGCGACGGCGGCAAGACGTTCAAAGTCCTGAAAAAAGGCCTGCCCCAGAAGCACGCCTATGACCTCGTCTATCGCCACGGCCTCGACATCGACGAGACCGGCGACAGCCTCGCCTTCGGCTCCACGACGGGATCGCTCTGGACCACGGACGACCAGGGCGATAGCTGGGCGACGATCTCGGACGCACCTGCCGCCGATTTTCGCGGTCAGATTTGCCTAGGTTTCGGAAGCAAAGACGTGGATGCCCGGATCAAGTCCGGGCATGACGATCTAAAGATTCTTGCGCCGTCATGGCCGGGCCTGTCCCGGCCATCCACGTCTTGAAGTTCTCCGGCCCGTGCCGCAATCATTGAGCGTGCACTCGCCCCTGAAATTTGGAATAAGGGGGCATGTCCCAGCACCAGGATCGATTCTCCCGCGCCATCGAGGCCATCGATGCGGCCAATGCGGCCGATCCGAACACGATCGCGCATGAGGGCAAGACGGAGCCCAAGGAGCTGGTCTATGGCCGGCAGATGTCGGGCTGGCTGATCCGGCTGGACCCGGAGGCGCCGGAGGCGCTCAGGCTGGCGGTCCGGGCGCAGCATATCCGGCGGTGGGAAATTCCGCGGGCAAGCTATCCGGAGGGGCGGGCCGGATATCTCCAATGGCGCAAGGACTTGCAGGATTTTCATGCGCGGGTGACCGGCGAGATCCTCGAAAAGGCGGGCTATGAGGCCGAGACGATCGAGCGGGTGAAGGCCCTCCTGCATAAGACGCGGCTCAAATCCGACCCGGACGCCCAAACCTTGGAAGACGTCGCCTGCCTCGTCTTCCTCGAGCACTATTTCGCCGAATTCGCCGACAAGCACCCGGAGGACAAGCTGCTCAAGATCCTCGCCCAGACCTGGCGCAAGATGTCCCCCAAAGGCCGCGACACCGCCCTCGCCCTAGCCCTGCCGCGGGAAGCCCGTCGGCTGGTCGACAAGGCGCTGGCGTGATTCTACCGTCATTGCGAAGACCAACGGCGAGTGCGGCAATCCAGGGCGGCTGGATCGCCGCGGCGTTTCGCGCCTCGCGATGACGGTTGAGTAGCCGTGCCCGATAATCCAAAGCTTTGGAAACTGTCGCTGACCGTCCCGGCAAAGGCCGTCGGGGATGTTGAAGCGCGGCTCGATGCCGTCGCGGCGGACAATGCTCCTCTCGGTTTCGGACTTCGAGACGGCGGGCGACTATGCGGGTCGTCGAGGCGCTGTTCGAAACCGATCCGGCGGGGCTTGGTCTGGAGTGGCGCTTCGTGATCTGATCGAGCGAGGAAATCCGCATCGCCCCCGTCGCGGATCGCGATTGGGTCGCGGAATCCCAGGCCGCGCTGGCGCCGATCCGGGCGGGGCGGTTCTTTGTTTATGGCGGGACATGATGCCGATAAGGTGCCGGCGGGAGCGATCGGGCTCAGGATCGAAGCGGCACAGGCGTTTGGGACCGGGCATCATGCGACGACGCGGGGGTGCCTTTTGGCGCTCGACGATCTGCTGAAGCGGCGGCGCTTCGAGCGCGTGCTCGATCTCGGCTGTGGGACGGGCGTGCTTGCGATTGCGGCAGCGAAGGTTCTGCGCCGGCCGGTGACGGCCTCGGATATCGATCCCGTAGCGGTTCGGATCACGAGGGAGAATGCCCGGCTCAATCGAGCGCGGGTGACGGCCGTCGCAGCGACAGGCCTCGATCACCCGGCTTTGAGTCGGGCCGGGCCTTACGACCTGATCATGGCCAACATTCTCGCCGAGCCCCTGAAGGATCTCGCTCCTGCAGTGGCGCGGGCCTTGAGCCCTGGCGGATTGGCAATTTTGTCGGGAATTCTGGAAAGTCAGGCGGAGTCCGTTCGGGCCGCCTATCTGGCCGCTGGACTGCGCAGCCAGCGCCGCCTGACCCTTTCGGGCTGGGCGACGCTGACCGTGCAGAAGCGTAGGCTACGTCATTCCTTGTGACGCCATCACGTCTTCTTACGCCGCGGGCTGCAAAGCCTCGCGGTAGGTCTCCATCGGCGCGGCGGCCTGAACGGAGGCCGGGCCGAAATAGCCGTAATCGGCCAAAAGGTCGAAATAGTCGTAGTGGCCATAGGCCTTGGCTTCGATGAGCGACTCGGGGGTCACCGTGTAGGCCGCCCGGGCGACGCGACGCGCCTCCTGAGCCGTAGCCCCCGGACCGAGATCGCCGGCCAGATAGGCATGGAGCCCGAACAGGCTCTCATCCACCGCGCCGTGACTTCCCATGCGATCGAGGGCCCGCACCAAATTCTTGAGAGCGGAACCGACCCAGGACAACTTGGTCTCGTCAGCCGCCGGGACGCCGATCTCGTTCGACGCATCAAAGCCCGTGAACCGCGACTTGATTCCAGTGTTCAGCTTGTTTGTCAGATCCGTGTACATAGCCAGTACTCCAATAAGGACGCTTCTTACGTACAAGGAATATGTTGCGGCGCGGCGAAGATTAGTAGACGGAAATATTGCGGTGCAGCTATGCGGAAAACGCATGGCATATTTCGGCGAATTTTAAGGGAATTTTCCGAAATTCGCGCGGATCTCGGCCGTTCCGGGCCGTTTTCGACGGTTTTCGGGCCTAACCGCCGATCAGATCCAGCCACCCATCCTCGTCAATGATGGTGACCCCGAGTTCCTCCGCCTGCTTGCGTTTCGAGCCCGCGCCGGGCCCCGCGACCACGATATCGGTCTTGGCCGAAACCGACCCGGAGACCTTGGCGCCGAGGGATTCCGCCCGTGCCTTGGCCTCGTTCCGGGTCATTCTCTCGAGAGTGCCGGTAAACACGATCGTCTTGCCCGAGACCGCCGATTCCTGCACCCGCGCCCTCGAAGGGGAGCACCGTCACCTCCTCCAGAAGCGTCATGCAAAACCTTCTCATTGTTGGGCTCATCGAAGAAATCAACGATCGCCTCCGCGACCTTGGGACCTATGCCGTCGATCGATAGCAACTCGTCATAGGCCGGGCCGGAACGGCCGCTGGCGGCCTTCAGGGCTTGTTGCAATGCAGCAAAATCGAGATAAGTTCGCGCCAAAAGCCGCGCATTGCGCTCGCCGACATGGCGGATTCCGAGGGCGAAGAGGAACCGGTCCATGGCAATCTCGCGCCGGGCGTTGATGGCGGCGAAGAGATTCGCGACCGAGGTGCGGCCCCAGCCCTCCCGCTCTTCCAGCTTAGGATCCATGGTCCGGTTCCGGGCCTCAAGGCGGAAGATATCCACAGGGGATTGAATGAGGCTTGTCATCGAAGAAGGCCTGGATTTGCTTCTCGCCTAAGCCCTCGATATCAAAGGCGTTTCTGGAGACGAAATGGCGCAATCGTTCGACCGATTGGGCCGCGCAGATCAATCCGCCGGTGCAGCGCCTTACCGCCTCGCCGTCCTCGCGCTCCGCGTGGCTGCCGCAGACCGGACAGACGGTCGGAAACTCGAATTTCTTGCGGTTATCATGGCCGGAATCCATGACTACCTCGACGACCTGGGGGATCACGTCCCCAGCGCGCTGAATGACCACCGTATCGCCGATCCGAATGTCCTTCCGGGCGATCTCGTCCTCATTGAACAGGCTGGCATTCGATACGACGACCCCGCCGACCGTGACCGGCTCCAGCTTGGCGACAGGCGTCAGCGCCCCGGTGCGGCCGACCTGGATGTCGATATCGCGCACCACGGTCTTGGCCTGCTGAGCCGGGAATTTGAAGGCTGTGGCCCAGCGCGGCGCGCGGCCGGCGAAGCCGAGCCGGGTCTGCCAGTCGAGCCGGTCGACCTTGAACACCACGCCGTCGATGTCGTAGCCGAGGCTCGCCCGCTCCGCCTCGATGCCGGTGTAGAATTCAAGCGCCTCCTCGATATCGTCGCACAGCTTCCAGCGCGGATTGACGCGGAAGCCCCAATGCTCGAACGCCGTCAACATGCCGCTCTGCCGGTCCGCGGGCATTTCGGAGATCTCGCCCCAGGCATAGGCGAAGAAGCGCAGCGGCCGGGCGCGGGTGATCTCCGGATCGAGCTGGCGCACCGAGCCCGCGGCCGCATTGCGGGGATTGGCGAAACGGGCCTTGCCGGCGGCTTCCTGGGCCTCGTTGAGCTTCAGAAAGTCCTCCTTGGCCATATAGACCTCGCCGCGCACCTCCAAGAACCGGCGGAATCTTGTGGCCTTTGAGCCGCTCCGGGATGTCGTCGACGGTGCGCAGATTGGCCGTGATGTCCTCGCCCACCGTGCCGTCGCCCCGCGTCGCGCCCTGAACGAAGCGGCCGTCCTCATAGCGCAGCGTCGCCGAAAGCCCGTCGATCTTGGGCTCGGCGGTGAGTTGCGACGACGTCGCCCTCCGGAATCTTCAGGAACCGCCGCACCCGATCCACGAAATCCCGCAAATCCGCCTCGTCGAAGGCGTTGTCGAGCGAAAGCATCGGCACCTTGTGCCGGACCTTGGCGAACCCGCTCGACGGCGCCGCACCCGACCCGCTTCGACGGACTGTCCGATCGGACAAGATCGGGAAACCGCGCCTCGATGGCGGCATTGCGCTGCTTGAGCGCATCGTATTCGGCGTCGGAGACCTTCGGCGCGTCCTTTTCGTAATAGGCCTTGTCGTGCTCGCCGATCACCTTGGCAAGCCGCTCGAGCTCCTCCGCCGCCTGCTCGCGGGTGAGATCGTCCGGATCAATGTCCTCGAGGGATTCCTTGGTTTCGCCTTGTCATGCCTGCATCAGGCTTTCGGCGGCAGCGCGGGCTTCGTCGGTGATTTTGGCGCCGGAGAGCATTCGGGCGATTTCTTCGCGGCGGGTCTTGGAATCGAGAATTTCGACCGTGGTGACCGGCTTGCCTTTGACCTCACCTTTGGCGATCCGCCAGTGATGCCCGCCGCGCGCGGCGACCTGGGGCGAATGGGTGACGACCAGAACCTGCGCGCCCTCGGATAGCGTGACGACAGCCTTTCGCCGACGGCATTGGCGACCGCGCCGCCGACGCCGCGGTCGACCTCGTCGAAAATGAGGGTCGGCGCCGTGCCCGTGGCCGCGAGGACGACACGTAACGCCAGGAGAAACCGCGACAATTCGCCGCCGGACGCGATCTTGCTCAAGGGACCGGGCGGGGCGTTCGGGATGGTCACGACCTCGAAGACCACGCGGTCGCCGCCTTCGGGGCCCCAGGCCTTCTCGTCCAGCGCCTCCACGCGGGTCGAGAAGCGCGCCCGGCCGAGCATCAAAGGCGCGAGCTCGGCGGAAACCGCCTTGTCGAGCTTCTTGGCGGCCTTCTCGCGCGCGGCACTCAGGCGTGTCCTTGAGGGCGCGATAGGCTTCACGGGCCTCGCCGGCAGCTTTGCGCAGGGCCTCGATGCGTTCCTCGCCAGTCTCGATGGCTTCGAGACGGGCGGCGAGTTTCTGCGCAAGCGCGGCGAGGTCATCGACCTGGCATTGATGCTTGCGGGCGGCGGCGCGAAGGGCGAACAGCCGCGCTTCGACCTTTTCCAGCCGCCCCGGCTCGAAATCGAGCTTGCGGTTGGCGTCTTCCAGCCGGGCGACGGCCTCGCGCGTCTCGACAAGGGCGCGCTCCATCGCCTCCAAGCGGCTGATCCAGCAGCCCCTCGGCGCGTTCGGCAACCCGCTCCAGGCGCCGGATCGCCGTCATCAGGCGGTCCTCGGCGCCGCCGTCCCCGCCGACGGCGTCCAGGGCTTCGGTCGTATCCGCCGGCGAGCTTTTCGGCATTCATCATGAGCTGGCGCTCGCTCGGCGAGCTTCGCCTCCTCGCCCGCTTCGGGCTCAAGCGCCGTCAGCTCGTCGACGGCATGGCGGAGATAGGCCTCGTCGGACCGGGCGGCGGCGCTGGTCTCGATGGCCTCGGTCAAGCGCGTCTTCGGCCGCGCGCCACGCCCGATAGGCCGCGCGCGATCTTGGCCAGAAGCGCCCCCTCACCGGCATAGGCGTCCAGAAGCGACGCGGTGACCGGCCGGATTGATCAGCCCGCGATCGGCGTTCTGGCCGTGGATTTCGACCAAGGTGTCGCCGATCTGGCGCAGCGCCGCCACGCTGACCGGCGAATCGTTGACGAAGGCCTTGCTGCGGCCGTCGCGCCCGATCACCCGGCGCAGGATCACGCTGCCCTCGTCCGCTTCCAGGCCCAGTTCGTCGAGAATGGCGAGCGCCGGATGGCCCGGCTCCAGGGTGAATTCGGCGGTGACGCTGCCCTGTTCCGCGCCCTGGCGGATCATGCGCGGCGTCGGAGCGCGCGCCGAGCGCGAGATCGAGGGAATCCAACAGGATCGACTTGCCGGCCCCGGTCTCGCCGGTAAGCACGGTCAGCCCGCTCTCCGGCGCGAGGTCGAGCCGGTCGATCAGGACGATGTTATGGATCGACAGCCCTGCCAGCATGGGCCGAACCTCAGGCCTTCAGGATAATGCGTTACGGTTCCACGCTCCCGCGCCCGATCCACAATGAGGACGAATCGACGGCCCGCGAGCGTGAGCGTGAGATTAGCCGAAGTCGGATGGCGGGTGAAGTCTTGCCAGCGACGCGCCTCAAGAGGCCGGGCTATCGGGCTGTTTGCTTCTTCCTCGCGCACCTTCTCGGCCTTTTCGCGCTTGGCGACCTCGGAGGGGCTCAGTTCGGGCTTGAGACCCTTGCCCTGCAACAAGCTATAAGCGTCCTTGTACCACAGGCTCCCCGGATAGTTGGCGCCGAGAACCGCCGCCGTCTGGGTCGCTTCGGGAATGACGCCGAGCATGAGATAGGATTCGGTCAGGCGCTCCAGCGCCTCGGGCACATGGCTGGTGGTCTGATAATCCTCGACCACCCTGCGGAACCGCCCGATCGCCGCGAGCGGCATGTGGCGCTTCAGATAATAGCGGCCGACAGCCATTTCCTTGCCGGCGAGGTGATCCTTGGTCAGATCGATCTTGAGCTTGGCGTCCTCGGCATATTCCGAGTCGGGATGGCGCAGCACAACCTCGTTCAGGGCATCGAGCGCCTGCTGGGTCACTTTCTGGTCGCGGCCGACATCGGTGATCTGCTCGTAATAGCAGACAGCCTTCAGATAGCGGGCATAGGCCGCGTCCGGGCTGCCCGGATGGAGCTGGATGAAGCGGTCGGCCGCCAGGATCGCATCGTCATATTCATTGGCGAGATAATGGGAATAGCCCGACATCAACTCGCCGCGCCGCGCCCAGACCGAATAGGGATGCTGACGCTCGACCTCGTCGAAGGCGGCCGCGGCAAGCTTGTACTGCTTGCTCCGCATGTATTTGTGGCCGAGATACCAGAGATCGGAGACCGTGGCGTCCTGGTAGTTGAGCTCCTTCTTGGAGCAGGCCGAAAGCCCCAGGACCGACAGCCCCAAGGCAAGCATCACCAGCGCCTTCACCGGCGCCGCCCGGCGGCCCGAGGTCTTTTGGAGGATCCCTACCGTCACTGCACTCGCTCCATCCGTTCGACCAATTGCGCGGGAAGACTACGTCGCCGCGCCGCGCCGCATCAAGGGGCGAATTGTAGCCCTCGGGGGCCAAATGCGCAAAGTCCGGGAGGCGAAAGAGAAGGACCGCGACACCAGCGTGCCCGCCGTGCCGCGGTCTAGGATGGGAGTCACAAGGTACGCAAGGCTACTAGACGCTACGCGTCGGTACTTCAGAAGCCGGAAATCAGAAGCCGGATGTTCCGACCTTCGATTTCCGATTTCCGTCTTCAGACCTCTAGTTCACCTGGCGGCGAAGGAAGGTCGGAATCTCGAGCTGATCCTCGAGGCGGCGCGGGGTGACGATGCGCTCCGCGGGCGCGGAAGGCTGCTGAGCCTTGGCCTGGACCTCCGGCTGCGGCTGCAGTTGCGGCTGCGGCTGAACCGGCGCCTGGGCCTTGGGCTGGGCCTTGGCCTGCGCCGAAGCCTTGCGCGCAGGCTCGACGTCGCTCGGCGCGCCGAGGACCGGCTCGGTCTTGGGCCGCGTGTCCTTGGCCGGATGAGCCGGCCGGCTGCTGCCGGTCAGACGCTCGAACAGGCTCGGGCCGCGCTGCGGACGGGCTGCCGTGCCGCCGTTGGTCAGGGCCGCTTCCGCAAACGGATCGGGCCGACCCACCGGCGCCTTGGAGGCCGGGACGTCTACCGGCTTCGGAGCGACGAAAGGCGTCGCGCTCGACGCCGCATGGGCCGCCTTCCGCATAATGTGAACCGCCGCCGAGGCCTTGGAGGGCTCGGAATCCGGCTCGGGCATCGATTGCGGCTGGGAAGCGGCCATGCTCTCGGGCTCTACGGGCGCCACGGGGGCCGGCGCTGCTCCTCGAACATTTGAGGCGCAGGGTCGGGTTCGGTATCCGGCTCGGCCTCCATCTCCTCGGGCTGCACGGCCATCCGGGGCGCAGCCTGGGCGTTGCTCGCGCGGTTCGGCGCGACGAAGCGGGTCACCACCGAAGCGGCGGGCTTCGTCGGCGCAGCATGGTCACGGACCTGGCGGATGGGACGCACGTCGCTGCGGTCCTCATCGTCGTTGAACGCAATGCCCTCGGCCTCGATGCCGGTGGCCACGACCGAGACGCGGACCTTGCCCTGGAGATCGTCGAGGCAGGTCGAGCCGACGATGATATTGGCGTCGGGATCGACCTCGGAGCGAATCCGGTTCGCGGCCTCGTCGACCTCGAACAGGGTGAGGTCCGGCCCGCCGGTGATGTTGATCAGCACGCCGCGCGCGCCCTTCATCGTCACGTCGTCGAGAAGAGGGTTCGAGATCGCGGCTTCGGCGGCTTCGAGCGAGCGCTTCTCGCCCTCGGCCTCGCCGGTGCCCATCATCGCCTTGCCCATTTCGCTCATCACCGTCTTGATGTCGGCGAAGTCGAGATTGATCAGGCCCGGAATGACCATGAGGTCGGTCACGCCGCGCACGCCCGCGTGCAGCACCTGATCGGCCATCGAGAAGGCGTCCGCGAAGGTCGTCTTCTCGTTCGCCACCCGGAACAGGTTCTGGTTCGGGATGACGATCAGGGTATCGACATATTGCTGCAGCTCCTCGAGGCCGCGCTCCGCGATCTTCATCCGGTTCGAGCCTTCGAACTGGAACGGCTTGGTGACGACGCCGACCGTCAGGATGTCGTGCTCGCGGGCGATCTGAGCGATCACCGGGGCCGCGCCCGTGCCCGTGCCGCCGCCGAGACCGGCGGTGATGAAGGCCATGTTGCTGCCGACCATCTGCTCGACGATGTCGTCGATCGATTCCTCGGCGGCGGCGTGGCCGATATCCGGCTTGGCGCCCGCGCCGAGCCCCTGCGTGATCGCCGCGCCGAGCTGGATCCGGCGATCCGCCTTCGACATCGACAGCGACTGGGCATCGGTGTTGGCGGCCACGAACTCGACGCCTTCGAGACCCGCCTCGATCATGTTGTTGACGGCGTTTCCTCCGGCTCCGCCCACGCCGAATACGATTATCTTGGGTTTCATCTTTGTTATCTCCGGCACGCTGAGTGTGATTGTCATTTTTCGACCTCCATCCCTTAAAAACCTTGAATCCACTGGGCCTTCCTTTTCCCTGGGGGTAAGCGCCGCATCAGAAGTTGTCTCTCAACCAACGGCCGATGCGGCCGAGCCGCCATACGCCGGCGACCAAATTCTTCGAAGCGAGCGCATGTTCGCGCTCGGGTTCGGTGAGTTGCGCGAAACGGACCAGGCCGGCGCAGGTGGCGAAAGCGGGGCCGCTGGTCGCTTCGGCAAGGCCTGTCAGGTTCGTCGGCCGGCCGATCCGGACCTGGCGATCGAGGATCTCGGTCGCGAGTTCGCGAATGCCGGTGAGTTGTGCGCCGCCGCCCGTGAGCACGACGGAATTGCCGGCGATCCGGTCGAAGCCGCTCGCATGGAGCTTGGTCTGGACATGCTCCAGGATTTCCTGGACGCGGGGCCGGACGATGGCATTGAGCGCGGCGCGGGTGATGGTCTGGGATTTTTCCGAGCCGCCTTCGCCGAATTGCGGGACCTGGATCGTGGTCGCGTCGTCGGAAACGCCCGCCGTCGCGCTGCCGTGAAGCGACTTGATGCGCTCGGCATGGACGGTCGGCGTGAGCAGGCCCTTGGCGATGTCACTGGTGACGTGGCTGCCGCCGATATGGACGATGTCGGTGAAGACGAGCGAGCCTTCGATGAAGACCGCGATCGAGGTCGTGCCGCCGCCCATATCGAGACAGACGACGCCCATCTCGGTCTCTTCCTCTTCGAGGCACGCCAGGCCGGAGGCGTAGGCCGAGATGCACATATCGGCGACACCGAGATGGCCGCGCTCGATGCAGAGCTCCAGATTGCGGACCGGGCTCGCGGCGGTCGTGACGACATGCATGTCGACGCTCAAGCGGTCGCCATAAAGCCCGCGCGGCTCGCGCACGCCGCCCACACCGTCGACCGAATAGCCGACCGGGAGCGCATGGAGGAGCAACCGCTCGCCGCCGTCGAACTGGTTGCGGCCGGCGTCGAGAATGCGGCGGATATCCTGCTCGCCGATTTCGTGGCCGGCGGTCGAGACCTCGACGCCGAAGGTTTCGGATTTCGGCTGGCCGCTGGAGACATTGACATAGACGTCGTGGATGCGCTCGCCGGCCATGCGCTCGGCGGCGTCCACGGTCGCGCGGATCACGCTTTCGGCTTCGTCCATATCGACGACCGTGCCGGACTTCACGCCCTTCGAGACGTGATGGCCGATCCCGACCACGCGGGGCTTCTCACGATCGTCCAGCTTGGCGACGAAACAGCAGACCTTGGACGTGCCCACATCCAGCGCGGCGACCAGACCGTTTCTATTCGCGACCATCTGCTTCTTTCACTCCACTCAAACTCATGACCAACAGCGTTAACAACTCGTTAACCGGCGGCGAGCGGCCGGATGAAAATCTTGTCCTTGACCCGGAGATCGACGTAATCGACCGCCCGGTCGAGGATCTGCTTTTGGGTTTCGAGCTCGGAAAGCCGCAACCAGGCGCCGGCAAAATCCTTTTCGGGAAAGCGCACGACCACCCCGTTGTTGAAATGAATGTTCCAGCGCCGCTCGCCGATCCGCACTGCCGCTTCGACGCGTTTGGCGAGCGCGGGGTCGGACTTGTAGACCGCGACCAACTCCTTCACGGCCTGGGGGGCGCCCTGGCCGACGATCTCGTAGAGCCCCGCGAAATGATCGACCTTGTGGTCGGTGATGATGTTGCCGTCCTGGTCGATGACGTAGCGCTGACCGTCGAGCTGCCAGCGCGCAAAGGGCACGCGCTCGACGATCGCGACATGAATCTCGTTCGGCAGGCGGCGAGTGACGCTCGCCGCGGCCACCGATTGCAGCGCCTCGATCCGCTTGCGGGCAGCATCGACATCGAAGCTGAGAATGGGCGCGCCGTAATCGACGCCGACGGCCGTACGGATCGCATCGGCGGCCGTCTCTTCGCGGCCGGAAACGGTGACCGAGGTCACGGCGAAGCCCGAATTGACGGCGACGCGGTCGAAATCGGCGGTAAGCGCAGCCCAGGCCCGGCTCGGCAGACCGCTTGCGATCAGCCCGATGAGCGCGACCAAACCGGCGAGCGACGCGGTGATCGCAACCGTCCGCCAGACGCGACGGTTCCTGAGCTGATCGATCACAGGCCGCACGCGCTTCGGCGCCGCCTGCTTGACGGGCTTTTTTTTGACCGTCTTCGACGCCCTGCGCGCGGTGCGCGGCGGGGCCGGACGATCTTCGGCGCGGATCATCGTGGCCATCCGGCGTCCTCCACGATCCAGGCGACCAGGGCCTCGAAGTCGATGCCGGCATGACGCGCGAGCTCCGGCACCAGCGACAGGGGCGTCAGGCCCGGCTGGGTGTTGATTTCGAGGAAATAGAGCGCGCCCGGCTCGCCTCCCGAATTGTCGTAGCGGAAGTCGGTGCGCGAAATTCCTCTGCATTTCAGCGTTCGATGGGCGAGCACGGCGGCCTCCATCGCCTCGGCATACGCATCGGCGTGGATCGGCGCGGGGCAAAAGTGCTCGGTCTTGCCGTCGGTATATTTGTTTTCGTAGTCGTAGAAGCCGGTCTTCGGCCGGAGTTCCGTAACACCCAACGGCCTGTCGCCCATCACCGCGACCGTGACCTCGCGGCCGGGGATGTAGCGTTCGACCATCAGCTCGTCGAGCTCGGCCCAGGACGGCTCGGGCGGCAGGTTGTCGCCCGGCAACACGATACGGATGCCGACGCTTGATCCCTCGTTCGCCGGCTTCACGACATAAGGCCGCTCCATGACATCCGACTTGTAGACGTCCTCGCGCGGCACGGTCTTGCCCTCGGGACAGCGGATGCCGACGCCTTCGAGGATCTGCTTGGTGATCGGCTTATCCATGGCGATCGCCGACGCCAGCACGCCGGAATGGGTATAGGGGATCTGCAGCACCTCGCAGATGCCCTGGATGCAGCCATCCTCGCCCCAACGGCCATGGAGCGCGTTGAACACGACGTCCGGCTTCGCATCGGCGAGAACCTGGGCGACATCATGCCCGGCATCGATCTCGGTGACCTCGTAGCCGCCCGCGCGGAGGCTCTTCGCGACCTCGCGGCCGGAGATCAGCGAAATCTCCCGTTCGGCGGACCACCCGCCCATGAGCACGGCGACATGACGGCTCATGACGCGCCTCCGGGCTTCTTGTGCCGGCCGACCACGCGGATTTCCCAATCGAGCACCACACCCGTCTCGGCCTCGACCCGGCGGCGGACTTCCTCGCCCAGGCCTTCGAGATCGGCAGCGGTCGCGGCGCCCAGATTGACCAGAAAATTGCAGTGCATCGGCGAAACTTGCGCCCCGCCGCGCTTGAGACCCCGGCAGCCCGCCGCGTCGATAAGCTGCCAGGCCTTACGCCCCTCGGCGTGAGGATCGGTCGGATTCTTGAAGGTGCTACCGCCGGTGCGGGTCTTGATCGGCTGAGTTTCCTCGCGCGCCGTGCTGATTTCGCGCATGGCGGCGGCGATGACTTCCTTGTTGCCGGGCGTGCCCCGCAGCGTGGCGGACGTGAAAATCCAGTCGGTTGGGGCTTCATTGTGGCGATAGGTAAGCTTCAAGTCGTGGACCGTAACGTCATGCGGGCGGCCGTCGCGATCAATCGCCCGCGCGGTTTCGAGCACGTCCGAGATTTCGCGGCCATAGGCGCCTGCGTTCATCCGAACCGCGCCACCGATCGTGCCGGGAATGCCGCGCAGGAATTCGAGGCCCGCAAGGCTCGCATCGCGGCAAGCGAGCGCGACATTGACGTCCGAGGCTGCAGCGCCCGCTCTTACCTTCTGGCCTTCGATCGCAACCTTGGCGAAAGACCGGCCAAGCTTGATCACCGCGCCTTCGATGCCGCCATCGCGCACCAGATAGTTAGAGCCGACACCGAGCACGCTCACCGGCACTTCTTCCGGGCAGGCCTTGAGGAAAGCGACCAGATCCTCCTCGTCTTCGGGGCGGAACAGAATGTCCGCCGGACCGCCGACGCGGAACCAGGTGAGATCGGCAAGCGACGCGTCGAAACCGACGCGGCCGCGAAGCTTCGCCTCGTCGAGCCAGGAGGAGGGCTTCTTCTTCGCCATCACGACGCCTTCTCCCGGAGTTTCTCGGCGAGCGTATCCGGCAAAGCATTCGCCCAATTCGTGATGCTGCCCGCGCCGAGGCAGACGACGACATCCCCGCTTCGGGCCGTTTCGGCGACGATGCCGGGCAACTCATCTTCCGAGGGAAGCGCGATGACATGCCGATGGCCGCGCGCCTTCATCCCGGCGACCAGCGAATCCTTGCTCGCGCCTTCGATCGGCTGCTCGCCCGCGGGATAGACGTCGGCGACGATCACCGTGTCGGCATCGTTGAAGCAGGTGCAGAATTCCTCGAACAGGTTCTTGAGGCGGGTATAGCGATGCGGCTGGACGACCGCGATCACCCGGCCCGCATAGGCCTGGCGCGCCGCGCGCAACACATTGGCGATTTCGACCGGGTGATGGCCGTAATCGTCGATGATGGTGATGCCGTTGACGTCGCCGGTCTTGGTGAAGCGCCGCTTGACGCCTTTGAACCCGGCGAAGGCCGCGCGCAGGGTATCGTCGTCGATGCCCATATGCTGGGCGACCGCGACGGCGGCGAGCGCGTTCTGGACGTTGTGGCGGCCCGGCATCGGCAAGCTGATGCCGGCGATCTTGCGAGTGGTTTTGTTCGGCCGATCGAGGATTTCGACGTCGAAGCTCGCCGCACCGTCGTGATAGTCGAGCTCGACCGCGCGGACCTCGGCCTGCGGGCTCAAGCCATAGGTGACGATCCGCCGGTCCGTGACCCGCCCGATCAGCGCCTGGACCTCGGGGTGATCGATGCACAGGACGGCGACGCCGTAGAACGGCACGTTCTCGATGAACGCGTCGAACGCGCCGCGCAGATCGTCGAAGGACTTGTAGAAGTCCATATGCTCGGGATCGATATTGGTGACGATGGCGATCGTCGAGGGCAGCTTGACGAAGGTGCCGTCCGATTCATCCGCCTCGACCACCATCCATTTGCCGCCGCCGAGCCGGGCATTCGTGCCATAAGCGTTGATGATGCCGCCATTGATCACGGTCGGGTCGAACTTGCCGGCATCGAGCACGGCGGCGACCATCGAGGTCGTCGTCGTCTTGCCGTGGGTGCCCGCAACCGAGACGCACCATTTGAGGCGCATCAGCTCGGCCAGCATCTCCGCCCGCCGCACGATCGGCAGCAGCCGCTCATGCGCGGCCTCGACTTCCGGGTTGCCCGACTTGATCGCCGAGGAAATGACGACGACCTTCGCGTCGCCCAAATTCTCGGCCGCATGGCCGATCATGACCTTGATGCCGAGCTGGCGCAGGCGCTTCACATTCGCGTTTTCGGACACGTCCGAGCCCTGCACGGAGTAATTCAGGTTCCGCAGCACTTCGGCAATGCCGCTCATGCCGATGCCGCCGATGCCGACGAAATGGATCGTCCCGATATCGAAGGGGAGATTGGTGCTCATGCGGCGGCCTTTTCTTCGGCTCTTGAATGTTGGCCCGCGATCCGCTCGACGAGATCGGCGAGCGCGGTCGTGGCTTCGGGACGGCCGACGACTTTCGCGTCGGCGGCGGCGTCTTCGAGCGCCTTGTGGGTCGTGGCGAGCTTGAGAATGCGCTTGGCGAGCTCGACATCGGTGAGCTCGGCCTGCGGCATCAGCCAGCCGCCGCCCGCTCCCGCCAGCATCATTGCGTTGGCGGTCTGCTCGTCACGGAGCGCACTCGGCAGCGGCACGAGAATGCCCGGCCGGCCGGCGACGGCGAGCTCGCAGACGGTCGAAGCGCCGGCGCGGCCGATGACCAGATGGGTCTCGGCCAGACGCGCCGGGATGTCGTGGAAGAACGACGCAACCGTGGCCTCGATGCCCATCTCGGCATATTTCGCGGCGAGCTCTTCCCGGTCCTCCTCGTGGCATTGCTGGGTCACTTCCAGCCGTTCGCGGAGCGCGGGCGGGAGATGGCCGATCGCGGCGGGGACGACCGTCGTCAGAACCTTCGCGCCGAGGCTGCCGCCGAAGACGAGGATGCGGAATTTGGTTTCGGGACCGAAGTCGGGATAGGGCTTGTCGCGGAGCGCGACGATCTCGGCGCGGACCGGATTGCCGGTCACCACGACCTCCCGGGCCTTCTCGCGATCGAAGCCGCGCGTGGCCTCGAAACTGAGCGCGACCGCAGCGGCCGAGGACGCGAATTTGGCGTTGGCGCTGCCCATCACCGCGTTCTGCTCGTGAAGGCAGATCGGGATGCCGAGGAACTTCGCGGCCAACATCGCGGGCACGGCGGGATAGCCGCCGAAGCCGATCACCACCTCGGGCTTCATCTTTTTGAACAGGCCATAGGACTCGGTGGCGCCGAGGAAGATTTTGTAGGCGACCTTGAGTTTTTCGCTGAGATTCTTGTTCGCGAAGGTGCCGGACGGCACGAAATTCACGATGAAATCGCGGAAGGTCGTGACGATCGTCTCGGCCCGGATGTCGGTGACGAGGATGACCATATTGCCGCGCCGGGTGAGCTCCGAGCCGAGCGCCCGCGCCGGGAACAGATGGCCACCCGTGCCGCCGGCCGTAACCACGTAGATCTTCCCGCTCATGGCCGGCCTCCCGCCAAGGGGCTGCGGGCATAGGCCCAGATGCGGAGATTGGGCGCGCGGTGATGCCGCCGACGGGTGAAGGCGAGCACCATCCCCATCCCCATGCCGAGGGCGAGAAGCGACGAACCGCCATAGCTGATGAACGGGAGCGTCATGCCCTTGGACGGCATCAGGTCGGTGTTGACCGCCATGTTGATGATCGCCTGGAGACCGAACTGGGTGGTGATCCCGGCGGTCGCGAGGAAGGTGAAGCGGTCTTCTTCCTGCAGCAGATGAAACAGAGCGCGCAGCACAACAAAGGCAAACAACGCGAGGAGGCCGATACAGGCCAGCATGCCGAATTCCTCACCCGCGACAGCGAAGATGAAATCGGAATGGGCGTCGGGCAACACCGTCTTCACGATGCCCTCGCCGGGGCCCCTGCCGAACAGGCCGCCGGCGCGAAAGGCATTGAGCGCGTGGTCGATCTGATAGGAATCGACGTCGGCCGCGCTGAAGAAGCGGTTCACGCGTTCCGAGACATGGTCGAAGGCGAAATAGGATCCGATCACGCCGACCACGCCGAGGCCCGCGCCGCTCATCACCCAGCCGAGCGGCAATCCGGCCAGGAAGAACTGTACCAGGAACACGGCCGTGATCAGCACGGCCTGGCCGACATCGGGCTCGCTGAACACAAGCGCGACGGTGATCAGATAGAGCGCGATCGCAATGGCATTGCCCGGCAGGCCGCCGGACTTCTTCTGCTCGGCGAACATCCAGGCCGTGACGCAGGCGAAGGCCGGCTTGACGAACTCGGACGGCTGGAAATTGTATGGCCCGATCAGCAGCCAGCGGCTCGCGCCTTTGATGTCCGGCCCGACGAACAACACGGCGATCAGACAAACGATTCCGCCGAGGAAGATCATCACCGCGATGCGCCGCACGGTCAGCGCCGACATCAGCGAGAAGCCGATCAGGAGCCCGAGCGAAGGCACGATGAACATCAGCTGCCGGCGCACGAAGAAGAAGCTGTCGACATCGAGCCGCTGCGCCACGGCCGGGCTGCTCGCGAGCGACATCACGATGCCGAGGGCATAGAGCAGCAGCAGCGCGGCGAGTAACCAGCGGTCGACCGTCCACCACCAGCGGCCGAAGATGCTCGTATCGGTGCGGGAGAACAGGCTCATACGGTGTCCCCCCTCTCAAGGTCCCCGACGATCTTGCGGAATACCTCGCCGCGCTCCTCGAAGTCGCGGAACTGATCGAAGGAGGCGCAGGCCGGCGAGAGGAGAACCACGGGATCGCGCTTGCCGTCCGTGCGGGCGTCGACGGCGGCGGCATGGACCGCGACGTCGAGCGTGCCGCATTTGGCATAGGGCACGCGGCCGTCGAGGGTCGCGCCGAAGACGTCCGCCGCCTCGCCGATCAGATAGGCGCGGCGGATATGAGGGAAGAAGGGCGCGAGCGAATCGATGCCGCCTTCCTTCGCGAGGCCGCCCGCGATCCAATAGATGTTCTGAAAGCAGGCGAGCGCCTTGGCGGCCGCGTCGGCATTGGTGGCTTTGGAATCATTGATGAAACGGACGTCGTCGATGGTGGCGATCAGCTCGAGCCGGTGCGCGAGGCCGGGGAAGGTCAGCATGGCGTTGGCGATGTCGGACCCCGCGAAGCCGAGCAGCCGCGCGGTCGCGAAGGCCGCCGCCGCGTTCTGCCAGTTATGAACGCCGGGGAGCCGGTGATAATGGGCGAGGTCGGCGGCCCTCGTGGCCGAGCCGTCGATATCGTCGAACAGCACGCCGTCGATGACATAGACGCCGCCCGCCGTCTTTTGGCCGACCGAGACGGGAACGATGCGGCGGCCGGGCTCGTTGCGG
Organism: uncultured Alphaproteobacteria bacterium; assembly: GCA_963732795.1. GTDB lineage: Bacteria > Pseudomonadota > Alphaproteobacteria > CAVTAV01 > CAVTAV01 > CAVTAV01. The sequence goes on along the minus strand of CAVTAV010000001.1, from coordinate 345,880 downwards.
AGCGCCTCATAGATGGCGCTGGTCGGCGCGTCGTCGATGCCGATGACGGCGGCCTGTCCGGCGTGCTGTTGGGTGAGGAGCCGCTTCTTGACCGCGACATAGCCTTCCATCCCGCCATGGCGGTCGAGATGGTCGGGCGTGATGTTCAGGAGCACCGCGACATCGGCCGCAAGATGCGGCGCGAGATCGATCTGATAGGACGAGACCTCGATCGCATAGACGCCGCCGCGGTCGACGAGCTTCAATTCCAGCGCCGGAACGCCGATATTGCCGCCGACCCGCACGTCCCGGCCGCATGCCTCGACGACATGGCCGATCAGCGCCGTCGTGGTGGACTTGCCGTTGGTGCCGGTGACCGCCACGATCCGGCCTTCGCCGATCCGCGCGACCGCATTAGCGAACAGCTCCACATCGCCGATGATCGGGCAGCCGGCTTCCTTCGCCTTGGCCGCCAGCGCATGGGGCTTGGGATGAGTCAGCGGCACGCCGGGACTCAGCACGAAGGCGACGGGCTTGTGCCAGTCGATGTCGTAAAGATTGGTCGGCGGGATACCGGCCTGAACGAGATGACGCCGGCGGTCCTCATCGTCGTCCCAGGCCAGGACCTCGGCGCCGCCGGCCGCAAGCGCTTTGGCGGCGGACAGACCGCTCCGCGCGAGGCCGAACACGGCGACGGGCTTGCCGGAATATTCGGTGACGGGAATCATCGGGACGCGACTTACCTCAACTTGAGCGTGGCCAACCCGATCAACGCCAGGACCGCGGCGATGATCCAGAACCGGATGACGACGGTGGGCTCGGCCCAGCCCTTTTCCTCGAAATGGTGATGCAGCGGCGCCATTCGGAAGACGCGCTTGCCGGTGAGCTTGAACGAGACGACTTGGGCGATGACCGAGACCGTCTCCAGCACGAACAGCCCGCCGACCAGGGCGAGCACCAGCTCGTGCTTGATGATCACGCTGATCACGCCCAAGGCGCTGCCGAGCGACAGCGAGCCCGTGTCGCCCATGAACACCATGGCGGGCGGCGCGTTGAACCACAGGAAGCCGAGCCCCGCGCCGACCATCGCGGCGCAGAACACCATCAGCTCGCCCGAACCGGGCACGGCGTGGATTTGGAGATATTTCGCGAAGACCGCGTTGCCGACGAGGTAGGAGATCACCGCGAAGGCGGCCGCCGCGATGATCACCGGCATGATCGCCAGACCGTCGAGACCGTCGGTGAGATTCACCGCATTCGATGCGCCGACAATCACGAGCACGGCGAACGGAACGAAGGCCCAGCTCAAATTGACCAGCACGTCCTTGAGGAACGGCACGGCGACACGGTCAAGGAGCTCGGGCTCGGACAGGTGAACGACGACCAACGTCGCGGCAAGGGCGATCGCGCATTCGATCAGGAACCGGATTTTGCCGCCGACGCCCTGATGGCTCGACTTCGTCACCTTGCGGAAGTCGTCCGCGAAACCAACGAGGCCGAAGCCGATCGTGACCAGGAGCGTCGTCCAGACATAGCGGTTCGCGAGATCGGCCCAAAGCAATACGCTGACCGAAAGCGCCAGCAGCATCAGGATGCCGCCCATGGTCGGCGTGCCCTGCTTGGAGACGATATGGCTCACCGGCCCGTCGTCGCGGATCGGCTGGCCGCGCTTCTGCTTCGACTTTAGCCAGCGGATGATCGCCGGCCCGAAGATGAAGGAGATCGCGAGGGAGGTCAGCACCGCGCCGCCCGCCCGGAAAGTCAGATACCGGAACAGGTTCAGGATCGGGAACTGGTCGCCGAACGGCGCTAGAAGATTGTAGAGCATGTCCCCTCGGCCTCCCCTAGCCGTTCGCCGCGCGACTTGGGGCGCGCTCGCCCAAATCCATGAGCGCGTCCACCACCCGGGCCATGCGGCTCCCCAAGGACCCTTTGACCATCACCACGTCGCCGGGCCTGACCGCGCGCGCGACTTTCGGCGCGAGATCCAGCGACGTCTCGGCCGCCGCGCCTCTCATCCGCGCCGGCAGTGCTTCATACAGCGCCGCCATGTTCGGCCCCGCGCAGAACACGAGATCGATCTTCGCCTCGACCAGATCCTTGGCGAGCCCGGCATGGATTTCCGGCGCTTGCGGCCCGAGCTCCAGCATGTCGCCCAAGACGGCAATGCGCCGGGCCTTTTCCGGCTTGCCGACATTGGCGAGCGTCGCGATCGCGGCCCGCATGGCGACGGGGCTGGCGTTGTAGCTTTCGTCGATCAGAACGAATTCGCCGTCGCGGGCATGGATGCGGTGGCGCTGGCCGCGGCCCTTGAGCGGCGAGAGATCGCCGAGCGCGAGTCCCGCGAGCCCGAGATCGCCGCCGAGCGCCGCCACGCCCGCCATGCACGCCGAGGCTGTTGATCACCCAATGCCGCCCGGCAATGCCGATCTTGTAGGTCACGATCTGGCCGCGGATATCGGCGGTGACGCAGCTGCATTCGTCATGCAGATGGAATTTCACGACGCGGACATCGGCGTGGGCATCCTCGCCGAACCCGATGATCTCCGCCGCGCCGCAGGCCTTGGCCTTCGCCGCCAGCCGATCGAAGAATTCGTTGTCGCGATTGAGCACCGCGATGCCGCCGGGCTCCAGCCCCATGAAGATCTCGGCCTTGGCGTCGGCGATCTCTTCGAGCGACTGGAAGAAGGCGGTGTGAACGCCGGCGATGGTCGTGATCATCGCGACATGGGGCCGTACGAGCCGGGTCAGGGGATCGAGCTCGCCGGGATGGTTCATGCCGAGCTCGAACACGCCGAACGCCGCCGAGCGCGGCATCCGGGCGAGGCTCAAAGGCACGCCCCATTGATTGTTGTAGCTCGCCTCGCTGGCGTGGGTCGGCTTGTAACTTGCGAAAGCGCGAGCCGGAGCGCTTCCTTGGTGCTGGTCTTGCCGACGCTGCCGGTGACCGCGATGATCCGCGCAGAGGACCGCTCGCGGCTCGCTCGGCCGAGGGCATTGAGCCCGGCCATGGTATCCGCGACCCGAAGCAGGCGATCCTCCTCGCCCGGCTTGGCCTGATAGCCTTCGAGCACCATCGCCGCCGCCGCGCCCTTGCTCAGCGCGTCGCCGACATAGGCATGGCCGTCATTGTTTTCGCCCACGAGCGCGATAAAGAGATCGCCGGCCGCGCAGGTCCGGCTGTCGATCGACACGCCGCTCGCGATCCAGCTTCCAGCCGTCGCGCCGCCCGTCGCCTTGGCAGCTTCCTCCGCGGTCCAGAGCGCTTCGGTCATGCGGCGCTCCCGAGCTGCGCCACGGCATCGCGGACGGCGTCGGCATCGTTGAAGGGGATGGTTTCGGTCGCCAGGATCTGGCCCTGCTCATGTCCCTTGCCGGCGATGACCAGCACGTCCTCGGGCTGCAAATCCCTGACCGCCGTCGCGGATCGCCTCGCCGCGATCGCCGATCTCGATCGCGAAGGGCAGGCTTCGCGGATCTGCGCCCGGATAACCGCTGGGTCCTCTTTGCGTGGGTTGTCGTCCGTGACATAGATCACATCGGCAAACTGCGCACGCGACCGCGCCCATCTCGGGCCGCTTGCCGGCGTCCCGGTTGCCGCCGCAGCCGAATACGACGATCAACCGGCCCTTGGCATAGGGCCGGAGCGCTTCGAGGCAGTTCTTGAGGCCGTCGGGCGTGTGAGCGTAATCGACGAAGACCGGCGCGCCGTTCGGATGACGCGCGGCAAGCTCCAACCGGCCCGGCACCGGCGTCAATTTCTCCAGCGCCTTAAAGATCAATTCGATCGGCATGCCGCTCGTCGCCATCACGAGGCCGGCCGAGGCGAGCACGTTCGATCGCCTGGAACTTGCCGGCGAGCGGCAAAGCTATGTCGTAGCGCTCGTCCTTGTATTCGATCGTGATGGTCTGGCCGACATCGGTGATCCAGGTCCCGGCGAGGCGCAGATCGCGGGCGGTCTCGCCATAGGTGATGATCCGGTTGCCGCGCGCCCAGCACAGCGCCTCCACCTCCGTGGCGTAATCGGAATCGGCATTGATCACCGCCGTGCGGCCGGGCGGCATGACCTCTGCGAACAGGCGCTTCTTGGCGTAGAAGTATTCTTCCTCGGTGCGGTGATAATCGAGGTGATCGCGGGTGAGATTGGTGAAGGCGGCCGCCGTCACGCGCACGCCGTCCAGCCGATATTGCGCGAGGCCGTGGCTCGACGCCTCGATCACCGCGTGATCGATCCCGGCCTCGACGAAATCGGCGAGCAGCCGATGCAGGGTGACGGGATCCGGCGTTGTCAGCGACGGGCTCGGCGGGAAGCCGGGCGCCATGGCGCCGAGCGTGCCGATGCTCGCCGACTTGTAGCCGAGGATTTCCCAAATCTGGCGCACGAACCACGCGATCGAGGTCTTGCCGTTGGTGCCGGTGACCGCCGCGATCCAGCGCGGCTGCTCGGCATAGAAACGTGCGGCAAGGAGCGCCAGCTTCCGGCGCGGATTGTTGTCCGTAACCACATGAACGGTCTTGATTGGGCACTTTGACATGGGGCGCCGTCAGCACGGCGACTGCGCCATGCTCGATCGCATTGCCGATATAGGCCGCGCCGTCCTGTTCGACACCGGAGAGCGCCGCAAACAGATAGCCCGGCTGCACCTCCCGGCTATCGGCGGACAGACCACGGATCTCGATCGCCGACGCGGCGTGATTCTCCTGGATGAGCTCGGACAATCTCATGCGCCTACGCTCCACTTCGGCGTCATCAACGAGCTCAACCGCGCCGTAGTGAGACGAAGGCGGGTCATTCGTCGCTCTCCTTCGCCCCGCCCTGGACGAGTGAGGCAAGGCGCTGGGCGTCGGGGTCGACAAATTGGTTACGGGGCGCGAGGTCGAGGACGCTGGCGATCCGTTCGACCACGCGGCCGACGACCGGCGCAGCGGTCCAACCGGCGGTCGCATAGCCGTAGGTGGCGGAGGTGCCGTGGGGCTCGTCGATCATGGCGAGCACGACATAGCGCGGGTTGTCCATCGGGAACGCGCCGACGAAGGACGACACCAGAGCGTGGATACGGTAGCCGGACTCGCTCGGCTTCTCGGCGCTGCCGGTCTTGCCGCCGACGATATAGCCTGGCACCTCGGCCTGCCGGCCGGTGCCCATCTCGACGACGAGGCGCATCAGCCCGCGGATTTCCTCGCTGGTTTCGGCGGAGATCACGCGCTTGCCTTCGGGCTGCTTGCCGTCGGGCAGCTTCACCAGGGTCGGGCGATACAGGATGCCGCCATTGATGATGGCCGACGACGCGGTCGCGAGATGCAGCGGCGTCACCGCCATGCCGTGGCCATAGGCGATGGTCATGGTCGAGATATCGCTCCAGCGATAGGGATAGAGCGGCGTGCCAATCTCGGGGAGCTCGATATCCTCCTGGCGCGTCAGGCCCAGCGACTCCAGAAAACTGCGCTGCCAATCGCTGCCGACCTTCAGCGCCATCTCGGCCGAGCCGATGTTCGACGAGTAGACGAAGATCTCCGGCACCGTCAGCCAGCGCTTCTTCGGATGGTCGTCGTTGATCGTGAAACGCGCGACATGGAGCGGCTTGGTGGCGTCGAACTTGTCCGACATGTGCACCACGCCGGATTCGAGCGCCATGGCCGTGTTGAAGATCTTGAAGGTGGAGCCCATCTCGTAGACCCCGAGGGTCACCCGGTTGAAGCGCGCATCGGCCGATGCGGCGCCCGGATTGTTGGGGTCGTAGTCGGGCAGCGAGACCATCGCCAGGATCTCGCCCGTATGAACGTCCATCACGATGCCGGCGCCGCCCAGCGCCTTGAAATTCTTGATCGCAGCCGCGAGCTCGTCCCGCATGGCGTGCTGGACCCGCATGTCGATCGTGAGCCGGAGCGGCTTGTCGGCATTGGCGGGATCGCTGAGCCGGGTGTTGAAATAGCGCTCGATGCCGGCGATGCCCTTGTTATCGATATCGACCATGCCGAGGACATGGGCGGCCAGCCGGCCCTGCGGATAGACCCGCTGCATCTCGGGCTCGTACCACACGCCCGGAATGCCGAGATGCGGCACGAGCGCGGCCTGGCGCGGCGTCATTTTGCGCTTGAGCCAGATGAACTCGCGTCCCGAGGTGAGCTTGCGATAGACGTCGTCGCGATCGAGATCGGGGAAGGCCAGGACGAGCTTTTCGGTCGCTTCCTTGGCGTCGATGATCTTGCTCGGATTGGCGTAGAGCGACTGGGTTTCGAGATTCGTCGCGAGCGGGACCCCGTTGCGGTCGACGATGTCGGCGCGCTCGAAATTGGGCGTCGGGCTGTCGCTCGAGGCTGTGCGCGGCTCGACCGGATTCTGGTACAGGCCGAGCTGCACGAGGCGGACCCCGATAACGACGAACGCCACCCCGAACAGGGCGGCGGTGATGAGAAGCCGAACGCGGCTGTCCTCGAAGGCCTGCTTAGCCGGCGCCGTCTATCCGGATGGGTTGCCGGGGCGCGAGCGAGTCCGCGCGTCGGGCGCGGCGGTCCCAGCGTTCGCTCATGGGCCGGGTCCGCGCCGGGCGGTGATCAGTCTGCGGTCGAGCGCGGCCAGCCGGTTCGGGATCGGATGCCGGGCACCCTGACTCGCGGAGGCAACGGCGGAATCGGCGACGCCGGGCTTCAGCAGGTCGTAGGCCTCGGAAGCAACGACGGGGCCATCGTCCTGGCGCATGGGAATGTCCTCGATACTGCCAACTTGCGACGGCTTAGTCTTCGAAAGCGGCAAATATTTGGCGGCGAGGCTCTGAAGCCGGTCGGGCGAGTTCAGGTAATACCATTCGGCCCAGGAGACGCGGATGGCGTTGCGGTCCTGAACGAGGGTCCGGGTGAGCTCGGCCTTCTTGGCTTCGAGGCTCTCGACCTCGTATTTGACCGCATAGACGGCGTAGCACAGCGTGCCCGTGACGATGACGGTGAGCAGCAGAAGCAGGTTTTTCATCACGCACTTTCCCGGTCATGCGCCGGCGCGTCGGTCCGGATCGCGGCGCGGAGCCGAGCCGAGCGGGCGCGGGGATTGCGTCCGATCTCGGCCTCGCTCGGCCGCACCGCCTTCCTCGAAATTAGTCGGAACGACGACGCCACCGAACCCCGCATGAGAGACACGGGGGGCGTGTGACGCGAAGGGCGCGGGGCGCCGCCGCTCCGATCCCGGAGGAACTCCTTTACGCAACGATCCTCCAAGGAGTGAAAACTCACCACGACGAGCCGGCCCTCGGGTGCGAGGGCGCGTTCGGCGGCCGCAAGGCCGTGCTCGAGCTCTTCGAGCTCGTCGTTGACGTAGATCCGCAACGCCTGGAATGTGCGCGTCGCGGGATGAATATCGTGCTGGCCGGGCTTGAGATGGCCGATCGCCTTCGAGACGATATCCGCCAGCTCCAGGGTGCGACTGATCGGCTGCTCGCGCCGGCGCGCGATGATCGCATGGGCGATACGGCGGGATTTCCGCTCCTCGCCGTAGCGATAGATGATGTCGGCAAGAGCCGCCTCGTTCGATCGCATTGACGATATCGGCCGCGCTTTCGCCTTCGCTGCCCATCCGCATGTCCAGGGGACCGTCCGCGCGGAACGAGAAGCCGCGCTCGGGATCGTCGAGCTGATTGGACGAAACGCCGAGATCGAGCACGATCCCGTGGATCGGGCCGGGCCGCTCGCGGTCGAGAATGGAGTCGAGATCGCCGAACCGGCCGCGCACCACCGCTAAGCGCCCATTGTATTTCGCGGCGATCGCCTGGCCACGTTCGACGGCGACGGGGTCGCGGTCGATGCCGAGAACCTTGCAGTCGGCGGCGTTGAGGATGGCTTCGGAATAGCCGCCGTCGCCGAACGTGCCGTCGACATAGGTTTCGCGGTCCTTCGGCGCGAGGTTTTCGAGCACCTCGTCGATCATGACCGGCACATGGCGGCCGCCGGGGAGCGCGCTATGGTTCATCGCGCCGTTCATAGCCCGCCACCCGCGCTCTGCTCGGCCGAGAGGGCCTCCCAGGCTTCCTTCTGATGGGCCTCGAAGCGGCCCGGCTCCCAGATCTGGAAGGTCTGGCCCTGGCCGACGAAGCAGGCGGCGTCGGTGATGCCGGCATGCTTGATGAAGGGCTCGGGCAGGATGATCCGGCCCTCGGAGTCGAAGGAAAGCTGGCGCGCTGCCGCGAAAACCGCGCTCGAAAAGGCGTCCTTGGACCGGCCGAAGGCCTGCATGCCTTGGCTCTGATCGGCGCTCAGCCGCTCCATATAGGCGAGGTCGCAGCCGTCGAGCGCCGGATAGACCAAGGACGGCAGGCAGATCACGCCTTCCCAGCCCTGGCCGGCCAAAGCCGAGCGGTAGGCCGCAGGGACCGACACGCGGCCCTTCTTATCGACCTTATTCACCTGGGTGGAGAGGAACAGCGGCATCCGTGTTGGCCCGGTTCGTTCGTTTGTTTGAGACCATGCGCACCGGAAGTTGACCTTCCTCCCCTAGTCCGCACATGGGATGAAATGGGATACCATGGGATTTTATGGGAAGTCAATGTTCGCGCGTGGGAAAATGCGGGCATTTCCGTGCGCGAAACGGGCCCGTGACGGCGCAGATCCGCAACAGTTAGTGGAAAAGGGTTGGCGATGTTCTAGATGTTGCGGCGCAGAAATGCGCTCATCGCGTCATGTCGACGCAATTCAGATCCCGTGTCGAGACCGACTTTAGGGCGTGTATCGACCGTTTGAACCGGCGACTCGGATCAGGCGCTGCGGCGAATGAGCTTCTTGATTCGGTCCTTAAGGCCGTGTTTTTCGAGGAATGAACCGACCCACCTCGAGAAACTGTCCATTGCGACCATGGACTTTGCGATCATCGCGCCGCGGAGCGTTCTCGGGATGAGATAGTAATGACGCTCGGGAATCTTGATATTGGATGTGCGCAGCTTGTAGGTGGCCTCACCATATAGATGATCGATCAAATCGAGCGGATCCTTATGCGTCTCGAAGTCCTTCAACGTCTCGAGAAACAGAACGATTCCTAGCTGCATGTCCGCATAGTCGGGATCGTAACCGCCGGCAACGCGGAAGAAGCACCGGTTGTAGACATAACCGTACTGAAAGGCGGCCGCCACGCCATTCACATACATGATGTGGCCGAGGAAGTAGCGCCGCGCGGCCGCGGCCTTGAGCTCCCTCTCCAACGCGCCGCCTTTCGTCAGGCCGATCCCCAAGAGCTTGGTCTGATAGGTCTTCGCGGATACCGGCACGGCATCCGTCAGGAAGGTTTCGACCTCCGCCTCGGTTTCGAACCGGCGAACCTCGGTTTCCAGGTTTTCGCGCTTTTCGAACTTCCGGATGGTTCGGCGCACAGTTCCCCGCTCGCGGGACGTCAACTGAGAGAGGTACGGCTCGAAGGCTCCGGGCCAATCGAGCTTGCAGCGTTGATATTCGGGTCCATAGGGCACGACGTAAAAATTCTTGCGGAGCGCGCTGTTCGGATCGTTCATCAAGCTGTTCAGGTCGGAATCCGTCGGGACTCCGCCGAAGAACACCACGTTCTTGCCGGTCATGACCTCGACAAGCGCCTCGAAGCAGCCGTCGATGGCCTCGCGCGAATTTGGCCGACGCGTGATCGGCCCTTCGTCCAGGGCAAAGCGCTCAACGCGTTTCTGAAATAAACCAATCTCGCCCAAAGAATAGGTGAGCCCCGAGGGATGAACATGAAATGGGGCGATCCCACGCACGTCGTCGCCCTCTCGATCGACCAGAACGACCAGCTTTTCCCCCGGCTTGTCGCTGAGAACGCTCAGCCATTCCACATCATGGTCGATCTTCTTGATTTCCAGATCATGCCGCGCCTGCTGAGCGAAAGCTTCGAGAGCGCCCGCGGAGTTGAACGTCTCGACGGCCCAGTTGGCAACGGGGTTCGCCTGGCCATGCCGATCATTGGCGGCCCGCTCACGTGGTCTGTCGTGATTCTTCTCTTCGGTAGCCGCGCTTTCCAGGGCTCTAATTGTCATGGAGGTCAACTGAACCGTTTCGGGGTTTATCAGCCGGCCGCATCGAGTTTGCGCTTTGCAGCCAAGCACGGCAGATCTAGCTGAATCCCTTCACGAAACGGTTAATGGACGCGCGAACACACGCGAACCGGCCTGAATTGAGAGTAAAATTTGTCAGACGGCCTGTAAGCCGGGTTCTGTACCGCTTTCGCGGTGATGACCATTCCTCTAGGCCGCCCGTTGCCGGACGGCTCCAGCAGCCTACCCGAGCGGCGGCGCGGAAACCCGCCTGCGGGGCCGAACCCCGCTCGCGCTCCTATTCGGCCTTGCTCCCGGTGGGGTTTGCCGTGCCGCGACTGTTGCCAGCCGCGCGGTGCGCTCTTACCGCACCCTTTCACCCTTGCCCGCAGCCCGAAGGCGGCAAGGCGGTTTGCTTTCTGTTGCACTTTCCCTGGGGTCGCCCCCGCCGGGCGTTACCCGGCACCGTGCTTCCGTGGAGCCCGGACTTTCCTCTCCCCGCGCCTTGCGGCACGGGCAGCGGTCATCCGGCCGTCTGACGGCAAAGACCTAGGCTCCGGCCACGGGCAAGTCAAGAATTAGGCGAGTGGCGGAGCCCAAGTGGCAAGAAGCTCGATCAGATGTGGCCGCGGCCGGTCTTCTTTCGAACAAAGTCGCGAATGTGGTGCTCTACCTCGATCCCTTGAACGAGCCTGGTGAGGACATTCGAGACCTTGTTTGTGTATTTGAGAGTCGCGTAGCTCACAAACCCGGTGGCTGTCTTTCTGAAAAGCAGAAACGCCCTGCCTTTTTCCTCTGTGTTGCTGGTCCGCTCCTTGAAAACGCTCTGGCCATTCATGTAGTCCATGACCGATATGGGATCCTTATGTTGCTCGATGTCTTTCAGCATCTCGCAGAATATGACCACGCCGATTTGGAACTTGGCGAAATCGGGATCATACCCGCCATCGATCATGAAGAAGGTCCCGTGGTAGACGAAGCCGTGATGGAACGCGACTGCCCGGCCGTCGATATGTAAGGTGTGACCAAGGAAGTAGCCACGTTCGGCGGCATAGGTCAGTTCGCTCTCGAGCGGCGGATAATCCGAGAGACCTATCCCTAGCTTTTGCTTTTGATAGGTCTTATCCGAAACCGGAATGGCGTCTCGCAAGTAGGCCTTGACGCTGGCGGGGGACTGGTAGCGCCTAAGCTCAGCCCGACCGCCGAATTCGGCGTCAAATTTCTTCATTGTCCGGCGCAAGTCCTTTCGGCTGATCTTGCCGAGACTCGCAAGGTATGTTTCGTAGCTGCCATTCCAGCGGATCTTGAACCGAACGGTTTCCGGCCCCCAGGGCAGCACGTGGAAAATCTCGTGGAGCGGACTGTGCTTATCGTCAAGAAGTGCGTAGAGGTCGGAATCTGTGCGTACGAACTCGCAATAGACCACGCTCTTATCGGGCATGACCCCTGCAAGCACACGGTAGCACTCCGAAACGGCCTTCCGACGATCCGGTCGCGTCGTGATCGGTTCGTATTCCATCTGAATGTAGCTCGTCCGCTTTCGGAACAGGCGGGCTGGACCGATTGCATACACGAGGTGAGCCGGATGAAACTGAAACGGCGCAACTCCATGGAGGCCACCTTCGTCCTGGTCCACGAGAACCAGCACGCCCTCGTCCGGATGGGCGCGCTTCACCGTGGACCATGCGATGTCGTGATCGATATAGTTAACTGGAAAGCTGCGGTTTACCTCGGCTGAAAGCAAACGGATGTCGTCAGCCGATGCGAGTTTTCTCAAACCCCAGCGCGTCGTTGAAGCAGTCAAAAGAGTAAATCTTCCCCGCCGAAGTCGGGCTTCCCCGCCCAGTTCAGGGTCGCCACCCGTTTCCGTGGGATATGGCACCGCCACGCGAACTCGCACCTTAAATGATATTGATTATTAGAACAATATCATGCTTGTGTGACCTGGCCATGATATCTGTGTGACATTTCATCTCTTGTCGGATGGCCCGCGACCGTGTCCCTTCTATTGTGCCGAGTCATGGACTAGGATCGCGGCGAGGCTGGGTATATCGGTTGTAGAGTGGCCGCATGAAGACATCGACGGACTGGAACGCACACGGCCTGCGGGCGAAACTGCCGGCACTGGCCTGTATTGCGCTGATGGCGGTTTCCGCGGCGCTCGGCGCGGGCTGCGCCAGCTCCAAGGGCAAGGGCAAGATCGCCAAGGAAATCCAGAACCTGCCGAACGGCCTCGTCGCAGACACCCGGGACGCCAACCATTCCGACCAGACGCTTCAGAACGAAGCGAACTCGGGGCTCGGAGAGTAGGCCGAGGCTTCGGCGCGCCTCATTCCGACCAAAAAGGAGCCCGCCCGCCGCACGAGGCGGCAGACGGGCGTGATCTTGTAGGACGCGAAACGCCGACTTCTACTGGTTGACTACTTCGCCGGTATTGACGTCGATGACCTTGGCGTCCTTTTTCGGCGGGCCGTAGGCGGCGAAGCCCGGATAATCCTCGCGTTTCGGGATCGGCAGGCCCTTGGCCTTGGCTTCAGCGACCTTCTTGTCGTAGGCCCGCTCGCCGCTCAGGGGCAGGCGGATGGCGCTGTTGCCCTCGTGGCAGGAATATTCATAGACCTTGTAGTTCGGCTGATGGGTGACGGTCATCCGGAAGGTCCAGGGCTTGGTGAAGGTGTCCGGATCGTCGACCGTCACCTCGTAATTGATCATGTCGGGGTCGATCCGGGTCCAGCGCTCGGTCAATTTCAGTCTATCGCTGACCGGCGCACGGCCGATGCCGGTGCCGGCCTTGAAATTGGTCGTCTCGACGACGAGCGTGTTGCCTTCCCAGTGGCCGCGGGCGATGCCCATCCACTGCTTCACGTCGGCAGGGGGCTTGGGACGGCCGTCGAGATAGATCGTCCGCGTGTCGTGGATCATCTCGTAGCTCATCACGACCTTGCCCGGCGCCTGGGTGATCGTCATGCCGTTGCCGTAAAGCGCGGGCATGATCGAGCCGATGACGCCGCGGGTGATGCAGCGGTCATAGAGCCCGAAGTCCTTCGTCGTGTTGTAAGGGCCCGGGCCATAGGTGCCCCGCGGCTGGTGCTTAGCCCGCTCCATGGCAATTGGAGTCAACTCCGGGATCTGGCCGTCCGGCGGATCGATCACCATCGAGGTATAGCCGAAGGTGCGCACGCCCCATTCGTTGCGCAGGAAAGTCTCGCTGTTGACGGCGCGATTGCGGCTGGCCTGGTCCCGCTCGGCCCGCTTGTCGAACTCCTCGGGCGTCATTTCCTTGCGGTTGCCGAACTCCTTCGGCCGCGTCATGGGAACGCTCCGCATGTCGTCGCTGGTCCAAGTGCCCTGAAGATCCGGCGCGCCCCAGGACGTCTGCGGCGGCTTCCATTTCGGGTTCTTGAACGCCGCCGCCGTCTCCTCGGCCGGAATCGAGCGCAGCTTGGTCGGCGTGGCGCTGCCGGACCCGAACTTCAAACTCTGGGCCATCACATGCGCGGAAGCGAGGCCGGCGGCAACCGCGATCAGCGCGCCTATGCGTGTCTTGTTCCCAAACATTCCTGTCCTCCTCAGCATTGCCTAGCCTCCAGTGGCGTCTCGTCGGGCTCATTTTTCTTGCTTCTTGGCGCGGCTGGCCCGACGGCTGCAATCCTTCCGATCATAAGATTCAACCTGCCGCGCCACAATCCGGTTCGCCCGGATTGGGTCCCGAAACGAAATCCCGCCTGCCGCGCAACGGCGACAGGCGGGAGATCGATAAACTAACCGGACGTCACACGCCTATTGCGAGACTTCCTCGCCGGTATTGACGTCGTAAACCTTGGCTCCCTTTTTAGGCGGGCCATAGGCCGCGAAGCCGGGATATTTCTCGCGCTCCGGAATCGGCAGCCCCTTCGCCTTGGCCTCGGCGACCTTCTTGTCGAAGGCGCGCTCGCCGCTCAAAGGCAGGCGGATCGCGCTGTTGCCCTCGTGGCACGAATATTCATAGACGTGATAGTTGGGCTGATGCGTGATGGTGATCCGGATCGTATAGGGCTTGGTGAAGGTCACCGGATCGTCCACGGTCGCCACGTAATTGATCATGTCCGGATCGATCCGGGTCCAGCGCTCGGTGATCTTGAGCTGCTTGCTGTTCGGCGTGCCGTTGCCGTTGACGCCGAGGCTGGTCTCGTCGGTGAAATTGGTCGCCTCGACCACGAGCGTGTTGCCCTCCCAGTGACCCCGCGAGATGCCCATATACTGGCGGACGGCTTTGCTGGGCAGCGGGCGGCCGTCGGTATAGATGGTGCGGGTGTCGTGGATCATCTCGTAGCTGACGACTACCTTGCCCGGCGCCTGGGTGATGGTGAGGCCATTGCCGTAGATCACCGGCAGAATCGAGCCCAAGGGCCCGCGCGTGACGCAGCGCTCATAAAGCGAGAACTGGTCGGTCGTATTGTAGGGCCCGGGGCCGTAGGTGCCGCGCGGCTGGTTCTTGGTGCGCTCCATGCCCACCTTGGTCAGGGCCGGAATCTTGCCGTCGGGCGGATCGATCACGATCGAGGTATAGCCGAAGGACCGGATGCCCCATTCGTTGCGGAGAAGGGTCTCGTTGTTGACCGCGCTGTTGCGGCCGGCCTGGTCGCGCTCGGCGCGCTTCTCGAACTCCTCGGGGGTCATCTCCTTGCGCGTACCGAACTGGTCGGGACGGCTCATCGGCACGCTGCGCATATCGTCGCTGGTCCAGGTGCCCTGAAGGTCGGGAACGCCCCACGACGTGTGCGGCGGCTTCCAATTCTTGTCCTTGAAGGCGGCGGCAGTCTCTTCGGCCGGCACCGAGCGCGTTTTGGTCGGGGTCGCCGTGGGCCCGCGCCCGCCGAACCGCTGCGCCATGGCGTGATAGGAAGCCAGACCCAAAACAGCCACTGCAACCGCAGCGACGGCCCCTCTATACCCAAACATGTTTGTTCTCCTCAGCATTGCCCAGCCTCCGATGGTGGTCTCGTCGGGCGTAATGGTCGTTCTTTTTAATTGTCCAGGCCCGACGGCTGCGTGTCGTTCCGATCATAAAAGTCACGCGGAAGCACCGCAATCCGCGAGGGCTGCGGCGCCGTCTTAAGCATTGCACGAATGGGAGGTGAATCGCCTTCGTAAGAGGATCGACGCAAAATTTGCGCCGGTGACCGATTGCGTGGAACTAACTTCCGTGGCGGACGTTTTCGATCCATCGTAGTTGCTTAACCACAGGAATAACCATGTTCGACTCCGTTACTCTCTGGGCTTTTGCGCGCGGTGAAATCGAGGGGTGGCAGGCTCGCCTGATCGAAGCCCAGATTGACCGCTATCCCTATTTGCGGAAGCAGATCCGGCTCATGCGCGATACGCGGGCAACACCGCCCACTTTCGCGCGGGCCAGAACGGCGGCCTGAAATCAGGTCTGCCCCCGGCCACCTTCATCAACTCGATCGGTCGTCGCAGTAGCCCGCTTGCGGCTCAGGCGCAGCGGGTCAGGGGCGCGGTCGTCCGGCGCTTGAACTGAACCGTGCGGATCATCTCGCGGATGCGCGGCTGAATCTCGGTGCACCACCGGCGGCCGTTGAACACGCCGTAATGGCCTACGCCGGGCTGGACATAGTCGAATTTCATGTCGATCGGGATGTTGTCGCACAGTTCGTGCGCCGCTTCGGTCTGGCCCACGGCGCAGATATCGTCGTTTTCCCCTTCGACCGTCAGGAGCGCGGTCTGACGGATGGCGCTGCAATCGACCTTCTCGCCTCGGTGCTCCAGAGTCCGGTTCGCAAGCGCCCGCTCATGGAACACTTTCTCGATGGTCTGCAGATAAAACTCGGCCGGCAGATCCATGACCGCCATGTATTCTTCGTAGAATTCCTGGTGTTTCGCCACGGAATCGCAGTCGCCCCGGATCAGATTGTGAAAGTGCTTCACGTGGGCGTCTATATGGCGTTCTAGATTCATCGACACGAAGCCCGTGAGCTGCAGGAAGCCGGGATAGACCCGGCGCCCGAAGCCAGGATTGGGGAACGGCACCGCGGAAATCACATTCTGCTCGAACCACTCAAGCGAACGGCCTTCGCTGAACTCGGTCACCACGGTCGGCGCCCGGGCCGTGTCGATCGGCCCACCCATGAGGGTCAGCGATAACGGCTGACAATCCATCTCGCGGGATGCCATCAACGCGGTCGCAGCGAGTGCCGGCACCGCCGGCTGGCACACCGCGATAAGATGCGTGTTCGTGCCGAGATACTGGATGAACTCGATCAGGTAATCGATAAAATCGTCGAAATCGAAAGGTCCCTGGGAGAGCGGCACATCGCGCGCGTCAGACCAGTCGGTGACGAAGACGTCGTGCTCCGGGATCATCGCTTCGACCGTGCCCCGGATGAGCGTCGCGTAGTGGCCGGACATGGGCGCTACGATCAGCACCTTGGGATCGAACCGCTTGCCCATCTTGCTCTCGTCGCGCTCGAAATGAAGCAGCCGGCAGAACGGCTTCTCCAGCACAACGGTTTCGGTCACCTCGACCGGCAGACCGTGGATCTTGGTCTCGGTGATGCCGAATTCCGGCTTGCCGTAGCGGTGGGTCAGCTCCTCGAAAACCTGGCAGGCGGCGGCGATCGACTTGGCCTGCGGCGTCACCGAGAAGGGATTGAACTTGTGCGTCAGGTAAATTCGCAACGCGCGGGCCCCAACGCGCATCGGCGACAACATTACATGGGCCATTTCATAGGCTTGGTAATTCAAGTGCCCGAACTCCTAACGCTACATGCCCCCGTGGCACATTTTGAGACAAGATTTGCTGCATTGCAATCTCGCATATGCGAGATGCTACATAGATAGTGTCAACAAAGTCTGTTTGAAACGCTTGACCCGGCAAATTAACCCGGCCGTCCCCCACGCCCCCTTAACGCCCCGCAATAAACTCCGCTTGTTTGACCAAGGCCTCGGCCTGCTTGATCGAGGCGATGTCGATCAGCCGGCCGTCGAGCGCGACCGCGCCCTTCCCTTCCTTCTGAGCCTGGGCCATGGCTTCGAGAATCCGGCGAGCCTTTGTGACGTCCTTCTCGGAAGGGCTGTAGATTTCGTTTGCCAGTGCAACTTGGCTCGGATGAATCGCCCACTTGCCCTCGCAGCCGAGAACGGCGGCGCGGCGCGCCTGGGCCTTGAAGCCTTCGGGGTCCGAGAAGTCGCCGAACGGCCCGTCGATCGGGCGCACGCCGTTGGCGCGGGCGGCGACCACCATGCGAGCGATCGCATAGTGCCACATATCGCCCCAGTGATACTCGCGGTTGCCGGCCTCGTCCTTGTCGGTCAGCACGGCGTAATCCGGGTTCGGCCCGCCGATCTGGACGGTCCGGGCCTTGGTCGAGGCGGCGTAGTCGGCGACGCCGAAATGCAGGGATTCGATCCGCCTGGAGGCGCCGGCGATATAGTCGACATTGGCCATGCCGAGCGCGGTCTCGATGATGAGCTCGAAGCCGATCGGTTTCTTGCGGCCCTTGGCGGCCTCGATCTGGGTGACCAGCATATCGACGGCATAGATGTCGGCGGCGGTGCCGACCTTGGGGATCATGATCAGATCGAGCCGGTCGCCGGCCTGCTCCAGCACGTCCACGACGTCGCGATACATGTAGTGCGTGTCGAGGCCGTTGATGCGGACCGAGAGCGTCTTATTGCCCCAATCGATGTCGTTGATGGCCTCGATGACATTCTTGCGCGCCTGCACCTTGTCGTCCGGCGCGACGGCATCTTCGAGATCGAGGAAGACCACGTCGGCGTCGCCCGTGGCCGCCTTTTCGAAGAACTTGGGCGAAGACCCGGGCACGGCCAGTTCGCTGCGGTTCAGGCGGGGTGTCGTCTGGTCGACAATCGTGAAGCTCATGGGGTGCTCCGGCGCAGGAGGGAAGAGCCCTGAAGACCTAAAACGCTATGCCCGCGCCAAAGGCTAGTCAACCAAGCATAAGCCTGATTTCGAATTCAATGGGCCAATGGATGCGCGCGGTTCACGAGCGATTTCAGCCGCTCCTCGAGCACATGGGTGTAGATTTCGGTGGTCGAGATATCGGCGTGGCCGAGCATCTGCTGGACGGCCCTCAAGTCCGCCCCATGCGCCAGAAGATGGCTTGCGAAGGCATGACGCAGCACATGGGCGGAGACCTTGCGCGGCTCCAACCCCGCCTCGACCGCCAAGTCCTTCAGCATCTGCGCGACCCGGATGCGGGTCAGATGCCCGAAATCGCCGCGTGACGGAAACAGCCACTTCTCCGGTCTGTCGGCCTTGGGCCGGGCCTCGAGATAGGCATCGAGCGCCGAGCGCGCGGCGGCCCCGAGCGGCACCACGCGCTCGCGTCCGCCTTTCCCGCGCACGGTGAGAAATCGCCGGTCTCCCGCTGCGGCCGAGGCCGGAAGCGAGACGAGCTCGGAGACACGGAGGCCGGTCGCGTAGAGAAGCTCTATCAAAGCGGCGAGGCGGAGATTACGCTCGGTCGGCTGTTTGGCGGCCTTGGCATGCACCGTGTCGAGAAGCTTGCCGACATCGGCCTCGCTCAGGACTTTGGGGAGCGGCCGCCGACGGCGGGCGGATTCCACGGTCGTGGTCGGGTCGTCGGCGCGGAAGCCTTCGGCGAACAGGAAGCGATAGAACTGTCGCAAGGTCGAAAGATGTCGCGCCGAGGTCGAGGGCGCCATGCCGAGGCCGGCGAGCGATTTGAGATATTTGCGGATATCCTCGGCCGATGCGTCCGCCGGGTCCTTGCGCAGGAAGCCGGCGAAGCGCGTGAGATCGCGTCTGTAGGAGTCGAGGGTGTTCTCGGCGGCGCCCCGCTCGGCGGCGAGCATTTCCAGGAAATTGTCCTCGAAGCGGCCGGCGTCCTGTATCGGTTTCCTGCGGGCCATGGCCCGGCTTAGAAGCCCCGCGCGACGGCGACTTCGAGCGCCAGATTGCGGGCGTCGCGCTCCAGACCGACCGCTTTCAGCGCACCGACGACATGGCCGAGAACCGACGGGCTCACCGATTTCAGCGGATCCTTGCCGAGCGCGATCAGGGCCAGGGTGACCGTCTCGCCCACGCGATGGGCCGCGCTCGCCTTGTCGAGATCGCGGATGACGGCCACCGAGGGCGTCTCGGCATCGCTCGATGTCAGGGGCGGTGAGAGGAGCCGTTGCCACTGGTCGTCCGAGATCGAATAGCCGAGGCCGTCCAGCGCGGCGAACAGGACATTCGCCTTCTGGACCTTGTCTTCGCTGGAAACCACTTGCTGGCTGCGCCACCAGAGATCGACGACCTGCGGCGACCAGGTTTGGGCGCGCTGGATATCCGAGAGCTGAATCAGCGGCCACATGTCGAGCACCGCCCGGACCGCGCCGATATTCTGATTGCCGGCCGCGCCACGCGCCATGTTGTACCAGGCGAGCGCCTGGTCGGTGTCGCCGCCGATCAGGAGCGCCCGGGCGATATCGGCGGCATAGCCGATGAGGTCGGGCGTCACCGGCAAACCCTTGGTCGCTTGGAGATTGGCCTTCACCACCATCTCGTAGCCGCCGACTTTCTGGCCGGCATTCCAGACCGTGCGCAGGAAATCCGCCCGGGCCTTGGGATCACTCTCGGACAGTGCGAGTTGATAGAGCACGCCGACGGCCTGAACCGGGGCCTCGTCATCGGCACCGGATTTCGCTGCGCTCTTCTCCTTGTCGGAGAAAGCTTCGGCGGCATAGGCCTTAGTGAGATCGGAGATCGGGATCGAGCCCATGGCAGCAGCCATCTCGGCGGCCTGGGCCCGAACATTGGGCGAAGCGTTCGGCGCGGTCGCGATCGCGCGCAGAACCAGCGGTGAAGCATTGTCCAAGGCATCCGCCGGGATGGGGTGGTTGATCGTCTTCAGCATGCTCAAGTAAAGCGGCGCGGGATTCGGCAGGCTCTTGATGATCCCGCTGCGCGGCTTCTCGGGCGTCTTGCCGTCGGGCGGCAGAGCATCGAACAGCTTCTGGAACAGCGGATCGCTTTCGCCGCTGTCGCGCAACAGGTCGAGCGCGAGACCGGCCCCTCCTGAATCGCCGGAGGATTTCCGGCAATAGGCCAGGAGCTTGAGCCAATAGGCATCGTTGGTGTTACGCGCGGCATCGCGAGCCTCGGCGCAGGCCGCCTGAAGATTGCCGGTCAGGAGCGCCGTGTCGGCTCGTTCCCGCGACAGGGATGCGTCGCGAATCTGCGCCGGAATGCGGCCGAGAAGCTGTGCGGCGGCATCGAGATCGCCCGACGCCAGCAGATTGTCGATCCGCGCCTTCAGCATCGCGACCGAGCTTCTCTGCACCTCGGCGGGCGGCGTGCCTTGCGGCGGCGCGGGGACGCTCGCGGCGGTCAGCAGCAATCGGCGCGTCAGGTCGCGCGCGGCGGAGGACGACGAGGCAGTGGGAACATAGGGCAGCAGCGTCTCGATCAAACTCCGGCCGGTGCCCTTCCACATATCGACGCCGAGCCCGCCCTGGGCGGCATTCAACGTCCCGATCGCCGCGGCGTCGATCTGGTTGAGCTGGCCGATCTCGACGCCCTGACCAGGCTCGGACTGAGGCGTGGATTGGGGCTGGGCCTGCGGCGCGGGGGGCTCGGTCTGGACTTGCGATGCCGGCGGCAGGCTTGGCACAGGCGTGGAATCGGACTGTGGGGCGGGCTGGGGGGCGGCCTGCGGTTCGGCCTGTTGCTGACTCGGTGGCGATGCCGGTTGCGTCTCGGCCGGCGCGTTCGGCTTTGAGGCATCGGGAAGGATGCTGCGCGGGGCCTGCGTGGCCTCCTCCGCGCCGAAGCCCGTCGCCGTGCTCGAAAGGAGGAGCGCCGCGATCAGGCCGGAAAGCACGCCGTAGGCACCGAAGCGCCCCGCGACGCTAGTCCGTTCACCCCGGGAATTTATCATCGGGCAAGACCCTCTGGATCTTCTTGGTCGGCGGCGGGATGTCCCAATTCACCAACACGATCGATCCCACGGCCGCCAAAAGGACGACAGCGCCGACAATGACTAGAACTAATTTCGACATAGGGGTCCGTTACCTGATCTTGGCACGTGCCGGCCGCAACGTCATAATCCTCGCGAATTCATGATCCCGGAACGGCCGTAACGGGCGAGCAGCGCCTATTCTATAGCGGGCGTTGCCGCCACATTCAACCGGACCGCTATGCTCAAGGGGTCCTATCCGATGCGAGTTAACGAATGGCGAAGGCCCCAAAGCCGCCGAAATCGACGAGCAAAGACGCCAAACCGGGACGATCGGTGGTGCTTGTGGGCATGATGGGAGCCGGCAAATCGACCATCGGCCGCCGTCTCGCCGCCCGTCTCGACATTCCCTTCGTCGATGCCGATGCCGAGATCGAGCGCGCAGCCGGCCAGACCATCGGCGAAATCTTCGAGGCCCATGGCGAAGCGGAATTCCGCCGCGGCGAGGAACGCGTGATTGCCCGGCTCCTCGACGGCGAGCGCAAGATCATCGCGACGGGCGGCGGCGCTTTCGTCAACGACCGCACCCGCAATCGGATCAAGGATAAGGGTGTCTCGATCTGGCTCCGGGCGGAGCTTCCCGTACTGCTGGAGCGGGTATCGCGCAACAATGCGAGGCCGCTTCTCAAGCAGGGCGATCCCGAATCCGTGTTAAGAAAGCTGGCGGAGGAGCGATATCGCTATTATGAACAAGCGGATATCGTGGTCGACAGCTCGACCGGGCCTCATCGGGACGTGGTCGACGCGATCGTGAAGAAGCTGCGTGACTTGGAAGCCGCGCCGAAAGGAAAAGGGCCGTCGAAAGCGGCCGCTGCCACACGATGAGCTTATCGGACCGAAAGATCGATCCCGCCGCCGCCTCCCGTTCGTTCGACACCGTCAAAGTCGCGCTCGGCGAGCGCAGCTACGACATCGTCATCGGATCCGGCGCGTCCGCCGATATCGGTACCCATCTCAGGCCGATCCTGCGCCGCCCACGCCTAACGATCGTGACCGACGAGACGGTGTACAGGCTGCATGGCGAGACGCTCAATGCGGCGCTCGATGCCGCGAAGATCGACCATCGCGAGATCGTCCTGCCGCCGGGCGAAGGCACCAAGGACTGGACCCATCTCGAAGTGCTGACCGACCGACTCCTGGACGCCAAGGTCGAGCGCGGCGATATCGTCGCGGCCTTCGGCGGCGGCGTTGTGGGCGACCTCGTCGGTTTTGCCGCCAGCATCCTGCGCCGGGGGGTGGATTTCGTGCAGATCCCGACGACGCTTCTCGCCCAAGTCGACAGCTCGGTCGGCGGCAAGACGGCGATTAACACACGCCACGGCAAGAACCTAGTCGGCGCCTTCCATCAGCCGCGCCTTGTGCTCGCCGATATCGATTTCCTACAGACCCTGCCCGAGCGGGAATATTTCGCCGGCTATGCAGAGGTTGTGAAATACGGGCTGATCGACGACGCGCCGTTCTTCGATTGGCTGGACGCAAACCGCGAGGCGCTCGCCAAGCGCGACCCCGCGGCGCTGCAATATGCCGTGACCGTGAGCTGCAAGGCCAAGGCGCGGATCGTGGCGGCCGACGAGCACGAGGAAGGCGTGCGCGCCCTCCTCAATCTCGGCCACACCTTCGGCCATGCGCTGGAAGCCGAGACCGGCTACAGCGACAAGCTTCTCCATGGCGAGGGGATCGCGATCGGTCTGGTGCTGGCCTTCGATCTCTCGGTCCAACTGGGAATTTGCCCGGCGGAGGACGCAGCAAGGGTCCGCGCCCATCTGTCGGCGCTCGGCATGCATACCTCGCCGCGCGACGCCGGCGTCTCCGACGTGGCGGCGCTGATCGATCACATGAAGCAGGACAAGAAGGTCAAAGACGATGTCGTGACCTTCATTCTGGCGCGGGGCATCGGCAAATCGTTCATCAGCCGCGACGTCAAGCTCGACCAGGTGGAGGCGCTGCTGTCCGCCGCCCTGGCGGGCTGACGCGGTCGCGCCAACACAACTGAGGCCAGGAGATGAGCAGAGAACTCATCATATCGGGTGTCGTGGTCTTCCTGTTGATTGTCGTATCCGCGTTCTTCTCCGGCTCGGAGACGGCGCTGACCGCGGTGTCGCGCGCGCTGATCCATCGCCTGTCGGGCGAAGGCGATCGGCGGGCGCGGATCGTCGAGCGGTTGATCGGCAACCGCGAACGGCTGATCGGCGGCGTTCTTCTGGGCAACAATCTCGTCAACATCCTGGCCTCTGCGATCGCTACGAGCGTGTTCATCGAAATCTTCGGCAATGCCGGCGTGGCCTATGCGACCCTCGCTATGACCGCCCTGGTGCTGATTTTCGCCGAAGTGCTGCCCAAGACCTACGCGATCTCCTCGCCGGACCGTACGGCGCTGTCGGTGGGGCCGTTTCTCGCGGTCATCATCGCGCTCCTCTCGCCAGTGGTCACCGCCGTCCAGAAGATCGTTCGCGCCGTGCTTCATATCTTCGGCATCGATATCAGCGAGGAGCGCGAGGTGCTGTCCGCCCATGAGGAGCTGCGCGGCGCGCTGGACCTCCAGGTCCAGGAAGGCGGCATGGTCAAGCACGAGCGCGACATGCTCGGCGGCATCCTCGATCTCACCCAGGTCGAAGTCGACGAGATCATGGTCCATCGCCAGAACATGCTGATGATCGACGCCGACCAGCCGCCGCAGAAAATCGTCGATCAAGCTCTGGAGAGCCCGTTCACGCGCATCCCGATCTATCGCGGCGACACCGAGAACATCATCGGCATCCTCCACGCCAAGGATCTGCTTGAAGGCGATCAGCAAGCCCGGCTTCAAGATCGAGGATCTCGACGTCGAGGTCCTGGCCGGCGAGCCCTGGTTCGTGCCCGAGACGACGACCTTGCGCGAGCAGCTCAACGCGTTCCGCCGCAAACGCGCGCATTTCGCGCTTGTCGTCGATGAATACGGGGCGCTGATGGGGCTCGTGACTTTGGAAGACATCATCGAAGAGATCGTCGGCGACATCTCGGACGAGCATGATCCGCTGGTGCGCGGGATCCGGCCGCAGCGCGACGGCTCGATCGTCGTCGAGGGCACGGTCACGATCCGCGATCTGAACCGGCAGTTCGACTGGAATTTGAGCGACGAATGGGCGACGACTATCGCCGGCTATCTCATCCACGAATCGCGCACGATCCCGGATGTCGGCCAGGTGTTCTCGTTCAACGGCTTCCGCTTCGAGATCCTCCGGCGCCACCGCAACCAGGTCACGCTCGTCCGGATCAAGCCGCCCGAGAAGGCAGCGACCGCGTGATCGCCGGACGCTCCTAAGCCCATGCTCGCGCAACTCGCGGCCATCGTCGCGCCGACTCTCGCGGGCGCCCTGATCGGCTATTCATGGGCCGAGCTCGGCCACGCGTTCGAGACCGAATTCGTCACCAAAATCGTGATGTATGTCGGCGCGCCGGCCCTCGTCTTCTATTCGCTGACCAGCCTCCACATCACGCCCGCGACCTTCGGCGTCATGTCGGCTGTCGCGGCCGTCTCCCTCGCCCTCTATCTCGTCCTCGGCTATGCGATCGTGCGCGTCACCAAACTTCCCGTGCGGCCCTATCTCTCGACCCTGGCCTTCGCGAATATCGGCAATATGGGCCTGCCGATCTGCCTGTTTGCGTATGGGGACGAGGGGCTGGCGCTGGCGCTCGGCTTCTTTGTCGTGATCGGCGCGGCGCAGAACACGCTGGGCATCTGGCTGATGGCCGGCTCGTCGAGCCTCAAGAGCCTGTTGAAGCTGCCGTTGATCTATGCAGTGCCGATCGGGCTCGCCTTCGCGATTCCCGGGATCAAGCCGCCCGCCTGGCTCGCCAACAGCACGCAGCTCATGGGGCAGCTTACCATCCCCCTGATGCTGATCGCCCTCGGCGCGTCGCTAGCCCGCCTGCGCTTTCACGCTCTCGGCCGGCCGTTCTTCATCTCCGTCCTCCGGCTTGCCATGGGCCTCGCCGTCGGCTTCTTCATCGCCTGGGCGATGGGCTTCGAAGGCATGGAGCGCGGCGTCGTCATCCTCGAAAGCGCCATGCCCGTCGCGGTGATGAACTACCTGTTTGCGGAACGCTACGGCAAGGAGCCGGAAGACGTCGCCGGAATCGTGACGGTCTCGACCGTCATGTCCTACGTGACCCTGCCGATCGTGCTCTGGTATCTGCTCAAATAGCCGTCCTACAGCGTCAGCCGCGTCGCATGGACGACCTCGAACCGGTCGCTCTCCGGGTCCACATTGCGGAACAGCTCGGCGTAATGCTGGCCGCTGTTGGCGTGCTCCTGCATGGCGGCGGCGGCGCGGGCGCTCTGGCCGTTCTCGATCGCCGAGAAGATCACGTGATGCTGGGAATGGGCGAACAGGAAGCGGCGGTATTCCTGCTCTTTGTGGTCCTCGTCGAAGGCGATCGCGCCGGCGGAGGAGAACGGCAGGTGGTCGTTCAAGGCGAGCGCGCGGGAGATCGCGGCATTGCCGCAGCCCTCGATGATCGCGCTGTGAAACCGGCGGTTCATCTCGCCATAGTCATGGGCGTCGGCCTCGGTCATGTAGCCCTTCTGGAAAATCCCGTCGCCGGTATCGAGGCATTCCTTGAGCTCGTCCTTGAGGCCGCCGCTGAGCCCCGCCTCGGCCAGAAGCCGCGCGGCCAGCCCTTCGAGCGCGCCGCGAACTTCGAGCGCATCGGTGATCTCCTTGCGGTCGAACGGCCGGACGCGATAGCCCCGCGTCTCGCTCTGCTGCAACAGCCCCTCGCCCTCCAACACCTTGAAAGCGAGCCTGACCGGCTGGCGCGACACGCCGAGCCGGCGCGCGAGCGGGATCTCCGCGAGACGCTCGCCGGGCGTGAGCTTGCCCTCCACGATCATCTCGCGAAGCCGGATGACCACCTGATCGACCTGACTGACCATAGTTTAGCGCCCTTTCCGACTCCGGGTGGCCATATTGGATCCAATTCGCCCGCGGGGAAACAGCCCAGGCTTTACGGGATCCCGCCGAACGCCCACACTGGGCGCTCTCCCGACTTGGCCAGGAGCAGCGCGACATGCAGACTTTCGACGATCCCGCCTCGGACCTTCTCGAGCAGTATGGCGGCCAGCAATTCAAGACGATCCTCGCCGACCCGCCCTGGCAGTTCCAGAACCGCACCGGCAAGGTCGCGCCCGAGCACAAGCGGCTGTCGCGCTACGGCACCCTGAGCCTCGACGAGATCGCCGCCCTGCCGGTCGCCGAGCTGACGGACGATCCCGCCCATCTCTATCTCTGGGTCCCGAACGCGCTGCTCCTTGAGGGCCTTCGGGTCATGGAGGCCTGGGGCTTCGCCTACAAGACCAATCTCGTCTGGCACAAGGTCCGCAAGGACGGCGGCCCGGACGGCCGCGGCGTCGGCTTCTATTTCCGCAACGTCACGGAACTGGTCCTATTCGGCATAAAAGGCCGCAACGCGCGCACGCTCGCCGCCGGGCGGCGGCAGGTCAATTTCCTCGCCACCCAGAAGCGCGAGCATTCCCGCAAGCCCGACGAGATGTACGACATCATCGAAGCCTGCAGCCCCGGCCCCTATCTGGAGCTTTTCGCCCGCGGCGCGCGGCCGAACTGGGCGGTCTGGGGCAATCAGGCCGACGACGGCTATGCGCCCACCTGGGACACCTACGCCAACCATTCGGCGGCTGACGCGGTTCGGGAGACGGCTTAGATATACAGATCGTCGAAATTTTCTGGGGCGACAACAAATTCCCCTCGCCGTACCGACACTCGGTACAGCACTTGGAAGACGTTGTCTGTTGCTAACGTTTTACGCGGGTGACAAAGCGTTAGGGGGTCTTACCTTCGCCTTCGCCTTCTCCCTCACCTTCGCCCTCACCTAGTTGGTCTTTGGCTAGAACGATGGAACCCGAGGCGCTGGCGTGCTGAGCAAAATGGCCTTCGCCTTCCCCCTCGCCTTCTCCCTCACCCTCGCCGAAAGCACCAAAGCCTGCAGCGAGCGCTCCCATAGCGGTCCCGGCAAGTACTACCACGCCGACACGCGTCCAAATCTTGCGATGCTTAATCACACGCTACGACCTTTCACTCTCGAGGTTCTATTAACCATATTTACCAGTTATTGTTTGTACAATATCGGTTCTTTAGTTTTCATTCAATGAAAATGCAATCGAGCAAGGCAGCATGTTTCAAATTGGCGACGTACTGACTTCCCACCGATCTAGGCGCGATTCGCAATGCGCTTGCTGACCCGGCGTTGTTCGAGGATGGCCGCAGAACGGCTGGACGAGCCGCGAAAGTGGTGAAAGACAATTTGCAGGCCGCTCGCTCGGAACTTGAACGCGGCCTTGTGCAGAAAGTCGAAGCGGCCCTTCTTTCTCACCCCATGTTCGTTGGCGCCGCCAGACCAAGACGACTCATTCGCACCCGATTTTCACGTTATGAGCCCGGTATGGCTTACGGCTGGCATACCGATGACGCGATGATTGACGGGGCGCGCACCGACCTTTCGTTCACATTGTTCCTAAACGACCCTGATACCTACGAAGGTGGCGAACTGATTATCGACAGCACCGAAGGGGAAAACGAGATCAAGCTGCCCGCAGGACATGCTGTCCTCTACCCGGCGACGAGCCTTCATCGCGTCAACGATGTGACATCGGGCATCCGTCTGGTCGCGTTTGGCTGGGTTCGTAGCTTCGTTCGTCGCCATGACCAGCGCGAGATTCTCTTCGATCTGGACCTCGCGACACAAACGGTATTCAAGCGCGAGGGCAAATCGGAGCTATTCGATCACCTGGCAAAGACCAAAGCGAATCTCTTGCGCCTCTGGATCGAGGACTAGCTCCCAGCGACCGCCCGTGTTTCAACGACATCAGCGTTGCTTTGGCCCTGCGGCCTAGCCCTGAAGATTTCGAAGACTGGCTGGGGCGGCAGGATTCGAACCTGCGAATGGCGGCACCAAAAGCCGCTGCCTTACCACTTGGCGACGCCCCAATCTCGCGGATACCGCTCGCGAAGTCGCGCCAAAATAGTCAGACGGCGGCGCGAGCGCAATCGGTCAGGAAGCGGCTTTCGCGTCCTGGATCGCCTGCCAGACCCGCAAGGGCGTGGCGGGCATGTCGAGGTGCTTGACGCCGACCTGGGCGAGCGCGTCCAGCACGGCGTTCATGACCGCCGGCACCGCGCCGGTTGTGCCCGCCTCGCCGCAGCCTTTGACGCCGAGCGGATTGGTCCTGGACGGCACCTCGATCGTGCTGAAGCCGATGCTCGGCACGTCGTCGGCGCGCGGCATCGTGTAATCCATGAACGAGCCGGTGAGGAGCTGGCCGTCGCGGTCGTAGACGACATTCTCGGTCAGCGCCTGGCCGAGGCCCTGGACGATGCCGCCCTGGGCCTGACCGGCGACGAGTAGCGGATTGATGATCGTGCCGAAGTCGTTGACCGCGGTATAGCGATCGACAGTGACCACGCCGGTCTCCGGATCGATCTCGACCTCTACGACATGGCTGCCGTTGGGATAGCCGGACGGCGGGTCGTCGTGGATGAGCGAGGCGTCGATATCGGCGGGGACGTCTTCCGGCAGGCTGTTGGCCGTGCGCAGGCGCTCGGCCAGATCCAAAAGATCGATCGACCGATCGGTGCCGGAGATCACGAATTCGCCGTTCTCGAACTCGATATCCGCGACCGCCGCTTCGAGGATATGGGCCGCCGCCTGCTTACCCTTCTTGACGACTTCCTCGGAGGCCGCAACCAGGGCCGAGCCCGAGGCCTGGGTCGAGCGCGAGCCGCCGGAGCCGCCGCCCGCGATCAACTCGTCGGAATTGCCGAGGATCGCCTGGATCTTCTCGAACGGCAGGCCCAACCGGTTCGCCACAATCTGGCGGAACCCCATGCGGATGCCCTGGCCATAATCCTGCGTGCCGGTGATGAGGCTGACCGTCCCGTCCTCCTCGAAGCGAATGCCGCCCATTTCCTTGTTCGGCGGCGCGGTGACTTCGAGATAGCTCGCGATCGCGCGGCCGCGGATCTTGCCCGCCGCCTCGGATTTCGCCTTGCGGTCGGCATAGCCGTTCCAATCGGCCTGTTCGAGCGCGGCATCCATGATCCGGGCGAAATCGCCGGAATCGTAGCTCAAGCCGGATGCCGCTTTGTACGGCATATCCTCGGGCCGCAGCATGTTGCGCCGGCGCAGCTCGACCGGATCGTGGCCGGTCTCGCGGGCGGCGTGGTCGATCAGGCACTCCATGACGTAATTGCCGTCGGGCCGGCCGGCCCCGCGATAGGAGCCGACGAAGGTGGTGTTGGTGAACACGGCCGTGCTGGTGACGCCGATCGAGGGCGTGCGGTAGAGG
The DNA here is from genome assembly GCA_963732795.1 of uncultured Alphaproteobacteria bacterium. Classification (GTDB taxonomy): domain Bacteria; phylum Pseudomonadota; class Alphaproteobacteria; order CAVTAV01; family CAVTAV01; genus CAVTAV01. The sequence continues at coordinate 316,582 of CAVTAV010000001.1, read as the reverse complement.
CTCGAAACATTCTTCAAAATGTTGACCGAGCCCATCAGCGGGCCGATCGAGCCCATATAGGCGCCCATATTGGCCGCGACCTTGACCCGGACGGCCAGAAAATTCCCTTCCTTATCAAGGGCTAACTCGGCGTCGAACAGCATGTCGCGGCCGTGATGGTCGGACATGAAGGCCTCCGAGCGGTCGTCCTGCCACTTCACCGGACGGCCGAAAACCCGCGCCGCCTGCATCAAAGCGACCAATTCCGGCGACGGAGATCCTTTCATGCCGAAGGAACCGCCGACGTCGTACGTGAAAACATGCAGAGATGACGGCTGAAGCCCGAAAATATTGGCCAGACCGTTACGAAGGGCGAAAACGCCTTGGCTCGGGGAGTAGATGGTGAAGTGACTTGCGTCCGCATCAAAGCTGACGACCGCGCCGCGTGTCTCCATGGACGCGACGACGACGCGGTTGTCCACGAGCTTGAGCCGCGTCACGTGATCCGCGGCCTTGAACGCCTTGTCCGCGCCCGCCCGGTCGCCTCCAGCCCATCGGAAAGCCACATTGCCCGGCGCTTCGGGCCAGATCTGCGGCGCATCCGGCGCCAACGCCGCTTCGATATCCGGAATCGCCGGCAAAGGATCGATGTCCAGCACGATCTTCTCGGCAGCGTCCTTGGCCGCCGCCCGGGTCTCCGCCACGACCAGCGCAATCGTCTCGCCGACATGGCGGACGCGTCCTTTGGCCAATGCGAGGCGCCGCGGCGTGACCGGCGGATTGCCGTCGGCGTCCTTAAGCGGCATTCCAAAGGGAAACGGCTTGATACCCGCCGCCTCGAGGTCGTCCGCCGTCACCACGCCGATGACGCCGGGCGATTGGCGGGCCTTCGAAACGTCCAGGGCCGTTATCTCGCCATGCGCCATGGGGGAGCGCAGGAAGACGCCGTAAGCCTGTCCCTGCAGACCGATGTCGTCGACATAACGGCCTTCGCCGCGCAAGAGGCGCGGGTCCTCGTCCCGGGAAACGGGTTGACCGATGGCGTATTTCTCGTTGGTGCGGAGTGCCTTATCCATGCGGCCCTTCATACAAGACCGCTTTGGCGGGCGAAAGGGGCAATTCCGCGCCAATTTCCTTGCGGAAAACCGGCATGGACTTTAAGATATAAGCCCCCTCATAATATCACATAGTACGTTTGCCATGCTCCAAAGAGTCTCCCCCATGCGCCGAGCGACGAAAAAGCACATAGCGCGTCGTGAGAAAGTGATCGATGCCGCCGCCCAGGTCTTCGCCGACAAGGGCTTCCATGGCGCGAGCACCGCCGATATCGCGGAAAAAATCGGAATTCAGCAGGGCAGCCTCTATTACTACTTCGATTCCAAGGAAACGGCGTTGCAGGAGGTCTGCGAGCTCGGCATGTCGATCTATCTCCAGGCGATCCGCGAGGCGGCGGATATCGACGGCCCGGTCGACAACAAGATGGCCGGGCTGGTGTCAAACCATCTGACCGCGCTCGATGGCGCCCTGCCCTATGTCCGCACCTATCTCTATGAGCGCCGGGCGCTTTCGGACGAGCGCAGCCAGCGCCTGAATCAGATGGTCGAGTCGTACGAATCGACCCTGGAGAAGATCCTGACGGACGGCGTCGCGAACGGCGAGCTGCCCGAAAAGCTCAACTGCACGCTCGCCAGCCTCTATGTAATGAGCATGTTCAATACCGTGGCCGTCCAGCGCCACCGCCGCCACGACATGTCCGTCGAGGCGCTGATCGACGGCGTTACCGCCATGGTGATCGGCGGCATCCACTCCGACGACTGGAATTCGCTGACGGCCTAAGCCGCCGGCCCGCGTCCTTCCCGCTTTTTTTCCAACGTCATGCGCGGACCTGATCCGCGCATCCACGTCTTGCGCCGTGTGGAAAGGCGTGGCTCGCCGTGACGAGCCCGCGTCCGTCCGTTTCCAACCGTGTCGTCATTCCCACGAAAGCGGGAAGCCAGACTCCGTCGCAAAAGCCTCCTTTAGGTCCCCGCTTCCGCAGCGACGACGAGAAAAATGAATTTCCTTGACTCCGAAATTAAAAAACTTAATTATCAACTCAAGAAAATTGATCAATGAGCAGCGAACAGTGAAAAACCCTCGAAAATCCCCCACCGATTGGCAGGAGCTGACCCGGCTGACACAGGGGCGGGACTTTGTGGTCGAGCGGGTTCGGCTCGCCGACCAGGACGTTGCGGTCGAGGGGCGGTTCGCCCCGCCCCAGCTCGCGCGGCTCAGCGCGGAGGATCAGGTTTTTGTGACGGCCTTTGTCTGCAGCCACGGCTCGATCAAGGAAATGGAGCGCGTTTTCGGGGTCAGCTACCCGACCATCAAGGCGCGGCTCAACCGGATCGCCGAGAGCCTGGATTTCGTCGAGGTCAACCCGATGCCGTCGCGGAGCGAGATTCTGGACCGGCTTCAGCGCGGCGAGATCACCGCCGCCGAGGCCGTCCAGGAAATGGAGGCGCTCAAATGATCCCGATCTTCGCCGTAATCCGTTTCGTCACCAAAACCGGTCGGAAGCCGCATATTTGGGTGCCGTTGTTCCTGATCTGGCTGTTGCTGGCGCCGCTGGTGATCGTACTGCTTCCGATCGCCTTCATCGCCTGCCTGTTCATGCGGATCAATCCGTTCCGAGCCTGCGCGGTCGTCTGGAGCTGCCTCAGCGCCACGCGCGGCACGCATATCGAAATCGACAGTGGCAGAGCGTCTTTCCTCATTCACATCATCTAGGAGACGAGCGATGACCGACGACCGCAGACAAATTCTCGACATGCTGGCCGAGAAGAAGATCACCCCCGAGGAAGCCGATAAGCTGATCGCCGCCCTCGGCGACGACGACGCTCCCGGCGGACCCGGCAACGGCGCCGTGGGCCGGCCGAATCCGAAATATCTCCGGGTCCTGGTCGACACCATCGATCCGAAGGAAGGGCCGACCAAGGTCAATATCCGGGTGCCGGTGCAGCTTCTTAGGGCCGGCGTCAAGCTGACCGGCCTCATCCCTGAGAGCGCCCGGGCGCAGATGAACGAGGCGATGCGCGAGCAGGGCGTCAATTTCGACGTCAACCGCCTGAACCCGGACAATCTCGACGAATTGATCGACCAGTTGAACGATCTCACGATCGACGTCGATCAGGCCAACAACAACACCAAGGTTCGCGTGTATTGCGAGTGACCCAGCCCTAAAGCGCTCCAGCCTCCGGCCGGGCGGCCCTGATGCGATCCGCGTGCTCCATGAAGACCTCGCGCGCGGATCGCGGCGGCCGGCCGAGCAGCTTCTCGACATCGTCCGAGATCTCGGCGAAATAGCCTTCACGGATGGAGATCTCGTAGGTCACCATATCCTCGCTCGACCATTTGCCCGCGCCCGCGATGACCATGTCCTCGACATACTCGGCCGGGACGCCCGCCGCGGCGAACTGTTCCCGCCGCTTGTCGTCATCCACCACGACATAATCGAGATTGACGCCGCCGACCTCGCGGGCGATCCGGGCGACGTCGCGATAGGACAGAAGCTCGGGTCCGGTAATGGTGTAGATCTTGTTCTCGTGGCCCGGGGTCGAGAGAACCTTGGCGGCGCAGGCGGCGCAATCCTTCTCCGACACCAGCGCGATCTTTCCGTCACCCGAGCAGGAATACCACACGCCCGACTCGATCGCGATCGGCGCGGCGAACAGGGCCAAGGCCTCCGCATATTGGCTGTCGCGCATGATCGTATAGGCAAGCCCCGAGCCGCGGATCATTTTCTCGGTCTTCAGATGGTCGGGGATGACGATCGCAGGGGTATTCGGATCGATGCCGACCGAGGAGGTATAGACGATGTGCTTGACGCCCGCTTTCTTGGCGGCCTCGATCGCATTCCGATGCTGCTCGACCCGCCCGCCGACCCGCGCCGTGCTGATCAGAAGCATCCGCTCGGCGCCTGTAAAGGCCGCTACCAGAGTGTCGGGCTGATCGAAATCGCCGCGCCGGACGGTTGCACCTCTTGCATCCATATGGGCGAGCTTCTCGGGCCTGCGCGTGACCAGAATGAGCTCGGACGCCGGCACGTCGTCGAGCAGGTATTCCGTGACCATTTGGCCGAGATCTCCGGTTGCGCCAGTGATCACGATAGACATCGCCGTCTCCCAATCCGGTTCTTGGTTACCTCACCGCCGCACTACACCACGCACGCTCAGTTAGGTCCAGGCGTCATGACGTCAATGGTCAAAACCCCAGGGAATTCCCTGGAACTCCAAACTTTTGCCGCAAATCGGCGTTTAAGTGCAGGCAATGGGACGAACGTCCTGTTTTGGGGAGCCGCATCGGTAACGAGAACGCTGAAAGGAAAGAGGCCCATGGTTCGACTGAAACGCATCTCCCGCGGCATCGTCATCCCGCTTGCCGTCGCGCTCGCCGCCTCCTCGACGATCGCGACCACCGCGAATGCCGAGCTGGTCGGCAGCAATGCCGCGATCGAAAAATACAACGCGGCGCAAGCGCGAGACCGGCTGGAATCGATGATCCAGCGGGAAGACGTGCAGAAGGAGTTCAAGCAGTTCGGCATCAGCCCCGCCGAGGCCAAGGCCCGCGTCGACGCGATGTCCGACGAGCAGGTGGCCCAGGTCGTGAACAAGCTCGACCGGGAACCCGCCGGCAGCGGAACGGTGGGCACGGTCGTCGGCGCGGCGCTGATCGTGTTCCTGGTACTGCTCGTGACCGATATCCTGTGCCTGACGCACGTGTTCAAATTCACCAAATGCGCCTGACGTGATCGCGCGAGGCTTTAGACGGGCGGCGGTTCTCGCCGCCGCCATCGTCTGCGCCGGCCTCGGCGGCTGCGCGACATTCCATCCGACGGATCCGGCGACTTTGCGGGGCGACGTGCCCCCGCGCGCCCATGTCGCGAATGTGCCGTTCTATTCGCAGAAGGACAAATTCTGCGGCCCCGCCTCGCTGGCCATCGTGCTCACCTGGTCCGGCACGCCGGTCAGCCAGGACGAGGCGGCGGCGCTCACCTTCACGCCGGGACGCGACGGCACGTTCCGCACGGACATGGTGACGGCGGCGCTCCGGTATGGGCGGCTGCCGGTGCGGCTGCGCAATATCGAGGCGGTGATGAAGGAGCTGGCGGCGGGCCGGCCGGTGATCGTGTTCGAGAACCGGGGCATGAGCCTCTGGCATATCTGGCACTATGCCGTGCTGACCGGTTACGACCTCGATAAGGATCTCGTCGTCATGCATTCGGGCAAGAACCCCGACGAAGCGGTCGGGATCAAGCTGTTCCAGCGCATGTGGCATCGCGGCGAGAACTGGTCGCTGGTCGTCCTGCCGCCGGATACCCTGCCCGTGGATGCGGAGGAGCGCGATGTTCTCGACGCCGCCAACGGCCTCGAGCGCGTCAAACATAACGAGGCGGCGATCAAGGCCTATCAGGCCATTGCCGCTCGATGGCCGCAGAATTGGGCCGCCTATTTCGGTCTCGGCAACGTCCATTACGCCCAAACGGATTACGGCGCGGCGGAACGCGCCTATCGCAAGGCGCTCGCGATCGCACCGGATCAGGCGGATATCTGGAACAACCTTGCCTATGCCCTGGCGGCGCAAGGCCGCAAGACGGATGCGATCGAGGCCGCTCGGAAGGCGGTGTCCACGGCGTCTAACAAGGCGCCGTTCGAACGGACGCTGGCGGAACTGTCGGATACGACGCCTTCACCATGATTTGCCGTCGCCTTTCGCTACCCGACGTGATATGACGCGCGCCATGTCATACCTCGCGACCAAATTCTGGCTCATTCGAATTCTTGGCCACCTCGCCGGATAGATGACACACGTCTGAAGGATCTCGAACCGGCTCGTGGCAGATGCGAGGCGGTGGATCCCTTCCAGAATTCCTCGAAACGCTGCGGGCCATGAAGTGGAAAAGTCATGGCTGAATCCACCCTGCCCGCACCCCCGCCGCAATCGGACACCGAACGGCATGTCGTCGGCTATGCGCTGGCCGGCGTCGGCGCGATCCTGTTCTCGATGAAGGCGATCATCATCAAGCTCGCCTATGGAACGGGCGCGGCGCCGGCGGTGGAAGCGATCACGCTTCTGTCGCTGCGCATGGCGTTTTCCCTGCCGGTCTATTTCGGCATCGGTGTGTGGTCGTGGCGGGCGCGCAAGCGGGACGGGCGCGAATTGCCGAACGCGAAGCAGATCGTCGTGATCGGAGCGATCGGCATGCTTGGCTATTACGTCGCGAGCTATTCCGACTTCGTGGCCTTGAGCTTCATCACGGCGCAGTTCGAACGGTTGATCCTGTTCACCTATCCGATCTTCGTGATGGTGCTGGGCGCGATGTTCTTCGGCGGCAGGATCACGCGCTGGGGTGTGATCGCACTGTGCCTGTCCTATGCGGGCATCGCCTTCATCTACGCCAAGGGCGAGATCGCGACGGGGCCTCACCTCGCGCTCGGCGTGGGGCTGATGCTGCTTACCGCTCTCTCCTTCTCGCTCTATCAGCTTTTCGCCAAACGCTGGCTGAATCATGATCGGCAGCCGCGTCTTCACCTGCATCGCGATGAGCGGCGCGGGGCTCGCGGCCCTGATGCATTTCTCGATTCAGACGGCCGCGAACGGATCGCTTGCCACGCTTCATATCCCACTCGATATAGTGTGGCTCGGCGCGGCGATCGCTCTGTTCTCGACAATTCTGCCGTCCTTCATGTTGAATGCGGCTCTTGAGCGGGTCGGGCCGCAGGCCGTCTCGATGATCGGCACGGTGAGCCCGGTGGCGACGATCATCATGGCAATCGTTATACTGGGCGAGCCCTTCGCTTGGTCGGATGCGGCCGGGACGGCGCTCGTGCTTTTCGGCGTCGGGCTCTATACGTTCAAGAACGCACGACGATAGAGAGGGACGGATCGCGGCATGGGCGCTGGACGAGACAGATACGCAAAAGCGCCTTCCGCGCAGCATCTGGGCGCTCGGCTTCGTCAGCCTGTTCATGGACGTCTCGTCCGAGATGATCCATGCGCTGCTGCCGGTGTTCCTGGTCTCGGTCCTCGGCGCGAGCGCGACCATGGTCGGGCTGATCGAGGGCGTCGGCGAGGCGACGGCCGCGATCTCGAAGCTGTTCTCCGGCTGGCTCAGCGACAGGCTCGGCAAGCGCAAGATGCTGACGGTCATCGGCTACGGCCTCGCGACCCTGTCGAAGCCGCTCTTCGCGCTCGCGCCGACGGCCGGGTGGGTGCTGTTCGCGCGGTTTTCCGATCGGGTCGGCAAAGGTATTCGCGGCGCGCCGCGCGATGCGCTGGTCGGCGATCTCGCACCGCCGGAGCTTCGCGGCGCGGCCTACGGATTGCGGCAATCCCTCGATACGGTCGGGGCGTTCCTCGGGCCTCTGCTCGGCCTCGCCCTGATGGCGCTCTTCGCCGACGATTTCCGCCTGGTGTTTTGGGTCTCGCTGATCCCCGGCGCGATCTCGGTCGCGATCCTGGTGTTGACGGTGAAGGAGCCGTCCGCGCCGTCCCGGCGAAAGGCCGCGCGGGCGCCGATCGATTGGAGCGAGATCAAGCATCTGGGCGCGGGCTTCTGGGCCGTGGCGGCCGTCGGCAGCGTATTCACCCTCGCCCGGTTCAGCGAGGCGTTCCTGATCCTCCGTGCCCGCGATCTGGGGCTGGCGCTCACTCTCGTGCCGCTCGTGCTCGTCGTGATGAACGTGGTCTACGCCCTCGCCGCCTACCCGGTCGGGGCCCTCTCGGACCGCATTGGCCGCCGCTGGCTCCTCGGACTCGGTTTCGCCGTCCTGATCCTCGCCGACCTGACGCTCGCCCTCGCGACCAATCTCTGGCTCGCGGCCCTCGGCGTCGCCCTCTGGGGCCTCCATATGGGCATGACCCAGGGCCTCCTCGTGACGCTCGTCGCCGACACCGCCCCCGAACGCCTGCGCGGCACCGGCTTCGGCGTCTTCCACCTGGTCACGGGCATCGCCATCCTTCTCGCCAGTCTGATCGCGGGAGTTCTCTGGCAGCAGGTCGGACCCTCCGCCACCTTCTTCACCGGCGCGGGACTGACCGCGGTCGGCATCCTCGGCGCCGTCTTCGCGGTACGGTCCAAACACTGATGGTGGAGAAATTTCGTTGGACAACTCGCCACTGATCCAGAAGGATTAGTTCACGAGTCCAACCAACACGTCCTACCTGTCCGAAAATTCGAAATACGGGGCTGACATACCGCGCCGACATTGACGGCCTGCGCGCGATCGCCGTGATCGCGGTGGTCCTCTATCATGCCCAGGTGACCGGATTTTCCGGCGGCTATGTCGGCGTCGACGTCTTCTTCGTGATCTCGGGATTTCTGATCACCTCGATTCTGCTGCCGGAAATTCACGCGGGGCGCCTTGGCCTTGCGCAGTTCTACGAGCGCCGGATCCGCCGGATTCTTCCCGCCCTGTTCGTCGTGATGGGCGCATGCGTCGCCGCCGCATGGTGGCTGTTCATGCCGGACCAGCTTGTCTCCCTCGGCCGATCGGCGATCCGGGCCACGATCTTCCTGTCAAACGTCTTCTTCCGCCAACAGCTAGACGACTATTTCGCCGCGTCGCTCGGCTCGAGCCCGCTCCTGCACACCTGGTCGCTCGCCATCGAAGAGCAATTCTATGTCGTCTATCCGCTGGCGCTCTATGTCGCCTTCCGGCTGTTCGGGAAGCGTGCGCCCGTCGCAGTCTTGCTGGTAGCGGCCGCGTCCTTCGCCACATCCGTCTGGGCGGTCGGCGCCCATCCCCAAGGGGCTTTCTATCGCTCGTCAACCCGGGCATGGGAGCTGCTGGTCGGGGCGCTGATCGCCCTCGACGTGATACAGTCTCCCGCCCGACGCCGTTTGCGCGAAGCTGCCGCGATCATCGGCCTCGCTCTCATCTCCTGGACGATTGTCACTTACACGTCCACGACACCGTTCCCCGGCTTTGCGGCCCTGGCGCCGTGTTTGGGCACGGCGTTGATCATCATCGCCGGCAAGAGCGGGACGACGACCCTCGGACATGTTCTAGGGATCAAACCCGTTCGCTGGATCGGGCTGATTTCCTACTCCCTGTATCTGTGGCATTGGCCAATCCTCGTGTTCTGCCGGCAGATGCTCGGCGATCTCGGTCCGATGACGACGGTCGCCGCAATCGGCGTATCGATCGTTGCGGCCGCCTTGTCATGGCGGTTTGTCGAAATGCCATTCCGCCGGCCTCACGTCATAGGGCGGCCGGCGGTCTTGGCGTTCGCCGTAGCGTCGGTGATGGCGGGTCTTCTCGTCGGACGGCTTGCGGTCACCGGGGCGGGGTTCCCCTCCCGTCTTCCGTCGGAGGTCGCCCGGATCGCCGCCGCTGCCGCCGATTCCGATCCGCGTGTCGCCGCCTGCACGGATCGCGATCCCACGGATGTCGCCGACGGTTCCTGGTGCCGGATCGGTGCTTCCGGCTCCGTGCCGCCGAGTTTCGTTCTATGGGGCGACTCCCATGCCGGCGCGCTGTTTCCCGCCGTCGAGGCGGCGGCCAGGCGGCACGGCCTGAGCGGAGAGTTCGCCAGCCGGCTCGCTTGCCCGCCTCTGCTCGACGTGACGATCGACACGTCCGCTGGCGGGCCTCTATGTCGACCCTTCAACGACACGGTCCTGACCCGCATTCTCGCCGGCCCGTCGGTCCGAACCGTCATCCTCATCGCTCGCTGGGCGATCTATGCGGAAGGCACGCCTTTCGGCGCCGAACACATCCGCCCTCTAAACCTGATCGACGATTCATCGGGCGCGACCGACCGCTATCTGATCTTCGCCCGTTCCCTTGCGCGGACCGTGGCGGCAATCGAAAGATCGGGCCGGCAGGTCGTGGTGGTCGGGCCGGTGCCGGAGATCGGCCGTTCGGTGCCGGAACGGCTTGCGATCCGGCAACTGACGGGGCAAGACCGATCGATCGCCCCGACGCGCCAAGCGTTCCTCGCGCGGCAGGACGTCGTTCTCGGGACGCTCAAGCGGATGGAAGCGGATCAAGGCGTCCGGGTCGTCTATCCGGACCGCCTCCTTTGCCCTGGCCCGACCTGCACGATCAGCGACGGGACGCAGTCCTATTACATCGACGACGACCACCTGTCGGTCCACGGCGCGCTCGCCATCTCGTCGCTGTTCGATCCGGTGATGGACGCGATCACGTCGAGGCCGGTCGCGGAAAGCAGGGCCAGATAGGGAGCGTCTAACCCCAGCGGGCCGGTTCGGGGCCGGGCATGAAGAGCTTGTCGGGCCCGGCCCAACGGGCGGTCGCCAGCACATCCTTCACTGCCCGGCGGCGTTCCATCTTCTTGAGCCAGGACCAGGTCTTCGGTGTCGCTTTCACGTTCAAGATTTCCGGCGTGGCGACGCGCATGGCGCGGGCCATGAACACGAGCGCGATATCAGCCAGAGAGTACGCGTCACCGGCCATCCAAGGTGTCTTCGCGAGGGTCGCCTCTATCTTGGTGACCGCCATCGTCAGCGTCTCGCCATAGAGAGCGAGTTCTTCTTCCGTATAGGAATCCTTGAGCGCCTTGCGCCAGACGGATTGGCGGTCGCCCGGCAGCTTGCGGATGGTCTTGCGGGCCTTGGCGGCGAAGTCGCGGCTCATACGGGGCCGCATCAGGCGGTGCCAGCCGAGCGCCGCGATCGCGGGCGCGATCCGCTCGGGCGTGTATTTGAGCCAGAAATAAGCCTCGTACCGCTCGCCGGGCTCGGTCGGCATCAGAGGCTTCCGGGGAAAGGCCTCGTCGAGATATTGAAGCAGCGTCGTCGTGCCGGTCATGATTTTATGGTCGTGGACAAGCACCGGCACCTGACCCTGGCGGTTGAGCGCAAGGAATTTGGGCTCGTGTTGCTTGAGGCGTTTCAGGTCGACATGGCGGCTGCGGAAGCCGACGCGCTTTTCGGCGAGGCAGACCAGCACTTCGCCGGAATTCAAGGTCGGTCCCCAATGATAAAGCTCAAGCATGGTCCGGCCTCACCCGACGTCCAGATCGCGGATGCAAAGGAGCTTCCGCGTCTCCTTCACCCGGTCGACGACCCAGCCATGACCGAGCGCGAAGGCCGCCTGCAGCCCCGGCCGGGCATGGCAGCGGCGGAACCAGTCCATGAAGCGCGGCGTCGCCTTGTCGTTGACCTCGTCGGGCCGCATCGAGGGCATGCCGAAAACCGTGATCATCGCGACGATGTCGGCGAGGCTGTAATCGGCGCCGGCGAGATAGGGATACTCGGTCAACGCCTTTTCGAACTGCCGGATCCCGGCGCTGATCCGCCTGTCGGATTTGGCGAGCTCGGCCTCGGGAACCTTCTTCGCCAGGATCAAGCCCCAGACCCGCCTGCGCTCCGGCATGGGGATGGCTTCGATCTCCTTCTTCACGTCCTCGGGCGAGCGATCGGGCATCATCTTCGACGCACCCGCGCCCCCGAACATGGCGAGCGACGGCGCGTAATGGAAATCCATGAATTGAATCCATTTCCGCATCCGCCACCGGAGATAGGGATCGCTCGGGCGAAGCGGCGGACCCTCCAGCACCTCGTCCAGATATTCGAGCGCAGGCGAGGATTCCGTCAGCACCAGCCCGTCATGAATGACGGTCGGCACGGTCCCGTTCGGATTGAGCTTGAGATAGGCCGGCTTGTGATGCTCGCGCTTGCCCATATCGACATAGTGATAGTCGAACGCCGCGCCCTTTTCCTTGAGCATCAGCAAGGGCTTGCCGGAATTGGCATTGGGTTCCCAGGTGTAGACCTCGAGCATCGCTCCCTTTCCTGAGCTACCGCCGACGTGATCCTGGAAGGAAAATGGCTCCCCGGGCCGGACTCGAACCAGCGACCGGGCGGTTAACAGCCGCCTGCTCTACCAACTGAGCTACCGGGGATCGCGTATCGGAGGATAGCCGGACGGTCCTAAAGAAACGCTTTAGAATCCGGCCGTCCCCCAAGCGGAAAGCCTTTCGGCGGCGTTTTATAGCAAAGAGATTTGCGCTGCGCCACCCCTGACGCGCGCCCTTGCGCGGCCGGCCTGTTACTTGCCTTTCGCGGGCGCCAGGCTGCGCAGGTAGGCCATGATATCGGCGATATTCTCCCGCGACAGCGAGATTTCGATCATTGGCGAGTGGGGCGCCTGGAGAAAGCCCTGATATTCGGCCTCACGCCCCGGCAGCCCCTCGGCGAGCGCCGCGAAGGGCGGCGGCATGTCGGAGGGAGCCGTCGCCTGGTTCGGCTCCACGAGATGGCAGCTCTTGCACCACCGTTCCGCCAGGGCCTTGCCTTTCGCCGCGCTCGGCACGCCGGGCACGGGGGGGATAGGCTGGGCGGACGCCACGAAGGGCGCCGCGACAAGCGCGAAAGCAACGATGGCAAGCAGCAGAACAGATGCCGCGACATAGGCACAAACTCCCTGGGCAATGCGTCGGTCTAGAAGACTCGATTTCGCCGCCAGAATTCAATGATTCAGGTCAAATGACTTTTAGCCGTCGTCCTGGGGCGGTGTGCCGAGGACTTTGGCAAGGCTGAGTGCGAGCACTGCCGGGCTTCAGAGGCTTGGGCTGGGAGGCGTCGGGGGCCCAGCCGGTGAGCGTGACGAGGTCGAAGCGGGCGGGGATGCGGCCGTCCGCGTCGCCGAATTCCTCGCGATAGAGCTCGGCCATGCGAAACGAGGGCCTCGCGGCGGGTAAAGCTCCGGGCCCGGCCGATGCAGCGCATTCGCCTCGCCCATGCCGCGGATCTCGCGCATGAGCCGCACCGGATCGGCATAGGTCGCGGTGATCGTATCGTCGTCGATCGACCGGCAGCGCGAAGCCGGCGCGCTGCAACAGCCCGCCGAGGCTCCGCACATCGGCGAAGGGCGAGACGCGCGGGCTGGCGCCGCCATGAACCTCGAGCTCGGCCTTCATCCAGGACGAGACGCAGCTGGTCCAGCGTCCCGGCGCCGAGCATCGTGCGCGAGAAAGAGGCCGTCCGGCTCGAGCGCGCGGTTGATCTGGATGAGCGCGCCGGGAAGGTCGTTGACCCAATGGAGGGTCAGCAGGCTGACCACGAGGTCGAAGCTCTTCTCGGCGAAGGGCAACGCTTCCTCGTCGAAAACGACGGCGTCTCGCCGCCCCTTCGCCGAGGCGGCGGACCGCGATGTCGCCGAGCGACGAGCCGCTCGGGGCGGCGCGGCAGGATCGCATCCTCGAAGCCCGCGCCGCCGATCAGCAGGACCGAGCGGAAATCGCGCTTGACGTCCGCCAGCCGTTCGCCCAAGCCGGGCGGCGGCCTCGGCATGAAGGAAATCATGCAGCGGCAGCCGCGTGGCCATGCGATTGCGATGCCGGCGCAAGCGCCGCCCGGTCGAACACCATCATATCGGCGGCGGAGTTCATTTGGCTGTTATGGCACGCGGGATTAGACTGGGCAAACGACCACGCCACCCCTTCTCGCCGCGACCTTGCCCCAGATGACCAGCCTTCATCCAGGCTCTTTCGGCTCCCGCGCATGGCGCCCGTTCTGGCCCGCGCTGAGGGCCGCCGGGCGGCATCTTCTGGACGCGGTGCTGCCGCCGCAATGCCTGGCCTGCCGCGCGATCGTGGCCGAGCCAGGTCAGCTCTGCGCCGAATGCTGGCGCGGGATCCGCTTCATCGAGGCGCCGCTCTGCGCCGTGCTGCGGACGGCCGTTCGAGTTCGACGCCGGGCCGGAGGCGCTGTGCGGCGATTGCGCGGCGCGAGCCCCCGGCCTATGCCCGCGCCCGGTCCGTGATGGTCTATGACGACGAAAGCCGGGATCTGATCCTCGGCTTCAAACGCGGCGACCGGCTCGAAGGCGCGCCGGCTTTCGGGAGCTGGATGGCCCGCAGCGGCCGGGCGCTTGATCGAAGGCGCCGATCTCGTCGTGCCCGTCCCCCTGCACCGCACGCCGGCTCTTTTCCCGGCGCTTCAATCAGGCGGCTGTCCTGGCCCTGGCGATCGGCCGGACGGCAGGGCCTCCCGGTTCTGCCGGACGCCCTGATGCGGACCCGGGCAACGCCGAGTCAGGCCGGGCTAAGCCGTTCCGGGGCGCTTCAGAAACGTCCGCGGCGCGTTCGCGATCAGGCCCCGGCGAAGAGCGGCGCTCAAGGGCGGCGAATCGTCCTGATCGACGACGTGATGACCACCGGCGCGACCGTCGAAGGCTGCAGCCGGGCGCTCTTAAAGGCCGGCGCGGCGAGCGTTTCCGCCCTTACTCTCGCCCGCGTGGTTCACGGACTTTAACTCGGTCTTCTTAACCGCTTATATGATTGCTTCGGGGTATTCTCGGGGGGTCACGAGTCGAGGTGTGAGAAACGACCATGGCCGAGGTGACGATCTATACCTCTGCATTTTGCGGCTTCTGCCATCGGGCCAAGCATTTGCTTGAATCGAAGGGCGTGGCCTTTATCGAAATCGACGTGACGGCGGACGCCGACACGCGCCGCCTCATGACCGAGCGGGCCGGCGGACGGCGTTCGGTGCCGCAGATCTTCATCGGCGAAACCCATGTCGGCGGCTGCAACGATCTCTACGAGCTCGATTCCGCGGGTCAACTCGACAAACTTCTGAACCCGGCCTAAACATCCGGTCCATGACCGATTCGCCCAAGACCTTCCGCGCCGCATGCGTGCAACTGACCTCGTCCAACGAGGTCGCGCCGAATATCGAGATGTCGACGCGCGCTCATCCGCGAGGCCGCCAGCCGGGGCGCGGATTTCGTGCTGCTGCCGGAGATGGTCTCGCTTCTCGAGCAGAACTCGAAAAACATGTTCGCGCGCGTCCTGCCCTCAGGACGAGGACAAGGCGCTCAAGGCCTATCGCGACGCTGGCGGACGAGCTTTCGATCTGGCTCCTCGCCGGGTCGCTGCCGATCCTGATCGAGGAAGGCAGGGTCGCCAATCGCTCGTTCCTTCTGGATGATAAGGGCGGGATCGCCGCGACCTACGACAAGATTCACCTGTTCGACGTCGACCTGCCGAACGGCGAACGTTACCGGGAATCCAAGAATTACGTGCCCGGCGAAGCGGCGCGCCTCGCCCAGACGCCCTGGGGTCCGCTCGGCATGTCGGTCTGCTACGACCTGCGCTTCCCGCAGCTCTATCGGGCCTACGGCCAGGCCGGGGCCTATTACCTCTCCATTCCCGCCGCCTTTACCAAGCTGACCGGCGAGGCCCATTGGCATGTGCTGCAGCGGGCGCGGGCGATCGAGAACGGCTGCTTCGTCTTCGCCCCCGCGCAATGCGGCAAGCACGACGACGGCCGCACGACCTATGGCCATTCCCTGATCATCGACCCTGGGGCGCGATCCTGGCCGACGGCGGAACGGAGCCCGGCGTCATCGTCGCCGAGATCGATCCTGCCAAGGTCGACGAAGTCGCGTGGCCAGGGTGCCTTCGCTCCAACACGACCGGGCATTTCGCCGCACCAGCCTTGTGAATAGGCCGAACGCATGCCATCTATATGCTAGGCATGTGCGGATGTCCGCCCTTCAGGGCGTGTTCCGGCCCGTTGAAGGCGTGTTGGTGCTATGATTCTGTACGATCTCATCTGCTCGGACGGCCATGATTTCGAGGCCTGGTTCAAGGACAGCAAGGCCTATGACCGTCAGGTCAAGGCCGGCCGTATCGCCTGCCCGATCTGCGGCGTGACCGAGGTGTCCAAGGCCCTGATGGCGCCAAACATCGCCTCCGGCAATAAGCCCGAGCAGCATGCCGGCCAGCTACACCAACGAGGCGACCGAGACGCTCAAGGCCTTCGCCAAGATTCCGCAAATATGTCGAGCAGAATTGCGACTATGTCGGCAACCGCTTCCCCGAGGAAGCCCGAAAGATCCATTACGGGGAGACCGAAGCCAAGGCCATCTACGGCGAGGCGACGGTCAAGGAAGCCAAGGAACTGCAGGACGAAGGCGTCCCCTGCACGCCCATCCCCTGGCCAAAGGACGAGGACGCCTGAGGCCGGAAATTCACGGCTCGAGCCACATCTGCTCGCGATAGGGCGTGAAGCCGCAGGACTGGAAGAACGCGCGGGCGCGGTCGTTGAAGCTCCAGACGTCGAGCGTGACCGAGACGTTGCCTGCGGCGGCCGCGCGTTCCTTGACATAGTCGACCAGCGCCCGGCCATAGCCGCGCCGGCGGAAGGCGGGCGCGACGCCGATCTGGTCGATATAGAGCATGGATTGGGCGAAACGGACGGTATCCTCCCGCCGGTCGACGCGGCGCGCGGCGACATAGCCGACCGCCTCCTCCTCGTCGAAATAGAGCGCGATGAAGGCGCCGCGATGGCGGAGATATTCCGCGATGCTCCAGCCCGGATCGGCATTCTCGGCGTGGCTTCTTGAAGAGATGCGGCAGCGCGGCCGCATGGTGCTCCTGGACATAGGAGTACAGGAGCCGGACGGCCCGAACGTCCTTCTTTGTCGCTTCCCGGATCACGCCATCAGCCTAACCCTGATTCGGTGACTGACTGTGAAAGACCTGCGGCCAATGCATTCCGCGATCTCAAACCGGCGAGGCGGCGTTCAAATCATCTACTCCGCCGGCTGGTTCTGCAGTGCCTCCAGCTCATGCGCCACCGCCTCGGGCGAGGAGGTGAAGCGGGCGAGCTGGTTGTAGAACACCGGGATCACGAACAGGGTCAGGAAGGTCGCGAAGAACACGCCGCAGAACACCACGATCCCGAGGCTCACCCGGCTCGCGGCGCCCGCCCCGGACGCAAGCGCCAGCGGGAGCGATCCGAACATGGTGGCGATCGCGGTCATCAGGATCGGCCGGAGACGGATTCCGGCGGCTTGCAGCAGAGCCTCCTTGATCGGTCGGCCCTCGTCGCGGATCTGATTGGCGAATTCGACGATCAGAATGCCGTTCTTGGCCGCGATGCCGATCAGCATGATGATACCGATCTGACTATAGATGTTGAGCGAGTTGTTGAAGATATAGAGCCCCACCAAGGCGCCGGCCATGGCGAGCGGCACGGTCAGCATGATGACGAAGGGGTGGATGAAGCTCTCGAACTGCGCCGACAGCACCAGGAACACGACCAGAAGCGCCAATCCGAAGAAGAAATAGATCGAGTTCGTCGAATCCTTGTAGTCGCGGGAGTCGCCCTTGTAGTCGATCCGGGCATCGGCCATGCGCGGGTCGGACCTGACGATGTTTTCCAGATAGTCCAGCGCCTCGCCGAGCTTGTAGCCCGGCGCGAGATTGGCGGTGATGGTGATCGCGCGATAGCGGTTGAACCGGTGCAAGCGTATCGGCCGTCGCGCGGTCGGTGAACTTCACCAGATTGGAGATCGGGATCAGCTGCGCCCGTCGTGCTGGACCGGACATAGATGTTGTCCAGATCGTGCGGCGACTGGCGGTCCTCGTCGCGGCCCTGAACGATGACGTCGTATTCCTCGCCGCGATCCGTGAAGGTCGTCACCCTGCGCGAGTTCAGCATGGTCTCCAGCGTGCGGCCGATATTCGAGATCGACACGCCGAGATCCGCCGCGCGGTTGCGGTCGATATCCACCACGAGCTCGGGCTTGGTCTCCTCGTAATCGGCATTGAGGCCGGTCAGGCCGGGATTTTGCCGCGCCTTCTCGAGGATGATGTCGCGCCAGCGCGCGAGCTGCTCATAGGTATTGCCGCCGACCACGAACTGCACCGGATTGCCGCCGCTGCCGCGCAGGCCCTGGGGCAACCTCGATGAAGGCCTTGATGCCGGGAATCTGACTCGACTTTCTTGCGGATGATCGATGCGAACTCGGCCGTCGTCATCTTGCGCTCGCCCCAAGGCTTCATCGAAACGAAGACGTTGCCCTGATTGACGGCAGTCGCCGCCGCCCCAGCCCGGCACGCGCGCCGTGGTGCTCATCACCGGGCCGTTCTTGATGTAAGGCAGAAGAATCGCCTCGATCTCGTGAAGCTTGTTGCGGGTATAGTCGTAGCTCGCGCCTTCGGACGCCTCGAACTGGATTTGCATCCGCCCCTGATCCTCGGGCGGCGTGAATTCGCGCGGGATGATGGTGAACACGAAGACGGCGAGCCCGGCTATGCAAAGCACCGCCCCGCCGACCAGAACGGGATGGGGCAGGCAGGCGGCGAGCGTGCTCCGATAAGCCGCTCGAGAGTTTCTCGAAGATCTGGTCGACGTGATAGCTGAGCCCGCGCCGCTCGGTGTCGTGCTTCAAGAATCTTCGAGCACATCATCGGCGTCAGAGTGAGCGCGATGAATCCCGAGAAGGCGACCGCCGCCCCCAAAGCCGCCGCCAGTTCGGCGAACATGCGACCCGTCGTGCCGGTCAGGAACATGATCGGCACGAACACCGCGATCAGAACCAGAGTCGTGGACACGACGGCGAAGCCGACCTGCCGCGCGCCGCGATAGGCCGCCGAGCAATGGCGGTTCTCCGAGCTCGATTCGTCGGTGAATGTTTTCGAGCACGACGATGGCGTCGTCGACCACGAGCCCGATGGCGAGCACCAAGGCCAGCAGAGTCATCAGATTGACGGTGAAGCCGAGCGCCTTCAGGACGATGAAAGAGGCGATCAGACACACCGGCACCGTCACCGCCGGAATGATCGTCGCGCGAGCCGAGCCGAGGAACAGATAGATCACCGCGACGACGAGCACGACCGCGACGCCCAAGGTCTTGTAGACCTCGTCGATCGCCGCCTGGATGAACACGGTGTTGTCGTTGTTGATGCCGAGATCCATGCCTTCGGGCAGGGTCTTCTGCAGCTTGGCGATCTCGGCATGGACCTCGCGGGCGACGTCGATCTCGTTGGCCTTGGACTGCTTGATGATGCCCATGCCGATCATGGGCTGGCCATTGCCGCGGAACTCGTTGCGCGGTATCGGCCGGGGCGACCTCGACCTTGGCCACCTCGCCGAGCCGAATCAGATGGCCGTCGTCGCCGCGTTTCAGCACGAGGCTCGCGAAATCCTTGGCGGTCTTGTAGTTCCGGACGACGCGGACGGTGAACTCGCGGTTGATGGAATCGACGCGGCCGGCCGGGAACTCGACATTCTCGTTCCTGAGCGCGTCCTCGACGTCCTGCACGGTGAGCCCGCGCGCCGCGAGCGCATTGCGGTTGAGCCAGATGCGCATGGCGATCTGACGGCCGCCGAACCGGACACTCGCCACGCCGGGCAGGATGCTGAACTGATCGACCACATAGCGCTTGGCGTAATCCGTCAGCTCCATCTGTGTCCGGTCGGGATCGGTCAGATGCAGCCACATCAAGGTGTCGCTGTCGGTGTCCGCCTTCGACACTTCGGGCGGATCGGCCTCGTCCGGGATGTTGTTCAGCAGGCGGGACACGCGGTCGCGGACGTCATTGGCGGCGCCGTCGATATCGCGGTTGAGATTGAATTCGATACGTGATATTGGAGCGGCCCTGCTGGCTCGTCGACTCGATCGTCTTGATGCCTTCGATGCCGCTGATCCGGTCCTCGATGATCTGGGTGATCTTGGTCTCGACGACATCGGCCGACGCGCCCGGATAATTGGTCGAGATCGACACGATCGGCACGGAAACGTCGGGATACTCGCGAAGCGGCGTCTCCATGAAGGAGAGAATCCCGAACGAGATCAGCAACAGGCTGATCACCGCCGAGAAAACCGGGCGTTTCACCGATATGTCGGACAGAAGCATATTACCGTACCAATTCCGGGACCCTGCGGGGTCCGCTCTCCGTCCTGTCGTCTACTCCGCAGGCTGCTGCTGCAGTCCGCGCTCCAACTCATGCGCCACGGCTTCGGGAGACGAAGTGTAGCGCGCGAGCATGTTGTAGAACACCGGCACCACAAACAAAGTGAGCGCGGTCGTGCACAGCACGCCCGAGAAAACGACGATCCCAAGGCTTACACGCGCGGCGGCGCCCGCACCCGTCGCCATGGCCAAGGGGATCGCACCGAACATGGTAGCGACCGCCGTCATCAGGATCGGGCGCAAGCGGATGCTCGCCGCCTCCACCAGGGCTTCCTTGATCGGCTTGCCCGCGTCCCGCAACTGATTGGCGAATTCCACGATCAGAATTCCGTTTTTCGCCGCGATGCCGACCAGCATGACGATGCCGATCTGACTATAGACATTGAGCGAATTGTTGAAGAGGTAAAGGCCCCCAAGGGCGCCAGCAACCGCGAGAGGCACCGTCAGAATGATCACAAAGGGGTGAACGAAGCTTTCGAACTGCGCCGAAAGCACGAGAAACACCACGAGAAGCGCCATGCCGAAGGAGAACACGGCGGCGGTCGAGGAATCCTGGAGTTCCTTCGACTCGCCCTTGTAATCGACCCGCGCCGAGGGCGGCAGATCGTTCTTCACGACGTTGTTCAGGTAGCCGAGCGCCTCGCCGAGGCGATAGCCGGGCGCGACGCTGGCCGAGATGGTGATCGCGCGATAGCGGTTGAAGCGGTTGAGCGATTCCGGCCCGGCGCGGTCGACGAAGGTGATCAGGTTCGACATCGGGATGAGCTGCCCGGTCTTCTCCGACCGCACATAGATGTTGGAGAGATCGCGCGGCGACTGGCGGTCCTGGTCGCGACCCTGGAGGATGACGTCATACTCTTCGCCGCGGTCGCTATAGGTCGTGACCTTGCGCGAGTTCAGCATGGTCTCGAGGGTGCGGCCGATATTCGAGATCGAGACGCCGAGATCGGCCGCGCGGTTCTTGTCGATGTTGACGACGAGCTCCGGCTTGGTCTCCTTGTAATCGGCATTGACGCCGATGAGCCCCGGATTCTGTCGCGCCTTCTCCATCACGATATCGCGCCACTTGGCGAGCTCGTCGTAGTTCGTGCCTTCGAGGACGAACTGGACGGGCTGTCCGCTGCCGCGCATCGAGATGCCGCCCTGCGCGAAGGCCCGCGCCTCGACGCCGGGGATATGGCTGACCCTTTGGTTGATCTCCTGGGCGAACTGCGCAGTCGTGCGGTCGCGCTCGCTCCAGGGCTGCATGGAAACCGTGAACTGGCCGGCATTCACAGCTTCACCGCCGTTGAAGCCCGGAACGCGAGCGATGATCCGGTGTATCTCTCCCTTGCCGACATAGCCCATCAGGATCTTTTCCATCTCGAAGAGCTTCTGCTTCGTATAGTCGAAGCTCGATCCCTGCGGGGCCTCGAACAGAGAGACGGAAAAGACCCTTGTCTTCGTTCGGGACGTATTCCTGCGGCACGACCCGATAGAGCACGACGGAGGCTATGAGCGCCATCACGAGCGTCGAGCCGATCAGCACCGGATGCGGCAGACAGGCGACCAGCGTCCGGCGATAGGCGGCCGAGAGACTCGTGAAGAACCTGTCGACGTGATGCGCGAGCCATTGCCGTTCGGTCGATTCGCTCAACAGCTTCGAGCACATCATCGGCGTCAAGGTCAGCGCCACCAGCATCGAACACAGCACCGAAGCGCCGAGCGCCGCCGCCAATTCGGCGAACATGCGTCCGACATTGCCGCCGAGGAACATGATCGGCACGAACACCGCCACCAGGACGAGCGTGGTCGCGATCACGGCGAAGGAAACCTGCCGCGCGCCCCGATAGGCGGCGACGAGCCGCGACTCCCCGAGTTCGATCCGCCGGTGGATATTTTCGAGCACCACGATCGCATCATCGACCACGAGGCCGATCGCCAGGACCATGGCGAGCAATGTCAGCAGGTTCACCGAATAGCCGAGCGCGGCAATGAAAATGAACGACGAGATCAGGCAGACCGGCACGGTCACCGCCGGAATGATGGTCGCGCGCAAGGTGCCGAGGAACAGGTAGATCACGCCGACCACGAGCACCATCGCGATGCCGAGGGTCTTGAAGACCTCCTTCAGGGCCTCCCGGACGAAGACGGAGTTATCGACGTTGATGACCATCTCCATGTCTTCCGGCAGCGTCTTTTGAATCCGGTCGGCCTCGGCATGGACGAGCTTCGAGACGTCCAGCTCGTTGGCCTTGGACTGCTTGATGATGCCGATGCCGATCATCGTCCGGCCGTTGCCCCGGAACACGCTGCGGACATTGGCCGGCGCAATCTCGACCTTGGCGATCTCGCCGAGCCGCACGAGATGGCCGTCGTCGCCGCGCTTCAGGACGAGATTGGAGAATTCCTGCGGCGTCGAATAGGAGCGGATGACGCGAACGGTGAATTCCCGCTCGGTCGAACTCGACCCGGCCGGCCGGGAACTCGACATTCTGGGACCGGAGCGCCGTCTCGACATCCTGCACGGTGATGCCGCGCGCGGCCATCGCAACCTTGTTGAGCCAGATCCGCATCGACGGCTCCTGGCCCATCACGCGGACCGCCGCCACGCCGTCGAGCACGCTGAGCTGGTCCGCGATATTGCGCTTGGCGTAATCGGTCAGCTGCATCTGGGTCATGGTCGGCGAGGTCAGGTGAATCCAGACCTGGACGTCGCTCTCGGTATCGGCCTTGGCGATCTCGGGCGGATCGACGTCTTCCGGCAGATTGTTCAGCAGCCGCGAGACACGGTCTCTGACGTCATTCGCCGCGACATCGACATCGCGGTCGAGATTGAACTCGATGGTGATGTGGGATTGGCCCTGCCGGCTGGTGGACTCGATCGTGCGAACGCCTTCGATGCCGCTGATCTGATCTTCGATGATCTCGGTGATCTGGCTTTCGACCACGTCGGCCGAGGCGCCGGGATAATTCGTCGAGATCGAGACGATAGGCGGGGAAATATCGGGATATTCGCGGAGCGGCAGCGCCCGAAAGGCGAGAATGCCGAAAACGACCAATAGAAGGCTGACGACCGCAGCAAGGACGGGCCGCTTCACGGACACGTCGGATAAGAGCATGTCTGGTCCCCTCGCTCCCCGCCTCCCCCGCGCCTGGGTTCCTACCCGCCGAGCTGAGCCGCCGGTGACGGCGTCGGTGTTTCCTGTTCGCCCGGCGTCCCGGTGTCGCCGACAAGAGGCTTCTCCTGGGAGACGACTTCCACCTTGTCGCCGTCGCGGATGTCCAGCGTCCCCTGGGAGATGACCTTGTCGCCCGCCTTCAGGCCGTCGACAACCTCGACCATGCCGGGCCGGCGGCGGCCGATCTCGACTTCCTTGCGGTGAACGGTGTTGTCGGCGTCGAGCACATAGACAAACTGCTTGTCCTGGACCGGAACCAGCGCGCCTTCGGGAATGGCCAGAACCATGCCCTTGCTCTGGATCAGGCTGACATTGAGCAGCATGCCGGGCCGGAGCAGGCGGTTCGGGTTCTTGACCTCGGCGCGGACGGTGACCGCCCGGGTCGCCGGATCGACGCGCGAATTGACGGTGCGCACGATGCCCTTGAACACCTTGTCCGGATAGGCGGAGCTCGTCGCCTGGATCTCGAGGCCGGGGTGAAGCACAGCGAGATTGAGCTCGGGCACGGCGAAATCGAGCTTGATGACGCTGATATCGTCGAGGGTGGTGATCGGCGTCGTCGGCGTGAGCAGGGTGCCCTGGCTGACGCCGCGGAAACCCAGGACGCCGGAGAACGGCGCGCGGATGACCCGGTCGCTCAACTGGGCAAGAACCGAATCGACCTGCGCCTTCGCGGATTTGAGGCCGGCAGTGTCGGTGTCCAGCTGCGAGGCCGGGGCGATGCCGCGCTTGACCAGGTCCGTGGTGCGCTCGAATTTCCGCTGGGCCTGCTGAAGATTGCCTTCGGCCTGGGAAAGCATCGCGTTTTCCTGGGCGTTGGTCATCTCGACCAGAATGTCGCCCTTCTCGACATAGTCGCCGTCACTGAACCGGACATTGCGAACGGTCTCGGTAACCTTTGCGGTCAACGTGACCAACTCGTTGGCCTCGGCGGTGCCGACGGAGCTGATCCGATCGACGAATTCGACATTCTGCGCGGCGGCCGCCACCACCGGCGTCGGGCCCGACCTGAAGCCGATCTTCTGATTCTGGTCGGAGTAGAAGCGATAGCCGAACGCGCCGGCGAGCCCGATCGCGAACAAAATCGCCAGGGTGAGGATTGGATGTTTGCGAATGCCAGCCATAAACAGAAATACCCTTTGCACCCTTTCCGGTGCCGCCAATGACCTTACGCCCGAACCCCGCCGCAGAATACTCGTGCGTCGAACGGACCGAAGTGACTTCCCTTAGGGGGAAGGCGCCGTCGCGACGCCCAATTACGATTTCACGGACGGGAACGGACAATCCTTTGCCGACCCGCCTATAAACTAAAATAACGCAATCGCCCGTGCGGCCAACAGGATAATTCTGCTGGGCATCATTTTAATGTCGAACATGTCAACTTCTTGTGATCGCCCGACGACATGTTGATTGGCCCCGGCGCGACTGCCCATAACCCCGCCAGACGCCGCGCTTCTCGGGCGATCAAAGGCCGCCTTCCTCCATCGGCGCGGGGCCCGGTGCGGCCCCCGGCATCCGGCCCGGGAATGTTGATTCGTCCGTCAGGCTGCGATTCTTCCATTTGCCGAGCGAGAACCACCACATGGTAATCACCAGCGAGACCACGCCCGCCGCCGGATAGCCCCACCACAGGCCGGACACGCCGAGGTGCAAATGGATGCTCAGGAAATAGGACAGCGGGATTTGCAGCAGCCACTGGCCCATGATCGAGAGAAACATCGCCGTCAGGGTGCGGCCCGAGCCGCGAAAGACGCCCGAGAACACCTGTTGGGTGCAGATGATCCCGAAGGCCGGCGCCACGACATGGCAGAACTGCGCGCCGAGCCGGGCGACATTGTCGTCGGCCGGCACCAGGAAATGGCTGAACGGCCCGGCGATCGGCCAGAAGATGAGGCCAAGCCCGGTCAGCGACAGGAAGCCGAGCCAGCCGGCGACTTTGGCGCCCTGCTCCGCGCGGTCCATCCGGCCCGCCCCGATATTCTGGGCGATGACGGTTGCGGTCGAGGCCGAGAGGCCCATCATGGGCAGGAAGAAAAACATCAGGATTCGCACGCCCAAGCCGTAGGCGGCGAGCGGCACGGTGCCGAAACTCGTGGCGAGCGTGGTGAGGAACAGCGCGCCCAAGGACCGGGCGGACTGCTCGACCGAAGCCGGCACGCCCAGCATCACCGCGCGCTTCATGAACGGGAAATCCGGCTTGAAATTGTGCGGCCTCAGATGGACGCCGTAGCGGCCGGTGAACAGCACGCTCATGCCGGCGATCGCCGTGAAGGCCTGGCAGCAGAGGGTGGCGACCGCGGCGCCGACCACCCCATGCCCCTGGATCGGACCCCATCCGAAGATGAAAAGCGGGTCGAGGACGGCGTTCAACGCCACGCTGCAGCTCACGACATAGAGCGGATAACGAACCTCGCCGACGCCCTGCAGCACCGACTGGAAGATCAGGAAGCCGAAGAACAGGGGCACGCCGAGATAGGAAATGTGCAGGTAGGCCAAGGCCTTAGGCATCAGCTCCGGCCCCACGCCCATGAACCTCAGCACATGGGACGCGCTCAGCACGCCGA
Organism: uncultured Alphaproteobacteria bacterium; assembly: GCA_963732795.1. GTDB lineage: Bacteria > Pseudomonadota > Alphaproteobacteria > CAVTAV01 > CAVTAV01 > CAVTAV01. The sequence continues at coordinate 291,159 of CAVTAV010000001.1, read as the reverse complement.
TGATCGTGAAGCAGACGCCGATACAGGCGACCATCAGGATGGTCTGGGCCGCGACGTGATTGACCTTGTCGCGCTGGCGCGCTCCCGAATATTGCGCCACGAACACCGCGCCCGCGATCGACAGCCCGCCGCCGAGCGAGATCAGCAGGAACACCAGCGGCCCGCTGAGCGAAATCGCCGCAACCGCCGCCGCGCCGAGCCGGCCGACCCAGAACGTATTCACGAGCTGATAGGAGGTCGTCAGCGACTGCGCGACGATGATCGGCACCGCCAGGCGCAACAGCGCCTTCAGGAGCGAGCCCTCGGTAATCAGCCGGGTTCTTTGCTCGAGAGCGTCGTCCATCCCTGGTCTTTCCAGCCGTTCCCTCGGACATAAAGCGCCGTACCGGGCGCCGAGAGCCAGGGGAGTGCCCCAAACGATAGAAATTGTCCCGCTAAAGGCCTGAAACGGGGGCGTTACGCGGCCGCGCGCGAGTCGGCGCGCATCCTATGCCAAAGCCCCGGCAAAGGGAATTGTTGTGTCAACTTTCTGAAGAAACGTCGAAGAACAGGCCTTAAACGAGACTTTTCGAGACGATTTCGTAGACATCCTTCGAGAGGTTCGGGCTCGCCACGATGCGCTCCAAGGCCGCTTTCATCAGCGTCTGGCGGGCCGGGTCGTATTTCCGCCAGCGGCCGAGCGCGCCCGCCAGCCGCGCCGAAACCTGCGGATTCATCGGATCGAGCTCCAGCACCCGGTCGGCCAGGAACTCGTAGCCGGCCCCGCTCGCGTCATGGAATCCGGTGGGATTGTTGAAGCAGAACGCGCCGACCAACGCCCGAACCTTGTTCGGATTGCGCCGGTCATATGCTGGGTGGCTGAGGAGCTGCTTCACGTCCTCGATCGCGCCCTTCCGCTCGGACATGGCCTGGAGCGCGAACCATTTGTCGACCGCGAGGGCGTCCTTGCGCCATTTGTCGTAGAACTCGGCCATCGCCTCGGCCCGCTCCGGCCGGTCGATATGGGACAGCACGCTCAGGGCTCCGAGCTCGTCTGTCATATTGTCGGCGCCGCGGAACTGCTTGAGGCAAAGGTCCACCGGGCTGCCTTCGCCCGTGGCGTCCGGATCGCCGAAAGCGAGGTAGGACAAGGCGCTGTTCTTCAGACTGCGCCGGCCGACCGATTTGGGCTCGAAGGCATAGGGCCCCTTGATCGCGTTGTCGCGATAGGCCGCCTCGAACTCGGATTTGAGCGCGTGGGCGATTTGGCCCCGGACGAAGGACCGCACCTCGTGGATCGCCTCGACGTCGATCTGCTCCATGTTCTGGCCGAGATAGGGCTCGGACGGCAGCGACAGAACGTCGGCGATGAAGGCCTTGTCGAGCGACGGATCGGTCAGGGTCTTGCGCAGCGCCTCGACATAGCCCTGTTCCAGCGAGAGCTTCTCCTGCCGCCGATAACGCTCGACCATCTGCAGCATGAGCCGCACGCCGAGCTGCTGACCCGCCTCCCAGCGGTTAAACGGGTCGCCGTCATGTCCCATGAGAAAGATGAGCGCGTCGTCGTCCAGATCGGCCTTGAGCCGTACAGGGGCGGAGAAATCCCGGAGCAGCGACGGCACCGGCTTGTGCGGCACATCGCGGAACCGGAAGGTTTGCTTGGCTTCGCGGACGTCGAGCACCTGGGTCGTCGCCGTGCCCTCGACGCCATCGAGCTTCAGCGCCATCTCGTCGCCGGTCTCGTCCAGAAGGCCGACCGCCAGCGGGATATGCATCGGCTTCTTGTTGGTCTGGCCCGGCGTGTCGGGGACATGCTGGGCGACGGTCAGGTCGAAGGTCCGTGCGGCTTCATCGTAATGGCCCGTGACGTCGAGCTCCGGCGTGCCGGCCTGGGAATACCACAGGCGGAACTGGCCGAGATCGGCGCCGTTCGCATCTTCCATCGCGGCGACGAAATCGTCGCAGGTGACCGCCTGGCCGTCATGGCGCTTGAAATAGAGATCCATGCCCTTGCGGAAGCCGTCTTTTCCCAAGAGCCGATGCATCATGCGGATGACCTCGGCGCCTTTGTTGTAGACGGTCGCCGTGTAGAAGTTATTGATTTCGATATAGGATTCCGGCCGCACGGGATGCGCCATCGGGCTCGAATCCTCGGCGAACTGCGATGAACGCAGCCCCCGGACATCGGCGATGCGCTTGGCCGCCCGCGAGCCCATGTCGGAGGAGAATTCCTGGTCGCGGAAGACCGTCAGGCCTTCCTTGAGGCTGAGCTGGAACCAGTCGCGGCAGGTCACGCGGTCGCCGGTCCAGTTATGGAAATATTCGTGGGCGACCACGCCTTCGACATTGGCGAAATTGGTGTCGGTCGCGGTCTCCGGCCGGGCGAGGATGTAGCTCGTATTGAAGATGTTGAGGCTCTTGTTCTCCATCGCGCCCATGTTGAAGTCGCCGACCGCGACGATGTTGAACACGTCGAGATCGTATTCGAGGCCGAAGACCTTCTCGTCCCAGGCCATCGCCTTCTTGAGGGACTGCATGGCGTGGCCGCATTTGTTCACGTCGTCGGCGCGGGCATAGATCCGCAAGGTCACGTCGCGGCCGGACATGGTCCTGAACTCGTCCTCGAGATAGTTGAGGTCGCCCGCAACGAGCGCGAAGAGATAGCAGGGCTTGGGGAACGGATCGCGCCATTCGGCCCAGTGCCGGCCATCGGCGAGCGTCCCGCCGTCGACATGGTTGCCGTTCGACAGGAGCACCGGGAAATGCCGCCGCGTCGGCGGTCATCCGGACCCGTGTAGCGCGACATGACGTCCGGCCGGTCGATGAAATAGGTGATGCGGCGGAAGCCCTCGGCCTCGCACTGGGTGCAGAACATGCCGTTCGAGACATAAAGGCCCGAAAGCTCGGTATTGTCCTTCGGCCGGATCACGACGTCGGTTTCGAGTTCGAAGGCGTCGGGCACGCTCGGGATCGTCAGTCCCTCGGAATCGACCTGGAATTCGTTCGGGTTCAGCAGCCGCCCGTCGATCGCGCACGCGCTGAAGCTCCAGCCCCTCGCCGTCGAGATGCAAGGGCTTGCCGAGGGCGTCCGCATGGGCGGCGCGCCTGACGGCGAGCTTCGCCCGGACCCGGGTCGCGGCCGGCTCAAGCTCGAATTCGAGATCGACGGTATCGATGGAGAATGCCGGCGGGCGATAGTCCGTACGGAGGATCGCGGCGGGTTTATCGTTCAACATGTCCTTCTCACAAACGGCCGAAGTCGGGCTCGGTTCCTTCGGTTCCCGGGTGCTGTGACATTTCGGTGACGGCCGCGAGTGTTGCGTTCGGGCCGCAGCGAAGCATAGTATTCTTGGGTTCGTGGGCTGTAAACGCCGGTGGGCGCGGGAGACGGCGGAGGCTGGGCTTCGATAATTCGCAGGGGAGGCGGATTTGAAGCGCAAGAAACTAAAAAGCAGCTCGTTGACCACTTATATCCTTCTAGGGGCCGTGGTTTTGGCGGTCATTTTGGTAATCAGTTTAAGCCAATGAAACATGTCATCTTTGCAGGCCTTGCAGGCGTCGTTCTCGCCGTGGGCCTGGCTATACCGTCCTCGCGCGCCGATATCCTCGACGATTTCACCTTCGACCGATGGTGCACCGAGATCGCCCAGAAGGACGCGGCGACCTGCGCCCAACACAACGACGCCGACGTCGCCGAATACAAACGCGTCCGCGCCGCCATGTCGCGCATGCAGCAGGAGGATCTCGACAGAAAGTGCCGGGAATCCAACCAGCCCGATGCGCATGAAAAACTGCCGGCTCAAGAACTACGAAATCGACCCGAACCCGCCGGTCAAAGGCCCGTTCCAGAAATAAGCCAGAATTAGGGAAGTAGGCCTTCTCCCTGTCGGGAGAAGGGTGGCACTTATCTGAGATCGCGGGCGATTTCGGCTTCACGGCGGAAGGGCGAGGCGCGCGGTTCGAGCACGAGATCAGGGCCTGCGCGTTTGAGGCCTTCGCTCCCGAAGCGCAGGCGGATCGCATCCTTCAGCCAGATGGGCCGCTTGCTCGGCGCGGCGTTCGGCGCGGCCCGGGTTGATCGCCGTGTCGACGACGGCCTCGATCAGCGCGGGCGATCCCTTCCCCTTGTCGTCGAGGACACCATGAGGACGGGCACCTGCCAGCCGCTGCTTGATTTGCCGGAAAGCCCGAGGGCCGATTTGACGTCGTTCTTGGCCCGCCGGGCGGCGTCGCCGAGATCGGCTTTGGTGACGACGGCGATATCCGGAATTTCGACGATCCCCGCCTTCATGAATTGCAGGCTGTCGCCCGATCCCGGCTGGACGCAGAAGACCACCGTATCGGCGACATGGGCGATGTCGGTCTCGGACTGGCCGACGCCGACGGTCTCGATCAGTACCCGGTCGAACACGGCCCGCATCAGCACCATGCCGGCGATGGTCTGATGGGCGAGGCCGCCCGAGCCGGTCGCGCGCCGCCATGGAGCGGACGAAGAGGCCGTCGTCCTCGGGATCGGTCGCGAGCCGCACCCGATCGCCAAGAAGCGCGCCGCCGCTGACCTTGGAGGACGGATCGACCGCGATCACGCCGACGGTAAGGCCCTCGCCTCGCCACGCCGCGATCAGGGCCCGCGCGAGCGTGGATTTGCCGACGCCGGGCGGGCCGGTCAGTCCGATGACATGGGCCTTGGGATGGGCGAAGGCGTCGTCCAGAAGGTCCAGCGTCTCGGGCGCCTCGGGCTTGCGCTCGAGCGCCGTCAACGCGCGGGCCAGGGCCGGTTTGCCGCCTTCGATGATGTCGGACAGCGCGAGGCGGCTCGGGGCGTTCGCCATGCCGCCGCGCCCTCGGCCCTATTTCTTGGCGAGCGCCGCCTGGGCCGCCGCGAGCCGGGCGATCGGCACGCGGTAGGGCGAGCACGACACGTAGTCGAGACCGGTCGTCTCGCAGAACGCGATCGAGGCCGGATCGCCGCCATGCTCGCCGCAGATGCCGAGCTTGATGTCCGGCCGGGTCGCGCGGCCGCGTTCGGCGGCGATCGAGACGAGTTCGCCGACGCCCTCCGTATCGAGCGAGACGAACGGGTCCTTCTCGAAGATGCCGGCCCGGAGATAATCGTCGAGGAAATGGGCGGCGTCGTCGCGGCTGATGCCGAAGGTGGTCTGGGTCAGGTCGTTGGTGCCGAAGCTGAAGAACTCGGCGACATTCGCGATGTCGCCGGCCCGGAGCGCCGCGCGCGGCAGCTCGATCATGGTGCCGACGTGGTATTCGAGCTCGCGGCCGCGCTCCTGCGGCGACCTCGGCGGCGACCGCGTCGATGCGGCCTTTCAGGATCGCCAGCTCGCGTTCGGTGGCGACGAGCGGGATCATGATCTCCGGCACGACCGGATCGCCGCGCTTGGCGACCTCATGGGCGGCCTCGAAGATCGCGCGCGCCTGCATCTCGTAGATCTCGGGATAGGAAATGCCGAGCCGGCAGCCGCGATGGCCGAGCATCGGGTTGAACTCGTGGAGTTCGTGCGCGCGATGGCGCAGCACCGCCACGCCGACGCCCGCGGCCTCGGCGACCTCCTTCAGGTCGTCCTCGGACTGCGGCAGGAATTCGTGCAGCGGCGGATCGAGCAGCCGGATGGTGAGCGGCAGGCCGGCCATGATCTCGAAGAGCTCGATGAAATCCTTGCGCTGCATCGGCAGAAGCTTGTCCAGCGCCGCGCGGCGCTGCTCGACGGTCTCCGAGAGGATCATCTCGCGCACGGCGAGGATGCGGTCGGCATCGAAGAACATGTGCTCGGTGCGGCAGAGCCCGATGCCCTCGGCGCCGAATTTGCGCGCGGTGCGGGCATCGAGCGGGGTCTCGGCGTTGGTGCGGACCTTGAGCCGGCGGATCTTGTCGGCCCATTCCATCAGCGTGCCGAAATCGCCGGACAATTCCGGCTGAACCGTCGGCACCGCGCCCGCGATCACCTCGCCGGTCGAGCCGTCGAGGGTGATCCGGTCGCCGGCCTTCAGAACGCGCTTGCCGACGGATAGCGTGCCGTCCGTCATGTCGATATGGATCGCCCCCGCGCCCGAGACGCAGGGCCGGCCCATGCCGCGCGCGACCACCGCCGCGTGGCTGGTCATGCCGCCGCGCGTCGTGAGAATGCCGCGCGCGGCATGCATGCCGTGGATGTCTTCGGGGCTGGTTTCGACCCGGGCCAGGATGACGTCGGTGCCGGCGCGGGCCTGCCGCTCCGCCTCGTCGGCATCGAACACGATCACGCCGCTCGCCGCGCCCGGCGAGGCCGGCAGGCCCTTGGCGATGACGTCGCGCTTGGCGTCGGGATCGAGGGTCGGATGCAGAAGCTGGTCGAGCGACGCCGGATCGACCCGCGAGATCGCCTCCTCCTCCGTGATCAGCCCGTCGCGCGCCATGTCGGTCGCGATCTTGAGCGACGGCCTTGGCGGTGCGCTTGCCGTTCCGCGTCTGGAGCAGCCAGAGCTTGCCCTCCTGGACCGTGAACTCGATGTCCTGCATGTCGCGGTAATGGGCTTCGAGCGTGGCGAAGACCTTGGCGAGCTCGGCGAAGATCTCCGGCAGCGCCGTCTCCATCGACGGAAGATCGGACTTGGATTCGATCCGCGCCTCTTCGGTCAGGCTCTGCGGCGTGCGGATGCCCGCAACCACGTCCTCGCCCTGGGCGTTGATCAGGAACTCGCCGTAATCTTCTTCTCGCCGGTCGAGGGATTGCGCGTGAAGGCGACGCCGGTCGCGCTGGTGTCGCCCATATTGCCGAACACCATCGACTGCACGTTGACGGCCGTGCCCCAGGATTCCGGGATGTCGTTCAGCCGGCGATAGGTCTTGGCGCGGTCGTTGTGCCACGAGCTGAACACCGCGCCGATCGCGCCCCAGAGCTGCTCCTGCACATCCTCCGGGAACGGCTGTGCCGAGCTTCTCCTTGACCTTGTCCTTGTAGGAGACGATCAGCGCCTTCCAGTCGTCGGCCGTCAGCTCGGGATCGAGCGTATAGCCGTGATCTTCCTTGTAGATGTCGAGGACTTCCTCGAAGTGATAGTGGTCGACGCCGAGCACGACGTCGGAATACATCTGGATGAAGCGGCGATAGCTGTCATAGGCGAAGCGTGGATCGCCGCTCTGCTCGGCGAGGCCCTCCACCGTCGTCTCGTTGAGGCCGAGATTGAGGACGGTGTCCATCATGCCCGGCATCGACGCCCGCGCGCCCGAGCGAACCGAGACGAGCAGCGGGTTCCTGGCATCGCCGAAGCTGCGGCCGACCTGGCGCTCGACTTGCGCCAGCGCCTTGGCCACTTCGTCGCGCAGGCCGTCCGGATAGTTCCGGTTGTTGGCGTAGAAGGCGGTGCAGACTTCGGTGGTGATGGTGAAGCCCGGCGGCACCGGCAGGCCGAGGCTGCTCATCTCGGCGAGGTTGGCGCCCTTGCCGCCGAGAAGGTTCTTCATATCCGCCCTGCCCTCGGCGGCGCCGTCTCCAAAGGTATAGACCCATTTGGGCATCGGCCGGCTTATCCCTCGATTTTGGAAAAATCCGCGACCGTGTGCATGACGCGGCGGATTTCGGACAGGAAATTCAAACGGTTCTCGCGCGTGGCAAGGTCATCGGCATTGACAGTAACGTTGTCGAAAAAGGCGTCGACCGGCCCCCTCAGACGCGCCAAAGCCTTCATCGCCTCGCCATAATCCTCCATCGCGATCGCCGCCCGCAATTCTCCCCGAGCGGCGCCTAATTTTTCGTATAGCGCCTTTTCTTCGGCCAAGGTCAAGCAGCTCGGGCTTGACGACGCCGTCATAGGCGATGCCGTCCTTCTTCTCCTCGATGCGCACGATATTCGCCGCGCGGCGATAGCCGGTCAGCAGATTCGCGCCGTCGTCGGTCTTGAGGAAGGACTGCAGCGCGGCAACCCGCGCCAGAAGCCGCACGAGATCGTCCTCGCCGCCGAGGCTGAACACGGCATCGATCAGATCGTAGCGGCACGCCCTTCTCGCGCTGCTGCACTTTCAGGCGATCGGCGAAGAAAGCGATCAGCTCCTCCTTCGGATCGCCGAGCGTCACGCCGCCGTCGGTATAGCTCGCCAGCGAGGCCTCGATGACCTTGCCGAGCGGAAGCCGGACACCGTTCTCGACGATCAGCCGAATGGCGCCCAGCGCCGCGCGCCGAGCGCGAAGGGATCCTTCGAGCCGGTCGGGCGTTCGCCCGCGCCGAAAAAGCCGACCAGCGCGTCGATCTTGTCGGCAAGCGCGACTGCGATCGAGATGCGCGCGCTGGGGCAGGCGTCGTCGGGGCCCTTGGGGCTGTAATGCTCGCGGATCGCCAGCGGCGACCTCCTCGGGCTCGCCTTCGCGCTCGGCGTAATAGCCGCCCATGACGCCCTGGACCTCGGGAAATTCGCCGACCATGCCGCTGACCAGATCGCATTTGGCAGAGCCGGGCGGCGCGTTCGGCGTGGGCGGCGCTCGCAGCCGACCATGTGCTGGGCGAGAAAGCGCGCGAGCTTCGCCAGGCGCTCGGCCTTGTCGGCCATGGTGCCGAGCTTTTCGTGGAACACGATGTCCTTGAGCTTCGGCAGCCGGTCCTCGAGCCTGATCTTGCAGATCCTGGTCCCAGAAGAATTTCGCGTCCGAGAGCCGCGCGCGGAGCACCGCTCGTTGCCGTGGATCACCGCCTTGCCGCCGTCCTTGGTCTCGCGGTTGGCGACGATGATGAATTTCGGCGCGAGCTTGCCGGTCTTCGGGTCGCGCAGCGAGAAATACTTCTGATTGGCCGCGCATGGTCGCGGTCAGCACTTCCTGCGGCACGTCGAGGAAGGCGTCGTCGAAGTCGCCCGAGAGCACGATCGGCCATTCGGTCAGGCCGGCATTTTCGACCGCGAGCGCCTCGTCGGGGATGACCTCGAGCTTTGCCTTGGCGGCATGACGCTCCGCGCCGCCGAGGATGATCGCCTTGCGTTCCTCGGCATCGAGGATGACATGCGCCTCGCGATGAGCTTCGCCCGGTAATCGGCGAAGGATTTCACCTTGATCTCGCCCGCGGCTCATGAAGCGGTGGCCGCGCGTGACGTCGCCCGACCGGACGCCCTCGATCGTGAACGGCACGACCTTGCCGTCGAACAGGCACAGGATCGAATGCAGCGGACGCACCCAGCGCAAATTCCCCATGCCGGCGCGCATGGATTTCGGCCACGGGAAGCTGCGAATGATCTCCGGCACGATCTCGGCGACGACATCCGGGGTCGGACGGCCCTTGCGTTCGATGACCGCGAACAGCACCGTGCCCTTGTCGGTCTCGCGGACTTCGACATCGCTCACGCTTGAGTGCCGAGCGACTTGAGGAAGCCTTCGACCGCCTTGTCCGGCGCATCGGCGCGCGGGCCCTTGCGTTCCTCCGTGACATCCGGCTGCGCATCGGGCAGCCCGTCGACCACGAGCGTCAGCCGGCGCGGCGTCGCGAAGCCTTTCATGCTGGTGAAGTCGAGCCCGGCTTCCTTCAGCTTGGCCGTCATCAGCCGCTCGAGATCCGCCGTCGCCTGCGGTTGCATCCGGGCGGGGATTTCCTCGGAGAACAGCTCGAGGAGGAGCTCGGCCATCTACCGGTTCGCCCCTTCATGCGCGAGCCAGCCCTCGCAGCAGCCCTTGGCCAGCTCGCGGACCCGGCCGATATAGGCCTGGCGCTCGGCGACCGAGATCACGCCCCGCGCGTTCAGCAGATTGAACACATGGCTCGCCTTGATCGCCTGGTCATAGGCCGGCAACGGCAGCTTCTTCTCGAGCGAGCAGCCTGCACTGCTCCTGCGCGTCCTTGAAATGCCGGAACAGGATTTCGGTGTTGGCGTATTCGAAATTGAAGGCCGAAAACTGCCGCTCGCTCTCCAGGAACACGTCGCCATAGGTGACGCCCGCGCCGTTGAAGTCGAGGTCGCGGAAATCGTCGACGCCCTGGATATACATGGCCAGGCGTTCGAGGCCGTAGGTGATCTCGCCCGAGACCGGGTTGCAGTCGATGCCGCCGACCTGCTGGAAATAGGTGAACTGGGTCACCTCCATGCCGTCGCACCAGACTTCCCAGCCGAGACCCCAGGCGCCGAGCGTCGGGCTTTCCCAGTCGTCCTCGACGAAGCGGATGTCGTGCTTCTCGGGATCGATGCCGAGCGTCACGAGGCTTTGGAGATAGAGGTCCTGAATGTTCTCCGGCGCGGGCTTCAGGATCACCTGGAACTGGTAGTAGTGCTGCAGCCGGTTGGGGTTTTCGCCATAACGCCCGTCGGTCGGCCGCCGGCTCGGCTGGACATAGGCCGCCTTCCAGGGCTTCGGGCCGAGCGAGCGCAGGGTCGTCGCCGGATGGAATGTGCCCGCCCCCATCTCGACGTCATAGGGCTGCAGGATGACGCAGCCCTGCTCCGCCCAGTAGGATTGCAGCCTTAGAGATAAGTTCGCTGAAAACTCGGGGCCGAAGAGGCGTGCTTCGCCGCCATGAGAGGGAAAACTCCGAGGGTGTGGGGTCACCGGCTAGGCGAGAAATATCGCCGCGGAAGGTAAACAGAGGCTTGAGAACGGTCAAGCTGAACGGGCCGGCGGCCCGCCCGCTCAATACGGGCAGTCCGGCCGGCCGCAGGACTTGGCGGAATCTTCGACGACATAGGCCTTGCAGACCGGACAGGCCGTGAGGGTTTCCGTACCGGTATTATGGTTGCGGCGGCTCTTCCTCGCGGCTCGACTTGGCGTCCTGCCGCAGACCCTTCGACCAGTACCAGATTGCGATCGACGATGGCCGCAAGAATCAGTATTTTCGGCAACGACAGTCCCAACATGTTCGACTATTCCCAGAGACGGTTCTCTTAGAGCCCGTACCGCGCCCAGAGGGCCCTTGCCTCGATGGCGGTCAGAAGTTCCTCCGCGGCGCCCCCGAGCCCAAAAGAGCGCTCCCGGTCTCCGGCGTCAAGCATGGAAAGGCCAAGCCGTCGCTTCAGCCAGGACTGACGCGCGGCGACCAGCTTCAGCTCGACCTTTTCGCCATACCGCGCGCGCATGACGGATCGGACATCGCCGATCCCGTCGATCAGGCCGAGCTTTTGGGCTTCGAGCGCGCTCCAGACATTGCCGTTGAACAGCTTGTCCTCGGATTCGGTCAGCTTGCCCGCGCGGCGCTCGCGCACCATCGACTTGAAGGTTTCGTGGATATCGGCCTGGATCGCCTTGACCCGCGCCACGTCGTCTTCCTTCAACTGGCTGAAGGGATCGAGGATCGCCTTATGCTCGCCCGCGGTCAAAAGCCGCCGCTCGACGCCGAGCCGTTCCATCAGGGCGGTAAAGCCGAAGCTCGCCGAAATGACGCCGATGCTGCCGATGATCGAGGAAGGATCGGCGAAGATCTCGTCGCCCGCCAAAGCCAGCATATAGCCACCCGACGCGGCGGCATCTTCCGCGAAGGTGACGACCGGGATCTTCTTCTCTTCGCTCAGGGCCCGAATGCGCTTGAAGATCAGCGCGGATTGCACCGGAGAGCCGCCCGGCGAATTCACCACGAGCGCCACGGCGCGCAGCCGCTTCATTCCGAAGGCGCGCTCGATCCGGTCGACCGTGTCGCGGTAACTAAAGGTCGACCGGAGGCCCCCGCCGACGGCGATCGCGCCGACGAGCGGCAACACGGCGACGACGGGCCGGCGGCGCAGAAATCCGCCGCGTGGCGTGGGCTGGCTCGAGTCTGAGCTCGGATCGGTCATCGCGCCAAGATAGTCCCGGGGTGGGCCGCGAACAAGATTGGCCTCAGAAAACGAGCGGCTGCGCGTGACGCAGGATCTGCTCGGCCTCCACCGTATAGCCGCCGTCGGGCCCGTGAAGCACGAGCCCAGGATGAAGCACAGACGGCGCCCGGATTCCCTTGCGGGCCCGCACGATCACGCGACGGGCGGGTTTTGCCGAGCCCGGCCAGAGCGGGAAGATGCTCGCCTCGCCCGCCAGGGGCTCCAGCGCCCCGAGAAGCGCGCCCAAACGCTCGGCGCGGTGGATGACCGTCAACGTGCCGCCGTCGCGGACCAGCCCGAGGCAGGCCTCGATCCAGTCGGCAAGGCCGCCGCCATTTTGAACATGGGCCATGCGGCGCGCTTCGTTCGGCGAAGGCGAACTTTCGCCCGGCTCGAAATAAGGCGGGTTGGTCATGACGTGGTCGAAGGAGCCGGTCGGGAAAGAATATCGGGCCTGCATCAGGTCGCCCGGATAGACGGTGATCCGGTCCCCGTACCCGTTCAGGGCTGCATTCTCGCGGGCGAGCTCGACCAAATCCGGCTGGATTTCGAGCGCCGCGATACCGAAGCCCTGGCCCCGCTCGGCAAGGCACAGCGAGGCAACGCCGGACCCGCTCCCGACATCGATGACGGTGTCGCCGGTCGACGCTGGAACAGCAGACGCCAGGAAGACCGGGTCGATCGCCGCGCGCTCGCCGTCCCTGGGCTGGCGCAGGCGTATGCGGTTGCCGAGAATGCCGTCCTCGGTGACGCCGGCCTCACTTCTCATACTCGATCTTCGCCTCGTCGAGGATTTGCCGTGCCGCCACCGAGATCCTCGTCGGCGACCATCACGCGAGGGCGAACCATGGGACCAAGGCCGATCTGGCCCATATTGGAATCGAAGGCCACGGAGGCTATCCCCGAATCCTTGAGCAGGGCCTGAACCCAGGACAACTGGACCATATCGCTTGCTTCCAATAGGCACTTCAATGTCGTCTTCCCCAAACCTTAGAACCTGCCGCGAACGGCAGCGAGGCATCTTACCCTTTTCGTGCCGTTCTTAACCGGGTAATTTGTATAGAGGGCCGACGAATTGAATGACCGGGAACAATTTCGACCTTGTGAGTGCGTCTGGACCGATGCGTTTTTCCATCTTCGCCGTCGCCGTGTGCCTGTCGCTTGGATATGCGGCGGGCTGCGCCCAAAGCGTTGCCGCCGTCCCCAATCTCGCGGATATCGGCAAGGAGCCGGACGCGCCCTTCGTGGCCGTCTATGACGTCACCGACGATCTCGTCGGCTCGACCAAGCTTCACATTATCCAGGGCAAAGAGACGCTGATCGACGTCGCCCGGCAATACGACGTGGGATTCGACGAGCTCAAGGCCGCCAATCCCGGCATCGATACCTTCATTCCGGGCGAAGGCCGGACCATCGTGGTTCCGGGATCCCATCTCCTGCCGGCGAGCAAGCATCGGGGGATCGTGATCAATCTCTCGGAGATGCGGCTCTATTACTTCTCTCATAACGGCAAGCGGGTCGCGACCTTCCCCATCGGGATCGGCCGCGACGGGCTGGAGACGCCGACCGGGACCGCCAAGATCATGCGCAAGCGCAAGCATCCGATCTGGTACCCGACCAAGACCTCGCATGAGGAGAACCCGGACCTGCCGAATGCAGTCGCCCCCGGGCCGGACAACCCGCTCGGCGATTACGCGCTTTATCTCTCCTGGGCCCAATATCTCATCCACGGCACAAACAAGCCGCCGGGAGTCGGCCGCCGGGTCAGCCATGGCTGCATCCGCATGTATCCCGGAGGATATCGAACGGCTGTTCCATTGGACCAAGGTCGGCACGCCGGTGACCGTGGTCTCCCAGGAGGTCAAGCTCGGCTGGCATGCCGGCGCGCTCTATCTCGAGGTGACCCCGAGCCTGAAGCAGATCGACGAGCTCGAGGAAACCGGCAAATACGGCCCCGACGACGTCAAGAACATCCGCGAGATCGTCCTCGCCGTCGCCGGCCAGGACGCCTCGCATATCGACTGGCACGCCGTGATCCAGGCTTCCCGCATCCGCGACGGGGTGCCGGTGCGGATTACGGAGTAGCCGCCTCCTCCGTCGTCATGCCGGCAGAGGCTGGCATCCAGTCTTGCGGAATTGGGTGCAGCAACCAACGTCACAAAACGCAACGGGCCCGGCGGGACGCATTGGCGTCCCGCCGGGCCCGTTTAGCCAGGTTGTCCTGGAGAAGCTCTACTTCTTGAGGCGCTGGTTGAAGACCTGTTCGGCCTTCTCCGAAGCCGCGCGGGCCTCGGCGGCAGCCTGCTCGGCAGCCTGCTGAGCGGCCTTGGCGGCGTCGGCAGCATGCCTGAGCCTGTTGAGCAGCCTGCTGAGCAGCAGACTGGGCGCTTGCGGCCTGCTGCTGCGCGGACGCGGCATCCGAGCTGGCCTTGCTCAGCGTCGCCTTGTCGGCGTCGCTGAGCGTGGCGCAACCCGCGAAAGCGACCGCGGGTCCGACGACTAACAAGTACCTTGGTAAGCGTACGGAGATTCTCTTGCATCCGATGTCTCCCCTTGTTGATTTTCCTGAGAGGGCAACCCGGCCCCGAAGCCGTGGGCACGGGAAGGATGTGCCCGGGTGGGACTTCCGGCTTCGAACGCATCATTCCACTAATGGCGAACAACATCAACGAATTGCGGCCAAAAGACGGCGAATTCCGTTCATTGTCAAGAAATTGCAATATCGGCTTGAGATCCGGGCTGAATGCCTTATGTTAAGGTCCACAAGGGTAGGTCGTGTCTAAATCGCCAAAAACCCATTGACGCCAAGTGATTAACCCAGAATCGGGCGTCCAAGAACCAAGAGGATATGAAACTGTGAACCGCTACGGCGTACTGCTCGTCAAGAACGAACGGCGTGAAGTGACCGCTACACGGATCGTCGACTTCGTCCGCGATTTCGCCCTTCACTTTGCCGGACAATCTGGAGCTTCAGGCGCGATTTCCCGACGCGCGAAGAGGCGATCACCTATGCTCGCCGTCTCGAACTCGTCTATTTCGCCGATCCCGAGACTCTGAAGAACCTCTCGGCCTAGGTCCAGCACTCTAGGGCTAAGGCTCTATACCTAACGGCATTAGCCGCGGCACACGCAGATTCGCCACGGTGATTCGCGGAATTTTGCGCGTCGTATCGACGCCTCACCGCCGCGCCGCCCGATTTCCTTGACATTGCCAAGTCGATCACAAAAGCTGCTTGCCCGCGTCAAGCTAGAGGGTCAATGCGCGTTTCCGGGGGGAGGCAAAACTCAATGAGTGACAGTTCTCGCGTAGCCGGCGCCGGTTCGGCGCCGTCTTATCCGTCGTCCGCTAGGGCCTGGTACACGGTCGCCATCCTGTTCCTGGCCTATACGCTGTCCTTTGTGGACCGGCAGATCTTCGCCTTCCTGGTCGATCCGATCAAAGCCGACTTTCATATCTCGGATTCGGCCTTCGCCTTCATGAGCGGGTTCGGCTTCGTCATCATCTATACGGTGCTCGGCATTCCGATCGGCCGGCTCGCCGACAGCCATAATCGCCGCAACATCATGGCCGCGGGCATCGCGGTTTGGAGCGTCATGACTGCGTGGTGCGGCGTCGCCAAGAATTACTGGCAGCTCTTCCTCGGCCGTTTCGGCGTCGGCGTCGGCGAGGCCGCCCTGTCGCCCTGCGCCTATTCGATGATCACCGACAATTTCCCGCGCGAGAAGCGCAGCCTGCCGCTCAATGTCTATTCGGCCGGCATTCTGGTCGGCGCGGGCCTCGCCAATGTGTTCGGCGGGCTGGCGACCCAGGCCGCGCTGTCGATGGGGCCGCAAACCGTCCCCGTGCTCGGCACCGTCAAGGCCTGGCAATTCGCCTTCCTGATGGTCGGCATTCCCGGCCTCGTGATCGCGCTTCTGGTGCTGACCCTGAAGGAACCCGCCCGGCACGAGCGTCGCGCCGAGGCGCAGATTCGCGGACACGCTCGACTATATCCGCAGCCATCAAGGGCACTTATATCACCCTGATCGTCGGCGTGTCGCTGTTCGCAAGCTCGAACTACGCGATCATCAATTGGATGCCGGCCTTTTACGACCGCAATTTCGGCTGGAGCCGGGGCCAGTTCGGCAGCTATTTCGGCACGATCATCGCCGTCTTCGGCCCGATCGGCCTGGTCGTCAGCGGCGTTCTCGCGACCAAGATGCTCAAGGCCGGCGTCGAAGCGGTCTTCAGCAAGCTGATGATCGGTGCGGAATGCCTCGCGCTGGTCGGCTTCGTTCTGCTGGTGGCGGTCCACGATCCGTATTGGACCATGGGCTGCCTCGTAGTCATCATGTCCGGCTTGTCCTTCCATGTCGGGCTCGGGCCGGTGGCGCTGCAATCGGTGACGCCGAACGAGATGCGCGGTCAGGTCATCGCGATCTACTTCCTGATCCTGAACATCACCGCCAACGGCATATTCAATCAGGTCGTGGCCGCGTTTACCGACTTCTTCTTCAAGGATCCGGCGGATGTCGGCAAGTCGATCGCCATCGTCGGCACCACCGCGACGATCGTCGGCATCGCTTCGCTCCTGATCGGCATCAAGTATTTCAAGCGCTCCGCCGAAGAAATCGGCGTCTGAGCCGACGCTGGAGCCCGCCCGATGAGCGACCCTCACTATCATCCCAAGGCCCGGCCGGGGCCCGGCGGCTATCCGTCTCCCGGTCTATGGCTGGTACGTCATCTTCATTCTGTACCTGGCTTATACGCTGTCCTTCGTGGACCGGACGATCCTCGTCTTCCTGGTCGATCCGATTCGCCACGATCTGCAGATCACCGACTTCGAATACAGCCTGATCCATGGGCGCGGCCTTTTCGATCTTCTACGGCGTCCTGGGCATACCGCTCGGGCTGCTGGCGGACCGGCGCAGCCGCCGCGCCATCGCAGCAGTCGGTATCGGACTCTGGAGCCTGATGACCGCGGCCTGCGGCATGGCCGGCAGCTACTGGCAGCTCTTCGCGGCGCGGATCGGCGTGGGCGTCGGCGAGGCGACCCTTTCGCCCTCGGCCATTTCGATCATCTCGGACTATTTCCCGCCCGAGAAGCGCGGCCTGCCGATCAATGTTTTTTCGGCGGGCGTTCAGACGGGCGCGGGCCTCGCCAACATGTTCGGCGGCCTCGTCGCTGCCTATACGGCGACCGCCGGCGCGACCACGATCGCGCTCTTGGGCACGCTCAGGCCATGGCAACTGGCCTTCGTGATCGTCGCGTTGCCGGGCCTTCTCGTCGTGCTGCTGATGCTTACCATCAAGGAGCCGGTCCGCCGCGAACGGCGGTCCCAAACGGACCACGCGACCGCGTTTGCGGCCTTTCTGGACGCCTCGAAGTATCTCAGGGAGCACTGGATCGTCTATGTCACGCTGATGGTGGGCGCAGCGTTCACGGCGATGGCGGCCTATGGCACGTTCAGCTGGGCGCCGACCATGTTCCGCCGCGTCTATGGCTGGAAGATGGACCGGATCGGCATCGATATCGGCGTCATCACGATACTTTTCGGGACCGGCGGCCTGGCCTTGAGCGGCGTGCTCGCCGGCATGCTGATGAAGCGCGGCCGATAAGGCGGTCTATAGCAAGCTGATGATCGCCGCGGCAGTCGTTGCGGTCTTCCCCGGCGTCTTTCTTCTCTACGGCGACAATCCCTACTGGTCGATGGGCTGCTTCGCGCTTCTGGTGCTGTGTCTGAGCGCGCCGGTCGGACCTCGTGCAGGCGGCGCTTCAGTCGGTCACGCCTAACGAGATGCGGGGCCAGGTCATCGCGATCTATATGGTCGTGGTGACCATCCTCGGCAACACGGTCGGCAGCCTCCGCGGTCTCCGCCTTTACCGACTATGTCTTCCACGCCGATGCCGCTGTCGGCCGATCGATCTCGATCGTGGCACCCGTTGCCTGCGTGCTGGCGGTGATCGTGCTAGCAGTCGGAATCCCTGCCTATAACCGCAAGGCTGCTCGTCCGGACGCTTAGAATTTAGGCATCCTCTCGACGATATCCTCGCCGGCGCGCAATTCGTCCATATAGGATTCGACGATAGCGCGGTCAGGCGATAAAGTGCCGCCCCTAAAGCGGCGCACGCCGCGAGGGTCTCCAGCGGAATTTCCACAAATTGAGAGGTTAACGTGGCCACTAAGAAGAAATCGAAGGCGCAAGGCAGCGACATCGAGATCGCCCGCGCCGCCAAGACCAAGCCCATCGACGAAATCGCAGCAAAGCTCGGAATTCCGCCCAAGGCCCTGTTCCGCTACGGGCCGACCAAGGCGAAAATCTCACTCGACTATATCAGCAAGCTGAGGAAGCGGGACGGCAAGCTGATCCTGGTGACGGCGATCAACCCGACGCCCGCCGGCGAAGGCAAGACCACGACCACGGTCGGCCTCGGCGACGCGCTCAATCGGATCGGCAAGAAGGCGCATGATGTGCCTGCGCGAGCCGAGCCTGGGCCCTGCTTCGGCGTCAAGGGCGGCGCGGCCGGCGGCGGCTACGCCCAGGTCGTGCCGATGGAGGACATCAACCTCCACTTCACCGGCGACTTCCATGCGATCGGCGCCGCGAACAACCTGCTGGCCGCCCTGATCGACAATCACATCTATTGGGGCAATGCCCTCGGCTTGGACTCCCGCCGCATCACCTGGCGCCGCGTCGTCGACATGAACGACCGGGCGCTCCGCAGCGTCGTCAATTCCCTGGGCGGCGCGGCCAACGGCTTCCCGCGCGAGGACGGCTTCGACATCACGGTCGCCTCCGAGGTCATGGCGATCTTCTGTCTGGCGACCAGTCTGGAAGACCTCCAGACCCGGCTCGGCAATATCGTCGTCGGCTATACCCGCGACAAGAAACCGATCACGGCCAAGCAGCTCGATGCCCAAGGCGCGATGACGGCGCTCCTCAAGGACGCGCTGATGCCCAATCTCGTGCAGACGCTCGAGAACAACCCGGCCTTCATCCATGGCGGCCCGTTCGCCAATATCGCCCATGGCTGCAACTCGGTCATGGCGACCAAGACCGCGTTGAAGCTCGCCGACTACGTGGTGACGGAAGCCGGCTTCGGCGCGGATCTGGGCGCGGAGAAGTTCTTCGACATCAAGTGCCGCAAGGCCGGGCTGAAGCCGCAGGCGGTCGTGATCGTCGCCACCGTCCGGGCGCTCAAGTCCCATGGCGGCGTCACCAAGAAGGAAGACCTGGGCACGCCGAGCACTGCGGCCGTCAAGAAGGGCTTCGCCAACCTCGCCCGCCACATCGAGAATGTCAGCAAGTTCGGCGTGCCGGCGGTGGTCGCGATCAACCGCTTCATCACCGATACCGACGCGGAGCTCGACGTGATCCGCAAGGCCTGCGCCGAGCTCGGCGTCGAGGCGATCGAGTGCACCCATTGGGCCGACGGCAGCAAGGGCACGGCCAAGCTCGCCAAGAAGGTCGTCGAGCTCGCCGACAGCGGCAAAGCCAAGTTCAAGCCGATCTATGGCGACGACGTGAAGCTCTGGGACAAGGTCAAGACGATCGCCCAGGAGCTCTATCGCGCCGACGATATCATCGCCGACAAGAAGGTCCGCAACCAGTTCGAGGATTATCAGGCGGCCGGCTACGGCAAATATCCGGTCTGTATCGCCAAGACCCAATACAGCTTCTCGAGCGACCCGACCTTGAAGGGCGCGCCGACCAACCATGTGCTGCCGATCCGCGAGGTCCGGCTTTCGGCCGGCGCGGAGTTCCTGGTGGTGGTCTGCGGCGAGATCATGACCATGCCGGGTCTGCCCCGCGTTCCCGCCGCCAACAATATCGGCGTGGACGCCAACGGGGACATCTTCGGCCTGTTCTAGAAGCAACTTGCCGCATCGCAGCGGCACGAACACAGCCCTCGCCCTGCCCTCCCCTCATGGGAGGTGTCGGGCGGGGGCTTCGTTTATGCGCCCCATCCCCTGCCTGGCCGACAGTTGAATCCAAACCGGGAACAAAAAGCGATAGTTGACTGACCCCAGGTCAATCAATTGATTGATTAACCATATATCTATCTGAAACTAGGAAGAGTCCGGAACTTTATCCACAAGCAAGCCCGAGTGGGCAAGCGTAGCGCGTCCGCATAGTGCGGTACGCCCCAATGCGCCCAGCAATCGGCGAAAACGCTCGGTTAGCTCGCCTCGCGGGCGCGATGCTGAATCTCGGACCAAGGCAGCCGGATCATGTGGCTGGGTTTTTCCTGATAGTCGCCGATCAGCCGGCCCATGACGAAGTCGACGCCCGCGTCGCGGGTGACTTCGGCGATGGCCAGGTTATGAACGTTCAGGACCGCGGTCTGAAGGCCACGACGCCGCCCGCCGGCGGCGAATTCCTCTATTCTCGCCTGGGCGGCAGCGAAAGGCGTGTCCGGCGGCACGAACAGGCCGACGGTCGTGAAGCCGGAGTCGGCATAAGGCGCGAGATCGCGGGTCGTCCAGGAAATATTAGCTGCCAGCCCTCGGCAATAGGGGCGTAGCGCGTGGCCGATCATCTGCAGCTTTGAGACCGGAACACCCGAAGGAAAATCGTCGCAACTCAAAATGATGCAGTTGCACATGTCTTTCGGGACGTTCTTGCACCATTCGACATATTCATAGAGCCGGGTCCAATTGGTCACCGTCTCGTAGTGGTGCGGGATCGCCAGGACAAAACGCTGGCGCAGTTCGAACAGCGACGTCGCCGTGGTCGTCGCGCGCTTGAGGACATGGACGTCCATCGACCGGGTCAGCTTCGGCCCCCGTACGAAGGAATAGGCATTGCGCAACTGCCCATGCTCGTCCACGCCGACAAAATTGGTCGAGAAAGTCGAGATGATCTCCTGGGCCGGGCTCCACATCGGCCGATAGATCAGGCTGAATTCCTCCGGCACCACGCCTTCGTCGAGGGCATCTTCGTCGATCGGCGTCCAGGGCTGATACACTTGGCGCCTGAGCCCGCCGGAATAGACCAAGGGCTCCCAATTGATCGCCGCGGCTTTGTCGTCTTTCGATCCGGTGGAAGGCGGCTGGACGCCGCTGCCCTCCATCGTCTCGGACCATTCGATATCCATGTCCTCGGCATCGACATTCGGAAGTCCTTCGAGCACCTCGTTGAGCGAGCTCTCCTCGAGCAGAAGCTGCCCGTCTACCACGCCGACCGCGGTGCGCACGACGATGGAGCCGGATTCCTCGGAGCCGAGCAGCATGGTGTTGAGCTCCTGGATGACCCCGGCGCAGACCAGCCGCGCCGCCGCGAGACCCAGGCTCGCGAAGACGATGACATAGTCGTCGCCCTCGTGCTGGAAGAAGACGTCACTGGGGCTGAGACGCCGACGGAGAATCGCCCGAAGCGAGCTATGGACGAAGTCCCGGTGGCCTTCCCACTTATCGCCGAGCTTCTCCTTGAGGGTTTCGAGGCCGATGATCTGGACCCGGCCGGTGCTGATCAACGCCTCGTTGCTGAGGATGTCGAGCAGGCGCGACTTGACGTCCGACAGCCGCTGCCGCTCGTCCCTCAGAGCTTCCCGCTCCTTGGATTCGCTCGGTTGCGACCACAGAGGCAGGCTTTCGATAAACTCCAGCACACGTTGTCTGGTGCGCTTTTTGGCCATCCGGTTGTCCCAGGCGAAGCGCGACGGTACCCCGCGCACACGTCACGGAATTATGTAACCCGCTTAGTCTGACACGTTTAATTTCAATAGAATCTTAACGAGTAAGGGGCGCCGGCGGCTTTACTGCTGAATCGAGACCTTGGTCCCGGCAACGGCCGAATAGATCCCGTTGGAGGTGTAGGCGACGACCCGGTAGCGGACGTCGGTCGGCTCGGTGCGCCAGTTACCGCGGTCGGCCCAGCGTTGGCACCCGTCGTCGGCGTGCCAGATCCGAGTGCTCTTCGCCTTGCCGAGCCGCCGGATCGGCGTGTCCGCCTTGGTCGTCATCTTGCCCATGGAGACGGTCTGCTCCTCGTCGCCGCCGACGGAGGTATGGACGGTATAGCCGTATAATTCGAGCCGCTCGTTCGTGTTGTTTTCGAGATAGACGTCGACCGTCCAATCCTTGCAGGACGTGGTCTCGCTCGAATGGGGCACGACCAGAACGCGGATCTTGCCGGCCAGCGGCATTGCCTGCTTCTTTTGGTCGGTCACCCACTGGAAGATCCCAAGCGCTACAAGAGCCGCGAAAAGCAGCCCGATTCGCAACAACTTTCCTCGCCCGGAAAACATGGCGATGCGGTGCTCCCCCTGTCTTGTCTTGCGCGCCGCGACGCGGATTTCGGAAAGGCTAGCATCCCTTCGGGCGCGGCCCAAGGGGGTAGCGACCGTCAGAGGGACGGGTGCGCGAGGTGCTCGGCGAGGCGATCGCGGCAGGCTTTGGCGAGATCGCGGCGCAGGGTGAAGCCGGCAGGCTTGAGCGGCTCGGCACCACCGCGCCCTTGAGGCTCAGGAAGCGCCAGAGATGGGGCAGGAGCGTCATCTTGCCCTACCAGGCCACGAGCGAGCGGCGAACGAACACGGTGCCGCCCATCCCAAGCTCCAAACCGGTGAGTTTCTGCAACCCTCCGAACCAGATCCAGGCGATCGGCCGCTTAGACCCGCCGGCCGGCGAGTCCGCAGATCATGTAAGGCCCGACGAGCACCAAGGTGAGCGCGTGCGACACTTCCGAAATGATTCCTCCTCGGGCCACCCAACCGCGGACCAGACAGTCGCCGTCGGCGCGAGACCACGCCAATGGCGCCCTTTCTGCCCGAGCGATGTGGTGGGGGGTTACGGATTTGTTGCGATTTGAAGGCAGCTTATGCCGTGCACCGCTCAGATATGGCAGGTCGCGAGGCCGCGCTTCTCGAGGTATTTCTGGTGATATTCCTCGGCCGGATAGAAGGTGACGGCCGGCACGATCTGGGTGACGATCGGGCGGCGAAACCGGCCGGATTTGTCGAGCGCTTCCTTCGACGCCTTGGCCTCCGCCTCCTGGTCTGGCGAATGGAAGAAGATCGCCGAGCGATATTGCGAGCCGACATCCGGGCCCTGGCGGTTCAGGGTGGTGGGATCGTGATTGGCCCAGAACACGTCCAGGAGCCGGTCGTAGGAGACTTTGTCGGGATCGTATTCGACCTGCACGGCCTCGGCATGGCCGGTGCGGTCGGTACATACGTCCTTATAGCTCGGGTTTTCCGTCGAGCCGCCGGTATACCCGACCTCGGTGCGGGTCACGCCCTCGATCTGACCGAACGTCGCCTCGACGCCCCAGAAACATCCCGCTGCGAATGTTGCCGTTGCCATGTCCGACACCCTCCTGAAGTGTGATTGCCTCAGAGATATGGGACAGGACGGCCCGGTTGTCGAGATCCGAAGCCTACAGCGTGCATTCCTTGTTGGCCTTGTCGACCGCGGCCTGGAACGCCTTGCCCCAGGCGAGGAATTGCTGCTCGTTGCGGCCGGCCTCGCGCATGATCGCCATGCGCTCCTCGGCGGTCTTTACACTGCCCATGCGCAGGAGCATGTCGAGATCGTCGTCGCTCAAGGTGGAGCGCATGACCCTCGCCTGGCACTCGCATTCGGCGTGGGTGCGCCGGTCGTCCTCAACGCAAAGCGCAACGAGCCGGTCGGTGCGAGAGTCGGAACAGGCCCCGACCACGACGGTAATCAGCGCCGCCGCCCAGCGGATCACGCTGCAAGCCCTTGCGAAGCGCTTGCGCAGGCCCGCCGCCCCCCTTTTCATGTCTTATCGGCCATTACGGCTCCAAGGTCGTTGCCGGCCAGAAAAACCCCTAGCCGGCCGCAAGTCAACCACGGGGCGCGGTCGACGGGGAACCGGCGGCCGTTAACGGGCGAGACGGATGGTATTGTCGCCAGCAGGCAGGGCCGGCTGGGACAGCCAGCCGGGATCGCTGTCCAGCTGGGCGAGGATATCGGCCGCCGATAGCGGCTTGGAATAGTAGTAACCCTGGACGTACCGGCCGTTCAGGCGCAGCACTTCCCTAAGCTCGTCGCGGGATTCGACGCCTTCGACCACCGTCGAGAGGCCCAGGCGGTCGGCCAAGGTCATGATCACCTCGAACAGCTTCTTCTTATGCGGATCGCTGTGGATGTTCGAGACGAAAGAGCGGTCGATCTTCAACTCGTCGAAAGGAAGCTGCGCCAGATAGGCGAGCGAGGAATACCCCGTCCCGAAATCGTCGATCGACAGGCGCAGCCCCAGATTCGACAAGGCATCGAGCCGACCCTTGATCGTATCGAAATCGGCGATCATCGCGTTTTCGGTGATCTCGACCTTGAGCCGCTCGGGCGGCACGTTCGGCGTCCTGCAGGCAGGCCCCGATATCCGAGACAAGCGTCGGGCTCCTGAGCTGGACCGGGCTGATATTGACCGACAGGGCCACAGGATTGCGGTCCTTCAGCTTCTCGTGCAGCAGCTTCGAGAAATCGAGCGCGCCGCGCAGGAGCTCGAGCGTCACCGGCTGAATGAGCCCCGAACGCTCGAGATAATCGACGAAGACCATCGGCGAAACCAGGGTTCCGTCCGCCTTCTGCCAGCGGATCAGGCTCTCGAAGCCGACGATGCCGCCGTTCACCGAATCCACGATCGGCTGATAATGGAACAGGAAAGCGTGGTTGCGGACCGCTTCCCGGATATCGGCCTCGCGGGCCAGGCTGTCGCGCGCCTGGACTTCCATCGTGGCGTTGTAGATGCGGATGTGGTCGCCTGCGCCGGTACCGGCCTGGCTCAGCGCCGCGTGGCATTGCTGCAGGACCTGCTCGGCGCCCGGCGTGTGGGCGGCGGTCAGCACGACGCCGGCCGAGACCGTCGGCACGATCGCGATGTCGCCGAGCCGCACCGGCTCCGAAATGGCGTCGGTGATGCGCTGCATGCCGCGCAAGCCGTCCGCGATGCTGGTGACGTTGGTCAGCATCACATAGAACTCGGTGCCGCCGAAGCTGCCGACGATATCGGTCGGGCGCACTGCGCGCACCAGCCGGTCGGCCGTGAGGCGGCTCAGCTCCTGGGCTTTCGCCTGGCCAAGGCCTTCCTGGACCTGGCGAAGCTGGTCGATGGTGAGGGTCGCCACCAGATGGGTGGCCTTGGACCGGGCGGCGCGGTTCAGCACGCGTTCGAACAGCTCGACCGTCGCCGAGCGGTTCGGCAGGCGGGTCAGCGCGTCGGTCATGCGCTCGCGGGTAATGTCGGCCAGCGATCCGGCGACGCGGATGGCGTCCCCGTCGTCATTGCGCCGGGCCACGCCGCGCGCCCTGAGCCAGCGGAAACCGCCGTCATTATGGCGCATCCGGAAGTCCGCGACGAGCTCGGGCTCGGCGCCGATCATCAGCGCGCGGAGGCGGGTTTGCAGGTCGGATGTATCGTCGTCGTGAACACGATCGAACCAGATCTTCGGATCCTGGTCGTTGGGCTGGCCGGAGAGCCCGAGGATTTCGAGCCAGCGGTCCGAGACGTAGAGCGTGCCGGCGACCAGGTCGTAGTCCCAGATGCCGTCGTTCGAGCCGGCAGCGGCCAGCGCGAGGCGATCTTGGCTGTGATGCAGGTCGAGCAGGGTCTGGCGGCGCTCGATCTGCTGGGTGACGCGCGCCAGCACGATCGCGATATCGACCGGCCGCGTGACGAAGTCCTGGGCGCCTTCCTTGAAGGACTGCAGAATGGCGCGGCGGTCGGTCGGATCGAGAATGATGAGCACGGGCAGATCGTGGAGGAGCGGCACGGCCCGCACTTTGCTCAACAGGTCGAACGCGCCCATCCCCTGGGCATCGACGCTGACCAGCGCGAGATCGATCTCGCGCCCGGAGAGGATCGTCAGGCCTTCATCGGCGTCGTCGGCGCAAACGACCTCGAACCCCTTGCGCGTCAAACCCCGCGCAAGCTGATTCCGGCCGTCGCCCGGCTCGTCAACGATTAATACTCGTCCGTGGGTCATAAACTCGGAAACGCTCGTCCCCAAAGAGGCTTATAAGAGCATTTAATGGTTTCGGTATTGTTAAGGATTTTGACAACCGGGGTCCTGTGCTAGGGTCCGGCGGGGCGGGCGATAGGCCCGGGGATTCAACAAACTGGGAGGGAACAGCCCGATGACGGCGGTATTCGACGGCACATCTTCGATCTCGGAGCCCAAATTCGAGTTCGCTTTCGAGGTTAAGCTCCAATTCGCCAAGACTCTTATGATCGAAAACACGCCCGCGGGCGCCGGCCGGGGCGGCACCTATCTCGGCACCGGCACCTTCGAGGGGCCGAACATCAAGGGCATAGCGGTTCCGAACTCGGGGGGCGACAATGCGCTCTTCCGGCCCGACGGGGTCCTCAGCCTCGACGCCCGATATATGCTGCAAGAGGACGACGGTACGGTCATCCTGCTCCACAACCGCGGCTATATCTGGGGCCGTAACCCGGACACCATGACGCGATACAAGGCGATCGCCGAGGGCGGGCCGCTGGTCGATTTCTCGGAATATTACTTCCGTACGACGCCGATCTTCGAGGTTCCCACGGGAAAGCACGACTGGCTGGCGCGTTATGTCTTTGTCGGGATCGGCGAGCGGTTGCCCGACGGTAACCGCATCCGCTATTACGCCCTGCTCTAGAGGCCCAAGGATGGTGCAACCATGAGCAACCCCGACGAGACCCCGTCCGAGCCCGGCCCTGAGTTGGAGCCCGCCCCGTTCTTCTCGCGGTTTCCGCCGCCTCTGACCTATATCGTGGTTTACGTGATCGGACTCGCGATTCACCAATGGCTGCCGATCTGGATCATTCCCGAAAGCTACCGGTCCGCGCTTGCGATCGTCGGCGGCTTCCTTGTCGCCATCGGATTGCTCCTCGCCTTCGCCAGCTTCGCCCTGTTCCTGCACCGGCGCACGACCGTCAAACCGCATGGCGAGCCGGTGCATCTGATCGATGTAGGGCCGTTCATCGTCTCCCGGAACCCGATGTATCTGTCGCTGACCCTGATCTATGTCGGCGCGGCCGTTTGGCAGGCGATGCTCTGGCCGCTGATCCTGGTCGTGGTCCCGGTCGCGATCGTCAATTCGATCACGATTCCCTTCGAGGAACGGCGGCTGCGCACCATCTTCGGCCCGTCCTACGAGGAATATTGCCGCCGAGTCCGCCGCTGGATCTAATCAAACTGGATTAGCCAAACTCGTGTGCTATCATACGCCCGGATGGGCGGAGGGCACACGCTTCAATGGCGACGATCCAGGCCACTTACGATCCCTTTGCGAACCTCACCTTGTTCGCGGTGCAGGGCGTCGTCGCCGCCGACGAACTCATCGACGCCTGCACGGATCAACTCAACGCCCAACCCACCGACAACGTCGTCTGGGAATTCCGCGACGTCGACCTGAGTCTGCTGGACTATGCCGGTCTCTATAAGATCGCCGAATATTCAAAAGAAACGGAAGAGTTGCGCAAGTCACCGAAGACGGCGTTGGTGGCAAAAGGACACGTGCAGCGGACACTACTGAAGCTCTATACCGAAGTCGCCGCCCATGCTGAGCTTCGCACCACGTTCCGGATTTTCGCCGATCGCGAGGCGGCGCTCGACTGGCTGAAGGAGGCAAAGACGAATTCCTGATCGGACGGTTTTGGGCGGACGTGACGCCCGCAGCTCGGCAAGGGCGGCGACCACTCACCGAGCTGGGCTTTCACGCGGGCCACAGCAGTTTCATCACCCGCGGCCGAATCGCGTGCGAGCTTCTTCGCCTGTTTGCGAAGCGAATCGAGAGAGAGACGAGCGAGAAGAGAAGAGACGGGCGGCCCGATCGGTCAATCGCTGCGAGCGGGAAGGAAACAAATGCTATTTGTCTTTGGCGGGCTGCCCGGCACGGGCAAGACGACCCTCGCCCGCGCCATCGCGGAGGAGCGCCGCGCAACCCTTCTTCGCATCGATACGATCGAACAGGCGCTGCGGGAGTCCGGGCTGGTCGGCGAGGACTTGGGGCCCGCTGGCTATATGGTCGCCTATGCCCTTGCGGACTCGAACCTGCGGCTCGGCCGGACCGTGGTCGCCAATTCGGTGAACCCGCACAAACTGACGCGCGACGCCTGGCGCGACGTCGCCACCGCCGTCGCCTGCCCCCTGGTCGAAATCGAGGTGATCTGCTCCGACGCCGAGGAACATCGCCGCCGCGTGGAGTTCCCGCCTCACCGACATCGCCGGCCTCAAGCTCCCGACATGGCAGGACGTCGTCGACCGCGACTACGAGCCATGGGACCGGGAGCGCATCGTTGTCGATACGGCGGGACGCTCTGAAAGCGACGCCCTCGAAACGCTACGCGGGTTGATCGACGAGAAGCCCCTGTGAAATCCCCTCGCCCCTCCGCGGGAGAGGATTGCGCAGCCATAGCGAACGACGTGAGCTTAGGCGAAGCTGGGTGAGGGGCCGACGCCGAGGATCTTGCTCAAGCCCTATCCCGCCTCATCCTACGTCGGCTAAGGCTCGGTATCCTTCTCCCGCCATGGGGAGAAGGCAGGTCCGTCACCGGCCCTTCCGCTTGCGCTTTTTGGTCGGCTGATTGGCGATATTGATCCGTGTGTTGGCAGCTTCGAAGGTCGGCGCCGGCGCTGTGCGGCCTGATCGGCCCTCGCCCATCGTCTTCAGAAAATCAGCATGGCCGATGAGGCCCTCAACCTGGGCCGCCAAGGCATTGCGAGTAGACGCGCGGTAGCGGGCGTAGGCCGCGCGGTCCAGGGACGGCGCTCGTGCCAGCCGCACATCCTCGTAGAAGCCCTTGGCGATCAGGAGCAGGGTGTAGACCTCGCTGCCGAACAGGAAGGTGCTGTCGAGCTCCAGGGCCTCGGGCGTCGTCTGCTTCCAGATCTTGAGGTTTTCCCGGAGCCGGTCGGAGAGCGTCATGCCCTCGCGCGCCGCCTTCCAATATTCCGTGTCCTGCCGGTTATTGAGATGATAGTGGAGCTGCACGAGGTCGCGCACCTCGTCGAACACGCGGCCGACTTGCCGGTTATAGGCGGCGGCGAGCTCGGGCTCGAAATCCCGGGTCGGCAGATAATGATGGAGCCAGCGCGCGCCGAGATCCGTCATGAAGATCGCGGTCGCTTCCAGAGGCTCGATGAAGCCGCCGGACAGGCCCAGCGCGACGCAGTTCTTGACCCAGGAATTGCGCACCCGGCCGGTGCGGATCGGGATGATGCGCGGCTCCGCGCCCTTCGCCTGATCGCCGTAGAAGGCCAGGAGCTCCTCGATGGCCTTTGTCGTCGGAGATGAACTTGCTGGAGAACACATAGCCCGTGCCGACGCGGGTCGTGAGCGGGATGTTGAAATTCCAGCCCGCCGAGAAGCCGGTCGCCCGCGTGGTCGGCGCGATGACGCGGGCATCCTCAAGCGGGAACTGCACGACGGCGGCGCGGTCGTTCAACAGATGGTCGCCATAGGGCACGAAGGGCTCGCCCAAGGCCTGTTGCAGGATCGTGCCGCGGAAGCCGGTGCAATCGATGACGAGGTCGATGGCATGCTCGCCGGTGCGACGAAGGGTGAGCGATTTGACGAAGCCGCGCTCGTCGAGATTGACCGCATCCACGTCGTCCAGCACATGCTTCACGCCGCGGCCCGTCGCGACATCCTTCAGGAGCGCGGCGAGCTTGGTCGCGTCGAAATGATAGGTGTAGCCGATCTCGCCGCTGAACTCGGGCTCGCCCGGCCGGCGCGGCGCGAGATTGCGCTGCACGATATCGGCGACCGGCGAGAACGTCCGCACATAGGCGAGGCCCGCATCCGGCGCGGCGCAGGCGGGATCGAAGGTGATGAAATAGTCGGCGAGTTGGCGACCGTCGATCGCGCCGGGACCGTTGAGGATATTCAGGAACTCGGTCGGCCGGCCCTTGTCGTCATGGTTCCAATTGATGAAATGCGCCGCGACCTTGAAGGTCGCATCCGTAGCCTTGAAGAACGCGGTCTCCGAAACGCCGAGCTGATGCAGCAGCCGCACCATCCCCGGCAAGCTCGCCTCGCCGACCCCGACGATCGGAATGCCCGGCGATTCGATCAGCGTGATCTCAAGCGGATGCTTCGGATCCTGCGACGCACAAAACCGATTGAGAAACGCCGCCGTCAACCACCCTGCCGTGCCGCCGCCGACGATGGTGATGCTGCGTAGGGGTTGGCCCATGTCTTCGGTCCGTCTTCGCTTCGCGGCGCTCAGCTACGCCGGACACTGCTTCGGCCTAACGGTCTTCCCGTGGCCGCGCCCCGCGTAGCCCGTAAGGGCGAAGCGTGGTGGGCGATACTGGACTCGAACCAGTGACCCCTGCGATGTGAACACAGTGCTCTACCAACTGAGCTAATCGCCCCCGAAGGGTGTCATCTGGTACGGCTTGACCCCTCGGCTGTCAAGCGAAGGCGCGTACCGCGTCGGGAAGCTCCGAAAATTGCTCGATCAGGCGGTCGGCGCCGAGCTCGACGGCCGGCACGGGCGTGTAGCCCCAGGAGACCAGGATGACGGGGACGCCGGCGGCGCGGGCGGTTTTGAGGTCGGTTTCGCTGTCGCCGATATAGATGGTGCGGGCGAGGTCGCCACCGAGGCGCTGGACGGCGTGGGCCAAAGGCCGGGGATCGGGCTTTCGGACCGGCAAGGTGTCGGCGCCGACGATCACCGGGAAGCGCTTGGCGAGGCCGAGCGTCAGGATCAGGCTCACCGATAGAGCTTCGGGCTTGTTAGTGCAGATCGCGAAACGCGCGCCCTCGGCGGCGAGTTCGTCGAGCGCCGCCGCCATGCCGGGGAACGGCACGCTGCGGTCCGCGACATGCAGGCCGTAATAATCCAGGAAGGCGGGCATCAGGGCCTCGATTTGCTCGTCCGAAAGCTCCGGCCCCGACGCGGCGAGGCCCCGCTTGAGGAGTATCCGCGCGCCATGCCCCACCATGTGACGGACGGAGTCTTCCGGCACGGTCGGCCGGTCGAGTGTTTTCAGGACATGGTTCAGCGCCGCCGTCAGGTCCGGCGCGGTGTCGATCAGGGTGCCGTCGAGATCGAAGACGACGAAGTTGCGGGCGGCCAAGAGGGTTCCTTCGATCGGATCAGAAAAGCAAGGTCCCCGCGCCTTTCAACGCGGGGACCCGGCCACTGTAACACCCGATGGGATCAGTCGGTATAGGCTGACTGGAAATCGTCCGGCTTCTGCTCACCGAGCAGACGGCCGAAGACGCCGAAATAGTTCGCCGGCTTGAGCTTGATCTTGACGTCCATCGGCTTGCCATCACGGATGATGCCGACCGTGATCGTCTCGCCGGGAAGATGGTTCATCTCGATATGATCGAAGGCGGTGCGAGCCGTCGGATTGGTGTCGACGCCGTTCACATGGGTCATGATGTCGCCGACCTTGAGCGGCGACCGAAGGATCTTGGCTCGCTTGCCGAGCGCTTCGATCAGCGAGCCGAAACCGTCGCGCGGCAGGCCGTTCAACCGCTTGTCCTTGGCCGAAAGCGGACGCGCCCAGCCGTAGATCAAGGGCAGCGTGCGGCCGAGGGACGACGGGCCGCCGGTCAACTCCCAGAGATCCGGACGCTTCTCGCCGGGATCGTAGACCGCGTTCTTCATCAACTCGCGGAGCTTGGGGTTGGGGCGAACGTCGATCACCAGATGACACCTGAGCGTGTCGCCATTGACGACCGAATGGAGCTCCTGATTGTTGAAGGTCCAGACCTCGCCGATCGGAATGTGCTTGGCGCGGCCTTCCGCCATCAGGTAGGCGTCGGGATTGGTGACGAGCGGAAAATGAATGCGCTGGGTGGCTTCCCAGGCCTCGTGATTGTCGGGGTGAATGCGGGTGATGCCGTTCGGGCGCATCCTGAACATCACGGCGTAGAGCGTTCGGCCGAACGGGCTGTCCTCGCTCAGAAGCCAGGACATATAGGGATAGTCCTTCAGGATCGGGTTGTCGCTGACACTGTCGGTGATGTAATCCGTGTCGTCGCCGTTGGTGCCGGCGCGGAGCGTCAGCACGTCGATCGAGCAATGGGCGTCCCAGAAGCTCGTGCCCCAGGCATCCTCGGGGATGCTGTTGTACTCGTCGATCAGGCGCTTGAAATCGATCTCGGCCGGCAGCTTCAGGAACGACCGCTTCTTGAAAACCGGGTCTTTGGCGATATCGTCGTTCGCTGCCTCGGCTGCGTGATGCTCGTCTGTCACTGCAACGCGGTTACTTTGCGACACCATAGAAAGCTACTTTCCTCAAAAAACGTCCCCAAACGCGGGATCACTTGGTCCCTTGAACAGCATTATTCATGCCATACCGCGCTTTACCGACGGTTACCGGACCTTCTTTCGTCCACAAACAGCTCGGCGTTCGACTTTAGGACGAAAAGCCGCCGTTTTCCGGTTTCAAATTGAAACAGTCTTTGCCGTTTTGGGCCGTCCGATACGCCGCGGCGCCAGTACTCCTTGCTTCCCCTAACATGGCGGGCCGGCTGGGATTCTCGGCTCTTGCCGCTGGCGACAGCATTGACAAGCCGCTAAGGGCTCATCAGCATTATCGCAATCTTAACGGCCGAGATGGCAAATTTCCCGGCGCCCGCTGGTCTAAACGCGAAAATTCTAGTTTAAAATCAACGATATGTCAATTTCGGACATCGGTGTGATCATTCTGGCCGCCGGTCAGGGAACGCGCATGAAGTCGGCGCTTCCGAAGGTCATGCACCCGGTCGCCGGCCGGCCCATGCTCGCGCACGTGCTGGAAACGAGCCGCAGCCTCGATCCGAAACGCGTCGTCGTCGTGACGTCACCGGGCCAGGAAGAGGTCCGCGCGGCCTGCGAATTCCGCCAAGATCGCGGTGCAGGAAGAACAGCTCGGCACCGGTCATGCCGTGCTCGCCGCCGCCGAGGAAATGGACGGTTTTGCGGGCGACGTCGTGATCCTGTTTGCCGCCGACCCCCTTGTGCGCAAGGAGACGATCGAACGGATGCTTGCCGCTCGCCGCACTCCGGCGGGCACAAACGGCACCAAACCCGCCGTCGTGGTGCTCGGCTTCCGGCCCAAGGACCCCGCACAATATGGGCGGCTGGTCGTCAACGGCGGCGTTCTGGAGGAAATCGTCGAATTTAAGGACGCGAGCCCCGAGATACGCGCGATCGATCTCTGTAATTCCGGCGTGATGGTGGCGGACGGGGCGATCCTGTTCGATCTCCTGCGCGAAGTCGGCAACGACAACGCCAAGGGGGAATATTACCTCACCGACATCATCGCCATCGCCCGCCGGCGCAATCTCCCCTCCGTCGTCGTCGAAGGCGAAGAGGAAGAGGTCCTGGGCGTCAATTCCCGCGACGAGCTGGCTCTGGTCGAAGCGGTAATGCAGAAGCGGCTCCGCCAAAAGGCCATGGCCGAGGGCGCGACCCTGCAGGATCCCGCGACGGTTTATTTCAGCCACGACACGACGCTCGGCCGCGACGTCACGGTCGGCCCCAATGTCGTGTTCGGCCCCGGCGTCACGGTCGGCGACAATGTCACGATCAATGCATTTTGCCACCTGGAAGGCGCGAAAATAAGCGACGGCGCCATCATCGGCCCGTTTGCGCGGCTCCGGCCCGGCGCGGATGTCTCGGCCCAGGCCCATGTCGGCAACTTCGTCGAGATCAAGAACGCCGTCCTCGGCGAAGGCGCGAAGGCCAATCACCTGAGCTATATCGGCGATGCCTGGGTCGGACCGGGCGCGAATATCGGTGCGGGCACGATCACTTGCAATTACGACGGCTTCAACAAACATCTCACTATCATTGGCGCGGGCGCCTTTATCGGCTCGAACTCGACCCTGGTGCCGCCGATTACGGTGGATGACGGGGCCTTTACCGGGGCCGGCAGCGTGATCACCAAGAATGTCGAAAAAGACGGATTTGCGGTGACGCGGGCCGATCAGGTTAACCGTCCGGAAGCCGCTGCGCGGTATCGTAAGCGCAAGGCGGCGGAGAAAGCCTCGGGCAAGGTCCCGAAGCCGAACCCCCAATCGGTCGAACGCAAGCGGACCAAGGACTAAAAGGAATATGTGCGGGATCGTCGGAATCATCGCGGAACGGGACGTCGCTCCCCTGATCGTCGAGGGGCTGAAGCGGCTCGAATATCGCGGTTATGACTCCGCCGGGGTCGCCACCCTCGTGAACGGCCATATCGAGCGCCGCCGCGCCGAGGGCAAGCTGACCAAACTGACCGACCGCCTGGAGAAGAACCCCCTGCCCGGCCGGATCGGCATCGGCCATACCCGTTGGGCTACCCACGGCGTGCCGAACGAGATCAACGCCCATCCCCATGCGACCGACGTCGTCGCCGTCGTCCATAACGGCATCATCGAGAATTTCCGCGAGCTGCGCGAGGAGCTGACGGCGCGCGGCCACGAGATGCGCACCGAGACCGACACCGAGGTCATCGCCCATCTCGTCACGGATTTCCTGCGCAGCAATATGAGCCCGCAGGAGGCGGCGTCCAAAGCGCTGAAGCGGCTTCAGGGCGCTTTCGCCATCGCCATCATCTTCCGCGATCACCCGGACCTCATGATCTGCGCCCGCCAAGGCCCCCCGCTTGCGGTCGGTATCGGCGACGGCGAGATGTATGTCGGCTCGGACGCCCTCGCCCTCGCCCCGTTGACCAACAAGATCATCTATCTCGAGGACGGCGACTGGGCGGAGCTCAGCCGCGAAGGCGTAACGGTCCGGAACGAAAAGGACGAGGTCGTCGACAGGCCCGTCGTTCTCTCGACGGTCAGCGCCGGCTCGATGGAGAAGGGCAATTACCGCCATTTCATGCTCAAGGAAATCCACGAGCAGCCGGGCGTGATCGGCGATACGCTTGAACACCTATTTCCATCCGCTCGAGCGCACAATCCGCCTGCCGAATCTCGATTTCGATCTGGCCAAGGTGCCCCGGATCACCATCATCGCCTGCGGCACGTCCTATTATGCCGGCCTCGTCGCCAAGGTCTGGCTGGAGCGGATCGCGCGGGTGGCAGTCGAGGTCGATATCGCGTCCGAATTCCGTTATCGCGAAGCGGCCATGCCCGAGGGCGGACTTGCCGTCTTCATCTCGCAATCCGGCGAGACAGCCGACACTCTGGCGTCGCTCCGCTATTGCCGCGAGCAGAAGCAGCACATCGCGTCGATCGTGAACGTGCCGGAAAGCACGATCGCGCGCGAATCCGACGTCATCTTCCCGACCCATGCCGGCCCCGAGATCGGCGTCGCCTCGACCAAGGCCTTCACCTGCCAATTGACCGTCCTCGCCTGCCTCGCCATCGCGACGGCGCGGGCGCGCAAGGCGATCAATGCCACGGACGAGGCGCGGCTGTCCGAACTGATCGGCGAAGTGCCCGCGCGGGCGGCCGAAGTGCTGAAGAACGACGAGGCGATCGAAGAGCTTGCCAAGAAATTCGAAGGTGTGCGCGATGTGCTCTATCTCGGGCGCGGCTCGACCTTCCCGATCGCGCTCGAAGGCGCACTGAAGCTCAAGGAAATCTCCTATATCCATGCCGAAGGCTACGCGGCCGGCGAAATGAAGCACGGACCGATCGCGCTGATCGACGAGAAGGTGCCGGTGGTCGTAATCGCGCCGTCTGGCCGGCTGTTCGAAAAAACCGTCTCGAACACCCAGGAAGTCATCGCGCGCGGCGGGCGGGTCGTTTTGATCAGCGACCACGAAGGCATCAAGAGCGAAGGCAGCCAGGCTTGGGCCACCATCGAGTTGCCCAAGGTCGGCGATTTCGTCGCGCCGATCCTCTATGCGATCCCGGTTCAGCTCCTCGCCTATTATGTGGCGGTCTTGAAGGGCACGGATGTGGACCAGCCGCGCAACCTCGCGAAGTCCGTCACCGTGGAGTGACGGCGTCGGTCTGCCGGAGTATGGGCGCGTAACGTGAATGTCTTCATCACCATCGACACCGAAACGGCGATCCCGCGCCCGCGTCCCGACATCGATTTCGGCCGGCTCGTCAGGGAGGGCATCTGGGGCGAGTGCAGCGAAGGCGCGTTCGGCGTCCGCTATCTCTCACAGCAGTTTCAAGACCACGGATTGAAGGCGGTGTTCTTCACCGAGGCGCTTCATGCTTCGGTGTTCGGCCCGCGCCACCTCGAGGAAATCGTCGAGGTCGCCCAGGCCCACCATCAGGAAGTCCAACTCCACACCCATTGCGAATGGATGGAGCACGCGCCAGACGCCTTCGCCGGCCGCAGGGCCGAGAACCTGACCGAATTGCCCGTCGCCGAGCAGGCAGCGATTCTGGCCATCGGCAAGCGCAATCTTGAGGCGGCGGGCGTCTCGGATGTCACCGCCTTCCGCGCCGGCAATTACGGCGCCAATGACGACACCTTGACGGCGCTCGGTGAGCAAGGGTTCCGGTACGACGCCAGCTACAACGCGGCTTTTCTCGGCAATCCCTGCGCCATTTCATGGCCCGACCGGCTCACCGGACCGGTTCGGATCGGCGGCGTGACGGAAGTGCCCGTGACCTGGTTCCATGACGGTCCAAACCATATCCGGGCTTTGCAGCTTTGCGCCTGCTCCTTCGCCGAGATGCGTCACGTGCTCTCGGGCCTAGAAGCCGCCGGGGCGCGCGCCGCATCGATCGTCCTGCACAGTTCGGAGCTCCTGAGCCGGGACAAGACGCGTCTCGAAAAGATCGTGCGCGCCCGGTTCCTCGGCCTCTGCAAATTCCTCGCCGACAACCGCGACCGGTTCCAAACGGTCGGATTCAACGACCTCGCGGATTGGGCCGACGCCGATCTCGGCGACAATCCCCCCGCTATCCGTTCCGCGGTCACCCGCACGGCCTTCCGCATGGCCGAACAGATCGCCGGGAATTTCCTCTATCAGCGCGGGCGGGCGGCGTAGCTGTTGTCATTGCGAACGGAGTGAAGCAATCCAGCCTGCCTGGATCGCCGCGGCGCTTTGCGCCTCGCGATGACGGTATTTGTAGCCCTCTACTTGCCGACTTCCTCGCGCAACTCGGCGGCGGCTTGGGTCATCGCCTTGAGCTTGCCCATGGCGGACTCGCGCGAGATATATTTCATGCCGCAATCGGGAGCGAGGGTGAGCCGTTCGGCCGGGAAATGGTCGAGGGCACGCTTGACCCGCGACTTGACCGTCTCGACCGTCTCGACTTCCTCGGTCGAAAGATCGATGACGCCGAGCACGATCTCCTTCGTCGACAGCTTCTCCAGCACGGTGCAATCGAGATTGGACTGTGCCGTTTCGATCGAGATCTGATTGACCCGCGTATCCTCGAATTCGGGCAGGAAGAAATAGCCGGGAGGGCGTTCATGGATCAGCGCGGCATAGCCGAAACAGATATGGACGCAGGTCTTGCCGCCGACGTCTTCGAGCGCCCGGTTCAGCGCTGCGACGCCGTATTCCCGCGCCTTCTCGTAGCGGGCCTGCATATAGGGCTCATCGATCGAGACGATGTCCACGCCGGCCTTGAACAGATCCTTGATCTCCTCGTTGAGCGCGGCGGCATAGGCCATCGAGCGCTCGGGGCCGGATTTGTAATACTCGTCCTGAGCCTGCTCCGACATGGTGAACGGTCCAGGGACGGTGATCTTGGTCTGC
The DNA here is from genome assembly GCA_963732795.1 of uncultured Alphaproteobacteria bacterium. GTDB lineage: Bacteria > Pseudomonadota > Alphaproteobacteria > CAVTAV01 > CAVTAV01 > CAVTAV01. The sequence goes on along the minus strand of CAVTAV010000001.1, from coordinate 253,876 downwards.
TTCGAGGTGTGCGCTTTCAGAAACTCGACATCCTTCACGCAGATCGGCTTGGTGCGCTTGATCGGCCCTGTGATGCGGGGGACATAGACCGGCTCGCCGCTGCGGTCGAGGGCTTGGCCGGGATTGTCGATATCGATGCCGTCCAACGCGTTCGAGAACAGGTTCGAGTAGCTCTCGCGGCGGATTTCGCCGTCGGTGACGATATCGAGCCCGGCCTCTTCCTGATCGTCGATTGCTAGGCGGGTAGCGTCGTCCTGGGCCTCTTCGAGAAATTCGGGGGCGACGCGCCACAGCTCCTTCGCCCTCACGCGCGGCGGAAACCGGCCCTTTAGTTTCTTCTTGTCCATGAGCCAGTCGGGCTGCACATAGCTGCCCACGAGCGTGCACGGGAAAAGTTTGTCAGCCATTAGGCCCCCCTTACCTCGAATCAATCATAGAGTTACCAGTCGGTGCGGCCCCAAGTTATCGCTTGGCCGGCCCGATGAGGCAACAGGCAACTTGCCCCGCTCGGCCCGGGCCGAAAACGGGCGCTAGCCGGTTGCGGGGTTTGGGGCCATTCCGTATGATCGCGCCGCTTCCAGACAGGGTCAGGAACTCCAGGGGAAATCATGGTCAAAGTGCTTCAAGGTATGCGCGTGGTCGAGCTCGGGACCTTTATCACCGGCCCTGCCGCCGCGATGCATCTCGCCGATCTCGGCGCGGACGTCATCAAGGTCGAGCGGCCGGGCGTGGGCGATCCGTTCCGCGCCTTCAAGGGCGGCCTCTACAGCCCGCATTACCAGACCTATAATCGCAACAAGCGCAGCATCGCCCTCGACACCACAGACCCGGAGGACCGCAAGGTCTTCCACAAGCTCATCAAGACCGCCGACGCCTTCATCCAGAACTTCCGTCCCGGCGTCGCCGAGAAGCTCGGCGCGGGCGAGAAGGAGCTGCAGGAGATCAATCCCGGCCTTATCTATTGCGCGATTTCGGGCTTCGGCACGAGCGGCCCGTCCAAGGACCGCCCCGCCTTCGATACGGTCGCCCAGGCGGCGAGCGGCTGGCTTCGCCTGGTCACGCCGCCGGATCATCCGCGCGTTTTAGGTCCAGCGCTCGCCAATTCCATGACCGGCTTCTATGCCGCGCTCGGCATTCTCGGCGCGCTGTTCGAACGCCAGAAAACCGGCAAAGGCCGCCGCATCGATATCTCGATGCTGGAGGCCATGTGCCATTTCAATCTCAATTCCTACACCCACTATTTCTCGGTCGGCGAGATCATGAATCCCTATAGCCGGCCGAGCGTCTCCCAGTCCTATGTCTTCGAATGCAAAGACGGCAAATGGGTGGCGTTACATATGTCCTCGCCGGTCAAGTTCTGGGAGGGCCTCTGCGACGCGATCGAGCGGCCGGATCTGCTGACCGATCCGCGCTTCGCCGAGCGGCCGGCCCGGATCGCGCACCAGGACGATCTCATCGAGATCATGACGCCGATCTTCAAGACCCGGACGCGCGACGAATGGTGCGAGCAGCTCGGCGCGCGCGACATGCCCTATTCCGCGGCCTATGACTCGAACGAGGCGCTGGAGGACCCGCAGGCGCAGCACCTCCAGATCAAGGTCTCGACCGTCCATCCCGAGATGGGGCCGTTCACGACCGTCAGGAGCCCCCTCTCCTTCGACCGGGAGGCGAGCCTCGACGTGGTGGCGCCGCCGACTTTGGACGAGCATGGTGCGGAAATCCGCAAGGAACTCGAATCGGTCGACCTGTAAGCGAAAGGGAGCCAGACCCGTGGCCAAGGAAATTGCAAGAACCACCAGCATCTGCGGCTACGACGCCGATAACATCATGGTGCGGGGCAAGAACCTCGTCACCGAGTTGATGGGCAAGGTCAGCTTCCCGGAGATGATCCTGCTGCAGATGCTGGGCAAGACGCCCGAGCCGGCCCAGGTGGAAATCCTGAACGCGGTCATGGTGACGATCATGGAGCACGGCCTCGTGCCCTCCGCCGTCGCCGCGCGTCTCACGATCTACGGCGCGCCGGAATCCTATCAGGGCGCCATCGCGGCCGGTCTTCTCGGGGTCGGCGACCGCTTCGCCGGCACCGCCAGCGCTTGTGCCAAGATGCTGGAGCCCTTGGTCGTCGTTCCCGAAGGCGAGCGCGAGGCCGCCTGCCGGGCGTCGCTCCGCGAGTTCAAGGCGACCAAGTCGCCGGTCCCCGGCTTCGGCCACCCGATCCACCGCGACGGCGACCCGCGCTATGCCCGGCTGATGGACATCACCCGCAATGCCGGCACGAGCGGCGTCTATCTCAAGACCCTGGAGCTTGCTCGAGTCCTGCATCGAGGAGGAAATCGGCCGCAAGCTGGTAACCAACATCTCCGCCGCCATCGGCGCCGCCTTGGGCGAAGCGGGCCTTCCCGCCAAATCCATGCGCGGCATCGTCCTCACCGCCCGCTGCGCCGGCCTCGCCGGGCATTTGCTCGAGGAATCCGAGCGGCCGATCGGTGAGGCGATGTGGAAGGGCGTCGAGGACGCGATTTCCTACGAACCGTAGGGCCGATTCGCGATTCCCTAAGTCGTCGCCCCAGCGAAGGCTGGGGCCCAGGCCGGCCAAAGCGCAGATTTCTGTCGTTTTTCCAGACTCAAAGGCCCTGGATGCCAGCCTTCGCTGGCATGACGGAGTGAGTACGGCTGGGGTGACTGTATATATACCCGGCTACTGAGTATATCCGGCCTATCCCGTCATTCCCGCGCAAGCAGGAATCCAAAATCCCGAATAAAACCAGATAGATCCCCGCTTTCGCGGGGATGACGTCGGGCGGCTGGGCAAGATTCCCTTTGACTCGATCCTGTGCATATGTGCATACTGTGTATATCAAGATGCACACTGATTTCGTCATATCCCAGGCCGATGGCCGCCCGATGTATCTGCAACTTATCGAGCAGATCAAACGGAAGATCGCGGTCGGAGACTGGCAGCCGGGACAGGAGATCCCGTCGATCCGGGCGCTTGCCGCCTCGACACAGGTCAGCGTCATCACGGTGAAGCGGGTCTATTCGGACTTGGAGCGGGAGGGCGTGATCGTAACGCGGCAAGGCAGAGGTTCGTTCGTTGCGGACAATGCCGGCCTCGGAACGGAGTTGAAGGACCAGGAGCTCGACACGGTCGTGACGACCCTCGCCAGTCTTTCCCTCGCACACGGTCTCAGCCTGGAAGAGCTCACGGAACGTCTCCGGCAGGCCCGGAGCAAGGCTAGGAAGGAAAAGTCATGAACGGCTTGGCTTTCGAAATGACCGGCGTCGGCAAGACCTATTCCCACTTCACGCTCTCGGATGTGGACCTGAGCCTGCCGCACGGCCAGATCATGGGTTTCATCGGCCCCAACGGCGCCGGCAAGTCGACCACCATCCGCATTCTGATGGGCCTCGTGCACCAGGACCGCGGCAAGGTGACCGTGCTCGGCCACGAGATGCCGGCCGAGCAGATCGCCGCCAAGCAGGAGATCGGTTTCGTCTCGGAGGACATGCGGCTCTACAAGCAGGCGACCCTCGAATGGCATATGGGCTTCATCGCCTCGATCTATCCCAAATGGGATCCGCGCTACGCTCAGCAGCTGCTGCATCGCTTCGGCTTGCGCAAGGAGCAGAAGCTCGACCGCTTCTCCCATGGCGAGCGGGTGAAGGCCACGTTGCTTCTGGCGCTCGCCCGGCGTCCGCGGCTGTTGATCCTCGACGAGCCGACCACAGGCCTCGATCCCGTCGCGCGCCACCAGTTGCTGCGCGAATTGAGCGACGTGCTCTTGGACGAATCCCGTACGATCCTGTTCTCGTCCCATAACACCCAGGACGTCGAGCAGCTCGCCGACTGCATCACCTTCATCGACAAAGGCCGGATCATCGAATCCCGCGACAAGGAAACCTTCCTCGACCAATGGCGGCGGGTCCGGCTCGAGATCGCTCCCGATACCGTCCTACCGGCGCTGCCCGGCATCGTCGACGTTCGCCGCAGCGGACATGTGGTGATCGCCACTGCCAGCAAGTTCGAACCGGGAATCCTTCATTCGTTCCAGCAGGTTGGCGCGACCGTCCACGGCGTCGAGCACATGACGCTCGAGGAAATCTTCGTCGCCAATGTCGAGTTCAACAGAGGAGACCGGACATGAACGCCGTCGTCGTCAAACAGTTGATCCTCAAGGACTGGTACTTCAACCGTTTCATTCTAGTCTCGTTGACACTCGGAGGCTTGATCGCGCTCGTCGTGTCGGGCTTCGCGGACGGTTTCATCCGCATCATCGCTGCCGTGATGTTTATGGCGGCAGCCAGCATAGTGATCTTCATGCCGAGCTGGATGGTTATGGGTGAACGCCGGGAACAGACGTTGCCCTTCGTCATGAGCCTTCCCATCTCGATCAAGGATTATACGACGGCCAAGATCGGAGCGACCCTGTTCCTTGCCCTTGGTTTATGCCTGGCTCTGTTCCTCGCCTATGTGGTGTTCGCGACCGTTCTTGAGCCCTCATTGGCCGGCTCTGTTTCCTCGACGATCGCAACGGACGACCCCGGGATCGCCCAGTGGGCGCGCTCGGCGGGGTCTATCCCGTCGACGGTCGTGGTCTTCGGAATGCTTGTCGTGATGTTCTGCGTGAACCTCGGCGTGGCTCTCGTCACCGAATCCGAAAAGCCGGCGATGTTCGTCACCATCGCCTTCAACATTTGCTTCTGGTTCTTCTGGAGCTTCTTCCGCACCGCTTCCTTCGTCTTGCCTGACCTAGCTAGCCCGACGATCGTTTGGCGACCGGAGATTCTGTGGATTCTGGCGGCTGAAATCGCCGCGATCCCGCTCGTTCTCGCGGCGACCTTCTACCTGCAATCCCGTAAAACAGACTTCATCTGAGGAGGCTCCCGTCATGCAAACGCAAGAGCGCCTTCACTCCCTCGACGCCGTCAGAGCCTTCGCCTTGCTGGGCGGAATCGTCCTCCATGCGACCATGTCGTTCTTCATTGCCCTGCCGGTGGCCGACAGCTCGCAGAGCGTCACATTGGGCCTCAGCTTCTACGTCATTCACATGTTCCGCATGGTGACTTTCTTCCTGATCGCCGGCTTCTTCGGCCGGATGATGATCGAACGGAAGGGCGTCAAAGGCTTCATCAAGGACCGGTCCAAGCGCATCCTGGTCCCGATGGTGGTCGGCTGGATCATCCTGGCGCCTCTGGTGATCGGCATGGTCATCTGGGGCGCGATCCAGACCTACGGCCCGGCGGTCGCCAATGCCCCCTCGCCTTCTGCCGGCTCCCTGCCGCTCGTCCATCTGTGGTTTCTGTATTACCTCGCAGTCTTTTATGTCATCGCCCTGCTGGTTCGAGGGCTCGCGCGGAGCGTCCTCGATCGCTCGGGCATGCTGCGCTCGGCGGCGGACGCGGTCGTCCGGTTCGGGCTGCGCAGCGATATCGCCCTGATCGTGCTGGCGGCGCCGATGTGCGCGGTGCTCTACTACACGCCGACCTGGGCCGTCTGGTTCGGCATCCCGACGCCGGATGTCGGCCTATCGCTGAAGCTTCCCGCCATGATCGCGTTCGGCACGGCCTTCGGTTTCGGCTGGGTCCTGCAGCGCCAGACGGACCTGTTGGCCGAATTCGAGAAACGCGGCTCGACCCTGCTCTTGTTCGCTGTGGCGCTGACCTGCGTGTGCCTGGCGATCGTCGGGATCACGCCGAGCTATATCGCCAAGCCGACCGTCATCCCCGGTTCGGACTGGATGCGGCTCGGCTACACCGCCAGCTATTCGCTCGCGACCTGGTGCTGGACCTTCGCCTTCATCGGCCTCGCCATGCGGTTCGTGTCGAGCCACAGCCCGGCCCGGCGCTATCTGGCGAACTCGTCCTACTGGCTCTATCTGATCCACCTGCCGATCATCTTCTTCCTGCAGGTGGCGATGGCGAAGTGGGACCTGAGCTGGATGATCAAGTTCCCGCTGATCCTTGGGATCACCATGGCGATCGGCCTGGTCACCTACCGTTACGTCGTCCGCTACACCTTCATCGGCGCGACCCTGAACGGCAAGCGCTTCCCGAGGGGCGGCCAGGGCAACGGCTCGCCCAAGCTCGGCAACCTCGCCGAACAACGGAGCTCCTGACGGCGGCCCCCAGGGCAGATCGGGGCTGGATTTATTCCAGCCCCATCTCTTTCAGCATCCCCGCCGCGTTGGCAAAGCCCTCGACCGCGCGGGGGACGCCGCAATAGATAACGGCATGGCGGAGGATCTCGCGGATCTCGTCTTTCGACACGCCGTTCGCGATCGCGCCTTTGACATGATTGCGGATCTGGCCGCCCTGGCCGCCGAGGGCCGTCAGCATGGCGATGGTGATCATGCTGCGGGTCTTGTGATCCAGCACGCCGCGGTGCCAGGTATCGCCGAAGCATTCGTTCGTGACGAAGTCCTGCAAGGGCCGGGTGAAGTCGGTCGCCGCATTGATGTGATCGTCGGCGCCGGCTTTGCCGAACATCTTCCGCCGAATCTCCAGTCCCAGCGTGGCCGCGTCATCTGCCATGAGAGGTCCCCTTCTGTTGGTGCGCTTTAATGCGAGGCCGTGAGGCTAGCCGGTTCCAGCAAGTCTGTCGCGGGTCGATATGGTTCCGGCGAAGCGATGCTCGATCGCATCCATGATGCGGCCCGCCGCTGCGCCGTCGCCGAACACGGTCGAGGACCGGGCCATCGCGGCGAGCGCGGCCGGATCGTCGAGGAGCCGGGTCGCCTCGGCGACGATGCCCGGCGTGTCCATGCCGACCAGCTTGACGGTGCCCGCGTCCACGGCCTCGGGACGCTCGGTCGCTTCGCGCATCAGGAGCACGGGCTTGCCGAGCGCCGTCGCTTCCTCCTGGATGCCGCCCGAATCGGTCAGGATCAGGTCGGTCTGCTCCAGGAGATAGACGAAGCTCACAGGATCGAGTGGGCTGATCAGCTTGATGTTGGAGGCGTCGCGCAATCGGCTCGAAGCCGGCGCGAGCTGGGGATTGAGATGCAGGGCATAGACGATGTCGCAATCGCCGCGTTGGGCGAGGGCTTCCATGGCCGACCAGATCGCTTCGAGATGGGCGCCGAAATTCTCCCGGCGGTGGGTGGTGGCGAGCACGAGCTTGCGGTCGGTCCGTACCACGACCGGCTTGAGCCAGGGCGGCGCGGATGCAAGCCGACGCCGGGTCCAATAGAGCGCGTCGATGATGGTGTTGCCGGTCACGACGATGTCGTCCGGCGAGACGCCTTCGGCGATCAGATTGTCGCGGCTGCCGGGGGTCGGGGCGAAATGGAGCGCGGCGACGGCGCTGACCAGTTTGCGGTTGCCCTCCTCCGGCCAGGGATGGGCAAGATCATGGGTGCGCAAGCCCGCCTCGACATGGCCGACCGGAATGCCCAGATAGAAGCCGGCCAGCGCACCGGCCAGGGTCGTCGCTGTATCCCCTTGAACCAGAACGAGATCCGGCGATTCCCGGGCAAGGAAATCGGTCAGGCTAACGAGCGCATGGCCGGCCAGATCGCCGAGCCGGAACCGGGAATCCATCAGTTCGAGATCATGATCCGGCACGATGCCGAAGGTCGCCAGCGCCTGATCGAGCATCTCACGGTGCTGGCCCGTGACGCAGACGACGTGGTCGATCACGGGCCGCCGCGCGATCTCCTTGATGACCGGCGCCATCTTGATGGCTTCCGGACGGGTGCCGAAGACCGAGACTATCTTCATGTCATGCTGTAGCCGGCGGGCGGGATATGGCCGAAAAATCTACCACGGATTGCGCGCCCATCCCATCACAGAAGCCGCCCCATATTGACAGCCAAGCGAAAGACCGCCATGCCCAAGAGCCAAACAATGGAGGCGTAAGACCATGTACGACTACGATCTTTTTGTGATCGGCGCGGGCTCGGGCGGCGTGAGGGCGGCGCGGATCGCGGCCGGGCACGGGGCCCGGGTCGCGATCTGCGAGGAATACCGGGTCGGCGGCACCTGCGTGATCCGGGGCTGCGTGCCGAAGAAGCTTCTGGTCTACGCCTCCCATTTCGCCGAGGACTTCCACGACGCCGCCGGCTTCGGCTGGGACGTTGGCCCGCGCGAAATTCGACTGGGCGACGGCTCATCGCCAACAAAGACAATGAAATCGAACGATTGAGCCAGATCTACATCGAAGAACCTAAAGGCTTCCGGCGTCGAGCTTTTTCTCTCCCGCGGGGTGTTGAAGGACGAGCACACGATCGATCTCGGCGACAAGACGGTCACCGCCGACAAGATCCTGATCGCGGTCGGCGGCTGGCCGGTCATGCCCGAGGTGCCGGGCATCGAGCATGCCCTTACCTCGAACGAGGTGTTCCATCTGACGGAACTGCCGAAGCGCGTCGCGGTCGTCGGCGGGGGCTATATCGCCTGCGAATTCGCCGGGATTCTCAACGGAATGGGCTCCGAAGTCTCGCTCCTTTACCGCGGAGACCAGATTTTACGCGGATTTGACCAGGAATGCCGCGATTTTCTTGCCCAGGAAATGCAAAAAAAGGGCGTGAACATCCGCCTTCATGCCGATGTTTCCCGCATCGAGAAGGCCGGAAATGACATCGCTGTCACACTCGAAGATGGAACAAGCCTGACGGTAGACGCGATTTTGTACGCAACCGGCCGCGAGCCCAAGACCGACGGCCTCGGCCTCGACGCCGCCGGTGTGAAGGTCCAGAACAACGGCGCGGTCATCGTCGATCACGACCTCCGCACGAGCCGCGACAACATCTTCGCGGTCGGCGACTGCACCCACCGGATCAATCTCACCCCCGTCGCGATCAAGGAGGGCCATATCTTCGCCGACACCCAGTTCGGCAAGACCCCGCGCCGGATGGAATACGACAACATCGCCCATGCCGTCTTCTCCCAGCCGAGCCTTTCCTGTGTGGGCCTTTCGGAGGAAGCCGCGCGGGAGACCTATTTCGACGTGAAGATCTTCAAAAGCGCATTCCGCGCCTTGAAGCACACGCTTTCCGGCAACGAGGAACGGACCTTCATGAAGCTCGTCGTCCACGCCGAATCCGACCGCGTGGTCGGCATCCACATGATCGGCCCCGACGCCCCGGAGATCGTCCAGTCCCTCGCCGTCGCCATCAAATGCGGCGCCACCAAAGCCCAGTTCGACGCCACGATCGCCGTTCATCCGACGGCGGCGGAGGAATTCGTGACGATGCGGTGAGGTCCGCGTTATCGCCAGCCCCCTCAACGGACTGGAAAACCTAAGCCTGTATGCGTATATCAGGCACTGATTCGACTGTAGTGAAGGCTGGAACGATGGCGAAGGCGTGGTCTCCGAGCGGCTGGCGGGATTTCCCGATCAAGCAGGTCCCGGAATATCCTGATATGGCGGAATTGACGGAGGTCGAGAAGACCCTGCACCGTTTTCCGCCGCTCGTCTTTGCCGGCGAGGCCCGCGAGCTGAGGCGGCAGCTGGGCGAGGTCGCCCAGGGCAAGGCTTTCCTGCTGCAGGGCGGCGACTGCGCCGAGAGCTTTGCCGAGTTCCATCCGGACAATATCCGCGACACCTTCCGCGTGCTGCTGCAGATGGCGGTGGCGCTGACCTTTGCCGGGACCATGCCGGTGGTGAAGGTCGGCCGCATGGCGGGCCAGTTCGCCAAACCCCGCTCCGCGCCGACCGAGGAGCAGGACGGCGTCTCGCTGCCGAGCTATCGCGGCGACAATATCAACAGCATGGAATTCACGCCCGAAGAGTCGCGTGCCGGACCCCAAGCGCCTGCTGCAGGCCTATAGCCAGGCGGCCGCGACGCTCAATCTGCTGCGCGCGTTCTCGACCGGCGGTTATGCCGACCTGCACCGGGTCCATGGCTGGACCATGGGCTTCGTCGAGGCGAGCCCGGCCGGCGAGCGCTACCGGGACATGGCGGACCGCATCTCGGAGGCGCTGGCCTTTATGGAAGCCTGCGGCGTGACCTCGGAATCGGCGCCGCAGCTCCGCTCCACCGCGTTCTACACCTCCCACGAGGCGCTTCTGCTCGGCTACGAGGAAGCCATGACCCGCATCGATAGCACGAGCGGCAAATGGTACGACACCTCGGCCCATTTCGTCTGGTGCGGCGAGCGCACGCGCCAGCTCGACGGCGCCCATATCGAGTTCCTGCGCGGCATCTGCAACCCGATCGGCGCCAAGGTCGGCCCGACCATGGAGCCGGACGACTTGCTGCGCCTGATCGACGCCCTGAACCCGAACAACGATCCCGGCCGGCTGACCCTGATCACGCGGTTCGGCGCCGACAAGATCGAAGGCCTGCTGCCGAAGCTCGTCCGCGCGGTCCAGCGCGAGGGCCGCGTCGTGGTGTGGTCCTGCGATCCGATGCACGGCAACACGATCAAATCCTCGCACCGGCTACAAGACCCGGCCGTTCGACAACGTGCTCGCCGAGGTCCGCCGCTTCTCCCAGATCCACGATGCCGAGGGCAGCTATGCCGGCGGCGTCCATATCGAGATGACCGGCCAGGACGTCACCGAATGCATCGGCGGCGCCCAGAAGATCACCGAGCACGCCCTGGCCGACCGCTATCACACCCATTGCGATCCCCGGCTCAACGCCAGCCAGGCCCTGGAGCTCGCCTTCCTGATCGCCGAAGGCCTCAAGCAACGCCGTCTCGAAATCGCCGCCAAGGCCCGGGAAGCGTCGTAGGCCCAGCAGGCGGGCTTCGACAAGAGCTCAGCCCGAACGGAGCCTATTAGATCCGTTCGTCCTAAGCTTGTCGAAGGACATCTCGGGCCGTCCCTCCATTTCCCAGTTCTTCCTTTCGTCCGAGCCTGATAGGCTCCCGCTCGACCACACAACCTTCTAAAGTGCCGGAATGACCGACGCTCTCGACATCGTCCTTGCGCAGCTCGATTTCACGGTCGGGGATATTGCGGGGAATGCCGCCAAGATACGGGCCGCCCGGGCGGAAGCCGCGGGGCACGAGGCGGATCTCCTGGTGACCCCGGAGCTGGCGCTCTGCGGCTATCCGCCGGAGGATCTGGTGCTGAAGCCGGCGTTCCTCGACGAGGTCGAGGCGGTCGCGCGGGACATGGCGGCCGAAACCGAGGACGGCGGCCCGGCGATCGTGCTGGGGCTGCCCTGGCGGCATGGCGGCGTGGTGCATAACGCCGCCGCACTACTCGATGGCGGTGCGATCCAGGACATCGTGTTCAAGCGCGACCTGCCGAATTACGGCGTGTTCGACGAGAAGCGCGTGTTCCGGCCGGGCCCTCTGCCCGAGCCTGTCGAGTTTCGCGGGCTGAAGCTCGGCATTCTGATCTGCGAGGACATGTGGACGCCGGACGCGGCCAAGCACCTCCGATCGCGGGGCGCGGAGATGCTCATCGTGCCGAACGGCTCGCCCTTCGAGATGGGCAAGGAGGGCACGCGGCTTTCGCTCGCCCGCGACCGGGTGCGCGAGACCGGATTGCCGCTGCTCTATGTGAACCAGGTCGGCGGCCAGGACGAGCTGGTCTTCGACGGCGACGTCCTTCGCGCTCAACCAGGACGGCAAGCTCGCGAGTCCAGCTCGACGCCTGGCAGGAGTCCCTGAGCGTCGTCGAGACGGTGCGCCGGCCGAACCATCGCTTCGACTGCGAGGAAGGCGAGATCGCCCCGGACCGCGAGGGACTGCGGGCGGTCTATGGCGCGATGACCCTGGGCCTCAGGGACTATGTCCACAAGAACCGCTTCCCAGGCGTCATTATCGGCCTGTCGGGCGGCATCGACAGCGCCTTGACCGCCGCCGTGGCGGTGGATGCGCTCGGCGCGGACAAGGTGCGGGTCGTGATGATGCCGTCGCGCTATACCAGCCAGGCGAGCCTCGACGACGCGGCGGAATGCGCGAAGCTCCTCGGCGTCCCGATCGATACGATCGAGATCGAGCCGGCGGTCGGCCGCCTTCGATTCCATGATGAAGGACGTGTTCGCCGGAACCAAGGCCGACACCACGGAAGAGAACATCCAGGCCCGCATCCGCGGCGTGATCCTGATGGCGATGAGCAACAAGTTCGGCCACATGCTGGTGACGACCGGCAACAAATCCGAGCTTTCGGTCGGCTACGCCACGCTCTACGGCGATATGAGCGGCGGCTATTCGGTCCTGAAGGACGTCTACAAGACGACGGTGTTCGAGCTTTCCCGCTGGCGCAACGGCAACTGGCTCGAGCTGGGGCCTCGGGCCGAAGAGCGAGGTGATCCCGACCAACATCATCACCAAGCCGCCGAGCGCCGAGCTGAGAGCCGACCAGAAGGACGAGGATTCGCTCCCGCCCTACGACGTATTGGACGCGATCCTCGAAGCGCTGGTCGAGAAGGAGCTGTCGATCACCGAGATCGTCGCCGAAGGCTTCGACCGCGAGATCGTGGCGCGGATCGAGCACATGCTCTACATCGCCGAATACAAACGCCGCCAAGCCCCGCCGGGGGTCAAGATCACCCGTAGGAATTTCGGCCGCGACCGGCGGTATCCCATTACGAACGGCTTCCGGGATGCGCGGTGGCGGAGTTGATGCGATCTGTCATGGTTCGGAGCCGCCCCCCTCACCCACTTCGGCTAAGCTCACTCCGTTCGCCAAGCCTTCGTTGCCCTCTCCCCCGAGGGGAGAGGGGTAGGGTGAGGGGGCTGCCGGCCGGCAACGGTCGAGGCGACGCTCGATGACCACCAAGACCCGCTTCGCCCCCTCGCCCACCGGCTATCTCCATGTCGGCAATGTCCGCGCGGCGCGTGCTGAACTGGCTGTTCGCGCGCAAGACCGGGGGCGCGTTCATCCTTCGCATCGACGACACGGATGCCGAACGCTCCACCGAGGAATTCGTCGCGGCGACCAAGGAGGACCTGACCTGGCTCGGCCTAGGCTGGGATGCGCTTTATCGCCAGTCCGAACGCGGGACGCTCTATGACGCGGCGGCGGAGCGGCTGCGGGCGGCGGGGCGGCTTTATGCCTGTTACGAGACGCCGGAGGAGCTGGAGGTCAAGCGCAAGATCCAGCTCGCACGCCGCCGGCCGCCGGTCTATGACCGGGCGGCGCTGAAACTGTCGGACGCGGACAAGGCCAAGCTCGAAGCCGAAGGCCGCAAGCCCCATTGGCGGTTCCTGCTGAACCAGACGCGACGTGACATGGGAAGATCGGATCCGGGGGGCCGTCACCATCGATGCGGCGAGCCTTGTCCGATCCCGTGCTGATCCGCGAGGACGGGACGGCGCTCTATACGTTGCCCTCGGTGGTCGATGACGGCGAGATGGGCATCACCCATGTCATCCGCGGCGAGGACCATGTCGCCAACACGGCCGTGCAGATCCAGATCGCCGAGGCGCTGGGATATGCGCCGCCGGTTTTCGCCCATTTCGCCCTGTTCGTAGGGCCGGATGGCGGGCCGCTGTCGAAACGGTTGGGCTCGCTGTCGGTGCGCGAGATGCGGGACGAGGGCCTGGAGCCCATGGCGCTTGAACAGCCTGCTGGCGCGGCTCGGCTCGTCCGATCCGGTCGAGCCCCGGCAGCATCTCGACGACTGCGTGCCCGACTTCGACCTGTCGCGCTTCGGCCGCGCCGCGCCGAAATTCGATCCCGCCGAGGTCAAGCATCTCAATGCCCGGATCCTGCACGGCCTCGCCTTTGAGGACGTCGGCCGAGCGCCTGAAGGCCCTCGGCATCCCGGAAGCGGACGAGACATTCTGGAATGCCGTCCGGCCCAATCTCGAGACGTTCAAGGATGTCGAGCTCTGGGCGCGGATCGTTCACGGGCCGATCACGCCGGTGCTCGAAGACGCGGACTATCTCCGGCAGGCCGCCGGCCTCCTACCGCCGGAGCCCTGGAACGAGCAGACCTGGCCCGCCTGGACCGCGGCGATCAAGGAAAAGACCGGCCGCAAGGGCAAACCCCTGTTCCATCCGCTTCGCCTCGCCCTGACCGGCCTCGACCACGGCCCGGAGATGAAGCACCTCCTGCCGCTGATCGGGCGCGAAAGGGCCAAAGCACGGCTTGCTTTGAATCAACGCTAATGGAGGATCGGGTCGTGTCTTCTTGCCTCTTGGGTTCGTCACTCACGCACAGGAGGCCAAAATGGCCAAAGGCAAATTCGAGCTGTATCAGGATAAGGCTGGCGAGTACCGATTCCGGTTGAAGGCTTCGAACGGCGAAACGATCGGCGCCTCCGAAGGCTACAAGGCTAAGGCCAACGCTACGAACGGCATCATCTCGGTCAAGAAGAACTCGCGCGGACGGCGGGCGTTTCGAGATTTTCGTCGGCAGCGACGGACAAGCACTATTTCCGCCTGAAGGCCGTGAATGGCGAGACCATCCTGCAGTCCCAGGGCTATTCCTCGTCCTCGGCGGCGCAGAACGGCGTCGAATTCGGTCATGAAGAACGCGCCGGACGCCGAAATCGTCGAGGTCTGAACCCGCAGCATATCCTTGTGACCGGGGCAGTTAGTCGTTAAATACCGGCCGGCAGTTCTGTAATTTCGTCCGGTAATGGAGCGGCCGGTGGCCCTGGTCCTTTACGATACCGCGCGCCGCGAGAAGCGCGGCTTTCGAGCCGATCACGCCCGGCCATGTGGGCATGTATGTCTGCGGGCCGACGGTCTACGACTACGCCCATATCGGCAACGCGCGGCCGGTGATCGTGTTCGACGTGCTGCACCGCTATTTCCGTGGCCAAGGGCTACGACGTCACCTATCGTCGCCAACGTCACCGACGTCGACGACAAGATCATCGCCGCCCATGAGAAGACCGGCGAGCCGATGGAGTGCGATCACCGAGCGTTTCGCCTCGATCTACTGCCGAGGACATGGCCGCGCTCGGCGCCCTGCCGCCGACGGTCGTGCCGCGCGCGACCGAGCATATCCCGCAGATGATCGCGATGATCGGGAGAGCTCATCGACGTCGGGCCATGCCTATCAGTCGCCGAAGGGCACGTGCTGTTCGACGTGACCTCCATGCCGGATTACGGCGCGTTCTCGGGCCGCAACCGCGACGACATGATCGCGGGCGCGCGGGTCGAGGTCGCGCCCTACAAGAAGGACCCGGCCGATTTCGTGCTGTGGAAGCCGGCCGGCGACCATCCCGGCTGGGACAGCCCCTGGGGCAAGGGCCGGCCGGGCTGGCATATCGAATGCTCGGCCATGAGCGAGACCCATCTCGGCGAGACCTTCGACATCCATGGCGGCGGCGTGGACCTGATCTTCCCCCACCACGAGAACGAGATCGCCCAGAGCAAATGCGCCCATCACGGCAAGCCGATGGCGAATTACTGGCTGCATAACGGGTTTCTGACGGTCCAGGACGAGAAGATGTCGAAGAGCCTCGGCAATATCACCAAGGTGCATGAGGTCCTGAAAAATTGGCCGGCGGAGGCCGCGCGCTATCTCATGCTGTCGGCCCATTACCGCGCGCCGTTGAACTGGTCCGAGGACGGCTTGGAGCAGGCCAAGCGCTCGCTCGACCGGCTCTACCTCGCGATGCAGAGGCTCGCCGATGTCGAGCCGGCCAAGGATGTCGGCGAAAGCCACGTCATCCGCGCCATCGAGGACGACCTCAACACGCCGGAAGCCTTCGCCGCGCTCCACGATCTGGCGCGCGATGCGAACAAGGCGGAGAGCGAGATCGAGAAGGCGGAATTGAAGGCGATGATGCTGGCGGGTGGCAAGATCCTGGGCGTGCTGCGGCAAGCGCCGGAGGCCTGGCTCAAGGGCGCCGACGGCGGGGACGGGCTTCCGGAGTCCAAGATCGAAGACCTGATCGCCGCAAGGAACGCCGCCAGAAAGCAGCGCGATTTCGCCGAAGTCCGACCGCATCCGCGACGAGCTCAAAGCCAATGGCGTGATCCTGGAGGACGGCCCCGCCGGAACCACATGGAGGCGCGCAGGATGAGCAAGCGCGAACGCCTCTATCTCTACGACACGACGCTCCGCGACGGCGCGCAGACCCAGGGCGTCGATTTCAGCGTCGAAGACAAGCGGCTCCTGGCGACGGCGCTCGACAAGATCGGCGTCGCCTATGTCGAAGGCGGCTGGCCGGGGGCGAACCCGACCGATACGGCTTTCTTCGCCAAGGCGCCGACGCTTGGGCACCGCAACCTTCACCGCCTTCGGCATGACCCGCCGGCCGGGCCGTAGCGTCGAGAACGATCCGGGCCTCGCGGCGCTGTTCGATGCCGATGCCAAGGCGATCTGCCTCGTCGGCAAGACCTGGGATTTCCATGTCAAGGTCGCGCTCGAGATTTCGCTCGACGAAAATCTGGAGCTGATCCGCGATAGCGTCGCCGAGGTCGCCAAGCGCGAACGCGAGCCATTGTTCGACGCCGAGCACTTCTTCGACGGCTACAAGGCCAATCCGGGCTACGCGATGGACTGCCTCAAGGCGGCCCATGACGCGGGCGCGCGGTGGCTGGTGCTGTGCGACACGAATGGCGGGACCCTGCCCGACGAGGTCGAGCGCATCGTCGCCAAGGTCGCCGAGACCATCCCGGACACTAAGCTCGGCATCCATGCCCATAACGACACCGAGAACGCCGTCGCCAACAGCCTCGCCGCCGTCCGCGCCGGCGCGCGGCAGATCCAGGGCACGATCAACGGCCTCGGCGAGCGCTGCGGCAATGCGAATCTGATCTCGCTGATCCCGATCGCTGGTCCTGAAGCCGACCTATCGCGATCTCGTCGATACCGGCATCTCCGAGGAGGCTTTGAAGAAGCTGACCGGCCTGTCGCGCCAGTTGGACGAAACCTTGAACCGCGCGCCCGGCCCGCAACGCCGCCTATGTCGGCGCCTCGGCCTTCGCGCATAAGGGCGGGCTGCATGTCTCGGCGGTCCTGAAGGATCCGAAGACCTACGAGCACATTCCGCCGGAGACGGTCGGCAACGAACGGCAGATCCTGGTCTCGGACCAGTCCGGCGTCGCCAATATCGTCGCGCGGCTCAACGAGATCGGCGTCGAGGTCGATCCGAAGAACCCGAAGCTCAAGCGCCTCCTCGAAATCGTCAAGGAGCGCGAGTTCGACGGCTATTCCTATGACGGCGCGGCGGCGAGCTTCGAGCTTCTCGCGCGGCGCACGCTCGGCGAGGTGCCGACCTACTTCAACGTCGACAGCTTCCGCACGCTGGTGGAGCGCCGCTACAACGCCAAGGGCGAGCTCGTGACCATGTCCGAGGCGACAGTGAAGCTGACAGTCGACGGCGAGGAATTCATGTCGGTCGGCGAAGGCAACGGCCCGGTCAACGCGCTCGACGTCGCGCTCCGCAAGGACCTTGGCAAATACTCGCCCTATATCGAGGATCTGCGCCTCGTCGATTACAAGGTCCGCATCCTCAACCAGGGCACCGGCGACGGCACCAACGCCGTCACCCGCGTCATGATCGAAAGCGCGGATGGCGAAGGCCGCCGCTGGTTCACGGTCGGCGTCTCACCGAACATCGTGGACGCCTCGTTCCAGGCCCTGAACGACAGCCTGACCTACAAGCTCTATCGCGACGGCGCGCCGGCGGGGACGGGCTGACCACCGCCCGTTCCGTCACCCCAGCGGATGCTGGGGTCCAGGGTGTTTGGGTCGGATTCCGTGTCGGACGCTGCTCTGGATGCCAGCCTTCGCTGGCATGACGACTGAGAGTGTTTCAGCCTTCGCCTAACACCTTCCGCCTCACCAGCCAATCCACCGACAGCTTCCCCGGCCCTCGCGCCAGCAGCACGAGCACCATCGCGGCCCATTGGATATGGGTCGGCCAGGCCATGGGGTAGACGAAGATTTCGATCACCAGGGTCATGCCGAGCAGCACCGCCGCAGCCGGACGGGTGAGGAGGCCGAGGACCAAAAGGATCGGCGTCGACACCTCGATCGCGACGGCCATATGGGCCGCGAGATGGGGCGGTAGGAACGGCAGGGCGTAGTCGTTCTCGAACAGGTAGAGCGTCGTGTCCCAATTTGCGAGGTGGGTCTGAGCCGAATTCCAGAACACCGTCGCGACGGCGAACCGAAAGGGGATCGCCAGGAGCGTATACGGGATCGCGTCGAGCCATGTGAGGATGCGGCGGCAGAGCGTGAGCATGGAGGACGGACGGGCCGTCGCGGTTTCGGTGGTGGTCATCGGGAAGCTCCCTGTTCTTTCTGAAGGTCGAATCCGGCAAAGACGCCGCCGGTGAGAAACCGGGCGAGGACGGCGGGGCCGTCGATGTCGCCCGCCATGGCCAGCGCGTCGTCGAGGGGCGTGCCGTCGATCAGCAGCAGAAGAAAGCGGGCGTCGGCTTCGTCGAGCCGTGCGACGTCGATGCCCATAGTCCCGCGCCGGACCAGGAGCCAGATCGGCCCCGCGCCGGGATCGACCGCGGCCATCGCATCGTCATCGCCGTCGAGGACCGCGCGCCAGATCTCATCAGCGGGGCAATCCGCGCGAATGAGGCCGGCCGAGGGACTCGGCGCGAAGCGGATGCGGCCGTGATCCTCCGGCGGAACCGCGGACAGGCGGGCGACGTCGAGGGACGGCGTGTCGGCAGCATGCAGGACGCGCGACACCATCCACTCCAGACGCGCGACGTCGCCGAGATAGGCGAGCGATTGCGCGGGCGGGAAATCGGCCAGAAAGTCCGGGAAACCCGCGCCGTAATCATCGAGACACGCGCTCTCGGGCGGATTTGCATCGATATAGATCCGCGCCGCGCCTTCGAAGAATTCGTTGCCGACCAGATTCCGAACCGCCGGGAAATTGAGCTCAAGGGCTTTGACCGCGCCCGAAACATACGTGTTGCGATAGATCGCGAGGCGATTCTCCGGCGCGATGCCGTCGGCGACGATGTGCCGGAGAGCATCGTCGTTGCCGGGATCGAGCAAGGCGGCGCGGACGGCGCGTTCGATCTCAAGCAGCGTCGGCATTGCCGTTCTCCTTGCCAAAGGCGGTGAGCCGGGCGGCCGCCCCGGCGGCTTCGTCCAGAAGCACGTCGAGCGCCGGGACGTTGGTGTCCCATTCGATCAGGCTCGGGACCGGGCCGAAGCGTTGCAGAGCCGCCTCATAGAGTGCCCAAACCTCCGGGATCACCCGCGAGCCGTGGTCGTCGATCAGGATCGTGCGGCCGTTCTCCAACCGGCGCGCCGAATGACCGGCGAGATGGATTTCGCCGACCGCCTCAGCCGGCAGGCCCGCGAGATAGGCCCGAGCGTCCCAACCGTGGTTGTGCGCGCTGACATAAATATTGTTGACGTCGCAGAGGATGCCGCAACCGGTGCGTCCGGCGACGGCGGCGATGAACTCGGCCTCGGGGATGGTCGAATGGCGATAACGGAGATAGCTCGACGGGTTCTCGACCAGAATGCGGCGCTTGAGCCGGTCTTGAACCGTCTCGACATTGCGGCAGACGATATCGAGCGCCTCCTCGGTCATCGGCAACGGCAGGAGATCTGCGAGATAGGTCCCGCCGGAGACGCTCCAGGACAGATGCTCGGAGACGAGGCCGGGCTCGAAACGCTCGATTACGTCACCGATGCGCGCAAGATGCCGCTTTTCGATCCCCTCGGCGCTTCCAAGCGACAGCCCCACGCCATGGCACGAGATCGGATAGTCCCGCCGGATCGCCTCCAGCGTGCTGACCGAAGGCCCGCCGCCCACATAGTTCTCAGTGTGAACCTCGAGCCAGGCGATGGCCGGAGCGGTCTCGGCCACGGCCCGATGGTGCGGGAAGCGCAGCCCGATCCCCGCCGAAGCGGGGACCGGGCCCGACGATGGCTTTGGGCTGGTCATCATCGGAGACATCAATCGGCGACTTACATCGGACCTTTGGTTGACCCGCCCGCGATCTTCGCGCAATCGCCAGCGGGCAACAGCACGAAGGCTGAGGGGTCCCGCGCCATGGTCGACTGCCCCGAGCAGGAATGGGCGCCCGAGGCGCAGTCGTTTTTGGCGACCGCGTTGATGCCGTAGCAGCGGGCGAGATGGTTCTTCGCGACCCGCTTCATGTTTGCTTCGATCGTCTCCTTGCTGGCACCCGGATGCATCTTGAGCATCTGCTCGAGCTTCTGCTGCATGGTCGCGTTCTCCGCCGCAGACGTCGGCGTCAGACCTGCCACGAGGGAGAGGCCCACTGCCGAAACGAGGACGGACGTGGCGATGCTTCGATTGCTTTTCATCCTTAGAAACCTTCCTTGGTGTTGGTGGGAAGTGCTGGTCACCTTTGGTCACCGTTCGATAGTTCGGCCGTGCACTTGAAAAGGTTACGACCCGGCCGCCCGGTACCGGTCGGCTTAGGCCCAATCAAGCCGCCGTCGTCGAGCCGCCCGCGATCTTCGCGCAGTCGCCCATGGGCAGAAGCACGAAGGACTTGGGATCGCGCGGCATGGTCGCCTGGCCGGCGCAGGAGTGGGCGCCCTCGGCGCAGTCGTTCTTGGCGGCCGCGTTGATGCCGTAGCACTTCTCCAGGTGCTGGGCCTTGGCGCGCATCATGTTGTCCTTGACGATCTGGGGCATGTCGCCCTCGGCGGCCTGGACGGCGGTGTACGCCCCGGCGAGGCCAAGGGCGGCGGTGAGAGCGGTGGCTGCGAGTAAGCGATTCATGACGGAACCTCCTCGAGGGTTTGGGTTTCGATTTACAGGGGGAGGTTCGCGGGGCGGGCGCCGCGGGTTACGCCGGCCCGAAAATTTTGTCTGCAATCCCGGTCACAAGTTTGTGTGCGGCCGCATTTGACCCGGTTCCGGGGCCGTCGTAAGAGAACTTATGTCCGGCGACACACCGATAAGGTCCGACTGGTCCGACCTCATGGCCCGCGCCCAATCGGGCGACGGGACGGCCTATCGGCAATTGCTGCAGGAGGCCGCGCCCTATCTGCGCTCGCTGGCGGCCGGAAAGCTGCGCGATCCGAGTGAGGTCGAGGATACGGTCCAGGATATCCTGCTGACCATCCATGCGGTGCGCCGGACCTATGATCCGACGCGGCCCTTCGGCCCTTGGCTGGTGGCGATCGCCCATCGCCGGATCGTCGATCGGTTGCGCAAGACAGGGCGGGCCCGGACATATGAGGCGCTTGCCGCCGCCCATGAGGAAACCTTTGCCGCGCCCCAAGCGAATAGGGGTGAGGATGTTCTGGACCGGCGCGACCTGCATGCGGCGATCGAAAGCCTGCCGGCGGGTCAGCGCCAGGCGATCCAGATGTTGAAGCTGAACGAGATGTCGCTAAAAGAGGCTTCCGAGACGACCGGCACGTCGGTCACCGCCCTCAAGGTGGCGACCCATCGGGCCTTGATCAATTTGCGGAAGATTCTGAGCGCCAGGAGCTCCGAGCCGTGACCACGACGCCAGACCTTATAGACCAGCTTGCGGCGGAAGCGGCGCCGGTGAAGCCGTTGCGGCCGCCGCTGCTGCGCGCGGCCTCCTGGCTGGCGATCGGGGTCGGCGTGCTGGTGCTGGCGGCGCTGGTCGAGGGCTTCCGGGCGGACCTCGCCGCGCGGTTTCATCAGATGCAGTTCGACGCCAATCTGGCCGGCGCGGTGCTGACGGCCGTGCTGGCGGCGTTGGCGAGCTTCATGCTGAGCCAGCCGGACCGTTCGCGGGCCTGGGCAGCGCTGCCGTTGCCCGCTCTCGTTCTTTGGCTCTCGACGCTGGGCTATCAGTGCCTGACCGATTGGGTGTCCTTCGGGCCGAACGGGTTCAGTCTCGGGGGATCGGCGGATTGCTTCGTGGTGGTGGCGCTCACCAGCCTGCCGATCTTCATTGCCCTCCTCGTCATGTTGCGCCATGCCGCGCCGTTGCGTCCGACCGGCGCCATGATTACCGGAAGCCTCGCGGTGGCGGCGATCACGGCGACCGCGCATTCGCTGATCCATATCCATGACGAGGACGCCACGGTCATGATCCTGTTCTGGAATCTCGGCCTTGCCGTGGTATTCGTCGGCATTGGCTATGCCTTTGGCGGCAAGCTCTTCTCCTGGATGGCGCCGCATCGTGGCAAGTAGTGCGGCGGACGGGCCCGCGCCCGCGATCATCCTGGTCAAACCCCAGCTCGGCGAGAATATCGGCGCGACGGCGCGCGCCATGCGCAATTTCGGGCTGACCGACTTGAGGCTCGTCGCGCCGCGCGACGGCTGGCCCAACCCGGCGGCGGTGCCCATGGCGGCGGGGGCCGATGCAATTCTCGAGTTGGCGAAGCTCGCGCGCCAGACCGAGGATGCCGTCGCCGACCTCTCGCTCGTTTTCGCGACGACGGCGCGGGCGCGTCATATGGCCAAGCCCGCCGCGACGCCCAGGGAAGCGGCGGCGGAAATGGCCGAGAGGATCGGCCGGGGCGAGCGCTGCGGCATCCTGTTCGGGCCGGAAAAGGCCGGGCTCGACAATGACGACGTGGCGCTCTCGAACAAGATCCTCCATATCCCGGCGAGCCCCGAGTTTTCCTCGCTGAATCTGGCCCAGGCGGTGCTGATCATCGGCTACGAGTGGTTCACCGCCGCGGTTTCCGACCGCCTGCCCTCGCCCGACCTGCCGCCGCCCGCGCCCAAGGAGGACCTCGTACGCCTTTTCGAGCACCTGGAGGCGGAGCTGGATGCAGCCGGATTCCTGAGGCCACCGGAGAAGCGCCCGGCAATGGTGAGGAATCTCCGTAACCTCTTGCAAAAAGGCCAGTTTTCGGAGCAGGACATCCGCACGCTCCGGGGCGTCATCAAGGCGCTGACCCGAAACGGCGATTCGGGCGGAAATTAAGGTCTTCGCGCCATTTGACAAGCGCGCGGCGGCGGATATAGTACGCGCCTTCTATTCAAGCCGTAGCAAGGACGAAGTGACTTAACGCATGACGAAGCGGGCAGAAGCAAAATATAAAATCGACCGGCGCATGGGCGAGAACCTCTGGGGCCGCCCCAAGAGCCCGGTCAACCGCCGCGACTATGGACCGGGCGTCCATGGCCAGCGCCGCAAGGGCAAGGTCTCCGACTTCGGCGTGCAGCTTCGCGCCAAGCAGAAGCTCAAGGGCTATTACGGCAACATCACCGAGAAGCAGTTCCGGAACATCTATGCCGAGGCCGTGCGCCGCAAGGGCGACACGGGCGAGCATCTGGTCGGGCTGTTGGAGCGCCGGCTGGACGCGGTGGTCTATCGCGCCAAATTCGCGATGACGGTTTTCGCCGCCCGCCAATTCGTCAATCACGGCCATGTGAAGGTCAACGGCAAGCGCGTCACCATCCCGAGCTATCGCCTGAAGGAAGGCGACGTCGTGGAGGTGAAGGACAAGTCGAAGGAACTGGGCGCCGTGCTGGAGGCCGCCGAATCGTCCGAGCGCGACGTGCCGGGCTATCTCGAGGTCGACCACAAGAAGATGACGGCGAAGCTCATCGTCACGCCCAAGCTCGCGGATATTCCCTATCCGGTGCACATGGAGCCGAACCTCGTGGTCGAGTTCTATTCCCGATAGAGAGACTTCGAGCGGAGAGACGAGAACGGCCCGCCCAACCGGCGGGCCTTTTCATTTTCAGGGAAAGAAGGCGCCATGGCCGTCTATGCCGTTATCTTCACCTCCAAGCTCAAGCTCTCTGCTGAGGGGTATGAGGCGATGGCCGAAGAAATGGAGCGCCTGGCGCGCGCGCAGCCAGGCTTCCTCGACATCGAATCGGTCCGCGCGCCCTCGGGCGAGGGCATTACCGTCTGCTATTGGGAAAGCCTCGCCGCCATCGCCGCCTGGAAAGCGAATGTCCGGCACCAAGCCGCTCAGAAACGCGGCCGGGAGGAATGGTACGAACGCTATTCGCTGAAGATCTGCCAAGTGGAGCGGGAGGACGATTTCTCGTCCAACACCCCATAAGACGTCATGCCAGCGCAGGTTGGCCTTAAGGCACAAGATCCGGCCCGACCAACCTGGATCCAGCCTTCGCTGGGCTGACGGAGAGAGTGCCTAAGACGTCGGCGCCGCCGTCTTGATGCCTTTGGACGTCAGATGCGACTGCAGTTCGCCCGACTGGAACATCTCGCGGATGATATCGCAGCCGCCGACGAACTCGCCTTTGACATAAAGCTGCGGGATGGTCGGCCAATCGCTATAGCTCTTGATGCCCTGGCGCAGGTCGTCGTCCTCGAGCACGTTGGCGCTGCCGTATTCCACCCCGAGATAGTCGAGGATCTGCACCACGGCGGCCGAGAAGCCGCATTGCGGGAAGCTCGGCGAGCCCTTCATGAACAGCATGACGTCGTTGCTGCCGACCGCGTCCTGGATCCGCGAATGAACCTGTTCTTCCGTCATATTCTAAACCTTTGCAATCGTTGTGTTTCTCAGTCCGTCGGGACCGAGGTTTGCAGCGCGAGCGCATGAAGCTCGCCGCCCATTTTGCCTTTCAGCGCCTTGTAGACCATCTGGTGCTGCTGCACCCGCGATAGCCCTTCGAAGGCCTTGGAGACGACCTGCGCCGCGAAATGCTCGCCGTCGCCCGCCAGATCGCGAATTTCGACGTCGGCATCGGGAAAGGTCTCCTTGATCAAGGCCTTGATTTCGCTCGGGTCCATTGCCATCGGTTATCGCGCCCCTTGTTTCGGGCGGAACCATAGCATGCCGCCCGTTACCGATCCTATACCGACATGAAATTCGGCAACCAGCCTTCATGCGCCTTGCGCAATCTGGACAACGATATGGAGATTCGTGCCCCCACTGTCAAATCCGTGCCGCCGGTCCGGCCGATGACGGCGATGGGAACGCCGGCCTCTTTTGCCTCGGCGACGAGGGCGTCGGGCTGCCTGGTCGTCAGCAGATACCGCGCCTGATCCTCGCCAAATAGGGCGGCGTGCACGGGCAGGCCGGTCTCGGGCACATCGATGGACGCGCCGATATCGCCGGCCATCGCCATTTCGGCAAGGGCGACCATCAAACCGCCATCGGCGACGTCGTGGCAGGCCGTCACCTTGCCTGCATGGATCTGGGCGCGGACGAAGTCGCCGTTGCGCCGTTCGACGGCGAGGTCCACGGGCGGTGGCGCACCGTCTTCGGAGCCGCCGATCTCGCGGAGATAGAGCGAGGCGCCGAGATGGCCCTTGGTCTCGCCGACCAGGAGGATCGTCTCGCCCTCGCCCTTGAAGGCGATGGTGGCCATGTGGTCGAGACTGTCGAGCAAGCCGACGCCGCCGATATTGGGCGTGGGCAGCACGCCGACGCCGTTGGTCTCGTTGTAGAGCGAGACATTGCCGGAGACGACCGGGAAATCGAGCGTCCGGCAGGCTTCGCCCATGCCTTCGATGCAGCCAACGAACTGGCCCATGATCTCGGGTCGCTCGGGATTGCCGAAATTCATGCAGTCGGTGATGGCGAGGGGCTTCGCACCGGTTGCCGTGAGATTGCGCCAGGCCTCCGCGACCGCCTGCCGGCCGCCTTCGACGGGATCGGCCTTGCAATAACGCGGCGTGCAGTCGCTCGTGATCGCCACGGCCTTGTTCGAGCCGTGGACCCGCACGACGGCGGCGTCTCCGCCCGGCCGTTGGACCGTATCGGCCATGACCATGTGGTCGTATTGCTCCCAGATCCATCGCTTGCTGGCGAGATCGGGGGTGGCGAGAAGCCGTTCCAGGATATCGCCGAGCTCCAGATTGGACGCCGCGGCATCAGGCGCGATGGCGGCACGTTTCGGCGTCGGGACATGGGGCCGGCGATAGACCGGGGCGTTGTCGGCGAGCGCCAGAAGCGGGATGTCGCCGACGACCTCGCCCTTATGCGTCATGACCAAATGCCGCGTATCGGTGAGCTTGCCGATGACCGCGAAATCGAGGCCCCATTTCTCGAACACCTTGCGGGCATCCGCCTCGCGGCCGGGCTTCAGCACCATGAGCATCCGCTCCTGGCTCTCGGACAGCATCATCTCGTAAGCCGTCATGCCGGTCTCGCGCTGAGGCACGTTGTCGAGATCGAGCTCGATGCCGACGCCGCCTTTGGAGGCCATCTCCACAGACGACGAGGTCAGCCCCGCCGCGCCCATGTCCTGGATCGCAACGATGGCATCGCCCGCCATCAGCTCAAGACAAGCTTCGATCAGCAGTTTTTCCGTGAAGGGATCGCCGACCTGGACCGTCGGGCGCTTCTCCTCCGAATCGTCGGCGAATTCTGCCGAGGCCATCGTCGCGCCGTGGATGCCGTCGCGGCCTGTCTTGGAGCCGACATAGACGACCGGGTTCCCGACGCCCGCCGCGGCCGAATAGAAGATCTTGTCCGTCTCCGCGACGCCGACGGTCATCGCATTGACCAGGATGTTGCCGTTATAGGCCGGATGGAAGGTGCATTCGCCGCCGACCGTCGGCACGCCGACGCAATTGCCGTAGCCGCCGATGCCCGCGACCACGCCGGAAACCAGATGCCGGGTCTTGGGATGATCCGGCGCGCCGAAGCGAAGCGCGTTCATGTTGGCGATCGGCCGCGCGCCCATGGTGAAGACGTCGCGCAAAATGCCGCCGACGCCCGTCGCCGCGCCTTGATAGGGCTCGATGAAGGACGGGTGGTTGTGGCTTTCCATCTTGAACACGACGGCCTGCCCGTCGCCGATATCGATGACGCCGGCGTTCTCGCCGGGCCCCTGGATCACCCAAGGCGCCTCGGTCGGCAAGGTCTTGAGCCAGACCCGCGAGGATTTGTAGGAGCAATGCTCGCTCCACATCACCGAAAAGATGCCGAGCTCGGTCAGGTTCGGCTCGCGGTTCAGCGCGCGGACGATGGTGTCGTATTCGTCAGGCTTGAGCCCGTGGCCCGCCACGACGTCCGGCGTGATCTTGGTCTCGGCGTTCATGCGAAGGCCTCGACGAGACCGGCGAACATTTTCCGGCCGTCCGTGCCGCCGAGCGCGGGTTCGGCGAGGCGCTCCGGATGGGGCATCAGGCCAAGAACCGTGCGCTTTTCGTTGAGGATCCCGGCGATATTGCGCTGCGAGCCGTTGGGGTTGGCGTCCTCGGTCGCATCGCCTCCGGGCGTGACATAGCGGACGGCGACCCTGCCCTCGCCTTCCAGGCGATCCAGGGTCTCATCATCGGCGAAGTAATTGCCGTCGGCATGGGCGATGGGGAAGCGGACGACCTCGCCGGGCGCATAGGACCGGGTGAAGGCGCTTTCGGTATCCTCGACCTTGAGCCAGACGTCGCGGCAGACGAATCTGAGGCTGGCGTTCCGCATCAGCGCGCCGGGCAGCAGCCCCGCCTCGGCCAGGATTTGGAAGCCGTTGCAGATGCCGAGCACCGCCACGCCCTTCTTCGCCCGGGCCACGACTTCGCGCATCACGGGGCTGTGCGCCGCCATCGCGCCGCAGCGGAGATAATCGCCATAGGAGAAGCCGCCGGGGACCACGATCAGGTCGAGCTCGGGCAATTCCGCGTCGCCATGCCAGACCATCTTGGGCGCCCGCCCCATCGCGGCTTCGAGCGCCACGGCCACATCGCGATCGCAATTCGAGCCGGGAAAGACGATCACGGCGGCTTTCATGGCGGCTTACGCTCCGAAGCTTCTGTCCTACGCGGGCGCCTTGCCCCGATCAGTCGATCTCGACCGAATAATTCTCGATCACCGTGTTGGCGAGGAGCTTGGCGCACATGTCCTCGACCGAGGCGCGGGCTTTGCCGGGGTCGGTCTCGGCGAGCTCGATCTCGATGACCTTGCCCTGGCGAACATCATTCACGCCACCGAATCCGAGCGATTCGAGGGCGTGATGAATGGCTTTGCCTTGAGGATCGAGGACGCCCGTTTTGAGGGTCACATGAACGCGGGCTTTCACGGTCGCTGTCCGGCGCTCCTTATTGCATGGTCTCGGGACCGGCGAAGTCCCGCGGGCCGCCTTCCGGGAAGATGCCGAGCCGGCGCGCGACTTCCTGATAGGCCTCCTCGACCTTGCCGAGATCCTGGCGGAACCGGTCCTTGTCCATCGTTTCGTTGGTCGAAGCGTCCCACAAGCGGCACGAATCGGGGCTGATCTCGTCGGCGAGAATCACCCGGACATCGTCATTGTCGTAGAGCCGGCCGAACTCGATCTTGAAGTCGACCAACCGGATGCCGATGCCGATGAAGAGGCCGCACAGGAAATCGTTGATCCTGAGCGCCATATTCATCATTTCGTCGATCTCCTGGGGCGCCGCCCAGCCGAACGCCGTGATATGCTCCTCGGAGACGATCGGGTCGTCATATTCGTCGGATTTCAGGTAGAACTCGACGATCGAGCGAGACAGCCGCTCGCCCTTGGGAATACCCAGGCGCTTGTTCATCGAGCCGGCCGAGATGTTCCGCACGACGACCTCAAGGGGAATGATCTCCACCTGCTTGATGAGCTGTTCGCGCATGTTCAGGCGGCGGATGAAATGGGTCGGGACCCCGATCTCGGCGAGATTCGCCATGATGTATTCGGAGATCCGGTTGTTCAGGACGCCCTTGCCGGTGATCGTGCCCTTCTTCTGGCCGTTGAACGCGGTGGCGTCGTCCTTGAAATATTGCACGAGTGTGCCCGGCTCCGGGCCCTCGTACAGGATTTTTGCTTTGCCTTCATAGATTTGACGGCGGCGCGACATTGCGTACCTCGAGCTTGAAAATGATTGAAAAAAGGCGTCTCACGCCGACTGTAAGGAAGGCGGACAATATACTATATAGGGGGGCAAGACAACGTCGTGGACACAAATTATTCATTTCATGGGCGCCTGTCATAAGCTGTTGATCGGTATCGATTATACGGCTATGCCTGTGGCGCAATCGGGTTGGTGAGGGAGCTTTCTTGATGTCCGGTTTCGATGATCGCGAGAAGACCTTCGAGTCAAAATGGGCGCATGACGAGGAGCTGGCGTTCAAGGTCATGGCGCGGCGCAACAAGCTCCTCGGCCTATGGGCGGCGGAGATGATGGGCCTCACCGGCGGCACCGCGGATGACTATGCGAAGGAGGTCATCAGCGCCGATTTCCAGGAGGCCGGCGACGAAGACGTCTACCGCAAGGTCAAAGGCGATCTCGACGCTAAGGGCGTCGACGTCTCCGAGCACCACCTCCGCAAGCGGATGCAGGACCTCCTCCAGGACGCCTACGCCCAAGTCACCGAAAAGAAGAAATAGGCCGATTCGGCCCGAACGGACGAGCCGAAGGTCCGCCCGCGTAATCTCCGGTCATCCCGGACGCTAGGCGAGCCCGAAAACCTCGCTTTCGGGGCGAGAGCCTTGTGATCCGGGATCTACCGTCATGGGCCTGAGCCCGGACACCGGATCCCGGACAGCTCGGTTTCCCAACGAAATCAAAGATTTCGGGAAAACCGGCTTCCGGGATGACCGGCCTTGAGTGTGCCACAAAGGACCTTTTTACATAAGAAAAATGTAGAACAATCAAATTCACAATGATTTATTGCAGATATATGGTATACACACCATATGAGCGGATAATCCGCCGCCGAAAGTAGGTGTTGCCATGCTTCCCATCGTCGTCGATGCCGCCCGCGCCCGTGTGATTCTGGTCGGCCAGGGGCCTCAACTCATGCGGCGATTGCAGTATCTGGACGGCAACGGAGCCGAGGACGTGACGGTTTTTTCGGCCAAGCCCGAAGACGAATTGCGGGCGGCTGCCGGAAACCGATTGCAGGAACGGCTGCCGGGCGAGCGCGACCTGAAGGGCGCGAAGCTGGTCTTTGTCGCCGGGCTGAACCGGGAGCGCGCGGCGGTAATGGCGGCCACGGCGCGCCTCGTCGGCGCGCTGGTCAATGTCGAGGACGTGACGGATTTGTGCGATTTCCACACCCCTGCCCTCATTCGCCGCGGCGACCTCGTGGTGACGGTCTCGACCGGCGGCAAGAGCCCGGGCCTTGCGCGGATGTTCCGGGAGTATCTTGAAGACAGGATCGGGCCGGAATGGGCCGACCGGCTGGAAACCCTGGCGCAGGAACGGACGAAATGGTACGCGGACGGTCTCGAAGGCCATGAGGTCTCAAGGCGTACGCAAGAGATGATCGAGCAGAACGGTTGGCTGGCATGAGCGTGCTCGCAAAATCACTGAACGGGTCGGAGGCCGGCCGGGACAAGGCCGCGCTCGAAGCCCGCGTCGCGGCGCTGCGCGAGCGCTATGCCGATCTCGACGGCGAGGACCTCCTGCGGGCGATGATCGAGGACGAATTCGCCGACGGACTCGCGCTGGTTTCGTCCTTCGGCGCGGAATCCGCCGTGCTCCTGCACATGGTTTCGCGCATCAAACCGGTTCTGCCGGTGATCTTCCTCGATACCCGCAAGCTGTTCGGCGAGACTCTCCGGTATCGCGACGACCTGATCGCTAAGCTCGGCCTCACGGGGCTGCGCGTGATCAAGCCGGACGAGGCCGAGGTCAAGACGGAAGACGGCAACGGCCTTCTCTGGGCGCGCGATCCGGACGCCTGCTGCGCGCTTCGCAAGAGCCGGCCGCTGAACCGGGCGCTCGAGGGGTTCGACGCCTGGGTTACCGGCCGCAAGCATTTCCATTCCGAGACTCGCGCCAGCCTGCCGACGATCGAGCACGACGGCCGGCACGTGAAAATCAATCCGCTGGTCAAATGGTCGGCGGAGAAGATCCGCGACTATATGAAGGCGCACGACCTGCCGCCCCATCCACTGGTGGCGGACGGCTTCCTCTCGATCGGCTGCATGCCCTGCACGCGAAAGGTCGAGACCGGCGAGGACGTGCGCGCGGGCCGCTGGTCGGGCATCGCCAAGACCGAATGCGGCATCCATATCGGTGAAAATATCTGATGGCCGAGCCGGAGGCGGCCCCCGGCTTCCGGGATCATTTTTCCGGCCACGCCGCCGTCTACAAGTCCTATCGACCCAGCTATCCCGCCGCGTTGTTCGATGCGATCGCAGCGCGCTCGCCGGCCACCGATGCCGCCTGGGATTGCGCCTGCGGCAATGGCCAGGCCTCGATCGGGCTCGCCGCCAAGTTCGATCTGGTCTATGCGACCGACGCCAGCGCCCAGCAGATCGACGGCGCCGAGCCGCATCCGCGCGTCCGTTATTCCGTCGCGCCCGCCGAGGATTCGGGGCTTGCGCCCCAGTCGGTCGATGCGGTGCTGGTGGCCCAGGCGCTGCACTGGTTCGATATCGAGCGGTTCTACGACGAGGTCGAACGGGTCGTGAGGCGCGGCGGGCTCGTGGTGGCGGCCGGTTATGAGGGGCACCTGGTCAGCCCCGAGATCGATGCGGTCACGATGCATCTCTCGGTGGATGTCATCGGGTCCCATTGGCCCCCCGAGGGCCATCATCTACGGACGAAGTACGACGATATCCCGCGGCGTTTTCCGCCGGTCGATTTTCCCGATCTGGCGATCGAGGTCGATTGGAGCCTCGACCAGTTGATGGGCTACTACGCCTCGTGGTCCGGGCTTCAGCGGTACCGCAAGGCGACCGGCGAGGACCCGCTCCCGAAGACTCGCGACGCGATCGCCAAGCACTGGGGCGATCCCGCCGCAGCCCCGCCGCGTCACCTGGCCGCTCGTCATCATGGCCGGCCGGGTCGGCTGACGCGTTTAGCCGTCATCGCGAGGCGCGAAGCGCCGTCCGGCCTTCGCAGCCGAAGCAGCCGCTTCGGCGGAGTAGGCTGGCGATCCAGACAGGCTGGATTGCCGCGCCCCAGCGGGGCTCGCAATGACATTCTCATGGCGTGGGAATAAACACGTCCTCGATCTTGCAGTCGAACAGTTGTCCGATGGCGAACGCCAAGGGGAGGCTGGGATCGTATTTGCCTTTCTCGATGGCGATGATCGTCTGGCGCGAGACGCCGAGGCGCTTGCCGAGATCCTCTTGCGACCATTTCCGCTCGGTGCGCAGCTCCCGGAGCCGGTTCTCCATGCTCAGCGGTATTTAAACGTATTATAGCCCAAGGCCACGCCCCAGGAGCCAACCATGATCGGCCAGACATAGAAGTGAAGCGGCGGAAGGCCGGCATTGCCGAAGAAGGAGATCGTCACCGAGGCGATCAGGGTCACCGCGGCGGCGAAGACGATCGAGCGGGTGTGGATGTGCTTGGTGAACTCGTCCATCAGAGAGACGGATCTCGCATAGGCCCAGACGGCAAGCGCCAGAGGCACGGCCGGCGACAGCCCGATGGGGGCACGCCAGATGCCGAGATCGTAGCGCTGGATCGCGATGATCGAGAGCGGCAGAACGATGGTATAGCCCAGCATCGCGGCGCCGAACTCGATTAGATAGCGCTTGACCCAAACCTTGCTGACGTCGTCCCAGCAGAACAATCTTGCGATACTCATGACCGATCTCCATCTAATGCTTCCCCGACTCTAGGGGCCGCGGGCCGAAATGTAAAGGTACCTTCACATATGCCCGGTCCGTCAGGCCTTGCGGACCAGGGGTTCATTTGCTAAGTCGTGGCGCGTTATTCGGCCATGAAATCTGCGGTCGTGGCGGAAATGGTAGACGCGCAGCGTTGAGGTCGCTGTGGGGCAACCCGTGGAAGTTCGAGTCTTCTCGACCGCACCAAACTGAGCTTATCAAGGACCCGCCGTTGGATCGGGTCCTGCATTCAATCGGTAGACGAGCAGCCACCGCCGCGTCATTCTTCAGTCGCGGCCTTGATGACGCCTAGCGGCCGATTTATATCGTCCGCGAAGCGGCTCTCTGGACCCTGTGCGGCATTCCGACCGCAGGGGAGGCGTCCGATGGACCAAGACGAGATCGAGAAGCCAACCGTCGAGGCGCCCGCCGCCGAAGCCGTGGTCGGCTTGGACGCGGATGTCGTGCGGGCGGTCTCGGACGCGCTCGACGAAGACGACGCGCCGCTCTGCAAGGAGCTGGTCGCATCGCTCCACGCCGCCGACCTCGCCGATCTTCTCGAGCAGATCAGCTCGGCCGAGCGCGAAAAGCTCATCACCTTCCTCGGCGCCGACCTCAAGCCGGAGACCCTGACCGAGCTCGGCGAGACGGTTCGCGACCAGGTCGTCGACCTTCTCGAGCCCGAGCAGCTCGCGGCCGCCGTCACCGAGCTCGATACCGACGACGCCGTCTATCTCCTCCAGGATCTCGACAAGGCCGAGCGCGACAGGGTTCTGACCGAGATCCCGGCCGAGGAACGCCAGGCCCTCACCGAGGCGCTAGGCTATCCCGAGGACAGCGCCGGCCGCCTGATGCAGCAGGATCTGGTGGCGGTGCCGGAATTCTGGACCGTCGGCCAGACCATCGACTACATGCGCGAGACCGACGACCTGCCGAACGATTTCTACGAGATCATCGTGGTCGATCCGACCCATCATCCCGTCGGCACCATCGCCTTGAACCGCGCCATGCGCTCCAAGCGCGAGGTCGCGGTCTCGCGACATCATGGACAAGGAGCCGAACATCATCCCGGTCGATATGGACCAGGAAGAGGTCGCCTATCTGTTCCAGCAATACCGGCTCGTCTCCGCGCCGGTCGTCGATGCCGCCGGCCGGCTGATCGGCGTGATCATGGGCGACGACGTCGTCGAGGTCGTCCAGGAGGAGGCCGAAGAGGACATCATGTATCTGAGCGGCGTGGCGGAAAGCGACATCCACGACTCGATCTTCACCACGACCAAGACCCGCTTCACCTGGCTCCTGGTCAATCTCGGCACCGCGATCCTGGCCTCGGTGGTCATCGCCCAGTTCGGCGGCGCGATTCAGCGGCTGGTGGCGCTTGCGGCGCTCATGCCGATCGTCGCCTCGATGGGCGGCAATGCGGCGACCCAGACCGTCGCGGTGGCCGTGCGCGCAATCGCGACCCGCGAGCTGACGCCGGCCAATGCGCTCCGCATCATCAACAAGGAAACGCTGGTCGCCGTCGCCAACGGCATCGCGCTCGCCATCATCATGGGCGTGCTGACCGGGCTTTGGTTCCATTCGCCGATTCTCGGCAGCGTGCTGGGCGCGGCGATGATCATCAACATGTTCGCCGCCGGTCTCGCCGGCATCCTGATCCCGCTCGCGCTGCAGAAGCTCAATATCGACCCTGCCGTGTCATCCACTGTTTTCGTCACGACCGTCACGGATGTGGTGGGATTTCTTTCATTTTTGGGGTTAGCTTCGCTGATCCTGTTCTGAGGGCCGGCCGCTGACACCGGCGAGGACGACGTGACGACCGATATCCTTCTGATCGACGATGATCCGCTCGTGCGCAAGCTCTACGAGACCGCGCTCGGCGCACATCAGAATCTCGGTCGCGACGGCGGCGAGCGGGGCGGAAGGCCTCGAACGGCTGAAGCAGGGCCTGCCCAAGCTGGTCATGCTCGACGTGATGATGCCGCAGATGGACGGCGTCGAGACCTGTCGGCGCATCCGCGAGACCTATAGCGAGCCCTTCCCCATCATGTTCCTAACCGCCACGGATGCTCCCTCCGTCGTGCGGAACGTGATCGAGGCGGGGGGCGACGACTTCGTCGTCAAGGGCAGCCCCCTGTCCGACGTATTGACCCGCATCCGGTTCTGGCTGTCGACGCCTTTGCGGGGCCTGCCGCGATCCGTGCGGCGCTCGGCTCTGATCGACGGCGAGCGCGACACCGGGCCCGACGGCAAGCCCCGCAGCGCGCCGTCCAATGCCGAGGCCTTCATTGCCGGCGTAATGGCCAAATCCGGCGTCGCCAAGGCCGGGGCCGAGATCCGCGACCCGCAGGTCCATGCCCAGATTCTCGGCTATCTCATCGGGCTGGTGAATCATCTGACTGGCCGGGGCCTGCGTCAGGCCCTCATGTTCCCCGACCGGTTTTCCGCCGCCCTGGCATCGCTGGCGCCCGAAACCCAGACCGCCGCGGCCGATCTCCTGCCCAAGATCGACACCCTGCTCGAAACCGCCAAGGTCGCGCATGCGGTCAAGCGCGGCCATAGCGACGCCGAAGCCTGGGACCGCGACGGCCCCGATTTCGTCGCCCGAAGGCCTCAATTTCAGCAGTTCGATCGATTGACCGAGACTTATCCACCGGATGCCCCATCCGGGGATAGATGGCGCAAAAGCGCAGCCAGAAAGGCGTCGGACAGGAGAAAGGCCGAAGCGCCGGCGGCGGGTATCAATTCGACCGCTTTTTCGGCGCATGGAGCCGGGCGGCATAGGCTTCAACCTCCGATGTTACATGATAGAGATCTTCCGCGCCCTGGATGAAGAGCATCGGAAGACCGAAGGTGAGGCCCAGGGCGTCGGCGTCGAAGGACATGATCTCGGCGCGAACCGCTTCGAAGGCCGCCGTGACCCGGTCGCGCAACGCCTCGGCCCCGGACAGACGGCGCATGGCCGCCGCAAACGCCGTTTGCTCCGCCTCCGTCGGGGCGCCGGCGTAGCGAGACTTGACCATATCGCCCTCGATATCCGCATAGGGCGGCGGGCCGATGCGCTCCAGCTCTCGAACGGCGTCCTCATCGCCCATGGCGCGCGCCCGGTCGAGGACGAGCCGGTAGCTCAACGCATCCTGCCGCGCCCAATTCACGATCTGGCCGGTGCCGACATAGGCGGAAAAGATATCCGGCTGCGCGCGGACCATCTTGAGGCCGGTGATCGTGCCGCCGGAAATCGCCAGTATCGCGATTTTGGTCGACCGACAGGCGCTGCCGCGCAGCCTCCGCGACGGCGAGCCCATCACACGCCAGGCGATCGAAGGTCAGCGGTCCCTCGCCGACGCCGGGCTGATCCCATTGGACCAGCGTAAAACGGCGCTCCCAGGGCGCAAAATGGTCGGCGAAGGCGCTGAACGCCATGCCGGGCGCGCCGAGGATGAGCATGGCGGGATTGCCCTTATCCGCGCCGCGATAGGTTATCCGGTGATCAGTGCCGTTCAGGGAGAGGACGACGACGTCGTCGATGGGGTCGTGCATCTTTTGCTCCTCGGGTTCGAGACCGGGCGGCTCGGATCGGCCGCGAGCAAAAGAACGCCCCCGCCGGAGGTTCCCGGCGAGGGCGTGAATATGGCGTCATAAGAGCGCCCGGACGGCGCCCTGTCAAGCGCGGGGCGCGAAGATCGAATAGCTCGCTGTTTACTGCTGCCCGCCCCGCTCGTCGGGCGGCGCGCCGGCCCCGCTCGAGCCCATGAAGAGCTGCTTGCCGGTATCGACGAAGGTCACCGTCCGGCCGCTGCCCCGGAACGATCCGTCACGGGCCTGGAAGCCCTGGACCTTGACCTTGGCGCCCTTGGGCAGCGACTCCCGGCCCCAGCCCCGTCGGACGAGCGCGTTCGGCGCGCCGCCTTCGAAGGCCCAGTCCTGGGTCTTGCCGTCCTTGGTCACGACGCGGACATGGAGCCAGGTATGCGGATTGGAGAATTCCATCCGGATCACCGTGCCGGTCAGCACAATCGGCCGGTTGACGTCGAACTCTGCCGCGAAGGAATGGTGCGCCGCCGCCGGCTTTACCGCCCCGGTCATTGCGAGAAGCCCCGCGGCGATTGCTAAGTACTTGATTCGCATTGGACTAATCATCTCCTGTTTCGTCGTCTTTTCTCAACGAGCGTCGCCACACCGCTTCGGGTCGTCCGCCCGATTGACGATAATTTCCTGATCTATTTGTCCTCGTCGGGGAATTTCTCGAGGTGTCCGTAGATTTTCCTCTCCGAAAACTCGACGCAGTTGTAATCCAGAAGCTGGGCATCCGGGCTGATGTCGCGATAGAGCGGCATCTTGATGGTCCAGGGCTTGGTGAAGGTCTCGGGATCATTGATCGTCGCTTCGTAGTCGATCGTGTTCTTGTCGATCAGCTTGAAGCGCTCGGTCACGACCATCTTGTTGCTGTGGAAATCGCCCGCCCGGTCGAGCCAGGTCCGGTCGTCGTTGCCGTTGACCACGACCACCAGCGTGTCGCCTTCCCAATGCCCGTTCGACATGCCCATCCAGTAGTCGATCGGCGCCGGCACCTTCTCCTTCATATAGACGATGCGGTTGCTCTTGGCGAAGGCGTAGACGAACTGGATGTTCTGGTCGCCCTGCACGATCTCGAAGGGATAGGGCATGTAGTTGGCGCGCGGAATGCCCGGCATATAGCAGTTCGCCGCCTGGTCGTCCTTGGGCCAGTTCTTCTCGTTCTCCATCTTCTGCTTGAGCGCTTCGGGCTTGTAGGGGATCGTGCCGCCCACGACCACGCTCTTGCCCGCCGGGATCGACATGATCGCGCCCATCCGCCAGAATTCCGGAACCGGCGCCGCCGAATGGGCTTCCAGGTTCCAGTAGGCTGATGTTCAACGCCCGCCATATGCCGTTGAAATTAGGCTTCCCCGCAATCCGATCCGGGCGTTTCTGGTCCTGAGCATGGCCCGCGACAGGACCAAAGGCCAGGATCGCCGCCGCGGCTGCCACGACGACGCCCGTCAAACGATATCGCATAGAGCTCCCCCTCGATTGGTGCTTTGTATGTGGTTTTGTATAGTGTTGACGCATTCTCACACTAACCGTTTCGATTTCAAACCCTGTCTCGCCCGGTCGCCGACCATGACCGACATCCCCTTCAAATTCCGAGATTTGCGGGATTGACCGAAAGGACGGCTCGTGCGGTGCGACACGGGCACGCCGAACGTATTACACGAACGATTCGGCTTATGCCTTCGCCGTTTCGGCACGCTTCCCACCCTCGGGGCCGGACGGGGCCGGACTCTCGAGTCCACCGACAAGGAGAGAGCCCGATGACGATTTCACGATTTGGCCAACTGGCTGGAATTTCGGCACTATTCGTCCTCGCGGCAATGCGGCCGAGTGTCGCCGGAAGCTATGCCGACGACCGGGCGGAGATCGAGAACCTGCAGGCGCGCTATCTGTTCGCCATGGATTGGGGCGATGCCGACACCTATGCCTCGACCTTCACCGAGGATGGCGTGTTGGACTATTCGGACGGCGTGGAGCGCGGCCGCGCGGCGATCCGCAAGGCCGAGATCCTCGGCTACGGCCATTATGAGGACGAGCTCAGAAAAGTGGACGGACGGTGGCTTTTCAGTAAGCGGAAGATATATAACGAGCAGAAGGACGGCCGCGAGGCGAGCAATACATCGCCCGCCTGGTAGGCTGGTTCGCAACCGGGCGGCGCGCGCGGGCCTCGGGTGTGGCGAATTGTCCCAACGCCGACGTCCGAAAATCTGCCGCCTTGTATCGGGCGCCGTCTTGGGTAAGGTAACGCCCGTGTGGCTGTGCAAAGAAAAGATGAGGTGTGACCGGCCATGACTGCCATCGCTTCGACTCCCGGGGAGGAAAAGCCGTCCCGGCGCGATTTTCTTCTTGTCGCCACGACCGCTCTGGGAGCGGTCGGCGCGGCGGTCACGGTGTGGCCTCTGATCGATCAGATGAACCCGGACGCAGCGACGCTCGCCCAGGGCGCGCCGCTCGACGTCGATCTGTCCAGGGTCGAGCCGGGCCAGCAGATCATCGTGATGTGGCGGTCGACCCCGATCTTCGTGATGCACCGCACCGACGCCGCGCTCAAGGAGTTGCAAAGCAAGGAACTGACCGGCCGGCTGCGGGATCCCGATTCCACGGTCCGCCAGCAGCCGAAATATGCCGACAACTGGCACCGCTCCATCAAGCCGGACTATTCGGTGCTGATCGGCATCTGCACCCATCTCGGCTGCATTCCGGAATTCCGGCCGGAGCCGGTTCAGAGCACGGACTGGCCGGGCGGATATTACTGCCCGTGCCACGGCTCGAAATACGATCTCGCCGGCCGCGTCTTCCAGGGCGTTCCCGCGCCGATGAACCTGCCGGTGCCGCCCTATCACTTCCCCGACGACAAGACGCTTCGGGTGGGCGAGAATCCGGAGGGCTCGAGCTTCTCGATGACCGAAATCGAGCAGATGTAGCCGCCGGGCGCAGGCCCGCAAGCCGCGCCGCCGTGAGCCTCAATCAGTCGAAGGACGAACGCTAGTCCGGGCGAAGTACCGTCACGGCTTGGCCGCCGGGGTCCCGGGCTCCTCGAACTTGACGCGCGCGACAGCGATACCGGTCTCTCCGGCCACGGCGTAATAGAGATAGATCTTGCCGTCGTCGTCGAGGATCGCGGGATCGCGCAGGGCCCGCTCCCGGCCGGCGGACATACCGCCTCTCGATTGCGAGACCGGGAGATCCGCGCCTTCGTATTTGGTCTCCGGGCGCAGGACTTCGGTCGGCGCGGTCGCGGTCCATTCGGTCCAGTCCGGCCGCATATCGACCTCGCAATGGTAGATCCGCTCCGGGTCATCGCCGACGACCGTGTAGAAGACATGCAGCATATGGCCGCGCACCAGGAGCGCGCCGTGGCGCATCTCGTCGATGATGCGGGGCCCGGTTTCGAAGGGCGGCATGCCGGTCTTCGAGCGATAGAACTGGGCGCTGCGCTTCCAGAGCGGATAAGCGCTTTTCTTGTCGGACATCGCGAGCGCATAGGTATAGCCGCCATACCGGAACGCGCGCAGATAGGGCGCGGCGAAGCTCGTCTGATCCGGCTTGAAATGCAGCCCGTCCGCCGAGGTCGCGACGAAGGTAAGCTGTTCATACGGCCGGTCGCGCTTCACATCCACCGATTCCACCGGACAGTGGAAATAAAGCATCACCTTCCTGGCCGCCTCGTCGACCAGCGCATCGGGCGAGGCGACGTGGTTCGCGCAATGCGTCATCTGGTCGAGCCGCAAGGTCCCCGGCTCATAGACATGCCACGGCCCCTCCGGCCGGTCGGCATAAGCGAGCCGGATATAGGTGCCGCGGTGATGGGCGAAATACATGTAATACTTGCCCAAGGGCTTCTTCAGCCACGACGGCGCCTTGACCACCGAGGGCCCGTCGATATTTTGCCCGAGCTCGCCTTCAAGGCCGGGCATGCCGGGATAGATGACCGGCCCATCGCCGATGCGCTCGGCCGTGACGGACGGCGGCAAGGGCGGCGGGGGTGGTAGCTTCAAGGCCTTCGCTTGCTCAGCGGCATGAAGCGCGCCGGTCGGGACGACGAGCGCCAAGACAACCGTGGCGATCACTGCAAGTGCGTGCGCCGACGCGGCGCGGTAAATGATGCGCATAGTCACCCCCCTGCATCTCCCGAAGCGGCCGCTGGTCTCTTGTCCGTCGGTGCCGCTTCAAGCGTCATGCTACTCGCAAATTCCACGGCAGGTCCCGCAAAAACAACCAAATTCTTGCGGACGGAATCCGCCAAATTTTCAAGGGGTAGAATGGTGGGCGCGACTGGGATTGAACCAGTGACCCCTACGATGTCAACGTAGTGCTCTCCCGCTGAGCTACGCGCCCTTATTCATTGCTTCGGCCGGCGTCGGGATGGCCGGCGGGTGGGTCCGGTCGGACCACGGGACGATATATCGGGAACGGGCGGGCGCGGCAAGCCTTGGATTTGCTGTCCGGGACGCCTCAGGCGACCAGGACGCGGTCGACTTCCTGGACCAGGTCCTTGAGGTGGAACGGCTTGGACAGCACCTTGGCGTCGGCCGGGCCGGGGCCCTTGCGGTTCAGCGCCACGGCGGCGAAGCCGGTAATGAACATGATGCGCATCTTGGGCGCGAGCTTGCCGGCGCGCCGCGCGAGCTCGATGCCGTCCATCTCCGGCATCACGATGTCGGTCAGACAGCAGATCATAGGCCCCGCCGGCGATCAGCGGCACGGCGACGTCGCCGCGATCGACCGCCGTCACCTTGTGGCCGGCCTTCTCAAGCGCGCGCTTGAGGAACTGACGCATCGAATCGTCGTCTTCGGCCAGGAGGATCTTTGCCATTGAGGGTGCCGGCTCGTGGAAATCAGGTGTTATGCGGCGCGTTTGCGCGGGGCGCCGGCGTGATTTCGGCCAAGATGTTGGGCGAGACTGGTAAAAATGTGATAAACAGGAGTGAAGGACCGGCCCGTGACAGCAAGTGCGATGTACGAACCGGCGACGAGCTCGGCGACTTCCACGGCCTCGAACGATGAGGCGGCAGGCGGCGGAGCGTGCGCCCTATGAGATCGTCTGCGCCCGGCGGCCGGCGCATTCCCTTCGTCCTGTCCTCGCCCCATAGCGGCTCCTATTACCCGGCCGAATTGCAGTCGCTAAGCCGGCTCGACGAGCATATGCTGCGCCTTTCGGAGGACAGCTATGTCGACGAGATCTTCGGGGGCGCGGCGGCGCTCGGTGCGCCGCTGCTGAAGGCGGTCTATTCCCGCGCCTATGTCGACGCCGAACCGCGAGCCGTTCGAGCTCGATCCCGACATGTTCGCCGATCCCCTGCCGGATCATGTCAACAGCCGGTCGGAGCGGGTCGCGATCGGCTTCGGCACGGTCGCGCGGGAAGTCGCGCGCGGCATCGCGATCTATCGCGGCAAGCTCAAATATGCCGAGGTCCTGAGGCGCATCGAGCAGATCTATTTCCCCTATCACCGGGCGCTCGAAACCCTGCTCGAGGAAACCCGCGCCCGGTTCGGCCAAGCGGTGCTGATCGACTGCCATTCCATGCCGTCGAGCGGCTTCGTGGCGCTCGGATCGAAAGGGCATCCCGGACATCGTGCTCGGCGACCGCTTCGGCCAGAGCTGCTGCAGGCGCGCTGGCGGACCGGCGGAGACCGTGCTGCGCTCGATGGGCTACCGGGTGGTGCGCAATCATCCCTATGCCGGCGGCTTCATCACCGAGCAATACGGCCGGCCCGCCAACGGCGTCCATGCGCTGCAGATCGAGATCAACCGCCGCCGATCTATATGGACGAGCCCACGCTCGC
The DNA here is from genome assembly GCA_963732795.1 of uncultured Alphaproteobacteria bacterium. Taxonomy (GTDB): domain Bacteria; phylum Pseudomonadota; class Alphaproteobacteria; order CAVTAV01; family CAVTAV01; genus CAVTAV01. Next base: position 212,311 of record CAVTAV010000001.1, on the reverse strand, counting down.
CCGGCGCGGCCCGCCTTCGACCGGCTCGCCAGGGACATGACCACTCTGATCGCCCAGGCTGGCCGATCGCAATCTCAGGTTGAGATACCTCGTCAAGACGGAACGACAGCGGGTTCGCCGCGGTCGCCGAGTAAACCGACTGCCTTTCCGGGACTTAGCGGCTGGCCCGGTCTGGATTTCGGTCGAAAAAAAAGCCATTCCGCATGGCGGAATGGCTCAAGTTTAGGGAGGAAACGCCCACGGAGGGCAACAGGGCCGGCCGGTACGAGCCGACCCCGTAGGCCTAATATGAGGGGGGCATGTCGCAAAATCAACGACAATTTCATCCACAGGCGCTGTAACACTTCGTAACAATCGCGCCCGAAGCGCTAACCGTCCAAGGGAGTTAGGATTTTCACGCTTTTCGGCGCGACGGCCACCTCGACCGGCAGAAAGCCCGCCGGATCGCCGTCCGCCTGAACCGGCTCCGGCTGCGCCCGAACTCGCCCTTCAAATCGCGTGATCTTTATCGATTTCCCGTCGATCAGCCTGACCCCGGCCGCTCGGGCCACGCGGCCCATGCCGATGGCGATCAGTGCGCGCAGAAGCCCGATGCGCGCTCGTCGACTTCAGAAGGAAGATCCGCAGGCTCGGCTCGGCGAGCGAAGCGCCCGGCGCAATGACGTAGCGCCCGGCATAATAGTGGGTCTTCGACGCCACCACCCAGGACGCCTCGAACACGTCGCCGTCGATCTCCACCCGGAACGGCCGGCGAGCGGCCCGAAGAACACCGGAAAGCCCGCCACCGCATAGGCGCCCTTGCCGAGCGCCTCCTTACGGGCGGACTGATCGCCGCCAACGATCCGGGCGTCGAAGCCGACCCCCACCATGGCGACGAAGCAACGGCCGTTCACGCAGGCCCGGCCTCAGTTCGACCTCGCGGCCATTGAGGATGGTCTCGACGATCCGCTCGGCATCCGGCTTGAGGCCGATCTCCTGGGCCAGAACATTCGCGGTGCCCGAGGGGATCACCGCAATCGGGATTTCGCTGCCCAGACGCCGTTCGCCACCTCGTTGATCGTGCCGTCCCCGCCCGCGACGGCGATGACCTCGATTTTGCCGCCCCCGAGCTCGGGATCACTGGGCGGCCGCCGCCCGACCGAGCCGCTCGGCATCTCCCTTGGCCTGGGTCTCCCGAAAGACGACCTCGACGCCGCGTTCGCGCAGCAAAGCCACGACTTTTTCGGTCAGACGCCGGCCGCCTCGGCCGGCTGTGGGATTTAGAACACACAGAACCGTCATAGCTGTCACAATTCCGCAACAAAACTGCCACACGCCGGTAATGCCGCGCTGGCATCAGAGGGGCCATGAAAGACGACCGAAAGATGCAGGGGGCATCCTTATCAGCATCCAGGGTTTGATGGCTAGCACAGCGACGAAAGTCACATACCGCGTACCGGGGCAAGCGCCCCTTTCCGCCAGAAACCAGAACATCCCCCTCAACAGATTGCCCCCCCGATTCCGCCCGAAACGGGGGAGCCGGAACCCGCCGACGATCCGCCGCCGGTGAGAAAATACCGCGCGATCTGGATTTCCGACATCCATCTCGGCACGCGCGGCTGCAAGGCGGAGCAGCTGCTCAAATTCCTGCGCGAGACCGAGAGCGAATATCCTCTATCTCGTCGGCGACATCATCGACGGCTGGCGGCTGAAACGGTCCTGGTACTGGCCGCAGACCCACAACGACGTGGTGCAGAAGATCCTGCGCAAGGCGCGCAAGGGCACCAAGGTCATCTATGTGCCCGGCAATCACGACGAGATGGCGCGGGATTATACCGGCTTGCAGTTCGGCGGCGTCGCGGTCGAGCGCGAGGTCGATCCACGAGATGGCCGACGGCCGCGAAGTTCCTGGTGCTCCACGGCGACGAGTTCGACGTGATCGTCCAGTTCGCCCGGCCCTTGGCCATCCTCGGCGATCATGCCTATCGGCTGGCGCTGGTCCTGAACACCTGGTTCAACGCGGTCCGGCGGCACCTCGGCTACCCGTATTTCTCGCTGTCGGCGAAGCTCAAGCACAAGGTCAAGAACGCGGTCGAGTTCATCTCGCGCTTCGAGCAGGCGATCGCCCAGGAAGCGGCCAGCCGGGGCGTGGACGGCGTGATCTGCGGCCATATCCACCACGCCGAAATGCGCCAGATGCACGGCGTCGAGTATTGCAACGACGGCGACTGGGTCGAGAGCTGCACCGCGCTTGTCGAGCATTTCGACGGGCGGCTCGAAATCCTCCACGAAACCCAATACGACCACGAGCTCGTTCCCGCCTCATGAAAATTCTCATCGTCTCCGACGCCTGGTTCCCGCAAGTGAACGGCGTCGTTCGGACCCTCGACACGATCCGTCGGGAGGTCGAGAAGCTCGGTCATGTCGTGCAGATGATCACGCCGGACCAGTTCTTCACCTTCCCCTGCCCGACCTATCCCGAGATCCGGCTGGCGCTCTTCCAGAAATCGACCATCGCCCGCGAGATCGACCAGTTCGCGCCGCACGCCATTCATATCGCGACCGAAGGCCCGCTGGGTCAGGCGGCGCGCCGGGTGTGCATGCGGCGGAACCTCCCCTTCACCACCGCCTATCACACCCGGTTCCCCGAATATATCCATGCCCGCTTCCGCGTGCCGCTGTGGCTGACCTATCGGCTGATGCGCCGCTTCCATGCGCCCTCGAAGGGCATCATGGTGGCGACGCATTCCGTCCGGCAGGATCTGGAGAACCGCGGCTTCGCGCCTTGCGTGTCGCTGTCGCGCGGGGTCGATGTCGGCCTGTTCAAGCCGGGCCCGAAGGGATTGCTGGACGACGAGCGCCCGATCTCGCTCTATGTCGGCCGGGTCGCCGTCGAGAAGAACCTGGACGCGCTTCCTGTCGCTCGATCTCAAGGGCACCAAATGCGTCGTCGGCGACGGGCCGAGCCTCGAGGCCATGCGCGAGAAATACCCGGATGTCCGCTTCCTCGGCGCCAAGCACGGCGAGGAGCTGGCGGCGATCTATGCCGCGGCGGACGTCTTCGTGTTCCCGAGCCTGACCGACACCTTCGGCCTCGTGCTCCTCGAAGCCCTCGCCTCGGGTCTGCCGATCGCGGCCTATCCCGTCACCGGCCCGAAGGACGTGCTGGCCGGCCATTACTGCACGGCCGACAAACCGGACACGCAATGCCGTCGCCTGCCTCGACGACGATCTGAAGCGCGCCGTCGAATGGCCCTCACCCTGACGCCCGAGCGCTGCGTCGCCTATGCCAGGACCTTTTCCTGGGAGCGTGTCGCCCAGCAATTCGTCGACAATCTCGCCCTGGTGCACGAACCGGTCGCCGACCCGCTCCCGACAGGCGAAACGGGCGAGCGGAGCAGCGTTTCCTTCGAGCGGGCCTAGCAGAAAATACCGGCATTTCTGCCGTTCAACGCCAAATCTCCTTGCCGGAAAGGCCGCAAAGCCCTAGGTAATCGCGAAAGAAATCGATTGTGGGGGCGCGGCAATCCTGTCGCGCCTTCCGTTTATGGATAGCAGTCCGCGACCCATGGATTTGAGAAACATCGCCATCATCGCCCATGTCGATCATGGCAAGACCACCCTTGTTGATGCCCTGTTCCGCCAGAGCGGGACGTTTCGCGACAACCAGCGCGTCGCCGAGCGGGCGATGGATTCGAACGATCTGGAGCGCGAGCGCGGCATCACGATCCTCTCCAAATGCACCTCGGTGATCTGGGACGGCACGCGGATCAATATCGTCGACACGCCGGGCCATGCCGATTTCGGCGGCGAGGTCGAGCGCATTCTCGACATGGTGGACGGCGTGCTGATCCTGGTGGATGCCGCCGAAGGCCCGATGCCGCAGACCAAATTCGTGACCCAAAAGGCGCTCAATGCTCGGCCTCAAGCCGATCGTGGTGATCAACAAGATCGACCGGCCGGACGCGCGGCCCGACGAGGTGCATAGCGAGATTTTCGATCTCTTCGTCGCGCTCGGCGCGACGGAGGAGCAGCTCGACTTCCCGCTGCAATACGCCTCGGGCCGGGACGGCTGGTCCGTCGCGGAGCTGAAGGACGAGCGCAAGTCCATGGAGCCGCTGTTCAAGCTGATCCTCTCCCATGTCCCGCCGCCGCAAACCTTCGGCGGACCGGACGCGCCGTTTTCCATGCTGGCGAGCATGCTCGAAGGCGACTCCTTCCTCGGCCGCGTGATCACCGGGCGCATTCATTCCGGCACGATCCGGCCGAACATGACCGTCAAGGTGCTGGACCGGACGGGCAAGCTCGTCGAAAACGGGCGGATCACCAAGATCATGCGCTATCAGGGCCTGGAGCGGACCGGCGATCGAGGAAGCGATAGCCGGCGATATCGTCGCGATCGCGGGCCTGCCCAAGGCGACGGTTTCCCACACGCTGTGCGATGCCGAGGTCAAGACGGCGATCAAGACCGTGCCGGTCGATCCGCCGACGCTCGCGATGAGCTTTTCGGTCAATGACTCGCCGCTCGCAGGGCCGCGACGGCGACAAGGTCACCTCGCGGATGATCGGCGAGCGGCTGTTGCGCGAGGCCGAGGGCAATGTCGCGATCCAGGTCACCGAGGCCGCCAGCAAGGAATCCTTCGAGGTCGCGGGCCGCGGCGAATTGCAGCTCGGCATCCTGATCGAGACCATGCGGCGCGAAGGCTATGAAATGTCGATCAGCCGGCCGCGCGTGATCATGCGCGAGGACACGAGACCGGCAAGCGCCAGGAGCCGATCGAGGAGGTCGTGGTCGATGTCGACGACACCTATACCGGCGTCGTCGTCGAAGCGCTGACCACGCCGCAAGGGCGAGCTGCAGGAGATGCGCCCGTCGGGCCTGGGGCGCACGCGGCTCGTCTTCCTGTGCCCCTCGCGCGGCCTTATCGGCTATCACGGCCTGTTCCTCACCGATACCCGCGGCACCGGCGTGATGTACCGCCTGTTTCATGGCTACGGCGATTATCGCGGGCCGATCGAGGGCCGGCGCAACGGCGTGCTGATCTCGAACACCGGCGGCACGGCCGTGCCCTATGCGCTGTGGAACCTCGAAGAACGCGGCGCGATCATGATCGATCCCGGCGACGACATCTATGTCGGCATGATCATCGGCGAGCACAGCCGGGGCAACGATCTCGACGTCAATCCCGGCAAAACCAAGCAGCTCACCAATATCCGCGCGGCGATGAAGGACGACAACGTCAAGCTGACCCCGCCCAAGAAGCTCAGCCTCGAACAGGCGCTGGCCTATATCGACGACGACGAGCTGGTCGAGGTCACGCCGAACCATATCCGGCTGAGGAAACGGTATTCTGGATCCGCACGAACGGAAGAAGGCGGCGCGGGCGAGTTAGACTCGCTTCACCGTCATTGCGAGGAGGCCGAAGGCCGACGCGGCAATCCACGGCGGCTGGATCGCCACGGCCGCTTCGCGGCCTCGCGATGACGGCGGAGCGGGCCTACCGAAATCGCTTCGGCGAGACGGTTTCCTCGGCGAGGCCCAGCTTGGCGATGTCTTCGGGGACGCCCTTGCCCTGGACCAGGGCCTCGCAGAGGCGGCTCATGGCGGGGGAAGTCTGGATGCCCCAGCCGCCCTGTCCGACATACCAGAAGAAATTCTCGACCGTGTCGTCATAGCCGACGACGGGCGTGCGGTCGGCGGCGAAGGTCCTGAGGCCCGCCCATTTGTTCGCGATGCCGTCGATCCGGATCTCCGTCGCACGTTGGACCCGGTCGATGGCGCGGGCGATATCGAGCTCGTCCGGCCGGACGTCCGAGGGCGGCATCGGCGTCTCGTCGCAGGGCGAGATCAGGATGCGGCCGGATTCCGGCTTGAAATAGAACTGCTCGTCGATATCGATCACCAGCGGCCACTCCATCAGGCCCGGCGGATAATCGCTCGGCACGATAATGATCGTCCGGCGCAGGGGCGCGAGGCCGACCGGCTGGGCCCCGGCGAGCGAGGCGACCCGGTCGCCCCAGGCGCCGGCCGCGTTGATCACGATACGCGCCTCGTAATCCCCGTTCATCGTCTCGACCGTCCACAGGCCCTTGGCGCGCCTGAGGCCGACGACCTCTGCCTTGGTGACGAGCTCCGTGCCGCGCTGACGGGCGTGCTTCAGGAACCCGGCATGGGCCGCGCCGACATCGATGTCCTTGGCCTCGACCTCGAACAAGCCGCAATCCGCATAGCCGTCGCGCAGCACGGGCACGATATCCGCGACCTGCCGGGCATCGAGCCGCTGGACCGAATCGACGATCGACTTCGACGTCCCGGGCCTTGGCGTCGACCGCTTCGCGCTGATCCGCCCGGCCGATATGAAGCACGCCGCGCCCGCCCAGGAGCGGGACGGTGGCAAATCCGGCTGGCGGATTGTCGAAGAAGTCGCGCGAGGCCGTGGTCAACGCGCGGATCGCGGCATTGCCATAGGTCTCGGAATAGAACGCGGCCGACCGTCCTGTGGTGTGATAGCCGGGCCGGTCCTCCATCTCGACCAGGAGCACGCGGCCATGGCGGCTCAATCCGTATGCGGCCGTCGCGCCGGCGATGCCCGCGCCGACGACGAGATAGTCATAAGCAGTCATGCCGGGCGGCGCCTCACGCTGTAGCTTGCTTCTTTTTCACGGGTTCGTGCTTTAAGACTGTCGGCCATCGCTTTCATATAGTCTTGCACCGTCCGCCGTAAAACGGAAATCCGCCCATGGCATCCGACAGGCTCCCGAACTGGCAGTCCTATGCCGATTTCGCCGGCCGGCTCGCCGATGCCTCGGGCGCGGTGATCCGCCGGTATTTCCGCAAGCCGCTCGCGGTCACCGACAAGAGCGACGGATCCTCGGCGACTTCGATCCCGTGACCGCCGCCGACAAGGAAGCCGAGGCGCGCCATCCGCGCACTCATCCGCCACACCTATCCGGGCCACGGAATCCTGGGCGAGGAGCATGGCATGGAGACCGGCAGCGATGGGCCTACCTGGGTGATCGACCCGATCGACGGCACCCGTGCGTTCATGACCGGCATGTTGAGCTGGGGCACGCTGATCGCCCTCAACGACGGCGCGGGGCCGGTGATCGGCGTCATGGACCAGCCGGTGACCGGCGAGCGCCTCACCGGCACGCCCGAGGGCGCCTTCCTCAACGCCGCGCCGATCCGGACCCGGGCCTGCGCGGCGCCTCAGCGACGCGATCCTCTATTCGACGGTGCCGGAGATGTTTTCCGAGCCGAACTGGAAGGCGGGCTTCGAGGCGGTGGAGGCCAAGGTCCGGATGCGGCGCTTCGGCGGCGATTGCTATGCCTATTGCCTGCTGGCCATGGGCTTCATCGATATCGTCATCGAGGCGGGGCTCAAACCATACGACATTCAGGCGCTGATCCCGATCATCGAGGGCGCCGGCGGCCGCGTGACGACCTGGACCGGGGCCCCCGCCGATCAAGGCGGGCTGATCGTGGCGGCGGGCGACGCCCGGGTCCACGACGGCAGCGCTCGCGATCCTCGAGGGGTACGCCGGCTGACGGCTATTGGTACGCAGCTTCGATGAACCGGTCGAAATAGCCCCAGAATTCGTTCCGGAATTCGTCGCGCTCGTGGAGGATCTCGTGCATCGCGCCTTCGATCCGCACGATCTGGCCCCGCGGCATACGGGCGACGAGTCGGTTCTGGGCGTCGTTGCGCACGACCTTGTCCTTGCCGGCCTGGACGATCAGGACGGGCGTGCGGATATGTTCGGCATAGCCGCGCCGCTTCAGGACGCGGATCGATCTGCAGCGCCGCCCTGATCCAGCCATAGGTCGGCCCGCCGAGTCCGAGGTCGGGATTGGATGCCGCCCAGCCGGTTTCGAGATGGAATCGGCCGGGATCGGAGGTCAGGACGTTCCCAGCAAATTTGCGCTCTTTTGCGTCGAAGGGCCCTTCTGCCCACGGCATAGGACTCTGCGCTCCGCCCAACCACGTCGCCAGCGTGATGCCGCTGGCCAGGACGGCGTGCAGGAACGGACCCGGGCCGAAATCGACCATCGGCGCCGTCAGCACGGCCCGCTCGACGATGTCGGGATGGTCATGCAGATAGCGCAGCGCGCAATGGCCGCCCATCGAATGGGCCAGAAGGAAGAACGGCTCCGGCGCGTTCGGCTTGACGATGGTCTCGACGAAGAGATGCATGTCGTTGAGATAATCGTCGAAGCTCCTGACAAAGCCTTTCTGGCGATCCGGCAAGGCGCGGGTCGAGAGGCCCTGGCCGCGCCAATCGAAGGCGTAGACGGCGAAGCGCCGGTTCAAGAGGTCGATGATCGTCTCGACATGCTTCTCGATGAACTCGCGCCGGCCTGTGAGCAGGACGACCGTGCCGCGCGGCTCGCCGGCATCCGTGTTGGGCCATAGAACGTAGCGGATTCCCGCGCCGTCGCGACGTATCGAGAAATCCGTATTTGGCCTTCGGTGGCAGGGCCCAAAGCGCACGGGCATTCGTGGTCACCTGGCAGGGTTCCCCGACTTGGCCCGGAAGGGCTCCGGCGCCGCGAGTAAGAACGGTTGGGTGCAGGTTGAATCAAGCACCCTCGACCCGCCTTCGGCCCGGTGCGGCCTCGCGGCGGATCGAGGGGTACTTTAGGCCGTTTGTCGGGCTTTGTCAGCGCCTCGGTTAGCGCGATAGTCTGAGGTTCGACAAGTCATTCGCGATCTCCGTGAAGGCGCTGTTCAGTTCGTCCGCCGTCGGCGCGCAGTAGTAGTATGGCGCTTTCGGTTTGGTCGCCGCAGCTTTTAGAAGATCGACAGTGGAGGCGTCACACTCAGCGTATTGAATCGTGTAAACGTAGACCCCTTGGCTCTTGATATTGGAGGCGATCGATTGCAAGCGATCGTCGCGCCAATTCACGCATCCGACGCTACTGTCATAGTAGTTCTGATACGCGTCACCCTGCCGGCATGTGTTGAAGCCGTCGGTCAGCAAAACGATGGCCCTCGGGGGTGCCGCCTCGTTCGGGTCAGAAAGCGTTCCTTCCGTAAAGGGCGCGGACGGCATCAGAACTTCCCAAGCCCAGGCCATGCCCTGCGGAATATTCGTGTAGTAGTCGGTATCCGAGGCGGTCGACGGAATTGTCAAGGCATTGATGGCATCGACGACATCGGATTTAGTGCTGCTCAGCGGCGTAATCCCGCTCTGCGGGCACGGGGTGCAATCGGACGTCCGGCCACTCGAATAGGTGCTGTTGGCATCGGCATGAGCGTCGAGGCACACATTGTTCGGATAGCTATTGTAATAGCTGTTGCTACCGCTTTGGGGGTCGCCATCGCGGCCAATGTCGAGCGTAACGCGGCCGGTGGTCGCCGAACTCCCTGGGCACGACGGATTCCCCCAACCGCCACATGAGGCGACTGTGCCGATTTGGGTGTTATTGACGGTCGTTCCACCTCCGCCACCACCACCGCCACCCCAACCGCCGCCGCCACCCCAACCGCCGCCGCCACCCCACCACCAGACGGTTCGATATCCGGCACTCTGGTCGAGCGACAGGTCGCCGATTGTATAGGTGGTCCCGATGTTGTTCTGGCTGACGACGGTCGTGGAGCTGGTCGTCGCGACCTTATTGATGTCGTCCCAGTAGATCGTGTTGCCGCTGGACCAGGACTGGCCGGTCTGTTTGGCGAGCGTAAATGTTCCCGAGATCACCATATTCACGGGATTGCCGGAGGTCGCGGCAGCCATCGCAACGCCGAACAGGCCATTGACCAAAACGCCGCTACCGGCCGAAACGTCATAGGGCGCTGTGCGCGCCGCGATATTGGCGCCCGTGGGCACCCAGCCGAGCCAACTCTTCCCCCCTACGGTAACAGGACCCAGCTTCAGATCGGCAGCCGTGCTGTCAGACCCAACGAATTGGGCGTAGACACAGCCAGTCCATCCGGTCGGCGGAATGTCGAGAAGCGGCACCTCGGAATTATTGGCGTAATAGACTTTTGATTGAGTCAGGCCGGCATTCGGCGAAACATATTCCCATGGGTGCGCCGCATTGGACGAATAAGTCTGATACGGCGATACGGGATTCGTGAAGAACGGAACGGGGTGCGCAAAGTAACCAACGTCGACCGACGAATAGCTGGTATATGCGGAGCCATTGGTGACATTGACCTTGCCCGCCCAGGGCACAATTCCAACTTTGAGCAGGTCGTTCCCCGATTTTGTGCCGAACAGAATATTGGCCAAGGTAAGCGCGCTATCCTTGGCGTTCTGGATGCGTGTTTGGCCGTTCTCCATTGTCGTTCGCATGGAGCCCGACATATCGATCGCCAGGACGACGTGCAGCCGGTCAGTCTTGCGCGTCACCTGCGCGGTCGCCTTGACGGAGATCGAGTCCTGTCCCAGCAGCCGCATGAACGTCGTGGGAATGACCGCCTGAGCCGTAAGATTGATCGTCTCGTTCGGCGTATCTTCCTGTATATCAAGCGGACTTAGGGTTGCGTCCATGTAGCCGCTCGGAAAATTGGCGGAGAAATATTGCTGGATATCGGCGTCGCGCGCGTCGTCGTAATAAACGCGGCCGCCGGCGAGCGCGGCGGAATCTACAGCGCTTTGCAGTCGCGACTTTATCAGGTATCCGCGGGCCGTGTCGGTCGCGATACCGACCGCGCCGATCAGCGGTATTATGGAGAACGCGACGATCATCATCACGTTGCCCTTGCGATCGGTGGCGATCTCGCACAGACGCCGCGCGGCCGTGCCGCAGCGGCGGAAAAAGCCATTCGAACAGATGAACTGCCGGAACATGGAAATAAGCCCTGTACCAGAATTAAGCGCCGCGGATGCCTCTACCGGCGGCGACCAAACCAGCCGAATGATGGGGTTCTACCCATTAATAAAGCATTAGCGAATTGGTAAGGAATTTGTTGGAATTCGAGTAATTATCTAACTATCGCCAGGAAATAGCGGTTCGGGTCTCATCGCCAACGCCGCGTGCGGCTGAAAGAAGACCGACAAGCGCGGCCCAAGCCGACTAGGCGAAGAGCGCAAGTAGCACCGTCTTCAGCATTTGAGGTCCTATTGTGTTCCGCTACGGCCGGAAACAGACCCACTGATTGCTAAGAAACAAGTCTCTTTCGGGGACGCGTCAGGGTCATGCTTCAGGCCGGGAGGCAAATTTAGCCTCCCCAAAGCATCACGACCGATAACAGCAGCTGCGCCGCGTCTAATCTTCTACGCGGCCGTTCACCATTATTTTCTGCGCTCCCAGGTGCTTTCCTTTACCGGACCGCAATACAACTTCATGTTCAATTCACAATTTAAAAGTCGTCTACAATTTTATCTACTTTTTGGGCTCGAATATTTACTTGTGACCGGCATCATTCGTTAACTTATTTTTCATTCCTTTCACCCACAGTCCGGTCACGTCAACGCATATCCTGGAGGGATGTCAGATGATTTTTAGACTGATCAAGAAGCTTGGTAAGGACACCAAGGGCGCGACGGCGATCGAGTATGGTCTTATCGCGGCTCTCGTCGGCGTGGCCTGCATCGGCGCTCTGACCACCGTTGGAAGCAACCTGAAGGGCGTGTTCACGACGGTTGGTGACAACCTGAACACCGCCGCCAGTTCGGGCAGCTAAGCACTTCTCGAATACTGACGCTAAGGACGCGGCCCGCGCCCAAGACTGGGTCGGGCCGCGTTTCGATTAGAGACACTTTTCTTGAAATCCGGGTCCACTCTGCGCCCGCCGTAAACACTCAGTTAAGCATCTCGCTCATACCATTGGTGGCGCTCGGAGATATCACGGTAGGACCTCAAAAACATGCCGACCACCCTGCTGATAAATGAGATCGCGCTCGTCGCGCTAGGCGGTCTCCTGGCGTGGGCGGCAATTCACGATTTCCGCACCTTCACAATTCCCAATTGGATTTGCATCTCGGTCGCCGTCCTGTTCGTGGCGCATGGCTTGAGCGCGCCGGATTCAATCAATTGGATCAACAGCTTGATCGCGGGTTTCGTCATGTTCGTCGGCGGCCTCGCCCTATTTGGCGCCAACCTGATGGGTGGCGGCGACGTCAAGCTCCTGGCAGCGCTCGGACTGTGGGCCGGGTTGGATTCGCTAATGCAGTTTCTACTCGTCACCAGCCTGGCCGGCGGATGCCTAGCGCTTGTGATCGCGTCGCGCCATTGGATGACCCGCCAGATCGCCCCGAATTCGGCGGCGTCTAATGCGTCCACTTCCGTTAGGTCCCAACCCCTGCCTTACGGCGTCGCGATCGCCTGTGGCGGCTTCTATGTCGTGGCGCGGCTGTTTATCCAGTGACCGGCCGCCTTCGGAGTTAAAGTCATGAATTTCAATATCCGCAGCGTCGTCTTGATATGCGTTGCATTGGGCGTCGCGGGCTTCACTGCCTTCCTCGCCCGGGGATGGCTGACGACCGAGACGCAGACGAACACGCCGACGGTGCATGCCGCGGCGCCCGCCCAGACAGAGGTCCTGGTCGCCAAGATGGATATCCCCACCGGCGTGTTGATCAAGCAGGATCAACTCCGCTGGCAGGTCTGGCCCGGATCAGAACCTGTCGGAAACATACATAAGGAAGGGCCAGCGCAGCCTCGATGCCTATATCGGTACCGTGGCGCGCAAGGCCATCGCAGCCGGCGAGCCGATCACCGATGCGCGTCTCGTGAAGCCGGGAGAGCAAGGCTTCCTCGCTGCCGTACTGGCGCCGGGCATGCGCGCGGTTACCGTCGGAATCAGCGCCACGTCGGGCATCGCCGGCTTCATCTTCCCTGGCGATCACGTCGATCTGGTCCTGTCCCATTCAGTCAAGGTTGACGGCGCAAACCGGCGCGCCAGCGAGACCGTCCTGACCGATGTCCGCGTGCTCGCAATCGACCAGAGCTTGAACAGCCCCAAGGAGAACGCGGCCCATGTCGGCAAGACGGCGACCCTCGAAGTCACGCCCAAACAGGTCGAGCAAATCAACGTGGCGCGCCAGATCGGCGGCCTGTCCCTGAGTCTGAGGCCCTTGCGCAAGACCGACCAGAATCAGGAGGTCGCGGACGGCTTCCAGCCCTTCGCGGTCACCATTCCCGAAACCGGAAAGACCCATACCTGGGACAGCGAGGTCAGCCGCTTGCTGCCGCCGCCGCATCCCAAGAGCGACGTCCAAACCGTCAATCTATCGCGCGGGGGCAAGAACTCTTCCTACCAATTTCGGAGACAAGAGAAATGACAGCCAGAATGGCGTCTAAAACACGCTGGGGGGCGGTACTTACGACCTTGGTCTGCCTCCTGGGCATGGCCGGCTCGCAGGGCGCGATTGCCGCGGCCGACATCATCCAGACGTCGCCGCAGCACATTACGCTCGAGGTGCGCGAAGGCAGCCTGGTGCGGCTCGACAAGCCGGCCAGCAGTGTGTTCATCGCGGACCCGGACGTCGCCGACGTCCAGATCAAATCGCCGACTCTGATCTATGTCTTCGGCAAGTCGCCGGGCGAAACCTCGCTCTATGCCATCGGCAACGACGACAAGGTCCTGTTCAGCGGGCTGGTGAGCGTCGGCCACGACGTGACCCGACTCAAGGAGGCCTTGCATCTTCTGCTGCCCGATGCCGACATCAAAGCGACCTCGTTCGACGGCTCGGTAATCCTTAGCGGCCATGTGCCCTCGCCGAAAGCCGCCGAGGACGCGCGCCGGATCGCCTCGAAATTCATCGGCAAGGACGAGCTGGTCATGAACTACCTGACCATCGACCAGCCGAACCAGGTCAATCTCCGGGTCCGCGTCGCGGAAGTCTCCCGAGAGGTCGTCAAACAGCTCGGGTTCAATTGGCAATCGATGGTCCAGGGCTCGGATTACGCGGTCGGCTTGGCCACCGGCGCAAAGGTGTTCCAGGACATCGCCAACCCGAACGGGCCAGGCGTCATTCGCCAGTTCTTCACGCGCAACAATGGCGCCAATAGCATCGTCGGCAGCCTGACCAAAGGCAAATTCGACGTGAACACGGTGATCGACGCGCTCTCGACCCAGGGCCTCGTCTCGATCCTCGCCGAACCGAACCTGACCGCACTGTCCGGGCAGTCCGCAAGCTTTTTGGCTGGCGGCGAATTCCCGGTGCCGGTGCCCCAGCGCAGCTCGGATGCGATCACCATCTCATTCAAGCAATTTGGTGTCGGCCTCTCCTTCACGCCGACGGTCTTGTCGGACGATCGGATCAACCTGAAGATACTGCCCGAGGTCAGCCAGCTGACCACGGCCGGGTCGGTCTCGCTCAACGGTTTCAACATACCGGGTCTCACGACACGCCGGGCGGAGACGACGGTCGAGCTCGCCAGCGGCCAGAGCTTCGCCATCGCCGGCCTGTTGCAGAACAACATCACGCGCGATTTGTCCCGGCTGCCGGGCCTAGGCGATCTACCGATCCTCGGGACACTGTTTCGCTCGACCGCGTTCCGTCGCAACGAGACCGAACTCGTCTTCATCGTCACGCCGTATATCGTCCAGCCTACCAGCAACAAAATGATGACGCCTACCAACGGCATGAAGGTGCCGAGCGATATGCAGCAGATTATCGGCGGCAAGACATACGAGCCGCAGGTCCAGGACGCCGCGCCACCGGCGCCGACGTCCCAGGGCCGCCGCCTGGTCGGCCCGGCGGGCTTCGTATTGAACTAGGGAGCGCGCAATGAACTGGACACTAAAAGGAACAAGTGCAGTCGGCATGGCGGGCATTGCCGCGATGTGCCTCGGCCTGTCGGCCTGTCTGCCTCCGAAATCCATGTGGTCGGAGAACGATACGATCAAGCGCAACACGGTCACGCTGCATCACATCACGCATGACGTGACGTTCAGTGCCGATACGACCGGCCTGAGCGACACGCAGGCGGCAGCGCTGGACAAGTTCCTGGCGAATGTGATGGCCGGCTATGGCGACGAATTTTCGATCGAGACGCCGTCGAACGACGTTTCGGGGGATCGCCGCATGGCGGTTTCCTCCTATTTGAAAGCGCGCGGCCTTGTCGTTTCCGGCATTCCGGCGGCCTATGGCGGCCCGATGGCTTCGGACTCCGTTCGCGTGATCCTGAACCGCTATGTCGTCACACCGCCGCCTTGCCCCGATTGGCGCAAGCCCGCGACGACGGACTTTAACAATCAGCCCGGCAGCAATTTCGGCTGCGCGACCGAGACCAATCTCGGCCTGATGGTCGCCAATCCGCGCGACCTGGTGAAAGGCCGCGATATCGGTCCGGCGGACGCGGAAAATGCCGCCAAGTCGGTCCAGAATTATCGAGAGGACAAGGTCCCCGAGCCCAAGGCGCAGTCGACAGGCGGCTCGGGCGGCTCGAATGGATCGAGCGGTAGCAGTGGGGGCAGCCAATGAGTTCGACAGCCAGCCTTTCGATTGATGCCGGCCAGGACGTCGCCCGCGAGGAGTTCGCGGCCTTCGTGACCGACGACGACACCCGTAGCGCGCTTGCGCCGATCCTGCAGGAGCGCGGCTGGTCCACGAATCGGATTCAGGGCGGCGGCATCGCCAATGCCGTGCGTTCGCTCGCGCTCGCTCCGTCGCCGCAATATCTGGTCGTCGACCTGACCGATTCCGAGAATCCGCGGGCCGACGTCAGCGCGCTCGCCGAGGTCTGCGAGCCGGGAACGATCGTCATTGCGCTCGGCACAGTCAACGATGTCAGTCTTTATCGCGACCTTCTGGCAACCGGCATCCATGACTATCTGATCAAGCCGGTGACCACCGAGCTCCTGATGGATTGCCTGATCGCAGCCGACAACGCGGCCCATACCATGCCGACCGAAGAGCCGGTCAAGGCGGTGGGCGGCAAGCTGATCCCGGTGATCGGCGCGCGGGGCGGCGTCGGCGCCAGCACGGTCGCCATCAGCCTCGCCTGGCTAACGGCCCATGAGTTCACCCGCAAGGTCGCGCTTCTCGATCTTGACATCCATTACGGCACGACCACGCTCGCCTTCGATCTGGAGCCGGGACGCGGCCTTTGCGACGCGCTGGAAAATCCCGGCCGCGTGGACGGGCTTTTCATCGAGCGCGCGATGGTCAAGGAAAGCGAGAATCTGTCGATTCTCGGGGCCGAAGCCTCGCTGACCGAGCTTCTGACGCCGGATCCGGCGGCCCTCGCCCATCTGACGCAGGAGCTGCGCAATAACTTCTCGACAGTCGTCGTCGATCTGCCGCGCCATATGGCGAGCGAGCATACGTTCCTGCTGTCGGACGCCGAGCAGATCTTCATCGTCACCGATCTCGCGCTCCCGTCGATGCGCGACGTGATCCGGCTCCTGGGGCTGTGTAAAGACATGGCTCCGGGCGTGCCCGTTCAGCTTGTCTGCAACAAGCAGAACGACAACGACGAGGTCTCGAAAGGCGATTTCGAGAAAGCGGTCGAGCATCCATTCGACTGGGTCGTTCCGCTCGACCGCAAGTCGCTGGTCTTGGCGGCCAAGTCCGGCAAACCCTTGCCGGTCGCGGCGAAGAACTCGAAGCCCGTCGGCATCTTCAGGCGGATGACCAAGGAACTCACGGGCGGCGACGAGCCGCGCAAGAAGCAAAACGTACTGAGTAAGTTGTTTCAAGGCTCGAAGGGATAATGAGGCCTAGCCAATTCGGTAGGCGTGCCACGGACAATCGAGGAGCAGGCGTAGCGACCTTTGGACAGAACGCTGGGTCCCAGGTCCGTGGACGCGACACGGGCGAATCGATCGAAGAGCTCCTGGGCGACCGCTCTGCGGCCGGCGGGGATGTTTTGGCCGCCGACGCCACGCGTGTCGACCAAGCCGTCGAGGTTATCGGGCCTTTAGTCAGCGACGTCCTGACTCCGGACAAGATCCGCTCGCTGCCGCGCGGCGACCTCGCCAAGGAACTCGAAACCATCATTCTTCGTGTTTGCGAGGAACGCTCGTTCGAGCTGAATTCGGCCGAGCTCAGGGATGTCGTCACCGTCCTTCTGAACGACGTGATCAGCGCGGCCCGCATCAGCGACCAGGACCCCCTGCTCGCCGCCAGCCGCGAGGTCAGCCCGGCAACCGCGACCCTGGAGGCGGCGAAGGAAGCGATCCAGCCGCGCCTGATGGAGCATATCGACGCGTCCGCCGCGGCCGAGTTGTCGCGCCAGGAACTGGCGGAACAGATCGGCGAGATCGTCGGCGAGCTTCTGGTCGCCGAGAAGATTAATCTCAATCTCAAGGAGCAGCGCGACCTCGTCACGATGCTCCTCAACGACATGCTGGGGCTCGGGCCTCTGGAGCCGCTTCTCGCCGACGAAGGCATCACCGATATCATGGTCAACGGCGCGAAGCAGGTCTATGTCGAGAAAAAGGGCAAGCTCGTCCTGACCGACGTGGTCTTCCGCGACAACGAGCACCTGATGAACATCGCCCAGCGGATCGTGACCCGCGTCGGCCGCCGGGTCGACGAGACGAGCCCTTTATGCGACGCGCGTCTCCCGGACGGCAGCCGCGTCAACGTGATCATTCCGCCCCTTGCGATCGACGGCGCCTCGATCTCCATCCGTAAGTTTTCCAAGAAATCGATCACGATCGACAAGATGGTCGAGACCCGCAACATCAGCCGCGAGATGGGCGTGATCCTCAAGATAGCCGCCGCCTGCCGGCTGAACATCCTGATCTCGGGCGGTACGGGCTCGGGTAAGACGACGCTCTTGAACGCCATGAGCCGGATGATCGACACGAGCGAGCGCATCGTCACCATCGAGGACGCGGCCGAGCTTCAACTTCAGCAGCCCCATGTCGTGCGGCTCGAGACACGGCCGGCCAATCTCGAAGGCGAAGGCCAGATCACCATGCGCGATCTGGTGAAGAATGCCCTGCGTATGCGTCCGGACCGCATCATCCTCGGCGAAATTCGCGGCGAGGAGGCGCTCGACGTCCTCCAGGCCATGAATACGGGCCATGACGGCTCGATGACCACGATCCACGCCAACCGGCCGCGCGAGGCGCTGACCCGTCTCGAGAACATGGTCGGCATGGCCGGCATCAACCTGCCGAGCAAGGCGGTCCGCACCCAGATCGCCTCGGCCGTGCATCTGATCGTTCAGGTCGCCCGCATGCGCGACGGCGTGCGCCGCGTCCAGCAGATAACCGAGATCGTCGGCATGGAAGGCGACGTGATCACGACTCAGGATCTCTACACCTATCGCTACGAAGGCGAAAGCGAGGACGGCCTGCTCAAGGGCGAGTTCGTCTCCTCCGGCCTTCGCCCCCATTTCACCCCGCGCGCGGAGTATTTCGGCCTCCACCGCGCCCTGGTCTCCGCCATCTAGGGAACCGACCGATGGACCCACGAACGAATGCGACAATCGTCACCGCCGCCGTCTTCATCGGTGTGCTCGTGATCCTGGGATGCGTGATAGTCGCGATGAACCTGTTCAGTGGGCCGCAGCGTGCGCTCGCCCGGCGCATGACCAAGATCCGCTACCGTTTCTCCCAGACAGGCAAGCTCGACGCCGCCGCCAATGTCAAACGCATCGCACACGACAATTCGGCGAAGGGCCTCGAACTTCTCGCGCGGCGGCTCCTGCCTCGCCCCGCCGAGCTGCGCAAGCGGCTGACCCAGACTGGCATGACCATTTCGCTGGCGAATTACATGCTCGCCGGCGTTCTGGTCGGCGCCATCGTGGGCGTATTCTTGAAGGTATTCTTCAACACCGGCTTCATGATCGACTTCTTGGTGGGGCTCATCGCGGCGTTCGGTCTGCCGCATATGGTCGTCTCGAAGCTCATCGATCGGCGGATCGAGAAGTTCACCAAACTGTTTCCCGAGGCGATCGACCTGATCGTGCGCGGCCTTCGCTCGGGTCTGCCGATCACCGAATCCATCTCCTCGGTCGGCCAGGAACTCCCTGATCCAATCGGCATCGAGTTCCGCCGCATCAGCGACAGCGTCAAACTCGGCAAGCCGCTCGAGGAGGCGCTCGAGGAGGCGGCAGACCGGATGTCGACGGCGGATTTCAAATTCTTCGTGATCGCCATCTCGATTCAGAAGGAAACCGGCGGCAACCTCGCCGAGACCCTTGAGAACCTGTCCGACATCCTGCGCAAGCGGCTTCAGATGAAGCTCAAGGTCAAGGCAATGTCGTCCGAGGCGCGGGCGAGCGCGGCGATTATCGGCTGCCTGCCGTTCCTGCTGTTCGGCGTGCTGCTTTTCATCAATTACAAATATGTCAGCGTGCTGTTCACCGATCCCCGCGGCATGGTCATGGGCGGCGGCGCCCTGCTCGCAATGGGCCTCGGCATGTTCGTCATCAGCCGAATGATCAAATTCGAGATTTAGCCATGGATAGCCTTCTTCCGACCAACTGGAAACCCGAGGATTACCTCACGATCCTGGCCGGCGTGACGGCGTTTCTGACCGTGCTTGCGGTCTGGAACACCATGCTGGTGCGCGACCCGATGCGCGGCCGCATCAAGGCCCTCGCCGAACGGCGCGACGCAATGCGCTCCGGCTTCGTCGCGCCTCAGCGGCGCGACCGCAAGACCCAACGCGAGAAGAGCGTCGGCGTCATGCGCCACGTGGTCAAGCGCCTGAACCTGATGCGCAGCCAATCGTCGCAGAAGATCGTCCAGAAGATGGCCGAGGCCGGATGGCGGTCGAAGGACGCCATCATCATCTATCTGTTCTTCAAGATGGTCCTGCCGATCATCGTCGGCGTGGCCGCGACGATCGCGCTGTTCGGCCTCGACGTCGGACACCTTCAGCCGCTGACCCGGCTGATGGCGGCGATCGGTTCGATCCTCCTGGCGGCGATGGCGCCGGACCTACTGGTCAAGAATACCGTGCAGAAGCGGCAGACGGAGATCCGCAAGTCGCTGCCGGACGCCCTGGACCTTCTCGTGATCTGCGCCGAGGCCGGCCTCACCATCGACGCCGCGCTCTCCAAGGTGGCGCGCGAAATGGCCAAGACCTGCGACGAGATCTCGGACGAGTTCAGCCTGACAGCGGTCGAACTCGGCTTCCTGTCCAACCGGCGCCAGGCGCTAGAGAACCTGGCGCGGCGCGTAACCCTGCCGGCCTTGCGCGGCGTGGTGACCACCCTGATCCAGACCGAGCGCTACGGCACGCCGCTGTCGCAGTCGCTGCGCGTGCTCTCGGCCGAATTCAGAAACGAACGATTGATGCGGGCGGAGGAGAAGGCCGCCCGGCTGCCGGCCATTCTGACCGTGCCGTTGATCTGCTTCATTTTGCCGTCCCTGTTCATCGTGCTGATCGGGCCGGCCATCCTAAGTGTGCTGGACAACTTTATTCGGATGTGAGGTGCCGAAATGTTTAATCGCTTCTGGTCCCCGCTTCGAGCGGGGACTCTGTGGGCGTGCCAGCGCGGCGCGGCGGCCTTGGAATTTGCCTTCGCGCTCCCGATCCTCATTCTCATAATGGCCGGAATCTTCGATCTCGGCATGGCGCTGTTCGCCGAGGTTCTTATGGAAGGCGCCGTGCGCGATACTTCCCGTCTCGGCATCACCGGCTATTCGCCGGACGGCGAGGACCGCGACACGCTGATCCTGAACGCGCTCAGAACCGACACGCTCGGGCTCATCAACGTCAACAACGCCACGATCACCCACAAGGTCTATGACGATTTCTCGGATATCGGGAAGCCGGAGCCCTATGAAGACTCTAACGGCAACGGGCAATACGACGTGGGTGAGCCCTTCACCGACGTCAACGGCAACGGGCAATGGGACTCCGACATGGGCGCCGCGGGCCTCGGCGGCTCCGGACAGGTCGTGCTCTACACCGTCACCTACGACTGGCCGAGCTGGACGACACTGGTCGCCCCGTTGTTCGGCGACGACGGCACGATCCGGCTGTCAGCAAGCACCGCTGTCCGCAACGAACCCTATTGACCGGCCGGACGCAGGAGAGGAAGCAAGCCATGACGAAAAGAGCCGGCTTTCGGCGTCTCATCGGCGCCCTTAACCGCAACAGCAAGGGCTCGATCCTGATCGAGCTCGCCTTGGTCGTCCCCGCACTGATGGTGCTGGTCACCGGCGGCTTCGAGATCACCCGCTTCGCGCTGCTTTATCAGAAGGTCAACCGCGTGGCGGTCAGCATGGCGGATCTCGTGTCCCAGGCGAAGACCATCAGCGAGTCGGATCTGACGGGTCTGTTCGACGCGGTTACCCATATCGCGTCGCCATTCGATTTCAGTGCCGACGGCGAGGTGATCCTCACCTCAGTCAGCCTCAAAAACGGCACGCCTACGGTCAATTGGCAGCGCACGGGTGGCGGGGATTACCACGGTACGAGCCGCATCGGCACGCAGGGCGGATCGGCCACCCTGCCGTCGGGGTTCGTGGTCCATGACGGCGACACTGTGATCATCGCCGAGGCCTACTACAATTACAGCCCGGCGGTCTTCTCCGACATCGTAAGCCCGACGGTCGTCTACAACGTGGCCTATTTCCGGCCGCGTCTCGGCACACTCGACGAGGTCAAGGCCGGCTGAGCGCTTCTTCCGCGAAGGGAGTCCGACCGACCCCCGTGTAATGACCTGGAGGCGGTTAATGGGAGCATGACCTTGGGCTCCACCATGGTTCCATTTATCGCGAGGAAAATACGATGCGAAACAGTAAGTTACGCCTTGCCATCCTGACCGGTCTGATCATCGCGCCGGCCGTGGCTTTCGCCGCCGACACTCCGGCGGGCAAGCCCGACATGCCGCGGGGCCCCGGACTGATGCGAGACGGCCTTCGGGCGCCGATGGCGCGCGATCTGGCCTTTTCGGCTCTCGACACCAACAAGGACGGCGTGGTCTCCAAGGAGGAATACGAGGCGAACGCCCCGCAACGCCTCAAGGCGGCCGACGCCAACCACGACGGCACGGTGTCGCGCAAGGAATTCCAGAACTACATCGTCAAGCAGGCGAAGGAACGTGCCGACCGCATATTCGACCGCCTCGACACCAGCGGCACCGGCAAGCTCGATCTCAAAGGCATGGCCGACAATCAATTCGACCGCATGGATCGCGACCAGACCGGCACCCTGACCAAAAACCAGCTCTTTCCGCGGCGCGAAAGGATGGCGCGGCGCGATCACAGACGGTGGGACCGAGATCACGGCCCCTGGAATCGCCGGCCTCCCTTCAGGGACAACCAACCCGACAGCGGGCAAACGGACTAGTAGCAGCGTTCGGCACTTCTCCCCTTTAGAATAAACTTTCCCCAAACTTGGGACCGCCCTCCGGATCATTCCGGGGGGCGCTTTGTTTTCAGGCGGCGGATTTGATCTATACTGCCGGCCGGCAACATGACTTAAGAGGGTACCGCCATGGTAAGTGCCTTTCCTTGGACCGGCTTGGTCACCTTGATCGCGGTCTTCATTTTCGGATGGACCGGAATCCGCGTCGCCCGCGCCCGCGCGCGCTACGGCATCCAGGCGCCGGCGACCACGGGCAATCCGGATTTCGAACGCGTCTTCCGGGTTCAAGCCAATACGGCGGAGCAGCTTCTGCAATTCCTGCCCTGCCTTTGGCTGTTCGCGGTTTATTACGGCGACCTGTGGGCCGCCGCGGTCGGCGCGGTCTGGCCGATCGGGCGGATCGTCTATGTCGTCACCTATTCCAAGGCCGCCGAGAAGCGCGGTCCCGGTTTCGGCCTCACCATCCTGCCGACCGCCGTCCTTGCGATCGGGGCACTCATCGGTATCATGCAGCGGTTCTTTTAGCAGAGACCGCTCTGTAATCGTCATTCCCGCTTTCGCGGGAATGACGACAAGAAACGCACGCAATCGGGGGATTACGCCGCATGAAATTCGGGATTTTCGACCACCTCGATCTCCGCGACGAGCCACTCGCCAAGACGTATGACGAGCGCCTTGAGCTCCTGCATCTCGCCGAAGAGGGCGGTTTTCACGGCTATCATCTCGCCGAGCATCACGGCACACCCCTGGGTGCGGCCCCCTCGCCCAGCGTGTTCCTGGCCGCGGCGGCGCGGGCGACCAAGCGCATCCGGCTCGGGCCGATGGTCTTTCTTCTGCCGCTCTATCACCCGCTTCGCCTGATCGAGGAAATCTGCATCCTCGACAATTTGAGCCATGGCCGGCTGGAGCTCGGCGTCGGCCGCGGTATTTCGCCGATCGAGATCGGGTTTTTCGGCGTGTCGCCGGAGGCGAGCCACGCGCTCTATCGCGAAGTGCTGACAATTCTGCTCAAAGGCCTCTCGTCGGACCGGCTGACCCATAAGGGCGACCATTACCAGTTTGACGGCGTGCCGATGGCGCTCCGACCCGTTCAGACGCCGCATCCGCCGCTCTGGGCTGGCGTCGGCGGCCGGGAAAGCCAGGAATTCTCCACCGAGATCGGCATGAACATGATGGTCAATGGCCCGACCGCACGGATCAAAACCCTGGTTGAAGCGGCGCCGGAGCTTTGGGCCAATCGCAAGCAGCGCGCGGACCTTCCCCCGACGCCGATCAAACAGCCTTTCCTCGGCGGCGCACGGCAGATCTACATCGCCGACAGCGACGAGGAGGCCGATACGGTCTGCCGGGAGGCCTATGACAACTGGTTCGCCAAGCTCGTGAAGCTGTGGCGCGATTACAAGGTTGAGGCCAATTTCAGCATTTTCCTGACCTACGACCAGGCGCGGGACGCCGGCCTGATCTATGTCGGCTCGCCCGACACCGTCCGCGAGAAGATCGTCGCCGAAGCCAAGGAAACCGGCGCTAATTACTGCCTGCTTCAATTCGCCTTCGGCAATCTCGGCCATGAGCGCGAGAGCCGTTCGCTCAAGCTTTTCATCGAGCATGTCCTGCCCGCCTTCGCCTGAGCTCCCACTGTCTCCCGGATGCAACGCTTGTGCGGCATTTTGACATCGCTGCGTCAAATCCGATTTACCGCCGTGATGATTTCGTGAGACTTTTATGACGTGCGGCGCGTGGCCCGTGTCCGCCGCGGTTGTTTCTGACGGCTCGTGGGGACATGAGGGCAAATCCGTCGATCTGGAACCGGGACACCCTGAAGGCCGGCCTCGTCATTGCCGGATTGCTGGTTCCCTATCATTGGTATCTGGTGCGCTGGGAGACGCTGAGCGGCGTTACCTTCACCATCTTCTATTCGGCGCTCCTGACCCTCTGCCTCATTGCAACGCTGGCAGCCGCCTTTTCCCAGAGCATCCTGTTCCGTCTCGGCTGCGCAGTCCTGTTCGCGGCCTCGGTCCTACTGGTCAATTCCTATCAGCGGGTGATGGATGCGCCGTTTTTCTATGTCTCCTTCGTGAACCTGTTCGAGACCGCGAGCTTCACCGGCGATGCGTTGGAGCAGTTCGGGGGTCATATCCTGCCGCCGGTTGTCGCCGCGCTTTTGATCGCGGCGGGCGTGATCGTGCCACCCCGGCCGCGGGCTTATCGCTACCGGATCGCCCGGCATGTTCCGGCCATGGCCCCGGTGGTCGCCATGGCGCTTTTGGCGACGATCGTCTTCGCACGCGACGGTGCAGGCGCGACCGGCATGCCGGGCACCATCGTCACCGGCGCATACGGGGCCGTAATGGTGACCGAAAAAGTGCTGCAGCTTCGCCACAGGCGCGAGCCGGTGACGCTTGACCATAAACCGATGGCGCGGCCCGCCGATATCGTGCTGATCGTCGATGAGAGCGTGCGCGGCGACTATCTCGATATCGGCGGCGGGAAAATCCGCTCAGGCTTGTTGAACGCTGCCGAGCGGCCGCGTCCGGGGGTCTATAATTTCGGACGGGCGGCGTCGGCGGCGAATTGCAGCGCGGGCACCAATATCACGCTCCGCTACGGCGGCACGCGCGTGAACTACCAGCGCTATATCGCCACCAAGCCGACGATCTGGTCCTATGCCAAGGAGGCCGGCTACCACACGGTCTATATCGACGCCCAGCTTACCGACGGCCGACTGCAGAACTCGATGACCAAGAAGGATTTGAAGCAGATCGACGAGTTCATTCAGTTCGACCATACGCCGGTCGTCGACCGCGACGAGAAGATCGCCGAGTTGATCGCCGAGCGCACCCATAACGACGTGCCGGAATTCATCATCGCCAACAAGATCGGCGCGCATTTTCCGGTCAACGACAAATATCCCGAGAGCTACACGATCTATAAGCCGGCCTCGCCGCGTGGCCGCCTCGCCAATGTCGCGACGAACGACCGTGGGACGGGCGTCCAAAGATGGGACCTCTACAAGAACGCCTACCGCAACACGTTGCTATGGACTGTGGGCCACTTTATGGACACGCTCTTCGCAGGAGCGGATCTTTCGAACGCGATCATTGTCTATACCAGCGACCACGGCCAGAACTTCCACGAGGACGGCTCGCCGGGCTATGCCACTCATTGCTCGCAGAACCCGCCGCCGTCGGAAGGCACCGTCGCGATCGCGATGATGACCAAGGTGCCGGATATCGCCGTCGAGGCCGCTACCTGGTCGCGCACCGATTTCGGCGCAACCAGCCATTTCGACATCTTCCCGACGCTTCTGGATCTGATGAACTACGACGCGGACGAGGTCCGGCTTGTCTACGGCCCGAGCCTCTTGGAACCGACCAACGATCCGCTGACCTTCAACGCCCGCTTCAGCGAGTTCGGCGGGAACCCGCCCTATTGGGTGCACATCATGCCGGTCACGCCGACGCAGAACGTGTCGCTTAGATAGGCTTAGCGCGGCAGCTCCCAGATCTCGGAGATTTCCTCCAGCCGCTGATAGGCGCGCTGGCGCTGTTCTTCGAGGATCTCGGGGAGGCGGTCGCCGAAGCTGCTGAACAGCTCCAACTGCTCCTCGATTTCGTTAAGGCCTTCGTCCCGGTCGATCTTCATCAGGCTGTGGAAGGTTTCGACGGCGTAATTGAGGCCGTTCCAGTGGAGATCGACGAATTTCGGCATGATGCCGAACGGGCTCTCGACGCCGTCGGTGCGGCCATGGACGCGATCGACGATCCATTTCAGCACGCGCATGTTCTGGCCGAAGCCGGGCCAAATGAACTTGCCGTTGGAGTCCTTGCGGAACCAGTTCACGCGGAAGATGGCGGGCGGGTTCTTCAGGCGATGGCCGACGTCGAGCCAGTGGCCCCAATAGTCGCCCATGTTGTAGCCGCAGAACGGCAACATCGCCATGGGATCGCGCCGGATCGCGGCCTGGCCTTCCGCCGCGGCGGTGGCCTCCGAGCCCATGGTCGAGGCGAGATAGACGCCGTGATCCCAGTCGAGCGCCTGGAACACCAGCGGGTAGAGCTTGCTCAGCCGGCCGCCGAAGATGAAGGCGCTGATCGGCACGCCCTTGGGATCGTCCCAGGCGGGATCGATGCTCGGGCACTGGCTGGCGGGCGCCGTAAAGCGCGCGTTGGGATGGGCCGCCTTGCGGCCGCTGTCCGGCGTCCAGTCGTTGCCCTGCCAATCGATCAGATGGGCGGGCGGCTCGTCGGTCATGCCCTCCCACCAGACGTCGCCGTCGTCGGTCAGCGCGACATTGGTGAAGATGACGTTCTTCTCGAGCGTGTGCATGGCGCTCGGGTTCGACTTCATCGAGGTGCCCGGCGCGACGCCGAAATAGCCGGCCTCGGGATTGATCGCGTACAGCTTGCCGTCGGCGCCCGGCTTGATCCAGGCGATGTCGTCGCCGACCGTCCAGGCCTTCCAGCCCTCGAAACCCTCGGGTGGGATGATCATCGCGAGATTGGTTTTGCCGCAAGCCGACGGGAACGCCGCCGCAACATAGGTCTTCTCGCCTTCCGGGGATTCGAGGCCGAGGATCAGCATGTGCTCGGCGAGCCAGCCCTCCTCCTTCGCCATGCTGGAGGCGATCCGCAGCGCGAAGCATTTCTTGCCGAGAAGCGCGTTGCCGCCATAGCCGGAGCCATAGGACCAGATCGAGCGGTCTTCCGGGAACTGGACGATGTATTTGAGCTCGTTGCACGGCCAGGCGACGTCCTTCTCGCCGGGCGCCAAGGGCTTGCCGACCGAATGGAGGCAGGGCACGAAGTCGCCGTCGCCGAGGACGTCGAGCACCTTGTCGCCCATGCGGGTCATGATCCGCATGTTGGCGACGGCATAGGGCGAATCCGTGATCTGAACGCCGATATGGGCGATGTCGGAGCCCAAGGGTCCCATGCTGAAGGGCACCACATACATCGTGCGGCCATGCATACAGCCCTTGAACAGGCCGGTGAGAGTGGCCTTCATCTCGTCGGGATCGCACCAATTGTTGGTCGGGCCGGCGTCTTCTTCATGGCGGGTGCAGATGAAGGTGCGGCTTTCGACGCGGGCGACGTCCCTCGGGTCGGAGCGGGCCAGGAAGGAACCGGGGCGTTTCTCGGGATTGAGGGGGATCAGAGTTCCGCTGGCCACCATCTCCCGGCACAGCGCGTCGTATTCTTCCTGGGAGCCATTGCACCAGTGGATGCGATCCGGCTCGCAAAGCGCAGCCACCTCGTCGACCCAGGCCAGCAATTTGGCGTTGACGTCCTTGGGTTCCACCCGGCTAGCTGCGACCATTACTTCCGCCCTTCCTCAGTTCTCGCAAAAAAAGCAGTTCACTCATCCGACAACGATTCCGTTGCCTATGACGTATCGGTCTCCCGACATTATATAATCCGATCGACGGTCGATACGTAGTTCCGATTCGCTTCTACCGTATTAACGCCAACGGTTAGAAATCGTCACTCGCGAATCAGGGTGCCGCGATACTCCTCTCCGTCGATCAAAACCCGTACGTCCCCGTTGTCGTCGCGGAGAATCGTGACATCGGGCTCATAGGCCCGTCCCCGCGTATCGCCAAGGCAAACAAAAACCATGCCATTCCGGAACGGCACCTGGCGATTGAACTCGCAACCGGTGAACTCCCCCTTGGCGATGGTCTTGGTGACGACCTTGTAGCCCTGACTTTCAAGCGCCGTAAGGGCATCCGACCCTGTATCGGCGGCCAGGGCGTAACCCGACCAGCCGAGTACGGCAACGACCGAGGCCAGTCTCACCGCCCGCGTCGCGCTCTTTCTCATATCGATCCGGCAAATTTCCATACGGTCCGTACCGAAACGGGACACTTTTCGAGACACCGGCCATCGCCGGAAACGACGATGACCGGCGGCGAATTAACCGCCGCCTAACCCAGACGTCTTATCCTAAGGCCGTGCTGCGAATCTAGCATTTTTCGGGGCTGCAGCAAGAGGAGGGGCAATGCGTGTCAGGAGTTATCGCACGCCGCAAGCGGGGCCGAACGACTATCCCGTGTACGATACGCTGCTCGGCCGGAAGTCCGTCATGGTCGGACTCGCCGTCGGTTACGCCGACAAGGACGGCATCCGCGCCATGTCCCCGGGCCAGGAAGTGATCGACCGTCTGGCCGATCTCACCAATGACGAGGCCCGGCTTCACGTCGTCTCGATCACCGACGAATTCGAGGCGGAAGAGAGGATTGACAAGGTGTTGACCACCACCGAGCCCGGCTCGGCGATCCTGCTTCTATGCGCGGATTCGCGGATCATGGACTCGACTCTGACGCTCTTGAACCCGGCCGACGCGTCGCGGACGATTCAGTAACCGCGCAATCGGCAGGCACGCCGCCCGCTTCTTAGGCTTCGGCGTGATGGCAGGCGGCGAAATGGCCGCCATGCAGCTCGCGCAGCTCGGGTATGACCCTTTCGCATATCTCCGTCGCGATCGGACAGCGCGTCCGGAACACGCAGCCGGACGGCGGATCGATCGGCGAGGGAAGCTCGCCCGTAATACCTCGTTCATCAAGGCTTTTGGCGGAGCCGTGATGGGCCGCCGGATCGGGCGTGAGCACCGCATGGATCAGCGCCTTGGTGTAGGGATGGAGCGTCCGCGTGAAGATGTCCTCCCGGTCGCCGATTTCCATGACCCGTCCGAGATAGAGCACCAGGATCCGGCCCGCGATATGGCGCACGACCGAAAGGTCGTGGCTGATGAAGATCAGGGACAGACCGAATTCGCGCTGAAGGTCCTTCAGGAGATTGACGATCTGGGCCCGGATCGAGACGTCGAGCGAAGACACCGGCTCGTCGGCCACGACCAGCTTCGGCTCTACGACCATGGCCCGCGCGATGCCGATGCGCTGGCACTGGCCGCCGCTGAATTCGTGGGGATAGCGGTTGAGTAGCGAGGGCGACAGACCGACCTTGTCCATTATCGCGGCGACGCGGTTTCGGCGCTCCTCGGCGGACCAACGTGCGCCATTGGACTTGAGCGGCTCGGCGATGATCTCGCCCACGGTCATGCGCGGGTCGAGCGAGGCCAGCGGATCCTGAAAGACGATTTGCAGGTCGCCCCTGAGCTTGCGCATGGCTGCGGGACCGAGCGCCCCCAAATCCTGGCCGAGCCAGGCGACCTTGCCGGCGGTCGGCTTGACGAGCTGCAGGACGGCTCGGCCGAGCGTCGATTTGCCGCAGCCGGATTCGCCGACGATGCCGAGCGTCTCGCCGAGCCCGACCGTGAAGCTCACATCCTCGACGGCCTTCAAAGTCGCCGGCGGGCCCCATTGCGCCGCGCCGCGCCTCACCGGGAAATGGACCTTCAGTCCTTCGACCTCGAGAACCGTATCGCTCATTGGGACGTTTCCAGAAGATGGCAAGCTGCTCGATGAGCCGAGCCGGCCGGCAGGAGCGGCGGACGCTGGTCGCGGCACGGCTCGAATACGGACAGGCAGCGCGGCGCGAAGGCACAGCCCGGCGCTACGGTCGAGGCACTCGGCGGCTGACCCGGGATGGCCGAAAGCGGCGCATCGGGATTATCGTCGAGCCGCGTCGTCGAGTGCAGCAGCGCCCGCGTATAGGGATGCTGAGGACTATGGAAGATATCGTCGACTTTGGCCTCCTCGACGACCCGCCCCGCATACATCACGGCGACCCGGTCGGCGAGCCCGGCGACCACACCGAGATCGTGGGTGATCAGCACGAGGGCGAGGTTCCGCTCGCTGGTGAGCTTCTTGAGGATCGCCAGGATTTGCGCCTGTACCGTAACATCGAGCGCGGTGGTCGGCTCGTCGGCGATCAGGAGGTCCGGCTCGCAAAGAAGCGCCATCGCAATCATCACGCGTTGGCGCAGCCCGCCGGAAAGCTCATGAGGAAACTGGTCGACGCGCCGGGCGGCGTCGGCGATCCCGACCTGTCCCAGCATGTCCATCACTTTGTCTCGCGCCGCGTGCCGTGACATGCCCTTGTGCCGGATCAGGACCTCGGCGAGCTGACGGCCAACCCGCATATGGGGCGTGAGCGAAGTCATCGGGTCCTGGAAGACCATGGCGATGCGCGAACCGCGGAGCTTGTTCAGGCCGCGCTGATCGAGGCCGAGAATATCGGTATCGCCGAACCGGACGCGGCCATCGACTTGGCCGTTCGAGGCAAGGAGGCCGAGCGCAGCGAGGAAGGTCTGGCTCTTGCCCGATCCGGACTCGCCGACAATCCCGAGGCATTCCCCAGCCTCGACATCGATCGAGACGTCGCGCACCGCCCAGACGTCGCCGCCGGTGATGCGGAAATGAACCGACAGATTGTCGATCGAGAGAACGGGGGCCATACGAGCAGTCGTCCCGGGAGGCACTATTGCCGGACGACCATGCAGTTTTCGTCGGTTTGGGAGAGGCTGTCGCAGATCGAAGACGCCCGGTCCTTGCTGAGCGGACCGGCGCGCAGACGGTAGAATGTCCCTTTGTCGCCGAGATCGGCGGGGACGACGGTGCTGTTGAGGGCGACCAGGAGGTCGGGATGGGCCGCGGTCAGCCGCTTCCATTCAGCCTGCGCGCCCTCGGCGGACTTCACTGAGGCGAGCTGGACGAGGTAATCGCCTGCGACGGCGGGGGCGGCGGGCGCCGGCGTCGGCTGGACCAGCGCGTTGGCATCCTTCAGCAGGCTGTCGAGAGACGGATCGAGCGAGGATGAGCCCGGCGCGGGACTGGTCGGTGCGACGGCCCGGTCCTTGGCCACCCGGTCGGCAACAGCGGCGTCGATGCCCTTCGGTGAAAGGGTAATCGGCGTCGTGGTGCTGTCGATCAGGCTGCCGGCGGCTTTGAGCAAGTCCTCGGTCGACATCTCCTTAGGCGAGGCCGGACTGATCGATCCGTTCAGATCGGGCTGGCCCAACGCGTCCTGAGTAGCGCCCTTCGACAGGGATTCCTGGTTGCGGGCGATCACGGCCTCGGTCTGGCGGATTCGTTTCTCGATCGCGGCGGTGCCGTCCTTGTAGATGCTGGGCGTTTGGGCCTGGCCGGCCATCGTGAGCTTGGCGAGCGTGTCGTTGCCGCGGGCTTTGGCGAGGTCGGAGGCTGTGCGGCCCTCGAAATCCCGAAGCGAACGGTCCGCCCCGGCGTCGATCAATTCGTTCACGATGTCCGTGTTCTCGTCCATGGTCGCGAGATGCAGCGGCGTCTCTCCACCGGCGGCCACCGCATCGACGGCCGCGCCGTCATCGAGGAGAATTTTCGCGATCTCGGCATTGTCCTTGATGGCGGCGATATGAAGCGGCGTATAACCCGCCGCAGTATGAGCGTTGATATTGGCGCCGTCCTTGAGCAAAAGCTTGACCGCATCGGTTTTGCCGTTAAACACCGCGACGTGAAGGGCCGTCGCCTCGTCGCCCGCCCGCGGCTGATCGACATTGGTCCCCGCATCGATCAATTGCTGGATCTTGGCCGTGTCGCCGGCCGCCGCAGCGTCATGGATCGGCGCCGCCACCGCCTCAGGTCCGGCCAAGCACGCAACGCCGGAAATCCACAACGCCAATCCCCATCCGATTTTCATGTTTTTCATGAGGGCCCTCACTTCTTTCGGTGCCACAGGTTCAGTCGGAACCGGCCTCGTTATTCTCTATATGGTGCCGCGTCGGCCGAGACGGAACCGTTCCACGCGTCTCACCGGTCGCACACTATCGCCCATGTGGCGGGATTTGTTAACCGGGCGGCCTAGACGAAGTCGCTCGCGGTGAGAAGCGATACTAATTTCACGCCGTCGGCCTCAAGAGCCTCCGCTGCGCCTTCCTGGCGGTCGAGAAGGGTGAGGATCGTATCGACTTTGGCGCCGGCCTCGCGCGCGGCCAGGGCGGCCTTGAGCGCGGAGCCGCCCGTCGTGGTGACGTCCTCCATGATCACGACATGCTTGCCCTTCAGGCTGTCGCCCGGGGCGAGGCCTTCGATGAGCGCCTGCGTGCCGTGCCCCTTCGCCGTCTTACGCACGAAGAAGGCGCGGATCGGCCGGCCACGGCGGAAGCTCGCCGGGCTCACCATCGAGACGATCGGAACCGCCCCCATTTCCAGCCCGCCGACATAATCGACGTCGTGCCCTTCGAGCTTGTCGATGATCATGTCCGCGATGATGGCCGCGCCTTCCGGGTCCATCATCGTCGGCTTCATGTTGAAATAGAGCATGCTCTTGCGGCCCGAGGCCAAGGTGATCTCGCGATCGTTGGAAAAGGATTTCTCGCGGACGATCTCGATCAGCCGCGCCTTGTCCTCGTTCGTCGCCATGGCCTACTCCAGGGGCAGTGAGACGAGCCCGTCGGCAAGCTTGGGCTCGAACCAGGTTGATTTGGGCGGCATTACCTCGCCGGCATCGGCGACCGCCAGAAGATCGCCCATCGAAGTCGGATGCAGGGCGAAGGCAACCGCCATTTCGCCGCTGTTCACCCGCTTCTCCAATTCGGGCAGGCCCCGGATGCCGCCGACGAAGTCGATCCGCGCATCGCGGCGCTGGTCGCCGATCTTGAGTATGGGCGCGAGCAGCCGGTCATAGAGCACGCTGACATCGAGCCGGCCGACGGGATCGGATCTCGGCGGCAAAGCCTCGCGCGGGGTCAGGCGATACCAGCGCCCGGCGAGATAAAGGCCGAAAATGCCGGCTTGCTCCGGCTTCACCGGCGCATCGGCAGGGGCGACCTCGAAAGCGCCGCCGACGGCAGCGAGGAAATCCTTTTCGGACAACCCGCCGAGATCACGGACCACTCGGTTGTAGTCGAGGATCCGCATCTGATCCTCGGGGAAGCTGACGATCAGGAAGCGATTATAGAGCTCCGCGCCGCTGTGATTCGGATTCTGAGCCTTATGGGCCGCCGCAACCCGCGACGCCGCCGCCGAGCGGTGGTGCCCATCGGCGATATAAATGGCCGGCATGGCCTCGAAAGCCTCGGTCAATCGTTCGATCGACCGGAGATCATCGATGACCCACAGCGTGTGCCGCACATTTCCGGGTCCCGTGACGTCGCTTGCAGACGTCCGCCCGCTCGCGGCATCGAGAATGGCGGCGACGTCCGCGTTCGGGCGATGGGCGGTCAGGACCGGCCCGGTATGGGCGCCGACCGCCTCGATCTGCCGGACGCGGTCGTCCTCCTTGGCGGGACGGGTGAATTCGTGCTTGCGGATGCGGTTCGCGTCATAGGCTTCCACCGAGCCGCCGGCGACGAGGCCGGTCTGGGCGTGGCCATCCATGATCATGCGATAGGCGTAATAGCAGGGCTTCGCGTCCCGCTTCAGCACCCCGCGGGCGAGAAAGGACTGCATGGTCTCCGCCGCCTTGGCATAAACCTCCGGAGCATAAGGGTCGGTTCCGGGCGCGCAGATCGATCTCGGCCTTGGAGATATGCAGGAAACTGTTCGGCTTGCCTGCCGCCATCGCCCTCGCCTCCTCGCTCGACAGCACGTCATAAGGCGGTGCGGCGACCTCCTGGGCATGGCCCTCGGCGGGCCGGATCGCCGCGAAGGGCTGAATGAGAGGCACGGGCATTCGGCAGATTTCCTCCGATCGGGTGGGGCTCGTGACGGTCTAAGCGAAGGACAGCGGAAAATCCAGCCCGATACGCGCCGTCAGGCGATCATGCGGCGCACATGGTCGCCGATCGAAAGCGCGCTGGTGAGCCCCGGCGATTCGATGCCGTAGAGATTCACCAGCCCGGGCACACCATGATCCTCGGGTCCCTGAATTTCGAAATCGGCGTTCGGCTGGCCCTGGGGAACGAGCTTCGGCCGGATGCCGGTATAGCCCTCCTGCAGCCGGTTGGGATCGAGCCGGGGATAATAGCGTTCGATCGATTTCGCGAATTGGTCGCGGAGACCCGGCGGGAAGCTGTAATCGACTCCATCCTGCCAGACGACATTGGGCCCGAACCGCGCCCGCCCTTCCATGTCCAATGTGACATGAATGCCGAGTCCGCCGGGTTCCGCCACGGGATAGACCAGGTGAGCGAAAGGCGAACGGCCGACCAGCGAGAAATAGCAGCCCTTGGCGAAATAGGGCGTCGGCACGGCGGATGGCGGCATTCCCGTGATCCGCGCGGCGACATGGGGGGCCCACAGGCCGGCCGAGTTCACCACGCGATCACAGACGACGGTGACCGGATCCGCGCCGCCAACGGCGAGCGTAATGCCGTTGGACGTCACCCTGCCGTCAACGACGGGGCTTTTGAGAACCACCGAGCCGCCCAGGCTTTCAAGATCGGCGCGCAGGGCCGTCATGAACGCATGGCTGTCGATGATGCCCGTCGAGGGCGACAAGAGGCCGCGCACGCCCGACACCTCGGGCTCCATTTCGGCCAGCGCGGTGCGGTCGAGCCGTGTCAAGTCGCGGACGCCGTTCGCGGTGGCCTGACGGCGATAGGTTTCGAGCGCCGGGATCTGGTCTTCGGAGGTCGCGACGATCACCTTGCCGACACGGCGGTGCGGGATGTCGCGCTCCTCGCAATACTGGTAGAGCGCGGCTTTTCCGCGCACGCAGTGATGCGCCTTGAGGCTGCCGGTCGGATAGTAGATCCCGGCGTGAATGACCTCTGAATTGCGGCTGCTGGTCTCTTGGCCGATCGCGCCGGCGCTCTCCAGCACGACGACCTCGCGCCGGGCGAGCGCCAGGGCGCGGGCGACCGCGAGGCCGACCACGCCGGCGCCGATCACGACACAATCGAGCCGTTCGGTCATCAAATCTCCCTGTTCCTTTCGATAGGACGCAAAACTTGACGGAAATTAACCAAGAAGAGCCCCTTGTTCAGGCAAAATTTACCCTTTTTCGTCCATAATATTCATGCGACATGTATGGTGGCTACCGCCGAACGGGGGGCGTGGCCATAGAGTTGCGTAGCGGAGGATAGTGTTGCGTCGAGGCCAAACTCGAACCCGTTTTGCATTTGTTGTCTTAATATCTCTTTTCGGTCCGTCGCTTTTGGCGTCAACGGCGCCCGCGGCCGATTCCGAGCCCTCCGATCCGCTTCTCCTGATGCTCAAGACCGCGGCCACCACGGCGGACGGCAAGAATCTCATGCCGGTGCTCGAAACCGCAATCGCCGCCGCGCCCGACCGCCGGCAGGAGCTCACGGAGTACGCCCGCAGCCTCGCACCCAATCGCGTCGCCGAAATCAACAATTCCGTGGGCATTACCGAAACGCCGACGCCGCAGCAGGCCGTGGCCAAAGGTACGGTCAAGACCGAGACCGACCAGGCCGGCTTCTTCACCTTCAGCGCCTGGGACGGCGAGATCGACCTCGGCGGTACGATCAACACCGGCAACACCGACGCCAAGGCCTTCTCGGGATCGGTGAAGCTCAGCCATGCCGTCGGCCTGTGGCGCCACAAACTCGCGGCTTCGTTCGATTACGGCCGAAACAACGGAATCTGAGCAAGCGCCGGCTCCTAGCCTCCTATCAGCTCAACTACGAGACCGACGACCGGATTTACGCTTTCGGCCGGAGCGAATACGAGAACGACCGGTTCAGCGGCTTCGGCTACCGCATTTATGGCGGCACGGGCTTCGGCTACCGCGTGTTCAACAGCGACGACTTGCAATGGTCGGTGGAGGCCGGTCCCGGCGGACGCTATGTCGACACCTCCAGCACCGGCGGGGGTCGAGACCGATTTCATCTTCCGGACGGCGACGTCGTTCAAGTGGCTGGTCTTGCCGAGCACGGTCATCAGCCAGGACATGGAATATCTGATCAACCACAGCGATACGCTGAACTCGACCACGTCCCTGACCGTCGCGCTCACCGACAAGCTGTCGGGCCGGGTTTCCTTCATCGTCCGCAACGACACCAAGCCGCCGACCGGCGCGGTCAACACCGATACGACGACCAAGGCTTCGATCGTCTACGGGTTCTGAACCGCCGGGGTGCCGCGGGTGAGGAACCGCTGCGCCAGGAAGCTGGCGACGCTGGTGACCATCATGATGGCCACCATGGATTTGGGCCCACCGGCATAGAATTGCCCGACCAGCGTGCCCGCGATCGCCCCGAAACCGAACTGCGCCACCCCGAACAGGGCCGACGCCGTGCCCGAAAGCCGCGGATAGTGCTCCAACAGGCCTGCGATGGCATTGGCGTAGATGAGATGCAGCGCCGCGACCGCCAGGAACTGGGTGATTACGAACAGGACGATCCCGCCGGCGCCCGTCCAGCCCACGATGAAGAGGGCGACGCCAGCCGTGGCCGCCAGGGTGGTGCCATAGGCCAGCATCCGGTCCGCGCCGACCTTGCCGACGATCCGCGTGTTCAACATCGAGCCCGAGGCGAGCCCGGCGATATTGCAGGCGAAAATACCGGAAAAAACCTGCCGGCTGAGGCCGAAATGGTCCATGAACACGCCAGGAGCGCCCGAGATATAGGCGAACAGGGTGCCGAAGGCCATGCCGCCCGCGATCACATAGCCGACCGAGGAGGCATTCGCGAAAATCACGCCGGTAGCTCTCGGATTGTCGAGATGACGTTGAGCTTCGTGCGGTTCTCGGGCAGGTGTGTCTCGCGATAGAAGGCCAGGCTCAAGGCGAGGCAGGCGACCCCGAACACGCTCAGGATCACGAACAGCGTGCGCCAGCCCGCCCAGATCACGATATAGCTGCCGCCATCGGCGCGATCAGCGGCGTGATCGCCGCGACCAGCATCATCAGCGACATGGCGCGGGCGGAGCCGCTGCCGCTATAGACGTCGCGCACCACGGCCCGGGCGATCACGTTGCCGCCGCACCCGCCGAGCGCCTGCAGCAGCCGAAGCCCGATCAGAGCCTCGATGCCGGGGCTCACGGCGCAGAGCAGGCTCGTGACGCAATAGAGGCTGATGCCACCGATCAGAATCGGGCGCCGGCCATAGCGGTCCGACAGCGGCCCGATGATCAGCTGGCCGATCGCGAATCCGATCAGAAAGTGGTGAGGGTAAGCTGGACATTGTCGTAGGACGTGTTCAGGTCGTGGGCGATGTCGAGAAAGCTCGGCAAATACATGTCGATCGAGGCCGGGCCGAAGCCGACCAGGGCGGCGAGAAACCAGATCAGGCCCTTCTGGGGCGCGGCTTCGAGGATGGGTTTGCGCGGCGGTCACGGGCTCTCGGGCGACTTCCTGGAGTTGCGGGCGGCGAGCGCGGGCATCCTAGCGGAAAAGCACAGGCCGTCCATGGCTGTTTCGCCGCCCCCAGGCCACCGGACGGTCTCGGGCCACATATTGCGCGAAATCAATCCCTCGCACGGAACGCGAAATTAGACTTTCTTTTTTACGGGGCAACGCCCCTATAGTTTGGTTGATTCGGCAACTTAATATCGGTCCCCAGGACAAACAAAGCCGATAAAGGACGGGCGTTAGCCGTCGGGGAAACCGCCTGGGGCGGATACGAGAAGGAGGTCGCGAACGGGACTGCGAGCAACGCCGCCGAGGACGGGATTTGCCCGGCGATGCGTTGATCCGTCATCCGAAACCGGCATGAGGCGCGATTGCATTATGGCGGGTTCCCTGCCAATCTCATGGCTGGGGGGCGGAGGTTCTCCCGCCCGAATTCGGATCGAGATGCGAAGGCGCGGCGGGCTGGCCGGCGGCCTCGTGACGGTGCGGGAGACCCGGCCGCGAAGGCATATTCAGACTGGAAACTTGGGATGAAGACAGCAGCACTTTTTGGCCTTATTTGCAGCGCACTCGTTGCGGTTTCGACGCCGTCTCTGGCGCATCACTCCTTTGCGGTCTGGGATCTTCAGAAGGAGATCACCTTCAAGGGCGTGGTCGACAAGGTCGAGTTCCGGAACCCGCATATGTCGATGGTGCTGCTGGTCACCAAGCCCAACGGCGAACAGGAAAAGGTCCATTTCACCGAAGGGGCGCCGGCCAATATGCTGGTTCGGATGGGCATGAAGCCCGCAATGATCAAGCCCGGCACCAAAATCAAGGTGATCGGCGCGCCCCGCAAGGACAATCCGAACGTCTTCTTCCTCAAGACCATCATTCTCGAGGACGGCACCACCTTCGCAGCCCTCGGCGGCGGCCCGAAAGGCAGCGGCCCCGGCAATCCGAAGAGCGTCGAGAAATCGAAGTAGGCAAGGCTTAGGCCGGCCCAAGCAACACCAGTCCCGACGGCAAGAAGAAGGCTCCTTCTCCCCTCGCGGGAGAAGGATGAAGAGGCTTGGCAAGGCAAGGCCGAGCCCTAGCCGACGTTGGTTGAGGGGATGCGCGCCACAAGGCGGCGCGCTGTTCGACGCCGGCGCCCCCTCACCCAGCTTCGGCTAAGCTCACTCCGTTCGCCAAGCCTGCGCAGCCCTCTCCCGCGAGGGGAGAAGGCGCTATCGCCGGATAGCCGGGCTCAATTTTCGTCGAGATCGGGCGGGGTCAAGCCGCGCTTATCGCAGATAGGCTTCCCACAGCTCGTCGCTGCAGGAATATTCCAGCACCTGGATATCCGGCCGGTACATGAGCTGGGACGTGACGTGGACCGGCTCGGTATAGACCTTGGGATCGGTCAGGGTGAGATCGTCGACGAGGAACTTGTGCTTCTCGCCGTTCATCTCCCGCTCCTCGACATGCAGCCGCTCGTCGATCACGGCCGAGGACGAGGTCGGGAACTTGTTCATATAGGGATATTCCTTGAGGTGGTCGGTATGGACCACCAGGGTGTCGCCTTCCCAATGGCCGACGGCATAGCCCATCTGGGTATCGATGACCGGCTCGGGACGGTGAAGCCCTCCATGTAGATCTTCCGGTACATGTTGTAGCCTTCCCAGAAGATCGTCATGTCCTTGGGCCGCAGTGAAGATTTCGACCGAGAACGGCGCGCCCCAGATCGCCCGCGGCATACCCGGCGAGATGCAGTAGCGGCCGGGATCGTCGTCGGCCGTGAATTTCGCGACGTAATCGTCGTGTTCCTTCTTGGCCTTGGGCGTGAAGGGCAACGGATTGGGTGTACGCTTGCCGAAGCCCGCGGGAAACCACAGGCCGGAGAAATCGGGATGCTTGCCCATGTCCTTCTTGTCGGCGGCATGCCCGCTATCGGCAGCGAAGCTCAGGCCGATGACGAGGCCGGCGGCGACGCAGGCGGCGCGGCCGAGCATTTTCCCGAGCGGCACACGGACGGCGCCGACCGTTGATCTCTCAGAATCTCCCATGAAGTCCCCCTTGGTGATCTCGTTGGTCTCATTTAACTGGCTCGACCCTGCGAAGTCCATATCTATCTTGTCGTGTCAACAAAGACCGCGCCGGCTCGACGCCGGCTCTGGCCTTTCGGGGATCGATATCGCATATATCAACCCATGACCGATCCGTTCCTGATGGAGAATCCCGAGATATTCGTGCCGCACCGCCCGGCGCGGCCGGAGAAGACCGAGGGCGGGGTCAAGTTCAAGCTGGTCTCGGACTATGTGCCCGCCGGCGACCAGCCCGAAGCCATCCGCGCGCTGGTGGACGGCGTCAACGAAGCCGAGCGCAACCAGGTGCTCTTGGGCGTCACGGGCTCGGGCAAGACCTTCACCATGGCCAAGGTGATCGAGGCGGTGCAGCGCCCTTCCCTGGTGCTGGCGCCCAACAAGACGCTCGCGGCCCAGCTTTACGGCGAATTCAAGAGCTTCTTCCCCGACAACGCGGTCGAGTATTTCGTCTCCTATTACGACTATTACCAGCCCGAGGCCTATGTCCCGCGCACCGACACTTATGTCGAGAAGGAAGCCTCGGTGAACGAGCAGATCGACCGGATGCGGCACTCGGCCACCCGCGCGCTCCTGGAGCGCGACGACGTGATCATCGTCGCCAGCGTCTCCTGCATCTACGGCATCGGCTCGGTCGAGACCTATTCGGCGATGACCGTGAGCCTGAAGATCGGCGACCGGATCGACCGCAACCAGCTTTTGCGTGACTTCGTGGCGCTGCAATACAAGCGCAACGACGCTGCCTTTTCGCGAGGCACCTTCCGCGTGCGGGGCGACGTGGTCGAGGTCTTCCCGGCGCATTACGAGGATTATGCCTGGCGGCTGTCCCTGTTCGGCGACGAGCTTGAATCGATTACGGAATTCGATCCGCTGACCGGCGAGAAGACCGCCGCGCTGGAACACGTCAAGCTCTATCCGAACAGCCACTATGTGACGCCGCGCCCCACCCTCACCCAGGCCGTGAAGCATATCCGGGTCGAGCTGGAGCAGCAGGTGAAGGCCTTCACCGCGGCCGGGAAATATCTCGAAGCCGAGCGGATCGGCCAGCGCACCCAGTTCGATCTGGAAATGATCGAGGCGACCGGGTCCTGCGCCGGTATCGAGAACTACTCCCGCTATCTGACCGGCCGCAATCCCGGCGAGCCGCCGCCGACCCTGTTCGAATATCTGCCCGACAACGCGCTCCTGTTCGTCGACGAAAGCCACGTCACGGTGCCGCAGATCGGCGGGAT
Source organism: uncultured Alphaproteobacteria bacterium (assembly GCA_963732795.1). GTDB lineage: Bacteria > Pseudomonadota > Alphaproteobacteria > CAVTAV01 > CAVTAV01 > CAVTAV01. Next base: position 171,727 of record CAVTAV010000001.1, on the reverse strand, counting down.
GGCGCGAGGCGACTACCGCCGCAAGATCACGCTCTCGGAATACGGCTTCCGCCTGCCCTCCTGCGTCGACAACCGGCCCTTGAACTTCCAGGAATGGGACGCGATGCGGCCCCAGACCCTTTACGTCTCGGCCACGCCCGGCCCCTGGGAGATGGAGCAGACCGGCGGCGTCTTCACCGAGCAGGTGATCCGGCCGACCGGCCTGATCGATCCCGTCTGCGACGTGCGGCCCGTCGAGCACCAGGTCGACGATCTGGTGGCGGAATGCAAGGCCGTGGCGGCCAAGGGTTTCCGCGTGCTGGTCACCACCCTCACCAAGCGCATGGCCGAGGATCTGACCGAATATATGCACGAGCAGGGCATCCGCGTGCGCTACATGCATTCGGATATCGAGACCCTGGAGCGCATCGAGATCATCCGCGACTTGCGGCTCGGCGCGTTCGACGTGCTGGTCGGCATCAACCTGTTGCGCGAGGGCCTCGACATCCCGGAATGCGCGCTGGTCGCCATTCTCGACGCCGACAAGGAAGGATTCCTCCGCTCCGAAACCTCGCTGGTGCAGACCATCGGCCGCGCCGCGCGCAATCTGGACGGCCGGGTGATCCTCTATGCCGACAATATGACCGGCAGCCTCACCCGCGCGCTCGACGAAACCGAGCGCCGCCGCACCAAGCAGCAGGCCTATAACGAGGAACACGGCATCACGCCGGAGTCGATCCGCTCGAAGATCGGCGATGTGTTGGGGAGCGTGGCCGAGGCGGACTACGTCACTGTCGGCGCAGGATTCGGCGAGGACGAGCAAGAGGGCTTCATCGGCCACAACTTCAAGGCCCATCTCGAGGACCTCAAGAAGCGCATGTTCCAGGCCGCCGCCGATCTCGAATTCGAGGAAGCCGCCCGGCTCCGCGACGAGATCAAGCGCCTGGAAGACACCGAGCTCCTGGTCGCCAACGACCCCATGACCCGCCTCAAGGTCGGCGAAGACCCCAGACCCGGCTCCCCCGGCCGCCCCGCCAACAAACGCATCGCCGGCCGCTCAAAAGCCGGCAAGCCGGGGACACGAAGCGTCAAGGGCAAGTCGCGGACGAAGATGTATTGAGGCGGGCTTAGCGGCCCTAATCGACCGAAGGTCTTACGCGAAAACCGATACCGAGCTCGCGTTGACGCCCTGGGGGGCGTGGACGCCCGAATTGGCGTTCAGGGCGGCGTGGTAAGCGCCTGCGCCGGGATGGGTTGCATCGCTGTTGGCGGTGGGGCCGTTGCCCTGGTCCTTCTCCGCGATCTTGGCCTGTGCTTCCGCGAGGGCGGAGCGGGCCTGAGCGAGGAGCTTCTGGTTGTCGGAGGACGTGCCGCCCGGCTCTGAGGCCTCGGAAAGCACCTTTTGGAGCTTCTTGACGGTGGCTTCGGGATCGCCCGGGACCGGCGCGACGTCGTCGGCGCACAGGCAGGAGCCGCCGCCGATCTTTTGGGCCGAGATCAGGGTCTCGCCGCCGACCAGCCGGGTCACCGTGAGCTTCGCCGGAACGGGCGAGATCAGGGTCCGGGTGGTGGTCGTCTGGGGCGGCACAGGCGCGCCACCGCCCGCCGGGACCGGCGGCGGGATCGGGGGCAGATTCGCTGACACTCCTGCGACCATGCCTCAAATATACGCGATCAAGGTTAAGCGTTCGTTCGCGCATTCCGGGAAATCGGCAGGAAATACCACAAATTCGGCACGGAATACGGGGTTTTCATTGCGCCATGAACCCACATATCCTTGGGAGAGGAGGCGGCACGACGGCGAAAGGATGGACCACGCCATGAGCGTCGCACCCAAATTTACCGACAATCCCACATCACGCCCTACCGTCGCCGGAATCGAAATGCCCGACTTCGACCAGATCGGGGTCGAGCCGCTTACCGGGGCAGCCGGCGCCGAAATCTCAGGCGTCGACCTCAAGAAGCCTCTGGACGGCGCAATGCTCGAGGAAATTCGGCGCGCATTCGGCCATTTCCTGGTGCTGGTCTTCCGCGACCAGGATTTGACGGTCGAAGAGCACAAGCGGTTTTCGGAATATTTCGGCCCGATCACCGAACTGCCCCAGGCGCCGCTCCATCCAGGTTATACCGACGTGCAGGAAGTCCGACGCGAAGCGGACGAGCCGAGCTCGGTGATCGTCGGCCAACGGTTCCATTCCGACAGCCCCTTCCTGCCGCGCCCGCCCCTGGCCATCGCCATGCGTGCCCTCGAAGTCCCGCGATACGGCGGCGATACGGCGTTCGCCAACATGCATCTCGCCTATGATGGCCTGTCCGAGGGCCTGAAAGAGACCTTGGCCGATCTGAAGATCGTCTACAGTCTGCAGAAGGTCATGGCGCAAAATGCGGCGCGGGCGAAGAAGGACCAATTCCGGGCCCGCGAAGAGCACGACTTTACGCCGGAGGAACTCGAAAACGTCCATCCCGTCGTGCGCACCCATCCCAGAACCGGCCGCAAGGCGCTCTATTGCATCCCCGGTTATGCCCACAAATTCGAGGGCTGGAGCGAAGAAGAAAGCCAGCCGCTAATCCAATATCTCAGCCGGCTCGCCTATTTGCCGGCTTACCAATGCCGCGTCCATTGGCAGAAGGACACGATCATCATCTGGGATAACCGCTTCCTGCAGCACGCCGGCGTTCACGATTATTCCGGCGAGCGGCGGCACCTCATCCGCACGACGATCAAGGGCGAACGCCCGGCCTAAAGTCTCGGATGGCGGATTTTGCGCCCTTTGAGGCTGCGATAGAGGCCGATCATGCTGATGGTGAACCAGCAAATCTCGATCACGACCGAGGCGAGATTGAAGCTGACCGTGAGCGACAGGAAGATCAGCACCGCGCCGAGCGCGTTCAGGATGGAATAGAGCGGCTGGTCCTGCCGCAACCGCCCGGTCTGCAACAGCCCATAGCACAGCAGCACCAGAGCGACTCCGGCGAGGCCGACCTCGTCGTGAATGCTGGCGGGGATCAGCGGGGTCATGCGGCAAGGCCTACGAGTTTGGCGCTGACGTCCCAGAGCCGCCGGGCCGTTTCCATATCCTCGGCCTGGGGCGAGGGCTTGGCGACCCGGCATTTGTCGAAATATTCGCCGGTGATCCCGGTGACGTCCGGCGAGGTCGCAAGATAGATCTGCGTCTCGGCGCCCTTTTCGGCCGAGATCATCAGCGGCCGGGCGAGCATGGTGGCGTATTTGATGAACGCGCCGCCATGGGAGAAGATGTTGGTCGCGACGCCGCCCGGATGCAGGCAATTCGCGGTCACGCCGGTGCCCTCGAGCCGCCGCGCCAGCTCCTTGGTGAACAGGATATTCTCCAGCTTGGAGATGCTGTAGCCCATCCAGGTGTTGTACTTTTTCTCCAGATTGAGGTCGTCGAAATCGACCTGGGCGCGGTGATGGGCGGCCGAGGCGACATTGACGATGCGCGACGGCGCGGCCGCCTTGACATTGTCCAGCAGGAGATTTGTCAGCAGGAACGGCGCCAGGTGATTGACGCCGAAATGCCATTCGAAGCCGTCCGCCGTGCGCCGATAGGACGAGATCGTGGTCCCGGCATTGTTGAGGAGGACGTCGAGCTTGGGATGCCGCTCGGCGACTAGCGCCGCCATCTCCGCGCACCTGATCGAGCGAGGCGAAATCGGCGATGACGGTCGAGACCGCCTGATTGCCGGATTTGGCCCTGATCTCGCCGGCGATCTTCTCGGTCAGCGCCGCGATTGCGGCCATGGATGACCAGCGTCGCGCCGCGCCTGGCCAGCGCATGGGCCGTCACCAGCCCGATGCCGTGAGTCGCGCCGGTCACCAGACAAACCTTGCCGTCCAAGCGGTTACCCGGCGCGCTGGTCATGGCGTCACGCTCGTAGGAAGCGACTTCCAGGCCGTCGCCCTTCTTGTTGAACTCGAACTCGCCGGCGACGATCTTGTTCGCCCATTCGGCCGTGCGCTTCAGCCCGCCGAAGGGGAAGAAGTGAATGCCGCGCAGCTGCGTATCGGGATTGGCCGCCTTGTGGTTGGCCAGCGCGATGAGCTGGTCGTCCGGCGTCGTGACCGCGAGAAGCTTGGTCATGTTCCCAGCGTGGCGCATGACGGTCTTCAGGGACTCGCCGACGCCGCAATCCTTGGCGAACCGGATCAAGGTCTTGAGGGTCGCGAGGCCCGGCAGGCCGACATAATAGGGCAGCACATTGCCGTCGGCCCGGATCTTGTCTTCCCAGGTGAAGATCGGCGCGGCGTCGAAGGTGAACTGGGTGGTGAGCGCCATGGTGACGCCGTGCTCCTTGGCATAAGCGTTCTTGCGCCTGATCGCATCCATGATCGCCGCATCCGAGGCCGCGACATGACCTTCCGGATGGCCCGCCACGCGGATTTTCTTGATGCCGTATTTCTCAAGGAGCCCGCTGTCGAGGATCTGCAGGGTGTTGTCGAGCTCGCCTTCGGGCTGCGGAATGTCGCCGGCGACCAGCAGGATCTGCTCGACGCCCGCGTCTTGGACCATCTGCTTGATCAGATCCTCGAGCGTTGTGAGGTTCTGGGTCCGGCGGGCCACGATATGCGGGATCGGGTCCATGCCCTCGGTCTTGACGCGCTTGGCGAGCGCAACCGCCTCGGCCGGCGTCGTACCCGGCACATGCGCCACGAAAACCTGCGTCCCTTGGGGCAAATGATCGGCATAGCTCTCGATTCGCCCAGCGTCGCGAACCGTCGTCTCGATCGAGTAGCCTTTGGTGAATTCGCTGATTCGTGCCTTGTCCATCATCGCTCCTTGCGCGTCTCTCTCAGGCCGTCTCCGGGGCCGATTAAACCGGTTAATTGGGATTTTTTCTACATCCCAGTCCCACTTTCAAGTTGGGACGACAAAATTCCGTTGACGCCACGGCCGATGTGCCAAAAACTAGTCTCGGAACAAAGCACCGGCAGCGACCCATTCGAACGGGCGCCCATGATGGTCCGCCGCGCATCGATGTCAAGCGACGCGTGGGGTGAAAGGCCTAGGCACAAGGGGGATGGACCCGCGCGGGGTGCGACGTGGGGATGCAGCACGATCATGGACGACCAGGTTCAGCTTCTCCGGAAGATAGAAGCCTATTGCCGCGAGGCAGGGCTTGCCGAGACGACCTTCGGCCGCCGCGCGGTCAATGACGGCAAATTCGTCAGCCGCCTTCGCGAAGGCAAGGGCGTGACCATCCGTACATTCAACAGGGTTCAGGACTTCATCGACCAAAATCCCGTGGCCAAGGGGGGTAGCATGGCTGTCACCACGTCGAGCACGAAAGGCACTCCAACCCGCAAGCCCGCCGGCAAACCGAAAAAGCCGGGCGGAAAGCCGAAAAAACAGACCGACAAGGACTCGGAAACCGCGTTCCGGTTTTACGACAACCGCCAGAAATACCTGATGTTCGTCAACACCTGCGACGAGAAGTGGGTGGTGAGCGACCGGGTCGGCAAGGAATTGCAGCACATCACGCCAAGACCGCCGGCGATGCGCGTGTTCGACGCCGGCATGGGCGACGGCACGGTAATCACCAACGTCATGCGCAACATGCACAAGCGCTTCCCCCATGTGCCGTTCCAGATCGTCGGCAAGGAGATCAGCCTGGAGGACGTGCGGCTGACGCTTGAGAAGATGCCCGACCGATTCTACGAGCATCCGGCCTCGGTGATGGTCATCACCAACATGTATTACACCGAGGCGCCGTGGCTGATGCCGCGTTCGATCAGCGCCGCCGCCGCCCTGAACTGGCACGAGATTTCGCTCACGGGCTCGACCGCCTGGGAATTCGACGAGCAGATCAAGGCGCTTGGGCCGATGCTGGGCGAAGGCTGGCAGGCCAAGGCGAGCGAAAAGACCGGCAATCCGCTTTATGTGCGCCCGTCGGTCCTGGTGATCTTCCGCGAGGATCACCGGTTCCTTCTGGACCAGATCATTCCGCGGCCCGGCCGTCATCTCGGCCAGTACGACCTCGTCATCGCGTCCCAACCCTATCGCGCCCGGATGTCGGCCGAATTCAAGGTCGACAAGGTGCTGGCTCCGCTCGCCCGTAGCTTGGGCCCCGGCGGCCGTATGCTGGCGGTGCATTCCTGGGGCAACGATCCGGGACTGGAGATCGTGCGCAAGATCTGGCCCGACGAGAACCCGTTCGTCACCGACCGCCATGCGCTGCTCCGGGTCATGAAGCAGCGTCTCGGCAAGTCCGAGCGGGATCTAAGCTTCAGCACCTTGGCGGATAAACGCGCGCTCCTGACCTATCACATGCATGTGCTGCCGACCGAGCTCGGCGGCGCCAGCATCGGTACCTCCACCCTGTTCGCGGCCTGGAACGCGGCAATCTATGTTGCCCAGATCGAGGACGCCCGGGTCGAGGAGGCGATCGCGAATCCGCGCTATCTCGAAGCCACCGCCGAAGTTCTTAAGAAACGCAACGGCTTGTGGTTCAACGACGAGGCCTTCGTCATCTCGCGGCGGCGGTCGTAAAAGCGCATAAGACTCGTACGTTTAAGGGCTTTCGTACAAAAACCACTTGTCCGGGAAGGGTCGTTTAGCCGATGATGCGCCAAATGATTCGCCAAGGGGGTAGAGTGTGAAGAGACGCAGGAAATCGGAGGATCAGGCCGATATCGACATGACGCCGATGCTCGACATCGTGTTCATCATGTTGATCTTCTTCATCGTTACCGCGACCTTCACGAAGGAATCCGGTATCGATCTGTCGCGGCCTGACACCAACGAGCAGCAGCAGAAGCAGGAAAAGAAGAGCATCGTCATCCAGATCAGCGGCTCCGACGGTATTTTCATCGACGGCCGCCGGATCGATCTCAGGGCGGTGCGCGCTAATGTCGAGCGGATGCACGCGGAGAATCCGGACGCCCCGGCGGTCATTCTGGCCGAGCCCGGCGCGCATAACGGAACGCTGGTGGAAGTGCTCGACGCCGCCCGTCAGGCGCATGTCTTCAACGTTTCGATCGCATCGAACGAATAGACCGGCCCATCCAGGCTATCGAGATTGCGAAACGCGTGGCCCCCAGGGCCGCGCGTTTTTCGTTGGCGCGCGTCGTTGGCGATGCCGGTGAACCGCTCTATCCTGTGTCGGCTGGCAAACGGGATCACCGATGACGAACCACGGGCTTCTGGAGATCACCGCCGACAAGAGCGCGGAGGACGACATCCGTGCGATCGCCGAGAAGGCCGAGGTGCCGATCACCGAGGTCACGGCCCCGGCCAAGGATCGGCTCGGGGTCTGGCGGATCCTGGCGGGCACGGACAAACGCCAGGACGTGCTGGACAAGCTGCAGCGGGCGCTCGGCAAGCAAGCGGACTGGCGGATCATCATCCTGCCGGTCGAAGCCGTCCTGCCGAGGCCGAAAAAGGAGCCCGAGCCGACCGAAGCGCAATCCGAGAAGGAAACCCGCGAGGAGCTCTATGAGGACATCGCCCGGAGCGCCAAGGGCGGCACCGACTTCTACCTTCTCGCTGCGCTGTCCGCCGTGGTCGCGGCGATCGGTCTGCTAACCGACAACATCGCGGTGGTGATCGGGGCCATGGTCATCGCGCCCCTTCTCGGCCCGAACATCGCCTTCGCCTATGGCACGATTCTCGGCGACAAGAATCTGATGCTCTCGGCGACCAGGACCAATCTCTCGGGCGTCGCCATTGCCATCTTGGTCAGCGCAGGCATTGGCGCGGTTTGGCCGCTCGACGGCGACGTCGGCCACGAGCTAATCATGCGCACGACCGTCGGCTATGACAGCATGGCCCTCGCCCTCGCCTCGGGCTTCGCCGCGGCCCTTTCCATGACTACCGGCATCTCGACCGCCCTTGTGGGCGTCATGGTCGCCGTCGCCCTGCTGCCACCAGCGGCGGCGCTCGGCATCATGCTCGGGGTCGACAAGCTCGGGCCGGCGCTCGGGGCCGCGCTGCTTCTCGCGGTCAACATGATCTGCGTCAGCCTGTCGGCCCAGATCACTTTCATCGTCAAGGGCTTTGGGCCTAGAACCTGGTGGCAGAAGCGGCGCGCGAGATCCTGGGGCCGGCTCAACTTGATCGTTCTCGTCTCGGTCCTTGCGATCCTTGCCGGCCTTATCTATCTCAGACGTAGCCATTTCGGGTGACGCCGGGCGACATGTCGGCCGGCCGGTAACCCATTGTAAATTGGGCGTCGTGCTTTATACCTTGGCACCGCTCCAAACACCCTCAAGGGAATAAGCTTCATGACCGATATGCGCGCGAAACGGACCGCCCTGAAGGATGACACCGAGACGCCGGAAAAGGCCGGCGCGGGCTCGATGGTCGAAAAGAAGCTCTTGGAGCAGCGCATCGTGCCCATTTTCGGCGAGATCTCGCAGGATCTGGCGCGGACCGTCATTTCGCGACTTCTGGCGCTTTCCGCCGAGAATGACGACGATATCAAGCTCATCGTCTGTTCCGAGGGCGGCCATGTCGAGGCGGGCGACGCGATCCACGACTTCGTCCGGTTCATCAAGCCGAAGGTCATCATGATCGGCACCGGCTGGGTGGCGAGCGCGGGCGCACTGATCTTCCTCGCGGCCAAGAAAGAGAACCGGGTCTGCCTGCCCAATACCCGCTTCCTGCTGCATCAGCCCTTAGGCGGAATCGGCGGCCCGGCGGCGGATATGGAGATCGAAGCGCGGGAAATCGTGCAAATGCGAAAAAGGATCAACGAGATCATCGCTCGCGAAACCGGGCAGCCTTTCGAGAAGGTCGAGAAGGACACCGACCGGAACTATTGGATTCCGGCCAAGGATGCGATCTCCTACGGCCTGATTTCGCGGATCATCGAGCACCACGACGACGTCTGATCCGGCCCGGACCCCAGAAATTTATTGAGTTTGACACGTCAACGCTTATCTTATTCGAGGATTGCCCCGGATAACGGAGGCTCGACTTAAGAGCCCATGGATCCGCCGGCATCGATAGGGCTTGTGGCTTTGACGTATCGAAACTCTCTGAGGCACTGGACAATGAAACTCAAAGTATTGGTCGGGTATTTGGGGCTGGCGCTGGCCCCGGCTGTTGTGCTTTCCGTCGCACCGTTTACCGTCGCCGAGGCGCATCATTCGGCGGCACAGTTCGATTTCACCAAGCCGGTCGAGGTAACGGGTGTCGTCAAAGAATTCGAGGCGCGCAACCCGCACACCAAGCTCGTCCTCGAAATCAAGCGCAAGGACGGGACCATGGGCTCCGTGGAATTCGAGAGCCACAGCCGTAACAACATCTATCGGCGCGGTTGGCGCGAAGGCATGGTCAAGGTCGGCGAAAAGGTCACGATCAAGATCGCACCCCGCAAGGACGGCGCTGACGGCGGCTACGTGACCGAATACAACCTGCCGGACGGGACGAAGTTCTAGCTTCGAATATCGGCGCGACGCCTATTTCGAGGCGCCGCCCTTCCGGGCCGCGACGGCGGCATCCAGCGCATCCTGCCAGAGCGCACGCGGGCAGTCGTATTCCAGGAAATCGTCATCGGCCTGACGCTGGAAGTAGATGGTCATCTTTGCCGGCGCGGTAAAGACCGGGTCATTGATGACCATTTCATCCACCAGCACATCGTCGTCGACCGGCGTTTCGGTGACGAACGGCGCGTTCTTGGCCGCGACCTTGTCGCGCTTGGTCATGGAAAACCGCTCGGTGATCTTAGCCTCGGAGCTGCGCGGCCAACGGGCAGAGGGCCAATCCAGGAATTTGCCGGTCTCGACCACGAGCGTATCCCCTTCCCAATGGCCGAGGGAGAATCCGGCGCGAGTCGGCGGGTAGCCTTCGGGCATCTTGCGGCCGTCGAAGAACATTCGACGGACCTGCATCTCGTCCTCGGAGATCGTCACCAGGCGGTCGGGCCGCTGAATGAACTCGATCGGATAACCGGCCAGGCCGGCGGTCATCATCGTCGGCATCCCGTCGGGGACGCAAAATGCCCCCGATTCGGGATGGTTCTTGCCGTATTTGTCCTCGAACGCCTTGACCATGGCCTTGCCCTTGTCGGACAAGGCGGGCCGGGACGGGCCCAGTCCGGCGCTCGGCTGAACCGAGAAGGCAAGCCGAGATCCCGGAAAGATCGGGATGCTTCATATCGGCCGCCGCCGCGCCCGCCGTCATGCCTAAGGAAAGCACTGTGCCCAGCGCCACCGTCCGGGCGATCTGCTTGATGTCGAAATTGCGTTTCATCATACCTCTCGAAACAAGGCGCCTCCGCCACGAGGGCGAAGGCTACCCATCATAACGAACGCTCGGCTCAGGGCTTCGCGCAGGTGAAGTTCTTGGCGTCATCGGTGCTGCCACTGCCCTTGTATTTCGGCACCTCCGGGTACATGCACAAGGGCCGCGAGCGGACGACCTGACCGTCCTTGTATTGGAACGATTCGATCCGGGTCGGGGCCTTGCCCTTCTCGACCCAGTTCTCCAGCGCCGCGACGGCATCGAACTTGTCGGGGCCCTTGGCGTTCGCGCCGCAATGGCCCATGCCGGGGACGAAGAAGATGCGATAGAAGTCGTCCATATTGCCGCCGATCTTGTTATGGACCGTGCTGTAATAATGGAGCGTGTTGTAAGGCGAGATCGCCGGATCGCCCCAGCCCTGCCACGCCACAACCTTGCCGCCCTTGGCCTTGAACTTGGAGATGTCGGGATTCACCGACGACATCACCGGGTTCATCAGCTTTTCCATCTCAGGGATGTCCCGGTCGGGATCGAAATCGGCGATGGTCAACTTCTTGTCGTAGCCATAGACCTTGAGCGCATTGGCGAGCGGCCCGGTCACCGCCGGGGCGTCGGCCTTGGCCGGGAAGCCGGGATTCAAGGCCGCCGCGACGGTCGGGCCCGGATAGAGAACCAGGCCGCCCTTCGACTTCATCGGGCCGTACATCTCCTTGACCCGCGCGACCTGCGCCGCGGTTAGGCAGGAATCCGAGGCCGCCTCGCCGGGCTTGCATTCGAGCGCCTTGGGATCGAAATCGCATTGCAGCGGCGCGCTGATCAGGCCATCGGTCACACCGTCCTCGGGATCGCATTTCTTCAGCGCCGCATCGGCGACCATCTTGGTCTGCGCCCGGCTCAGATTGCCCGCGGGATTCTTGAGGCTGATCTGGGCGAGAATCGTGTTGCGGCTATTCATCCGCACGAAATTATGCGCCGGCGCGCCGGCGACCACGCCGTCGAAGTCGTTGGGATATTTCTGGATTTCGGTCAGCGCCTGCCAGCCGCCGGACGAGCATCCGACGAAATAGGATTCCGCCGGTTTCTTGCCGTAATATTTGGCGACCATCTGCTTGGCGATCTCGCTGACCAGATGATGGGCGCGATAGCCGAAATCGATCACGCGCTGCTTATGGCCGAGCATCCATTCGGTCGAGAAGGCATTGCCCTTGCTGTCATGGCCGACATCGGTCGAGGCGGTCGCGTAGCCCTTTGCCAGCGCGCCGCCCATGGTCGGATAGTTGATGTCGCCGGTATAGGCGCCGTTGCCGACCTGCTGATACTTGCCGTTCCAATCATCCGGCAGCCAGAGCTCGAACTTGATCTCGGTCTCGATGACGGCAATCACGCGGCAGAACGGTGTGTTCTTGACGTCCAGGGTTCCCGTGGGGTCGGTCTTGGCCAGGCCGTTGAAGATCGATTTGGGGAATTCCCAGGTCGGATCGGGCTTGACCTCTTCCGCGCTTTCGATCCGCGTATTCTTGAAGCTCGCGGATTTCAACGCCCCGCAGGACATGGAGGCGGCCGACGCCTGGCCGGCCAGCGACACCCATGCCGCAAGCGCCAATCCGCCCGCCAACGAAAACAATACGCCTCGTTTCATCGAGATCCCCCTTCGATGTTATTCGGTTCGCCGTCGCCTTTGGCGGCAAGCAGGCTTTGGTGTGCGCCCATGGTAAACCGAGTTGTGCCGTCCACCAATAAGGAACAACGGACTCAACTTTCGTGGAGATCGCGTTTGCTGGTCTCGGGCACGAGGAACAGCATGACCAGAATGCCGAAGCTCGCGACCACGATCGGGAACCACAGGCCGAAATAGATGTTGCCCGTGGCGGCGACCATGGCGAAAGCGATCGCCGGCAGGAACCCGCCGAACCATCCGGCGCCGATATTGTAGGGCAGCGAGGAGGCCGTATAGCGGATGCGAGTCGGGAAGATTTCGACGATGGCCGCGCCGATCGGCCCAAACACCGCGGTCGAAAGGATCACGGCGATCAGCATCAAGGTGATCACCAGCGGCAGATTGATCTCGGCCGGATCGGCGCCGTCGGGATAGCCGGCGTTATGGAGGGCGGCGACGAGCCGCTGAGTGAAGGCCTCGCGCTCGGGCGCGAAATCGGCGGCGGATTTGCCGCGGCCGTCGACGCTTTGGATCACCGTATCGCCGATCCTGATCGTCGCGGTGGTGCCGGCGGGGGCGGCCTCGTTGTCGTAATTGATGGCGCGGTTGGCGAGCGCGCTCTTGGCGATGTCGCAGGACGACAGGAAATTCGCCTGGCCGATCGGATCGAACTGCACCGAGCATTCCGAGGGATCGGCCACGACCACGACATGGGCGTTCTTCTGTGCCGCCGCGAGGGCCGGGTTGGTGGCGGCGATCAGGGCGTGAAACAGCGGCCAGAGCGAGGCCGTGAGGAGAATGGCGGCCGTGATCACGACCTTCTTTCGGCCCCAGAAATCCGACAGCCAGCCGAACAGCACATAGCAGAACATGCCGACGCCGGTGACGATCAGCATGACCAGAGTCACCATCGGCGGCGGCATCTTGGCCATCCGTTCGAGGAAGAACTGGGTATAAAAATGCGCCGTGTACCAGAGCACGCCATGGGTCGCCATCAGGCCGAACAATGCGACCAGAAACAGCTTGATATTGGGCCATTCCATGAAGGCTTCGCGGATCGGTCCCTTGGAGCGCTTGCCCTCGTCGACGAGCTGCTGAAAGAGCGGCGATTCCTCGAGCTTGAGGCGGAGCCAGACCGAGAAGATCAGCAACACCAGGGACAGCAGGAACGGGATACGCCACGCCCAGTCCTGGAACACGTCCTCACCGAGGCTGGTGCGGGTGATCTGGATCGACACCAGGGACAGGAAGAGGCCGATGCCGGCCGACGTCTGAATCCATCCGCAGAAGAGCCCGCGGCGGTTCTTCGGCGAATGCTCGGCCATATAGGTGAGCGCGCCGCCATATTCGCCGCCGAAGGAGAGGCCTTGCAGGAGCCGCATCGAGATCAAGAGGATCGGCGCCAGGATCCCGGCCTCGGCATAGGTCGGCAGCAGGCCGATCGCGAAGGTGGCGGCGCCCATGATGGTGATGGTGACGAGGAACGCCCGCTTGCGCCCGATCCGGTCGCCGACCGCGCCGAACACCAGCGCGCCGAAGGGCCGCACAAAGAAGCCCGCCGCGAAGGCGAGATAGGTGAAGATCAGGCCGGCGGTCGGATTGACGTCGGAAAAGAAATGCTTGGCGATGATCGTCGCGAGCGAGCCATAGACGATGAAGTCATAGCCCTCGAAAATACTCCCTGCGCCGGCCGCCAGGACCACCCGGCGCAGCTTGCGGTCCTGCGTCGCCGTACCCGGCGCCGTCGCCTGACTTGTCATGAAGTCCCCACCCCTGAAGACGCGAAGGCTGCACGCTACACGGCGAGACCCGGAGGCGCAACCTGGCGCGTCTTTCGGACGCGTCAGTTCCTCCGGCCGATGCGAATCGAGCCGGATTTATCGAACGACATGCTCTTTTTCGGGAAGTCAGTGAGGAAGGCGTCGCCGGAGATGCGGTAGTCGATGCTATCGGCGTCCGGCAAGGCGAGAATCTGGCGGACCACTTTCGCGAGATCCGTTCGCCCGACCGTGGTGATTCGGGCCTCGCTCAGGCGGGATACCGTGACATGGTCGCCGCTATAGCCCGTCGCGAATTTCCGGCCGTTGAGATAGAGCACGTAGCGCAGCCCGTCGATCCCGAAGCCGAAATCGTTCGGGTTGCCGATCGCGAGGTCGAGCTCGAATTGCTGTTCCAACAGATTGCTGGTGGGTAACAGCCGCAACCCCGCCACCCGGATCTCCGGTGGCTGAGCATGACGGTATTGCGTCTCGCAGCCGGCGAGGCCCACGACCAATGTCAGAATCAAAAGTCGGACGATCCGCGCGCGCATGGAACCTCGATCCTCGAAGGCGTGACACCGAAAGCTCTCGACACGGGACACAGACAAGACGGCCGATTTGTGGCGGCCGGCTTCATTATACCCTATGGCGTATCGGCGCGCGTCTTGTATCTTGCCGCGACATTGATACCTAAGGATGTGAGGATGGCAAAGAAGGCAGGACCGCGACGCGACGCCAAGACCGTGCTGGTCACGGGCGCCGGCCGGCGTATCGGCCGGGCGATCGCGTCACACCTTGCCGCGCAAGGCTGGCGCGTGGCCGCGCATTATTGCGAGTCCGATCATGACGCTCGAAGCCTCGTGCGCCATGTCGAATCCCTCGGCGGCGAGGCGGCGGCGTTCAAGGCCGATCTGTGCGACCGCGACGACGTGTCGAAGCTTGCGCGCGACGCCGCCAAGTTCGGCCCCGTCACCTGCCTCGTGAACAACGCCTCCGTGTTCGAGAACGACACCATCGAGTCCGTGACGCCCGATTCCTGGGACCGGCATCTCGGCGTCAATCTCATGGCGCCCCTCCTCCTCTCCCAGGCCTTCGCGCGCAGCCTGCCGAAACGCGAGAGCGGCAATATCGTCAATATCGTTGACCAGAGGGTGTGGCGCCTGACACCGAACTTCCTGTCCTACACGGTCAGCAAATCCGGCCTTTGGACTCTTACCCAGACCCTGGCCCAGGCCTTGGCGCCGCGCATCCGCGTGAACGCCATCGGGCCCGGTCCAGTGCTGCCAAGCCCGCGCCAGACCAAGACCCAGTTCGCCGCCCAGGTCCGCAAGCTTCCCCTGGAACGCGGGCCCCAAGTAGAAGAAATTTGTAAGACCGTATCATATATCTTAGAAACACCGTCGATGACCGGTCAGATGATCGCGCTAGACGGCGGCCAGCATCTCGCTTGGCGGACGCCGGATGTCGCGGGCCGGACCGAGTGAAGGAGTGGACCTCCGTGACCTACAATGAAATCGTGCGGCCGCTGAAGGCGGTCGGGAGCAAGCGGTCGCCGCGCCGCGTCTTCGTGCGCGATCTGGTGCTCGACGCCGAGATCGGCGTCCATGCCCATGAGAAGGGCCGCCGGCAACGCATCCGCGTCAACATCGAAGCGCGCACCGAGGACGACGGGGCGCCGCTCAACGATCAGCTTCAGAACGTCGTCAATTACGAGTTCATCGTCGACGGGATCAAAGGGATCCTGATGAACGGCCATGTCAATCTCGTGGAGTTGCTGGCCGACGCGATCGCATCCTTCATTCTGGAAGACCAGCGCGTGCTCGACGTGCGGGTGGGCGTCGAAAAACTGGATGCGATTCCGGAAGCCGCCAGCGTCGGCGTCGAAATCGAGAGGAATCGCGACGCGTGAGCAGGGCTTGAGGCGTAAGGCCTTGAGCGGAAACGATGCCTGGCGCTTGCTCCACAGGAGGAGACGGTCGACCCCTGCCGTCGGATTTGTGCACATCGGGTCGCCTTTCGCCACAATTCGGAATAGACCGTTAATTCGACGCTTATTAACCCTTTTGCGGCCGCATTAACTTTGTTATTTTCTTTGAATATCAAAGGGTTATTTATTTGCTTAATTTTTGTGCAATGACGTCAAACCCCAACAATCCCGCCAAGAGCATGGGATGTTGCGGCAGTTTGCCAACAGAGTTATCCACATCACTCGTGGATATCCGAAATTATCGTTATGGGCGTGCCCTTTAGGCATGAATTCTGACCCGGCCGACGGCCCTCGTCATGGCCGCCGACCGGTCCGCATCCTACCTAACGGACTGTGATGGACAGGCGTTCCAAGCAGCAGAACGGCGCCGGGGAGCCGGCAGCCGCTTCCGGCACCGAAACGGAGCAGCCCGCCGCGGTCGACGACGAGACGCCGCGCGGCCCGGGATCCTATGCCGGACGGCCGCGCGTTGATCCGCAAGCATCTCAAGACCATGCCCAGGCGGCCCGGCGTCTACCGCATGATCGACCGGCATGGCGACGTGCTCTATGTCGGCAAGGCGAAAAACCTCAAGAACCGCGTCTCGAGCTATGCCAACGCCAGCAATCTGACCAACCGGATCGCACGTATGGTCGCGCGCACGCGCGACATGGTTGTCGTCACGACGCACACCGAGGCCGAGGCGCTGCTTCTGGAAGCCAATCTGATCAAGCGTTTCCGCCCGCCCTACAACGTGATCATGCGGGACGACAAGTCGTTCCCCTACATCCTGATCAAGCGCGAGCACGATTGGGCGCAGATCACCAAGCATCGCGGCGCACGGTCGTTCAAAGGCGATTATTTCGGTCCGTTCGCCTCGGCGCGGGCCGTCAACCGGACGCTCAACACGCTGCAGAAAGCGTTTTTGTTACGGTCGTGTTCCGATAGCGTTTTCGAGTCCCGGACGCGGCCCTGCTTACTGTTCCAGATCAAACGATGCTCGGCGCCCTGCGTCGGCAGGATCTCTGCCGAGGACTACGCCAAGCTCGTCTCCGACGCGACAGACTTCCTCAACGGCAAGAGCCGCGCGATCCAGCAATCAATGTCGAAACGGATGCAGGCGGCGAGCGAAGATCTCGATTTCGAAACCGCCGCCGTCTATCGCGACCGCATCCGCGCGCTGACGCAAATCCAGGCACATCAGGGCATCAACGTTTCCAGCGTCGACGAGGCGGATGTTATTGCGGCGCATCAGGAAGCCGGCCAGACCTGCATCCAGGTCTTCTTCTTCCGCGCCGGCCAGAACTGGGGCAATCGGCCCTACTTCCCGCGTCACGACAAGGACGAAACCTTGCCAGCAATCATGTCCGCCTTCATCAGCCAGTTTTACGACAACAAGCCGTCACCCTCGCTGGTGCTGGTCAGCTCGGAGATCGACGACAAGGCGTTGCTGGAAGAAGCGCTCACGGTTCAGGCCGGCAAGCAAGGTGCAGATCGTCACGGCCCCAGCGAGGCGCCAAGCGCGAGCTCGTCGAGCAGGCCGAGCGTAACGCCCGCGAAGCTCTGGCGTCGCCGTCTCGCCGAGAACGCCTCCGAGCGGCAGACTGCTGGACTCGGTCGCGTCGGTCTTCGACATGGACGCCGCGCCGACAGCGCATCGAGGTCTATGACAACAGCCATATCTCGGGCGAGAAGGCGGTCGGCGGCATGATCGTCGCGGGGCCGGAAGGGCTGATGCGAAACGCCTACCGCAAGTTCAACATCAAATCGAGCGAGCTGGCGCCGGGCGACGACTACGGCATGATGCGCGAGGTGCTGACCCGGCGCTTCGCCCGCCTGCTGAAGGAAGATCCCGAGCGCGCCCGCGGCCAATGGCCCGACCTCGTGCTGATCGACGGCGGCGCGGGCAGCTCTCGGCGGCGCTCGACGTGTTCGCCGATCTCGGCGTCGAGGACGTGACGATCGCCGGCATCGCCAAGGGGCCGGACCGCAACGCCGGGCGCGAGACCTTCTTCATGCCGGAGCGCCAGCCCTTCACGCTGGAACCCCACAGCCCGGTCCTCTATTACCTCCAGCGCCTGCGTGACGAGGCCCACCGCTTCGCCATCGGCACGCACCGGGCGCGGCGCTCCACCGATATCCGCAAATCGCCGCTGGACGAAATCCCCGGCGTCGGCGCCGCGGCGCAAACGGGCGCTTCTGAATCATTTCGGCTCGGCCCGCGCGGTCACCGAAGCGGGCCTCGCCGACCTCGAAGCCGTCGAGGGCGTCAGCAAGACACTGGCCAAGACGATCTATGGCTATTTCCATGAGGAGGCGTAGCGTGGCCCGAATGCCGCTCCCGCCGAATCAAGCGACATTGAAACGCCATAATCGCATGACATAATTTTGGCATGAGTGGACCAACCGTCCTATAGTGCGCGACAAGACGACTCGGCTGGCTACGCTGCAAGAACGACAATGAACCTGCCCAATCTCCTGACCTTCTTGCGGATCCTGCTGATCCCGGCGGTGGTCGGCTCGTTCTTCATCGAAGGCAAGCTCGGGCATGACCCTGGCTTTCTCGTTCTTCGTGCTCGCCGGCGTGACGGACTTCTTCGACGGCTATCTCGCCCGGGCGCTCCACCAGCAATCGAAGCTCGGCCAGTTCCTGGACCCGGTCGCCGACAAGCTGCTGGTCGCCTCGGCGCTGATGATGCTGGTCTTCAGCGGCCGCATCTTCGGACTTAACGTTCTGCCGGCGATCGTCATCCTGTGCCGCGAAATCCTGGTTTCGGGCCTGCGCGAATTCCTCGCCGGCCTCAAGGTCAGCGTGCCGGTGAGCCGGCTCGCCAAATGGAAGACCACCGTGCAGCTCGTTGCGCTCGGCGCGCTGCTCGTGGGCGACGCGGCGCCCGACTGGCTTCCCGCGGTCGACGATCGGCATGTGGGGCCTGTGGATCGCCGCGATCCTGACGCTTTATACCGGCTATGATTATCTCCGTGCCGGCTTGCGTCACATGACGACTGCGTAAATATACAGGCATGACGATTCTGTATTTCGCCTGGCTGCGCGAGCGCACCAGCACGGCCGAGGAAAGATCTGACCTGCCGGCGATGGCGTCACCGACGTCGCCGGACTGATCGATTGGCTGAAGGCGCGCGGGCCGGATTATGCCGAAGCCTTTCAAGGATATGACGGCCGTGCGGGTCGCGGTCAATCAGGAACATGTGCCGGTCACCGCGCCGCTCAAGGACGGCGACGAGGTCGCGTTCTTCCCGCCGGTGACGGGCGGCTGACCATGATCCGGATTCAACGCGAGGATTTCGATCGCCGGCGCCGAGTTGGAGGCGCTGACCGAAGGCCGCACGGATATCGGCGCGGTGGTCTCCTTCGTCGGCCTGGTGCGCGATCTCGCGGGCGACGCCGCGATCTCGTCCATGACGCTGGAGCATTATCCCGGCATGGCCGAGCGGCAGGCCGAGGAGATGGAGGCGGAAGCCCGCAACGCTGGCCGATCCAGGACTGCCTGATCATCCACCGCTACGGCACGCTCGAGCCCGGCGACCGCATCGTCCTGGTCATCGTCGCCTCCGCCCATCGCAGCGACGCCTTCGCGCCGCCGAGTTCCTGATCGACTGGCTCAAGACCAAGGCCCCGTTCTGGAAACGCGAAGCGACCGACGAGGGCGAGCTCTGGGTCGCCGCCAAGGACGAGGACGATCAAGGCCGCCGGGCGGTGGGCGAAGAAGGACTGATTGCTAGCGAACTAAAGCCGTCATGCGCGGACTTGATCCGCGCATCCACGTCCTCAAACGGAGAAGGCGTGAAAGGCCGGGCCAAGCCCGGCCATAACGGTCAAATGGAGTTAAGCGCCGACAGCAATTGCCTCGGCGGGCTGGCACGAACCTCGGCATCAAAATCGCGTACCAGCGCTTCCGTGAGCTGGCCCGGCTTGAAGGTATGCTCGCCGATCTCCGAGACCGGCGTCACCTCGGCGGCGGTGCCGGTGAGGAAGCATTCGTCGAACTCGGCCAGCTCCTCCGGTTTGATGAAGCGTTCGACGACCTCGATGCCGCGCCGCTTGGCGAGGCCGATCACGGTGCGGCGGGTGATGCCGTCGAGGAAGCAGTCGGGCGTCGGCGTGTGCAGCACGCCGTCCTTGGAGAAGAAGATGTTCGCGCCGGTCGCCTCCGCCACGAGGCCGCGATAGTCGAGCATCAGAGCGTCGTGATAGCCCTTGGCCTCGGCCGCGTGCTTGGAGAGGGTGCAGATCATATAGAGCCCGGCGGCCTTTGCGTTGGTCGGCGCGCAGGCCGGATCGGGGCGGCGATAGATCGCGTTGTCGAGCCGGATACCCTTGAGCTTGGCCTCGACCGAGAAATAGCTCGGCCAGGTCCAGGTCGCGATCGGCGACGTGGATCGAGGCCTTCTGCGCCGAGACCGCCATCATCTCGCTGCCGCGCCAGGCGATCGGGCGGATATAGCCGTCGGCGATGCCCTGGCGCTTGATCAGCTCGCGCTGCGCCTGATTGAGCTGGGCCGGGCGTATAGGGGATCTCGAAGCCGAGCACCTTGGCCGAATTGAACAGCCGGTCGGTATGGGCGTCGAGATGGAAGATGTTGCCGCCGTAGACGCGGGTTCCCTCGAACACGGCGCTCGCGTAATGCAGACCGTGGCTCAGAACGTGCAGCTTGGCCTCGGGCCAATTCACGAATTTGCCGTCATACCAGATCACGCCGTCGCGGTCGTCGAAGGAAGTGCTGCTCATGTCTCTCCATCCTAAGGCCAAGCGGCGGATTCGGCGCTCACTTTCCTGAACCGCCGGGACATTGTCGCAGAATTCAGCAGGGTTAGGCGCAATTCTTGGCCAAAATGTCTAATTTCTGTTGATCTCCGTAACATTCTTGGTCATATATGTCAATATGGCTGACGTAAAATCCGGACCCAGCCCGCTGTTTCTGCGCGAAGGCGAGATTCGGCAGGGCATCGAGCTTCTGTTCTACGCCTATCGGGACTTCACGGGCGACGCGGATGCGATCCTGGGGCGCTACGGCTTCGGCCGGGCGCATCATCGGGTGATTCATTTCGTCGGCCGCTATCCCGGCATCGTGGTGGCGGACCTCCTCGGGATTCTTGCGTATTACCAAGCAGAGCCTGTCGCGCGTGCTTGAAGCAGCTCGTCACCGAGGGCTTCATCGTCCAGCGCAAGGGCCAGAAGGACGGCCGCCAGCGTCACATGTATCTCACCGAGAAGGGCATCGAGCTCGAACGCGAGTTGTCCAGCCCCCAGCGCCAACGCATGACCCGGGCCTATCGGAGCGCCGGCGGCGAGGCGGTAGCGGGATTCCGCCGCGTTCTGCTAGAGTTGATCGACGACGAGGACCGCGAGACGATCCTCGACCGGGTAACCAGATAGGGATCTCTGTACAGTTCCGTGACGGCGAATCCCGCACCCACGCCCCGCGCGCGGCCGGCCGCCTCGGTCGGCGACGACGCGATGCCCCATGTGCTGGTGGTCGATGACGACCGCCGGCTGCGGACTCTCCTGCGCCAGTATCTGACCGAGAACGGCTACCGGGTGACAACCGCCGTCGACGCCGCCGATGCGCGCAAGCGCCTTGAAGGTCTGTCCTTCGATCTCCTCGTGCTCGACGTCATGATGCCCGGCGAATCCGGCTTCGATCTGACGACGTCGCTGCGCCAGACCTCGGAGGTGCCGATCCTCCTGCTGACGGCCATGGGCGAGGTCGAGAACCGCATTACCGGGCTCGAAAGCGGCGCCGACGACTATCTGCCGAAGCCCTTCGAGCCGCGCGAATTGCTGCTGCGGATTCACCGCATCCTTCACCGCGCGAACGGCGCGGATCAGGGCGGCGAGGACCACAAGGAAGTCACCTTCGGGCGGTTCCGGTTCGATATCCCGCGCGGCGAGTTGTGGCGGGGCCGCAACCGGATCCCGCTCACGACGGCCGAGATTCAGCTGATGTCCGTGCTGGCCTCGTCGCCCGGCCGGATCATCCCGCGCGATGCCCTCGCCAAGCGCTGCGGCAATGTCCAGGAGCGCTCGATCGACGTTCAGATCACGCGGCTGCGGCGGAAATTCGAGGACGATCCGAAAATTCCGCGCTTTCTCAGAACCGTCCGCGGCGAGGGCTACATTCTCTGGACGGATTGACGGATCGCACGCCTCGATCGGAAAGAACGGCGCTTAGAGGACTTATGGACTGGACACCGATAACACGATACCTGCCCCAGTCCCTGTTCGGCCGGTTTCTGTTGAACATCGTCGCGCCGATGCTGGCGCTGGTGATCGTGGTGACTTTGGCCTATTTCGACCGCGGCTGGGGCGTGCTGACCGAACGGATGTCGCGCAGCGTTGCGACCGAGATCGCCATGCTGATCAAGGCGCGCCAGGAATTCGGCGACGGCCAGACGTTCCACAAGATCGACACCCTGGCGAGCGAGAACCTGCGGCTCGACAACACCTTCCTGCCCGGCAACAAGCTGGAGCAGACCGGCCATGTCGGCTGGTCGCCGCTCGCCACCGAGCTCGAAACCGCCATGATGACCTATGTCGGCCGGCCGACCTATGTCGATACCAAGCGGCGCGATGGATTGGTCGAGATCAGCGTGCAGCTCGACCGGGGCGTCTTCCGTGTGCTGGTGCCCCTGAGCCGGCTCAGATCGCGCAAGAGCCAGGTCTTCATGGTGATTATGCTCGGCACCTCGATCGTATTTCTCGGCATCGCGATCGTCTTCCTGCGCGACCAGGTGAACCCCATCATTCAGCTTGCGGAGGCGGCGGAAGGATTCGGCAAGGGCCGCGACGTGCCCGAGATCACGCCGACCGGCGCCGAGGAGGTGCGCCGCGCCGCCGAAGCCTTCAACCTCATGCGCGAGCGCATCGCCCGTCAGATCGAGCAGCGCACCACCATGCTGGCGGGGGTCAGCCACGATCTCCGTACGCCGCTGACCCGCCTCAAGCTGCAACTGGCCATGCTCGGCGACAGCGCCGCGGCCCGCAATCTCCAGGAGGACGTCCGCGAGATGGAGGCGATGGTCGAGGGATTCCTCGCCTTCGCCCGCGACCAGTCGGAAGAGGAAACCACCGCGGCCGATATCGGCGCGATCATTAGTTCGGTCGCCGAGGAAGCCAACCGCAACGGGGGCAACATCATCGTCAAGCGCGCCGAGCAGATCGAGCTGCCGGTCCGGGCCGGCGCGTTCAAGCGTTGCCTGACCAATCTGACCGACAACGCCCAGCGCTATGCCGAGCACACCGAGATCCGGCTGACCAGATCCGGCGAGATCATCGAGATCGTGATCGACGACGACGGGCCGGGCATCCCGGAAACCGAACGCGAGGAGGTCTTCCAGCCCTTCGTGCGGCTCGATCGGTCGCGCAATTTCGACACCGGCGGCACCGGTCTCGGCCTCTCCATCGCCCGCGACGTCGTCAGGAGCCATGGCGGCGAGATCGAGCTCTCAACGTCCCCCATGGGGGGGCTAAGGGTAATGATTCAGATCCCGGTCTAGCGGGCTATTCCACGACCGGCTCCGCTTCCCGGCGCCGTCCGGGGCGCAGGAAACCGCAGGCGCGATTCATGACGGTTTCGGCGCGGGACAGGCGCTTGTCGAGGAAGGCCATGGTCTTGCCCATGTCCTCGCTGTCGTCCTGGAGCCAGACCCGGAGCGTCGCCATATAGATCGCCAGCAGGCCCTTGGTCTGAACCTTGCCCATGAGGCCGCCGGTCGGGACGCCCGCCGCTTCCAGCATCCAGCGCATCGAGCGTTTGGCCCGGCAGGCCAGGAACAGGGCCGTCGGCGGATCGCGGGTCACATCGCGCAGGAGAGCCGAGATCGCCGCCTTGTCCGGCTTCAGGGCGTCAAAGCGGCGCATCATGATGTCAAACAGCCGGTCGCGTACGGTCTCGCTGTCCGAGGCTTTGCCGGTCCCCGCCAGGACGGTATGGTCCACCCGCTTCATGCAGGCGGCGAGGATTGCGATCTTCGAGCCGTAATGCTCGTGCAGCTCGGCCAGAGAGACCTTGGCTTCGGATGCGATATCGGCGAGACCGACCCGTATCCAGCCTTTCTCCAGCACGAGGGTGAGCATGGCATCGATGATGCGCTGATCGGGGGGCGCTTGGCGCGGTTTCTTGGCTGGAGGCATGGCGGCACCGCTGAGATTTATGAATGGGAAGCAACCCCACTATAGCGCGAAAGGACGATCTTTCCCAGCCAAGGCGCTAAAATGTCACTCCGCCAGGTCGCGCGAGCGCTCCTTCGCCGCCGCCACCGCGCGGGCCATGAGCTTGGCGAGGCCGGCGGGAGCCATGAGCACCTCGAGCGCGGCCTCCGTCGTGCCGCCGGGGCTGGTGACATTCTTGCGCAGGACATCCGCGCCCTCATCCGACAGCCGCGCCAGTTCGCCGGCGCCGATGACGGTCTCGCGCGCAAGCGTCGCCGCGAGTTCACGCGGCAGGCCGGCCTTCACCCCGGCCTCCGCCATGGCTTCGATGAGGTGGAAGACATAGGCCGGCCCGCTTCCCGATACCGCCGTGACCGCATCCATCTGCCCCTCGTTCTCGATCCAGGCGACCTCGCCCACCGCCGCCATCAAATCCGTGGCGAGGCGGCGATCGGATTTGGTTACCGCGCTGCCGGCGGCAAGCACGCTCATGCCGCGCCCGACGGCGGCCGGCGTGTTCGGCATGGCGCGGACGACCCGCGCGCCCTTGCCGAGCCTCGCTTCGAAATAGGCAACGGGCTTTCCGGCGGCGATCGAGAGATAGAGCGCGCGGTCCAGGCCGGCATAAGCAGGCACGACGCCGTCCATCACTTGAGGCTTTACCGCAAAAACGACGGCGCGCGGCGTCACATCGGCCGGCAGTGCGGCGCGATCGGCGACGACGCGGACGGCTTTGGGAAGCTTGGGAAGCCCGGCCGGCTTGGGCTCGACGACGATCAGCCCGTTTGCCGGGACGCCGCGGGCGAGCCAGCCCGAGATCAGCGCGCCGCCCATCTTGCCGCAGCCGACCAGAATCAAGGGCGTTTTACGCCCGATGTCGCTCAGTCCGGCCATGGCATTAATCCGGGAACTAGGCGCAGCCTTGCGTTTCCAACATGGCGGCGCTGACGGCGTCTTTCGGCGACTTGCCGCCCCACAGCGCGAATTGCAGGCAGGGATAGACGAGGTCGCAGGACGTCATTGCCGCTTCGATGAGGTCCTCGCATTGTCCCATGGTCGCGCCCTGGGTGTCCCTGAGAAGCATTTCCTGGCGGTAGACGATCAGTCCGTTGGACGACCAGAAATCGAAATGGCCGATGACCATTTGCTCGTTAATGAGCGCCAGGAGCTCATAGATCGGCACCCGCTTCGCCTCGGGGACGCGGAGATCGAAGCCGCAGATGAGCTGCAGCGCCTGATGGTCCTCGAGCCAGGAAAAGCGCAGGTGATATTCGCACCAGCTTCCGGTGACGGAAACCGTCAGCTCCTGCTCCCGCGGCCGGTCGAACGGCCAGTCATGGGAGGTGACAATCTGCTCGATGACCTCGATGGGATTGCCGTCTATTTCCCGGCTTTCGTGGATTAAGACCGCCGACATTTCTCGCCCCTTCGGCCGCCTCTGATCGCCCTATTCCGCGGGTGATGCCTGTCGTGGTGGGACGTTTGGATGCGCGACGCGTTGGCCCACGCCCGCTCTCACCCCCAAACCACGAGGCGGCCATATGTAGTACCGAATTCACGCTTGGCTACTAGGTAAGGTACCCTGCCATCCCAAAAGCCGCCTTTCAAGCCCTACTTTTTGCCTGGCCAAAGAAAGTTGTGCATAACCATTGAGCACCGGCTGGAACCCAAGGCTAACCTTAGGAAACTTGGCGATTTGTCCGAAAAACATCCATCGCGACAGGGCCGCACTTAACCCTCAACTTGGCGCAACCGCGCTCGTCGCTTCCGATATAGAGCCCAACGACGGTCTATCGCCTATACGTGCTGGCCGCCGTTGATCATGATCTCGGCGCCGGTGACGTAGCTCGACTGGTCGGTGCAGAGATAGTAGATCGTCTTGGCGACCTCCTCGGGCTTGCCGAGGCGCCTGAGCGGGATGTGCTTGACGATCTCATCAGTGCCGGGCGAAAGGATCGGCGTGTCGATCTCGCCGGGCGCGATAGCGTTGACTCGGATGCCCAAGGGGCCGAAATCGGCGGCCATCTCGCGGGTAAGGGCGGCCAGCGCCGCCTTGGAGGTGCCATAGGCGGCGCCGGCGAAGGGGTGGACCCGGCTGCCGGCGATCGAGGTGACGTTGACGATCGAGCCCGCGCCTGCCTTCAATTCCTCGACGAGGCCCCGGGCCAGCATCACCGGCGCATAGAAATTCACCTGGAATACCGTCTGCCAGGTCTCCTGCGACGTGTTCAGGGTGCCGAGCCGCTTGCCGTCCTCGCCCTTGGGCGAGATGCCCGCATTGTTCACCAGTGCATGGAGCACATTGTCCTTGAGCCGGCTGCGCATCTCCTGGATCGCGCTTTGAAGATTGTCCGGGTCCGCGAGATCGACCTGGATATGATCCTCGGGGCCCGCGTCCCACGGGCATTCCTCAGGAAAGGCATGACGCGAGCAGGTGATCACGCGCCAGCCCGCGCTGGAGAAGCGCTTCACCGTGGCATGGCCGATGCCGCGGCTTGCTCCGGTCAGGATTAGGGTGCGCTTGATGTCCGACATGGGCGGAGCCTACGCTTTTCCCGAGGGGCCGTCGATCATTTCGGCAAGCGCCTCCTGCTCGGGCGCGCCGAAGCCGACCAGGATCCGGCCGTCGAAATCGAAAACCGGCCGCTTGATGACCGTCGGATGGGCCAGCATGACGGATTTGGCCGCCTTGTCGTCATCCGCCGCCTGTTCTTCGGGCGGGAGCTTGCGCCAGGTCGTGCCGCGCCGATTGAGGAGCTTGTCCCGCGGCACGTGCTTCAGCCATTCGTCCACCAGCGCCGGCGCGAGCCCGTCTTTGCGGAAATCGTGAAACCGGTGAGGTATTCCACGCTTCTCCAGCCAGGCCCGGGCCTTCTTCACCGTATCGCAGTTCGAAATGCCGTAGACCGTCAGCGCCATGTCCCTACCCCGCCTTGGGAAACTCGACGCGTTCCTCCTCGATGCCGTAGGGATCCTGGTGGATCAGGATTTCGGCATCGGGGAACTCCTTGGCGACCGTGGCTTCGACTTCGTCGGAAATCTCATGGGATTCGACGAGGCTGATGGTCGGGTCGAGCTCGATATGGAACTGGATGAAACTCGCCGTGCCCGAGGACCGGGTGCGCAGGTCGTGCATCGCGACCACCTCGTTATGGGAAAGCACCAGATCCTTGATTTTCTGGCGGTCCTCGTCGGGGAATTCGCGGTCCATAACCATGTCGAAGGACTGGATGGCGATGCGCCGCGCACCGTCCAGTAGGACGATGGCGATGACGATCGCAATCACCGGGTCGACATAGGGAACGCCGAACAGGCCGGTGATCACCAGCGCCGCGATAACCCCGAGATTCATCAGGAGATCGCTCGCGTAATGCAGGTTCTCGGCCCGGATGGCCAGCGAGCCGGAGCGCTTGATCACGTGCCGCTGAAAGGTCACGAGGCCGACGGTGAACAGGATCGAGGCGATCATGACGCCGATGCCGATGACGCTCTGCTCCAAGGGCTCGGGCGTGATGATCCGCCTCACCGACTGGATGGCCAGGAAGATGGCCGATACCGAAATCACCAGGCCCTGCAGCAGGCCGGCGATCGCCTCGGCCTTGCCATGGCCGAAGCGGTGCTCCCGGTCGGCAGGCGTGACCGCGGCATGGACAGCCGCCAGATTGACGGTCGAGACCATCACGTCGAGCCCGGAATCCACCAGCGAGCCGAGCATCGCCACCGATCCCGTCCGCCACCAGGCCCAAAGCTTGATCAGGACCAGTGCCGCTGCGACCGTGACCGCCGCATAGGTCGCGGACTTCATGAGCATGCTGCCTCTCGGCGCGCTCGGGGTATTCGTCACGGAAACAACGCCTCCGTTCGCCAGCCGGTTTGATCCGGATGATAGACCAAACGGTCGTGCAGACGGGAGTTGCGATGTTGCCAGAATTCGACCCGGCTCGGGCGGACCCGGAAGCCTGACCAGAACTCCGGCCGGGGCACCTTGCCGACGCCGAACTTCGCGGCCATCTTTGCGACCTCCGTCTCCAGCGTGAACCGGCCCTCCATCACCTCCGACTGGCGCGACGCCCAGGCCCCGATCTGGCTGCCGCGGCCCCGGCTCTCGAAATAGGCGTCGGCCTCTTCGTCGCTGACCCGGCTCACCGGCCCGCTGACCCGGACCTGGCGACCGAGGCTCGACCAGTGGAAGCACAGCGCAGCGTTCGGATTGGCCGCGAGATCCCGGCGCCTTCCGACTGCCGAGATTGGTGTAGAACACGAACCCGTCGTCGGAGACGTGCTTCAACAGGACCATGCGGAGCGACGGGACGCCGTTCGCATCGGCGGTTGCGAGCGCCATGGCGGTCGGATCGGCGGGCTCACTCTGACCGGCGTCCTCAAGCCACGCTTTGAAATGCGCAATCGGATCGCTATGCCGTTTTATGGTCATGGGTTGGGTCGCTCACGGGCCGGATTCGTCAAGGAATTTCAATGGCCTGTCCGGCACGCCATAAATTCGCCACGTTACCGGATTGACATGCCTGCCGACTTTTGATTCAGAAGAAGCTACAGGCCGTTTTACGCGAAGTAAACATGGGTGAATCGTCAGGATTTCCCGGAGGTCGAAGCAGGACAATGACACGTATGGACAGCATTCGTCGGCTGAATGTTCGGATATTGGCGGTTTGCGCGGTTGCCGGGGTGACGGTGGCCGGCTGCAACAACGAGCAGGTCGGAACCCTCATCGGCGCAGGCACCGGCGCGGCGGTCGGTCATACCATCGGCGGCCATGGCGCGGGCGCCTTTCTAGGCACGGTAGCCGGCGGACTGGCCGGCGCCTGGGTCGGCAGCAAGATCGGCCGGAGCATGGACGAAACCGACCGGCTGAAGATGGAACAGGCCACCGGCGACGCGCTCGAGAACGGGCGGTCCGGCTCGGCCGAAACCTGGACCAACCCGGACAACGATCACCGCGGATCGGTGACGCCGCAGCCGGCCTACAAGAACGAAGCCGGCCGGTATTGCCGGGAGTATCAGCAGACGGTCACCATCGGCGGCAAGACCGAAACCGCTTATGGCACGGCCTGCCGTCAGCCCGACGGTTCCTGGCGCATCTCGAACACCTGACGCGCGGCTCCTATAGTCGAAATCCGATCGCGCCGGCCGGACCGGGGCATCTTAATTCTTTAGTATTGCGGGTGGCGCTACTCTCCCGGGCCTTTGACCTCGGCCTTGAGGGAAAGGCCTGCACCGCCAAGGATCTGCAAAGAACGGCATGAAGGACCCCTACCGAATTCTCGGCGTGTCGCGCACCTCCACCGAGGCCGAAATCAAGAAGGCCTATCGGTCGCTCGCCAAGGAATATCATCCCGACCGCAATCCGAATAATCCGAAGGTCGCGGAGATCTTCAAGAACATCAATGCCGCCTATTCGCTGATCGGCGATCCCGAGAACCGCCGGAAATACGACGGCGGCCAGATGGATGCGGCCGGCGCCCAGCGCGCCTATGCTCATCAAGCCCGCGGCGGGGCCCGTGGTTTCGACGGGTTCGCGCGCGGCTCCAGCTCGTTTCAGGCCGACGACCTGTTCTCCGAATTCTTCAACTCGTTCCGCCGCGGCGGCGCCGGCGCCCGCCGGGAAGCGCCCCGCACAGAGCCCAAGCGCGGCGAAGACACGACCTATGTCGTGGAGGTCGAGTTCCTCGATGCGATCAAAGGCGGCAACCAGCGGATCACCCTCGATTGGGACAAGACGCTGGAAGTGAAGATCCCCGCGGGCGTCCGCGACGGCCAGCAGATCAGGCTGAAGTCCCAGGGCGCGGCCGGCAAGAGCGGCGGCGCGCGGGGCGACGCCTATGTGAAGATCACAGTGCTCCCCCATCCGTATTTCTCGCGCAAGGGCAACGA
This sequence comes from uncultured Alphaproteobacteria bacterium, assembly GCA_963732795.1. Lineage (GTDB taxonomy): Bacteria > Pseudomonadota > Alphaproteobacteria > CAVTAV01 > CAVTAV01 > CAVTAV01. The sequence continues at coordinate 142,097 of CAVTAV010000001.1, read as the reverse complement.
CATCTATCTCGACGTGCCGATCTCGCTCCACGAGGCGCTGTTCGGGGCCAAGATCAAGGTACCGACGATCTCCGGCCCGGTCACCATGACGGTTCCGGCCCATGCGAATTCGGGCATGCTGTTCCGCCTTAAGGAGAGGGGCGTGCCCTATGACGGCGGCGCCAAGCATGGCGACCAGTTCGTCAAGCTGGTGGTCACCCTCCCCGAGAAGCCCGACCGGGAGCTCGAACAGCTGGTGAAGCGCTGGGGCCCCGAACGCGACAAGGACATCCGTAAGAATCTCGACGTCGAATAACCCTCGAAACCCGGCGATACGGGTCCCCGGTCTACGACGTTGACCGATTCCGCCAGATGTGTAGGATCGGCGCGAATTCATAAACATAACCTGGAAACGACCATGGACAGTGCGACCCCATTGATGGCGGGAAAACGCGGCCTCATCATGGGGGTTGCGAACAACCGGTCTTTGGCGTGGGGCATCGCGCAGGCCGTCCGTGCCCATGGCGCCGATCTCTGCTTTACCTATCAAGGCGAGGCACTGGAGAAGCGGGTCCGTCCGCTTGCCGAGGAACTCGGCATCGATTTCGTCCTGCCCTGCGACGTGACCGACGGCCCCAGCATGGACGCCGTCTTCAAGGCGATCGAAAAGCGCTGGGGCGGCCTCGATTTCCTGGTCCACGCAATCGGCTTCTCCGACAAGGAAGAGCTCAAGGGCCGCTATATCGAGACGTCGCAGCGGAATTTCGAGATGGCGATGACCATCTCCTGCTATTCCTTCACGGCGCTCGCCAAGCGGGCCGAGCCCTTGATGAGCAATGGCGGCAGCCTGTTGACCTTGACCTATTACGGCGCCGAGAAGGTGACGCCTCACTACAACGTCATGGGTCTCGCCAAGGCGGCGCTGGAGGCGAGCGTGAAATATCTCGCCAATGATCTGGGGCCGGGAAATATCCGGGTGAACGCCGTTTCGGCCGGGCCGATCAGGACGCTGGCGGCCTCCGGCATCGGCGATTTCCGGTATATCCTGAAATGGAACGAGCTGAACGCGCCCTTGAAGCGCAATGTGACGATCGAGGATGTCGGCAAGTCCGCGCTCTATCTTCTGAGCGATCTCGCCAGCGGCGTCACCGGCGAGGTCCTTCATGTCGACGCCGGCTATCATACGATCGGCATGAAGCGGGAGGATGCGCCCGATATCGCTCTCGCCAAGGAATAGTCATTGAGCGACAACACCTTCGGCCGGCTGTTCCGCTTCACCACCTGGGGTGAGAGCCACGGACCGGCCATCGGCTGCGTCGTCGACGGCACCCCGCCGGGGATACCGCTCTCCGAACCCGATATTCAAATCTGGCTCGACAAGCGCAAGCCCGGCCAGTCGCGCCACACCACCCAGCGCCGCGAGCCCGACGCCGTGAAGATTCTCTCCGGCGTGTTCGAAGGCGTGACCACCGGCGCGCCGATCAGTCTGATGATCGAGAATGTCGACCAGCGCAGCCGGGACTACGGCGATATCGCCCAGAAGTTCCGCCCCGGCCATGCCGACTACACCTATACGGCCAAATACGGGTTGCGCGACTATCGCGGCGGCGGCCGTTCCTCGGCGCGCGAAACGGCGTCCAGGGTGGCGGCCGGCGCGGTCGCCCGGAAGATCCTCGGCGAGTCCGTCGCAATCCGCGGGGCACTCGTTCAGATCGGCGACGATCCGATCGACCGCGGGGCCTGGGATTGGAACGAGGTCGCCAAGAACCCGTTCTGGGCGCCGGACGCCAAGGCCGCCAAGCGCTGGGAAGAAACCCTCGACAAGATCCGCAAGGCCGGCAGCTCTCTGGGCGCCGTCATCGAGATCCAAGCCTCGGGCGTGCCGGTCGGCCTCGGCGAGCCGACCTACGGCAAGCTCGACGCCGAGCTCGCTTCGGCAATGATGGGCATCAACGCCGTCAAAGGCGTCGAAATCGGTGCGGGCTTCGGCGCGGCCGCGCTGACCGGCGCCGAAAACGCCGACGAAATGCGCGCCGGTAACGACGGCAAGCCCGTGTTCCTTTCGAACAACGCCGGCGGCATCCTGGGCGGCATCTCGACCGGCCAGGACATCATTGTCCGTTTCGCCGTCAAGCCGACCTCCTCCATCCTCACCCCCGTCCGCACCATCAACACGGCCGGCGAGGACACCGAAATCGTTACCAAAGGCCGCCACGACCCCTGCGTCGGCATTCGTGCCGTCCCGGTCGGCGAAGCCATGATGGCCTGCGTGCTGGCGGACCACCTGCTCCGGCATCGCGGGCAGTGCGGCTAGGCGGTCTTCGGCGTTTCGTGCCGAAGGAATTGGGTGAGGCGCGGATCTTCCTTGAGAAATGCGACGGAATCATGGGCCATGTCGCCCAGGATCCGCGTGGCTTCCGGCGTCGCAACGTCGAGATCCAGGACGTTCTGGCGGGCCTCCGACTGGGCCTGGTCGATCCGAAGATAGTGCTCCTTGAGCCGTCCCTTCATGAGCACATCGACGCTGGTCTGCTGGGCGGCCATACTGATCCTGAGCAGGTGCTTGTCGGTCATCCAGTCGATCGCACCGAGCTGGGTGCGCGTCTCCGGCACGGTGTAATGCGCCGAGGCGGTACCGACGCTGAGCATCCGTATCTCATGAAGCGGGATGCCGAGGGTGACTTCGGCCTCATGTAGCGCCTGCAGATCCGGGGCGTTCGCAAACAGCCCGCCATCCGCGAACAGCCCTCCGTTGATGCGCACCATCGGAAAATAAGTAGGCACGGCCGATGTGGCCAAGGCGATGTCGACGACCGAGAGCTTACGGTCGTCCATGTTATGGGTCGAAAACAGGCGCGCCGCACCCGTCGAGAGATCGACGCTCGTGATCAAAACCGGATGGACCAGGTCGCCGAGCCGCGTCGATGGGCCGAGAAGCTCGGCGGCGGTCTCCCGCAGCGCCTCGCCATTCCCGGCCGGCGTGAAGGCTGACCGCGCGAAATCCCCAATCGCGCCGACAACGCCGCGGGACTTCGGCCGCGCGGAAAAGATCGTCGTGCCTTGGGCCCGGAACGCGCTGCAAATGGCCGTGGTGGAGACTTCCGCGGCGAGGCATAAAGCGATCATGCCGCCGATGGATGTGCCGGCGAGCAGATCGAAACAGCGCGCGAGCGGCGGGCCGGACTGTTGTTCCAGCTCGGCCAGAACCGCCGCCGTGTAATAGCCGAGATAGCCGCCGCCGCTGAGACTCAGGATTTGAAAGGGCATTGTTCTTATGTCCGGCGGAACTCCGCGACCAACTCGACATGGGGCGACCACAGAAACTGGTCGATCGGCTGCACCCGCGCAAGCCCGTAGCCGCCATCCGCAAGAATACGGGCATCGCGCGCGAAAGTTCCCGGATCGCAGGAGACCGCGACGATTTTCGGCACGCGCGAGGCGGCCAGCGCCTCTGCCTGGACCTTGGCGCCCTGGCGCGGCGGATCGAACACCACGGCATCGAAGGATTTGAGCTCGTCCGCCGCAAGGGGACGGCGGAACAGATCGCGGGACTCGAAATGGATCTGCTTGAGGCCCGTGGCATGGTTGGCCGCGTCGCGGGCGGCCGCGATAAGAGCGCCGTCGCCGTCGACTGCGGTGACGCGAGCCGTATGCGCCAAGGGAAAGGCGAAGGTGCCGCAGCCCGAGAACAGATCGGCGATGCGCGATGCGCCGGCGAGGGTCTCGCAGACGAATGACGTCATGACGTCCTCCGTCTCATAGGTCGCCTGGACGAAGGCATCGGGCGGCGGCGTCACGGCGACCCCGCCAAAACGGAGCACCGGGGCACGGCGCATCGCGATCATGTCGAGGTCACGGGCCGCCCCGGGCGGCGTCGGGCGGGCCCAAGTGACGCGGGCAAAATCCTCCGAGGCGGCCAGATCGGCGAGCGCTTGCCGCGCCTTGAGGCCCGGCTCGCCTTTGGCCTGGATCACGACGTCGAGCCCGGTTTCCGTGTCGAGCAGGCCTACCTCGCCACGGCTCAACCCGATTGCGCCCAGGGCCGCGCGGATGGGATCGACGGCATCCACGAGCGCGGGGCTCAGGACCGGGCACATGGCCAGATCGACGATCCGATCGCTCGCCCGCTCATGAAAACCGAGGATCATTCGGCCTTTGACCTGCCGGGCGGCAAGCTTCGCGCGGCGGCGCGAGGCGGGCGGCGAGACGATGCAAGGCTCGACAGGCACACCGTCGAAGCCGCGATGCCGTAAGGCTTCGACGACGAGATTGCGTTTCCAATCGGCATAGGCCGCCGCCTCGACGTGCTGGAGCGCGCAACCGCCGCAGGTCCCGAAATGACGGCAGGCGGGGATTTGCCGGGCACTTCCCTCATGCAGAAGCTCGACGACGTCGCCCGCGAAACCGTCGCCGCGCTTGGGACCGAGGCGAGCCTTCACGCGGTCGCCGGGAACCGTGAACGGCAGGAACACGCGGGCGCCTTGATGCATCGCAATCCCGTCGCCCCGTGCGCCGATCGAGGCGACGTCGAGCTCGAGGAGGTCACTCCTGCTCATCGGCCAAATATCGGGCGGCGATGAGAAATTCGACGTTGCCTTCAGCGCCTCGGATCGGACTCTCGATTATGCCGAGCACCCGCCATCCGGGCTGCGCCGAGAGCCAGGCGTTGATTTCCCCACAGACCTCGGCCCGTAGCCGCCGATCCCGCACGATTCCTCCTTTGCCGACCTCGTCCTTGCCGACCTCGAACTGCGGTTTGATGAGGGCCACCAGGGCGGCGCCCGGCGCGGCAAGCGCGAGAGACGCCGGTAGAACCAGCCTCAGGCTGATGAAGCTGGCGTCGCAGGTTATGAGATCCACCGGCTCGGGTATGATCGCTGAGGTCAAATAGCGCGCGTTGGTCTTTTCAAGAACCACGACGCGCGGGTCTTGTCGCAGCTTCCAGGCAAGCTGGTTATGGCCGACATCGACTGCATAGACTTTCTTCGCGCCTCGATGGAGGCAGACATCCGTAAAACCGCCGGTCGACGCGCCGATATCCAGCACCGTCAAACCCTCGGGGTATATCGGGAAGTGATCGAGTGCGCGGGCGAGCTTGACCCCTCCTCGGCCGACCCAACCATGGTCAGGGCCCCGCACTTCCAAGGGCGCGTTACAATTCAGGATCCGCCCGGCCTTATCGATCCGGGTCTCGCCCGAGAAAACCTTGCCCGAGAGCAGCAGGGCCTGGGCACGCGCTCGTGACGATGCCAGGCCCCGTTCGACCAGGAGAAGATCGGCGCGGTCTTTTCGCGGACGGGACGTCGTGCGGGAGTTAGGGCGTTTCATGGTCACATTAGAGTGTCGCGGGCATCACCCCCATCGGTCCTCCGCCATCAAGGAGGAGGACTCGATGGAGCGCGTCATATAAGCCTTCCCCCTCGATGGGGGAAGGTTTGGATGGGGGTGATATAAGCGCCGCTTGCCCGCAAAAAGACAGTGCTCTTGCGAGCTTGGCCGCGGCCACGGCTTGGCGTCAGGCCGAGCTTGGGCCGGCCAGGTCCCGCTGGGCCGTGTCGAGCCCCATGGCATCGAGCGCGGTGGCGACGATGCCGGAAGCATTGAGGCCGGCAGTCTCATACATCGCTTCGGGCTTGTCCTGGTCGATGAAGCGGTCGGGTAGGACCATCGGGCGGACCTTGATGCCCTTGTCGAGCAAGCCTTCCCGCGCCAGGAAATGGAGCACGTGAGAACCGAAGCCGCCGATCGCGCCTTCCTCGATGGTGATCAGCACGTCATGGCTCTCGGCCAGCTTGCGGATCAGTTCCTCATCCAGGGGCTTGGCAAAGCGGGCATCGGCGACGGTCGTGGAATAGCCATGGGTCGCGAGCCGGTCGGCGGCCTTCAGAACCTCCTGAAGCCGCGTGCCGAGGGAGAGAACCGCCACCGTCGAGCCCTCGCGCAGGATGCGGCCCTTGCCGATCTCCAGGGGCGTGCCCTTGGCCGGCAGTTCCACGCCGACGCCTTCGCCGCGCGGGTAGCGGACGGCGCTCGGCCGGTCGTTAATGGTGGCGGCGGTCGCGACCATATGCATCAGCTCCGCCTCGTCCGCCGCCGCCATGACGACAAAATTCGGCAGGCAGGAGAGATAGGTGATATCGAACGCCCCGGCATGGGTCGGCCCGTCGGCGCCGACGAGACCCGCGCGGTCCATCGCAAAACGCACCGGCAGGCTCTGGATCGCGACGTCGTGGACCACCTGGTCGTAGGCGCGTTGCAGGAAGGTCGAATAGATCGCCGCGAAGGGCTTGTAGCCTTCGGTCGCGAGGCCGGCGGCGAAGGTTACGCCGTGCTGCTCGGCGATGCCGACGTCAAAGCCCCGGTCGGGAAACTGCTTGGCGAATTTGTCGACGCCCGTGCCCGAAGGCATCGCGGCGGTGATGGCGACGATCTTGTCGTCGACTTCCGCCTCGGCGATCAGCGCCTTGGCGAAGACGTCGGTGTATTTCGGAACGTTCGAGACCGGCTTGTGCTGCGTTCCCGAGACGACGTCGAATTTCACCACGCCGTGGAATTTGTCGGCGGCCTCCTCGGCGGGGGCATAGCCTTTGCCTTTTTGCGTGACCACATGGACCAGGATCGGCCCGCCTTCCGCTTCCTTGACGTTCTGGAGCACGGGAAGGAGATGGTCGAGATTGTGCCCGTCGATCGGACCTACATAGTAGAAGCCCATCTCCTCGAACAACGTGCCGCCCATGGCCATGCCGCGGGCATATTCCTCGCCATTTGCGGGCCGCGCGCTCGATCGAATGGGGGAGCTTCTGGGCGACCTGCTTGGCGATGTCCCGCGGCTCAAATAGGGCCGCGAGGAGAGTAGCCGCGCCAGATACGCGCTCATGGCGCCGACCGGCGGCGCGATCGACATGTCGTTGTCGTTGAGGATGACGATCAGGCGCGAGCCCATGGAGCCCGCATTGTTCATCGCCTCATAGGCCATGCCGGCGCTCATAGCGCCGTCGCCGATGACCGAGATGACATTGTTGCGGCCATGGCTCAGATCGCGCGCGACGGCCATGCCGAGCCCGGCCGAGATCGAGGTCGAGCTATGCGCCGCGCCGAACGGGTCGTATTCGCTCTCGGCGCGCTTGGTGAAACCGCTCAAGCCCGCCGCCTTGGCGGATGGTGCGGATACGGTCGCGCCGGCCGGTCAGTATCTTGTGCGGGTAGGCACTGGTGGCCGACATCCCAGATCACGAGGTCATTCGGCGTATTGAAAACATAATGGAGCGCGACCGTCAGCTCGACGACGCCGAGCCCCGCGCCCAGATGGCCGCCGGTGCGGGAGACGGCGCTGATCGTCTCGATCCGCAACTCGTCGGCGAATTGGCGCAGCTTGGCCGCGCATCGAGTGCCGCATTCCGCCGGGAATTTTACGCGGTCGAGAACGGTGTCTGGGTATCAGCCAACTGCCGTATCTCCCATCCCCGAGCCCCAGACGGTCGCGGCCCTAAGCTGCGCGCCCTCAAGCGTCGACGTTCCACCACGAATCGGCGCGACATCTCGTAGACAATTTGAGCCGTAATCGCCGAATATTTCCAGGTATTGGACGGCCGCTCGGCCAGCATCTTGCGCCCGCATCGTGGCGCGTTCTGGCCCCAGAATGTTATAGAATGTCGCCTTTCCGGCCTCCGCGTCCTTGCCCAGCTCCTTGCCGACCTCCCCTCGGTCGCCTTCGGCATCCAGGATGTCGTCGGTGATCTGGAAGGCGAGGCCGAGGTTCTGGGCATAGCCCTTGAGAGCGTGGCGGGTGTCCGGCGAGCCGTGGCCGAGGATCGCGCCGGCTTCGGCGGCATAGCCGATGAGCGCGCCGGTCTTCATGTGCTGCAGCCGGTTGATCGCGCCGAGATCGAGTCGCTTGCCCTCGGCTTCGAGATCGATCATCTGGCCGCCGACCATGCCCTTCGGTGCCCGCGGCGGCAGCAAGCTCGAGCACGAGTTCGGCGCGCACGCGCCGGATCGTCATGGGTCTCGCGCTCGCGCCAGAATCTCGAACGCGAAGGTCAGCAGCGCATCGCCGGCCAGCACCGCCGTCGCCTCGTCGAATGCGCTGGACGGTGGGCCGGCCGCGGCGCAGGTCGCTATTGTCCATGGCAGGCAGGTCGTCATGGACCAGCGAATAGGTATGGACGCATTCCAGCGCGGCGGCGACCCGAAGCGCGCGATCTGTGGGGGACGCGGAACAGTCGCGGCACTGGCGAGTGACGAGCAAGGGCCGCAGCCGCTTGCCGCCGGCGAAGGCTGGCGTAGCGCATCGCGTCATACAGGCGCTGCTCAGGCCCGTCGGCCGCGGGCAATCAGCCGGTCGAGCTCCGCTCCATAGCGCTGGGCGTTGTTCTGCAGCGCGACTTTCGAGCGTATCCACGGTCCGGACGGTTCTTGCGGCGGTGTCCAAGCTACGCACTCAATCGTCTCGGCGGGCGTCGGTGGTCACTTTGCCGCCGGGCCCGGTGACGATCATCTCGATCCGCGCCTGGGCCGATTTGCAGCTTCGCCTCGCAATGCTCCTTGAGCGCCGTTCCGCGCGCATACTCGCGATGGATTTCTCCAGGTCGCTTCGGCCGTTTTCCAGCTGCTGGACGATCTCTTCCAGCGCGCTTGAGCGCGGTCTTCGAAGCTCATCTCCTTGATGTCAGCCGGGATCTCCGCTTTCGCGGCCTGTTCGCCATGAACTCTCTCCCGTTTCTCCCTGGCCACAATAGAATGCTGGGGCCGGCTTTGGGCAACCGGCAAGATCGGGCAATATGTCAGGTTATCGGCTAAGCCGCCATCAGGGCCGGTCACATGGGCGGCCGCGCTCGCCGCCAGGGCGTTGAGATCGTAGCCGCCTTCCAGGGTCGGAAACCACACGGCCCTTGGCATGGCGTTTGGAGTCCGCGATAAATCTCGCGTGGCCCAGGCGAAATCGTCCTCGGTGAAGCGGAGTTGGCCAGCGGATCGGCGCTGATGGGCGTCGAAGCCGGCCGAGATCAGGATCAATCTCCGGCTTGAAGGCGTCGATCGCCGGCAGCAAGATCTGCGCTCGAAGGCGCGTCTTGAATTCTTCTCCGAGCCGCCGCCGGGCGGATCGGCACGTTGACGACATTTGCGCCGCAGCCGTGACGATGCCTGCCCCGGTGCCGGGATAGAGCGGCGATTGGTGGGTCGAGGCGTAGAGCAAATCGGGATCGGGGCCGAACATCGCCTGGGTGCCGTTGCCGTGATGGACGTCGAAATCGATGACGGCGATCCGGTTTAAATTGTGCGCCTTGCCGCGCGTGCAGCGCCCCGATCGCCACGTTGTTGAACAGGCAGAAACCCATCGCCGCGGTCCGGCTCGGCGTGATGGCCGGGCGGACGCACCGCGCAGAAGGCGTTCTCGGCCTCGCCCGCGATCACGGCATCGACGGCGAGCAAACCGCGCCGGCGGCGCGCAGTGCGGCCTCCTCGCTGCCGGGCGAGACGACCGTATCAGCATCAATGGCTTTTAGGCCTTCGATCAGTGTTCCAGGATCCGCAGCATTGGTCGACGTATGGCTTGGGGATGAGCGAGGGCGAACTGATCGACAGTCGCGCAGCGGGGCCTGGCCCATTCGAGGGCGGGAAATCGTGCGTCTTCAGCTTGTCGAGAATCGCGCCGAGGCGCGCCGGCCTTTCGGGTGACGCGGGCCGGTATCATGATCGAGACAGGCTTCGTGGGTATAGAAACGGGTCGCCATCCCGGCTATTTCTTGTCCGAGTTGCGCTTCTGCGCGCTCCTCCTCTTCGAGTTCCTTCTTGGAGAGCTTGCCGACCAAGGTCTTGGGCAATTCCGCGCGGAATTCGATTGTCGGCGGGGATCTCGTGCTTGCCGAGCCGCTTGCGGAGAAAGGTGTTCAGCTCTTCGGGCGTCAGCCGTCGTTCGGATCTTTCAGCTCGTACGAAGGCTTTCGGCACCTCGCCGTGATATTCGTCCGGGATGCCGATGACGATCGCCTCGGCAACGGAAGGATGGGCGTAAATCGCCTCCTCGACGACGCGCGGGAAGACATTGAAGCCGCTAGACCAGGATCATGTCCTTCATGCGGTCGATGATGAAAGTGTAGCCTTCCTCGTCCATATAGCCGACGTCGCCGGTCCGCAGCCGGCCATCGACGATCGTCTTCGCCGTCTCGCCGGGATTGTTCCAATAGCCCTTCATGACCTGCGGGTCCGACGACGTTGATCTCGCCGGTCTCGCCGGTGCCGAGGATCTTCTGGGGATCGTCCTTGTCGGTGATTACGATATCGGTCTGGGGCAGCGGCAGGCCGATCGAGCCGGCTTTCATCTTCGAAACCGGGTTGGCCGTCGCGACCGGCGAGCATTCGCTCAACCCGTAGCCTTCGAAGATCGCGCCGCCCGTCGCCTCCTGCCAGCTCTTGATGATCTCGCGCGGCAGGGGCGCGCCGCCGGAAAAGCAGTATTTCAGCGAGGAAATGTCGCGTTTGGCGAGATTCGGGCTGTGCAGGATCGCCGTGAACATGGTCGGCACGCCGCAGAGCACGGTGGCCTTCTTCCGGCCGATATCCACCATCACGTCGTCGAGATGAAAGCGCGGATGGAGAATAACCTCGGCCGCCATGCGCATGCCGACATTCATGATGCAGGTCATCGCGAAGGCATGGAACAGAGGCAGCACGCCCATGATCCGCTCGGTCGCCATTTGCGCGCCGGCGCCCTGGAACCACGCCGCGGTCTGGCAGGCGTTGATATAGACATTGGCATGGGTGAGGCTCGCGCCCTTGGCGACACCGGTCGTACCGCCGGTATATTGCAGAACCGCCAGATCGGCATGAGGGTCGAGAGTGACCGGGCTCGGTGCGCCGTCGTTGTCGATCAAATCGGCGAAACGGGTGTGGAAGCTGTCCCATTCGACCTCGGCGATGGTCTTCCGCTGCACCAGCGGATAAAGCAGGCCCTTGGGGAACGGCAAAACCTCGGGCAGGTTGCCGACCACGAGGCGATCGACGCAACTCGTCTTGAGGACGGTCAGCGCGTTCGGATAGAGCGCCTTGACGTCCAGGGTCACCATGATCTCGGTCTTGGAGTCCTCGGCCTGGTGCACCAATTCGGGCTCGGAATAGAGCGGACTGAAGTTCACGACCGTCCCGCCGGCCTTCAAAATCGCGAAATAGCAGATGATGAACTGTGGACAATTAGGCAAATAAAGCCCGACATGGGTTCCCTTGCGGACGCCAAGTGCTTGAAAACCTTTGGCCGCCTGGTCAATCAGTCGACCGATTTCGCCGTATGTGAAGCGCTTTCCGAGAAATTCGACCGCGCAGTTGTCGGGGTGCTCGGCGGCCGCCTGATCGGCCAGGGCATAGAGCGGCTTGGCCTCGAAATGGGCGTTCCAATCGACCTCTTCGGGGTAATGGGCGAGCCAGGGACGTTCGGTCGCCCCGGGCGCCGGCTTTTCTTCGCGCATGCTGGTCATTGGAGCGCATCCGGCGCGAGGCCGGCGACGAGGGGGTTGGACTGTTTCGCTGCCCGGCCGCGAGCCACGGCGGCGGGGATCTCAGTGGCCGCGAAATAGCCGGCCAGCACGATCTTGGTCTCGAGGAAGGCCGCGTTCCCGTCGCCCGCATCGATCATCCGCTTGGCCTCAGCCGCGCCCTTGGCGAGGAGCGCGCCGCCGATCACCGTGCCGGCCATGTTCAGGAACGCCGCCGCGCCGGGGGCGGCTGCGACGGGATCGTGCCCCGCCGTATCGCGGAACCAGTCGGCGACATCGCCGAGAGCGTCAAGGCCCTGCTCGACCGTGATGGCCATGTCTTCGAGCTCGGCCGAGTTTGGGCGTGCGGTCACGGCCGCTTTCAACTCGCCGATCAGGCTTTTGAGCGCCGCGCCGCCATGGGCGGGGAGCTTACGGAACAACAGGTCGTTGGCCTGGATGCCGTTGGTGCCTTCGTAAATCGCGGCGATCCGGACGTCGCGGTAATATTGGGCTGCGCCGGTCTCCTCGATAAAGCCCATGCCGCCATGGACCTGGACGCCGAGCGAGGCGACATCGGTCCCGGCGTCGGAGCACCAGGCCTTTACGATGGGCGTCATCAGCTCGGCGCGAGCCAGTTGCGCGGCGCGCATGTCCTTGTCCGGATGATGGGCCGCGAGATCGAGGGAGATACCGGAGAGATAGGCCAGAGCCCGCGCCGCCTCGGATTTCGCCTTCATCGTCATCAGCATCCGCCGGACATCGGCATGCTCGATGATCGGGCGGGATTCCCTGCTGGAACTGCCGATGGGACGACCCTGGAGGCGGTCCTTGGCATAAGCGAGCGCATGCTGATAGGCGCGTTCCGACACACCGACGCCCTGAAGCCCCACGAGAAGCCGGGCATTGTTCATCATCAGGAACATCGCCCGCATCCCGCCGTGCTCCTCGCCGAGCATGTAGCCGACGCAGGCGCCGTCATCGCCATAGGACATCACGCAGGTCGGGGCCGCATGGATGCCCATTTTGTGTTCGATCGAGACGCAGCGAAGATCGTTCTTCGGGCCGAGCGAGCCGTCCGCGTTGACGGGAAATTTCGGCACGATGAAGAGCGAGATGCCCTTGGTGCCCGGCGGCGAGTCCGGCGTCCTCGCGAGCACCAGATGGATGATGTTGTCGGTGAGATCGTGCTCGCCGTAGGTGATGAAGATCTTCTGGCCGGAAATGAGATAGGTGCCGTCGCCCTTGGGTTCCGCCTTGGTGCGGAGCGCGCCGACGTCGCTGCCGGCCTGGGGCTCGGTCAGGTTCATCGTGCAGGCCCATTCGCCGGAGACCATCTTTTCAAGATAGAGCTTCTTCATCTCGTCGGTGCCATAAGCCTCCAGCACCTCGACCGCACCGTGATTGAGCGTGAAGGCCAACGAGAACCCCATATTGGCGGCGGCCCACATCTCGTTGGTGGCGATCGTCAGCGAGATCGGCAGGCCCTGGCCGCCGATGTCGGTCGGGAACGGCAGGCTGTTCCAACCGTTCTCGACATATTGCTTATAAATTGCCGGATACCCCTCGGGCGTGCGGACCACGCCGTTCTCGAAGGTGCTGCCCTGACGGTCGCCGGGCACGTTCGAGGGCGCCATGACCTCGGACGCGAAGCGCCCGGCCTCGTTCAGGATCGCGTCCACGAGGTCCGGCGTTACCTCGGCGAAGGGCTCCAGAGCGGTCACCGCCGGGAAATCCACGACGTGATCCAGGGTGAAGCGGATGTCGCGAACCGGGGCGAAATACTGGCTCATCGGGGTCTGCTCCCAAAGGAATCGGACGATCTGGCCATGGGCGGGAATACGGTGCACCCAAGTGATAGCTTAGTGTGGAATGAATATCGAGCCGTAAACACCCCCAGGGCGCTCCGGCGGATCGACTGATGACTTTGCGCCCGGCGCCGATTACATAAACCCCATGAACGCGATGCACGCCAGCACCGGCCATGCGCTGCCCGACATCGTCAAGCCGACGGACGAGGCGATTGCCCGCGCCGCCAAGCTGATCGACGAGGGCGAGATCGTCGCGGTGCCGACTGAGACGGTTTACGGGCTGGCCGTCGATGCCGCCAATGAGGAGGCCGTGCAGGCGCTCTACGAGGCTAAAGGCCGGCCGGAGGACAAACCTTTCGTGCTGCAATTCGGCTCCGTCGCGGCGGCGCTCGCCTGGGGAAGCTTCGACGGACCCGCGGCGCGGCTTGCCGAGCGGTTCTGGCCCGGGCCCCTGACGCTGATTGTGCCCAAGCCGAAGGACGTCACGCTCGCGAGCCGCGTCACCTCAGGCGGCACGACGATCGGCATCCGCATCCCTGATAACGAGACGGCGCTGGCTCTGCTGCGCGCCGCCGGCCGCCCGCTTGCTATCACCAGCGCCAATCTATCCGGTGAGCCGGGCGCGCGGTCTGCGGCCGAAATCCCATCCCCGCTCAAGGCGCGGCTCGGGCTCGTTCTCGACGGTGGCGACTGCCCCATCGGCGTCGCCTCGACCGTGGTGGATACGACGGGCTCAAGCCTGCGGATCCTGCGGCAGGGGACATTGTCGGCGAGCGAAATCGAGAAGGCGTTGGCCTCATGACCGTCCTGGAGCAGCTTCAAGACGCGGTTGGACCGCGCGGCTGGACCTCGGACGAGGCCGATCTCGCCCCGCACCTCAAGGAATGGCGCGGTCTCTATACCGGCCGGACGCCGATTATGGTCTGGCCCGCGAGCACCGAAGAAGTCGCTTCGGTCGTGAAGATCTGCGCCGAGACCGGGACGGCCATCGTGCCCCAGGGCGGCAATACCGGCATGTGCGGCGGCGCGGTGCCGAGCTCCGAGGGCGACCAGATCATTTTGTCGCTCGCCCGCATGGATCAGATCCGTGCGATCGATGCGCTCAACTATACGATTTCGGTCGATGCAGGCTGCGTCTTGAGCAACATCCAGGCCGCCGCTGCCGATGCCGGACGTCTCTTCCCCTTGAGTCTCGCGGCCGAGGGAAGCTGCCAGATCGGCGGCAACCTCTCGACCAATGCCGGGGGCGTGAATGTCCTGAAATACGGCACCGCGCGGGAGCTAGCGCTCGGCCTCGAAGTCGTGCTGCCGGACGGCACCGTCTGGGACGGCATGAGGGGGCTGCGCAAGGACACGTCGGGATACGACCTGAAGCAGCTCTTCATCGGGGCCGAAGGCACGCTCGGCGTGATCACCGGGGCGGTCTTGAAGCTGTTCCCGTTGCCGAAATCGCGGCTGACCCTTTTTGTGGCGGTGCGCGACCCGGAGGCGGCGGTGGCGCTTCTTGCCGATCTTCGCGAGAGGACGGGCGACCGTGTCTCGGCTTTCGAGCTCATCCCGCGCGACGCGCTTGAGATGGTTCTGCGGCATATTCCGGGGACCAATGACCCACTCGATACCGCCTACGATTGGTATGCGCTCGTGGAAATTGCCTCGCCCGATGCCGAGATTTCACAGGACGCGGGCGATTTACTGGAGGATGCTTTCGAGACGGGGCTCGTTCTGGACGCGGCGACCGCTTCGAGCGAAGCCCAACGCGAGGCCTTGTGGCGCTTGAGGGAATCGATCTCCGAGGCCGAACGCGCGGAAGGCGCCAGCATCAAGCATGACGTCTCGGTGCCGGTCTCCGACATGCCGGCTTTCATGACCACGGCGCGTGCGGAAGTCGAGCGGGTGCTGCCGGAAATCCGCGTGATCGCCTTCGGCCATATCGGGGACGGGAATGTCCATTTCAATTTGTGCCAGCCCAAAGACGCCGACCCTGAGGCCTTCCTCAAGCGCTGGCCGGAGTTCAACCGCATCGTCCATGACGTCGTCGTGACCTTCCGCGGCAGCATCTCCGCCGAGCACGGCATCGGCCAACTCAAACGCGACGAGCTCCAGCACTACAAGAGTCCGACCGATATCGCGCTTATGCGGGCGCTGAAGCAGACTCTCGATCCAAAAGGGATCATGAATCCCGGCAAGGTGATCTGATCTAAAGCAGGCGTTTCTGCTGGGGTTCCGGCGGATCGAAACAGTGGGGGTCGTCGTTGCGGACGGCGTTCACATAGGAACTGACGGGATCGGCGACGAGGGAATCCACCGGGAGGAACTTCAGTCGCTTAAACACGTCCCCTCCCCCGTTCACATCGAGCCACGACCCGTAATCGGCCGGATCGAGCATGACCGGCATCCGGTCGTGAATCTCCCGGATCGCGCCTTTGGCGTCGGTCGTCAGAATCGCGAAGGAGTCGATGACCTCGCCGTCGCGGCTCGTCCAATGTTCCCATATGCCCGCAAAGGCCATTGCGCTGCCGTCGACGGGGTGGATGCGAAAGGCCTGTTTGGGGCCCCTGGGCCCCTCCGGGCGTTTCCATTCGTAGAAGCCGTCCGCCGGCACGAGGCAGCGGCGGGATTTGAAGGCCGCGCGGAAGGCGGGCGACGTGGCGACGGTTTCGGCCCGGGCGTTGATCAGGAGCGGCCCGTCGCCGGGGCCCTTGGACCACGGCACCACGAGGCCCCAGCGGATCTCGGCCAGCTCGCGGTCTCCACCGGCCCCAAGCCGCACGACCGGCGCGGCTTGGGTCGGCGCGATATTGTAGCGGGGCCGGAGATTCGGCCGGTTCGCATAGCCGAAAAGATGCCGGATCGCCTCGGGCGGAAGGGTGACGCTGTAACGGCCGCACATGGCCGGGATTATAGGGCTGCCGCGGCCCTGAGCCAGAGTCTTAACGCTTTGTTTTCACTATCATGACATCCTCGGGCCAATGTGCAGCCCATCGTCCAGTCGCCCGCTTATCCGGGGGAACCGTTGAGTATCGCCCCGCATTGGGAGCCCGATAACGCCGCCGGTATGGCGCCGGGCGACGGACCGCACGCGCCGGTCAAATTGAGCGCCCGGGCAAGGGCGGCGATCAATTCGGCCTTCGCCCTCACCTTCGTCGTCCTTGCGGGTTTCGCGGTCTATCTGAGCGTCGGCCGGAACGGCGTGGGGATGCCGCATTTCGTGCCGAGCGATCTGGTCGATGCGATCGCACAAGGCGGCTCCGTCGTCGCGCCCAGCCCGCGCCATGCCGCCTGGCTCCAGGAGGCCGGCATCGCGATCAGCCTCCTGGCGTTGATCGGCTTCACCATTCGGGCTGCGATCGTGCACGGCACGGTCTTCGAGCGGCGGCGGTCCGAGCGCCTGATCAACCGCGTCTTCGAGCGTCTCCCGGACGGCATCGCGCTGTTCGACCGCGAAGAGCGCTTGGTGACCTGCAACAGCCAGTATGTCGGCTATTACCCCGAAGAGATGCAGAGCGTCGTCAAACCCGGCATGGCGCGCAGCACCATCTTCAAGGAGCTCGCCAAGCTCGGCATTCCGGTGCCGGCCGGATCCGACACCGAACTCGCCCTGATGGAGCGCGACGACAACGGCATGCGCCGGCCGATGAGCCGGGACGTCCGGACACATGACGGCAAATGGTACCTTATGCGCTACACGCCGACCCCGGATGGCGGCTTCTGCACGACGGTCACCGACACCACGCCCTACAAGGCGCGAGAGGAGAAGCTCGCCGAGCACGAGCGCGGCTTCCGGCGGCTGATCGAGGAATCGGTCCAGGGCATCGTCGTCATCCAGGATTGGAAACCGGTATACGCCAACCAGGCCTATGCGGACATTTTCGGCTACGCGTCGCCGAGCGAGATCCTGGCCCTGAACAGCATCCGCCAGATGGTGTCGGATCCCAACGAGTTCCGCGACCTTCAGGAAGCGGTGGACAACCCGATCCAGGGCGCGTTCCGGGCCCAGCACGAATTCAAGGGCGTCCGCAAGGACGGCACCATCGTCTGGCTCGACAACCGGATGAGCCTGATCACCTGGTACGGCCGCCTCGCGGTTCTCTCGGCGGTGTTCGACATCACCGAGCAGAAGCTCGCCCATGACCGGGTCATCGAATCCAAGGAGCAGGCGGTCGCCGCGAACCGCGCGAAGTCCGAGTTCCTGGCCAATATGAGCCACGAGCTCCGGACGCCGCTCAATGCGATCATCGGCTTCTCCGAAGTGCTGCGTGACGAGCTGTTCGGGCCGCTGGGCCAGGACCGCTACAAGGATTATGCGAGCGACATCCACAGCTCGGGCGTCCATCTACTCAATGTCATCAACGACATTCTGGACGTGGCCAAGGCGGAGGCCGGAAAGCTCGAACTCTCCGAAGAAACCGTCCGGCCGGACGAGATGGTCGACGACGTCCTGCGCCTGGTGCGCGAGCGGGCCGCGAACAACGAGGTATCGCTGATCGTGAAGGTGCCCGAGGACTTGCCCGAATTGCGCTGCGATCCGCTGAAGCTGAAGCAAATCCTGATCAATCTCCTATCGAACGCGATCAAGTTCACGCTCCCCAAGGGCGACGTGATCCTCACGGCCGGCGTGACGAACAACAGCGAGTTCTTCTTCGAAATCCGCGATACCGGCATCGGCATGTCAAAGGAGTCGATCCCGGTCGCGATGCAGGCGTTCACCCAGGTCGATTCCTCGCTCGACCGCAAATACGAAGGCACCGGCCTCGGCCTGCCGCTGGTCAAGATGCTGACCAACCTGCATGGCGGCATCTTCGATCTCGAAAGCGAGCTCGGCGTCGGCACGACGGCCCGCGTGCGGCTACCCGGCTATCGTATCGTCGGCACGCCGAAATCCCGCGCCCTGACGCATAGTGAGACCGAATCCCCGACAGCAGCGCCATCCACGACGTCGCCTAAGCCTTAAGCCCCTTCCGGCCGGCCCTGGACGCGGGATATGATCGCCGCGCCATGGCGAAACTCAGCAGCGATCGCGAAAATCCCGAACCGTCCGATCGTCGCGGTCGGCGTGGTGGTCTGGAAGGACGGCAAGGTGCTGGTCGTCCGGCGGGGCAAGCCGCCGCGCGACGGGCAATGGAGCATTCCCGGCGGCGGCCAGGAGCTCGGCGAGACGGTGCGCGAGACGGCCGTCCGCGAGGTCCGAGAGGAAACCGGCCTCGAAATCCGCCTCATCGGGCTTATCGACGTGGTCGACTATATCGAGCCCGACGACGCGGGCGGCGTCCGGTACCAATACACGCTGGTGGATTGGACGGCCGAATGGACGGCCGGCGAGCCGACGCCCGGCGGCGACGTCGCCGGAGCCGAATGGGCCGATTTCGCCGATCTCGACCGCTACGAGATGTGGTCGGAGACCCGGCGCATCATCGAAAAATCCGCCGGGCTCAGGGCCAAACCGGAATGACCGAGGCAAAACCGCCGTTCCGGGTCCGGGTCCTCGCCCATCTCCAGCTTCTCGGCTGGGTGCTCCTTTTTGCAGCCCTGGCTTATGGCGGCGTCCATCTCCTTCGCTTCGTCATCTCGCTCACCGGCCTCAAGCCCTGATCCTTCTCTCAATCGAACGATCGATTGAGGGCGCTAAGTGCTTGGCACAATAGCGCCCCGCGGTTGCCAATCGCGTGATTTAGAGGCTATAACCGATCGAGACACGAGATATGGGGGCGCGGGACATGCTGGGGAGTAAAGGGACAGCACCGCTATGAGACTTCGCAGTTGGCTCGCTGCAATCGCCGTGATCGCTATGGTGACTGGCCTTACGGGCTCGTTCAACACCACCGGGATTGCCGAAGCCGCCTCCTCGAACACCGCCAAATCCAAGAACACCAAAGAGGACCCGAACGCCTATGACGAAGGCACGATCTTCGGCATTGCGGACGGGTTTTTCGGGCAATCCTCCAAGGCCTTGGGAAAAGTCATCCAGAAGGCGTTCGCCGATCTCGGCCGCCCCAACGCCTATATTGTCGGCGACGAGGTTAGCGGCGCTATCGCGGTCGGCCTGCGTTACGGCGACGGCACAATCACCAACAAGACAGAAGGCACGCGCCGGGTCTATTGGAAGGGGCCGTCGGCGGGCTTCGACCTCGGTGGCAACGCCTCGAAGACCTTCACTTTGGTCTATCACCTCGACAAGCTGGACGACATCTATCACCGGTTTCCCGGCGTGGACGGCAGTGTCTATTACATCGCCGGCGTCAGCATGAACTATCAGCAGCGCGGCCATGTGATCCTCGCCCCGATCCGGGTCGGCGTGGGCCTCAGGCTCGGCGCCAATGTCGGATACCTGCACTATACGCGGAAGAGGTCGTGGATCCCGTTCTAGACCACTGGAATCACGACGGCGCAACCCGGCCTTGGGATTGCGCCGTCGGATCGATTATCGGTATCGGACCGGCCGACACGCGGCCGGCCGGGGATCTAAGCCGCGTGACTGTCGATCTGTACCGCGCGACTTTCGATCAGGCCGGGATCGGCCACGAGCTGAAAGTCCGGGGCCAAGGGATGCGGCCCGACATAGGCCGCCAGAACGCGCCCGGCACGGAATTTCACGAACCAGCGACCCTCGACCTGCGGGTCGCGGTGGGTCTCCGCAATGCTCTCCGGAGCAAAGACGGTGTGATTTGCAATCAGAGTTCGGACGCCCTCATCGGTATCGCTGTAGGACATAGCGCCATTCCTCCACCTGTTGACTCTTCCTTGTGTTGACTCTCGAGGAGCACACCCCATCGGTTGACCGACCAGCCTCGGTTCGGTCGAAAACCTCTAAAGGTGCCATATTTAGTTAGTACCAGGCCTGCGACCACTATATATCCAAACGCACCGAACGAGAACAGAAAAATATTTCGTCCGGCAGCAGTCGCCCTGGCATGCTTCCCCGCTCGGTCGCTAAGACCGAGAAAATCCAAGCATGGTAGGAAGTTAGGCGCGTAGTCCGCGCTTCGAAACAGGGCTCGGAGGGTGGCAAAATTTATCCACCGTTCCGCCGATACGCACCCTGAATACACTACTATATGACGCACTTCTAAGCACTCGATACGCTACAGATAGACGGACAGCACAACTCGCCGCCCGCCCCTTCGTTAATGCACGGCGGTCGACGAGGACGTCGTGCCGAGCAAATCCATCGTGACCTCGGCGATCCGCTTCCAGGCGGAATAGCCCTGCGAATCACCTTCCGTGTAGAGCTCGGCGGCCCGAATCGCCGCATGAACCGGCGCAGCATCGCCGTGCTCGTCCACCAACTGTCTCGCCGTCCCGTAGATGTCTATTTCAAACATTTTTATTTGCTCCCCTCGGTGATACGGCGGCCCCGTTCGGCAGCCGCCGGACTGAAAACGTTCCGCTCCGGCGCGCTGGCCCGATCAGGCCGGCGGTCAGAACGAGCAGGCAACCGGCGACGGCTAGCCAAGCCATCGGCGCGGTCGGAAGCACGGGCCCCTGAGCGACCCGCGTAATCGAATCGGCGCTCGCTGCAACGGTCGTGGCGGCAGCGGAAACGGGATGATCGGTGGCCGGCGAGACGCGGTACCATTGGCCCGCCTCGAGGCGCACAGGTTGGGCCGACCCCTGAGAGGTCGGCCCAACGGCGCCACCCAGCACCACCAAACATACAACCACGCCGCGCATTCCCGCGGCAGCGCGGCACACACCTTGGACACCCATCCCTATGCTCCAGCAGCATCCGTCGAACGGCTTGCCGCTTGTTCTCGTTGCTTCGTCATCCGACCTTGCTGACGCTCCAGCCGGCTCATGCCGGCAGTTCTTGTTTTTTCAACTCGACAAATTAGGGAGCAAAGCTCGGACCAGTTTCGGCTCTCCTATATCTTTCAAGCGCTTAGTCCGGATTCGTTGGTTAACGCGATTCCGCATGTGTAAAATTTTCCAACACTTTCGGGGGGGATGAGCCGAAACGAGACGATCGGGGGCCATTGCAAAGACCGTCGTCATGACGGACTCTCGGCAAATGGGCGAGTTCACGGCGATCGATTTCGAGACAGCGACCTATGGCGGCGAGAGCGCCTGCGCCGTGGGCCTTGTCCGGGTCGCCGGCACTCGGATCGTCGAGCGGGACTATTTCAAGATAAGACCACCTGAACGTGAGTTCAGATTCACCCATATTCACGGGCTGACCTGGAACGACGTCGAGCACGAGCCGGACTTCGCCGGGCTCTGGCCGCGCATGGAATGGTTCTTCACCGGCGTCGATTTTATCGCCGCCCACAATGCCCCGTTCGACGCCGGTGTGTTGGCGGCCTGCTGTGCACGCCACGAGCTGCCCTACCCCGCGGCGCCCTTCATCTGCACGGTCCAGCTGGCGCGGCGGCTGTGGCGGCTGCGTCCGACCAAGCTGCCGGATGTCTGCCGCTACTTGGCGATTCCGTTGCGCCACCATGAGGCAGATTCGGACTCCGAGGCCTGCGCGCGGATCGTCATCGCGGCCATCCAGGACGGATGGCGCGCCGGTGAATCATCCACAGGCTGACGTCCGGCTTCGGAATTCGTTATAATTTGATACAGTAAGCGTCGCTCTCGACGTGCCTCACGACGATGGCGACTCCGCGGGGAGCGGGAGAAAACGGCCGAAATCTGCCCTTTTCGTCACGGGTAGAAGAATCGGCACGTCTATTGCTACGAGGGGCTTAATGAGCTTACTCACTCGCTTTAGAAAGTCCGTTTTGAAACGACCGGCTGCCGAGGAGCCGACGCGATTGCGCGTGGTTCCCGACCCGGAAGAATCATCCGAGGACGAGATCGTCGCGTTGGCCGACACACGGAGCGGTCCCGAGCGGCGGCATGATCCTCGCTACCGGATTCCAAACCGCGCGAACATCGTCTCCTGGGGACGCAAATACCGTGTCCGTATCGTGGATATCTCGCGGAACGGGGCCGCGATAACGGCGCGGGCGAAGCTCAGGGTCGGCGAAAAGACGGTCCTGACCGTCCATGATATGGGCCGCTATCGTGGGACAGTCCTTCGCCTGATCGGCGACGGCGCCGCGATCCGCTTCGATGATGCCGATCCGAAGCCGATCTTCGATGCGACCGCGGTCCATATCAAGGCGGAGACGCCGCAGGCAACTGTCGACAAGCGCCGCTTCATGCGCGCGGCCATGTCGGCGTCTGCGTCGATTATCACCGGCGGCGAGCGCATCGATTGCGCGCTACTGGATCTTTCGGCCGGCGGCACGGCCTTATGCGTCGAGCCGCGCCCCGACGTCGCCCGCGACGTCATCCTCTATATCGAGCAACTCGGCCGGATGCGGGGACGGATCATTCGTCACTTCCTCGAAGGCGTGGCGATCGAATTCGATGTCGAGCCGTCCCGGCGCGACCGCCTGGCGCAGCAGGTTCTCGGATTGCTGGGGCAGAAGCCGGCGTAATAAGCCGAACTTTGGGGCTAAGGCCGCACCGGGCCGGTGAACGACGCGATCACCAGAGCGGCCCATCCGATCAGGAAGGCGACGCCGCCAGCGGGCGTGACCAGCACCAGTGCCGTGCTTCCCGTCACGCCCATGAAATAGAGCGATCCGCAGAACAACACGATGCCGAGGAAGAAGGCCAGGCCCGCAATGGTCAGGATGTGCGGGACCCGGGGCGTTCGCGAGGCGAGCCAGGCGACGGCGAAAAGCGCCAGCGCGTGCCACATATGGTAGCGCACCGCGGTCTCGAAGATGGAGAGATTCCCGGCGCTGACGCTGCCCTTGATGAGATGGGCGCCGATCGCGCCCGCGCCCGAAGCCAGAAAGCCGTTGATCGCTGCGAGAAACAACCAGATACGCATGATGTGTCCTTCACTCCCCTCCCCGCCGGGCAGCCTAGGCGGTCGTCCCGGTCACGACAAGCGGAAGACCTCCATCGCACCATAGCGTCCGGGCAGCGAATGCTCGCCGACCGAGAAGGATTCGAAGCCCATGCCGACCTCCTCGACCGTCGCGCTGCTGGCCAGCACGACCACCTCCTGGCCACTGTCCGAGAACATCTTGCCGAGCTCCTCGATGCGTTGCGCCGCGTTCACGGTGTCGCCGACCACGGTGTAGTTCAAATGCCCCGGCGCACCGAGATTGCCGACGATCGCACGTCCGGTATGAACGCCGATCCGCACCCGAACGGGATCCAGCCCGGCGGCCCGGCGGCGGGTATTGTCGCGGCGGATACGGGCGGCGATATCGAGCGCGGCGTTGAAGGCAAGCTCGGCATGGTTCGCTTGGTCGTCCGGCGCGCCCCAGAAGGCCATCATGCTGTCGCCGATATATTTGTCGACCGTGCCGCCCTCGGCTTCCACGGCCTCGGCGATCAGGGTGAAATGCTCGTTCAGGAAACGGGCGACCTGGGCCGCATCGAGATCGGCGGCGAGGCTCGCAAATCCCGCGATGTCGGTGAACATGACCGTGATCTCGCGTTCTTCGGTCTCGACCGCCGACGAACCGCTCGGCTTGAGAAACCGTTCGGTTAGCCGGGAAGGAAGATATTTGCGGATCCGCTGCCAGGCGCCCAGCACCGCATTGAGCGTGTTGCCGGCATCGTCGAGCTCGCGGAAGACGCTTTCGTCGACCCGGCCGGATTTGCTTTCCCCGCCGCCTCGCAACAGACGCGTCGCCGCAGCGAATTGCAGGACCGGCCGGGTGATGCCGCGCCCGAGCAACAACGCGCCGCAGACCGACAGGACCAGGATCACCGCGCCGGTAATCGCCATGCGGTTGATCCGCCCGATCTGGCCGTCGACGATCGCCATCGGGAAATAAAGCCCGGCGAGCCAGCGCTGCTCGCCGAAACCGCCGATCCAGCGCACGATGACCATGTAAGGCTCGTCGTCGACTGAGACGACACGGGTCGCGGCCTCGCTTGTCGCGTCGACCCAATGCGTGAGCCCCTTAGAGCCGAGCGAGGCGAGAACCTTGTCCGAGACCTGTGGCAGGGTTTTCAGGGGGTGTTGATCGCTCGCGCCGCCGAAGGTCTCTTCCTCGCCGGAATGGGCCAGAACCTGGCCGCGCTGGGTCAGGATGAACGCATTGCGCACCGGCCCCTTGGCCGCCGCCGTGACGTATTTCGCGAGATCGTCGAGCGCGACCACCGAGACGAGCACGCCCAGAAGATGACCGTCCCGGCGCACCGGCGCGCGGTAGTTCAACATCGTCCGGCCCGTCCGTTCGACATAGAAGAACTCGCCCCAATAGGCCGCGTCATGGGTGGCGGCACGGTCGACGATCTGGCGGGTTTGGGGGTCGTCGCCCCAGTCGCGCGAGGAGGCCTGGCCGCTTTCGCGGTTGATCCTGAGTACGTGAAGGGTGGTATCGATGAAGGCGAGATCATGGACCTGCGGCAGGCTTGCCAGCGCGCCGCGCAGGAACTCGGAGAATGCCTTGGTATTCGAGGGGTCGATCCGTCCCGAGACGATCGAATCGACGACATAGGAGGATTGCGTCTCGACCGGTTTCAGATTGGCCGAGACGCGGCCGACCGCGCTGTCGAGATATTCGAGCCGCCTGGCCCTCGAGCATCTGAAAGGTGTTCTGCCGCGCGGTGACGATGCCGAGATAGAGCACGACGGCGGCGGGGATCACGATCAGGGCTGCCATCCCGGCGATGCCGAGCCCGAGCGGAATCCGGCGCGGCGAACGGCGGACGGAGTCTTCCGCCGATTCCGATGGTCCGATCCCTCGCCCGGCGGTTCCGCTATGCATGCCTCTTTTCCCGTGCCTCCCGTGCTCCCGAAACAATAGGAGGGCTCGATAAAGCAAGGGTTAAGCGCCATTCGGCGGACACCGGAATCTCGCCTGTTTTACTCAATCTTAAGGGGCCGGAAAGACACTGATCCGGGCGTATTTCATGGAGAGAATTGGTGAGAACTTACTCGCAATCCGGCGATGGCCGGACGCTTCCGTCCGCGCCGCCGCCCGCCGAGGCGATGGATGCCGCCCAGCAGCCGGGTCCGGCCGGATCGGACCGCATCGGCGAAGTCACGGAAGTGTCGGGACGCGGGGCGACCGCCGTGTTCGACAAAGCCGCCATGGACACGATCATCTCGGCCGAGGGCGGCGATCCGCTGGTCGGCCAGATCGGCTCCATGGTGCGCATCCATGTCGCCGGCAGCTATGTCTATGCGATCATTCGCAAGCTCGAAAACGGCGGCAGCGAGAACGGCGCCAAGCATCTCATCGCCGAGATGGATTTCATCGGCCAGGGCGAACGCTTTGGCTCCGAGCAACGGTCGATCCTGTTCGGCCGCGGCGTCTCGAAATTCCCGGTTCCGGGCGATGCCGTCTCGAATGTCCGCGCCGAAGACATCAAAGCGATCTTCGCGCCCTTGGGCCGCGCCCATGTCAATATCGGCAGCGTCTATCCCCATCACACCGTCAACGCCTCGATCCTGACCGACGGCATGTTGTCCAAGCACTTCGCGGTCCTGGGCAGCACCGGTACGGGCAAGTCCTGCACACTGGCGCTCCTGGTGCATCGGTTGAGCGAGCTGATGCCGAACGGCCATATCATCATCCTCGACCCTCACGATGAATATGCCGCGGCGTTCAAGGAGCGTGCGGAAGCCATCAACACGGAAAATCTGCGCCTGCCCTATTGGATGATGAATCTGGAGGAGCATATCGAGATCATCATCGGCCCGCGCACGCCGGAACGCGAGGTCGAGGTCGATATCCTGAAGCGCACCCTGCTGGCCGCCCGTAAGGAGGGCGCCAAGGACAAGGATTACGGCCGCTTCACGGTGGACACGCCGATCCCCTATCGCCTGGCCGACCTCCTGCGGATCATCGACCAGGATATGGGCCGGCTCGAAAAGGCCGAGACGGTCGAGCCCTATCTGAAGCTCAAGAACCGCATCGAGGAGCTCAAGGAGGACGACCGCTACAGTTTCATGTTCGCGACGGTGCTCGCGCGGGACACGCTTCCCGAGGTCATGTCGCGAATCCTGCGCATTCCCGTGCAGGGCAAGCCGGTGTCGATCATCGGGCTCGCGGGCGTGCCCTCGAATGTCGTCGATGTCGTGGTTTCGGTCCTGTGCCGGACCGTGTTCGACTTCGCGCTGTGGGGACGCAAGGCGTCGTCGCGACCGATCCTGCTGATCTGCGAGGAAGCGCACCGCTATATCCCGGAAGAAGCCGAGGTCAATTTCCGCTCAGCCCGCAAGTCTCTGGAACGCATCGCCAAGGAAGGCCGTAAATACGGAGTTTCGCTCGGCATCGTATCGCAGCGGCCGGCCGATCTGGCGGAATCGATCCTGTCGCAATGCGGCACGATCTTCGCGATGCGCATGAACAACGAAAAGGATCAGCGCTTCATCGAGAACGTCATGCCGGAAGGCGCGGACGGCATGCTGGCCGCCCTGCCCTCGCTACAGAACCGCGAGGCCATCGTGGTCGGCGAAGGCGTGACGGCGCCGGTGCGCGTGCTTCTCGACGACCTGGACGAAAACCTGAGGCCAAGCAGTGACGATCCGAAATTCTCGGAGGCATGGCGGTCCGATGTCGAGGACCCCACCTATATCCAGCGCGCGATCCGGCGCTGGCGGTCGCAAAGCCGCGAGGCGTAAGGGGCGAGCCGGCCTAAGGCTCAAGGGGACAACGCAATGAATTCTAAGCAGGATGGCGGCCTTGATGCGTTCAAGGCCCAGTTGATTCATCGCCGGCAGGAGCTTTGGAAGGTCTGCTCGGAGACCTTGGACGAGCGCCAGACCGTGGAGGCCGATTTGTCCGTGTCGGGCCGGTTGTCGCGGGCGAGCGCGCTGCAATCCCAGGCCCTGGCCCAGGAGACCGATCGCCGCCGCCAGGCCGAGCTCAAGCGCATTGGCTCCGCTCTCGAACGATTGGACGACGGCGAGTTCGGCTATTGCGTCGTCTGCGGCGACGAGATCGCCCTCGAGCGCCTGCGGATGGACCCGGCGGTCGCGACCTGTATCGACTGCGCGCGTCGACGCTAGGCTTCACCCTTCCAGTCAAAACCCGCAACTACCGGTGCGTGATACGAGTCCGGATCGTGCCGGTCCGTGGCGTAGGCAATCAGCTCGTCGGCCAGAAGCTCGTTGTGGATCTCGATCGCGCGGAAGCGGCCGAGCAGCGCACGCGAGGCCAGGATGTGGTCGAGCATCTGCCGGCGGCCGAAATGGCGCACGGTAAAGCGGGCCGAATCCGGCATGTTGACCTCGAGCGGCCGTAGCACGCGGTCGGACAGCGCGCCGTTGCCGGTATCCTCGACATCGGCGATCAGCATTCTGAGCGGCGTTTCGGTGAGATCGGCGTTGAAGTCGCCGCAGACTGCGATCAGCGCCGACTCGTCCTCGTCGAACACGGCATCCACCGCGAGCCGGGCTTCGAAGGCCTGGCCGGCGCGCTTGACCGCCGCCAGATAGAAACCCTCCGCCCAGCCCTCGGTCGATTTCCAGACGAACGGCGCCTGTTTCTGGCCCGGAATCGCGGCGGCGAGCGGCGCCCGGAGATGAAGATTGAAGACATCCAGCCGTTCGTCGCCGATCCTTATCTGCGCGTGCAACACCGGCCGGTCCCAGGGGACAGGCTCCGCCCCGCCGGGTTTGGGGTCCGCCGTGACCAGTTCGACCTGCGGCGGCGGCACGAGCTGATGATGGATCTGGTTGAACTCCGTAATCGGAAAGCGGCTCAGGATCGCGAGATTGTGGACGTCCCGCGGCTTGTCGCCGGCTTCGTTCGTGGTGACCGCCCGGTTGAAGTCGGCATAGGGCGTGCCTTCGATCAGGCCGTCCAAGGCGGCAAGCGATCGAGGATGGCCATGGCCGCCCTTGGCGTTGATCTCCTGCAGACAGAGAATATCCGCCGCCATTCGCTGGAGATGGGGCCGCAAGGCCTTGATGCGATCGTCGAACGTGACTCCATCCGCCGGCGCGAGCGCCAGATTTTCGAGATTGAAGGAGCCGATGCGGAGTTTGGTTGTCATCGGCGGCAATGCTAATCTCCGCCCATGACCCACCGCAACACGCGTTACGAGGCCCTGGTCTCCGCCGACAGCGCCGAGCAGGCGATCGAGATCGCCTCCGAGGCCTTGCCGAAGCTATCCGTCCTGGCGACTTCGGAGGCCG
This sequence comes from uncultured Alphaproteobacteria bacterium, assembly GCA_963732795.1. Lineage (GTDB taxonomy): Bacteria > Pseudomonadota > Alphaproteobacteria > CAVTAV01 > CAVTAV01 > CAVTAV01. The sequence goes on along the minus strand of CAVTAV010000001.1, from coordinate 113,736 downwards.
TCGATGCCTCCGACGAGCATGGGCCCAACAGTTGGCATGTCCGTCTGACCTATCGCCAGGGCCGGACGCCCGAGGATCAATCGAATTGAGAGGTATTAGGGTCGCGGGGGCCGGAGAAATTAATTGGCCGGTCCGCCGACCTTGGTAAACGTTGGGGGCGCCTTGGGCTGGCGTAAACGTTTACCGAAGTGACCCTGGTTGTCGGCGGACCGGCCATACGCTGCATACTCCTAAGCGCAGCGAATTCCTTACGATACGATCTCCCAGCTTCCGTCAGGCTTGCGGCAAGCGCGTCCATAGGCCTGCTGCTCCTGACCGTTGATGGTGACTTTCTGCTGATACTCCCGGCAATACTGGCCGCTGTCGTTCTTGTAGGCGGGCTCGGGGCGTACCCAGCCGCGGTTGCCGGTATCCGGGTTGTACCATTCGGTGGAGGTGCCGGACGGGGTGTACTCGAACGCCTGATATTGCGCCCGCTCCATCTCCATCCGGTCGACCTTGTCCATGTTCTTGCCGATGGCATTACCGATCCCGGCGCCGACCATGGTGCCGACGGCGGTGGCGACGACGCGGCCGCTGCCATGCCCGACGGTCGAGCCGGCCCAGGCGCCGAGACCCGCGCCGATCAGCGTGCCCATGGTCTCCTTGTTCCCGGCATCGGCGCAGCCTGCCATCAGCGCGCCGGCGAGAACGGGAACCATCAGGGCTTTTACGCGAACGCTCATCAAAGGGTCTCCGACCGAAAGGTCTTGCGAATCTCCATGACCGCGACATTAGCGGCCGGCGCCTGAACCCTGGATGAACGGATCGTTATGGAAAATGACGGCGGAATTTCAGGGCCTTAGGCGCTGGATTCCGCCTCGCTCGCATCCGCCGCGCCGGGCAGCCGCAAGGTGGCTTTCAGACCGCCGAGCGGCGAATCGTCGAGCGTGATCGAGCCGCCGCAAAGCTCCGCCATGTCGCGCACGATGGCGAGGCCGAGGCCGCTGCCGGGAACGCTTTCGTCGAATCGCTTGCCGCGGCCGAAAACCGCCTCGCGCCGCTCGCTCGAAATGCCGGGCCCGTCGTCCTCGACCGAGACGGCGATCATCTCGGATTCGGCGATAACGGTCACGACGACCCGGCTTCGCGCCCATTTGAAGGCGTTTTCGAGAAGATTGCCCAGCATTTCTTCGAGATCCTGCCGCTCGCCCCGGAACACCGCCTTGCGTTCGCCCTCGATACCCGTGCGGATATCACGATCGGCATAGATCCGGCCGAGGGTGCGGAGGAGATCCTCGACCACGGGCGCGATAGGCGCGCGAGCGCCGAGGACCGTACCGGTGGCCGCCGTGCGGGCGCGCACGAGATAATGGTCGACATAGCGCCGCATGACGTCGGTCTGGCTCTTGATCTTGGTCGAGAGCTCGTTGGGCGCGTGGGTAGACTCGTTTTGGAGCACGGCGAGCGGCGTCTTGAGGGCATGGGCGAGATTGCCGACATGGGTCCGCGCGCGCTCCACGACCGCGGCGTTGTGATCGAGAAGCGAATTCAACTCCTTGATCAGCGGCATGATCTCGGACGGAAAGTCTTCGTCGAGCCGGCGCGCACGGCCTGAGCGAATCGCCGCCAGCGAGCGTCCGACCTGGCGCAGCGGCCTCAGACCGTAGCGGACCTGAAGCACGACCGCGGTCAGAAGCCCGATACCGAGCGCGCCCAAGGACCAGAACAGGGTCTGGTCGAAGCTTTTCACGTCCTTATCCATTTCGGCCTGCTCCATGCCGACCGTGAACCGATAGGTATCGTCCGAGCCGGGCAAGCGGATGTCGCGTTCGGTCATGCGCAGGAGTTGATTGTCGGGGCCGACGCCGGTGAAATGCCGCTCGGTCGGCACGGGCACGTCGAGATTCGGTTTCAGGGCCTGATCCCAAAGCGAGCGGGAGCGGATCGGCGGGCCGTCCTTACGGGAAATCTGCCAGTACCAGCCGGAATAGGGTTGGGAGAAACGAGGCTCGGCCGGTGTCTGCATCAGCGCCAGCCGGCCGGAGGCCGTGACCTCGGTGCTGGCGACGAGATTTTCCAGAAGCACCGACAGGCGCGAATCCGTCGTGTCCTTCACATAGTCGCGGAACAGCAGCGACAGCACCAGGCCGCCGGCCAGGAGCGCCGCCGCCGTCCATAATCCAGCCGCCGCCACAAGGCGAAGCGTCAGGGAACTAGGTTTCATCCGACGGAGGCTCGAGGCGGTAACCGAGGCCGCGCACGGTCTTGATCACGTCGGTTGCAAGTTTCTTGCGCAGGCGGCCGACAAACACCTCGATGGTGTTGGAATCGCGGTCGAAATCCTGGTCGTAGATATGCTCGGTGAGCTCGGTGCGGGAGACGACCTCGCCCTTGTGATGCATCAGATAGGACAGGAGCTTGAACTCCTGCGCCGTCAGCCGCACGGGATCGCCGTTCGACCGATACCTTGCCGGCGCGGGTGTTGAGCACCACGGGCCCGCATTCGAGATCGGCCGAGGCATGGCCGGCCGCGCGCCGGATCAACGCGCGCAGGCGGGCCAGAACCTCCTCCAGATTGAACGGTTTGGCGACATAATCGTCGGCCCCGGCGTCGAAGCCCGCGACCTTCTCGCTCCAGCGGTCGCGCGCGGTCAGGATCAGCACCGGCATATTGTGGCCGGCACGGCGCCAGCGTTCCAGAACGGTGATCCCGTCCACCACCGGCAGGCCGAGATCGAGCACCACGGCATCGTAGCTCTCGGTCTCGCCGAGGAACTGCGCCTCCTCGCCGTCATGGGCCTGATCGACCGCGTAGCCGGCCTCGGTCAGCGCGGTCGAGAGCTGGCGCGCGAGATCGGGATCGTCCTCCACCACGAGCAGTCGCATTACTTCTGTCCCTTGACGTCGATGATTTCGCCGGTCGCGGCATTAGCCTGAACGACGACGACCTTGCCGTTGTCCGACAGCATCCGCACCTGATAGGTCCAGTTCTTGCTCGACGGGTCGTCCTGATCGAGGTCGACGCCGATGATATGACCGCCGAACCGCTTGGTGATCGCTCTTTTGATTTCACCGAAGGATTTGATCTTGCCGGCCTCGCGGGCGTCGCGCACGCGATCCTGGTCGCGGCCGATATAGCTGTCGATGACCCGCGGCGGCTGCGGCCGCGGCGCGATAAGAGTCCGCGGCTCCGGCACCCTCGGCTCCGGGATGCGGGGCTCAACGGCGCGCGGCTCGAGCACACGCGGCTGAGGGATTTCGCGGCCACGTCGCGCGCGATGGTCACCGGCCCGAGTAGAACCGTCCCGAGCAACACCGTCGAGGACCCCGAAAATGGGATTTAGGCCACGATTACGCATGGCTGAATGATATGGCGGCCTAGTTGAACCCACCATGAACGGTCGCCCAATTTGCCCCCGAGCGACGGCCGCGATCCGCTCAAGCGCCCGAAATTATCAAGAGAATAGGCCTCTCAGGCAACGCTCAAGGCAACGTGCAGCACCCCGATACGCGATAAGGCCGCTATCGATCGATCATCATGGAACAGCGCGCCGCGACATGATACATCGCTCATGCACGCAATGCGGTATCCGGGGGGATACAGATGACGATCAAAGCGATACTCGTTCCGGTCATCGGCCAGCGCCAGGGGCCGAGCGCCATCGAGGCCGCGTTCTTTCTCGGCGGCATTTTCGACGCCCATGTCGAGGGACTGCATGTCCTGCCCGATCCGGGCGCGGCAGTGCCCTACGTCTCCGAAGGCATGAGCGGGGACATGATCCAGCAGATCTGCGACGCCACCGAGAAGGAGGGCCTCGCCCGCTCGAAGCGTGCCGAGACCCTGTTCCATCAGGTCGGAGAGCGCACACGGCGCGGCGATGGGCTCGTAAAGCATCCTGGAAGGTGCTTCAGGGCCAGGAAGATCTCGTGATCGCGGCACAAAGCCGCAATGCCGATATCACCGTCATCAACCAGCCGAACGCGGCCTCTGGGCGAGGAATACCTGACCATCCTCGAAGGCGTGCTGTTCCAGTCTGGCCGGCCGTCGATCGTTGTGCCCCCCGCCAAGCCAGCGGATTTCGGCGACTACGGTCGCGATCGCCTGGAACGGCAGCGCCCAGGCGAGCCGGGCGGTGGCCTCCGCCATGCCGTTCCTGGCCCGTGCCAAAGAGGTCGTCGTGATGCAGGCGGGCAGCTCGAACGAAAACATGCCCTCAGCCGACGATGTCGTCGCCTATCTCGGGCTTCATGGGATCACGGCGAAGGCCAAAGCCTTCGCGTCGGAAGGGGAAAAGATCGCCGAAGCCTTGTCAACGGCGCGATGGAGGTGGGCGCGGATCTGATGGTGATGGGCGCCTTCACCCATAGCCGTTGGCGCGAGATGATCCTGGGCGGCGTCACCCACTACATGCTGGACAACGCCGCGATCCCGATCCTGATGTCGCATTGAACCGGGGCCCGCCCGGCCGGATTTAGAACTTGAAGCTCAGGCCGAACTGAACGACCGGATAGAACCGGTAGATGTTCAGGTGGTTCTGCATCCGGGCAGCTTCCGCCGCGAGATCCGCCTGGAAGGTCGGATCGTTCGACAGACAGCCCGCCGGTCGAGGCCAGCGCCACCGACGGCTTGCCCTGATAGGCGATGCCGGCATCGAAGGTGAAGCCGACATTCTTGCTGCCATAGACCGGATTGCCGAAACCGATTCCGATATAGGGCGCCGCCTTGTTGACGTTGAACCGGCCGGTCATGATACCGGCTTCCGCCGCCGTGTAGGTCGTGCCGTTGAGGGAATAGGTTGTCGTCGTCCGGGCGACGATATCAACGTAGTTGTTGTTGACGATGACGCCGCCGGTCACATGGAAGCTCGACAAGAACGGATACCAGTCGATCATCCCCTGACCCGATGCGAGATTGAGATGGAAGTTGTAGGGATTGCCGTTCTTGGTCACGTTGAAGTGATACTTCATGTAGTTTCCGCCGACCCGGATGGTGAAACTCCGGTTCAGTAAAACCGCAATGTCGCCGCCAAAGCCGAGCGTGCTCGCATGGGGAATGACCGCCACTTCCTGCGCCGCCGCCATCCGCGGGGCAAATGCCAACCCCACCAATGCCACCAGACACAGGCACAAGGTTCGTCCGTACCGCACCATTTCGAGCTCCGATCTTCAGATTTCGGCCAGTCTATAGGCCCCCGTTCTCCCGCCATTGGCGGTCAAAGCTTTTAAGAATTCGCTAATGGCGAAAGTCGCTTAGCCCATCGCGGGTTACGCGGCAGGGCTGAATTGCCGCGACGTGAACCTGATTCGTTTTCCGGCGATTTGACGGCCGGGGCCCAAGAAGTCTCGCTCGGCTAGCGGCTGGTGTTCCCGCGTCGTGCGGCCGCGATCCAGCCGCCAAGACAGGCGACGTTCTGCTCCTTGCGCCACGGCTTTCCGGCCGTCGCGCCCAAGGCCTTTATCCGCGCGTCGATTTCGGCGGACGACAGGCCGAGCTCTTTCGAGGCGGCCTCGGGAAGGGATTTTTCGTCAATCTCGTCAACATCGAGCTTGCATCGGGCAAACGCGAACCGAAGAGCATCGCGCACGGCCAGGCCTTCGGCGACCGGAACATGCTCCGCGAAGGCGAGGCTGTATGACAGCAAGTCGGTGATCCAACCGGCGCGGTTGACCATCAGCGCGGCGACGACCGGCTCCCATCCGGTCTCTCGCAGCTTTCGGACGATACCCTCCAAGCCCTCGGCCGCCAACTGGCCCTGGCGTTCACGCCCTTCGGCAACGGCAGACGCCGGGTCGCCATGCCCATCCCGCGCCATCTCGGCGGCGACGCGGTAGGGCTCGAGAGACAGGCGATCGCCCTCGCTGCCCGTGGCGAGAAAGCCGGACAGCACGACCCGCGGCTCGCGACCGTCGAAGGCAATGCCGACGACCACGCTGCCGCCCCGTCCTGCGCGAAACCCAAGTCCGACCGGCGTCATGACCGTCCCATCCCCGAGGTTCGTCCATCTATAGCCGATCCGTCGTCTTGTTTGCAGGCCATCGTTTGACCGGGCGGTCCGGGACCACCGGCTGACATGCGCCGTGCGGTCGGGTTAAAGTCCTGCAACTCGAACGTGATTCGCCATCGGGCCGCTCGGTCCCGGCGGCTCGACCGTGCTGATCTTGGGGCGAGGCCTGCTCATGTGGGAGACGATCCGAGCTGATCTATGCGTCATCGGCGGCGGGTCCGGTGGGCTCACCGTCGCCGCGGGCGCGGCGCAGATGGGCGCGGCGGTCGTGCTCGTCGAGAAGGATCGAATGGGCGGCGACTGCCTGAACACGGGCTGCGTCCCGTCCAAATCGCTTCTCGCAGCGGCCGAGGCGGCGGAGGTCATCCGGTCCTCCGGCCGCTTCGGCATCAAGCCGGTCAAGCCCGAGGTCGATTTCTCGGCCGTCAGCCGCCACGTCCATGACGTCATCGCGGAGATCGCGCCGCATGATTCGGTCGAGCGGTTCGAAGGACTCGGCGTGAAGGTGATCCTCGGCGAGGCCAAATTCGAGAAGCGCGATCTGCTCACTGCCAGCCGCCAGTCGATCCGCGCGCGCCGCTACGTGATCGCGACCGGCAGCCGCGCCGCTATTCCCACCATCCCCGGCCTCGACAAGACGCCCTATCTCACCAACGAGACGGTGTTCGATCTCACCCGCTTGCCGGAGAAGCTGATTGTGATCGGCGGCGGGCCGGTCGGCTGCGAGCTCGGACAGGCGTTCCGCCGGCTCGGATCGGAGGTCGTCATCATCGAGCTCGGCGAGATTCTGCCGAAGGACGATCCCGAACTTTCCGATATCGTGCGGCGGCGCCTCATCCGAGAGGGCATCGATATCCGCGAAAATGCGCGGGCCGGCCGGGTGGAGCGGCTGAACGACGGGGTCGTCGCCTATGTCGAGCACGGCCGCGGCTCCGAGGCATTGTCGGGAAGCCATCTCCTGATCGCCACGGGGCGCGCGCCGAATGTCGAAGGGCTCGGGCTGACGGAGGCAGGCGTCGATTACACCGTCGAGGGCATCACGGTGGACGACCGGCTGCGCACGAGCAACAAGCGGATCTTCGCGATCGGCGACGTGACCGGCGGGATGCGGTTCACCCATATGGCCGGCTATCACGGCGGCATCGTGGTGCGGAACGCCGTATTCAAACTGCCCGCCAAGGTCTCGACCCGCGCCATCCCCTGGGTCACCTATACCGACCCGGAGCTCGCCGGCGTGGGCATGAGCGAGCACGAAGCGAGGGAGACCGGCCGCAAGGTGACGATCCTCAAATCGAGCTTCACCGCGAACGACCGGGCGCGCACGGCACGGGACGACGAGGGCCACATCAAGGTCGTGGTCGGCCGCAAGGGCCGCATCCTCGGCGCATCGATCGTCGGCCATCATGCCGGAGAGCTGATCCTGCCCTGGGTCCTGGCGATCAACGAGGGCCTGCCGATCCGCGCCATGGCCAGCGTCGTAGCGCCCTACCCCACTTTGAGCGAAATCTCGAAGGCCGCCGCGGGCAGCTATTACACGCCGTCGCTTTATTCATCGGGCACCAGGCGCGTGGTGCGACTGCTGCAAAAGCTCCGGTGATGTTACGGATTCTCGCCGTTCTGGGCGTGGCGGCGGCTCCGCTCCTGGCTCCGGCCGCGGGCGATATCAGCGTCTACCACTATTCGGTCCGCCTTCGGCCCGACATGGCGTCGAAATCCGTCACCGGCCATGAGGTGATCAAATTCGCCGTGCATGATGCGATGACCGTTCGCTTCGATACCGGCGCCCTTGAGATCGACCGGGTCGAAGAAGACGGCACCCCGCTGCATTTTGCCAAGGAAGGGAAGCGCTTGGCGGTCGATCTTCCGGGAGGCGGCATACATCGCGTCGCGATCGATTACCACGGCGCGCCGACCAAAGGCGTTCGGTTCTATCCCGACACCGGACAGGTCTATGCCGGGTTCGCGACGAGCCAGTGGATGCCTTGCATCGACGCACCGGATAAGCGCGCGACGCTCGGTCTCACCCTGGAGGTCGAAAAAGACCTCAAGGTCGTCGCCAACGGCAAGTTCGAATTGGACGAGACGCTCGCCGACGGCCGGGTAGCGAGCCACTGGTTCCTCGATGAGCCGATGCCGAGCTATCTCTACGGATTCGCCGTTGGGCGTTTCCGCGAAGTCGTCGACGACAGCGCAAAGCCGACCTTGCGGTTCCTCGCCCCGGAGTTGTTCTCGGACAATGATATCCGGAGCATTTTTGCGCTGACACGGGACATGATCGCCTTCTACGAGGAGAAGTCGGGTCACCCCTATCCTGCTCCCGTCTACACCCAGGTTCTGCTCGAAGGTAGGCCCGCACAGGAGCTCGCGGATTTCACGGAGCTGCGCGCGTCCTACGGCAAGCAGGTTCTGGACGATCCGTCGCGGATCTGGCTCGGGGCGCATGAGCTTCAGCATCAGTGGTGGGGCAACAGGGTCACCAACAGAGCCTGGACCGAGTTCTGGCTCAACGAAGGCATCGGCACGTTCATGACCGAGGCCTATATCGAGCACCGCTTCGGCCATGCCGCCTATATGAAGGACATCAAGGCCGCGAAGGCGAATTACGAGAAGCTCCGCGGAGCAGGCAAGGACAAGCCGCTGGTCTTCCCGGACTGGGACCATCCGACGCCGGAGGACCGCTCGATCGTCTACGACAAGGGCGCCTATGTCGTCTATCTCCTGCGGAAAGAGCTCGGCGATAAGGCCTTCTGGGCCGGGATCAAACGCTATACGGACGACAACTGGGGAAAGTCCGTCACCACATCCGATTTCAAACGAGCGATGCAACAGGCGAGCGGGCGGAACCTCGACGATTTCTTCGACCGCTGGATCTATTGACCCGTTGAAGCGTCAGAGCCTTAAGCCGCGCGGGACCGCGACGCGCTCGAACAGCTCGAACAGGCCCTGGATCATAAGCGCCAGCACGGCCGCCGGCACCGCGCCTTCGAGGATCAGCGCCATATTGTCGAGCCGGATGCCGGTGAGGATTGGTTGGCCGTAGCCACCCGCGCCGATCAGTGCGCCGAGCGTTGCGGTGCCGACATTGATTACGGCCGAGGTCTTGATGCCCGCGAGGATGGCGGGAACCGCGATCGGAATCTCGACCAGCCTCAACCGCGCGCGAAGCGGAAGGCCGAGCGCCATCGCCGATTCCCGGATGCCGCCGGAGATCGCCTCAAGTCCGGCATGGGTCGTGCGCACGATCGGCAGAAGGCTGTAGAGGAACAGCGCCATGATCGCCGGCGCCGCCCCGATGCCGAGAAACGGGATCATGAACACGAATAAGGCGAGCGACGGCACGGTCTGCAACAAGCCCACGACCGAAAGCACGACCTGACCGACCCGCGGCTGCAAGTGCGCCCAAATGCCGAGCGGGATCGCGATCACGATCGCCCCGCCGAGCGAGATGCCGACCAGGGTCAGATGGGCGAGCGTGGTGCGCCACAGGCGCTGAAAAAGACCGATGCTTGCGACGGTCGTCTCGGCGCCGAAGGTCTCGGAAACGAAGCGCGCGGCGACCGCATCCTCGGATTGACCGTCGAGCTTTACCGCCTCGTTCATGCGCTGCATGCGGGCCTCGTCGATCGTGCCGGCGAGGGACTTCGAGCGCGGCCACCGCTTTTGGCGCGCGCGTGTCGAGATCGAGGCGATAGAGAAAGACGGCGTTGTATTCCGGGAAATAGTGCCGGTCGTCGGCCAGGAGGGTCAGGTGGTAATGGGCGATTTCGGCATCGGTCGTATAGGCGTCGGTAACATCGATGGCGCCGGAATCGATGCCGCGATAGGCGAGGTCGTGATCGAGGCCCTGGACGTTCTTCGGATTGAGCCCATAGGCGCGCCTGAGCCCAGGCCAACCATCGCCGCGATTGAGGAACTCGTTGGAAAAGCCGTAGTGCAGCTCGGGATGCTCGGCGAGGTCGGAAATGCTGGAAAGATCAAGCCGTTGGGCCGTATCGCTCCGGACCGCAAGGGCATAGGTGTTGTTGAACCCGATCGGCTCGGTCATGCCGATACCGCGCTTGCGCAGGACCGCGACGATTTCCGGGCGCGTGGTCGGAGACTCGCCCGCCAGAAGCTCATGGGTGAGCGTCCCGGTATATTCGGGATAGGCGTCGATATCGCCGCGCTGCAACGCCTCCCAGAGGATCCGCGTGCCGCCCAGCTCGCGCCGGTGACGGACGGCGAGGCCCTCGGATTCGAGCAGGTGGCGCGCGATCTCGCCGAGCACCACGGATTCGGTGAATTTCTTCGAGCCGATGACGACGTCCTTCTCCGCCGCGTTCACGCCTTGCGGCGCGAGAAGCGCAAGAACCACGACGACAATCCAGACCCTCACGATGCGGCCTCCGGCGCGCCGATCGTCCCGGCGTTGGGACCGGACGAAGCGTGCGGCGAAATCGTTCGCCGGGCGAGTCATGAGGTCCGCGCCGGTGCCGACCTGCTCGATACGGCCCTCGTTCATCAGGACGACGGTGTCGCCGAAATGGATCGCCTCCGCCATGTCGTGGGTGACGAGAATGACGGTCTTGGAGAGGGTGCGAAAAATGTCCTTGAGCTCGTTCTGCATCTCGAACCGGATCATCGGATCGAGGGAGCCCAGGGGCTCGTCCATCAGTAGGATCTCGGGATCGAGCATCAAGCGCCCGCATCAGGCTGATCCGCTGGCGCTGGCCGCCGGAAAGCTCGGCCGGGAAACGCTCCATCGCATCAGGCGGAAAATGGGTGAGCCTGGTCAGGTATCGAGCCGCGCCGTCTGATCGTCCGCGCCGATGCCGAGATAGGACGCCATCAGGGTGACATTGCCGCGCGCCGTGAGGTGCGGAAACAGCCCGCCGTCCTGAATGACATAGCCCATGCGGCGTCGTATCAAGCATGGCCGCGCGCGCATCCATTTCGGCATCGTCGATCCGGACCGTGCCGGAATCCGGCTGGACGAGACGGATGATGGTCTTCAAGAGCGTGGACTTGCCGCAGCCCGACGGCCCGATAAGCACGGTCGTCTGCCCGCGTGGAATTTCGAGCGTGACGCCGTCGAGCGCCGTCAGCGCCCCGAAGGACACGCGGACGTCTTCGAGCGTAATCGCATTCTGACCGGTCATCTGTCTCCGGGAGGCTCGGCGGCGACGAGGAAGGAGAAGTCTACCCCGCACACCGCCACATGCAACTTAGCGGTGGCGATGACCGGACCTTGGTCCTGAGACTCGAGATGTCGAATGAGGGCTGAGGGCGCTGGAGAGCGTCGTTTCGCAAGCCTGTTATTCTGAGAGTTGAATCCGCCGGGCGTTATGGGTCGGTGATTTTTGACGCGATCGTGCCGAGATCGGGGCCCAAGATATTTCGAGATCGTCGGCTCGACCACGGGTAAAGGGCAAGCACGAGCCCAATAGCCACCATAGCGAATCCGGCGCGCCAGAGATAGCGGAGCGACGGCCAACGACGGCGTGTAAGCCCAAGCTTCGTGACGGCGGCCCGCGCCTGAGCGGATTGGGCCTCCTTGCGCCATTGAATCCGCGCCGCCCAGATTCGCTTGGTGTCGAGCGCTTTCCAGTCCTCTTCAGCCTCCTTAACCGCTTGCTCGATTGCGGCATCGAGGCCTTGGCGCGCCTGATCGACGGCCGCGTGGGCCTGGGTGAGTTCGGTGTCACGCTCGGCAAGCGACGCCTGGGCGGTGGCCAACGCATCCCGCAGACGACGCAGCTCAGCGACGTCCTCGGGATCGCGCCCGGCGTCGCGCCGCGCGCGCGAGGCCTCCGCCAGCGCCGTTTCGGCCCGCTCTACGCGTACCGTCGCGTCGGCGAGTTCCGCATCGCGTTCGGACACCTCGCCCTGCGCAGCGGCAAGGGCATCGCGCAACCGGCGCAACTCGGCGATATCATCCGGATCGCGCGCGGCATCGGGTTTGGCGCGGGCTTCGGCCAGCGCAGCTTCGGCCTTTGTGGCCCGTGCAGCCGCCTTGGCAAGTTCCGCGTCACGTCCGGAGACCGTCCCTTGCGCGGCGCAAGAGCATCATGCAGCCGACGCAGCTCGGCGACATCATCCGGGTCGCGCGCGGGCTCGGGCTTGGCGCGGGTCTCGGCCAGCGCGGCTTCGGCCTTCTCATAGCGGGCCGTCGCATTGGCCAGAGCCTTATCGGATTTCTTGCGCCATCGCGCCTCGGCGTCGGCGATGCGGGCGGCCTCCTCGGTCTCCCACGCCTCGCGTTCCTCTGTGAGCATCCGGCATCGACTTCCGCCTGGCCGCGCCGTTCGGCCTGATCGACGCGCTCGCGGTTTTGCTCCGCCGCTTCGGCAAGGCGCTCGTCCATTTCCTTCTGCCAGGCGGCGCGGGCCTTTTCGAGCTTGGCCTCGGCCTCGGCGGCCGCATCGGCGAGACGATCCTCCAGCTCGCGGGTCCAGGCCTTGCGCGCCTTGGCGAGCTCGGCATCGACGACGGGCCCGGTCTTCTCTTTCTTGACGCGCTCGATCTCCTTGCGCAATTCGGCGACCGCGTTGTCGCGATCGGTGAGCTCGGCCTGGGTGGCGGCGAGCGTATCGCGCAACCGGCGCAGCTCGGCATCCTTATTGGCGTCCGGACTCGTCATGGCGTGCTTATGCGCGTCGACCAGCGCGGCCTCGGCCTTCTTGTAGCGCGCCGTCACATCGGCGAGATCGCGCTTTGCCTGGGCCTGCCAATGGGTTTCGGCGGCGGAGAGCCGGGCGGCTTCCTCGGCTTTCCAGGTCTCCCGCGCGGCCGCGACGGCTTCCTCGATCCGCGCTTCATTGTCGGCTTCGACCCGGGCGATCAATTGGTCGCGCTCCGCCGTCCAGGCGGCGCGGCTTTCTTCGAGCGTCTTCGAAGCCTGTCCAGCGGCCGCCTCTAAAGCCTCGGTGTGACGCTTCTCCAACTCCTCGACGATGCGGGCGCGCTCTGCCTCGGATTCGGACGCGGCGCGGCGGGCCTCTTCGAGCTGACGGGAAAGATCGGTCAGTCGCTCCTCGAAGGCGGCGGCGAGGGCGGCGGCATTGTCGTCCCCGGCCTTGCTAGCCGCCTCCGGGATTGGCTCGTCCTCGGGTGCGGGCGCCGACTCGAATTTGACCCGAGCCCGCTTGCGCGCCCGGCTCATGCTGGCCGAGAGCGCGACGACATTGTTCTCGCTCGTATCGGCGACGGCCGAGGCGGCCTCCGCCTCGTCATAGAGCGACACCGGCAGGTCGATCTGGGTCAACGTGGTGGCGGATTCGCCGTCCAGGCTGACGATGCGGATCTCCAAGGTATGGCCGTCGGCAAGACCCTCCGGCGGAAGATAGTGCAAGCCGGGGAGCTCCTCCCGGCCAAGCGACCAGGTGCCGTCGCCATTGTTATGGCCGGCCGAAAGCCGCGCCTTGGGTGGCAGGCGCTCGACGCGCACAGACAGGCGCTTGTGATCTTTGAAGGGGGTGAGCAACGGCGCCAAGTCGAGCGGGATTCCGCCCGGCGGCACAGCATCATTGTCGATCGTGCGTTTGGTATCGACCACGGCGAACGTCCTCTGGCGGCGACCGCCTCCAGGGCGGCCACGTTTACTCCTCCAGCCCACCATGTCCTTGGACCGCCGCGGCTCTCGTCTGGCGACGCGCTGCGGCAGAGCGCCTTGAACCGGCAACCCACACCCGACATCATTATCACCAGGAGCCGTTAACGACTTGTTAAGCCGGATTTTCTCTCGGGGATCAACGGCTTGCACGATCGCCGCCTGCAATGCGCAAAGCAGGATGGTAGGCCCGGCAGGACTCGAACCTGCGACAACACCGTTATGAGCGGTGCGTTCTAACCAACTGAACTACGGGCCCGGATCAGATGTCAGATATCAGAAATCGGCGGCGGTGGGAACGCTTGAACGGGGGCCGTTAGCGGCCTATATATCATTATGATATCATTTTGTACGTTTGGAAATGCGGCACTTCGCTCATAAGACGATGGGGAGTATCTGACATGATTTCCGAGATCAAAAAGACCACGCTGAACGGCATTGGGTTCTTCCTCGCCTTCGTCGTGTTCGAGATTCTGGTGATATTCGGCTTCATTTCGTCGGTGGCGACGCGGCACCCGGTGCCGGCGGCGCTGGCCGTTCTGACCTTTATCGTGCTGATCGTCTTCCTGGCGGGCGGGTTGTTCCGCGTCCAGCCCAATCAGGCCGTGGCGCTGACCCTGTTCGGCAAGTATGTCGGCTCTACCCGCACGCCCGGCCTCCGCTGGACCAACCCGTTCCTGCATCCGCAGAAGATCTCGCTTCGGGTGCGGAACTTCGAATCCGGCGTGCTGAAGATCAACGACCTTCACGGCAGCCCGATCGAGATCGCCGCGGTCGTGGTCTGGAGGGTCGTGGACTCGGCCCAGGCGCTTTTTGATGTCGACGACTATCAGGACTTCGTGAAGACCCAGTCGGAAGCGGCGATCCGCCAGATGGCGTCGAGCTATCCTTACGATTCCGGCGAGGCGGATTCGCCGGACGAGATCACGCTTAGGGGCCATGCCAATGAAATTTCAGAGCATCTCCAGAAGGAGCTCAACGAGCGGCTGACCAGTGCCGGCGTCGATGTAATCGAGACCCGGATCACTCATCTCGCCTATGCGCCCGAAATCGCCGGCGCCATGCTTCAGCGCCAGCAGGCCAGTGCCATCATCGCCGCCCGCAGCCGGATCGTCGAAGGCGCCGTGGGCATGGTCGAGATGGCCTTGAGGAAGCTGGAGGAAACCGGCTCGATCACCCTCGACGAGGAGCGCCGCGCCGCCATGGTTTCGAACCTGATGGTCGTCCTCTGCTCCGACCGCGCGACGCAGCCCGTGGTCAATACCGGGTCGTTGTATCAGTAGGAGATGGACCGAATGCCCGCGTTCCTCTCACCGTCATCCCCGCTTTCGCGGGGATGACGGTCAACGCCGGAGAACCGTAACCGTTCCCCCCATGTCGAAGCGCAAGTCCTACCCCCTCAGAATCAACGAGGATGTCCTCAAAGCCCTGGAAGTCTGGGCCCATGACGAGCTTCGATCGGTCAATGCCCAGATCGAATATGTGTTGAGGGATGCGCTAAGACGCGCCGGGAGACTCGAAGAAGCCGCCGGAATAGTTCCGTCATTGCGAACGACGTGAAGCAATGACGACGGCCGTCAGTTGTCCAGGAAGCTGCGGAGCTTGCGGGACCGGCTCGGGTGCTTGAGCTTGCGGAGTGCCTTGGCTTCGATCTGGCGGATGCGTTCGCGGGTGACCGAGAACTGCTGGCCGACCTCTTCCAGGGTATGGTCCGTGTTCATGCCGATGCCGAAGCGCATGCGCAGCACGCGTTCCTCGCGCGGCGTGAGGGACGCCAGCACGCGGGTCGTGGTCTCGCGCAGATTGCCGTGGATCGCGGAATCGATCGGCAGGATCGCGTTCTCATCCTTGATGAAATCGCCGAGGTGGCTGTCTTCCTCGTCGCCGATCGGCGTCTCGAGGCTGATCGGTTCCTTGGCGATCTTCAGGACCTTGCGGACCTTTTCCAGCGGCATGCCGAGCTTGATCGCCAGCTCTTCGGGCGTCGGCTCGCGGCCGATCTCGTGGAGCATCTGGCGCGAGGTGCGCACCAGCTTGTTGATCGTCTCGATCATATGCACCGGAATGCGGATGGTGCGCGCCTGGTCGGCGATCGAGCGGGTGATCGCCTGGCGGATCCACCAGGTCGCATAGGTCGAGAACTTGTAGCCGCGGCGATATTCGAACTTATCGACCGCCTTCATCAGGCCGATATTGCCTTCCTGGATGAGATCCAGGAACTGAAGGCCGCGATTGGTGTATTTCTTGGCGATCGAGATCACGAGCCGGAGATTGGCCTCGACCATCTCCTTCTTCGCGCGGCGGGCCTCACGCTCGCCCTTCTGCACCGTATGGACGATGCGGCGGAATTCGGAGATATGCAGGCCGACCTGCTGGCTGACCGCGGCGACCTGGTCACGGATCGCCTCGACCTGACCGCGCTCCTTGTTGGCGAACTGGACCCAGCCCTTGCCGGGCAAGCGTTTTCAGGTGATCGAGCCAGTCCGGATCGAGCTCATGGCCGAAATAGTTCTTCGAGGAATTTCCCCCGATTGATCCGGTGGCTTTCGGCAAGGCGCAGCAGCCGGCCTTCGAGGCTCAACAGCCGCTTGTTGATGCCGTAAAGCTGATCGACCAGCTCCTCGATGCGGAGATTGTTGAGCTGGACGCTTTCGACATAGCCGATCAGCTCGTCCATCAGCTTCTTGTAGCGCTTCTCCTGGCTGAGCCGACATCTCCTCGTTGCCGAGCGAGGATTCGAGGCGGGTGGACTGGAGCTTCGCGGCCTTCTTGTAGGTCGCGGCGATCTTGTCGAAGGTCTCGAGGACTTGCGGCTTGAGGACGGCCTCCATCATCGCGAGCGAGACGTTCGCCTCGTCGGGATCCTCCTCTTCCTCCTCGCTGTCGCTCTCTTCGCCCTCCTCGCCTTCGCGATCCTCTTCCTCGTCCTCGTCGCGGCGGGTACGGGCCTTGCGCTTCTCTTCCTTGTCCTCCTTGACGGCCGAGCCGTTGGCCTTGGCCGGCGCCGCCGGCGGAGGGGCCACGGGGGCCGCGCCGGAGAGCGACGGGTCGAGCGCCTCGTTCTGGCCTTCGCCGCCCGGGCCGGCGCCATAGGTGGCGTCGAGGTCGATGACGTCGCGCAGAAGGATGGTGCCTTCGTTCAGCTCGTCGCGCCACATGGTGATGGCGCCAAAGGTCATCGGGCTCTCGCAGAGGCCGGTGATCATCGTGTTGCGGCCGGCCTCGATGCGCTTGGCGATCGCGATCTCGCCCTCGCGGGACAGAAGCTCGACGCTGCCCATTTCGCGCAGATACATGCGCACCGGGTCGTCGGTCCGGTCGCTCTCTTCCGATTTCTCGGAGGGCTGGAACTCGGCTTCCTCGGATTCCTCGCTCTCGGAACTCGCCGCTGCCCGGCGCGGCGGTTTCCTCGCCTTCGTCGGTCTCGACGACGCTGATGCCCATTTCCGAGAGCATGGTCATGACGTCCTCGATCTGCTCGGAGGACATCTGCTCGGAGGGCAGAACCTTGTTCAGCTCGTCATAGGTGATGATGCCGCGCTCCTTGGCGCGGGCGATCATCTTCTTGACCGAAGCGTCCGTCGAATCCAGCAGCGGGCTGTCGGTCGATTCTTCGACTGCCTCTTGAGCCTCCGCCGGCTCAGATGCCTTTGTCGCCATACGTCAAATTCTCCACCCGGCGGGAAAGCGCGCACGCTTCGTCGCCGTCACGGCCATCAGTCCAATCTTTGAGGTGCGGGGCTAAATCGAGGCTTCCCGGCCCGATGGAACGCCATAACCCTCCAAACTCGCTTCATCCCCCTCGAGTGCATCCATCTCCGCTTTCACCGCCAGGAACCGCTCGTAAGCCTGTTCCGTCATATCGGCCGCCAACGCCTTGGTCGCACGGTCGAGCTCCGACTTGAGCGCTCTCGCCTTGCGGTGCCTGCTCAAAACGTGGAGCCAGCCTCTTTCTACATCTTCCATGGCGGCGCCGGGCCAGGCAAACCATTCGCTTTTCAGCGAATCCTGGCCCTCAAGCCAACCCAAAAGCCCGCCAAGTCCTCGCTGTTGGAAGTGGCGTCGAATTGCTCCAGTGTCAAGTGCTGTTGAATGAGCCGCAATTCCTAGGATTTCCGCGCGTATTTTGTCAAGATCGGTTGTCGAGAAGTCGATCCCCATAAAGTCTTCGGAATAACGCTCAAGAATTTCCGGATAGTTTACGACCGTCAGGACCAGAAGCTTCTCCCGGATCGTGAAATTCGGGCCCGACCCGCGGGCGGCGAATTGCTGGGCGAATTCCCGGCTCGCGCCGAAGCTGCGGTATGACTGGAACTTTCCAGCCCGGCGGAGCGGCTCCATGCCTCTTCGGGGCGCGGCCTGACGGCCGGCATCGAGGCGGGCTTCGAGCCTGGACCTGAGGTCGCTCCGGTAATAGTCCCTGATTTTGGGGTCGTTGATCTCGCGGATCGTCTTCTCGATCTCGCGCTCCACACCGGCGCGGCGCTCTGGCGTGTCGATGGACATAGCGGCAAAACGGGCGTCCCACAGCACATCCGTCAGCGGCCGCGCCGCGCGAAACCAGATTGGCCATGGCTTCCGGGCCGTTGCGGCGGACCAGGGTGTCCGGGTCCTCGCCCGAGGGCAGGAAGGCGAAGCGGAGCGAGACGCCGGGCGCGAGCATCGGTAATGCCCGCTCCATGGCACGATGCGCGGCCCGCACCCCGGCCTCGTCGCCGTCGAAGCAGAGCACCGGCTCGGGCGCGACCCGCCAGAGGAGCTTGAGTTGGTCCTCGGTCAAGCGCGGTGCCCAGCGGTGCCACGGCATGGCCGAGCCCAGCCTGATCGAGCGCGATCACGTCCATATAACCTTCGACGATGATGATCGTCCCGGCTTGCTGGGCCTTCGGACGGGCGCGATTGAGATTGTAAAGAAGGTGGCCTTTGCGGAAGACCGGCGTCTCGGGCGAGTTCAGATATTTCGGCTTGCCGTCGCCCATGGCGCGGCCACCGAACGCGACGACCCGGCCCTTGGGATCGGCGATCGGAAACATGACCCGGCCGCGGAACTTGTCCCGGGTCTCGCCGCCGCCTTCCGGCTCGACCAGAAGCCCGGCCTCGAGCATCTGCGCCTCGGTGACCTGGCGGGCCAAGAGCGCGTCCTTGAGGCCCGTATTGCGGTCCGGCGCGAAGCCCAAGCGGAACTCACCGATCGTCTCGGGCTTGAGCCCCCGGCCCTTGAGGTAATCCGCGGCCGCGTGGCCCACCGCGCCGGCGAGCTGCGATTCGTACCACCCGGCCGCAGCCTCCAGCACGTCATGGAGCGTGGCGCGCTTCTGTTCCTTCTCCTCGTCGCGCGGACCGCGCGGCGGGGGCGGCAGGCCGGCGAGACCGGCGAGCCTCTCGACGGCATCGGGAAAGGCCAGCGCCTCGGTCTCCATCACGAACTTCACCACGTCGCCATGAGCGCCGCAGCCGAAGCAATGATAAAAGCCTTTTTCGTCGCTTACCGTGAAAGAAGGCGTCTTTTCCTTATGGAACGGGCAAAGACCGGTGTATTCCCGGCCGTGTCGCGTCAGATTCACGCGCTTGCCGACGACTTCCGAGACCGGCAGCCTCAGGCGCAGCTCATCCAGAAAATCGGGCGTTATGCTCAATCCAACCTCGGAGGCGTTCTGCCTCAGCCGCGCGAGCTCAACAAATCCTTCACGATGGCGCTGGCCTTGGAGAAGTCCATCAGGCCGGCGTAACGCTCCTTCAACGCGGCCATGGTGCGGCCCATATCCTTGAGGCCCTTGGCCTCGACCTTGTCCACCGCCTCGGCACAGGCCTTCTTTATATCCTGTTCGCTGAGTTGCGGCGGCTGAAAATCTTCGATGATCTTGATCTCTTCGCGCTCCTGCTCGGCGAGATCGGCCCGGCCGCCCTTCTCATAGGCTTCGATGCTGTCCTGGCGCTGACGGATCATTTTGGAGAGGATCTGCAGGATTTCCTCGTCCGACACGCCCTCGCGCGATTCGCCGGTGCGACTGGCGATGTCGCGGTCCTTCACGGCCGCGAGGATCAGACGCAATGTCGACACACGGCGCTGGTCCTTTGCCCTCATCGCGTCCTTCAGCGCAGCGTTCAGACGGTCGCGCAGCATGACTCGCTCCTTGCATGTCGAGGAAACGCCGACTCTACTGCAAAGCGCAGCCGATAGCAAACCGATCGTCGGCCGTTAACCCTTTGATCTGACATGATTAATTTCGAGATCATCTTGCTTGACGGACCTACCCCTTTTGCTTATGGTCGCGCCGGCTTTGCGCGATGGGCGTTCCGGCGAAGGCCGGGTTCTATTCGTAACCCACAGTCGTTCCAGAAGGACTTGTGCCCCACGGGCCTTACGTCAAGGGTCGGACGGGCAGGTCGAGTGCGGCTGCGGTCCGGGCCCCGACATCCATCTCGCCAAGACCGCGCTCGAATTTTCAGCCGAAAGCCGGGGACAGGATGTCCGACCAGAGCAAGCCCGCCGTCTCGATGCCTGAAAAGGCGCCGACGGCGGTATTGGTTCTGGAGGATGGCGCCGTCTATCACGGTCACGGCATCGGTGCGGTCGGTAAGGCGGTCGGCGAAGTGTGCTTCAACACATCGATGACCGGCTATCAGGAGATCCTGACTGATCCCTCCTATGCGGGCCAGATCATCACCTTCACCTTCCCGCATATCGGCAATGTCGGCGCCAACGAGGAAGACATCGAGACGACGACCGTCGCCGCACGCGGCCTCGTGCTGCGCGATCCGATCACGGCGCCGGCGAATTTCCGTTCGACCAGGCCGCTGAACGACTGGCTCAAGAGCCGGAATCTGATCGGCGTCACGGGCGTCGACACGCGGCGGCTCACCCGGCGGATCCGGCTCGGCGGCGCGCCCAAAGGCATCGTCTGCCATGCGCCCGACGGGAAATTCGATATCGATGCGCTCCTCGCCGAGGCGCGGGCCTGGCCGGGCCTCTTGGGCATGGATCTCGTCAAGGACGTCTCCTGTACCCAGACATACACCTGGGACCAGACGCTCTGGACCCTGGGTGCGGGCTACGGCAAACAGACAAACCCCAAGCACCACGTCGTCGCGGTCGATTACGGCATCAAGCGCAACATCCTGCGCTGCCTCGCCTCGAACGCCGCGCAACTCACCGTCGTGCCCGGCAATTCGACCGCCGAGGACATCCTCAAGCACAAGCCGGACGGCGTGTTCCTCTCGAACGGCCCCGGCGATCCGGCCGCGACCGGCGAATATGCCGTGCCCGCGATCAAGGGCGTGATCGACTCCGGCCTGCCGGTCTTCGGCATCTGCCTCGGCCATCAGATGTTCGCCCTCGCCATGGGCGCCAAGACCGTCAAGATGCACCAGGGCCATCGCGGCGCGAACCATCCGGTCAAGGACTTCACCACCAGCAAGGTGGAAATCACCTCGATGAACCATGGCTTCACCGTCACCGACGACGACCTGCCGGACACGCTCGAAGTCACCCACCGCTCCCTCTTCGACGGCACGATCTGCGGCCTCCGCCTCAAGGACCGCCCGGTCTTCTCCGTCCAATACCACCCCGAAGCCTCCCCCGGCCCGCAAGACAGCCACTACCTCTTCGATCGCTTCAAGGCGCTGATGGACCATGCCTAAGCGGACCGACATCAAATCCATCCTCGTCATCGGGGCCGGGCCGATCATTATCGGACAGGCTTGCGAATTCGATTATTCGGGGACGCAGGCGTGCAAGGCGCTGCGGGAGGAGGGCTATCGGATCGCGCTGGTGAATTCGAATCCGGCGACGATCATGACCGACCCCGAGTTCGCCGACGCGACCTATGTCGAGCCGATCACGCCGGCAATGGTGGCCAAGATCATCGAGAAGGAGCGGCCGGACGCGTTGCTGCCGACCATGGGCGGGCAGACGGCGCTCAACACCGCGCTTGCGCTCTATGATGACGGGACGCTGGAGAAATTCGGCGTCACCATGATCGGCGCGAATGCCGACGCGATCCGCAAGGCCGAGGATCGGCTCCTGTTCCGCGACGCCATGACCAAGATCGGGCTCGAGAGCCCCCGGAGCGGCATCGCCTATTCGATCGACGAGGCTCTGAAGGTCGTCGAGGAGATCGGCCTGCCGGCCATCATCCGGCCCTCTTTCACGCTCGGCGGCACCGGCGGCGGCATCGCCTATCACCGCGAGGAATTCGTCGAGATCGCGAGCCGCGGCATCGAGGCCTCGCCCGTGAACGAGATCCTGATCGAGGAATTGGTGCTGGGCTGGAAGGAATTCGAGATGGAGGTGATCCGCGACAAGGCGGACAACTGCATCATCATCTGCTCGATCGAGAACGTCGATCCGATGGGCATCCATACCGGCGACAGCATCACGGTCGCGCCGGCGCTGACCCTGACCGACAAGGAATACCAGATCATGCGCAACGCCTCGATCGCGGTGCTGCGCGAGATCGGGGTCGAAACCGGCGGCTCGAACGTGCAATTCGCGATCAACCCCGAGAACGGGCGGATGGTCGTCATCGAGATGAACCCGCGCGTCTCGCGGTCCTCGGCGCTGGCCTCCAAGGCGACCGGCTTTCCGATCGCCAAGGTCGCGGCCAAGCTCGCGGTCGGCTACACGCTCGATGAGCTCAAGAACGACATCACGGAGGTGACGCCGGCCTCCTTCGAGCCGACCATCGACTACGTCGTCACCAAGATCCCGCGCTTCACCTTCGAGAAGTTCCCCGGCGCGCAGGCCCTGCTGACCACGGCGATGAAATCCGTCGGCGAGGCCATGGCGATCGGCCGCTCCTTCCCCGAATCGCTGCAAAAGGCCCTGCGCTCGATGGAGACCGGGCTGACCGGCCTCGACGAGGTCGAGATCCCCGGCCTCGATTGGAACGAACCGGAGCGGGACAAGGTGCTGGCGGCCCTCGCCGCGCCGACGCCGGATCGGCTCCTGGTCACGGCCCAGGCGATGCGCGCCGGCTTCTCGATCGAGGACATTCACGACATCACCAAATACGAGCCGTGGTTCCTGCGCCAGATCAAGGCGATCGTCGACGCCGAGATGGACGTGAAGGCGAACGGATTGCCGACTACGCCGGACGGCTATTCGGACCTGAAATCGCATGGGCTTCTCGGATGCGCGGCTTGCCAAGCTGACCGGCACAGAAGCCCGCCGAGATCGCCAATCTGCGCCGCTCGGTCGGCGATCACCCCGGTCTACAAGCGGATCGATACCTGCGCCGCCGAATTCGAGGCGCTGACGCCCTATATGTATTCGACCTACGAGATGCCGCTCGAGGGTCAGGTCGAATGCGAATCAAACCCGACCGACAAGGAAAAGATCATCATCCTCGGCGGCGGGCCGAACCGGATCGGTCAGGGCATCGAGTTCGACTATTGCTGCGTCCATGCCGCCTTCGCGCTGAGCGAGGCCGGCTTCGAGACCATCATGGTCAACTGCAATCCCGAAACGGTCTCGACCGATTACGACACCTCCGACCGGCTCTATTTCGAGCCGCTGACCGAAGAGGACGTGATCGAGCTCGTCCGCGTCGAGCAGCGCAAAGGCAAGGTCAAAGGCGTGATCGTGCAGTTCGGCGGCCAGACGCCGCTGAAGCTCGCCAAGGCGCTGGAAGCCGCCGACATCCCGATCCTCGGCACGACGCCGGATGCGATCGACCTCGCCGAGGACCGCGAGCGGTTCCAGGTGCTTCTCGGCAAGCTCGGCCTGCGCCAGCCGCGGAACGGCATCGCGACCTCGTTCGATCAGGCCAAGCGCATCGCCGAGGATATCGGCTTCCCGGTCGTGATCCGGCCGTCCTATGTGCTCGGCGGGCGGGCGATGGAGATCGTCCAGGATATGGCGGGGCTGGAGCGCTACATGCGCGAGGCGGTCGTCGTTTCCGGCGACAGCCCGGTCCTGATCGACAGCTATCTGAAGAACGCCATCGAGGTCGATGTCGATGCGCTCGCCGACCGGGAGACCGTCTTCGTCGCCGGCATCATGGAGCATATCGAGGAGGCCGGCATTCACTCCGGCGACTCCGCCTGCTCGCTGCCGCCCTATTCGCTCGACAAGGACGTGATCGCCGAGCTGGAGCGCCAGACCATCAAGCTCGCCAAGGGCCTCGGCGTGGTCGGGCTGATGAACGTCCAGTTCGCGATCCAGAACGGCGACATCTACGTCCTCGAAGTGAACCCCCGCGCCAGCCGCACCGTGCCTTTCGTTTCCAAAGCCGTCGGCATTCCCCTGGCCAAGATCGCCTCGCGGATCATGGCCGGCGAGGCGCTGGCCGGCTTCAAGCTGTCGCTCCGTCAGGTCCACCACATCGCGGTGAAGGAGGCGGTGTTCCCCTTCGCGCGCTTCCCCGGCGTGGACGTGCTCCTCGGCCCCGAGATGCGCTCGACCGGCGAGGTCATGGGCATCGACACCTCCTTCGGCCGCGCCTTCGCCAAGTCGCAGATCGCGGGCGGCGTCGACCTGCCGATGGAGGGCAAGGTGTTCCTCTCGGTCAAGGACCAGGACAAGCCGCTGATCGTCGATCTCGCCCGCCAGATGAAGGAGCTCGGCTTCGAGATCCTTTCGACTCGCGGCACGGCGCGGTTCCTGAAGGAGCAGGGAATCGAGGTCACTCAGGTCAACAAAGTGCTGGAAGGCCGGCCCCATATCGTCGATCTGATGAAGAACGGCGACGTCGATCTCCTGTTCAACACGACGGAGGGCGGCCAGGCCATCGCCGACAGCGTCGAGCTGCGGCGGACGGCGCTCTTGAACAAGATCCCCTACTACACCACCATTTCCGGGGCCCGGGCCGCCTGCCTTGCGATTGCGTCGATGAAGACGGATAGTCTTGATGTCGCGACGCTCCAATCCTATTCTATGGCATCGTAACAATTAGGACCCGAAGCGACGTCCGTGCTCTCGGGCGGACGGGTTCTATTTGGCTGGCTCATATTTTCCGCAGCAGAATCGATCATGAACAAAGAAAAGCTGCCCATGACCGCTGACGGCTTCAACAGCCTCGAGGCGGAGCTCAAGAAGCTGAAAAACGTGGATCGCAAGGAAGTGATCCGCGCGATTTCGGACGCGCGCGAGCATGGCGATCTCTCCGAAAACGCCGAATATCACGCGGCCAAGGAACGCCAGGGCTTCATCGAGGCCCGGGTCATGGAGCTCGAGGACAAGATCAGCCGCGCCGACGTGATCGATGTCTCGAAGCTTTCCGGCAAGACCATCAAATTCGGCGCGACAGTCACCTTGATCGATTGCGACGACGACACCGAGACCCATTACCAGATCGTCGGCGTCGACGAGGCCGACGTGAAAGCCGGCCGCATCTCCGTCACCGCCCCCCTCGCCCGCGCCCTGATCGGCAAGGCCACGGGCGACGAAGTCGAGGTCATCACGCCCGGCGGGCAGAAGACCTACGAGGTCAAGCGGGTTCGGTATAAGTAAGCTCTCGTTCGCGACTCTCCGTTCGGGCTGAGCTTGTCGAAGCCCGTTCCTGATTGCGCCCTTCGACAGGCTCGGGGCGAACGGAGTTTTACGTCACATATCGAACGGCACCCCCGGCGCCTTCTTGGAATTCCGGATCGTCAGCGCCGTCTTGACGCTCGCCACGTTGGGCGCGGGCGTCAGTTCCGAGGTCAGGAATTTCTGGAACGTGCCGAGATCGGTCGCGACGATCTTCAGGATGAAATCGATCTCGCCATTCAGCATGTAGCATTCGCGGACCATGGGCAGCGTCTTCATGCGCTCCTCGAAGGCCTTGAGGTCCGCCTCGGCCTGGCTGTTGAGGCCGACCATGGCGAAGACGGTGATGCCATAGCCGAGAGCTTCGGCGCTAAGTTCCGCGTGATAGCCCCGGATGAAGCCCGCCTCCTCGAGCGCGCGGACGCGGCGGAGACAGGGCGGCGGCGAGATGCCGACCTTCTCGGCGAGATCGACATTGGTGATTCGGCCGTCGTCCTGCAGGGCGCTGAGGATCTTGACGTCGGTGGCATCGAGCTTGGTGTGGGCCATTACGATCTCTGATGCTGACATCGTATGCGCAAGATTATTACGCAAACGGGTAATTTCTGCAAAGAATTTGACGGTTATGCACAGTATCGGGTGCCACTGATCCCGATCTGACACAAGCCTTCATGATTGATATACTGGTGCGTCGCGACGGACGGGATAAGGTCCGCGGCGGAAATGCGCGCTCCGAGAATGGGCGCCACAGATAATCATGACCAGCAGGCAGGGCTAGCGTCGAACGGCGATGGCGGGGTTTGAGGAAAACTTGCAAAATCTGGTGGCCTGGGCGCGCGACGGCGTGACCCACGACCCGAATCGCCTGTTCCGGGCGATAGTCACCCAGTTCCTGAGCGACGACAACCCGCCCGCGCCGGAAGACCGGCCGAACTCTGCTGAATATCCTCTCCGACATCCGACCGAAGGTCGATGTGACCGTGCGCCAGGACATCGCTCGCACCGTATCCAAATATCCCAAGCCGCCCCGCGAGATCGTGCGACTTTTCGCGGACGACGACATCGCGGTGGCGCGGATCGTCCTCGAAAACAGCAACGGGCTGACCGACGACGACCTGATCGAGATCGCCCGCAACGGCTCCGTCGCCCATCGTCAGGCGATCGCGATGCGGCGGGGCTTGAGCCCGGCGGTGCGGATGGCGGTGTTCCGCACGGGCTTCGAGGAGGACGAGGCGCCGCGATCAGCGGCCTTGGACAAGGTCGAGAAAGCCTTGGAACGCCATGGCGAGCGGCCGATCAAACGCGATTTCGACCGGGCCCGGGAGTTTCTCGATAAGATCCAGAGCGTCCGAGCGCCGGCCCACAAGCCATCCCTCATCGAGCGTGCGGGCCACGCCGTGTTCGACGATCTCAAGGAGATCAGCGACGAGCCGAAGACCGAGGACGTCGCCCGCGCAGAGGCCTTCCTCGCCCAAATCGGCAGCGCCGACGAACCGCATGCCGAGGAGCATGAGACCAAGGCCGCCTCGGACGTGACCCCGGCTGCACCCTTGACGCCGCTCGTGGAGACACCGGCCGAGCCGAACCAGGCCGCCGAGCCCGAGCCGGAAAGACCTGAGGCGGCGGAGGAACCCGAGACGCCCCCTATCGAAGAGCCAGCCGAGATGGCGGCGTCGACCGAGCCCGAACCTGTCATCGCCGAACCGCCCATCCACGAGGAGCCGATCACGCCGGCCGAGATGGTGGCATCCCAGGAACCCGAGCCGCCGGTCGTAGAGTCGGCCGCGTCCGAGGAGCCGGAGCCCGCGCTCGCCGAGCCGTCTCCTTCTGAAGAGCCTCTCGCCCCTATCGAGATGGCGGCCGAGGAACCCGAAAGCGAGGAACCTGAGGAAGAGGACGTTCTGGAGCTCGAGGAACTGGCGCCGGACGAGCCCGCGGAACCTGCCGCCGAAGAGCCCGCGCCCGAAGGCGAGCTGTTCGTCGCAGGCGACCTGTTCCGCAAGAGCCACGATGACCGGGCGGCCCGTCTCGCCGGGGCGGCCGCACGCGAGGGAGATTTCGCCCGGGCGGCCGTGGACTGGGCCTGGGAGACCGATCCGAACGGCATCATCGTCTTCCTCTCGGACGGCGCGGGTCAGGCGCTGGGCGTGGCGGAATCCCGCCTGATGGACAAACCGCTCGCCGAGCTGGGCCACTTTACGGGCGAGGGCCGCGATCCGCGCAAAGCCAAGGATGCCATGTCCCGCCGGGTGCCCTATCGCGATCAGATCTTCGAGACCGTCACCGAGGCCGGCGGCCGAAAGTCGTGGCTGGTGAGCGCCGTGCCTCTGTTCGAGCTGCGCTCCGGCCGGTTTCGGGGCTATCGCGGGACAGCGGCCACCCACAGCGGCGATGACGGCGCGTCCCTGCCCGATACCGAAGCCCTCGTGGAAACCGTGAAGAACGCCGCCGCCGAGAATCGCGAGCTGGTGAGCGGCGTCCAGACGGCCCAGGCGAGCGTGGCCGCGCGATCCGACAGCATGGCCTCGGTCAGCCACGAGCTGCGCACGCCCCTGAACGCGATCATGGGCTTCTCGGACGCCATGGCGAGCGAGACCTTCGGGCCACTCGACGCCAAATACAAGGAATATGCCCGGGATATCCTCACCTCGGCGGCCGAGGTCAACCAGATCATCACGGACGTGCTGGACAAGTCCAAGCTCGACGCCGGGAAGATGACGGTCTCGACCGGGCCGGTGCCGCTGATGATGCTCCTCGAACAGGCCCGGACGGATGTGGCGTCGGAGGCGGAAAGCCGCGAGATGGATATGACCTATGCCGGGACGAAGACCGAGCTCGTGGTCGATGTCGATGCCGATTACGCCCAGCGGGTGGTGACCACGGCGCTCCGCGCGGCGGTGCGGTTCGGCAAGCGCGGCGGCCGGATCGGCATCGAACCCGTCCTCGACCGGCCCGGCGTCGCCCAGATCAATATCTGGAACGACGGCCCGGCGATCGCGCCCGAGACGATCGCCGCGATGCTGCCGCCCGAGCCGAAGCCCGGCGAGCCGGAGAAAGAGCCCCAGGTCGGCCTCGGCCTAACTCTCGCGGTCGCCCGGGGCCTCGCGCGGTTGATGAAGGGCGAGGTCGCGCTCCAAAGCAAGACCGGCGTCGGCAACCGGTTCATCGTCGAATTCCCGATCGAATCCTGATCCGGCCCGAATTGCTTGCGGCCAACGGCTCGGATATCTAAATATCCCTGTGCCCGGCGTCGCGGGCCAACGTCATGATGAAATCAGTGTGAGGAGCCAAGCGATGGCGACGAGTCACCGCACCAAGGTCTTGATCATCGGGTCCGGGCCGGCCGGCTATACCGCCGCGATCTATGCTGCGCGCGCGATGCTGGAGCCAATCATCGTCCAGGGTATCCAGCCCGGCGGCCAGATGACCATCACCACCGATGTCGAGAACTTCCCCGGCTTCGCCGATGTCATTCAGGGCCCCTGGCTGATGGACCAGATGAAGGCCCAGGCGGAGCATGTCGGCACGCGGATCCTGAACGACGTCATCACCGAGGTCGACCTCTCCAAGCGCCCCTTCGTCGCCAGGGGCGATACCGGCGATGAGTATGTCGGAGACACGCTGCTGGTCTGCACGGGCGCTCAGGCGCGCTGGCTCGGGCTCGAAAGCGAAGGCAAGTTCCAGGGCTTCGGCGTCTCGGCCTGCGCGACCTGCGACGGATTCTTCTATCGCGGCAAGGAAGTGGCGGTCGTCGGCGGCGGCAATACCGCGGTCGAGGAAGCGCTGTTCCTGACCAATTTCGCGACCAAGGTCACGGTGATCCACCGCCGCGACGACGTTTCGCGCCGAGAAGATCATGCAGCAGCGGCTGTTCGCGAACCCCAAGGTCGAGGTGGTCTGGGACAGCGTGGTCGAAGAGGTTCTGGGCACCGAAACGCCGCCGGGCGTCTCCGGCCTGAAAATCAGGAACGTCAAAACCGACATGATCTCCGAGCTCAAGATCGACGGGCTGTTCATCGCCATCGGCCACCAGCCGGCGACCAGCCTGTTCGAGGGCCAGCTTGACATGGACGACGGGAAGTACATTCTCACCCGGCCGGACAGCACCGCGACCAACGTGCCGGGCGTCTTCGCCGCGGGCGACGTGAAGGACAAGGTGTACCGGCAGGCGGTGACGGCGGCGGGCATGGGCTGCATGGCCGCCTTGGAGGCCGAGCGGTTCCTGGCCGCAAACCACTAGCACGCCACCGGGCGTGCGAGGGGATCGGACGAGGGCGATGGATTGGGACAAGCTCCGCATGTTTCATGCGGTCGCGGAAGCCGGCAGCTTCACCAAGGCCGGTCAGGCGCTCGGCTTGAGCCAGTCCGCCGTGAGCCGCCAGATCAGCGTGCTCGAGCGCGACCTCAATCTCGTGCTGTTCCACCGCCATGCCCGCGGGATTGGAGCTCACCGAGCAGGGCGAGATCCTGTTCCACGAGACCCGCGACATAAACCGCAGGATCGAATTCGTCACCGCGCGGCTGACCGATACCAAGGATTCGCCGAGCGGCGAACTCAGGATCACCGCTTCGGTGGCGTTCGGATCGACCTGGCTGACGCCGCGGATCAGCGAATTCATCGAAATGTATCCCGAGATCAACATGACCATGCTGGTCAGCGATTTCGAGATCGACCTGTCGCAGCGCACGGCGGACGTGGCGATCCGTCTTGGCCCCCTCACCCAGCCGAACCTGATCGCCCGGCGGATCCTGACGATTCGCAATCATATCTATGCCTCGAAGGATTATCTCGCCCGCCACGGCACGCCGATGTCGATCGACGATATCGAGCATCATGAGCTGATCACTTACGGCGCCACCGCGCCGACGCCGATCCAGCACATCAACTGGCTCGAAAACATGCATATCAAGGCCCGCCGCAACGGGGCGACCCTCAAGATCAACAATCTTTACGGTATGCTGCTTGCGGTCGAAGCGGGCTGCGGCATCGCGGCTCTGCCCGATTACATGACCGACGGCCGGCCCAATGTGGTGCGCATCCTCACACGATCTCGAAGGGCCGTCGATCGACGCCCATTTCGTGTATCTGGAAGAGCAGCGCAACACGAAGAGAATCACGGTTTTCCGGGACTTTCTGCTCGCCAAAGTAGCGGAAAGCGAGTTCGCAGCGGGAACTTGAGCGCGCCGAATCAAATCGAGCCTACCCAATACGACTCAAACCGGCCCGATTTGGCCGGCCGGGCACTCTTAACTGCGAGGCATTGCCCTTCGCGATCGCGAAATGGAGCCATTTGCGCCGCACAAAATTATGACCGTTTTTCGCATCCTTCTATAATTTCTCGTTAATCCAATGGCTTATAAGAAGCCATGCAAAAAATGCGGGTCTGTTATGCGGAATTTTTTGCTGGACCCTCTCCGAAATCTTGTTATTTTAACAATCAAGATGTTGCGGTGCAGCATCTCTCATGAAGGATCAACGGTGCTGCGCGTCCTTCATGAGTGGCGGCCTTCCCGTGGCCTCCCCCCCCCCAAGACACGGGAAAGCCGCACTTCATTGTCTCTCTCAGACATGAAGCCTCCCTATCGAACTTGCCGGGTCCTTCGGGGCCCGGCATTTTCTTTGGCGGTAGGGCGCAAACGGAAAGCGCCGGGTCGAAACCCGGCGCCATTCTCGATCAGGGCACGCTTACATGAACAGCGTGCGGTCCTGCTTCATATCCTTGTAGAGATCGGCGACGAATTCACCGTAGCCATTGTAGATCTGGGTCGGCACTCGTTCGTGGGTGCCGAGCAGCTCCTCGGACGCCTGGCTCCAGCGCGGATGCGGAACCTTGGGATTCACATTGGCCCAGAAGCCGTATTCGTTGCTCTGGAGGTTCTGCCACATACCCAAGGGCTGCTTGTCGACGAACTCGATCTTGACGATCGATTTGACCGACTTGAAGCCGTATTTCCAGGGCACGGCGAGGCGCAGGGGCGCGCCGTCCTGTTTCGGCACCGGATGGCCATACATGCCGGTCACCATGAAGGCCATGTCGTTCATGGCCTCGGCCATGGTCAGACCCTCGATATAGGGCCAGGGATATTGGAGTGCGCCGATGCCACGCTGCAGAGGCGCGACGGAAGGCATCTTGAAGGTCGTCATCTTGACGAATTTGGCGCCGGAAGTCGGGCTTGCCATCTCGACGAGCGCCTTCAAGGGGAAACCGCTCCAGGGCACGGCCATGGCCCAGGTCTCGACGCAGCGGTGACGATAGAGCCGCTCCTCAAGGGGCATCTTCTTCAGCAGATCGTCGATGTCGAGCGTCATCGGCTTGTCGACCATGCCGCCGATCTCGACCGTCCACGGCCGGATGGGAAGCTTTTGGGCGGCGCGGGAGATCGATTTGTCGGTGCCGAATTCGTAGAAATTATTGTAGCTGGTGGACCACTTCTCGTCGGTGATGTCCCGGTCGAGGGTGTATTTCGGATTGCGCTTGACCGGATAGAGCCCGGCCGACGGGTCTCCGCCGTCATCCGCCAGGGCGAGCGCGGGGGCGACGGCGGAAAACGGCCCTGCCAACAGCGCACCGCCGGCCACGGACTTCATCAGGTTCCGGCGGTTGAGATAGACCGATTTCGGGCGTCGCTGCGGACTCGGGAATTTCCCAGCCGCGCTTCTTCTTGATCAGCATCGTTCCCCCTTTCGCTCGTGTCGCTCGGGTACCGCGTCTCCCCATTGACATGGCGGTCTTTGGAATTTTGACCAGTCAATTCTAGGTGAAACGGTTCCCGAGCGCAAAGGGACGAGCGGTCGCAGGCCTATTTCAGCATGCTGCGGAGCATCCAGGCGGTCTTTTCGCTGGATTCGATCCGCTCGGTCAGAAGGTCGGAGGTCGCCTCGTCGGCGGCATCCTCGGCCACCGGATAGAGCGATCGCGCGGTCTTGACCACCGTCTCGTGGCCCTTGACGAGGTTGCGGATCATCTCCTCGGCCGAGGGAACGCCGGCTTCCTCCTTGATATCGGAGAGCTTGGCGTAGGCGGCATACGTGCCGGGCGCATGGAAATCGAGGGCGCGGATGCGCTCGGCGATCACGTCACCCGCCTGCCAGAGTTCGTTGTACTCTTCCTCGAACATCAGATGGAGGCTCCGAAACATCGGGCCCGTGACGTTCCAATGGTAATTGTGGGTCTTGAGGTAAAGCGTGTAGGTGTCTGCCAAGAGCCGCGAAAGGCCATCCGCGATCTTCTTGCGCTTGGCTTGGGGGATGCCAACATCGACTTGTGGGGCTGCACGGCTCTTACCGGTCTTACTTTTCGCCATTTCTGGTTCTCCTTGAATGTTCGATCGGAGCAGCTATCGATTGCGTTGCCTGCCGAAGGGGACAGGCTGATGGGTACTCGTCTTATATGTCTTTCTGCAACAAGCCGTTCAAGCTTTGTTTTTAATTATTCAAAGTAAGGCGTCGACTAGACTCTCATGCGGTTTCGAGCTGCGATTTGCGGGCCGCGAGCACGTCGTCGGCAATCCGGCCCGAAAGCTCGGCGAGATGATCGAACTTGAAGGTGAAGGTGCCGCTGCCCTGGGTGAGCGAGCGGAGCTCGATGATGATATTCTGAAGCTCAGACTGCGGGATCAGGGCCTGCACCTCGTCCCAGCCGGCCCAGCCCTCGCGGGCGTCGAAGCCGAGAAGCTGGCCGCGCCGGCCGCTGACAAGACCGTTGACCTTGGAGGTGAACTCCGAGGGCACCATGATCTGCACGCTCATGACCGGCTCCAGAAGGACCGGCGAGCAATTCGGCAGGGCCTCGGACATGGCAAGGCGTCCGGCCTGCTTGAAGGCCATATCGGAGCTATCGACCGAGTGATAGGAGCCGTCGGTCAAGGTCACGGCGACGTCGACCACGGGGAAACCGAGCGGCCCGCGCACGAGATATTCCTTCACGCCGGTCTCGACGGACGGGATGTACTGTTTCGGCACGACGCCGCCGGTGATGGTGTCGGTGAAGGAGAACCCGCTGCCGCGCGGCAGGGGCTTGATGTCCAGAACCACGTCGCCGAACTGGCCATGGCCGCCGGATTGCCGCTTGAACCGCCCTCGCTGGGTCGTCGGCTTTCGGATCGCTTCCTTATAGGGAACGCTCGGCCAATTGGTGGTAACCCCGAGGCCGTATTTGTTCTGCAACTTGTCGATCGCGACCCTGAGATGCATCTCGCCCTGGCCCCAAAGGACGAGCTCATGGGTATCGGGGTTCTGCTCATAGGAAATCGAGGGATCCTCGTCGCTAATCTTGGCGAGCGCGGCGGTGAGCTTGACCTCGTCGCCGCGATTGGTGGCATCGATCGCCAAACCGTAGACGGGCGATAATACCTCGGCGCGGGGCGCGCCTGCCCGAGCCGCCCTTGCCGCCGATCATGGTGTCGCCGGTCTTCACGCCGTCCATACGGCCGAGCGCCACGAGATCGCCGGGGCCGGCCTTGGCGACCTTGTCGGTCTGCATGCCCTTCAAGTGATAGACGCCGGAGACCCGCTCCTCATTGAGCATGTCGCCGTCCTCGATCGACCCGCGATAGACCCGCGCGACGGAAAGCTGGCCGCCATGGGGCGTGTGATAGGTCTTGAGGATCTGCGCCACCGGCTCGCCCTTGATCTTGTCGATCCCGACGCGCGCGAGCGTCTTCTCGAAGCCCGGGACCTCGTGGCGCAACGCCTTGAGCAGCCGGCGCACGCCGTTATCGCGCTCGGCGCAGCCCAGCAGCACGGGCACGATGCGGCCTTCCTGGAGATCCTCGGTCAGATCCTTGAAGATCTCGTCCTTCGGCGGGACGACGTCCTCGAGCAGCTCCTCCATGAGGTGATCGTCGAAATCGGCGAGCTGCTCCAGCATATGGAAGCGGGCTTCCTGCTCCATGCTGGCGAGATCTTCCGGCATGTCGACGCGCTCGGAGGCGGCGTTCGCCTTGTAGACATAGGCGCGCTCGCTGGCGAGATCGACGTAACCCTTGAGCGTGTCGCCGTCGCGGATCGGCAATTGCCGAAGCACGAGAGGCTTCTGGGATATCTGCTGCAAGGCTTCCAGGAGTTCGTTGACGGAGCCCTGCGCCTTATCGAGCTTGTTGACGAAAAGGAGCCGCGGCACGTCGATCTCGTCGAGATAATTGAGCAGCGGCGCGAGCGAGAGAATCTTGCAGATCTCCGGCTCGATGACCACCACCGCCGCATCGACGCCGATCAGCGCGTTGCGGGATTCCTGAAAATATTCGATCGAGCCGGGGCAATCGAGGAAGGTGAAATTGTCGCCGAGATAGGTGGTCGTCGCGACATTGACCTCGACCCCCATCTGGCGGGCGCGGGCCTCGGGCGAGGAATCGCCGACGGTATTGCCTTCCGTCGTGGACCCCTTGCGGCCGACGGCGCCGGTAACGGACAGAATGCTTTCAAGAAGTGTCGTCTTGCCGCTCAGATAGGGCCCGACGAGCGCTACCGCGCGCGGGCCCGTTGCTCCTCTTTCCGCCATAGCCGAACATCCCCCTTTCCCGTGCGCCACCGGGCCGCTGGATGGGATGCACGGATGGTCGTGGTACGCCGGACAACGGCCCCACTGCCGGATGGTTCTCGGATCTCTATGTTTTCAAGCGCCGCGATAGAGCGCAAGAGGAATCTCTGCGCGACTCGCGGCCGATTGACGCCCGCGATCAGGCGAGAGCGGCGGCGGCGCGCTGGATGCGGCCGCAAGCTTCCTCAAGCTCTTCGACCGAGGTGGCGTAGGAGATGCGGAAATAGGGCGACAGGCCGAACGCCTCGCCCTGCACGACCGCGACATTCTCGCTTTCCAGGAGAAAGTTCACGAAATCGAGGTCCGACTCGATGCGTCTTGCCGTCGGGCGTCTTCCGGCCGATCAACCCTTCGCAGCACGGATAGACATAGAACGCGCCCTCGGGCCTTGTGCAGGTGATGCCTTTCGCCTGGTTCAACATGCCGACCACGAGGTCGCGGCGCTCCTGGAAATTCGCCTGGCGCTCGGGGATGAAGTCCTGCGGCCCGTTCAGGGCCTCGACGGCCGCCGCCTGGGAGATCGAGCAGGCATTCGAGGTGCTTTGCGACTGGATCTTGGACATTGCCTTGATCAGCGGCTGCGGCCCGCCGGCGTACCCGATGCGCCAGCCGGTCATGGAATAGGCCTTGGAGACGCCGTTCACGGTGAGCGTGCGCGGAAACAGGCGCGGCTCGACCTGGGCCGGCGTCGCGAATTCGAAGCCGTCATAGACGACATGCTCGTACATATCGTCGGTCATGACCCAGACATGCTCGTGGCGCATCAGGACGTCGGTGATCGCCTTCAGCTCATCGCGCGTATAGGCGGCGCCGGACGGGTTCGAGGGCGAGTTCAGAAGCACCCACTTGGTCTTCGGGCGTGATCGCCTTGTCCAGGTCCTCGGCGCTCATCTTGAACTTGCTGTCGATCGACGTCGACACCACCACGGGCGTACCGCCGGCGAGGAGCACCATGTCGGGATAGGACACCCAATAAGGCGCCGCCATCACGACCTCGTCGCCCGGATTGAGCGTCGCCATCAGGGCGTTGTAGAGCACCTGCTTGCCGCCGGATCCGACCGAGACTTCGGTCGTCTTGTATTCGAGCCCGTTCTCGCGCTTGAACTTGGCGACGATCGCCTGCTTGAGCTCCAAAGTACCGTCAACGGTGGTGTATTTGGTCTGGTTGCCCTCGATCGCCCGGATCGCGGCCGCCTTGACGTTTTCGGGGGTCGGAAAGTCCGGCTCGCCGGCCTGGAGCGCGATCACGTCCTTGCCGGCCGCGCGCAGCTCCATCACCTTGCCGGTCTGGGCGAGGGTCGCCGACGGCTTAATGCGCTTCAGAGCGTCGGATTCGGCGAACGCAGCCATGGCGGATGTCCTTGAAAGCGGGTAAAAACCGGGCGCAATCTAATTGCTGCGCCGCACCCACGCAAGGACTCCTTCGGTGCGGCAACCCGAAAAACCATCGGAGAGGCATGCCGTGACGTTGATTCCCATCCTGCTAGATTTCTGGTTCAAGGAAGCGGGTCCCGAGCACTGGTTCGCTCAGTCCGTCGAGTTCGACGACCTCGTGCTCCGGCGCTTCTTCAAACTGCACGAGCAGGCAGCGGAGGGACGCCTGCACGAATGGGAAAAGACGCCGGACGGCGCGCTGGGCCTCTGTCTTCTTATGGACCAGTTCCCGCGCAACATGTTCCGGGGCACGCCACGCGCCTTCGCGACGGACGCCGAAGCCCGCCGGATCGCCAAGTCCGCTGTCTCCCGCGGCTTCGACCACGCCGACGGCATGACCGACGAGCACCGACTGTTCTTCTACCTGCCGCTCGTCCATAGCGAGTTGATGGAGGACCAGGACCGCGCCTACGGGTTGGTGGCAACACTGGCGTCGAATCCCGAATACCTGAAATGGGCCGAAGGGCATCGTGCGATCATCAAACGCTTCGGCCGCTTCCCCCACCGCAACGAAGCCATGGGCCGGCGGAGCACCGAGGAAGAACTCGCGTTCTTGGAGACGGAGGAAGGCAAGAAATTCTGAGTTGCTGGTCAGTTGGCTCGAGGCCCGCCTCGTAGTCGCCGCGACCGCGTCCAAATCCTCCCGCAACGTTCTGGCGGCCAGGAAGTAGTGAATGACCGCCCAGAGGTTCATGAGGCTGACGATGGCGATGGCGTAGCGCAGCGATGAGACGCCGGAGACGGGCGCCAGCAGATCCGACAGCGCGCCGACGGCGGTGGGGCCGAGGCCCTGGCCGATCACCGTCGTGAGGAAGATCAGGATGGCGGCGGCGACAGCGCGCATTTGCGGTGTCACCAGCGCCTGGGTCATCGCGTAGGACGGTCCCAGGAAGGACGAGCCCAGGATTACCATCAGGATCCAGGCGGGCGGGATATAGCCGAAGCTCGGCGCGAGGAAGACCAGGAGCTGGGCCGGCACGATTACCAACGCGCCCCAGCCCGGCACCCACATATACCAGCGCCGATCGTTGCGCGCCGTGCTCAAGCGGTCGGCCACGATGCCGCCGAGCAACGTCCCGGCAGCGGCGAAGATAGTGAAGCCGGCGAGCCAACTTCCGGCCTCGCGCAAAGGCATGTCGAAAGTGCGGTTGAGATAGGTCGGCCCGAACCCCGCGCCGCCGAAAATTGCAAAGGATTGGACCGCCACCGCGAGACTCATATGGCGGAACGAGCGGCGCTGCCAGAGATGACGCAACACGTCCATAAAGGGCGGCGCCTTCGCGGAGGCCGGGGGAGGCGCGGCGCGGTCCGAGGCTCCGCGCGGCGGCTCGCGGACGGTCACGAAGACCAGGAACGCGACCAGCAGGCCGGGCACGCCGGCGATGACGAAGGTCTCGCGCCAGCCAAAGAGATCGTTTCCCCAGCCGCCGATCAGATTGCCGGCCATGCCGCCCAAGGTCGCGCCCATGGCATAGATCGAGAGCGCCGTCGCGCGCTTGTCCTGGGTGAAATAGTCGGAGATCAGGGACTGGGTCGGCGGTGCCCCGCCCGCCTCGCCGACCGCCGTGCCGATTCGGAAGAGGATGAGGAACAGAAAGCTCGTGGCGAAGCCGCACAACGACGGTCATCACGCTCCAGACGGCGATCGCGAGCGCCAGGATATTGCGCCGGTTCGCCCGGTCCGCCCAGGCGGCGATGGGGATGCCGAGAGTGGCGAAGAAAAGCGCGAAGGCGAGACCGGACAGGAGGCCGAGCTCGGTATCGCCGACGCCGAACTCCTGCTTGATCGGCTGCAACACGACGTTGAGAACCGAACGGTCGACCACGCTGACGATCGAAGCCAGCAGAAAGATCGCCAGGACGTAATAGCTGAATGCGTTCGAATAGGGGGCGGAACGCGCCTCCCTCGATCCGCTCTCCGGCGCCGCTCCAGGCGCCTCGCGCGACAGATCCGCCACCGTTTCCCCCGGAAAGAATAACGGCCGACCCTCGGCAAGAGCCGGCCGCATACCTATATGACAACAGGATCCCGCGAATTGCAAAGATCAATGCAAGCCCTTACGATCGCGCCGCGCCGCGTTCGACACGCTAATTTCCCAACGGGGCTAACGAGTTAATCGGATGGACTGGTTCTTCGATCCGCAGATCTGGGCGAGCCTTCTCACGCTCAGCTTCCTCGAGATCGTCCTCGGGATCGACAACCTGGTCTTTCTTACCCTTGCGGCCAATACGCTACCCCCGGAGAAACGGCCCGCCGCGCGGCGTTACGGCCTGCTCTTCGCCTGCATCACCCGGATCGGCCTTCTCGCCGGCATCAACTGGGTGACACAGCTCACCTATCCGGTCTTTTCGATCGATGGTTTCGCGGTTTCCTGGCGCGACATCATTCTGTTCTCAGGAGCGGCTCTTTCTGCTGGTGAAGGGCACCCAGGAGATCCATTCCGAGGTCGAAGGCAAGGATGGCCACGACCGGCCGTCCATCATGTCGTCGAGCGTCGCGCTCGTCGCGCTCCAGATCGGCGTGCTGGACATCATTTTCTCGCTTGATTCCGTGATCACGGCGGTCGGCATGACCAACAATCTGCCGGTCATGATCGCGGCGATCCTGGTGGCGATCGGGGTGATGCTGTTTGCGGCCGGGCCGATCGGCGTCTTCATCGAGGCGCATCCGACCACGAAGATGCTGGCGCTGAGCTTCCTGCTGCTCGTGGGCGTGGCGCTGGTCGCGGACGGGCTGCATTTCCACATCCCGCGCGAATATCTCTATTTCTCGATCGCCTTCTCGCTCGCCGTCGAATGCCTCAACATCTTCGCCCACAAGAAACGGCGAGAACGGGAGGAGTGACTTCCGAATGGAACCTCCCTTCTCCCCCGGCAGGAGAAGGATACGGAGGCTTGGCGCGGCAAAGTGAGCTTAGGCTGAACAACCCTCTCCCGCCAGGGGAGAGGGATGACGTGAGAGAGCTTTATCTAAGGCTTATGGCTTGCTGATCGAGGCGGTGCTCGGCATCAAGGATTTTAGAAGCTCGATCGTGTCCGGATGGGGCTCACCGCTGCCGCCGCGGAAGAAGCCGCGTTTTACCTTGGCATTGGCCGCGTCGATGACCGTCGAGCCATGAGCGTCCTTAATGCCCAGATCGGCATTGTGATCGGCCAGATACTTGACCACATTGGTCCAGCCCCACATCGCCGCGCCGAACACGGCGGTCTCGCCATACATGTCCTTCTGATTGACGTCGGCGCCGCTGGCCAACAGAACCTTGAGCGTGTCCAAGGACTTCTGCTGGACGTCTTCGGTCGTGAAATAGCCGCGCGTGTCGATCTTCGTGGAGCCGAGCCCCGCGGCCGCCATGACCGGCGTGATGCCCTGGGAGCTCGGCAGGTTCGGATTGGCGCCATGAGCCAGCAGCAGCTTCACGCCGTCGACATCGAAGGCCTTGGCGGCGCGCAAGAGGGGGGTCGAGCCGATCGTCAGCATGGGATCGGCGCCGCGGTCGTCCTTGAGGTTCCTGTAGGGCGGCCACAATTTGAGCTGCGGATTGGGGTCCGCGCCCGCCTTGAAAAGCAGATCGACCAGATCGAGCGCCGAGGTCTTGTCCGTCGTCGGACGGTCCGGCCGGCCGCCATGGGGCGTGGTGTTGAGGTCGATCGCGAGATAGAGCGGCGTCCGCCCGCGCCAGTCCCAACGGTTCGGATCCGCGCCGACGCTCAACAGATAGGCCGCGAAATCGAAATGGAAATTGTCGGTCGCCATGATCATAGGCGTCATGTTCTCGGGGTCGGCCATGTTGGGATCCGCGCCGCCCGCGATAAGCTCCTTGGCGGCATCGACGCAGCCGTTTCTCGCGGCCAGCATCAGCGGCGTCAGGCCGCCGATCGCACGCCACTGGGCCCGGCGTTCGGCCGTCACCTGGCGGTCCCAATGATGGACCTTGGAGCGGATATTGACCTTCGCCCCGTGATCGATCAGCAGCTTGACCATGGCGGGCTGGCATTGCGCCGCGGCCCACATGACCGCCGTCTGATCCCGCCACGTCTCCTTGGCGTTCACATCGGCGCCATGCTTGATCAGGAGCTTGGCGGCATCGACATGGTTGCTGCGCGCGACGACCATCAGCGTGGTCTGGCCGTATTTGTTCGGCGATTCGACGTCGGCGCCCGCCTTCAGCAGCGTCTCGAGCAAACCCGTATCGCCCCAGACGGCCGCCTCATACATCGGGGTGGAGCCGTAGTCGTTGGCGACATTGACCTTGGCGCCGGCCTTGATGAGCATCTTGGCGAGCGCGACATCGTCCTTATGGACGGCCCAATGGAGCGCCGTCGTGCCGTCGGACGTCGCCTCGTTGACATCGGCGTGGTGATGCAGAAGGTCGGCGACCTTGGCGTCGTCGCCGGCCTTGACGGCCGCGATCAGCGCCGGCTCAGCCGCAAAGGCCGACCCGGCAAACCCCAGGCCGGCTACAAACAGCAGTCCGACGAAAAGCCGCCTCTTCATCCCCGTCCCCTAGATAGAAACTTCGCCGGTGCTGTCGCCGACACCCTCGGTCGGCACCCCGACTTTATCCAGCAGCGCGACCATCAGATTGGCGAGCGGCAGATCCTCCTTTACGCTAATATGCTGGCCGCCCTTGATCTTGCCGTTGCCGCCGCCGACCACGATCGTCGGGAGGTCAACATGGTTGTGCAGGTTGCTGTTGCTCATATTGCCGCCATAGAGGAAGACGGAATGATCCAGGATCGAGCCGTCGCCGTCCGGCGTTTTGGAGAGCCTGTCGAGGAACTTGGCGAAGACCCCCATGTGATAGGTCTGGATCTTAACCAGTTGCGCCATCTTGCCCGGGTTGTTGCCGTGGTGGGACAGCGGATGGAAAGCTTCCGAGATGCCGAGATCGTTATAGGCGTGGTTGCTGACCTCGGCCGCCATCATGAAGGTCGCGACCCTGGTCAGATTGGCCTGATAGGCGATCGCGATCATGTCGAACATCAGGTTCACATGCTGGTCGAAGGTCGGAATGCCCGCCGGCAGGTCCGGCAGCTTCATCTTCGAGAGATCGCTGTCCTCTGACATCTTGATGCGGCG
Organism: uncultured Alphaproteobacteria bacterium; assembly: GCA_963732795.1. Lineage (GTDB taxonomy): Bacteria > Pseudomonadota > Alphaproteobacteria > CAVTAV01 > CAVTAV01 > CAVTAV01. The sequence goes on along the minus strand of CAVTAV010000001.1, from coordinate 72,638 downwards.
TTCGAGCTCGCGGACCGTGTCGAGATAGTTGTCGACCATCTGCTTGTCGCCGGGGCCGAGCTCGCTCTTGAGGCTCGCGGCCTCCGACATCGCCATGTCGAGAATGCTGTGATTGTCGCGCGTGATCGCGGCGCGCTCCTGGGCGGAATCGCCCTGGCCGAACAGCCGTTCGAACACTTTCCGGGGATTGAACTCCATCGGCATCGGCGTGGTCGGGGTGCGGAAGGCGATGGTCGTGCCGAAGGAGCAGCCATAAGTGCCGTCGCAGGCCGAGCTGCCGCCCTTCTCCTCCGTCGCCACTTCAAGCGAGGGGAGCGGCGTGTCCTGGCTGATATGCTGGGCCGCGATTTGGTCGATCGTGACACCGCCATGGGGCGAGGTGCTGCGCTTAGGCGGCGTGCAGCTCAGCCAGGTGCCCGGCGTGATCGCGTGGACCGCCGAGCTGATCGCCGGTTTGTTAGCGAGGCCGGAGACGACGGTGAGCTTGTCCTTGAACGCCTCGATCGGCTTCATGATCGGCATCAGCTCGAAATCGGTGCCTTCGGTCTTCGGCGTCCAACTGTCCATGATCTGGCCGTGGGGCAGGTAGAAGAAGCCCATATAGGGCTTCGGCTGAGCCGCCGTTTTCGCAAGAGCAGTGCCGGCCGGAATCATGGCGTCGAGAAGCGGCAGCGCGATCGTGAAACCGGCGCCCTTCAGAAACGTCCGCCGAGGGAGATGTTTCTTAGTGATATACATCGTTCTCTCCTTTACTTCCGGCCAGCCTCTTCTTTAGCCAAAAGTTATCCTCACTTCGCCGCCGCTTCCTGGGTCGGCGTTGTTCCTTCCGCGGTCAGTACCGTCTTTTTCTGGAAGGCATCGCTGTCCACGACGCCCTCGACGAGCGACCAGAATTTGTAATCGTCCTTGGCCGCATCGCGCACGATCGAGCGCACGACCGGCATGTCGTGATAGTCGAGCGTCCGGCCGAGGCCGTACATCAGCAGCCGCTTGGTGATCGATTCCACGAACTCGTTGGGATTTTTCAGAATCGCATTCCGCAAAGCCACCGGACCGCTGACCGGGGTGCCGTCGGCCATCTGGCCGGACGAATCGATCGGCGTGCCGGCAAACCGGTCGGTGGTGCGCCACTCGCCGATCGCATCGAAATTCTCAAGGGCAATGCCGAGCGGGTCCATCACGCCATGGCAGAAATTGCAGGCCGGATCCTTGCGGTGCTGCTCCATGCGCTCGCGTACCGTCAGCGCCTTCTGGCCTTCCTGCGTCTCGGGGAAGGGCGGCACGTTCATCGGCATGGTCGGCGGCGTGGTGCCGATGATCTTGTCGAGGATGTAATTGCCGCGAAGCACCAGCGACGTGCGGTTGGGATAGGACGACACCATCAGGATGGCCGCCTTGCCCAACAGGCCGTAGCGGTCCGGGTCGGTCAGCGTGACCTTGCGCCACTGGCCGCCGCGCACGCTCGGAATGCCGTAATGCCGGGCGAGGCGTTCGTTGACGAAGCTGTAGTCCGCCGTCAGCAGATCGATCACGCTCTTGTTCTGCAGCAGCACGCTGCCGAGGAAGAGGTCCATCTCCTTGGTGAAGGCGGTGCGCAGCTTTTCGTCGAAATTCGGAAAGATCTTGCTGTCCGGCTTGACCGAATCCAGGTCGTCGATGGCAAGCCACTGGAAAGCGAAGTTCTTCACCAGCGCCTCGGCCTTGGGATCGGCCAGCATCCGCATCACCTGGGCGTGGAGCACCTTGGGATCGCTGAGCTTGTGCCGGGTCGCCAGATCGATCAGTTCCTGATCCGGACCCTGGCTCCAAAGGAAGAAGGACAGCCGCGAGGCCAGCGCCAGATCGCTGATCCGATAGATCGTGCCGGGCTTGGCGTTTTGCGGCGGAACTTCGGCGCGGTAGAGGAACTTAGGGCTCGATAGCATCGCCATCAGGCCGGTCTGGATGCCCTTCTCGAAGCCGCCTTCCTTGGTGCCGGTGTCGTAGAACCGCATCAGGGTCGCCATGTCGGCGTCGCTCACCGGCCGGCGGAACGCCTTCTCGGCCATGCGCGAGAGGATTTTCTTGGCGCAGGCCGTGTCCTGGTCGTCCGACGTCGGATAGCAGGAGAAGATCGCCTTGCGCGGCGGGGTCTGGCTGATGCCGGTCGGATCATAAGGGCCGACGAATTCGAAGCTCCGGAGGATCGGAATCGACATCGCGGTCTTGGTCGGATCGTATTGTTCCAGATCGACATCGGATTCCGCGAAGTCCTTCGACCGCCAGGCAATGCCGATCCGGTGCGGGCCGGCGGGGATCTTCACATGGATATTCTTGAAGCGGTCGAGAATCTTGGTGACGGCCTCGGTCAGCTTGGTGTCGACGGCCTTCAGATCGTCCTTGCCGCCGAGATGGCCTTCGAATTTGCGGTCGCCATCGACGGTGAGGATCAGCGTGTTCGGCGATTCGAGCCAGTGCGACCGGAGGTAATAACCGTCCGGCGAGGCGATGTTGATGTTGAAGACGTAGTCGCCGTCGGCCGGGAAATAGTGGTCGTAATACATGCCGCCCCGGGTGCCGAGCGGCAGGCCCTCGACATGCTGGGTGAAATCGACGTCTTCCGGCTTCTGGATCGAGTCATAGATCGGGGTGGGCTTCGGATCACCGATCGCCTTTTCGGTCACCTTGCGGGCGGCGGCGATATATTGCTCCAGGAAGGTCGGCGAGACCTGCAGTGAGCCGGCGACATTGTCGAACCCGTCGGTCTTGGTGTCGGCCGGCAGAAGATCGGAAACGTCAATATCGAGGTTGAAAAGCGCCTTGATCTCGTTGGCGTATTCGGTGCGGTTGAGCCGATGCAGGGTCACATGGCCCGGCTGCGGGTTCTCGGCCGCGGCCTTGTCGAGATGGCCCTCGAGCCAGTTGACGAAGGAATCTACCGTGGCGTCGTCCGGCTGGGGCTTGCCCGGCGGCGGCATCAGATGGCCCTGGAGCTTGCCGATTGCGGTTTCCCAGATCTTGGCGTCCTTCGGGATTTCCTCGGGCACCATGGTGTCGAACGCGATCTGGCCCTTCCAGTCGGTGTAGTTGTGGCATTTCTCGCAATATTTGTTGAGCATGCCCCAATGCTTCTCGGCCGCGCTCGTCTGGCCGCCGGCGCTCGCGGTATCGCCCGACGCGTCGGATCCGACGCCGCCGGCCCAAGCCGGGCCGCTTGCCGCGGCGGCAAGGCCGAGAACCAGAGCGGTGGCGGTTACCAAGCTGCGCATTGCCAGCCTTTCCTCAGAAGATACCTAGTTCCACGACGTGTCCCCACAGGCCCTGATAGGCGTTGCGGACGAACATCGTGGGATCGCCCCAAGCTTCGTCGAACTCCTTGGTCACGCCCGCGGCCAGCATGTCCTCGACGCTCATGCCCTTGCGCAGCATCGTGACCATGCGGTCCTTCACGGTGGAAACCATGTCGTGCTCGGCCTGGAGATCGACGCGCGAGCGCACCGGTCCCTGGCCTGGGATGATCCGCGTGTCTTTCTCCGCCAGATCCAAGAGCGTCTTGGTGCCGTCGACCATGCCGCCGAGCCAGCCGCCGGTCCGGTAATCGAGGATCGGATAGCTCCCGGTCGATAACACGTCTCCGGCCACCAAAACCTTCGAATTCCGGGAAGTTCACATAGAGATCGCCATCCGAGCGCGCCCGCGGCAGAAAGCCGTATTCGAGCTTGTGATCGGCGAAGGTCATGCTGCCGGTCGTATAGAAGGTATCGTTGGGCTGGGCTTCCTTGGGAAGCGGCTTGTAGGTCTTGTCCTCCCAGTCGACATAGAAGGTCGTGCCGAGCCAGAGCTTGGTGTTGACCTGGGCGATGATTTTGCCGCCGTCCTTGCCGACCGTCTCGTTGGAGCCGGTATGCCAGGGGTGCCAGTTGGTATTGAACAGCACGTTGACCTTTTTGAGGCCGGTTTCCTTGGCGATGAATTTGAGGAGCTCGGGCGAGCGCTCCTTCAGCCCGCCGTCGATCATCAGAAGCTGGTCTGGACCCGCGAGAACCGTGACATTCGCCCCGGCGCCGCCCACCAGGAAAATCTGGTTGGTGAGCTTGGTCAGGGTGAAGGCCGGCGCCGACTCTTTTGCGGCGGCGCGGGCGAATCCCATGCCTGTCAGCGAAAGGCCGGCAACGCCGGCCACGGTCGCCTTGAGAAAATCTCGTCTATCCGGTGCGCGCGACATGTCTTTTGTGTCTATAGCATCATACGCGCCAACTCTAACATATGGTTTATCCGCGCCCAAGTTTGGATGCGGCAATTGGTCCCGGTTTTCCTTCGTTTTCTGCGGGTTTTCAGGAATTTGCAGACCTTGTCGGACCGTTCGTCCGGCGAAAGGCCCTTGAACGCGAATTAACGCCGCTTCATTCCACACGGCAATATTCTAGCGCGGCATGACGCGTCGGGCTCTTCATTTAGGCCCTTGGAATGGCCCCGGCGGCAATCGGTGCCCGTCGTCTTCAAACACCGAGGGGCCAGCCGGGGGACCAATGGACGACGCCGTGAGTGAGAGGAGCAGGCCCAGCGCCGCCCGAGGGTGATACGAAAGGAATAAAGCTCCTCGAAGTTCCGGACCGGAGACCCCGGCGCAGCCGCAGTCGCCAACTACACCGAGGCCCTTCCAGTCCAGATGTTGCATTTTTGCAACAGGCGGTTAACGGCTGGCTAATGCCGCCAATCGCGCATCGTTCATGTTTTGTTCTTCTCGAAAAACAGTCAAGCGTCCCTGTCGGCTTCTTATCTGGGAACTGTGATTCTGCGGGAGTTCGGCTGCGCTTCATTTAGACGTTGCCAAACTTCCTTCACCGCGGCGTCACCACGTGATTGCAGGCTTTCGAGATAAGAGCGATTGCCGTTGAGCATGTTCCAGGCTTCGGACCTCAAACCGTAGAGCCAGCCGGAACCTTGTAATGCGCGATCGTGAGCCCAGGCGAACTCGCGCTCGATCAAAATGTTCAATTCCCGGCAGTCTTTTGGCGCGCGTATCTGACTGCTGCGCTTCTCAAGGAAATAAAGCAGAATCGTCCGTGAGCCGATCGGTAGATGTTTCAATCTCGACCTGAAAAGCAACTTCTTAACCCACGCTTGAACAAGGTTTGCTGCTCCTCCAAGTGGAACCGAGATCGCAATTCCGAACATCAGGAAGAGCAAGAGACACGCGACCATCGCGACGTGCTGTGAGAAGTCCGATAGACCATCGCGCAGTATGCTGAGCCCGATGTCCGCGTGAATAAACCAAAGGAATCCGGCCGACGCGACTACCAAGCCCGAGGCAAGCTGACCGCGAATGTCCTTCAACAAACCAAGAAGGTTCACCAAGACGTTCAGGTTCATGGACGGATTGTATCAGATTCTCCCAAATTGTCGTGGCCGCACCTTTGGCACACCGCCCGCACGTCGTGATACGGCCGAATGTCATCGAGCCGGAAGCCTCGCAGTGATATCGGTCGATCGCGCATGGTTCATGTTTTGTTCTTTTCTTGGTGATGTCAACGGGCCAGCCTTACCTGTCATCCGAATTTGTCGTGAAGTTCGTCCAACAGGAACCTGATAAACGACATGCCCTGACTTACGAGCAAAAGGGCAAGGGATAAGGGGGGCGGTGCCGGCTCTTCCACATCATGACCATGACGATATGTGTGGACGGAGTTTACCCACTCGACCATCGAAGCCCCGATCGAGGCCAATGACTTCTTTGCCACAGGATCAGTCTGCTTTGCCTCGATGATTGGCAAGATTTTCTGTTTCAGTGCGTTGCTGTTCAATCGAGGAATTCTTTGATCGACCAGTCTAACGAGGATTTCCGCAGCTTCGAAGATAGCCCGAACCGCTCCCTTGGTGTCCTGGTCGAGCGAAGTTAGGTTGGCAAGTGCCTTCTCGACTTCGGCACGTACGGCTCTGAGCTTCGGGAGTTGCAAGCCTTCCAGGAGGGCAGAGCTTGTGCGTGAAAACTCCTCGTCCACTCGCATGCGTACGACGCCATCCGCATCCACTTCGTACATCAGGTTTTCTTCTACGAAGATCGCGTTAACCTCACTTTGCCACTTCTTAGCGATCTGCGAGAGACGATCGGAATACCTGTAATATTTATCCTTCGCGTCCAGTTCTTTGGCGATCCGACGAACGGTTGTGACGGCATCCAGCACATCTTTAATTTCGGCTTTAATGAAAAAGGTTTCGAAGTCCGGCGAGATGCTCCAACTAAAGTCCACCCCTTGAAGGCGTTCGATGCCATATGCCATCTGAAATAGATTTTCATCGAACTCCTCGCGAAAGCTTCGATATAATCTCCGGCGTGCGCGCAGAGAATCCGCGAGCGACTTTGTCTCGCGTAGATAGATCTGGCTAAAACGCTGCCCCAATGGTGGTTCGTATTCGTCAGACATGACTCGACCTCTTTTCCAAGACGCAGTTCTGTCTAACTCCAGGCATACCGCACGGCAACAACCTTAGATTGGTTGCGGTTTGGTTGCAGAGTTCGGTTTTGTTCTCGTTGCGGCCGGCAGTCCCTCGGAATTTCCGAATAGCCGAAACCGGCGCCGACCATCGATACGGTAACGTCAAAGCCCGCGCTGAGACCGTCGAGAAAGTGGCAGTGTGATATCAGTCACTACGACTTCGACGCCGGCTTTTTGGCGTCCGCAAGCTTCTTATCGAGCGCGGCTTTCTTGGCCTTCGCGATCGCCGGTTTTAGGTAGTAATGATCGAAGAGTCCCTCGATGATCTCCAAGCACCATTCCGCTTCCTCGGGATCGACGTCGATTACTTGAAGCGTCGTTTGGTCGTTGATCGGATGCGCCCCGAAGTTCCCGAAGTTTCGTATAGCATCGACGATGTGGTGCAGATTCTGAGGCAGCGATTTCCTTGCGTCCTGTTCATTAAGAACGGCGTCGATCTGATCCGCAAGATTGTGTTGCGGATAGCCTTGGTCACGAAGAATCGTTTGTAGGCAACGCCGCGAGAGGGCAGCCGACGCCTTAGGACTATCAGCCAGGACTGCGCACGCCTCCTGGTAATCTTTGCCAATGGCCTCTGGCACATCCCCTGGAACAGGCTGTCGAAAATCATGCTTTGGGATGACCCGAATAAGGTTCGTTTCGAACCATCCGGAATGCGTTCGCTCAGGAGTATAGATGAAAATCGTACGCTGCTGGCAGGAAGGACAGATCGTGCACTTAACATACCAGCCGTTCGGAGACCCATCCGGGTCCCGGATGGAGTCCTCGCGCCAGGCATCATGAAAGTGCTCTCCGCAGTGCGGGCATTTCATAGTGTGTCCCCCAGCGTGTCCCTATCGAAAGAATTGGCCCTATGGAGTGGCCCTTATGCTGCGCTAAGCTACTGAAAGCATTTGGAGGCCACGGCCGGAATCGAACCGGCGTGCACGGATTTGCAGTCCGCTGCGTCACCACTCCGCCACGTGGCCTCTCGTGGTGTGAACTCGTGGATATAGCAAAGGGGTATGGGTGGCGCAATCGATCCCGTCCGGCGGGCCGCATCCTGCCCGGATCCGGTGTCTGGCGGAGCCAAGGAGGCCCCAAGGAACGTTGTATTCGGCGCGCCCGTTCTTTATATAGGCTGGGACTTTCAAGAACCCGCGTCGAGGCCGGACTCAACATGCAGGATTACGCCGCCGCGCGCCGTCACATGGTCGACAGCCAAATCCGACCCAATCATATGACGGACGAGCGCATCATGGAGGCCATGGGCCGGATTCCGCGCGAGAAATTCGTGCCGCCCTCCCTGAAGGGCGTGGCCTATGTCGACGAGGACATCCAGATCGCCCCCGGCCGCTATCTGATGGAGCCGCAGGTGGTCGCGCGGATGATCCAGGCCGCCGCGATCGAGCCGACCGATGCCGTTCTGGAGATCGGCTGCGCCACCGGCTATGCGTCGGCGCTTCTGGCCCAGCTTGCCGAGAGCGTGGTGGCGGTCGAGAGCGATAAGGCGCTGGCGGAAAAGGCCACCGCGACTCTCGCTGAGCTCGACATCACCAATGTCGCGGTGGTCGAGGGTTCGCTGGAGGACGACTATTCGCGTCAAGGCCCGTTCGACGTGGTATTCATCGATGGCGCCGTGGAGCGGTTGCCGGACAATTGGATCAAGGCGCTTGGAGACGGGGGGCGGCTCGTCTGCGTCGAGGTCATAAACGGAGTCGGCCGCGCCGTGCTTTACACCAAGGCAGCGGGGGTTCCGGGCAGGAGGGTCTTGTTCGACGCGCGCACGCCGGTTCTGGCCGGTTTTGAGCGCGCGGCGGCCTTCGTGTTCTAATAAGAAAAGGATTCGACCGGGAGGTTGCGTGTAATGATCCGCGGGATTTCACAGCGCATCACGATACGCGTCGCCGTTGCCTGACCGCTTGATTACGTGGCCTGGGCCGAACCAACGGGGAATGCCGTAAACCTCCCTACAAGAATTGGGCGCCCGGGGCCCGGTCGGTGCCGAGTGATTGGAGTGTGAACGTCTGGGGAGAAGACGATTGGTTTGTGGGATGACGACACGGGGATTTTGACATGAAAACGGGCATTGGAATTGCAACGATCGCTGGTATTGCCATGGGGCTAGGCACCGCCGCCCATGCCGAATCGCTGGCGGATGCGTTGGCGGCCGCCTACCAGAACAACCCGACGCTCCTGGCGCAGCGCGCCTCGCTCCGGGCAACCGATGAAAACCTCTCCCAGGCGGTCGCGGGCTGGCGACCGACGATCACGGATTCGGCCTCCGCGGGTTACTCGAAATCGCCGAGTTTCTTCTCGCAGATCACGGGCAGCCAGGGCGGCACCCAGATCCTCAATCCGAGGTCGAATCAGGTTACACTCACTCAGCCGATCTTCGACGGGCTGCAAACACCCAACAAGGTGAAGCAGGCCAACCGGCAGATTATGGCTGGCCGGGCCCAACTCGACGCGACGGAACAGAATGTCTTTCTGCAAACCGTGACGGCCTATGTCGACGTGATCCAGTATCTCGCGGTTCTCGAGCTCGACGCCAACAACATCACGGTCTTGCAACGCACCCTCGAGGCGACTCGCGATCAGTTCCGGGTCGGTGAGAACACCCGGACCGACGTGGCCCAGGCTGAAGCGCGGCTTGCCGCGGCCCAGTCCGACCGGCTTTCCGCCCAGGCCCAGGTATCGGCGGCGCGCGCGGCCTATAAGAGTGTCGTCGGCGACATGCCGGGCACGCTCGATCCGGTGCCGGCCCTGCCCAAGCTGCCCGAGAGCCAGGACCAGGCCCTGCAGTTCGCCCTCCAGACGAACCCGGCGCTGCAACAGGCCATCTACACCGAGCAGGCCTCGCGCAAGGCGATCGCGGTCGCCAAGGGCTCGCTGCTGCCGTCGCTCAGCATCCAGGCTTCGCGGTCGGATTCGAAGGGCAATTATTCCAACGGTCCGTCCACCTATAACGACCGTATCACGGCGAATCTCACGATCCCGCTCTATCAGAGCGGCGCCGAATATTCCCGGGTCCGTCAGGCCAAGGAGAACAACAGTCGCGACCGCCTGACCATCGAGGCGGAGCGGCGCTCCGTAACCCAGGACGTGACCAACGCCTGGAACAACCTCGTCGCCGCCCGCGGGGTGATCGACAGCACCAAGGAAGCCGTCCGCGCCAACGAGATCGCTCTCGACGGCGTCCGCCAAGAGGCCGCCGTCGGCTCGCGTACGACCCTCGATGTCCTTAACGCCGAATACGAACTCCTGAACCAGCGGACCAATCTGGTCCGGGCCGAGCGGTCCGAATATGTCTATGCCTATCAGCTTCTACAGTCGATGGGCCAACTGACGGCCGAAAAGCTTGCCCTGCCGGTCGAACTGTACGATCCGAAGGAGCATTACGATCGGGTCAAGGACAAGTGGATCGGCTTCGGCACGGGAGACGCCGCGGACAAGCACTAAGCGTTATTTCGATCGTTCCAAGTGGCCGTATTACCGGCAAAATTTACCAAACGGCAGCGAATTTGCAGGTAGAATTCTTGCTGACTGATTGGGAATCTGTATAGTTTGTTAAGGTGCTCGCTTTATAGCGGTCGCCATTAACATTAATAGGAAGTCCACGGGGCGCCACCGTCATGGCCGAATCCGGAGCTCAGCAAGAACCGACAATGGAGGAGATTCTCGCCTCCATCCGGAAAATCATATCCGAGGACACGGTCGAGGAGGAGGAAAAGCCCGAGGCCATGCCCAAGGCTGCTCCGATCGAGACGGCCGAGGCCGAAGCCGAGCCGGAACCCGAGCCCGAGGACGATGTCCTCGAGTTGACAGAGGTGCTCGATGAAGCCCCGGAGCCGGAGCCGGAGCCGGAGCCGGAACCTGAACCCGAGCCGGAGCCTGAACCCGAGCCGGAACCCGAGCCCGAGCCCGAGCCCGAACCGGAACCGGAGCCCGAACCGGAGCCGGAGCCGGAACCCGAGCTCGCCAGCTTCCGAAACGAATCGATCGAAGACATCTCGCTGGAGCCTGTGCAGGAACAGGAGGACGACGGCATTCTCTCGGCCGGCGCCGCGGCGCTCGCCAGCGAGGCGTTCACCGACCTCTCGAACACGATCATGGCCAACTATGCCGGCGGCGGTAAGACGCTGGAGGATCTGATCCGCGAGATGCTCCGCCCGATGCTCAAGGCCTGGCTTGATGAGAACTTGCCAACCGTGGTAGAGCGCCTCGTCGCGCGCGAGATCGCGCGGCTGGCCCGGAACAAGCGGTTCTGACGATTTTAGCGTAACATCAAGACGTTGGAATGAATTTGAAGGGCCCCGATTTCGGGGCTCTTCGTGTTTCGGCAGAGGGGTTGTGCGATGACGTGGCTTAAGGGGCGGATGGGTTAAGCGATGCTGGACAAGACGTTCGAGCCGAAATCCATCGAGAGCCGGCTTTACGAGGCCTGGGAAGGCTCGGGCGCGTTCAAGCCGTCGCGGCCCGACGCCGAGCCCTTCACCATGGTCATCCCGCCGCCGAACGTGACCGGCAGCCTCCATATGGGCCACGCGCTCAACAACACGATCCAGGACATCCTGGCGCGTTATCACCGCATGAAGGGCCGTAACGTCCTTTGGCAGCCTGGCACCGACCATGCCGGCATCGCGACCCAGATGGTCGTGGAGCGCCAGCTCGCGGCGGAGGGCACGAACGTCACCCGGCGCGAGATGGGCCGCGAGAAATTCGTCGAGCGGGTCTGGAAGTGGAAGGCGGAATCCGGCGGCACGATCGTCCGCCAGCTCCGCCGTCTGGGCGCGTCCTGCGATTGGAGCCGCGAGCGGTTCACCCTAGACCAAGGCCTGTCGGACGCCGTCAAGCGCGTCTTCGTCACGCTTTATCGCGAGGGCCTCATCTATCGCGACAAACGGCTGGTGAATTGGGATCCCGCGCTCCTGACAGCGATCTCGGACCTCGAAGTCGAGCAGCGCGAGGTGAACGGCCATCTCTGGCATTTCCGTTATCCGATCGAAGGCCAGGAAGACCGCTATATCGTGGTTGCCACGACCCGGCCCGAGACCATGCTCGGCGATACCGGCGTCGCGGTGAACCCCGAGGACGAGCGCTACAAGGACCTGATCGGCAAGCACGTCATCCTGCCGCTCGTGGGCCGTCGCATCCCGATCGTCGGCGACGAGCACGCCGATCCCGAGCAGGGCTCCGGCGCGGTCAAGATCACCCCGGCGCACGACTTCAACGATTTCGAGGTCGGCCGCCGGCACGATCTCGACGTTATCAATATTTTCGACGAGACGGCGCATCTGAACGACGCCGTGCCCGAGGCCTATCGCGGGATGGAGCGGTTCGCGGCGCGTAAGCAGGTAGTTGCCGATCTCGAAGCCCAGGGGCTTCTGGAGAAGATCGACGATCACGTCCATGTCGTGCCGCACGGCGACCGTTCGGGCGTGGTGATCGAGCCCTATCTCACGGATCAGTGGTATGTCGATGCCGCGACCTTGGCGAAGCCCGCCATCAAAGCCGTGGAGAAGGGCGACACCAAATTCGTGCCGCCCAATTGGGACAAGACCTATTTCGAATGGATGCGCAACATCCAGCCCTGGTGCATCTCACGCCAGCTCTGGTGGGGCCACCGGATTCCGGCCTGGTATGCGCCCGACGGCTCGGTCTTCGTCGCCGAGGACGAAGCCGCTGCGCTAGAGGAAGCGCGCGCCAAGCTCGGCGCCGACGTTGCGTTGCGCCAGGACGAGGACGTCCTCGACACGTGGTTCTCTTCCGCCCTCTGGCCGTTCTCGACCTTGGGCTGGCCCGAGGAGACGCCGGAGCTCAAACGCCACTACCAGACCGACGTGCTGGTCACCGCCTTCGACATCATCTTCTTCTGGGTCGCCCGGATGATGATGATGGGCCTCCATTTCAGGCACGAGGTGCCGTTCCACACGGTCTATATCCATGCCCTGGTCCGCGACGAGAAGGGCCAGAAGATGTCCAAGAGCAAGGGCAATGTGGTGGACCCGCTGGAGCTCATGGACAAATACGGCGCCGATGCACTGCGCTTCACCCTCGCGGCACTGGCGGTGCCGGGGAACGACGTGCGGATGTCGGAGAAGCGGGTCGAGGGCTATCGCAATTTCGCGACCAAGCTCTGGAACGCCTCGCGCTTCGCCGAGATGAACGGGTGCCGCTCGGTTCCGGGCTTCGACCCGAAATCCGTCAAGGAGACCGTCAACCGCTGGATCGTCGGCGAAACGATGAAGGCCGCCGCGCGCGTTTCCCAGGGCATCGAAGACTACCGCTTCAACGACGCCGCCGACGCGATCTACCATTTCGTTTGGGGTACCTATTGCGATTGGTATCTCGAATTCATCAAGCCGCTCCTGGCGAGCCCCAACGAGGCCGTGACCGCCGAAACCCGCGCCACGGCCGGCTGGGCGCTCGATCAGATCCTCTCGCTGCTGCATCCCTTCATGCCGTTCATCACGGAAGAATTGTGGGATCGGATGGGAGACGACCGAGACGCCATGCTGATCCTCAGCGACTGGCCGGAAGCCAACGCCGCCGGGCTCGATTCAGAGGCCGAAGCCGAGATGAGCTGGGTCATTCAGGTGATCAGCGAAATCCGCGGCGTACGCTCGGAAATGAACATTCCTGCCGGCGCCAAGATCCCCGTGCTCGTGCAGGACGCGAGCGCGGAATCGCTGGCCCGCATCGAGCGCCATCGGGATCTGATGACGCGGCTGGCCCGGCTCGAGTTCGATCGGGGCGCTCGACGGGGCGGTGCCGGCCGGCGTGGTTCAGATCGTGATCGGCGAGGCGACCTTCGTCCTGCCCTTGGCCGGCGTGATCGACATCGGCGCCGAGCAGGCTCGGCTGGAAAAGGAGCTTGCCAAGCACCGGAAGGATATCGCCGGGTTCGACGCGAAGCTCTCGAACGAAAAGTTCGTCGCCAACGCGCCCGAGCATATCGTCGAGGAGCAGCGCGAACGCCGCGCCGAGGCGGCCGCCACGATTGAAAAGCTCAATGCGGCCGTCAAACGCCTCTCGGCGATGGGCTGACCCTCAAGACCGTCATCGCGAGCGACCGCAGGGAGCGCGGCAATCCAGCCTGTCTGGATCGCCGCCGCGCGTCGCGCCTCGCGATGACGGAAGGGGGCTACCAGTTAAGGCGGAACTGCAGAGCCGCCGCCGTATCGGACACCCCTGCGATATGCCCGGCATCGTGGCGGCGGACGAGATTCGCCCTCGCCCAGGCGCCGTGGCCCAGCGGCAGGGAATAGACGGCCTCGAAATCGATCTCGCGGCCCGTGGGGCTGAGGTCGAGGGACTGCGGGCCGAAGGTGAAGCTCTCGGTGTTGTAGCTGTAGGCCGACGGCAGCACGATATTCGCGCGGCCCGATTCGACGCGGAGCGGCTGGCCGACGCCGAAGCGCAAATGATCGTCCGGCCGGAAGATGCCGTCACCCGAAGCGAACATCCGGAAGGCGCTGGTGGAGATCGTCGAAAACGACGACCACGGGCCCACGCCGCCGTCGGCCGAGGTCCAGCCCGCCGTGCCGTCGGCATGGACGGTCCAGCCACCGGTAAGCCTGAGATCGGCGTCGAGGCCGAGGAACCGGGTCATTGCCGTGGTATCCAGGGCGAAGAAGCCGATGCTGGAGCCGCCGAGAATGCCGCCGCGCTCCTTGATGAAGCCGGCCTTGGGCATCACGGCCCAATTGACGCCTGCGAATCTCAGGCCCGTCGAGGCCGCCGTGGTGCCGATATCGTCGCGGCCGGCGAGGCTGCGCCGTTTGCCGAAGGCCGCCGTCGTCTCAATGGTGACGCCCTTGGCGATATCGAGATCCTGCAGCACGCCGGTGCCCCGCTCGACGAGCGAAAGATAGGGCCGGTCGTTCGACAATCCGGTCAGGAAGGACCCGCCCGGATCGTCGTCCGACATCGATTGCCGGCCGAGCGTCCCCGCCGTCAGGGTCCAGCGGGCGGACTTGCCGAAGGCGAAATGGCTCGAGACCCGGCCGCGATCCTGGACCAAGCCCTGGCGGCGCTCCTCGTCCGCCCAGCCATGCCAGATCGGCGCTTCCTTGGGCCGGTCGAACATCACGGCGTCGATCCAGGCGGAGGAGCCGAGCCTCTGGCCGACCCAGGCCGTATCGGGATCGTCGATCAGCTTGCGGCTCCATAAGCCTTCATGCGCACGGTGGAGCACCCGGTCGCCGAGATTGATGCTGTAGGCCCGGCTGTAGGAATTGAGCGCGACTGTGTCGAGGCCCGCCGGAGCGCCCGAAAGCGCGTCGCCGAAGGCCGGCCCGAGCGCCAGCATGCTGGCGCCGACGGCGACCGTCCGGGAGGTGCCGTTGATCGCCTGGGGCGTTCGGATCGTCACCGTGCCCTGAGGCGCGAAAGCGGCCTCGATATTGAGGAAGCCCATGCCGTTTGTCGTATCCGGCCCCGACGCACCGAGATCGGTGGCCGTCGAGAGGAGCAACTGCACGACCTGTTGCGGGGTCAGACTCGGAAACGCCTGCTCCAGAAGCGCGGCGGCGCTGGAGATGAAGGGCGTCGCGAGGGAGGTGCCGCCGAAGCTCGTCGTATAGCCGCCGCCGTTCTTGGTCGTCTCGACGCCGTCGGCGGGGGCCAGCAGATAGACGTTTACGGAATTGCCCGCGCGGTTCGAATAATCGGCGATCTGGATGCTCGGAAAACGCTTGGCCGCGCCGGCGATGATCACCTGGCCGTTTGCGCCCGTTTCGTTCGCATATTGCGCGAACATCGTGGGGTCGTTGCCGGTCCCGGCCGTCGCATCATAGTCGTTGCCCGCGGCGATCACGATGATCGCGCCCTGCTGCACGGCGGCATTCATGGCATTGCGCAGCGCAGGGGTCGGCGCGTTGTCGCCGCCCAGGCTGATATTGATGATCTTGGCGCCATGGGCCATGGCGTAATTGACGCCGGAGGCGATATCGCTGTCGTAGAACTGGCAGCCGTTCGACGAGGCGCAGGAGTCCGTGTTGTCGGTCCTGATCGCCAGAAGATTGGCGTCGAACGCAACGCCATGCATCCCGACATCGTTCTTCTTCGCGGCGATGATGCCGGCGACCAGGGTACCGTGGCCGTCAGGGTCGCCGTCCTGGACGGTCTGGGTCGAGTCCGGCGATGTCGGTGCTGGCCGGATCGTAATGGCCGGTGAATTCGGGGTGGGTGATGTCGAGGCCGGTATCGATGGTCGCCACCGTGATGCCGTCCCCGGTCGCGCCCGCATCATAGGCGGCGATGGCGTTGATCGCAGTGTTGCCCCAACTGGCGCGGTATTCGGCGGTGTTGTAATCGATCGCCGGCGGGGTCGTCGCGGTACCGCCCGAGGAGCCGCCGCTCGTGCCGCCCGATGTGCCGCCGCTTGTCCCCCCCGACGAGCCGCCGGAGCCGGTATTGCCGCCGCTGGCGCACGCGCCGAGCAGCACCAGGAGCGATACCCCCAGAACCACGCCGCCGATGTTGAATTTCGTTGGTTGGCCTCGCCGCGACTGAAAACTGGACACGGCTTCTCCCCGAAAAGGTCTAACGCCGCGCAATGGTAGCGCCGCTAAGATTAACGGATTGTCAATCAGCGGCCTATCGGCATTTTACGAGAAGTAAGGCCAATTCCATTGCAATCGGCGGCTCGCGATGGCATCGCTACCGGGACAACCTCGGAGACGCGACATCATGCCCTTGAAGGCCGCCATCGTTCCCGTAACGCCTTTCCAGCAGAATTGCTCCCTGGTCTGGAACGACGAGACCATGGCCGGGGCGATCGTCGATCCCGGCGGCGAGGTCGACCGGCTGCTCTCGGCGATCGAGGAAGCCGGGATCACGCTCGAGAAGATCTTCATCACCCACGGCCATGCGGACCATGCCGGCGGCGCGGCGGAGCTCAAGGAGCGCGCGAACGTTCCCATCGAAGGACCCCATCCCGACGACGCGTTTTGGATCGACGCGATCGAGAGCCAGGCCGCGCAATTCGGCCTCTCGGGCGCGCGGAGCTTTACCCCCGACCGCTGGCTCAAGGACGGCGACACCGTCAGTTTCGATTCGATCACCTTCGACGTGCGCCATTGCCCCGGCCATACGCCGGGACATGTCGTGTTTCACCATCCGGCCTCGAAGCTGTGCTTTGTCGGCGACGTCCTGTTCCAGGGCTCGATCGGACGCACCGACTTCCCGCGCGGCAATCACGAGGATCTCCTGAATTCGATCCGCGAGCGGCTCTGGCCCATGGGCAATGACACCACCTTCGTCCCCGGCCACGGCCCGATCTCCACCTTCGGCCGTGAGCGTCAAAGCAATCCCTTTGTCGCCGACACGCTGTTTTCGGCATCCTAACCTTTTGATCCAGCAAGATTAGCGGATCTCGGCTCGGCCAAGCCCTTGACACAGGGCTCATGGAAAAGTACTTTGTAATACAAAGTTCTTTTCGATAGAGGCGCCCGGTACCTCCGCAAGCGCCGCGTGAGACTTAGGAGCAAGCCGACATGACCTCCCAAAACCCTTCTGCCCTCGACCCCTATCCCATGCAGCAAGGCGGCGGCAGCTTTCTGGTCTGTATCGGAGCGGCCCTCATCTTTGGCGCGTTCGACGCGCGCTATGCTTTCGTCGCGCTCGGCTGTGGCGCCGCTGCCGGGGTGATTGCCAGCATTTCGGTCCGCCTATGGCGCCGGCGAGCAGGAAGACCGCGGCCCCGCGCACTACAAATCTGGATGCTGATCATCGCCATCGTGTTCGAATTTGCGCTGTGTGCGATTATCTTTCCCCATCTGCCGGCTGGTACCGATTTGCGCCTGGCCTGGTTTACGGCGCTGGCGATCGTCGCCGCACATTTTCTCCTCATGGCTTGGTCGTTCGGGACTCCGATTGTCCTGCTTGCGCTGTCCATTACGGCGTGGCTTGCCTCGACGTTCTGGCTTCCCGTCATCCCGCTCAGCGTCGTGATCGGGGTCGACGGTGCGCTGAAGCTTGCGTTCGGACTGGGTATGATGACCCAGATTTTCGCCAGACCGGCGCTTCCACGCGTCTCCTGAAGGATCCAGAGAATGAGTGAGACACCCTCCCATCCCCTCTCCACCGGCACATCCGCCGAGGCCGACCTCGCACTCATTCGGCGCGCCATGGATGAGGCGGCCCGCACCGCCGCAATGGACGGCCGATATCTGGTGCTTTGGGGTCTGGTTCTGACCGTGGCTCAGGGCGGCACCCTCGCGGCGTACCAGATGTTCGGCGCAGCCGCGAGTGAGGCCATCAACTATCTGTGGTACGGGAGTTTCCTGACCGGTTTCGTCGGATCAGTCCTGCTCGGCTTCTCGCACCGGCACGCGACGATTAATCTCGCCGTCCGACTGTATCGAAAAGCCTGGCAAGGCCTCTTTCTGGCCCTCGTCACCGTCGCGGCCACGGCCGCCTTCGGTCGCGTCATCCAATTCGTCGACTTCATGGTCATCGCACCCGTGATTACCGGCCTTGCCTTCTACGTCTCCAGCGCCGCGACGGGCTTCGGCTGGCTGCGGTGGCTGGCGGTCGCGTGGTGGGCGGCGGCATTGGTATTCGGGATCGTAGGACCATCCCAGGCCACCGGGCTTCTGACCGTGGCGGTCTATCTAGGCCTCATGACGTGCCCCGGTTATCTGATCATGCGCCAAGGCCGGAGCCACTAGACGATGGCCAAACCCGGCCAGGGACCGCTGGACGAGACGATCCACGCCCAGGCACGGCTATCGATCGTCGCGTTTCTCGCCGGGCTGGAGAGCACGGGCTTCACCGCGCTCCGCGATGCCCTCGGCATGACCGACGGCAATCTCAGCACCCATCTGAGAAAGCTCGAGGACGCGGGTTACGTCGAGACCGACAAGAAATTCATCGATCGCAAGCCGCACACGTCCGTGCGTCTTACCAAGATCGGAAGGCAGGCCTTCGCGGATTACCTCCGGGCGCTCGAACAGCTCCTCGGCAAACCGCAAAATCCCGGCGACGACCGTTAATGATAGCGCACGAGAACTTTGCACTGATGCCGTGTATGGCCTACAAATTTAGGTTGGGGACCTTGGGAGACGAGCCAACAGGGGATGAAGCGGTTTTTTCCGATCGTTTTTCACCCGTTCCGGCGCGAAGGTGTGTTCGCGCGGGGCATTCTGCTCATCCTCGCGGTGGCGCTAATGGTAGCCGAGCATCTCGGCTATCTGACGCACGTCCGGACCGTTCTTAGCTCCCCCGCTCTCACACTCAAGATCGACCGCTTCGTGTTCACGCCCTACGGTGTGTTCAAGGTCATCTTTATCGTCGCCGTGATTCTCATGGTATCGGCGGCGGTCACCCGCGCGCTCGAGAACTGGCTGGCTCGGGTCCACGGCTTCAATTCCAGTAATCGCGAGCTGATCATCAAGGTGATTCAGATCCTGAGCGCCATCGTGATTTTCTTCGTCACGCTGGACGCCCTTCACATCGACCTGACCGCGCTCGCCTTTCTCGGCGGCGGCATCGGCATCGGGCTCGGCTTCGGGTTTCAGAAGATCGCGTCCAATTTCTTCAGCGGGATCATCCTGCTGATGGAAAAATCGATGCGGCTCAACGACGTGATCGAGCTGCCGAACGGGACCTGGGGAACGATCAAGCATATCGGCGGCCGCTACACGCTGGTCGAGATGTCGGATTCGAAGGAAATCATCGTCCCGAACGAGGACCTGATCACCGGCCATGTCACCAACTGGACCTACAGCAATACCGCGCGCCCGGATCTCGGTGGATGTGGGCGTCGCCTACGGCACCGATCTCGAAGTCGCCAAGCAATGCATCCTCAATGCCGCCACCGAGTACGAGCATTGCAGCGTCTATCCGGAGCCGTCGGTCTATCTGCGCGAGTTCGGCAACAGCTCGATTACGTTTCTCATGTATTTCTGGATCGACGACGTGCGCCTGGGACGCTTCAAGGCGCAGAGCGACGTCATGTTCTTGATCTGGCACAAGTTCAAGCAGCACGGCATCTCGATGCCGTTCCCGCAGCGCGACATCCATATTCGCTCGATGCCGGCCAACAATGCGCTGGAACTGCACGAGGCCGAACCCGCTGCGGCGCCCCCGCGAGCATGCCCCCCGTAGCGGGCCGCGCCAAGCCGGAATAGGCTGGCGCCGCTCCACCTTGGTGCAAAACCATGCCCCACGGCCTTTATGCGCTCATCGTCGCCGGCGCCGCTTTCGGCGTCCTGGCCGGCCTCGCGGCCGGCATCATCCTGTTCGCGGAATGGCGGGCCCATAAGCTGGCGGGCCGCCGGGCCCGGAACGTGGCGCTGGTCGGCGCCATCGTGGCCTGGCTCGTATTCACCGTCATGATGATCGCCTGGGCATATGTCGCCAAGGATCTCATCCGCTAAGATCCTGAAATGAGACGCTTTATCCCGGCGGCGGGTCGGGCTAGACTGGTCTGCGAAAGCCGCTCGGCGCTTTCCTGGGGGAGAAGGCCATGACACCCGAACTGAAAATGCTCCTGTGGAGCACGTTGTTGGCATTCGTCCAAAACCTGATGCCGTTCTTCGGGAACACCTATAAGAACGGCATTCTCTGGGCGATGGGCAATCGGGACAACTCGCCGCCAATGTCGGAATGGGCGAGGCGCGCCTTCCGGGCCCGCACCAATATGCTGGAGAACCTGATCGTTTTCGCCTTTCTGGTGATCATCGCAGAGCTCGCCGGCATCACCTCGCCGCGCACGATCATGGGGGCGCAGCTGTTCTTCTATGCCCGCGTGGTCCATGCCGGCTGCTACCTGATCGGCATCCCCTACCTACGTTCGGTCGCCTGGGTGACGAGCGTGGTCGGCATGGGACTGATCCTGTCGGAGCTGATCTAGGCGTCCCCGGTTTCCGCGCCTCCCTCGCCTTGCACTCGGGCTTTATCCGGCGCATATAGGCAGGGAAGCGAGCAAATCGAAGGACTTGAGCCATGCCTGCCTATCGTTCCAGGACATCGACCCACGGCCGCAACATGGCCGGCGCCCGGGCGCTGTGGCGCGCGACCGGCGTCGGCGACGGCGATTTCGGCAAGCCGATCATCGCGATCGCCAATTCCTTCACCCAGTTCGTACCCGGCCATGTGCACCTGAAGGATCTCGGCCAGCTCGTCGCGCGCGAGGTCGAGGCGGCGGGCGGCATCGCCAAGGAATTCAACACCATCGCGGTCGATGACGGCATCGCCATGGGCCATGACGGCATGCTCTACAGCCTGCCGTCGCGGGAGATCATCGCGGATTCGGTCGAATACATGGTCAACGCCCATTGCGCCGACGCGATGGTCTGCATCTCGAATTGCGACAAGATCACGCCCGGCATGCTGATGGCGGCGATGCGGCTCAACATCCCGGCGATCTTCGTCTCCGGCGGGCCCATGGAAGCCGGCAAGGTCGTCGACAAGACCGAGACCCGCGCCGTGGACCTGATCGACGCCATGGTGATGGCCGCCGACGACAAGGCGACGCGACGAGGAAGTCGCGGTGATGGAGCGCTCGGCCTGCCCGACCTGCGGCTCCTGCTCCGGCATGTTCACAGCGAATTCGATGAACTGCCTGACCGAAGCGCTGGGCCTTGTCGCTCCCCGGCAACGGCAGCGTGCTCGCGACCCATGCCTTCCGCAAGAACCTGTTCCTGCTGGCCGGCCGGCGGATCGTCGAGCTTGCCCGGCGCTATTACGAGACCGGCGACGAGCGGGTCCTGCCGCGCTCGGTCGGCTGCTTCGACGCCTTCGAGAACGCGATGACTCTCGATATCGCCATGGGCGGCTCGACCAACACCGTGCTGCACCTGCTGGCGGCGGCGCAAGAAGGCGAGGTGCCGTTCACCATGGCGGATATCGACCGGCTGTCGCGCAAGGTGCCCAATCTGTGCAAGGTCGCGCCGTCCTCGCAGATCTATCACCTGGAGGATGTCCATCGCGCCGGCGGCGATCATGGCGATCCTCGGCCAGTTGGAGCGGCATCGGTCTGATTCACGGCGAAACGCCGACCGTCCATGCCGACACGCTGGCCGAAGCGATCGACCAATGGGACATCGCGCGCAGCCACGACGAGAACGTCCGCCGCTTCTACATGGCGGCGCCCGGCGGCGTGCGCACGACCGTCGCGTTCAGCCAGGAGAAGCTGTTACAACGATCTCGACCTCGACCGCGAAAACGGCTGTATCCGCGACGGCGAACACGCCTATAGCAAGGACGGCGGGCTTGGCGGTGCTCTACGGCAATCTCGCCGAAGACGGCTGCATCGTGAAGACGGCCGGCGTGGATTCGAGCATCCTCAAATTCTCCGGGCCCGGCCCGCGTCTTCGAGAGCCAGGACGCGGCGGTCGCCGGCATCCTCGGCGACAAGGTCAAGCCGGGCGACGTGGTGGTCATCCGCTACGAAGGCCCGCGCGGCGGCCCCGGCATGCAGGAAATGCTCTATCCGACGAGCTACCTGAAATCCAAGGGCCTCGGCAAGGCCTGCGCGCTGGTGACCGACGGCCGGTTCTCCGGCGGCACCTCCGGCCTTTCGATCGGCCATGTCTCGCCCGAGGCCGGCGAAGGCGGCGCGATCGGCCTCGTCGAGGAAGGCGACACCATCGTCATCGACATCCCGAACCGCGTGCTCAAGCTCGACATCTCCGACGAGGAGCTCGCCAACCGCCGCCAGGCGATGCACGCAAAGGGCGAGAAGGCCTGGAAGCCCGCCAACCGCAAGCGCGAGGTCAGCCAGGCGCTCAAGGCCTATGCCAAGCTCACGACCTCGGCGGCCTATGGGGCGGTACGGAAGGTGGATTGAGAAATTCCCGATTCTCGTGGCCTAGGTGTATTTGGCCAATAGCGTCTCAGCGGTGAATCAGCATCGAAGCGGAGGAACGCATCGTGGGTAAAACGAAGTCCGCGAATAATCCGCACGATTTGGCGTCCTTTATTAGGGCGCTCAATCTCAGCATCCAATCTGACTACGACCAGATTAGAGCGAGGGTCTCTGAAGACCCAGGAACCGCTGGCGATCAAGTCGAAGAAACGTGGGCTCAGATATTGCGCAATTGGCTGCCGGCACACTATCACGTTGTGACTAAGGGACGCGTCATCGGTCAAAACGGGGAGGTTTCTCCCCAAGTTGACGTGATAGTCTTGTGGCCAAGCTACCCACCGTTCTTGCTCAACAAGAAGCTCTATCTGGCCGCTGGGATCGCTGCCGCTTTCGAATGCAAACTCACTTTTCGCAAAAGCCAGTTGCGGAAGTTGTTCAAGAACGGTGTAAGAATGACGGAAATCGCAAAGCGCGAATGTGACGAGCGACGAAACCTCAAAAGAATTCGTGGAGAAGACTATGCGTATGAGGAATACCATAGAGTCTTCGAATATGGCTTACTTGCACACTCTTATGACGGAATGTCGAGTGACAGCCCTCATAAAGAAATATCTGACCAGCTAAAGAAACTGGACGAAGAACTTGTCACCCATCCAAACAAGATGGTTGACCTAATATGCATACAAAATATGGCCTGCTGGGCCAGTGAGCGCGCGCCATACTCCGTGGTGGTTTCCGGCCCGTCCAGCAAACCGCAAGAGACACAAATCAGTCGTCTCCCGCATCCACAGTCCGGATATTCTTGCCACTATCCGGAAATGTGGGCTCCGGGCAAACATCGGGATAGCTTTTCGCCGCTGGGATCGTTGCTGGCCCGCTTGTACAAGAAGCTTTCGTATAATGATCAATCCCTTATCGCTCTATCCAGATATTATTCCACGGCTTTAGCAACGGGCGCTGGCGGACCGCTCAACCGAGTTTGGCTAAATCTAAGAACCCAAGCGATCTTTGGGACAAATACAAATCCAGGCGCGAAGACACTTATGCGTTTTGGGATTCGTTCCTAGCCTTTTGAGGAATTCGTCCCGCTATGGGCTCACATTTGATCGAGACTGAGTTTGAACTGAGGCGTCAAAAGATGTGGATGGGAGGACTTCCGATGAATGTACATCGCTTCGCCAAGTGTATGATCATTTCCATTGCCGTTCTCGTCTGCTCGTCCCCAAGCTGGGCGGAGCCGACCCACATCACTGTGCACGTGATCGCCAAGGGCGCCAAATTCATCGGCACGACCATGGGCGGCGTCCGGATCACCATCCGGGACGCCGATACCGGCGAATTGCTGGCCAAAGGCGTGACCGAAGGCGGCACCGGCGACACCAAAAGGATCATGGCGGGAAAGCGCCCGCTCGCCACGCCGGACGCCGCCAAGTTCGACGCCACGATCGATATCGACGCGCCGCGCCGGATCGAAGTGACGGCCTATGGCCCGCTAGCCCGCCGCAACACCGCGAACACGGTCTCATCGGTCCAATGGGTCGTTCCCGGCAAGGACATCACGGAGGGCGACGGATGGCTCCTCGAGATGCCCGGCTTCTTCGTCGATATCCAGGAGCCGGTCATGCACGAATTCCTGAGAGGCGCGCCGCAGACCGTTCCGCTCAAGGCCAATGTCCGGATGATGTGCGGCTGCCCGATCGAGCCCGGCGGGGTTTGGAACGCCAATCAGTTCGAAGTCACGGCCCTGATCCGGAGGAACGGCCAGCCTGCGGGCACGGCCAAGCTGAGCTATGCCGGCAAGACCAGCGAATTCGCCGGCACGCTCAAGGTCGACAAGCCGGGCACCTATGAAGCGACGATCTACGCCTACGACCCGAAGACCGGCAATACCGGCCTGGATCGCACGACCTTCATCGTGACGCCGAAATAGACCGCGTGCATCGTCATCCCGGACGTTAGGAGAGCCCGAGCCTATGGCTCGGCTGCAAACCGAGCTATCCGGGATGACCGGAGTTGGGTTCGGACCTACGCCGCCTTGATCTCGAAATCGTGCGTAATCTCGGCGGTCTTGCCGAGCATGATCGAGGCCGAGCAGTATTTGGTGGCGGAGAGGTCGATCGCGCGGGCGACCTTGGTGTCGCTGAGACCGGTGCCGGTGACGACGAAATGGACGTGAATGCGGGTGAAGACCTTGGGGTCCTCGTCCGAGCGGGTGGCCTGGATTTCGGCAACGCAGCCGGTCACCTGCTCGCGCATCCGCTCCAGGATGAAGACGACATCGACGCTGGTGCAGCCGCCCATGCCGATCAGGAGCGTCTCCATCGGGCTCGCGCCCGCCTCCCGGTCGCCGTCCACGGTTATGGCATGGCCGCTCCCGGAGACGGCATCGAAGCTCTTGCCTCCCGTCCATTCGAGCCGCGCCGACATTTCCGCCATGATCCGCCCTCCGTCCGGCAATTGGCCGCCTTTCGCGGGTTCTAGCCCGGCGATGCGTCCTTGTCGACTCCGCCGGCTCTTACCTGCCGGAACGAGGTGTAGACGCTTTCGCGAAGGCCTTTGCCCACGTCTCGTTCGGTCTATGATAGGGTAAAGGATGGGCCTAGCCCGTTCGACCGGCGGCCGGCGCCCTACCCGCTCACCGAAAGGGGGTTCAAATGTTGAAACGCCTTCTTGTCCCGCTCGTGTTTGTCGGCCTCGCGATCTCTGCGCCGGCTTACGCTTTGAGGGGCGTCGAACTGACGAACTCTACGCCGACCGAAGGCCAGACGGTGTCGGACCTCAAGGAGATTTCCTTGAGCTTCAACGAGCCGGTTCAGCTCATCAAGATGAACCTGTATCACGATGGCAAGCGCCGGAAGCTCGATGTCAGCCGGGTACGCAACGCCATGACCTTGAAGGTGCCGCTGCACGACCTTAAGCCGGGCCAATATTCGGTCCAATACAGCGGCATGACCCGTTCGAGCGGGAAACTGGTGGCTGGGACGCTCAACTTCACCGTCGCGGACGAGTAATCCCGGATACGGGTCCGCCGGTCGCCGCTTGCCCCTCGCGGCCAGCTCGTCCTAGCATGGCGCGACGTTAGGAGTCGCCCGTGCTCGCCAAAGCTCTCTGCATTCGTCTGATCGCCGTCCTGATTTCCGGGACGCTGGCGACGGCGCCATTTGCGTGTTGCTGCGCGGCCGTGCAGAGCCAGGAGATCGAGGCCCTCGCCCAACCCATGCCGGCCCAACCCATGGCGGGGATAGCGGGGATGGATCATGGCCAGGACGTGGGCCAGTTGCCGCCGAGCGGGCTTCCATGCCCGCACAAGGTGACGGCGAGCCTGGACGCGGGACAGACCGTCGGCCTTCCCGTTATTGCGCCAAACGCCAAGCCCGTCGTCTACAGCGAGGCCGATGCCGTCGATAGTATCCCGGAATGGCCGGCCATTCGTCCGACGCCTCACATATGGCCGCCGCCGATGCAGCCAGCGACCCTCGTTTCGCAACACGTTCTTCTGTTGATCTGATCCCGTCCTTGCGGATCGGCGCAGGCTTGCTGCGCCGGGGATCGATTTTTTCGCAACAGGACACTCACCATGCTCAAACGCTTTCTCGCACCACTCACCATCGCTTGCCTGTTCCTATCCGGCCAGGCACTCGCCCATGCCCACCTCGAAGCCACCAGCCCGGCCAAGGATTCGACCGTCGCCGCGCCCAAGACCGTGTCCCTGACCTTCGACGATCCGGTCATGCTGACCTCGGTGAAGCTCACTCATGACGGCAAGGAGATGCCGGTCGATGTCGGCAAGCCGAAGCCCGGCACGACGGTGTCGGCAGACCTTCCGGCCTTGGCGCCGGGCGTCTATACCGTCCGCTGGGGGGCGATCGCCGAGGAGGACGGCCACGCCCTGACGGGGAGCTTCGGCTTCACGGTTTCCGGCAACTAGCCCCGGGATCCGACGTCGTGGACGGCTGGCAAGCGGCCGCGGTAATCGCCAAGGCGCTCACCTATGGCGCCTCCCTCGCCGCGCCCGGCGCGGGACTGTTCCTGGTGCTGTTCGGCGATTCCCTGACGCCCGAGGAGCGCGACCGGCTGATACGGGCCGGTCTCGCCGGTATCGGCGTGGCGGCCCTGGCGAGCGCCGCCCGCATTCCGATCATCTCGGGCATGCTCGGCGGCGACCTGAGCGACCTTGCCAACGGGACCTTGATCGGCATCGTCGTCAAGGCCGGGGAAGGCCGCGCCACCGCCTTGCGTCTAATCGGTCTCCTCGTAGCGGCGGTCGGCTTCTATGTTCCGCGCCTGCGATTCATCGGCCTCGTAACGGGCATCGCCTTCGTCTGCGTTTCCTTCGCGCTTATCGGCCACGCCCGCGCGGTGGAGCCGAGACCCTTCGGCGACGGGCTCCTCGTGATCCATCTCCTGGGCCTGACTTATTGGGTCGGGGCGCTCTATCCGCTGTGGCAGTTGACGGGCTCGGCCGATGTCGGCCGTCTCGGTGCGATTGCCGACGCGTTCAGCCGTATTGCGCTTTATGTCGTAGCGGCGCTGGTCGCGGCCGGCGTCGTATTGCTGTGGCTTCTGATCGGCGATCCGGCGGCCATGCTGACCTCGGATTACGGACGGCTGGTGCTCGGCAAGCTTTTGCTCGTCGCGCTTTTGCTGACCCTCGCGGCCCTCAACAAGCTGCGCCTCACCCCGCGCCTCGAGGCGGGCGATGCGTCCGCGGTGATTGCCCTTCGCCGCTCGATTCTCGCCGAAATGCTCGTCGTCGGGCTGATCCTGCTGATCACCGCCACATTCACGACGATCGTCGGTCCGCCGACGCTCGATTAAGGACTCTCCCCATGAAGACCAAGGACAAACATTTGACGCGCCGCGCCCTGATGCGCGCGGCTTCCGGCCTCGGCCTCTATCTCGGCGCCGAGGCCCTCCTGCCCGGCTGGGCCAAGACCGCCTGGGGCTCTCGAAGCCCTCAAGCCGACCGAGCCGAACCTCTTCGACCTCACGATCAGCAACGGGCCCTGGGATGTGGACGGCAAGACGGGCGACGCCACCGTCATCAACGGCACGGTGCCGGGGCCGCTGGTGCGGTTCCGCGAGGGCGAGGACGTCACAATTCGCGTCCACAACAAGATGGCGATCAGACACGTCGATCCATTGGCACGGGCTTTTGGTCCCGGCGGATATGGACGGCGTGCCGGAAATCAGCTATCCGGGCATTGCTGCGGGCGAGACATTCACCTACCGCTACCGCCTCAAGCAGAGCGGGACCTACTGGTACCACAGCCACGCCCGGTTCCAGGAGCAGACCGGCCTTTACGGCCCGCTCGTCATCGATCCGGCGGACGAGGATCCGGTCGCCTACGACCGCGAATACGTGGTTCAGCTCACCGACTGGACCTTCGAGAATCCGATATCGATCTTCAAACGGCTCAAGCGGCATTCCGAGTATTACAACCGCCAGCACCGCACGATGGTGGACTTCTTTCGCGACGTCGACAAACACGGCCTCGACGCCGCGCTCAAGGACCGTCAGGCCTGGGGCGCCATGCGCATGGACCCGACCGACATCCTGGATATCACCGGCGCGGCCTATACCTACCTCATGAACGGACGCGGGCCCGAGTCCAACTGGACCGCGCTGTTCAAGCCGGGCGAGCGGGTGCGGCTCCGGTTCATCAACGCTTCGTCCATGACCTATTTCAACGTCCGCATTCCCGGCCTACCGCTGACCGTGGTTCAGGCTGACGGCCAGAATGTCGAGCCCGTCACCGTGGACGAGTTCCAGATCGCCGTCGCCGAGACCTATGACGTCATCGTGACCCCGCAAGCGGACAAGGCCTTCACCATCTTCGCCGAAAGCATGGACCGCAGCGGTTACGCCCGCGGCACGCTCGCCCCGCGCGCCGGCATGTCGGCCGAGATTCCCAAGCTGCGCCCCCGCCCCCTCCTCACCATGAAGGACATGGGAATGGGGAATATGAGCGGCATGGCGGGCATGAAAATGGACGAGAAATCCGCCGAGCACGGCTCGATGGATCATGGCGGCCACGACATGCCGATGGCCAAGATCCCGGTCGAGGAAGCGAAGGATATCGGCGGAGTCGGCGTCGATATGCGCGCGCCGTCGCCGCAGGACCGGCTCGGCGATCCGCCGATCGGGCTCGCCGATGTCGGGCACCGGGTGCTGGTCTACAAGGACCTCAAATGCCTCACCCCCCTCGCCGACCAGCGCCCGCCCGGACGCGAGCTCGTCATCCATCTGACCGGCAATATGGAACGATATATGTGGTCGTTCGACGGCAGGACCTATTGGGAGGTCAAGAAGCCGATTCCGTTCCTCTATGGCGAGCGGCTCAGGCTAACCCTGGTCAACGATACCATGATGAACCACCCGATCCATCTCCACGGCATGTTCATGGACACGGACACCGGGGCGGGCACCCACAATCCGCGCAAGCACACCATCAATGTTATGCCCGGCGGCAAGGTCTCGGCGAATATTTCGGCCACTGCCCTCGGCGACTGGGCGTTCCACTGCCATTTCCTCTACCACATGATGGCCGGGATGTTCCGGGTCGTGCGCGTGAGCCGCGACGGGACGGTGCTGTCTTGAAGGCGCGCTTCCTTTGGCGGCGATCGGCGCGCTGGTTCCGCTGTCGGCCCACGCGTTGGAGCCGCAGCCCTTGGTGTTCTCGGCCTGGACCGACCGGCTTGAGTATCAGACCGGCCAGGGCAAGGACGCTTTCCTCTGGGACGCCAATGCCTGGCTCGGCAAGGATTTGAACAAGGCCTGGTTCAGGACCGAAGGAAGCGTCACCGACGGCACGGTCGAGGACGGCGAGGCGGAGCTTCTCTGGAGCCATGCCATCGCGCCGTTCTGGGATTTCCAGGCGGGCGCGCGCCAGGACTTCGGTGCGGGGCCTGACCGCACCCATGCGGTCATCGGCCTCGAGGGTATCGCGCCGGGATGGTTCGAGGTTACGGCCGACATGTTCGTCAGCCAGAAGGGCGACGTGACGGCCCGTATCGAGGCGGAATACGACATGCTGATCACCGAGCGGCTGATCCTGCAGCCGCGCACCGAGATCAACATCGCGTTCCAGGGTATTCCCGCGCTCCAAACCGGCCAGGGCCTCTCGGATTTCTCGCTGGATTTGCGCCTGCGTTACAAAATCCGCCAGGAAGTCGCCCCCTACATCGGCGTCACCTGGACCCGCAAGGTGGGCGACACGGCCGATTTTGCTCGGATGGCCGGCGAACGCGCCGGCACCCTCGCTTTCGTGACAGGGGTCAGGCTGGAATATTAGCGGACATCAATCGCCAAGGATCTTGCGGCGTTCCTCGAACTCGTCCTTGTCGATCTCGCCTCGGGCAAAGCGCTCCTTGAGGATATCGAGGGGCATCTTGGGCGGAGACGACAGGTGGTGATGGTGGATCTGGCCGTTGCCCGACGGGCCGAGCCAGCGCACCAGCAGAATCACCGCCGCGAATCCCGCGACGAGAATCAGGATGAGGAAGAGGGGCCCGAGAAACATGCCGTACCCTCCACTTCCGGACCACATCATGTTGGGCCCATAGCCGTATCTCTGGGCGAAGGCCGCGCTCGGTGCGAGGACGAGCGCAGCCGAAGCGACGGCAAGGATAGTTCCGGGTATTCTATTCATTGGCTTGCTCCTTACTGCATAGCCGTGTTGGCGCCAGCCTCCTCGCTCGGACGACGGGTCCTTACCCCACCGCCCGCACGAAGCCCGTCGCCCGGTCGATCTCGTAGCGCCGGACGAGAGAATTGTCCTTGGTAACGATTTCGGCCGAGATGGTGTTCTTGTCCATCTCCTTGACCTTGCCGACTTTAAGATTCGGATTGCCTCTCAGGGCCAGCCAGCGCTCGAGATTTGTCTTCACGTCGGACACGGAGAGATCCAGGGGCTGGACCGGATGGCCCATCATCGGGCCGTATCCGGGACCGTAGCCCTGGCCATAACCGGGACCATACCCCATCATGCCGCCGCCCATCATCCCCCGGCCCATCATAGTGCCGCCCGGACCATACCCCATCATGCCGGGGCCCATCATGTAGCCCTGGCCCATCATGCCGGGACCCATCGGGCCGTACCCCATGCGTCCGTAGCCCATCATCTGGCCATAGCCGGGGCCCATCATATAGGGAGCGGGGGCGGATTGCTGGGCTTGGTTGTCGGGAGGGACGTTCTCGGCGCCGACGGCCGGGCCGCAGGCAGTGAACAACAGAGCGGCAGCGGAAATCGCGACAAGTTTGGACGACATGGCGCACTCCTTTCGAAGGAAATGACACGATCTAGGAC
This sequence comes from uncultured Alphaproteobacteria bacterium, assembly GCA_963732795.1. GTDB lineage: Bacteria > Pseudomonadota > Alphaproteobacteria > CAVTAV01 > CAVTAV01 > CAVTAV01. The sequence continues at coordinate 42,054 of CAVTAV010000001.1, read as the reverse complement.
GAAAATCGACGTTGGACGTCATTTAGGCACCGACTTCACGGGCGCGCTTTGAGCGGGATCAAACCACCTGGTCTCGCGCGGATCGGCCCTGGCGAACGCCCGTCGGCGCTCCTACATAAGACGTAACGTCGATCCGCCCTCCTCCAAGCCCCGCGAGGCCGTCCCATGAGCTTTCATATGACCAAGACCGTCCCCCTCCCTTTCGATCAGGCAATCGAGGCCGTCACCAACGCCCTCAAGGCGGAAGGCTTCGGCATCCTGACCGATATCGACGTCAAGGCGACGCTTCACAAGAAACTGAATGTCGATTTCCGCCCCTACCGCATCCTCGGCGCCTGCAATCCGCCTTTGGCTCATGAGGCCCTCCAGGCGGAGGACAAGGTCGGCGTGCTGCTGCCCTGCAACGTCGTCGTGCAGGAGATGAAGCCCGGCGAGGTCGAGGTCTCCGCCATGGACCCGGTCGACGCGATGAAATCGATCGGCAACGATAAGCTCACGGACCTCGCGAACCGGGTTCGGGAACGGCTCGAAAAGGTTCTGAATGCCCTCTAGACGCGCGTTTCGGCCGTGCCTCACCCGCGCCGTCTTGACTTGACCACACTCGGACCCCCCTTCTATGCTCAGCCGCCTGAGATAAGAGAAACAAATTAGGGATGGATGCCTTGGGAATCGTCGTTTCCCTTGAAAACGAACGCCGGGTTCCGGCACGCGGGCACGATGCGGTCGAGCAGCTCAAGAAGCTCGTCGCGGGCGATCTCAAGAACGTCAACGAACTGATTCTCCGCCGGATGGAAAGCCCGGTCGCGCTGATCCCTCAGCTCGCGGGGCATCTGATCGCCTCGGGCGGCAAGCGCATCCGGCCCATGCTCACCCTCGCCTCGGCCCGGATGTGCGGCTATGAGGGCGACCGGCATATCAAGCTGGCCGGCGCGGTCGAGTTCATCCACACCGCCACCCTCCTCCATGACGACGTCGTGGACGAGAGCGATCTTCGCCGTGGCCAGGAGACGGCCAATGTGGTCTGGGGCAACCAGGCGAGCGTGCTCGTCGGCGACTTCCTGTTCGCCCGCGCCTTCCAGCTCATGGTCGAGGACGGCTCGCTAGCGGTTCTCGACATCCTGAGCAACGCCTCGGCCGTCATCGCCGAGGGCGAGGTGCTGCAGCTCGTCACCTCCAACGACACCGAGACCACCGAGGACGCCTATCTGGAAGTGGTTTCCTCCAAGACAGCCGCCCTGTTCGCCGCTGCCTGCGAGGTCGGGGCGGTGGTCGCCAACCGCCATGCGGTCGAGCAGAACGCGCTGGAGAGCTTCGGCAAGAATCTCGGCATCGCCTTCCAAATCGTCGACGACATGCTGGACTACTCCGCTAAGCAGGCCACCCTCGGCAAGACCATCGGCGACGATTTCCGTGAGGGCAAGATCACCCTCCCCGTGGTTCTGGCCTTCCGCCGGGGCGACGAGGAAGAGCGCGGCTTCTGGCGCCGGACCCTGGAGCTCGGCGAGCAGGAAGAGAGCGACCTCGAGCACGCCATCGCCCTTATGGAGCGCCACGGCGCGCTCCGCGATTCGGTCGAGCGGGCGCGGCATTACGGCGCCATGGCCCGTGACGCCTTAGCAATCTTCCCGGACTCGCCGGAAAAGGCCGCGCTGGCCGGCATCGTCGATTTCTGCATCGAACGGGCCTATTGATCCCACTTTTTGTCGCCTCGGCTGCCTTGCCGCGGCCAAAGTCGCGCGTTATAAGGATCGCCGCTTCACGGTACGGAGTGTAGCTCAGCCTGGTAGAGCACTGTCTTCGGGAGGCAGGGGCCGGTGGTTCGAATCCACTCACTCCGACCATTCGCTTACGCTACGGCGTGATTGGCGAGGCCCGAGAAAGAAAGAAGGCCGGGACTTTCGTTCCGGCCTCTTGCATTCCGAAATCCGAGCGCCGTCGCTATTGCGGCGCTTGTTCCATGAAGACTTCGCCGGTCTTTTCCGTGCAGCCGCCCTTGGGGAAGACCGTGCCGCATTTAATGATGCCGGCGCCGCGGGCGAGGGTGCCGAAGTTGCGGCCGTCTCTCAGAGGGTGCAGGGTTACGGTGATGATGGTCCCCGGCGGGAACGCTTTCACCGTGACGCCCTTGGACGCGATATTCGCGGCGGGACCCGTCTCCACGCCCCACATGACCGGCTTGCCCTTGTCGTTGAGAACGACCTTGCCGTTCTCGTCCACCAGGCTGAACAGGATTTGGGCATGGTTGGCGCCCGGCAAAAAGCGGGTGAGCATGCCCGTCAGCGTCTTGGACTTGGTGGTGTCGTACATCGCGAAGGAATGATGGGCGACGGCGGGCGTTGCGGCCAGCACGGCCAGAACCGTGGCGCAGGCGCCGGCAATCTTCCAGTTTCTAGACAGCCATGTGTTCATGCGTGAATGCCTCGTTTCCAAACTACAATCATATAGTGTCATTTATCCGCGCTTAAAGAGGGCCCGGGCAACGACTTCGGCTCGCCGGGGATATCGTCCGGAATTTCCGGTATGTCCCAGTCCTTCTCGAAATGCTCCGTCCAATCCTGTGCCCAGGGCCGGCCGAAGAAATCGATATAGCCGTCGTCGAAGGGCAGAAGCTGCGTCGGCCGCCCGTCGGGGCCGTCGACGATCTGGCTGCTCGTCCGGCATTCCACGAACTGGTGACGGTGATCCGAATTGATGTCGGATATCCGATTCCACGTCGCGGTCATGGTCACCGGAACCTTCAGGGCCTCGGGGTCATAGAAGGTCGTCTCGGTGATGAGGTGCTTGCCGTCATCCGACAGGTGGATCTTCTCGATGGTCTCCATGGAGTTGCTGAATTCGAACATGCCATGGGTCATCTGCCAGCCGCGGACGTTCTTGGTCCAGGCGATCAGGGTCTTGCCGTCCCAGAAACCAACCGTCTCGCCGTACCATTGCGGTACCTGCTGCACATGCTTCTGATCGATCAGAATCTTACGCAGGAAATTGTCCGCCACGCCGGCCAGGAACTGCACCTCGTCCGGCGTTGAGATGACCTCGATCTGGCGCGTGGCATGGACATACCACCAGCGCAGGAAGCCCTCCGGGTAGCAGAACGCCGCGCTCCACTGGGGCGCGTTGGCCACGGCCTCGTAATAGTTGAGCTGGACCATGCGCTTGCGGTATTCCGGCGTCAGCAGCGACAGGATGGTGGGCACCTGCATGTCGGTGCCGTTGATCCATTGGCTGCGCCCCAGGAACTCCTTGACGTACCAACCGTCGAACACCGGCATGTTGGCGCGTGTGTAATGGTTCGGGCCGCCATGCTCCTTGGCCTTGGCCATCAGCGCGTTGTATTGCTCCTCGGCGCTCTTATAAGGATAGGGGGTAATGATCTTGTCGAGCGGGCGGTCCAGCTTGCAGTCGCCCCAATCTCCCACGGTGCCGCGGCTCCACATATCCATGAGTTGGTAGGGCGTGTTGCACCGGTAGTACCGGGGGTCCATCCAGTGCTTCCAGTCCTTGTAGAAATTCTTCGTGGTGAAGATATCCACGTCCAGCGGTTTCACGCCGGCCGGCACCTCCTTGGAGGATTTGGGCCACCATGACGGCATGAAGAGCTGACCATACGCCGCGGCGGAAAGGCCTACGGCAATAAGGGCAGTCGCGGCAAAAGCCACCGCCTTTCCTGCAATTCGCACGCTAATTCTCCCCCTTATCATTCGCGATGACATTAAATTGGCGATGTTGAGCCGTCAATAAACCCGGAGCTATCAATAGGCATGACCACGTAGCTGAGGCAGCATCCACCTCGGCTTGCGCCGGATCGGCCCCGTAAGAAAAAGGCCGGAACTTACGTTCCGGCCAAGAGGGGTCTCAGGGTGTGACTTGGACGAATAGACCCCATCCGGGCCGCTTGTGCCTTGATTGAGATCAAAAAAATGGGTATCCGGCCTTAAGGCCCTCCGTCGATTGGGGTATCCTGACGGCGGGCCGAGCGGCATGGCGTTGGGGGCAAGGCCGCGGCTCTTCACGGGATAACATTGGCGCGTGCATGACCGAGCTTTCGGCCGACAATACCCAAGAGACCGGCCGAGTTCCGCTCGTCGTCCATATCGTCGGCCAGTTCGGCATCGGCGGTATGGAGAACGGCATCGTCAATCTGATCAATCAGACTCCGCCGGACCGTTACCGCCACGCGATCATCGGATTGCAGTCTTCGCTCGCCATGAAGGAGCGGATCACCCGCGACGATGTAGAGGCCGTGGCCCTCGGCAAGGGCGAAGGCAAGGCGCTCGGCATCTATGGCGCGGTCTATCGCCAGCTTCGGCAATGGCGGCCCGCGATCGTCCACACCCGTAACCTGCCGACCATCGACATGGTGGTCCCGGCGGCGCTCGCTGGCGTGAAGTGCCGGGTGCATGGCGAACATGGCCGGGATATGGTCGAACTCTCGGGACGCAATCGAAAATACAATTTCATCCGCCGCGCCGTTTCGCCGCTCGTCCAGCAATATGTCGCGGTCTCGAAGGATATCGCGGACTGGATTCACACGGCGATCCATGTGCCCGAGCGGAAGATCCGGCAGATTTACAACGGGGTGGATGTCGAGCTGTTCTATCCCGCAGCACCCCGCCGGGCGGCCTTTCCGGGGGGCGGGCCTCGTCCCGATTTCGCGCCCGAGAATGCCGTGGTTTTCGGCACGATCGGGCGGATGGCGGCGGTCAAGGACCAGACGACCTTGGCGAGAGCGTTCATAGAACTGATCGAAAGCGCGTCCGGCGCGCGGGAGACGGCGCGGCTCGTCATGGTCGGCGACGGGGACTTGCGGGCCGAGGCACGAACTCTGCTGGAGGAAGCCGGCGTCGCCGACCTCGCCTGGCTGCCCGGCGCGAGCTCGCAAATCCCCGAATTTCTGCAGATCGATGGACGTCTTCGTCCTGCCCTCGCTCAACGAAGGCATCTCCAACACGATTCTCGAAGCCATGGCAACCGGCCTGCCGGTGATCGCGACCGAAGTCGGCGGCAATCCGGAGCTTCTGACGAGTGAGACGGGCCGCCTCGTTCCTTCGGCCGATCCGGCGGCGCTCGCGCGGGCGATGAAGGATTATCTCGAAGCGCCTGCCCTGATGAAGGCCCACGGTGTCGCCGGCCGCCGCCGCGCCGAGCAGAGCTTCAGCTTGACCGTGATGACCGAGCAGTATCTCTCGGTCTATGATTCCGTCCGCGGCGGGCGAGGCTGAAGCAGGCAGAAATGGCGGCACTCTTTTATCACGGCGGCAAGTGGTACGACCAAAACCCCCTGATTCTGGGTCCCCTGGACCATGCGTTCTGGATGGCGACGACCGTGTTCGACGGCGCGCGCGCCTTTGACGGCCTGGCGCCCGACCTCGACCGGCATTGCGCCCGCCTCGTCGCCTCGGCCGAGACCATGATGATGACGCCCACGCTCGCCGCCGGCGAGATCGAGGAATTGTGCCGCGAGGCGATACGGCGACTGCCCAAAGAAGGCGTCTATTACGTCCGTCCGATGTTCTATGCGACCGATGGCATGATGGTGCCGGTGCCGGCTTCGACGGACTTCGCCCTCGCCGTCTACGAGGTCCCCTTCCCGGGGTTCGACGGCTTCAAGGCCTGTCTCTCGCCCTATCACCGTCCGTCGCCCGAAACTGCGCCGACGGGGGCCAAGGCAAGCTGCCTCTATCCGAACGGCGCGCGGGCACTCAAGGACGCGCGGGCCGCCGGATTCGACAACGCTGTCATGCTCGATCCCTGGGGCAAGGTGGCCGAATTCGCCAGTGCGAACCTGTGGGTCGTGCGGGGCGGCGTGGTGCAGACACCGGTCCCGAACGGCACCTTCCTGAACGGCATCACCAAGCAGCGCGTCGCAGGGTTGTTGACGGACGACGGCTATACCGTCGAGGAGGTCCCCCTCACCTATGAGGACGTGCTGTCGGCGGACGAGGTGTTCAGCACGGGCAATTACGGCAAGGTCATGCCCTGTATCCTGCTCGACGACCGGTCCTACCCCGGCGGCCCGGTCTATAAGCGGGCCAAGGATCTCTATTTCGACTTTGCGAAAAGCTGGCGGATCGTCTGACGTCCGGGCTTATTTGGCCGCGTCTTCCTTGGCTTTTTCCTTCGCCTTCCTCTGTTTATCCAGATAGACGGCGTATTGCAGGCGCTTGAGCGTGTCTTTGGAAATCTGATTGAAGCTGCGCAGCGGGCAGTAGGACCCCGTCAGCGATACGACCAGATTGTCCCCGTGGCAAAGCCGGTAGGGGTTGCGGAACTCGGTCGTGAAGGCGTTGTAGGCGCTCAGCCCGGCGCACGGCGCTTCGAAGGTATTGAGGAAGAGATCGCCGCCTTTCATTTCGTAGACCACGCCGTAGTCATTCAGGACGATGACCTTGTCGACGTTCCGGGCAGGAATACAGAATTGGCCCTCGTCCTTGGACGACGCTTCCGTCACCTTATCCGCGGCGAAGACGGCAGAGGCGGCCAGGAGCGCGGCTCCCAATGTCAGCGCGACGAGAAAAGGCTTTAGGTTCATGACGGCGACCCATAATCGTTAAAGACGGCGATATTGGCCCGTCCCGGACTCAATATCAAACAATGGTTACACGGTCGGCGGCGGCCGAATCCGTCGCTGAAAGTGTTTGTCCCTGGAAGACTTCCGCGGCTTATTCTGCGGATTTGCTGCCTTTGGTGCCGGCGGAACGGGCCGCCGTGCGCTCCCGCTTCATCTGACTGAACTTCTCCGGGGAGAGCGGGTCGAAATAGCCGAGCTTGCAGCCCGTGAGAACCCGGAACACGGTGAAAGCGTCGCCTCGGCATATCCGATACGGGTTGTTGCCGTGGTACATGTAGTTTCCCTGATTGAACAGGCCCCCGCAGACATTCGGCAGGGTGTTGAGATAGAGCTTCCCACCGCGCATCTGGTAGACGATGTTCTGGTCGTCCAGGATCAGGGTCTGGTCGACCTGCCTCAGGCCGATGCACGTCTTCCGTCCCTCGGGCGACGAGGCATCCTTGTCCTTGGCCAGAGAGACCGGCAGGACGGCGAGGAGGCCCAGGACAGGGGCGGTGAGTGCGATAAGGCTTCGAGTCATGACGACCCCTCCCGAACAATTCCTAATTTAAGATGGGCCGCGCAGCGGGCCGTTCAATATTGCGGCGCGCCGGGGTCAGAAGCTCAGCACCATGGTTGCCGCCGCGCCGGAGGTCCCGGTGCTGTTGCCGGCGAGCTTGGCGCGGTATTGAAGCACCACTTCAGCGCTCGCGCCGAACGCACGGTAGGCTGTTTCGTCGAAATAGTATTTGAAGCCCACGCCGGGACCCGCCTCCACCAGGGTTGTTGTCACCGGCCCGTCTTCCTGGCGCGAGCCCGCCAGCACCAGATGGGGTGTGAGCGCGATGTGGCCGCCGAGCCGCCAGGATTCGCCCACCCGAATTTCGCCCGTGAGGAAGAGGTCCGGTCCGCTCGGAAAGGCAAGCGCCGCATCGCCATAAACCAGGACAAAAGGCCAGCGGGTCTTGAACGGCTCGAAGCCATAGCCGAGCGACCAGGAATAGCCGATGCGCGCGAGCCAGTCGTCCCGGGCGGCGCTGCCCAGCGAGACCAGCCGTTCCATGGACAGAACGAGGTTCTGACGGCCGAGCGGCTTGACCCTAAGACCGATCCCCGCCTGATAGGAATTGCCGAGGATATGAACGGAATCAGGCTTATAGCCCCAAAGGACGCGGCCGAACGCCTGGACGGTGCGGCCGGCCCCGAGCCCCAAGGGTAGCCGGAAGGCCCCTTCCGCCCCGCCCTGGGACTGGGTGAGCGACCGTCCCGTCGGATTCAGAGGGCCCTTGGAGCCGGGGCGAAAGACGGAATAGAGGCCCAAATCGACATCGTTCTCGATCTGGCCGACCTCGCTCCGCATCCGATAAATCCGTTCGGCGCGCTCATTCGCCTCCGCGCCCGAGGCCGGCGCGACGGCATAGCGGTCCACAGCGCTGCGAAACCAGCGATCCGCCCCATGCTTGTCGTCGAGCCTGAGATCGAGATAGCCGATCTCGGCATAAAGCGACGCCATCGCCGGGTCGCGTGCCAGAGCCTGCTCGAACGCCGCCCGCGCCGCCGCAAGATCGCCGGTGGCGGACTGGGCATAGCCTAGACTCGCCCTGATGGCCGCGTTGTCGGGGGCGAGCGCCGCTGCCGCCGCCAGATCGCGCTTCGCGCCGGCCAGGTCGCCTGCTTTCTGCCGCGCTAGTCCGCGCTGATACAGCTTGTTGGCGCGAGCCGGGTCCCGACCGGGCATCACCTCGTTCCGATAGACCACCGGCTGGCGCAAATGCACAGCCAACCCCGCCTGATAGATCGGTTCCGATGGCAGGCGCGGCGCCTCCGCGGCGAGGGCTGGCAGCGCCAGCGAAAGTGACGCAATCGACCAGACCATGGCGCGGGCCGACGTCATTCGCCCGCTCCGGCCGGTTGAAGCAACGCGCCGATCGGAATTTGGGTCGCTGCCTGGAGATCGAGGGCGCGGGCGAGCTCGCGGCGGGTGATCAAGCCCTGACCCAGCAGAAACTCGCCGAGGATCGCGCCATCGTGCCGCGCCATGCGCGTGATCGCGGCATCGAGTTCCGCCTGACCGAGCACGCCTTCCCGGACGAGGATCGCGCCGAGGCTGCGATAGGCCCGCCTTTGGCGCTTTCGCGCCTGTTTCACGTCATTCGCGGACCACCTTTTCCCCTCGATCAAACGCTTGATAGAGGGCGATTTCGCCTCGTTAACCAAGGGATCCGCCGATTTTTCATATCCCCAGCGGATCGCAGCGGCGAGATCGCTCCGCGTCGCGAGGCGGAATTCGACGGGACGGCCGAGCGCGGTGGCGATGACATTGCGGCGTCGTGACGTCACGATCCGGTCGCTTGCCACGATCAGTCGGCCTTCGGGCGACGTGCCCACGGGAAAGATCGAATAGCGGATGGCCAGCCCGCGCGGGACGAGCCTGAGAATATCGTCGGGGACCATCAGCGGATCCAGATCCACCCGCCGGATGGCCTGTTGCGCCGCCAGAACGTCGAACAGGGCGTCCTCGTCCACGGCCCCCTGATCCACGAGGATCGCGCCGAGCGGCCCGCCGTCATCGGCCTGGCGCATGATTGCGACATCCAGCGCGGCATCGGTCACGAGATTGCGCTCGATGAGCAACTCGCCCAGCCGGCGGCGGAACGGCGCGAGCTCCGAGGCCGAGGGAAAGCTGTGGGTCGTCTTGTCCCAACCGATCGGCTTGCCGGTCGCGAGATGCCTCAGATAGAGCCCGAGGGCGCGGGCCCCGGCGAGAAAGTTGATCACATGGCCCCAGGCCTGGCGCGGGATCGAGACCAGAGCCTGAGCCCAGCCGTAATGCCGCCAGACCGCCGCCGCGCGGTGAACGGAGCGGTTGACGAGGAGCCCCGTCGCGATGAGCAGGAGCCACCAAGTCAGCGAGCCGCGCTCCACCAAAGATCCCACGGATTCGGGCGCAAAATGGCCGAGCCCGTGAAACACCGCAGTGCCCGCGAGCGCCAGATAGCACAGCATCCCGATATGGGCCGCAACATGGCCCTTCCTGTCGCGCCAAAGGGCATAGCGCCAGCCGAGCCCGCCGCGCCAGCGGAAGCGCTTCCAGCCCTGGAAGGCTATGCCGAGCTGCCAGCGCGCCTTCTGGCGGCAGGCGGCCCCCACGGCGTTGGGGAAGAATTCGCGCGTCGCGATGACCGATATTTCCGGCTTGAGCGACATCCGGCCGGTCAGCGGGTTCCGTCGATGCGTCAGCCGCCGGATCGGCAGGCGCATGAACACCTGACGCCGACCCAGCGAGGCGAGGCGCAGCCCGATGTCATAATCCTCGGTAACGCTCGTCGGATCGAAGGGATCGCCGCCGTTCCCCTGCGCGACCGCCGCCAGGGCCGCCCGGCTGAAGGCACAGCCGACCCCGGCGCTCGGCAGGACCCCGGTCAGGCGCTCGCGAACCACCAGCTCCTTGACGTGTCCCTCGGCGAATTCGTCGAGATAGTGCCCGCCCGTGAAGTCCCGCAGCCGCCGTTCGAGCGGCAGCACGGGAATCTGGATCATGTCCGTCTCGGGGATCAGGCGGTTGAACAGCCGAAGCTCGAGCGGATGGACCACATCCTCGCTGTCATGAAGCACGAAGCCGGCGAACGGCCTGCCCATCCGATCTCCGAAGGCGAGCGCCGCCTTATAGATCGCATTGAGACAATCGCCCTTGCTCGTGGGGCCGGGGCGCGGACAGGTGACGATATGAACGCGCCGATCGCGGCGGCGCACGGTCTCGACCGCCGCCGCCGTCGCCGGATCATTCGGATAGACCCCGACGAAAACCGCATAGTCGCCGTAATCGATTGAGCGCAGCAGGTTATCCGCCATACCGGCGATAACGCGGGCCTCCTGCCAGGCCGGGACCATCACGGCGAGGGGCTGCTCGGGCCGGGTCTTGAGATCGTCCTCGCCCAGGGCATGGGGACCGGCATCGGGCCAAAACCGGCGTCGCAGGCGATAGGTAAGATAAGCGCCATCGACGACCAGATCGTCGATCCCGCCGGCGACCACTAGGGCGGCCAGCCCGAACAACAGCCCTCTCATGGCGGCGGCATAAAGCCCCAGCCACGCCATAGCGCCCCCGATGCCCATCAAGCCCCGAAATAATCGTCGGAGCGTTAACCATAATTATCTAGGCATATTATGGGGTTAGCGGGGGCGAGTCCAGGCAACCAGAGCCTGTGGAAAACTCTCGCGTCAGTCCCGGAACGCCTCGATCGCTTTGATCATGGCGACGACATTGTGCTGGACGTTGTCGCAGCGGATCCGGTTGTCGTATTCGGTCGTGCGGATGCCGCCGCGGACATGGACCTTCTGGTTGTCAGGCACGTAATACATGTCCGTATCGTCGGCGAATTGAAGCTGGAGAACGTGGCGGAGGCCCGCTTTCATGGCGGCGCGATAGCGGTTCTGGCGCCGCACGTCCTTGACCTCGACCGCGAGCCGGTAGGCATCGGCCAGGCCTTCGAGATAGACCCCGTCGGCCGAGGCATGGGGCGGGCCGTAGCGATGATGCGGGTCGTAGAACCGGCCGACCATTTCGGGCGAGGGCACGTCGTCCGGGCCCTGCTGCATCTTCAAGAGCCAGTCGTTCATCTCGAAGACGAAGTTCAGCAGATCCTTGTCCTTGGTCATGTGCCAGATGACGGCCGCCGCCTCGGTCTGCCAGGGAACGAAGGCCGGGTTGCGGTTCGCGGGATCGAGATGCCAGGCGCGGTAATAACGGAAGGATTTCATATATTTATCGAGCAGCGCCCGGTCGTGCGTTTCGGCGATGACGGTGGCCCAGAGGAGCATCGCCTCGCCCGGATAATAGTTCTGCTCGTCGTTCCGGCCTTTGGGCTCGTAGAACGTGCGGAACGAGCCGTCCTGGTTCCAGAGCGAGGCCACGGTGCGCTCGAGCGCGGCTTCCTGCTTCTCCCAGCGTTGGCGGCCCGGATGCTCGCGGAGCGCCAGGGCGGCAAGCGCGACCGAGCCGAGGCTCACTTGGCCGCGATAATCGATCAGGCCGAGCCCGTCCTCTTCGCGATAGAAATGATCGAGGTTGTAGCGGATGTTGCGGGCGATCAGGCTCCACATGCTGCGGTCGCTGATCCGGGCCGCGACCTGCTCCATGGCGAGGGTCGCCATCCATTGGCGGATCATGTTGTTGCCGCCGGATTCCCTGCCCGCGCTCGGCCAGTACATATAGACCATGCGGCCGTCGGACTGGACGTTGTCGATCAGCCACTCGGCGCCGAGCTTCACCGCCTGTTTCAGCGTCGGGCCGGTGACCTCCGCCTGATCGACGAGCCGGTTGCCGCGGGTCATGAGACGCGCGGAGGACGGTGCGAGGCTCACCAGGACCTGATCGGCCTCAAAGACCCGAAGCCGGGCGGTGCGCGCGAAATCGCCCTTGTCGATGCCATATTTGTCGCGGAACAGCTTGATAAAGCCGGCATAGGATCGATTGGTCGACAGCATATAGGTCGGCGCCAGCTTCTCGCGGACATTGCCGCGGGTGATCTCCAACCCGAGGACGCCGAGGGAACTGCTGGCCAGAAGCGGCGAGGAGGCCGGGTCGTTCACCCGCCGATAGTCATGGGCGATATCGACTTCGAGCACGACATTCTCGCCCGCCACGCCGTCGAGCCCCGCGACATGGCGCGCGCGCCGGATCGCTGCCGCCAGCGACGTCCCGATCGTGCCGTCGCCGTTCCAGACAGCGGCCAGCCGATGGCCATGCTCGCGCAGCGCCACATAGACCCCGCCCGAGGGTTGGCCGAGGAACCGGCCGAGCCGGCCCTTCGACGGCATGGCGTCGGGCTCGGCCCAGACCGCACCGGCGAACGCCGTCAGCGCCGCCATATCCTCGTCGCGGAGCGCACGGTAGTTGCCGACACCGGGACCGGGCGTCGGGGCAAGCCAGGCGAGCGAGGCGACGTGGAGCCCGGCGAAAGGCAGGCCGACCACCACGACGAAGGCCGCCACCAGCAGGCCGAACAACGCGTGAGCCGCGCGGTGCCGCAGCCGGTCCTTCCGGCCGTCGGGATCGGGCGTAGGGGTCTTCCGGGTCATGATCGCCTCCGTTTCTTATTCCTCTTGTCTTTCCTATCGGGCCAACGGATCGAGTGCGCGCGCCGCCGCCAACCGATCACGCCGATCGCAATCAGCCCGACGCCATACAGGAAGATCCCCCCCGGCTCCGGAACCGACACCGGCTTCACCGAACGGATCACCACCACGGTCGTATCGGTATCCGAGACGCTCGGATCGGCCAGCCAATCAATCCTGAGGGTGACATCATAGTCGCCGCTAGCGGCGAACGGCGTGCCCGAGCCGGTCTGGACATCCGAGAGCTGGATATCGGTCCCGATGACCTGGCCATCCGCCAGCCAAGCCACTGAGAAATCGGCAAGATCCAGCCCGCAAAGATAGACGCTGTCGAAGGTCGAGGCGCAGCCGTTAAGGCTGAACATGTCCCCGAGATCGATGTAGTAAGGCCCGCCCGCCTCCGCGATCAGCTCATGCCCGCCCCCATGGCCGCCGCTGCCTGTACCGTCGCCGTCACCGTCGCCGCCGGTTCCATCTCCTCCGGAACCATCACCATCACCGCCGGAACCATCACCATCGCCCGATCCGTCACCCCCAGATCCGGCTCCGTCACCGCCGGAGCCATCTCCGTCTCCCGACCCGTCACCGCCAGAACCGTCACCATCGCCTCCGGTGCCGTCACCATCACCCGATCCATCGCCGTCGCCGCCCGTGCCATCTCCGCCGGAACCGTCGCCGTCGCCCGATCCATCGCCGCCGGTCCCGTCTCCATCTCCCGAGCCGTCACCACCGGTATTGTCACCGTCGCCAGATCCGTCGCCGCCGGAACCGTCGCCATCGCCGGATCCATCCCCCCCGGAGCCATCTCCGTCGCCTGAGCCGTCACCTCCGGATCCGTCCCCGCCGGAACCGCCGCTGCCCGTGCCGTCTCCACCAGAACCATCGCCGTCCCCGGACCCGTCTCCCCCCGAACCATCTCCGTCTCCTGAGCCATCGCCTCCAGTGCCATCGCCGGTGCCATCGCCACCCGTGCCGTCGCCGCCGGTCCCATCTCCAGAGCCGTCTCCGCCTGTGCCGTCTCCGCCGGTGCCGTCTCCTCCACCTGTTCCATCCCCACCCGTGCCATTACCAGTGCCGTCTCCGCCGCTTCCGGTACCATCCCCGCCACCGGTGCCGTTGCCCGTGCCGTCTCCACCGGTCCCGTCTCCAGAGCCGTCTCCGCCCGTGCCGTCTCCTCCACCTGTTCCGTCCCCACCCGTGCCATTACCAGTGCCGTCTCCGCCGCTTCCGGTACCATCCCCGCCACCGGTGCCGTTGCCCGTGCCGTCTCCACCGGTCCCGTCTCCAGAGCCGTCTCCGCCCGTGCCATCGCCGGTGCCATCTCCTCCACCTGTTCCATCTCCACCCGTGCCGCTGCCGGTGCCATCTCCACCACCAGTGCCACCGCCCGTGCCGTCTCCACCGGTGCCGTCTCCACCACCTGTCCCATCCCCGCCCGTGCCGTCGCCGCCTGTCCCGTCTCCAGAGCCATCTCCGCCCGTGCCATCGCCACCCGTGCCGCTGCCGGTGCCATCTCCACCACCAGTGCCACCGCCCGTTCCGTCTCCGCCACCGGTGCCGTTACCCGTGCCGTCTCCGCCGGTGCCGTCTCCACCACCTGTTCCATCCCCACCTGTCCCATCCCCGCCCGTGCCGTCGCCGCCTGTCCCGTCTCCAGAGCCGTCTCCGCCCGTGCCATCGCCACCCGTGCCGCTGCCGGTGCCATCTCCACCACCGATGCCGTTGCCCGTGCCGTCTCCGCCAGTGCCGTCTCCACCACTTGTTCCGCCCCCACCCGTGCCGTCGCCACCCGTCCCATCTCCAGAGCCATCTCCGCCCGTGCCATCGCCACCCGTGCCGCTGCCGGTGCCATCTCCACCACCGGTGCCACCGCCCGTTCCGTCTCCGCCACCGGTGCCGTTGCCCGTGCCGTCGCCGCCGGTGCCGCCGGTGCCGTCTCCACCACCTGTTCCGCCCCCACCCGTGCCGTCGCCACCCGTCCCGTCTCCAGAGCCATCTCCGCCCGTACCATCGCCGGTGCCGTCGCCGCCGCTTCCGGTACCATCCCCCCCACCGGTGCCGCCGCCCGTGCCGTCTCCGCCGGTGCCACTGCCTGTTCCATCACCGCCCGTGCCGTCGCCGGTGCCATCGCCGCTGGGGACGCCCGGATTTTGGTCGCCCCCGCCCCCCGTGGCGTTTCCCCCGCTGCCTTTTAGCCCACCGCCGAGGATCAGGCCGCCGCTTTGCAACAAGCTGCCAACGCGCGCGCGTGGTGGATAGTGGTGGACGAAGGGCGGCGACGAGACATAGGGGGCGAAGGCAAGGCGCCGGTGGCCGGAGGCCGGCTCGAGGTCGTTCAGAACCTGGGCCAGCAGGTCTTGAAGATGGGCGACGTCGAAGGGGTCGGTCGGCTCGGCGACGATCGCGGCGACATAGCCGGAATCGACCGGAGGCGACGGCGTCGTGAGGGTGGGCTTGGGCAGGTGCGGGTCGAGGACGAGCGCGTTGCCCTTGCCGATATCGATGGTGAAGACGCTGTCGTCGAAATCCTCGTCGCCGCCGCGATACATGTCCTCGAAACCCAGCGTTATCAGGCCTTTATCGACATCCACGGTCCGCACGGTATGGGGAATCCGGTCGGGATTGAGGGCATAGCCGTTGTCGTCGGTCCCCGCGGCGGAGTGGTAGATGTGGCCCTTGATCCGGACCCTGGCCCCGGATGGCGCGACATACCAAAGGTCGGGATCGACGCTCTCGATGCTCGCCGGCGTCCCGTCGGCGTTGCGGAACTCGAAATGCCCCGCCGAGAGATCGATCCCGTCATAATGGTCGTTCTTGCGGTAGCCGTCGGCGACGATGAAGAAGCCCACCCGCTCGCCGGCCTTGACGCTCAACGGGCTCGCGCTCTTGCCGGGAACGAGATGACCGCCCCAGCCGACCTGCGAGGCATCGGCGAAATGGAACCGTACGTCGCGGATATGACCGTCGCGGTCCACCTTGTAGCTGCCGAGCGTGTTGTGATAGCCGGCCGTCACCGCGCCGAAGATGATGTGGCCTTCGTAATCCTCGGCCATGGTATCGGGCTGGGGCGCGCCGCGCGGCCCGTGGAAGGAAAGCCGCAAAGTCGAGCCCTCGACATGGGCCCGCCCGACCAGCATCACGCCGCGGGGCGGGCCGGCGGCTCTTATGTCGCCAAGGGCATCCGGCCCAGGCTTGCGGGTCTCGCGCAGGATTCCATGCTGGGTCAGGCGACCGATATAGTGGGGGCCGTCCGCTCCGACCGCCACGATGCGCTGTTCCACGCCGTTCGCCTTGTATTCGTCGCCGAAGGGCTTGGCGTCGAGCAGACGGTCCTCGGGCTCGCGCGCCATGACATAGATGCGGTAGTCGCCTCGGGGCAGACCGGTCACGAAGCCTTCGAGATTCTCGATGCCGTCGGCGAAGACGGTGCGCCCCAGGGATAGCGAGACAAGGGTCCGCGTGGGCCCGACCAGCCACTCGCTGTCCGCGCCGACCCGCCCGAAAGCGAGATAGGGGTCCTTCTCGCGGGGGCCGAGATCCCAGCCCTTGTCGTCCTCGGGAAGGGTGAAGCCGTCGAGCTCGACCACCGGCACGACATAGCCGGTGGCGGCGGCCTTCGCGGCGGCTTCGGCGATGCGGTTGCCCGCCGCGACGATCATGTCGAGATCCGCCTCCGGTGAGGCATCCTGCAAATTCTTGATCAGATACTCGGCCCGCAGCCGGATCTCGGCATCGTCGCCGATGGCGTCGTCGAGATAGGATCGGAGATGAGCGAGACCGTCCGGCGAACCCGTCAGGGCGCCGGTGAGCGCGGCCTTTGCGGCCGGCGTTCGAATGAAGGGAAACCTGAAGGTCGCCGGCGGGCCGGGACCGGACGCAACGGGCGGCGGTTGGGCGGCGGGTGCGGGTTGCGGGGCGGGTTGAGCGTCGCCCAGGGCCAGAACGCGGTTCAAGACATAGGCGGCGGCCGTCTCGAATGGATGGGAAACCGAATGGGTATCGGCCCAGGGGTTGGGCTCGCGGGCGGAATCCGGCTTGTCACGGGGCGGTCCGAGCCAGGACCAATCGGGGGCTCTCGGCGCATAGGGCGGAACTCGATCGGCGCCGGGCGCGGGCATAGGGCCACCGCCGGCAAAGCGCGCGGAATCGGGCATCCGATCCCCGATTGATGCGGCCAATACCCCAAACGCGGCCGCGGCGACAACGCCTCCCGCGAGATACGCAAGCGGTCCAATACGCAACTTCACGACGCCACCCGTTACTACCGGGCCATTACGCGACCCGGTTTACGCTGCGCCGGAGGGCGAAACCGTCCACCGACGTCGTACTATCGATCGGCAAGAAAGAATGGTCGCGCGCAATTCGCGCGTCGTTAACCCGCCGTCCGCCAATTCCTGCCGATCGGATCCCGTTGCTTCTATCGTTCAGCCGCAAAGGCGGCCGTGCATGGGACGATGAATTTTATCATGGAAAAGAGGGCCAACCTAACAAACCCGCCGGTTTACCCTGTGCGTATCGCCGGAAAATTTCATCGAATTGCGTGCATTTGGGGCGTTCTTGTTTGATTCTGCCGGAAAAAGGCCATTTCATCGGAGCAAGCTTGCCCCAAATCGGCCACCCTTTAACGAAATCTTGGCTGCCCGCGGCTAGGGTTCGCGGCGTACCCTCCAGTTTGACCATTCGGCCGATTTCCGAGCCAGAGAGTTTCGATCATGACCGTTCTCGTCACCGGCGGCGCAGGCTATATCGGCAGTCACGCGACCCTCGCCCTCCAGGCCGCGGGGTTCGGCGTTGTCGTGATCGACAATCTCTCGACCGGCATACGCGAGGCGGTGCCGGCCGACGTGCCGCTGATCATCGGCGATGTGGGCGACGCGGAGCTGTCCGCGAAGGTCATCCGCGACCATGGGGTCGACGCGATCATGCATTTCGCGGGCTCGATCGTGGTGCCGGAATCCGTCGCCGATCCGCTCAAATATTACCGGAACAATACGTCAAACAGCCGCAATCTGATCCAAAGCGCGGTCGAAGGCGGCGTTGGGACGTTTATTTTCTCCTCGACAGCCGCCGTTTACGGCATGCCGGAGACAGTGCCGGTGACCGAGGATGCGCCGACTGTGCCGATCAATCCCTACGGCACCTCGAAGCTGATGACCGAATGGATGCTGCGCGATACCGCGGCCGCCCACGGCCTGGTCGCGGGCGTTCTGCGCTATTTCAACGTCGCCGGCGCTGACCCCGAGGGCCGGGTCGGGCAATCGACGCCAGCGGCCACCCATCTCATCAAGGTCGCCTGCCAGGCCGCGATTGGCGCGCGCGATCATGTGAGCATCTTCGGCGAGGACTTTCCGACGCCGGACGGCACCGGTATCCGCGACTATATCCATGTCTGCGACCTGGTGGACGCCCATGTCGCGGTGCTGCGCCACCTGATGACGACCCGCCAGAGCCTCACCATGAATTGCGGCTATGCCCGGGGCTATTCCGTGCGCGAGGTGCTCGACACGGTCCAGCGCGTGGCGGGCAAGAAGCTCGACATCCGCTCCGCCCCGCGTCGCGCCGGCGACCCGCCGATCATCGTCGCGGATAATACCCGCATCACCAAGACCCTGAACTGGCAGCCGAAATACGCCGATCTCGATTTCATCGTCCGCACCGCGCTCGATTGGGAAATCAGATGTCAGAAGGCAGACGTCAGCCGCCAGAAATCGGTTTCGTGACGTTTGGCCGGCCCTATTGCCTTCTGCCATCTGACATCTGATACCTGACCTGCTATTCTCCGGACCTTCGCGACCAACGGAGTGCTGGAATGGCACCGGCGTCGGCAGTTTTGGCCGAGATCGGCCTCGACGACAAATATGCCCTCGAGGACGGACAGATCTTCCTGTCCGGCACCCAGGCGCTTGTCCGTCTGCTGCTGGAGCAGCGACGTCGTGACGTCAGGGCGGGGCTGAATACGGCCGGTTTCATCTCGGGCTATCGCGGCTCGCCCATGGGGAGCTTCGATACCGAGCTGAATCGCGCGCGGCACTTCCTCGACGAGCACCACATCCATTTCCGCCCCGGCGTGAACGAGGATCTCGCCGCCACGTCCGTCTGGGGCACGCAGCAGGTTCCGACCCTTCCAAGCGCGAAATATGATGGCGTGTTCTCGCTGTGGTACGGCAAGGGGCCGGGCGTGGACCGCTCGGGCGACGCCCTCAAGCACGGCAATATGGCGGGCACGTCCAAGCATGGCGGGGTGCTGGTGGCGTTCGGCGACGATCACGGCGCGAAATCCTCGACCGTCGCCCATCAGAGCGAATACGCCCTCGTCGCCGCTTTCATCCCGATCCTCAATCCTGCCAATGTCCAGGACATGCTGGATTTCGGCTTGGCCGGCTGGGCGATGTCGCGCTTCGCCGGGCTCTGGGTCGGGCTAAAGGGTGTCAACGAGACGCTTCTAAGCGCGGCGACGGTCTCCGTTCATCCCGAGGAGCCGCGCTTCGTCATCCCCGACGACTTCACCGCCCCGGACGGCCTCCTTAATCTCGACACGCGCAGCCGCGACGACAAGCGCGGGCGGCGCTATCCGGTCGAACGCGAGAGGCGGCTGGTGCGCTTGAGCCTTCCCGCCGCCCAGGCCTTCGCCCGCGCCAACCGGCTCGACCGGCTGGCCATGGGCGCGCCCAAGGGCCGGCTCGGGATCGTGACGACGGGCAAGGCCTATCTCGACGTGGTCCAGGCACTGACGTCGCTGGGCATCGATGCCAAGCGGGCCGGCGCGCTCGGCATCGGGGTCTACAAGATCGGCCTCGCCTGGCCGGTCGAGCCGGAGGGCCTGAAGCGCTTCGCCAGCGAGTTCGAGGAGATCCTGGTGGTCGAGGAGAAGCGGCCGCTGATCGAGGACCAGATTTCGAAGATCCTCTATCCGCTCCCCGCCGACAAACGCCCCCGAATCGTCGGCAAGACGGATGAAACCGGCGCGCCTCTTCTCCCCGCCGACGAGTCCCTGGACTCGACCCGCGTCGCGGCCGCGATCTTCGCGCGGCTCGGAGGGCTCGGCGGCTGCACGCCCGACATCGCGCAACGTCATGACGTCATGGCGGCGGCCAACGGGGCGCGCGGATCGGCTGCGCCCTTGACCCGCGTCCCCTATTTCTGCTCCGGCTGCCCGCACAACACCTCGACCCGCGTGCCCGAGGGCAGCGTCGCGTTCTCCGGCATCGGATGCCACACCCTCGCCTATTCCATGCCCGACCGGCCGACCAGCCTGCCGACCCAGATGGGCGGCGAAGGCGGGACCTGGATCGGCATCGCGCCGTTCGTCGATATGCCGCATGTGTTCCAGAACATCGGCGATGGGACCTATCACCATTCGGGCCTGCCGGCGATCCGCGCGGCGGTGGCCTCGGGCGTCAACATCACCTACAAGATCCTGTTCAACGACGCCGTCGCGATGACCGGCGGCCAGCCGGTGGACGGCGCGCAGACCGTGCCCGGCATTACGCGCCAGGTCGATGCCGAAGGCGTCGCCAAGATCGTGGTCGTGACCGACGAGCCGGAGAAATATCCACCGAATTCCGGCTTCGCGTCCGGCGTGACGATGCGCCATCGCGACGAGATGGATCTCGTCCAGCGCGAGCTTCGCGAGGTGCCGGGCGTAACGGTGCTGATTTATGACCAGACCTGCGCGGCCGAGAAACGGCGGCGACGGCGGCGCGGGCTATTTCCGGATCCGCCGAAGCGCGCGTTCATCAACGATGCGGTCTGCGAGGGCTGCGGCGACTGCAACGTCCAGTCGAACTGCGTCAGCGTGCAGCCTCTGGAGACCGAATTCGGCCGCAAGCGGCGGATCGACCAATCGTCCTGCAACAAAGATTTCTCCTGCTTGAAGGGATTTTGTCCGTCCTTCGTGACGGTCCATGGCGGCAATGTTCGAAGCGCACCCGCGCGCAAGGCCGACGTCATGACGCCGCCCGAGATGCCGGAGCCCGCTTTGCCGGATCTTGCCGATGCTTACGGCATCCTGATCACCGGCATCGGCGGCACGGGCGTCGTGACCGTCGGCGCGGTGCTGGCAACCGCCGCCCATATGGAGGGCAAGGGCGCGAGCGTCTACGACATGACGGGCCTCGCCCAGAAGAACGGCGCCGTGATGAGCCATTTGACCGTCGCGCCGGACCGGGCGGGCCTCGGGTCGGTGACGATCGGCCAGCGGGCGGCGGATCTGATCCTCGGCTGCGACCTCGTGGTAAGCCGCTCGCCCGACGCCATGGCCACCATCGCCAAGGGCCGGACCAGCGCCGTCGTGAACAGCCATCTCGTGCCGACCGCCGCGTTCCAGCAGAACATCGATCTCGCCTTTCCGGCCGACGCGATGACGGCGGATATCGCTAAGGCGATTGGCGAAGACCGCGCCCATTTCGTCGATGCGACGGACATCGCGACGGCGGTTTTCGCCGACAGCATCACGGCCAATTTCTTCACGGTCGGCTACGCCTATCAGCTCGGCCGGCTGCCGGTCACGGTCGCCGCGATCGAGGCGGCGATCCGGTTGAATGGGCTTTCCGTCGATCGCAATATCGCGGCATTCCGGTGGGGGCGCGTGGCGGCGGTCGATCTCGACAAGGTCGTGGGGGTCGCCGGCATCAAGCCCGCCGAGGTCGAGGAACGCAGTCTCGACGATCTGATCGCCCATCGCCGCGCCGATCTGGTGCGCTATCAGAACGAAGCCTATGCCGAGCGCTACGCCACACTCGTCGATCTGGCACGCAAAGCCGAAGAGGCGTCCGGGGCCGGCTCGACGGATTTCACCGAAGCGGTCGCGCGCCATCTCTACAAGCTGATGGCCTATAAGGACGAATACGAGGTCGCCCGGCTCTATACCGACGGCGCGTTCGAGGCCAAGCTCCGCAAGCAATTTGCCGGCCGCTACAAGCTCCGCTTCCACCTGGCGCCGCCGCTGCTGGCATCCCGCGATCCGGTGACGGGCCGGGCAGTGAAGCGGGAATACGGGGCCTGGATGATGCCGGCGCTGCGGCTCCTCGCGCGTTTCAAGGGCCTGCGCGGAACTTGGGCCGACCCGTTCGGCCATACCGAGGAGCGCCGGACGGAACGCGCCTTGATCGCGGACTACGAAACCCTGATCGAAGGCCTCGCCGCAACCCTCACCAAACGCAGCCATGCGCTCGCCGTCGAACTGGCCTCGGTCCCTGCGATGATCCGAGGCTATGGCCACGTGAAAGCGCGGAGCATCGCCGAGGCCCGCAAGCGCCAGGAGACCTTGCTCGCCATGCTGCGCGAGCGCACCGCGCTCACCGAAGCGGCCTGACCTCGCCCATGGATCCACTGCCGATCGATCTCCCCGATCTGGAGCCCGGATGGGTCTGGCTCGCCGGGGCCGGTCCGGGCGATCCCGGCTTGCTGACCCTGCTCGCCCTCCAAGGCCTGAAGCGGGCCGACGTCGTGGTCTATGACGCGCTGGTCGATGCGAAAGTGCTCGCGCTCGCGAGCCCCGAAGCCGAGCAGATCTATGCCGGAAAGCGCGGCGGACACCCCTCGCCCAAGCAGCGCGACATCTCGCTCCGGCTGATCGAGCTCGCCCGCGCGGGCAAACGGGTGCTCCGGCTCAAGGGCGGCGATCCCTTCGTCTTCGGCCGCGGCGGCGAGGAAGCCCTGGCACTGGTGCGGGCGGGCATTCCGTTCCGCATCGTCCCCGGCATATCGGCGGGGATCGGCGGGCTCGCCTATGCCGGCATTCCCCTGACCCACCGCGCGACCAACTCGGCGGTCACCTTCGTCACCGGCCATGACGCGAAGGGCGGCGTGCCGTCGAGCCTCAACTGGGAGGCGCTCGCCAAGGGCTCCCCCTTCCTGGTGATCTATATGGCGCTCAACCGGCTCGGCGAGATTGCCGAGTGCCTGATGAAGGCGGGACGGCCGGCGAGCGAACCCGTCGCCATCGTCTCCCAGGCGACCATGGCGGGCCAGCAAATCCACGAATCCACCTTGGGGGACGTCGTGACGTCGGCACGGGGCAAGGAGATCGAGCCGCCCGCCATGCTGGTGGTCGGCGAGAACGTGCGCCTTCGGGCCGGTCTCGACTGGCTCGGCGCGCTTGAAGGAAAGCCGCTTCTGGGCGATCCTCTGGGCGAGGCGCGCGACGCGGAGCACGGGGACTAGGCTTCGACGCCGCTTCGGGGGCGAGGGAAACCTGGGGGCATCGAAATGGAATACGTGCGCGGGCTATTCGGGATCGCTGTCCTGGTCCTGATCGCTTATCTCTTCAGCGAGAACAAGCACCGGGTAAGCTGGCGGATCGTCGGCATCGGGCTCGGATTGCAGGTGGTCATCGCCCTCGTGCTGCTGAAGATTCCGGCGGTCAGCCACGTCTTTCTCTATCTCAACCGTGCGGTCGTGGCGCTGCAGGATTCGACCCGGGCCGGCACCTCCTTCGTCTTCGGCTATGTCGGCGGCGGCGACACGCCGTTTGCGGTAACGAACGCCGGGGCCTTGTCGATCCTGGCCTTTCAATCACTGTGTCTGATCCTTGTGATCGGCGGCTTGTCGGCGCTTCTGTGGCATTGGCGCGTGCTGCCGATGATCGTCAAGGGCTTCTCATGGGCCTTACAGCGGACTCTCGGCATCGGCGGGGCGGTCGGGGTGGCGAGCGCGGCGAACATCTTCGTCGGCATGGTGGAATCGCCGCTTCTGGTGAAGCCCTATATCCCGCGGCTGACCCGGAGCGAGCTGTTCATCGTCATGACCGTCGGGCTTGCGACCATCGCCGGCACCATGATGGTGATCTACGCCACGATTATCGGGACGATGATCCCGAATGCCATCGCCCATCTCCTGATCGCCTCCATGATCAACGTGCCGGCCGCGATCATGGTCGCCCGGATCATGGTCCCCGAAGCCAAGGACGCCAAAGGCACCGAAGGCGAGCCGCAGATCCATTATGCCGGCTCGATGGACGCCATCACCCGCGGCACGAGCGAAGGCCTGGCGCTTTATCTGAACGTGATCGCCATGCTGATCGTCCTGGTCGCTCTGGTGGCGCTTGCCAATGCGATTCTGAGCCTGCTGCCCGCGCTCGGCGGCGAGGCGGTCACCTTGCAGCGCATCCTCGGCCTCATCATGGCGCCCTATGTCTGGCTGATGGGCGTGCCGTGGCACGAGGCGACGACCGCCGGCGGCCTCATGGGCACCAAGATCGTCCTCAACGAGTTCATCGCCTATTCCGACATGGCGAACCTCGCGCCCGGGACCTTGAGCCACAACACCGAGATCATCCTGACCTATGCGTTCTGCGGCTTCGCCAATTTCGGCAGCCTCGGCATCATGCTGGGCGGGCTGATCGCGATGGCGCCTGAACGCCGCTCCGAGATCGCGGGCCTTGGCCTGCGCTCCATCGTCTCGGGGACCCTCGCGACCAGTTTCACCGGCGCGATCGTCGGCCTAATGCATATTTGAGCGCGACACGCCGCGAAGTCTTGCGACGGGCGCCCGCTCGCGCTAGTTTCGCGCCCTTCCAACCGCCGACCACGGATATCTCACGCGGAGAGGTGCCGGAGTGGTCGAACGGGGCGGTCTCGAAAACCGTTGTACCCTTTGGGTACCGTGGGTTCGAATCCCACCCTCTCCGCCACACTTAACTCATTGTTTTCAATGGACTATTCTTATTCTTCGAAGGACGCAATTCGTCACGCCATTCCCGGGGTTTAGCCTGCAAACTCTCTGTGAACCTGCAAACGGGAGAGCATGTTGATAAAGATTTGGGGCCGGACATGACCGGTTTTCTCCGAAGGCCACTTTGCCGGTTCCCCTAGTCGAGTTTTTCGAACAGGTCAGAACCCGAGGAGCTTGCGCTGATCGCCCCAGTTTGAGGGTATCGACGGCAGCGTGGTGAGCCGTTCCGCGGACAGATTCTACCGGCTGGCCGCCGTCGAGGATGGCGGCCGTAATGTCGGGTGCCAGGAAGGCGAGCCGTACTATCCGCCGAACATATCGCCGTGTGACGTTTTCAGCTGCGGCGATATCGCCGAGGTCCTTGGCTTCCCTAGTTAAAAGCCTGCTCCACCAATCATGTGCCCGAACGACCGCTTTGATCATTGATTTGTCGGGTGCGGGACTTTTTCATTGCCGGGGCCTTCGACGACAAGTTTGAGCTCGACCCCGTGAAGCCTCAGCTTTACGGGCACCATGATCGCATAGGGAGCAGTGTCGGAATTCAGTCGTCTCGATATCGAGAGCGCGCGCAAGTGCAGCCCTGTCCAGATCGATACGGACAGCATTTTCGGACAATTCGATCCTTTGAATCACGGATTGCACGATCTTCTGGCGCTGAACAGCAGCATCTGAAATACGATCTGCGAGTTCCGACCCGGCTTTGATGACATCCTGAGTTTGGGCCGCCAATGACGTCGATCGACCGATTGCGTTCATAAGATCATGCGGCGAACGAAGCAGGCGGAAGAGAGTTGTGGCCATCAGGTTTTCTATTTCGCCGGCGGGGATCCGCTTCCGCCTCCTCCGTTTCTGATCCGATGGATCCGTCGCTTGCTCCTGCTCGACATAGTATCGGTATCGCCGCCCCTGTTTGACAGCGTGGTTGGGGGTGAAGGCTTTGCCGTTATCGTCAAAGAGACGCCCGGCCAAGAGGCTTGGCTCTTTAGCGTAGATCCGAGTCTCTGTGATTGTTGCAGTTCTCGGTGAGCTTGGCTTGGACCAACACCCAGGTTTCTGGGTCGATCACAGCCTCGTGCAATCCCGGATATCGTTGGTTCTTGTGCCGGATCTCCCCACAATAGATTGGGTTCCGCAACAAAGTGTAGAGGTGCCCCCGGGCCAGCGGCGACCCCAGCCTCGTGCGAAGACCGCTCTTGAAGGCGATTTCCTGCAATTGCCGAACCGATCCATGATCGAGATAGAGCTTGAACAGGGTCCGAACCGTCTCGGCTTCGACCTCGTTTATGACCAGGCTTCTTTCTTTGGCGGTGTAGCCGAGGGGCACGAACCCACCCATCCACATGCCCTTCTTCTTGGAGGCCGCGATCTTGTCCCGAATCCGCTCGCCCGTGACCTCGCGTTCGAATTGAGCGAAAGACAAAAGGACGTTCAGCGTCAACCGGCCCATGGAAGTCGTGGTATTGAATTGCTGGGTGACCGAGACGAAGGAAATGCCGGCCTCGTCAAAGATCACGACCATCCTCGCGAAGTCGGCCAATGATCGAGTGAGCCTGTCCACCTTATAGACCACGACAACATCGACTTTCTTGGTTTGGATGTCGGACAAGAGTCGTTGCAATGCGGGCCGGTCCATGGTCGCGCCCGAGATCCCACCGTCATCATAGGGGGCCGACAGGCATTTCCAGCCTTCATGTCGCTGGCTGAGGATATAGGCCTCGCAGGCCTCCCTTTGCGCGTGGAGCGAGTTGAAGTCCTGTTCGAGCCCGTCCTCGGAAGACTTCCGGGTGTAGATCGCGCATCGGACGTTCGGTTTGGTCATCGTTTGGAACGGTCTTTGAGCCCGAAAAATGCAGGCCCCGACCACCGCGTGCCGGTGATTGTCCGGGCGACTTCGGAAAGGCTGCGATACTGTTGGTTCCGATACAGGAACCCCTCATCCAGGACCGTGATGCTGTGACTTTCGCCTTGCCACTCCCGAACCAGACGGGTGCCGGGCTTTACCGGGCGGCGTCTCGCCGTGGGGATATTCCCGGTTTGGCCCAACTCGTCTGCGAGCCTGGCAAGCCGGCGTTTCGATTTAGTGTCGGCCCTACCCTTCTCCTGCATGCGATAGGCCGTCGCAAGAACCAGCATCTCACGACGCATGCGGCTTGGCGGCGGGCATCGATAGAGGCGCTCGAAGCGTTTACAAAGGTCGGCGTTCGATAATCCCTCCAACTCGGCAACGCTCGGTTCAGACTTTGCCATTGGCGCCGCCCTTCGCGATCCGATAGCTGCACTTGCCATTAGGAGCCTTTGACCGCAGAACAGTGACACCGTCCTTGCGGAGGCCGGTAATTGCCGCTCGGACGCTATGGGGCTTCCAGCCGATCGCCGACGTCATGTCCTCGATCGAAGCGCCAATTGGTCTGCTCATCAATTCGCTGAGGATCGATTTTTTGGATTGCCCTGGGGCCTTTGGTTTCGCTGGCGAGACCGGCTTCGCGACTTTCGCGCGGGGCACTGACTTTCGTGCGGTAGACTTGGATTGCGGGACTTTCTTGGGTGTTTTTGAGCGAGTTATGGGAACCTCCATCTTAGGACCGGCGCCGTCATGGCGCCGTCACCGCCGCGAGCCCCACCGCATCGGGTAAGGGGCATCAGGCTTGGTGAGCGCGCTCCAATGCATGCTTGCTTCGCCGGGGAAGTCCAGAAGTTTCAGCCGCGTTTTGCGCCCAAACTAGCGACAATCATAGTGGCATCGGCAACGGCCGCTATTTCGCGCGCCGCGATCTGGAGCCGGCCGGCAAGTGCCACGAGCTCCAAATGGCTTAGCCTGGAGGATTGTCCTGCGATCGCCGCCTCGACAGCGTCCTCCAGCAAAGCCGTCGCTATCGCGAACATGTGGTTCACCAGATCCAGATTACCGTCGTCCATGGCCGCTCCCTCGCCGATCCTGGCAAGGAATGCTTCCTTTCGGGTGGAAGTCCAGTCGAACTCTCCGCCGTAAGCGCCTATGGGACGGATTGAGGTATTTACGTAAGGGAGGATTTCTGGCTCATCGTAGTGACCGAAGGGAACGAAGATGAGACAGAAATCGACGAGGTGTCGAACAGACGGTCCGGGATATCCGGCGGCGGACGCGCAAGCAGTATTCGGCGCAGGAGAAGATCCGGATTGTCCTGGCAGGCCTGCGCGGCGAGGGCAGCATTGCCGAACTGCGCCGCCGCAAGGGGATCGCCGAGGGTCCGTATTACAGCTGGTCGAAGGAGTTCCTCTGAGCCGGCAAGAAGCGACTTTCCGGGGATACGGCCCGGCAGGCCTCCTCGGGCGAAGTTAAGGACCTGCGCGGTGAGATGCGCGACCTGAAGGAGCTGGTCGCCGATCTCATCATCGAGAACCGATTGCTCAAAAAAGCATGACCGGGAACGGGGGCGACGACGTCTATCGGAGGGCCGTACGGCTCCCCTGGAGGTGATCGTCGTCCATGATATGGGCGCGGGCCTTGATCTCCTCGGACATGGGGCGGCCGCCGTCGGGGACGTGCAGCCACAGGCGTAGCAGCAGGCGCCGTCGCTCATCTGTGTCGTGGAAGGCAGTCCGCGAGTGCATTACTTGGAAGTTGTGCCAGAAGATGATCTCACCAGGCTCCAGCACGAAGCGGAGGTTGAGATCCTCGCGCATAGTGACCTCACCCATGTAGGCGAGAGCCTCGGCAAGGGCCTCAGGGAAGGGTTCCGGCGCCTCCTCTGGCTTCGCAAAAAAGACGCGATTGTTGAAGCAGCTGACCTTGCCATCGACACAGCAGAAGATCGGCGCCCTCGTTGGCGAGGTCTTGTGCAAAGGCGAGACATGGTACCAGCCCGCGTAGAGCGGTCCTAGCAGGTCCGGCCGGGTGCGGAAGATCTCGTTGTGCACGGCCAATGAGGAAACGAAGCCCGAGACCCCACCACTTTTGGGGAGGGAGATGGATGCCAGGGACATCAACTCGTGAAAATCGGTGTGGGGCCGCAACTCCGTGTCGGTCGTTGTGCCGCGCCAGGGTAGGTTCGGGTTGCGCTCGACGCGCGCCACATGGTCGTTGAAGGCGCTTTGGACCACGCCCTGGCCGAGGTGTGTTCCCAGCGCCCAATAGAGCCGCGAATAGTCGTCGGGCTCATACCGGGCTGGGTCGGGGCCGCGCAGGATCGACACACCGCGGCCATTCATGACGTCCTCGCGAACCGCCGCCATTAGCGAGGTGATCGCCGGGTCGCCCGCGTCGCCTGGCGTGATGGAGGGGATGTCGCGCCCCCTCAGGCGCAGCAGCATGGTGTCTAAGGCGGCCACAGCGCGTCGCGTCCGACTTCCTTTACCAGGGCCTCTTTCCCGCCGAGCTCCCTGGCCGTCCAGGCGAAGGGGGGAGGAATTATCCCACGATAAACTTCAGTCATGAAACTTCAGTCATGACGAATTCCAAGTCTGCAGCAACACGCGTGTGTACGATGACATCCGACTTGTGCCCGCGGTCATCGGGTCAAAGTCTTCCCACCTTCGAATATTCGTCCACCTATGAGGCCGCGTCAGATGCCCCGGCGTGTATCTTGAGCAACTCGGTTACGACGGACGGCGTCCGGGCCCGAGCCATGCCGCATTCAGTTCCGATACCGAACTCCTTCAGGTGCGCGTGGGCAGCGGCTATCCGGCGCTTCGCGCCTTCCACTCCGTCCTTCAAGTGTACGACGCCCAAATATAGTTCGGTGCCTTCCTTCAGTTTCAATTCGTCAAACGGCTCAAAGAAAGCATCGTCGTCTCGCCCGATTGGCACCGGCATGTGAAAGTATGAAATCGGCCGGTCCACAGCTCCGCAAATAGCATTTGCGATTTCAACCATAGCGCCTGCATCTTCCGGATCGAAGAAGTGCACGGCATCCAAGTCGCCATAACAAAGATGAAAGCCAAGTTCTACATCCGCGGGAATCGGATCGGATATCCGCTTTAACCGTTTAATAATCTCCGTCTTTGCGTCGCCGGGCTGCATCCACTGAAAGGCTCCACGCCCATCCCACATGCACATTTCGATGCAGACATCCCACTGAACACAAAGGTCCTCGTGGGGAATCGCATCGCAGATCGTAGCCACCTCCCGGATCATCGCTTTAGTGTAAGCTTCCTCGGCTACCGGGTAACTCTCACCGGTGAACTGCCCAGTCAGATTTGCGACCGGCGTAGGGAGAGAGACCTGAAAGCGAGTTGCTGGCGCAATGTAGCCTTGCTTCTTGGCGTCCAGGAAATCTTGGTATGATGTTCGCGCTTCCCGAGCATAACCAAGCTCTCCGAATTGGACCTCTTCGGGTTTTACGCCGTCCGCCAGCACGAGCTGTCCAAGATCCCGCCAGAGTGACCAGGCGCAAGTTTGAAGAACGGGCTGGCCCGCAGCAGCGGCGCCTGCCAGCTGCACCAAAGGCGGCGCCCACCAGGCTCGCCGTCCGGAATGCGTTTGAGGCGTTCCCCAAGCATTGTTCCGCAGACGTGATAGACATCTTGGACGGTGTCGAGCCCAACGCTTCCAACCAAGTGGACGCCATTTGGAATGTATTGGTCATCGCTCATAGTTCACATAGCCCTTCCTTGGTGTAACTCTAATTGCTTCCATCATCACCTGCTATCCAACGGTGCATCGGACCGATTAGTGAGGCTATCGCTAGCAGCGCAATGAAACTATATGCTCCGACCAAAGTGCTCAGCGCAAAGTTCAGCGCTCGCGGTTCGGAATAGAACGAGGCGATAGCCGGCACCAAGGAAGGCGCGATGACTGCAACACTCAGCCCGGTCACCAAGCCCTGGAGCGCAACAACTTTGCCGAGCGCCCTTGAAGGTGTGACTGTGGCCAGTATGACGTTCGTAACCGGGTAGGCCGTTCCGCTTATCAACGTCAGGCAAGCGAACAAAGCCCAGAACAGCAGCGGGGAAGGTGCAATCGGCATAGAGGTGGCCACAATACCGACGACTATTGTCACCACTAGCCCAACGACTACTGAGCCTGCCGGTGATCGCAGGTTGAGACGATCCATCCAGGCTCCCGCAAGCCACAATCCCACTGGAGACAGGAAAAGCATCAATAGCCCGAAGGTCAGGCCGATTTGGGGAATGCTCAAACCCCAGGTGCGCTGCAGCATTGCCGGAATCCAGTGCGGCGAACGACAGGCCAAGCATCCCATGCATGGCGGAGTAAAGCATTAGCGGAAGGTAGATGCGCCGGTGTTTTACTATGTGGCGCCAGGTCTCAGACAGGCTTGTGCCCACCGCGCCTGATTTATCCGGTCCGCCGCGCATCGGCTCTTTCGTGATCAGCATCAAAAATGCCACCGGAACCCCGATGAGGCCGAAGCACAGGAAGACGAGTCGCCAAGGCTTTATTTCCCCCACAAGAGGGACCGTTTGAAATAGACTTGATTCAAAGAAGGCGACCAACATGCCCCCGACGATCATAGATAGTCCGACGCCGCCGAGATTTCCCATCGCCATAGTCGCGAAACCCCTACCGCGTCTCTCAACGGAAAGACCATCGCGAAGCATCGATGTCGCCGTGGGCAGATGAACGCCCTCGAACAGCCCTATTCCGGCTCGCGCGAAGAGCAGCGGTCCGTATGAGCTTGATAGTCCGCAGAACGCCGTCAGAATTGACCAAAGTACGGCCGAAATGCCAATCATGCATCGGCGACAAATACGGTCGGCCAGAATGCCGGCTATCGGGCCGACAATAAATCCGGTGACCGCAATGCCCGCGCCCTGAAGGATGCCAATCTGCGCATCACTCAACTGGAGATCCGCCTTCAACGGCTCCACCAACAGAGCTAATATCTGACGATCGACGGTGGAAAGAGCACCAATAGCCGTGAGTAACGCCACAAGTTGCCATTGGCGTGACGGCGACGTGCGATAGTCAAATCTGCCGGGCGGCATCGCGATCGCACTTCTGGCTAGAGGAGGCTCGACCTCGGCTGTCATGACATCTTGCTTGCTTCCGCACAGGGGGGCGTTCCCCGACGGACTTTGTTCGCACGTGCGCAGGCCGTAGAGAAATTTGAAATTATGATGCCTCAGATCACACTCATTCATGCTTGTGTCTGGAAGGGCCGAAACCGGCTCTGACGATATAAGGTATATCGAATATCTATTCTTAAACGGGAGTGGAATGCCTTAGCTATGAGGGTTCGTGTTGACATCTGTTGGAGGAAATACATGCCGACTAGCGACGTGAGTGCCGAGTTCGCCCTTGGAACGTTCTCCATCGCCGGAGGAGAGCCTTTTGGCGCGCTGGTGATCGATGGTCGCGCAATCGCATTGGATGCGCTCCGCGAACCAGGAGGTCGCAACGGCAATTCAGTGTTGGCGGTCCTGAGTGAGTGGGACGAGGCCTTTCCAGAGTTGCGACGGTGGGCGGACGCGATACGCGGCGACAAGGTTTCCGAGCGTGTGTCGGGATTGCTGACTCCGATCGAAGGGTTGCGCGCCCACCCCCCCGTCAATTTGCCCCGGCAGTTCTTTTGCACCGGTGCGAACTATCGTGGTCACGTTGGAGGGATGATCCGAGGTGATCCGTCAATGCGGCCCCAGGGTTCGGACGGAGAAGATCCCGAGGAGTTGGCGCGCAAGATAGAGGCTCAGCTGAATGAGCGCGCAAAGACGTCCACGCCGTTTTGCTTCATCAAGCTGCCCACCTGCATGGTCGGCGGACAAGACGACGTCATCCTTCCCCGGGACGTCGAGAAGCCCGACTGGGAGCTTGAACTGGCCGTGATCATTGGCCGGCCCGCAAGGCGCGTGAAGGCGGCCGACGCGATGGAGCACGTCGCCGGTTACGCCATCCTCAACGACGTCACGGCGCGTGAATTGCTGCGGAGCGGCCCCATGGGAGCCGATTGGTTGGCCTGCAAGAGCCACCCAACCTTTGCACCTTTTGGTCCGTTGTTTGTGCCGGCGGCCTTCGTGCCGGACCCCTACGACCTTAAGATCAGGTTGGCCGTCAATGGCAAGGTCATGCAGGATGAGTCTACGTCCGATATGCTGATCGACATTGCCCGCCAGATCGAGTGGCTTTCGCGTTTGGTCAATCTCATGCCGGGTGACGTGATCGCGACCGGCTCGCCAGCCGGGAACGGGTCTATGCACGGCGTCTTCCTGAAGCCCGGCGACATTATGGAAGGCTCGATTACCGGCCTCGGCGTCCAGCGAACGAGATGTGTCGCGGAGAGCTGACCCGCCGTTCATGAGCAGGAAGACTAGCGCCCACCCACTAGCCGCCCGGGCTGGTCTGCGGCTTGGTTCGTGCTGTCGGATCTATCCGCCAAACGTGCCAGATCGCGTAATTTGCCACCGTAAGGGCGACTTAAGCAAAACGCTGGATTTCGCGCGTAACACTCCGCAAGTTCGTGCTGGACCCGACGGGCCAGCCTGGGGACAATGCTCGTGAGGTTACCCGAAGGCTTCGCCAATGCGCCGAGGCGCTCGACGTGCGTCGAAGCGTCGTGATGAGATGCGGTGAGCTTGGCTGTGCTTGCGCTGGCAGTGGGTGCTCGTTTGGGCGCTGTTTCAGCTGCTACTTGGCTCGGCCTATTGGAGCTGACGGAGGCTTGGGGTTACTTCGCGGCCTCGTCGTGTATGCGAGGGCGAGCATTTCGGCAGTAGCCAAGGGGGACTGGCCGAGCCGCTGGGCGCGGTGTGAGCCAGCCTCGAAGGCAAGAACGCCTTTGGCAAGATCTCCCTGGCCCTGGGAAGTTCTTTGGACCGCGGCTCTTCATTTCTCTTCTTAACTAACTCCGCTTGAGCCCTCATGACCGTCAAGCGATGTCGCGATTTGTCAGTGAGGATGTGCCGCCAGCGTTCTCGGCCTGCGCAATGGAGATGGTATGGTTCACCTAGCGGCCTCAATCAAGTTCGGCGGCATTGGGTTCAACGGCGCGCCCGGGCTTCGGTGTAAACGGAATAGCTGAGGCTCGGCCGCTCGGCCGCAACCCGCTTCGGATCAGGCTCTTCGGCCGGAAGAGAGGCAAGGATTGAGCCGAAGCGCTCTCTGATGATCCCCTCAATCTCAGGATGCGACAAAATATAGAGATCATTGTGCCGGATGCCTTCTACGACCCGCCTCCCGGCTTCGACCGGATCCATGCCTACATCAGGATCGTACTGTAGCGGCGGAGCATCGGATGGGACAGGGCACGGTCGAAGCGCGGCGTGCTCACGAATGCGCGAGCGAACCAGATGTGGGCAGAAGACCGAAACGCCTATGTTCTCGTCGGCCAACTCACCACGAAGGCATTCCATCATGCCGACAACGGCCATCTTGGTAGTTGCGTAGAGTCCACTTCTGGCACTTCCGACAAGGCCCCCCATTGATGCAGTCGTCATGATGTGGCCGCCTGCGCCCCGTGCGCGCAAACGCGGGAGAAACGTCTGGACACCGTTCACCACACCCCCGATATTCACGCCCAACAGCCAGTCCCAGTCACTATACGTTGCTTCTTTTATCGGCAACAGGAGCCCTCTACCCGCATTATTACAAAGAACATCGACCGGACCCAATATGGACTCTGTCTCATCGGCCGCTTGAACGAACGCTGCACGGTCCCTGACATCGAATTGGAGCGTATGGACGTGCGCGCCGCTGGCCCGAAGCCGGTCGCCCGCAGCTTCTAGTCGGTCGCGACGAGTACCAGTAATCGCGATGCGCGCGCCTTGCTCCGCGAGGGCCACAGCAATGCCAAATCCTATGCCGCTCGAGCCACCCGTGATGAACGCTGTCTTTCCCTCAAGTTCCATGACTGTTACTCCGCCGTTGCGTTTCTAAGCTCAGCGCGGATTCTTGTGCAAAGCATCAAAACGATAAATGGCCTTCAAGGCGACGACATGACCTGGCTTCCAGAGCCAGTGCTGCCCATGATCCGTAGCTGGGACGGACCGGGCCAATCGAGATCCCATGGCTACCTCGCTCTGACCTTGATCGGGGAAGGCCGACGACCTCTGCCTCGGCCCTGTGCTCGTCCTGAACGGCCTGGATCGCGGGGAGGATGCCTCCACAGCGCCTTGGCGCGGCCTCGATGGGGCCGGACCGCAGGTGAACCGGGTGTGCGGACTACCAGTTCGACGCCAATCCTCGCGAAGTGGGCTTAGTAGCCTAACCTGCAAAATCTATTTTAGATTAGAAATGTGCGGAGACGCGCAGCCCATAAGTTCTTGGCGGGCGTACTTGCGTAGCCAATACCGGCGTATTGTTGAATGCCTGCGCTAGGCCAATAGGAACGGCGTCGTTTTCAATATTGCGGACATAACCCTGAACGCTCCATCTGCCTTCAGGAGCCTGATAGGTGATGCTGGCGTCGGTGCTGGTATTACCGTCTATTCGCTGCCACACAGCGTAACCCGCCAGCCTCGTCGACTCGTACCTCGAGTCCACCCTGACGACGAGGTCGCCGATGCTCCCAAGAGATACCGTCTGCTGAATGCCGAAGGCCGCGGTCCACCTCGGGGACTGAACAAGACGATTGCCGCTGCAGTCATAAACTAAATTCAAGGGATTGGTGTCAGGTCCGATGAGCGCGCAACCTGGGACGGGGACGAAGAATGCGCTCCTAAACGTATATGCGTCGTATCCGGCATCCGAATACTGGACGTCCGCGTGAAGGAAAGTGCTCGGTGTGAGCAAATACTGCATCTCCAGCTCCGCGCCCTTGATGGTGGCCTTCTTTGCGTTCTGGGTTGGTAGCGTAATGAACGGCCCTCCAAACAGTAAGGCGCCGACCTGCTGATCTTTATATATCCAGTAAAACGCTTCCACGTTGACTGTAAGCCGTCGATCCAAAAATGTGTTTTTCAGTCCGAGGGTGTACGCCGTTAGTTTTTCGGGCTTGTAGCTGTTTGGTGTGCCCGGAGGAGAAAAGTAAAAGCCACCGGTCTTATAACCATTGCTCGCGGTCGCGTACAACAACGAGTCCGGCCGGACATCCCACTCAAGACCCCCCTTCCAAGTCACGTTGTTCCAAGTCTTTGACGCCACCGTCGAGAAGACTGCGGGAATACCGCCGACCGGGTACGTCACGTTGCAGCCGGTAAAAGGAGGGACGAAAGGGTTGCAGCTGGGTGAATTGTTAGGAATGATCAAGTTCCCAGCGGCATCTGTGGCGCCTGGGCCAAATGGGAATGTAGCGCCGAAGTTCGGCACAAAGTAATTTACCGCCCGATCCGTAGACGTAGTGCTCTTATCGTCGTGCGTATAGCGAATGCCTGCGGTAATGCGGAAAAGTGTCGGTCACAGAAAAGGTGGCGTCGGCGAACGCGGCAATGCTCCACGCCTTATTATTTGTTGTTCTGCAATTGCATGTTGGGCGCGGTGTAGATGAGCCCAAGCGGGCCGCCAGCAGGGACTGGCGGCGCGGCGATTCCTTGACCGTCATACTCGGCGAGGCCGGGGTGACTGTCGTTGTAATAATAACTGCCCACAATGTAGTTGAATCTATCATCCGGATTGGACACGAAGCGAAGTTCCGCCGTGTATTGTTCGGTTTGATTTTCTCCGCCAGAGTCGCACCGGGTGCCCAGGACACAAAGTCAACGCTCTCGTGGCGATATGTCGGAATGAACGTCAAAGTTCCGTCCAAAGACGCTCCAATCCAGTTGGCCTGAGACCGACCAATTCGTGTCGTCTATTCCAGGCTTGGCCGTTAGAGGGTCGATGGGAACGAACGCGTCGGGAACGAAATCAAAGTCGTTGTAGACGCCCCAGAAATCGCCGCCTGGCGTGTGGAACAGGTTGGTTGCGGGAGAGCCGGGCGCGGCCGCCATGATCGTCGGGACCTGCGAGGCGATGCTGGTGAAAGGATCACCGTAGAACTGCCCGGTCGGAATCCTTGGGGCGGCCGGGGGTCACTCCGCCGGCGCACCAAGCCGTACCGCCTGAGCCTTTGCCGCCCTGGTGTGCGTAGTCGGCACGGAGCACGATCTTCAGCGAATCCGAAGGAACCAGCTTCAACTGCGCCCGCCCGGCCTGGTGCTCATCGTCCCCGGTCCCGTCCGAAAAATAGCCTCCCCGGTCTGTAATATCGAATGCCACCCGAAGTGCCGCTTTTTGAGACAGGGGTGCGTTCAGGGCACCGGTAGCCCGCTTCAGATCGTAGTTCCCCGCCTCCAACTCGTGAGACCCCCCCCAAATTCGCCAAGTTGGGGGGCGCGCGAATATCAAGATACACTCCCGCGGCCGTGTTTCGGCCATAGAGCGTGCCTTGGGGACCCTTTAGAACTTCGACCCGCTCAAGATCATAGAATAGTCCCATATGCGACGTAGGCCGCGGAAGATACATGCCATCGATGCTCACGGCGACAGCGGGATCGGCGAATTCGTTTAGGCCGGCCGACCGGACGCCGTGTAGTCGCAACGTGGACGATCCCTGGCCGCCGGTTGATCTGAACGGCCGGCACCAGGCGAGTGATGTCTGTGATATCATTTACCCCGCGCGACTGCAGCTGATCGCCAGTGATCGCCGCCACTGCCAAGGCCGCATGCTGAAGCGATTGGTCACGGCGTTGGGCCGTCACGACGACCTCCGGCAAGACGTTCGTTCCTGTCGGCGTCGGAGAGGTATCCGTTCTCGTGGGAGTGGGTTCCGTTTGCGCGCTCGCAGGGAGGGCGCATAACCCAACGATGGAAATTGCGACGGACGCCAGCAAGGAGGCGCTGACAGAACGGACTTTCGCGGACATGTCGGAACGCATCGTCTTCCCCCTATCTCAATTTGTCTGCGGCGTTCACCTCAAGACGAGATTCTCTAAACGGACCGCAATTCGCTCACGCTCACTATGTATGGGCTCAGCGATATAGAAAAATCGAGATACCGGATGCTTAGTATATGAGCCGGCGATTGGTCATCTCGGTCCTGTTGTCGCTGACGATCCGGCGGCCGACATCTTCTCGCGCTACTCGCCGGTTCTCGATCCGCTGATCAGCTATCGCGGCGACAATGCGGTTGAGACACTGGAACGAGTTTGCGCCAAGGCCGGTTACCCGAAGGCTATCCGCGTCGACCAGGGATCGGAGTTCGTCTCGCGCGATCTGGATCTATGGGCTTACACGAACGGCGTCACGCTCGACTTCGGCCGGCCAGGAAAGCCTACCGACCCAAAGAGATGGTCTCGGGGCATTTGGGGACGGATCCTCACTCAAACCGAGGGATCAGGAACAGGGCAGGTCAGCACTAATACCTGATATCCTGAGATCAAATTGGCGGCATCAAGGGTATGCTGGTATTTTTGTGTCGGAAGGCCACGGTATTTCTATCGTGGTTACTAGCGCATAGGGGCGGCAATGGGCATTGCGATTGACCTGGAGGTTGTGAGTGAAACGCGGCGCCTGAGAGATGCGTTTGGTTGTTTTGCAACTGGCGTCGCTGTCGTCACCACTTGTGCGTCGTCTGGGCAGCCAGTTGGGTTCACGTTGAACGGGCTAACGTCGGTGTCACTTGACCCTCCGCTGCTCCTCGTCACCGTCGCCCTGAGCGCAGGAAGCCTTGCCGCCCTAGAGGCCTCGGGATGCTTCGCGGTCAACATATTGCGCGCCAGTCAGAAGCCTCTCGCCGACAGGTTCGCCCAACGCGGCATTGACCGATTTGATCAAGTCCAGTTCGAATATGGGGATACTGGTGTGCCCATACTCAAAGGTTGCATAGCAAACCTTGAATGCGTCACAGAGAAGACCGTCGACGCTGGTGATCATCGCATATTCATAGCCAGAATCGAGAAGCTAGCATGTGACGTCAATGGTGACCCACTCATATTCTTCGCGGGAAAATACATTGTTGATCCCGTCGCAAGCTAAACGTGGGCGTAGCCGCGAGCATAAAAGCTCACGAAAGGCCAAGCAACCGCTGAGCGTTTGTGTGCAAAATACGTTCGACCGAATCCTCTGGTAGTCCAGCACGGCGGATGTGCCCAAAGGTTTGGGCATAGCTCTCCCAGGGAAGCAAGACCGGATAGTCGCTGCCTGGTACGAGCTGCGTATCCCCGAAAGCTTCGACGGCCGCAATCAGCGCTGCCTTCGATCCCCAGCCCACCGTGTCATAAAAGAACTTTCCGGCAGTAACGCTCGGTTCCTCGGCAAATCCCTGCTGCGGCATTTGCCCGTCCAAGCGGTTCAACAGCATGGGCAAGATGCCGCCAAAGTGTGGAACGATGAACCTGATGTTCGGATACCTTATCGGAATCTGACGCGCGATCAGGTGAAGGGCCGCCACGGCGTCCTCCATTGAGGCGCCCGCGCAGACCGTAAGGCCGAAGTCATTGATAAGCGGCGAGCAAAGTCCATTTTGGCACGGATGCAAGAAGACGACAGCATTGCGCCTATCGAGTTCGGCATACATGGGCTCAAACTCTTCTCGCGCGATTGAACCGTTCATGACGAAGGTGCTGAGAATCACCCCGACCGCACCAAGTTGGTCAAAGGATCGACCGATCTCTGCTATAGCGTCCTCGACATGTGGTAACGGAAGCGTCGCCCAAAAGGATAGCTTGCCAGGGTATTGTTTACACAGGCTGCTAAGATGGTCGTTTAGGAGGCGCGCACCGGCCACACCTCGTTCCCGGTCCGGAACGTAAAAGCTCATGAACGAGGACAGAACCTGCCGCCCTACGCCTGCGGAACTCATTGGCTCGAAGCGCGCTTCGAACGGCGGAAGCTGGGGAAACCCGGGAGGGGATGGCTGGCCGGAGGACTCCAGGTGGGGCGGAGCCGGCCAGAAATTGCGCAAATTCGGCCGGGATATGATGAG
The DNA here is from genome assembly GCA_963732795.1 of uncultured Alphaproteobacteria bacterium. Lineage (GTDB taxonomy): Bacteria > Pseudomonadota > Alphaproteobacteria > CAVTAV01 > CAVTAV01 > CAVTAV01. The sequence goes on along the minus strand of CAVTAV010000001.1, from coordinate 2,943 downwards.
CGTGGACGTCGATGATCATTTTTTTGGCTCTTTTCGATTAAGGTATTCAAGCTTCGCCTAGCCAGCCGCTGGCGTGACTTTCCCGATGCATTCGCCAAAACCGATCGGGACAAACCCTTCTCGTGAGGCCCGGCCTCTCATGGAGAGTTCGTCGCCGTCCTCGAGCCAAATCCGCGACTCGCCGTTCGGCAGTTCGACAGGGTTTGTGCCCCGTTCATTGAGTTCTGCCAAACAGGCTCTGGAAATCGCATCGGGGCCCGAGACCGTTCCGCTGGCTAACAGGTCTCCGGCGGAAAGATTACATCCATTGCTTGCGTGGTGGGCCAGCATTTGCGCCATGGTCCAGTACATGTGTTTGAAGTTCGTCGAAACGATCTTCACGGGAGTGTCTCCGTTTTTCGTCATCGCCGCAGTGCGAATGTAGGCGGTCAGTTCAACGTCGAGCCCGCCCTCCGCTTGGTCCGATGGGTCGAGCAGATGGGAAGGAATCGACGGATCGCCGGAAGCCCGAGGACGGGCCGACGTGCGAAACGGAGCCAGCGCTTCTGCCGTCACGATCCAGGGGGAGACGGTAGTGCAGAAGCTCTTGCCGAGAAAGGGTCCGAGCACGCTCTCGAAGAACTGAATGCCTCTGGCGGACCAGTCGTTCAAGAGGCAGTATCCGAAGAGAGAGTTCTCGGCCTCTGACACCGGAATAGAAGCACCAAGCGCATTGCCTCCTGCCACAAGGGCCGCGAACTCAACTTCAAAGTCCAAACGCGGTTCAGGGCCGTAAGCGATGACGTCGCCGTCTTTGCGGAACTGGCCCATCGGTCGCTTGATGTCAGTGCCCGATGGCTGCACCGAACTGGCGCGTCCATTGTATGCGACAGGAACGTAAAAGAACGGCTCGGCTGGTTTGCCGCTGGGGCCTAGGCGACTTCACGTGATCATAAGAACAGCAGAAGTCGGTAAATGCCCCGATGTCGGCAGGAAGGTGAAGCTCGGCTTGGCTCTGTGATACCAGGAGCGCCCCGGTATTTGACTTGACAGCCTCGGCGTCGGGTCCCCCAATCCACAAGAGATCCGCGAGGCGTTCGCGCAGAGCGGCACTGGGCCTCCGGCCCATGGCCATCAGTGGATTCAGGACGGAACCAGCTGCGGCCTTTGCCGCCACCTCGGCTTGCCCGGAGAACAGCCCCGCGCCGAGCGCTTCGCGCAGGTCGAAGATTTGATCTCCGATCGCCACGCCCCCTCGAGCGCTTCGCCCGGGAGCGCTGAACACGCCAAACGGAAGGTTTTGAACAGGAAAGTCCGTGTCCTGCGAGTTGGCGGCATCGATCCAACTCCGACGCTTGGGATCGTGCGTCTCGTTCACGTCAACCATTGGGCGCTCCGTTCATTTCTTTAAGCTGCCAACCAGGATCTTGGGCGAGGCTTGGGGTTCGCAGCCCGGGTTCCAAAGGAATGGCGTGCCACATCAAACAGACGACGCTAGGCCGCCAACCGGCAACATAAATCGGCAAGCTCAACTGCCAGTCAATTGTCGGCAGAGCGGCACTTATCCAACGCGAACTCCGTTCAGGGGTGAGTGTCCGAACGAGCCGGCCTTGACTTGGCCAACCATGGAATCACCATCCACGGTGACGTCGAACTCCAGCGTCATCGGGAATGGAGTGGTTATGTCGGCAGACCAGGTAAGATGCCCGTTATCGGCCCTTCCATTCTTTGCTTCGACCGTTCCGCCAGGCCCCCCTTCGGAAGAACCCTCGAGTTCCGTCCCGCTGGTGCTCAGGCGCCAGGTAGATTCTTGGGCGCCCATCGGACTGTTGACAGTTATCTTCCAAACGCCATCTGCGGCCATGGTTTGCTCCTGGTTAGCTTGCTATTTGGTGAAGCCCGGCGGAATTGAAGGGCCATCGAATGTCGACTTGCCGAACGTTTGAAACATCCCGTCGGTCTGAAGCGCTGCATGAGCAGCAATAGCATGGATATCACGCCAATGTCGGCCGACCGGGTTGCTTTCGTTCAGTCCCCTTGCGCCGGTGACGGCAAAAAGGCGATCTGTCGCTTGCACCAACAATTTGGCGGTCGTTGCGAAGTCCCGGCCAACTTGAGCTGACGCGGTCGGCGGCGCCAATTCTCCAGACCAAACACCACGGCTGACCTTGTCGAGGATGGCGTAAGCCGCTTCTATCTCGCCAGAGGATTCTCCTATCCGCGCGAGGGTCTGAGCGTTCTCGGACACTTTGGTGGGAACCATGCCCGTCTTTCGGTCGCGGCTGAACTCGACAAAACCTTCCAAAGCGCCGCGCGCCGCGCCCAACATCGGCGCAAGCAGGGCGAACTGAAATTGCGAGCCCAATGACGTACGATACTGCGGTTCCTTGAGGAGTTTTGATCCGGGTGACTGACCGGTGCCAACGGACCCCATTTCAACCGTGAAGTCGTCCAAAACGAGCGCGTCTTCGGCGACGATGTCATTGCTGCCAGTGCCCTTCAACCCGACGCTGTGCCATGTATCCACGATCTTGAATTGGCCTGGTTTTAGAAGAAACCATCGTGGCTTTGCGTTCGGTTCGGTGGCCATGCCGCCGACGATGGCCCAGTCGCAATGGTCGCCGCCCGATCCGAAGGCCCAGCGGCCGCTCAGACGAAAACCGCCATCTGTTGTCGCCGCTTTCCCCGCGGGGATGAAGGATGTCACGATCTTCGGATTTGGATGCAGGTCGTAGACGTATTCCTGAGCCTCAGCAGGAAACAGCCCGAGTACAAACTGATGCTGGAGCAGAAAGCTAAAGCACCAGCCCAGCGATGCGCTCACCTGAGCTACCTGGGACACGCAGTCGACGTGCGTGATCCAGTCAAGTCCGTAACCACCGAAGTGGGCCGACCTTACCAGGGGCGTCAACCCAGACGACATCATGGCGTCCACCGCTCCGCTTGGAAGCCGCCTGATGCGTT